>CAVRMF010000026.1:0-111757 GCA_963721905.1 uncultured Alphaproteobacteria bacterium
GCCGGAGAGATATTCGCCGGCGTCGTCCCCATCCAGTGCGCCCATGAGCGGCAGCGATCGCGCGCCAAATAGGAGGCCGAGCAGGCCGGACTTCCCTTCGCAAGCCCCCGCCGCCGCGCCGCGCCGAACTCCAAGCGCGAAGGCCTCTCCTGGACTCTTGGCAGGCGCGGCTTTGGCGAAGGCGCCGGCGACCGTATGGTCCCGAACGCTTGCGAACAATTCGCCGGTGACGAAGGTCTTGAATGCGACGACCCGATCGCCCTCGACCCTCGCCCATTTCGAATGCGAGCCGGGCAGCACGATCAGGCGGGCGCCGGAATTGGCGACGCCGAAGATTTCCGTCTCCTCGCCCCGCATTACGTCCCCGCCCGACTCGTCAGCGAAGGACAGGCCGGGCGCCAGATGAACGCGACGGCCGTCGGCTTCGACCTGGGTGAGACGCGAAGCGACATCGCTTGGGCTGGCGGGGCATTTGACGTAAGCCGCCTCACGCCAGCCGTGCCGGCTGCCGACCATGCCCGAGGCGATGACCGGGAGATCTCGATGGGCGTCGAGCCACCGCCCAATGAGCCGCTTGAGCGTGGCCGGATACGCCCCCGCGCTCACGCTCCCGATTCCGTCGCCGGAGGCGACCTCATCGAGGACCTCGCCATCGAGCGACATGAGGTAGGCGCGAAAGCTCGACGATCCCCAGTCTACGGCGATGAGCGCAGGCGACATGTCGGCGATTGAACACGGGACGCGCGAGCCGCGTCAACCCGGCCGGGGATACTGCGGAAATCAACGGTTCCAAGGCTGTCCCGCCGTAGCGTCGCCGACACCCTAGGCCGATCGGCGTCGCCGAATGTGTGACGCAGATCACAGCCGGTCCCGCGTTCTGCCGTTATGTGAAGGTTATAGGATTGGAAGGTCGCGACGTGCATTGGTTTCCATCTTTGTCGACTGCAGCGTTCGCTTGGGAAGATGGGGGCCGAGCTCGCGGAACGACGAAGATATTTAGATTTATTAGGCCGAACGACGTTCGGGAAACGAGTCCGAAGGGATAGTTTGTACGATCATCGCTAGGCGCCGCAACACTTGGAGCTTTGGGGGATGGCGCAATCGCGATCTGGCACCCATCGGCCTCGGCCGCTATCGGAGCTCGGCTCGGGAATGACCGTGCGCGGCTGGATCGTGCTGGCTATGGTGACGGTCGCAGTAGTCGGCGCCATCACCGCGTTCCGAGGCGCAAAGACCGCGCAGGACACCGCAATCCTCTCGCAGAGGTTGGCCGAGGGCGAGTTACTCGAACTGGCGACGTCGCAAAGCGTCGAGTCCCAGGAACTCGCCCGCGAGGCGCTCAACGATCGTGACACAGTTCTCCTCCGAGATGGCGGATCGTTCATGAGCGCCGCGGCAGACGCGCGGAAAGCCGGTCAGGCGCCGGAAAAAGCGGACTGGCTCGAGATGCGGGCCGAGGAAGAATTCGCGGCCGATCGCGCGATCTTGCGGGTTCGGCGGCAATTCAGGGAATTGCCTGCTGGCGGTCCAGCCTGCCCTTCGCCACGGGATGTCAAACTGAGCCCGTCGGACAAGATGCAGCAGGAAGTGGCGGTAATTCTCGCGCGTCTCGGCATCGAGACGACCTGGTGCGACCCGCGATGCGGACCTGGACCGGGGGATAGGGCGGGAGCGGCGGCGTGCGTCCGCGAATTGGGGGCGGGCGCCAACGGAGACTCGCTTCCTCCGGCGACCATCTGGAGCGGGCTTCAGCGACGAATTGAGAACCTGCACGAGCGCGTGCGGTCGCTCGCCTTCGCTGTAGCAATTTTTACGGTGGCCTTGGCCTGCTTTACCTTCGCCGACGCCACCATCAGGCTCCGACGACGCTGGGTAAAGTGGGCGCTGTTCGGCAGCGGAGTCGCCGTGGCCCTGGCCACTTTCGTCGTCATTTTGCTCCGGGTGGACACCGAAGGTTGGCCACTGCTGCTCGCTGGCTTGGTCGGTACGCCGCTGGCCGGATTTGCGCTGTGGCATATGTTCATCGCGGCCGAGCGCAGGGGCTGGATCCATCCTCGCGCCGACCCCGGGCACGTTCACCCAGAATTGATCGGACCGGAGCCTTCCGCCATACCGGCGCCGGTTCTGCCTCACGATTCAAACGACCGGCTGACCACGTTCGTCGTCGTCGCGTTGGCGGTGACGGTGGTGCTCAGCGCCTTATCCGGCTGGGGTTACAGCTGGTCGGACACCCACGCTGACCAAATGGCCCTGCACGCTCGCGGCTATGCAGCCGAGATAGCGAAACACTCCTATTTTCTGGGTCGCGCTCAGGAGAGGATTGGCGAGTTGGCCACCAACCTGGAGTGTCGCGCGCGATTGGCCGCGATAAGCCAGCGCCTCGACCGATTTCACCGCGACGAAGAAGAGGAGCAGCACGCCGAACGCTGGCGCGACGAGACGACCTGCGAGCGGAGGTGGGACAAGGAAGTGGACGATCCGAGGGTCGGGGCGGATGCAGACCAAGACTTTCCGCATAAAATCCTAAGGGGCGTGGGGCAAACCCCGATATCCACGCGCCTTGGCGAGACGCCACGCGTCGCCGAATTCCATGCGTGGCAATCGCTCGCTATGCGGGACGTGGAGGCCACACACAGCGTTGACTTTCGGCGCACGGCGACCTCGTTCCTCGCCACCCTGACGCTGTTTGCGATCGCGCTCTACATGCTCGGTCAGGCTCTGGGAATGGGACGCCACCGGAGCGCTTACGTGCTCGCGGCCGCAGGCGTTTTGTTTGGTGTCGTCGGTCTCGGGCTGTACGCGTCCACGGCTTTCGCCGGCCTCGGGCAGCCTGGGCCTCCGCCCGCGGATAAATGCGTCACTGAGGACCCCGATTTACCGGAGCCTTCCGAACCGTGGGCTCGCCCGGCCTACGATTATGCGATCGGCATGATGTCCCTTAGAATTTACGACGACGCGGAGAAGGCCGTTCGTTACCTCGGTTGCGCCGTCGACTTGCGCCCGGACTTCGCCGATGCGGCCCGTCGGCTCGCGCTCGCCGCGAACTTAGCAGGATCACTCGATTCCGGCGAACGCTATAGCAGGGTGTACCAACCCGACAAGCTGCGGAACATTATTGCCAGGGAGCGTGCTGCGATCGGCGAATTTAAGCAGAACGACCTCCCTGTGTCAGCATGGTTTCTGAACTCTTTCGCCTTCCACAATCTGCTCGACGCCCTCGGCAACAAGAATGGCGAGGAGCTCAGCGCCAGCATTGATGCGGCGCGTGAGGCGATTGGCGTAGCGGCGTCGCCGGGGCACGCCGCGGAAACAGCCTCGGAAACAAATTGCCTGTCGGTGTGCCGATTCTATCTCGGCCTTGCCTTGCTGGCGCGCGGCCAGATCCCAGAGGCGCGGAACGCTTACGCGGACGGAGTGCGCGCTCTGGAGGGTCGCCGGAGCGAGCAAGTTGCTGGCGCTCTCACCGACCTCGAGACGCTGGCTGCGGCCCGCTGCGGTCCCAGCATGCGCCCTGACGACGAAGCCGCGGGCTGCGCAGGCAAACTCGGCGTAGACCAAATGAAGGCTCTTCTGGTCAGGGGGCAAGCCAGCGAGGGGCTGCCGCGGGTGGTCGCCAACGAGAATTTCACCCTTTCGGTGTCCGGGAGCGAGCTGACGGCGATCCTGCGCGACCCGGATCTCGCGAAGGGGAACCTCTGGCTGGTCTGGTATCGGTTGGAGCCGACCTGGAAGTCGTGGCGCGCCCTGCAGCGCCTTTCGGGGCCGATCGAGGATAAACCCAAACCCGATGGCACGCTTACGGTTCAGCGCTCCTTCCTCCAGAGGTACCCCTCAGCGCCGAAGTGCCTGGCCCCTGGGAAGTATCGCGCCGAGCTCTACGCGAATGGCTCCCTCGTCGCCACCAAGCTCGTCGACCTGGCTCCGACCCAGATGATCCGGAAGCAATTTCTCGATCTCAACATGCAATTTTGTATGCCGTCCGGATGGACCGTTGCCCGTGGCGGGTCAACCGATGGATTGATGCGCCGGTTCGAGACGCCGGACCACAAGCCGGCGGCCTTCCTCTTCACCTATTACGGGCCGCGACCCTCGCGCCTTCCGAACGCCGGTGAAGACGATGGGCTCATCAACGGCGCGCGTGACTCGCTACTCAAATACGGCCTGATCAGCGGCAAGGAGGCGTTGATGCGTTTCGATCCGCAGGATCCTCTCTCGCCGCCTGAGTCGGCCGCCCTCGTTTTTCGCTTCTGGCGCACGCACGAAGGCGAGGCGCACATCATCATCGCCCGAAGCGACGCCCTTGAAGCCGATCAGCTGTCGCAGATGCTACAGTCGGCCGAAACCATCGAGGACGAAACCGGCGGAAACTTCGAGTGAGAGTCTGACATGGAAGCCCTCGGTCAGATGTCGTGTCGGGAAACTGTGAGCCGTTTCGCCGTTGACGCCAAGCCGGGTGCGGCGACGCGTCACCCCCCGTCCGCTTCCCGCTCCCTGAGCTTGAAGCGCTGAATCTTTCCCGTGGCGGTCTTTCGGCAGTTCGGCGATGAAGGCGATTGAGCGCGGATATTTGTATGGGGCGAGACGGTCCTTGACGAAGCCCTTAAGCTCCGTCTCGTCCGCCGAGGCGCCCTCCTTCAGGACCACGAACGCCTTGGACTTGATCAGCCCGTCGGCGTCGGGCGCGCCGATCACCGCCGCTTCGAGCACGGAAGGGTGCTGCACCAGCGTCGCCTCGACCTCGAACGGGCTGACCCAGACGCCGCCGACCTTCAGCATGTCGTCCGAGCGGCCGGCGTAAGTGAGCGTTCCGTCGGGATTGCGGATGTATTTGTCGCCGCTCCTGGTCCAGCGGCCCTCGAAGGTCTCGCGCGTCTTGGCGCGATTGCCCCAGTACATCAGCGCCGCCGACGGTCCGTGGATGTAGAGGTCGCCCGGCTCTCCGTCCGCAACCGCCCGCCCGTCCTCGCCGCGCAGCTCGATGTCGTAGCCCGGCACCGGCCAGCCGGTCGAGCCGTACCGCACCTTGTCCGGACGGTTGGAGATGAAGATGTGCAGCATCTCGGTCGAGCCGATGCCGTCGACGATGTCGACGCCGAAATGACGCTTGAAGCGCTCGCCAATCTCGGCCGGCAACGCTTCGCCGGCGGAGGAGACGAGCCGGAGCGCCGCCTCCTCCCGCTTCGGCAGCAGGTTCGATGCGAGCATGCCGGCGAAGCCAGTCGGCGCGCCGTAGAAGACGGTCGGCTTGACGCCGCCGACGCCGCCGCTCAAACGCTTGAACACAGCCACGGGGGTCGGCCGCTCGGCCATGAGCAGCGCCGTCGCGCCGACAGCGAGCGGAAAGGTCAGCGCGTTGCCGAGCCCATAGGCGAAGAAGAGCTTGGCGGCGGAGAAGCAGACGTCGCTCTCCTTGAGACCCAGGATCGCCTTGCCGTAAAGCTCGGTCGTCCAATACGGGTTGGCGTGCGAGTGCACGGTCCCCTTCGGCCGCCCGGTCGAGCCCGATGAATAAAGCCAGAAGGCGGGATCGTCGGCGTGCGTGCGCGCGGACTTCATCAGCGGCGCCGCGTGGCCAAGGAAATCCTCGAACTCGATCTCGCCGACGTCGAGCGGCTGGGCCGGGCGCGACACGACGATTGTGTGGACCTCGTGATCCGATTTGGCGAGCGCGGCTTTCAGCGCCGGCTTGACCGCGCCGCTGACCAGCGCCACTTGGGCGCGCGAATGCTCGAGCATGTAGGCGAGATCGTCGGCGGTAAGCAGCGTGTTGACCGCCACCGGAACGACGCCCGCCAGCATGGCGCCTAAGAAGACGACCGGCCAGTCGGCGCCGTCCTGCATGACCATGAGAGCGCGCTCCTCGCGCTTGACGCCTCTCTCCTTGAGCGCAGCCGCGAACCGCCGGGCGCGGTCGTCGAGCTCGCGATAAGTCACGGCGCCGATGTCGTCGATGAACGCTGTCTTGTTGGGGCGCCTCGCGTTGGCCTCAAGCAGATGCGCCGCGAAGTTGAACGCCTCCGGCGGCGGTTCAACGGCGCTCACGGTCATCGGCGTCTCCTCTGTCGCAGGCCCGTGCGCCGCCCGGACTCCCTGGACTGGGGCGTGGTTTCGGAAGGCTTGCCCGCCTCGGCTTGATGCAATATTGTGCTTAAGCTATCTCTAGGAGGGCGACCGGGCCTTGTCAAACCGAGCCTTGTCAAACAACGCGCCATTTTCGCCGACTCGCCGCGACAATCGAGGCGCGCAACGCGACGAGCGAACAGCGTCCTAGTCCGTCACCTGAGCCGGTGGATGGGCTCGTGCAGACCGAGGCGGCGGAACAACGGAAAGAGCCGTTTCTGGCCGCGCTCGGCGAGCGCACGAAAGCTTTACGCGCGCGCCGGGGGTTGACGCGCAAGGCCCTCGCCCGCTTGACCGGCGTCTCCGAGCGGCACTTGGCCAATCTCGAATATGGCGTCGGCAACGCTTCGATCCTGGTTCTCATGCATGTCGCCAGCGCGCTGCAATGCTCGCTCGCCGAACTGGTGGGCGACGTCACCACGCAATCGCCGGAATGGCTCATGCTGCGCGAGATGCTTGCGGACCGCGACGAGGCGACTCTGCGCCGGGTGCGCGTCGCGGCCTCGGAGCTCATAGGCGGCGGGTCGCCGCGCAGCGACCAAGCGCCCGCGCGATCGTCGCGGATCGCGCTGATCGGCCTGCGCGGCGCGGGCAAATCAACGCTCGGCCGCATGCTGGCGGAGGACCTCGGCTTTCCGTTCGTCGAGCTCAGCCGCGAGATCGAGACGCTCGCCGGCTGCAGCATCAGCGAAATCCTCGGGCTTTACGGCCAGAACGCCTACCGCCGCTACGAGCGCCGCGCGCTCGAGGAGGCGATCGAGGCCTATCCCGAAGCGGTCATCGCCACCGCGGGCGGGCTGGTCAGCGACCTCGTCAGTTTCAACCTTCTCCTGCGCGGCTGCACGACCGTCTGGCTCATCGCCGATCCGGAAGACCACATGAGCCGCGTCATGGCCCAGGGCGACTTGAGGCCCATGGCAGCAAGCCGGGAAGCGATGGAGGACCTGAAGTCAATCCTGGCCGGCCGGGCGGCGTTCTATTCGAAGGCCGACATGCGCGTCGACACCAGCGCTCAGCCGTTGGCGGAAACCTTCCAGATCCTGCGGGCTGAGGCGCGCGCGGCGATTGGCCTCCCGGCCGTATGAGCGGCCTTGTGTGAGGAGGGAAAGCGCATTATGATGCACTGCCTGCATTAAATTGCCTATGAACGGGAGCGTCATGGACAGGGTCGACTACCAGACTGAGCCGTCGCGCTACAAGCACTGGAAGCTCAAGTTCGATGGGCCGGTGGCGACGCTGCTCGCCGACTTTGACGAAAACGCCGGCTTGCGCCCCGGCTACAAGCTCAAGCTCAACAGCTACGATCTCGGGGTCGATATCGAGCTGAACGACGCCGTCAACCGCATCCGCTTCGAGCGCCCGGAAGTGCGCGTCGTGGTCATCATGAGCGCCCGCGAGCGCGTGTTCTGCTCCGGCGCCAACATCTTCATGCTGGGCGTCTCGAGCCACGCCTGGAAGGTCAACTTCTGCAAATTCACCAACGAGACCCGCAACGGCCTCGAGGATTCGTCCAGGTATGAGGGCTTGAAATTCCTGGCCGCCGTCAACGGCTCATGCGCCGGCGGCGGCTACGAACTGGCGCTGGCCTGCGACGAAATCATCCTCATCGACGACCGCTCGAGCGCCGTCAGCCTGCCCGAGGTGCCATTGCTCGGCGTGCTGCCCGGCACCGGCGGGCTCACCCGGCTGACCGACAAGCGCCACGTCCGCCACGACCTCGCGGATGTGTTCTGCACCACCAGCGAAGGCGTGCGCGGCGAGAAGGCTGTCGACTGGCGTCTGGTCGATGCGATCGCCAAGCCGGCGCAGTTCGCGGCGAAAGTGCAGGAACGCGCCTTGGCGCTCGCCGCAATCAGCGACCGGCCTTCGTCGGCGAAGGGCGTCCCGCTGACGCCGATTGAGCGCACAGTCGAAGCCGATGCGCTCAGCTATCGCACGTCAAGGTGACGATCGACCGAGGCGCGCGCGCCGCCACCTTCGTGATCAAAGGGCCGAGCGGCGCTCAGCCGCAGGATATCGCCGCGATCGAGGCGGAAGGCGCGCGCTGGTATCCGCTGGCGCTCGCCCGCGAGCTCGAGGACGCGATCCTGTCGATGCGCACCAACGAGCTCGAGATCGGCGTGTGGCTGATGAAGACCGAGGGCGAGATTGAGGCGGTTCTGGCAATGGATGCGACGCTCCGCGCGCTCAAGGAGCATTGGCTGGTGCGCGAAACCATCGGCTATCTGCGCCGCACGTTCAGCAGGCTCGATGTCACCTCGCGCAGCCTGTTCGCGCTCGTCGACGAGGGCTCCTGCTTCGCCGGCTCGCTGCTCGAGGTCGCGCTCGCCTGCGACCGGATTTACCATCTCGCGCTTCCCAGCGGCGAAGCGCGCGCGCCTAAAATCGCGCTCAGCGCGGCGAACTTCGGCGACTATCCGATGGCGAGCGGGCAGAGCCGGCTCGGGCGGCGCTTCTACGACGAGAGGCAGGCGCTTGAGCCACTGAAAACGAACATCGGCCAGCCGCTCGACGCCGAGGCCGCGTTCGCCCTTGGCCTCGCCACCAGCATTCCCGACGATATCGACTGGGCGGACGAGATCCGCATCGCCGTCGAGGAGCGCGCGTCGATGAGCCCCGACGCCTTGACCGCGATGGAGGCGAACCTGCGCTTCGACGGTCCCGAGACGCTGGCCACGCGCGTCTTCGGCCGCCTCACCGCCTGGCAGAACTGGATTTTCCAGCGCCCGAACGCGGTCGGCGACAAGGGCGCGCTGAAAGTTTACGGCAAGGGCGAAAAGGCCGCGTTCGACTGGAACCGGGTGTAAGCGATGTCATCGGCCGTCATTGCGAGGAGTGCAGCGACGAAGCAATCCAGGAGCCGAAGGGCGACCTGCGTTCTCCTGGATTGCTTCGCTCACGCTAGCAATACGTGGTGCCCTGCAAGAACTTCATCGTCGTCTTGCTAGGCGATGCTCGCGCGCGGCATCCAGGTGCTCGAACGTGGGGCTGTTTTGCCGCCGGAGAAGCCAACCTCGGCTGGTTACGCCGAATGCGGCAACATCGACAAGGACGGCCACACATGGGTTTGCGCTTGGCGGGCCAGCTCCAAACCGAAGCTGCCCGCATTTGCGAATATGTCCAAGCCCTGTCGGCCGCCGGCTGGCCGCGTGTACGCATCGTCACCGATCACGGCTGGCTCTTGATGCCCGGGGGATTCGAACCAATCCGCTGCCCGCCTCGACCGTGGTCGCAAAGGGCTGCACGGGCGGCCATTCTGCAGGAGGAGGCCGCGGCCGAACTGGAATTCTTGCCTTGGCATTGGGACAAGACAGTACGGATTGCGATGCCGCCAGGAGCGGAGGCGTTTCGTGCCGGCGAGGTCTACGCTCATGGCGGCCTCTCGCCGCAGGAATGCGTCATTCCCGATATCACAGTGGGCGCGGCGTCAATGGCGGCCGCGGGCCGTGCGTATCAGCGGGATCAGCTGGCGCCGCCTACGGTTGACCGTCGAACTCACAAGAGAACTGGCAGACACGACAATCGAGGTTCGCCGCAAGGAGCGCGATCCGGCTTCCCGCGTCGATGTCGCGTCGACCATCGAAGGCGCCCGCGCCCGCCTCACTGTCTCCGATGAGGTGGAAGAAGGTGACCCCGTCCTCGTCGTTCTTATCGATCGGCACGGAAGCGTCATCGATGCGCGCGCCACCCGCGTAGGAGAGCGCGCATGACGTTTGAACTTGACCGGCTCGACCATCTGGGCGCGAGCGCCTTCGAAGGTTTTGTCGTTCGCAAGGACTTGGTCCGACGCTACGCCAAAGCGTATCCGGTGCCCGCCTATGTCGTCGAGTTCCTGCTCGGCCGCTACTGTGCTTCGACCGACGATACCGAGATCAAGGAGGGGCTCGAAATCGTCGAGAAGCAGCTGAAGGACCGCTGCGTGCGCACCGGGCAGGAGGAGGTCTTCAAGAACGAGGCCTATCGCAAGGGCTCCGTTCGCGTCATAGACGCTGTCCGGGCGCGCCTCGACGCCAAGAACGCCTGCTACATCGCCGAGCTACCGAGCCTCGCTCTCCGCGACGTGCGTATTCCCGACAGCCTTGTCGAGGAGAACGAGCGCATCCTGATCGACGGCTTCTATGCCGAGGTCACCCTCAAATACGACAACGTGATCGCCCAGGAGAAGAACGGACGGCCTTTTGGCATCGAAGCATTGCGTCCCATCCAGATGTCACGCGCCGACGTTCTGGACACTTTCTACGCCGGACGCGCGAAGTTCGAGACGACGAGCGACTGGCTCGACTTCTTGCTCCGTTCCATCGGGTTCGAGCCCGTCGAGTTCGACGAACGAGCGAAGCGCGTCGCGCTCCTGCGCATGGTTCCGTTCGTCGAGCGGAATTACAACCTCGTCGAGCTTGGTCCGCGTGGCACCGGCAAGAGCCATCTGTTCCAGCAGGTGTCGCCTTATGCCCACCTGATCTCCGGCGGCAAGGCGACCGTGGCGCGGATGTTCGTCAACATGGCGACAGGTCAGCGAGGCCTCGTCTGCCAGTACGACGTCATCTGCTTCGATGAAATCGCAGGCGTCTCCTTCGACTCGAAGGACGGCGTGAATATCATGAAGGGCTATATGTCCTCGGGCGAGTTCTCGCGCGGAAAGGATTCCATCCGGGCCGAGGGCGGCATCGTGCTCGTTGGAAATCTTGATCTCGACCTCGACCAGGCGCAGCGAGTGGGCCACCTCCTGGCGCCGCTTCCGCCGGACATGCGAAACGACACTGCCTTCATGGACCGACTTCACGCGTATGCGCCTGGGTGGGAGTTTCCGAAGCTCGACCCGCGGCGACACCTGACGGACCATTTCGGCTTGGTTTCAGATTTCCTTTCGGAGTGCTTCACCCGACTAAGGACCACTTCACGCGCCGGTGTCATGGACGGGCGCATTCACTTTGGCGGCGCGCTGTCCGGCCGCGATGTCGAGGCGATCCGAAAGACGGTGAGCGGTCTGGCGAAGCTTCTGTACCCGAATCCATCTGTTCCTGTGCCGGACGCCGATCTGGAGTGGATTGTGCGCCTGGCTTTGGAGGGCCGCCGCCGCGTGAAGGAGCAGCAACGGCGGGTGTTCAAGAGCGAGTTCCGCAACACGCATTTCAGCTACACCCTTGGGCTCGACGGGGTTGAGACGTTTGTCGCAACACCCGAGCTTCAATCAGACCAGGCGATCGAAAGCGATCCGCTTCCGCCTGGGTCAGGTATGGGCGATCGCGGCAGGGTCGCCCGAAGCGGGCGTCGGCCTTTATCGAATCGAGGTCTCCCACCAGTCCGGGTCAGGGCTCCGCATCCTCAACCAGCCGGCGCCGCCTGCTTTCCGCGAGAGCGTCAAGGTGGGCGAGCAAGTCCTTTTCGCGCAGGGGCGCGCTCTCGTCGGGGATCGCGATCCGCGAGAGCAGGAGTTCACCGTCCAGCTTCGCGCGATCGACGCTGACAAGTCCGGCGGCGGCCTAGGCGTGGCGGTGCTGACGGCGCTGTGCGGCTCTGTGCTCGGTCGAAATAGCAAGGGGGGCACGATCGTCGTGGGTTCAGCGACGCTCGGCGGTTCGATCGAGTTGATACCCAATGCCGTGCAAATCGCGGAGCTTGCCATCGAAAAGCAGGCGCAAACTCTACTGATGCCGGTGTCGGCTCGCCGGCAACTGAACGACCTCCCGGACGAGCTTTGGACCAAGATTAGCATCGAGTTCTACAAGGACGCAGCCGACGCCGTGTTCAAGGCGCTGGTGGAATAGTCGATACGGCGTTCCACCTATGCCTGGGAGCCTGCCGAAACCAGTTTGGATCCGGACCAGTTCGACGCGATCAAGCGGATTCGAGGTGGAGTGACAGATCCCGAGGCTGCGCAGAAACTCGCGTGCGTTGTAGCGGCTATTGCTCGGTGCTCGTGGCGGCTGGGACTATCACGCCGGCCCAATTCATCGAGCTCGAATCTCAGCCGTCTCAGTGCCCGTAGGCCACAACGTACTATCCGCCCGTTTGGAATCGACTTGGGTTGAAGGCGGTCTCCTTCCAAGATGAGGTGGGTGGGAAAGCATGCAAATTCTCATTAGCGCGTATCTTAGCCGGCAAGTTTGCCGGCGGATCACATCTCAGCATATTGTATCTGCTCAATAACCATGCACTATCCGCCGGCAAATTTGCCGGCGGAGACTGATCAATTCGTTGACTCGTAACCCTGGTCGGCCCCAAACTCGCGGAACCTTATCGGGAAGTGGGACACAAAATATCATTCCGTTTCAAGGACAAGAGGAACAACCGCTATGAAATTCACTGCTGCTCGGTGCCGTCGCAACCCTCGTCGCTCTCGCCGTCAGTCCGGCAAGCGCAGGACTTAATTGCGGCATGTCCAACGTCGATGTTGGCGATAGCCGAGGCGGCGTCACTTCGACCTATATCGCTTACAACCCGGACAGAACGTGGGTAATCAAGCACACGCTGGCCAACGGCACGGTGATCGACCGGTCCCTCCAATACGGCATCACGGATGCCACCGACGCATCCAAAACGCGGTGGCGCGGCGTGCTCGCAAGGAACCCTAACCTGCTTATGGTCGGCGAGGTTATGCAACTGAGATCGAACGGGCAGCCGACCTACAACGAATGGCTGTACGACAAGGCGCAAGGCGGCCGCCTGGTCATGCACAGCATGGCGCTGTGCGCGTTCGACGGCGGGTCCGCGACCCTTCCGCCGATCGCACATCCCGGCGCCAACAGTGAGCCTGCGCCCGCGACAGTGTCCGCGCCCGCTGGCGAAGATAGTGTCGGCATTATCAGCAACGGCCGCGCCGCGGTGGTCGAAGTCGCCCTCGGCGACGCCGCCCCCGCCGTCCCAATGCTTATCGACACCGGCGCAACCGAAATGTTGGTGACAAATACGCTCGCGGACGAACTCGTCGCCAAGGGCGACGCTGAAGCGACTTCCGATGAAACCTATATTTTGGCCAACGGCCAAACTGATCAGGCACGGCGCATCGTGATCCACAAAATGCGCATCGGACCTCACGTGCTCAACAAGATCGTCGCCGGCGTCGTCTCGGACAACGCCGCGATGCTACTCCCGTTCCCGGTCCTCAACCTGATCGGCCGCTTCACCATCGACACCGCCAACAACAAGCTGATCTTCGGCTAACTCCCGATAAAGGCGCGCGGTCGTCGGGCGAGATGCAAAGCCCGTCGAGACTCTCGGCAGAAATCGACCGCGAACTTAACCGCTAACCCAAGACCGGATCGCGCCGGACCTCGCCTTCGTGGCCCCGCGTCCCAGTCAACTGACGAGATCGTCAGCAGCCTCTGACAAATGAAAGGAATACGAAGATGGATCAAGCGATTCGCGCGAGAACATGGCTTCGACGCCTCCTCTGGCTCTCCGAAGTCTCCATCATCACAATCGCCGCCGTCACGGCGGTGCAGATCGCCACAGAGCACGGCGGCTCTCCGTGGGCCTGCGGCCCGGTCGCCATCATCGCGGCGATGGAGACGATGCGCGTGCCGCTCGCTGGATGGGCCGCTCATCTGCGCCCGCTGGCCAAGATCGGCGCGTTCGTCGTCATGGCCGCCATCTCGGTCCTGACGTTTGAAGGCATGTCGATTGCCGTCGAACGCTTCATGCACCAGCGGGTGGTCGAGGTCGCCGAAGCGCGCGAGGCGGTCGACGCGATCAAACTGAAGGTCGACGCCTACAAGGCCGAAGCGGACGGCTTGACCACGGAGATCGGCAAGCGCCGGGCCTTAGTCGCTGACTTGCAGGGCAAGCAGCCCGCCACAGTCAACGTGCCGTCAGCGGCGACATGCAGGGGCCTCTACAAGGGCAGGCCCGTCACCTACGCCTGCCCCAACAAGGCGGCGGAAGTGGCGGCGCAGGCCAGCGCCGACGCCCAGCAGGCGCATGCTCATGAGGTCGCCGACGCGCAAAAGAGCCTCGCCGACGCCGAAGCGCAGCTCAAGGCGCTGCAAAAGCCTGACGATGCTGGCTTGGCGGATGCTCAAAAGGCGCTCCAAAAGGCGGCGGCTGGGTCGACCATGTATCGCACCGCAGCAGCGTGGTTCGGCACGCCCGTCAAAGACCTGACAGCCGAGCAGTTCGAGCGGTTCAAGCGCATCGCCGTCTACGGCGTCGCTGGCGCGGCGGCGACGGCGACCATGCTGGTGAGCTTCATCTCGCACGCCGTCCCGCGCGAGCAACACGAACCGTCGAAGCTCATCCGTGGCGTCCGCGCCTACATCGCCCGCAAGCGAAGGAGGGTGTCGCTCGTCAAGACGGTGGAGGTGCCGAAGGAGATCGTGAAGACCATCACCAAGCACATCCACATCCCGGTGGACATCAACACTTGGCGCGTCGTCAACCGCGACGGCTCGCTGGGCGACGAAGTGTCTCCGCTCCACGTCGTTCAGGGAGGCAAGTCGTGACCTACGAAGCCGCTGAGATCGTCGACACTTCCCACGTCGACCAAGTGCTGGCCAATGCGCGCAAAGCCGACGAGAACGTACGGCGCCGCGCCATGATCTGGACCATCGGCAAGTCGACCCTGTTGGGCGGCGTTGGCCTCGGCCTGCTGTGCTTCGGCGCGTCGTTCCTTGTCCAGCCCAAGATCGTCGAGGTGCCCAAGGTGGTCGAGATACCTGAGCCGAGGGTGATCGAGACGACCAAGGTCGTCGAGACGCCGAAGATCATCGAAACCACCAAGCTCGTCGAAGGACCGGCGAAAGTGATCGATGGGCCGAAGGAGGTCGCGATGACGCCGCCTGTGCAGCCGCCGAAGCCTGTAACGCCGACGCCAAACCCAGGGACGGAAACGCACGCGTGGAATGAGCTGACGGACAAACACTACATGGGCATCATCACCGACGTGTACGTGGATCGCGTCTGCTACGACCATCGTCCGGGCAATGCACGCCGGTGGTCGTGATCGGCGCGGACGGCCGGGCCGTTTTCGACGCGAACGGCCAGTACGTGCTCGACGACCAAATCGAGCCTTCTGCCGATGCGCAAATGGATCGGTTACAGCGCCTATTCCGCCGCCAGTCCCACAGACCCAGCGCATCTGGCCAACTTTTGGGTCGCGAACAACGGCACGCTGGTCAAGTTCGAGACGGAGCCGAGGGGGTGACGATGGGCCCGGCGCAGGAACTCTCGGTGGGGATGGTGGGGCAAACGCGATCTGGCTTGCCAAAATGGGCAGTGGCCCGGTCGATTCGTGGAGGCGGGCGACAGAGCGTGTGGCGACTTGTCTACCTGACCGACGGAGACCCCACGAAGGCGTCAATCCGGCATGCCCTCGTGCAGTTCAAGCCCCTCGAGCAGCGCGGCCCGATGCGGCCGATCGGCCAGCATCACAGCGTGGGTCGGTGCGCGTAATGCCTCGAAGGAGGCATACGCGCGTGGGGCCTGCGCTTACCTGAAATGCTGACTGATCGAACACGCCCTGGGCTAACGCCATGGACCTTATCAACTTCGCCTCCGACCGAGCGCGGTCGAGAACGGCTTGACGCCGAACGGCAAGCGCTCAACGCCGCTGGGGTCTCAAGCCAGCAGTCCATATCAACGAGTTGAAGTAGATGTCTGCGCCACCCTTTTCCGTTCCCAACCTCGACGCCATTCAGAGCCTGCCGGCAGGCCTGCTCTATCAACACCAGGTGGACGGCGTCGTCTTCCTGACCTGGAAGGGGCGAGCGATCCTCGCTGACGACATGGGACTGGGGAAGACGCGCCAGGCGATCGTCGCAATGCAGATCGCTGCGCCCGAGGGCGTGATCCTGGTGGTCTGCCCAGCCTCATTGAAGCTCAACTGGCGGCGCGAGATCCGGCTCGTCGATCCGGAAGCGGCAATAGAGGTGATCGGCGCAAGCCGGACCGGCCGGAGATGATGCCCTCCACGCTGGGTGATCGTCAACTATGATCTTCTCAAGGCCCACGCGGCGCGGCTGCATGGCATCGTCTGGTCCGGTGTGATCCTCGACGAGGCTCACTTCATCAAGAACAACTCCCAGCGCACCTCGCATGTGTTGAAGCTGCTGGGCGTATCCGACAACGCCCGCGCGCCGTTGATCGGTCCGTCGCAGGTCTACCTTCTCACCGGCACGCCAATGACCAACCGTCCGCGCGATCTGTTCAATCTCTTGCGTTGCGTCGGACACCCGGCAGCGCGAAGCTTCATCTCGTTCGCCAAGCGCTATTGCGACGCCTACCGCAACGACTACGGCTGGGTGACCGATGGGGCGTCGAACCTCGATGAGCTCAATCTTCTGATGAAGGAGGTGAGCCTGCGTCGCCTCAAGGAGGAGGTGCTCGACCTACCGCCCAAGATTCGCTCCTGGTTGCCCGTGGCGGTCGATAGCCCTGCGGCGCTCAACGCGCAGCGCGCCTTTGCCCAATGGTTCGTCGCCTCTGATGCCAGCCGCCCAAATGACACCGCCTTTCTGGCTCAACTCATGAGGGTGCGGGTCGCGCTGCATAAGGCGAAGCAAAGGGTGGTGGAGGAGCGCGTGAGGGACGTGCTCGCAACCGGGCAGAAGGTGATCGTCTTCACCTCCTTCAGGGAGGGGCTCGCTAGACACAAGAAGGCGTTCGGCGAGTTCTGCGTCACGATCTCGGGAGACAACTCCGCCGAGCAGAGGCTCGCCGCAGTCGATCGATTCCAGACCGATCACGGCTGCTTGGTCGCGGTGTGCAATCTGATCGCCGGCGGCGTCGGCCTGACCCTTACCGCGGGCACGCACGTCATCTTCCAGGACCTCGATTGGGTGCCCGCCAACCACCGCCAGGCCGAGGACCGCGCCTACCGCCTTGGTCAGACGGAACGCGTGACGGTGGAATATATGCTCGCCGACGGGACGCTTGACGGATTTATCGCCGAGCTGCTGGACACAAAGCTGCGCCTTGTTGGCGCGGTGGAGGGCGACATTCCTCCGGACGCCTCAATCCTTGACGACCTCAGCGCGAAGCTCCGCTCGCTCGGCCCCGCGCTCCTGCAGGAGAACAAGTTGGAGCAGGCGAGCGCCGAGGTTGGCAAGCGGCTCGAAGCGCTCGCAGAGGCGAACCCGGCGGGGTCAGTTTCGCAGGCTATGCAGGGCCTGCTCGATGCCGGTGCCCGCGAGTTTCTCTCGAGCCGCGATCCGTCTCGGGTCTACCGCGTCACTTTCGGTCGTGGTGGACACCTCGAATGCACATGCGAGGGATTCAAATGGCGGGGTAACTGCAAGCATGTACGCGAGGTGCGCAGTGCTGCCTAGTTGCGGGGCGATGGTGGTGAATGACCAATGAAGAAGTATTGGAACAGAATATCGCTAAGCGCCACCGACCTTGTCGGCCATCTGAACTGCGCGCACCTGACGGGGCTCGATCTTGAGGTGGCGAATGGGCGGTTGAAGGCGCCTGCGTTCCGCGATCCGTTTCGTGAGCTTCTTCAGGAGCGCGGCTCACGGCACGAGCACGGGTATGTCGAGCACCTGAAGACGAGTGGGTTGTCGATCGTCGAGATCGGCGGCGTCCGCATCGACGATGAGAAGACGATGCTCACCCGCGAGGCGATGACGCGGGGGGTGGGGGTCATTGTTCAGGGCGCGTTTCGGAGCGGCGGGTGGGTTGGGCGAACCGACGTTCTTCTAAGGGTTGAGAAGCCGTGCGCGCTAGGGGAGTGGTCCTACGAGGTCGTAGACACGAAACTTTCGCGTGAGACGAAGGCTGGAACCGTGCTGCAGCTCTGTCTCTACGCGGACCTGATCGAGGACGTGCAGGGCCTGCGGCCCGAGTACGGCTACGTGGTGGCGCCGCACACCGGCTATCGGCGCCAGCCCTATCGCATGGACGACTATGGCGGCTATTTTCGACGCGTCCGCGCCAGTCTCGTAGACTCAATTGCGAGTGGAAGTCTGGGCCAAAGCTATCCCGATCCCTGCGCGCACTGCGAGATTTGCCTTTGGGCCGGACGCTGCGATGGCCAGCGTCGAAACGACGATCATCTGTCCTTCGTCGCCGGCGCAACCAAGCTTCAGATCGAAGAATTGAAGCGGCAGGGCATCGACACCGTCGCAGCACTCGCGGCAATGCCGTTGCCGCTTCAATGGAAACCTTCCCGCGGCGCGCGCTCAACCTACGAGCGGATCCGCGAGCAAGCCCGTCTACAGGTCCAAGGACGCGAGGCCGGAAGGATCCTCCACGAGGTGCTGCCGGTCGAGCCGGGTTCGGCCTCGCCTCTGCTGCCGGAACCGTCTCCAGGCGACGTGTTCTTCGATCTCGAAGGCGATCCGTTCGTCGGCGAGCGCGGGCTCGAATATCTCTTCGGCTATGCTTACATGGGCGCCGATAGAGCAGTCGCGTACGTCGGCAGACTGGGCGATAAATCGGGACGACGAAAAAGCGGCCTTCGAGCGCTTCATCGACTTCGTGACCGCTCGGCTCGAAATCTGGCCGGACCTGCACATCTATCATTTCGCGCCTTACGAGCCGGCAGCGCTGAAGCGCCTCATGGGCCGATATGCCAGCCGCGAGAGAACAGCTGGATTCGCTTCTGCGCAGCAAGCGATTCGTCGACCTCTACTCGGTCGTTCGCAACGGGGTGAGGGCCAGCGTCGAAAGCTATTCGATCAAGAAGCTCGAGCCGCTCTACGGCTACAGCGCGACGTCGATCTGGTGGACGCCAACCGAGCGCTTTTCAAAATTGAGGCGCATCTGGAACTGGACGATCTCCGAGTTCATCGCGCCAACGATCGTCGACGCCGTTGCAGGCTACAATCGAGATGATTGCCTCTCCACGCGCGGCCTACGGGACTGGCTGGAGGCATGCCGTGAGAGCGTTGATCGCGGACGGCGTGGACGATTCCGCGCCCGCGCCCTCGTCGGGCGAGCCGCCCGAGGCGCATTGCCGAACGGCAGGCGCGAATTCGACGCGCTGATTGCCGATTGACTGCGGACGTGCCGGCAGACGTCGAACAGCGAACAGCGGAGCAGCACGGCGCGATGGCTTCTCGCATATCTGCTCGACTGGCACCGCCGCGAGCGAAAGGCGCTCTGGTGGGAGCATTTCCGGCTGTGCGATCTTGCGGCGGACGAACTGCTCGACGAGCATGCTGGCCTATCGGGTTTGACTTTGTTGGGCGCGTCGGGGGCACGGCGAGGAACCCGATCGACCGATACAGCTTTCCTCCGCAGGACAATGAGACTCGCGGCGACGAGGCTCGTCCGCGAAGTCGGCGGCGGCGCAAGCTCGGCTCAGTTCAGCGCGATCGGGCGAAGGTTGGGTCGAGATCAAGAAGCGGCAGGACAGCCGCGAAGTCCATCCAGAAGCGGTCTTCGCGCCGAGACGATCATCGATACCGAAGTCTTGGCAGGATTCCCTTGAGCGGATCGCGAACTATGTGGTCGATCACGGCATGGAGGGCGACGGACCATATCTGCCGGCCCGCGATCTGCTCATGCGCGCATGCGCCGCGTCTTGGCGGCCAGCCGATCGAGGTCGAGGGAGAGACGACCTTGCGGCCGCACTCCGTATCGCGTCGCCCTGCACTGAACGGTGGCGTCTTTCCAATCCAGGGACCGCCGGGCGCGGGCAAGACTTCACCGGCGCGCGGATGATCTGCGCGCTGGTGGCGAGGCCGAAAACAGTCGGCATCACTGCGAACAGCCACAAGGTCATCCGCAACCTTGCTCGACGCGCGTGGTCGCGGCCGCCGAGGAGATGGGCGTCGATCGCTTGTGCATACAGAAGCCGGGGGAGCCGGAACCCGACCAAGCCGCGCCTTCGCTTTGTCGCGAAGAACTCAGATCTTCTCAACGCGATCGGTAATGACTGCAACGTCGCGGGCGCCACGGCTTGGTTCTGGGCCTCGCCGATGCGGCCGACTCGGTCGACGTGCTCTTCATCGACGAGGCGGCGCAGATGTCGTTGGCCAATGTCCTCGCTGCCTCGCAGGCGGCGCGAACCGTCGTGTTGCTCGGCGATCCGCAGCAGCTCGAACAGCCGATGCGCGGCAGCCATCCCGAAGGCACCGACGTCTCCGCTCTGCACCACCTGCTGCATGGCGAGCAGACGATTCGCGCTGATCGGGGTCTGTTCCTGCCGGAGACGTGGCGGCTTGCACCCGGACATCTGTCGCTTCACGTCGGAACTCTTCTATGAGGACCGGCTTGCACTCCCGTCCCGGCCTTGAGCGCAGCGCTCTGGCAACAGCGGTCGTTTCGCAGGATCGGGCCTGCGCTATCTCGGCGTTCCGACGAAGGCAACCAGAGCAGTTCGCCCGAGGAGGCGGACGCGTATCGAGACATCGTCGAGGAGCTTCTTGCGTCCGGAGCGACATGGATCGACGCGCATGGCGTCGGGAACGGCCGATCACACTTGAGGACATCCTCGTGATCGCGCCATACAACGCGCAGGTTTCGAAATTCATGATCGATCTGCCGGGCGCCCGTGTCGGCACGGTCGATAAATTTCAGGGTCAGGAAGCGCCAATCGTCATCTATTCGCTGGCGACGTCGAGCTACGCGGACGCGCCGCGTGGCATGGAGTTCCTCTACTCCTCAACCGCCTCAACGTTGCGACCTCGCGCGCGAAATGCCTCTGCATCCTTGTCGCCTCGCCCACCGTGTTCGAGGCAGAATGTCGCACTCCCCGCCAGATGCAGCTCGCCAACGCGTTCTGTCGTTACCTCGAAATCGCAACACCGATTGGTCTTACATCGACGTCAGTCCGAGTTCCGACCCTAGTTTCGGACCGTCGCGACCCATCGCGCTATACAAATATCCGCCCTCTGTGAAGTTCCGTACCGAGTTGCCGAAGACGGCAACCGTCAAGATCAGGCGTAGGTTGAGAGGCGCCTAAGTTTCGCCTCCGCGGCCATCCAACTGCCGATTGCTCCCGCGTGAGCTGATGGTTTGTTCAGTTCGGCTAACGGTCCGGATGACCGCCGGTTTGTACGACCGGTTGTGCGCGCGACCTCCGCGCTCAGCCTAAGCCGGCTTATGGCGCAGGCTCCCGAATGCTGTCGGAGCTCCGCCTGGAACGGAACGTCGGGCGCGACGCCACGTTTCCGCAACACCTCCTGGACAAGAGATCGCGCGAATGGCGTTCAAGCGGCGACTGGCGGCGCGAGAGGCAAACTGCAATGGTCCATAACAAGGCCTTCGGAAAACTGCACCAGCGAGGCGGTGTCCGAACAGACCGAATGCAGCCGCGCCACCATATCGGGCTTGAGCCAATCGTGCGCACGGTGGGTCGTGAACTTCGCCAGACACCCGTCGGATCCGGCCTCTCTGCGCCGCTCGTCTCCTTCGCCACCGCGTCGAAGGCCGCCGATTCGGCAAAGCGCATCCGCGTCGCGGACTCCGCGACCGTCGAGCTCGAGGCGGATGTCGGGGAGCCCGGCCCCCTGCGAACGTGAATATGGACGGTCGATTTCTTGGTCCCGCGCCTTGATCGCCAGCGGGGCCATCGCGCCATAGATCGCGCGACTTCGCCGAACCGGAACCTACGCGGGCTTTACGCACCCAATCACGCCCTCAGAGCACGCGTGATGAGCATCCTCACTTCAAGCGTTTGCTATCCGCCTCAAAAGGCCGGCATTATTGTAGCGGCGACGAGTGCCGCTCGATCAGCGCCTTCATTTCCGCGGCCCTCTTAGGGTTATCGGTCGGACGCGGAAACATCGTCTGGGGTCGCTGATCGCTGGTGCGCCAGCAGATGATGCGTCCGTCATCGAGTAGAAGCGCCGGAAAGCTGGCTTGACCGCCGTCGACGAAGATCGCGATTCGAGCGGTAAAGCCGATCCGCGGAGCGACGCCGAAGTGTTGCACGGCCACGTTAGCGCCGCTAGCCGCGCACAGTTTCGGATAAGAGGGGAAGATGTCCTTCGCCTCGTCGGTGAGCAGATGGCTGGCGACGAACATAGGGCTGAGCTCGGTGCTCATCGAGGCGACGACCGATTCGCCCTCGATGGTGATGACTTCCGGTTCGGGCGAGGTCACGCGAAAGCGACCGAGGTAATGCAGTTTGAGTTGGTTTGTGTTCTCCGCCCGTCCTGCGGGAACTCTCAAATCGTTTTTGGTTTTCGGAGCGAGGCTATTTCTTTTTAGAACAGGACGGGCCCATGTCCTCCTGCCAGTGCGGCTCATTTCAGGCTTCCTCTAGAGAACAAGGCCAGGTGCGGGTGGAGTCCGATCGTCCTGCGGGCGAGCGCTTCCCGCTCGGCGCGCCGTCCAGCCATTCGGCGACTATCGTCATGGGTCTATCCTGAGTGCTCTGCGCGCCTCGGCCTCCCGCGCCGCGAGCTAGGCTGGATCGCCTACTCGCTCCCCGTCGCCGCCATGGGCGCAGAGACCACTTGGCGACGAGTTGAAGCGGTTGCGTGATGAGGTGGGGCTCTTCAGCCTCGCGTCGGCACAGCACAGCGATGATGTCGAACTTGCCGCGGCCGAGTAAAGTCGTCGGGCATTCTCGGAATGCGCTCGCACTGGCGCGAGCCTCGGCAATCATTCCGCGCCCTCCGTTAAGACGTCGTCGACCGCTTCCGCAGTAATAATGCGCCGACCCCGTACTTTGACGGACTTCAATTTTCCAGTCCCAATTAGTCGATAGGTCGTGGCGCGCGACCACCCCCCTCTTCGAGAGGCTTCCTTAACCGAGAGACCACGTCGCTCTTGTAGCTGCGTGTTGCTGGACATTGACCGCATCCTCAGGTCGGCTCGGCGGATTCCAGGTCGTCGCTAGTGGTCTTTCTTAACGGCTGATTTCAATTTGTGCAAGTGTTCGTCAATATATTTCCTGCCATTCTAAGTTGTTTCCATATCAGCAACCAACAGATGAGCGCTTTGTTAACTTGTGAATAGCAGGTTATCCAGTTGATACGATGCGTTTTGGCGCTATTATAGTTGCTATATTGGCAACCATTCATTCACTCGCAGCGAGCCTTTCGAGCCATTGCCGCAGCGACTTCGCGTCTAGTTATCCACAGGTTAGTTCTATCTGGACAGCTATCTGCGCGTCCGGATCTGCGTGTCCGGCAGCGTGAAATTGTTTCGCCTATTGGACTTGGACGCGCCAACCGCCGACAGGGCGCGACCGTGACAGCTCCGGTTACGCCCAAAAAGGCCGGCGTTGCGCCAGTGTCACCGGGTACGGCTCCGAAAAGCACTCCTGATTACGCGGCAACGTCAGCCAGCTTTAGCAAGCGGTAAGGCATCGGGGTGGTCCTCAGCGCAACGAATGCGAGGCGGGGGATCATAGTTTCGAGATCGTATCGGCGATTAAATCGATATTCGAACTCCGCGAGATATCGAGGAACGTGTTTTTCTTGCACGGCTCGGTAGGTCCCACAAGGGCGGCTTTGATATTGCCCAACGCGGTATTGACCCATTTGAAAGCAGGGGTGCGAGCCGCTTGCTTGCCGCTTCCGGTCTTGATTGAGGTGTGGAGGCATCCGGCTTGGGTGACAGCGGCGAAGCATGCCAGACCGTCGGAGACGATGTTGACGTCCGGGTTGAGCGCGGTGCTCGCGAGCTTTCGGATCGCAAAGCTGCTGAAGGCTTTGATCGGCCGAAGGATGATTTGATCTGGCTTGCCATCGTCCGTTGTCGCGATAGCGGCGACGAACGGCGTCTTGCCTGTTGCGCGCCGCGCCCGCGGCGGACGGACCGGGCGCGCGGATATAAGCGTCGTCCATCTGGACGTTGCCCTTCAAGCGTTTGCTCGCGTTACGCTCCAGCATGACTTGAGCGAGCTTGTGCTTCTCATCCAGGCAGCTGTCTGGGTGACGCCAAGGCGTCGACCGAGTTCGATGCTGGAAATGCCCTTCTTCGATTGCGTGACCAGGTAGATCGTCTTGAACCAGATGCGCAGCGGCAGCTTACTCGAAGCGAAGATCGTTCCCGCTTTGACAGAGGTCTGCTTGCGACACGCGTTGCACTGGAATAGACGCCGCGCGCCGCGCGTGACGACGCAGTGATCGGCGCCATTGCACCCAGGACATTCGAACCCGTTCGGCACGCGCCATTTGACGAGCGCCGCATGACATTGCTCTTCGGTTCCGTAAATCTCGGCGAAACGAGCCTCGCTGAGGCCTTCTGGAACTGGACCTGATTGCGCGCCATCGGAGAACCCCTGCGAAAACAGCATGTTCATGCTTTGTTCTACTCAAAACCTGAGGCTGACGCAAGCGCGTAATCAGGAAAGCATTTGAGGAAAGACTGTTTCGATGGCCTCACATCGGCCGCTAGAACACGACGACGTTCTCGTCGGCCGCGCCCTCGCAATGCCGCGCCCAGGCGTCCATGAGCTCGCGCCGTCGCGCCAGCGCGTCGGATCGCCGGTAAGCGTGCTCGGCTTTGTCGCTGATGACGTGCGCGAGGGCGTGCTCGGCGAGCTTACGCGCGAAATGTGTCTCGTTCCCGCCTTATGTCACAACCGCAACGCTAGGCGCGCCTGCGGATCGCGATCAGGTTGTCTTCGCCAGCTGCAAGCGCATCTAGCAGGTCGGCCACCGCTTGCAGAGTGTTGGCCACCTCGGCGCCGTAGCGGCTCTGATTGTAGCCGTCGTGCAGGTCGCCGCCGATATCGCTGTGGCCGAGCAGCGCGGAGACGACGTGCGGCGGATGGCCGAGGTCGCCCGCCAAAGTGGCGCAGGTCCGCCGCAACGCGTGCGGCGTCACCTCGAAGCCAAGCCGCCGCTCCATTTGCTCCGACCAGCGCGACCAGTCCGACAAGCGCGCCCCGCCCTCCTTGGTGAACACCGGCGCGTCCGCCTCGCCCGGCTGAAGCCCGTCCAACAGAGCGCGCGCCTGCCGCGACAAGGGTATGACATGATCCTGCTTCGCCCGCTTCCCGTTGGGCCGAGTGTTCTTCCGCCGTGCCCCCGGAATGGTCCAGAGACCGGCTTTGATCTCGCCCCAAGTCGCGCCGCACACTTCCTCTTTCCGGGCAGCGGTGAGCAGCATGAAGCGGGCGGCGGCCCCGGCCCCGCGCGCCTCCAAGGCGCCGAGCAGGGCGCCGACCTCGCCGCGCGTCAGCACCCTCTGCTTCGGCGCGGCCTGCGTCGGCGCTTCCAGCGGCTCGCCCTTGGTCATCAGCCCGCGCTTAGAGGCCCACCGGACGATCGGCCGAAAACCGGCGGCGACCCGCTTCGCCGACGCCTTCGAGCGCCACCCGTCGATCGCCAGCTGCAGCTCCTCCGCGCGAACGTCGAGGGCGGGTCTGATGAGATACCGGGCGAATACGCGTTCGATCAGGGATCGAGACGCGGCTCCCGACCTCAACGCCGCGCCCGGCCCCTGCTCGTAGTAGGCTGCGATGACCGAGCCGAGCGTGCCGATGCCGTTCGCCGCCGCCTTGCGGCGCGCGGTCCTCGCCCGGCGGAGGCCGCCGGGGTCCTCGCCCCTCGCGATCGCCGCACGCATCTGCTCGGCCGCCTTGCGCGCCTCGGCGAGGCCAAGCCCCTTGCCGACGGCGATGCGCTGCCGCACGCCGTCGACGCGGATGCTGAGCGACCACGAAATTCGTCCGTTCGGCGCGAGCCGGGCGCGAAGGCCGGGCGTCGCCCCGTCGATCCGCTCCAGAGTGCGATCGGGATCGGGCCGCCATCTTTCGAGCTGCTTGGCGTAGAGCGGCGCGGCGCGTTTCGGCATCGAGCGATCTTTCCTTGCAAATGTCTAGGACCCACTTAGGACCCAAAGTCGGTGAGCTTCGGCGCGACGCCGAGCTTCATCGAGAGACAAATAATAGATCGCAAGCCACGCTATTTCAATGCTTTTTTGACCTTGCTGAAACTTCCTGCGACAGCCTGAGACGGCTCTGATCTTATCAGGGAGATAACAGGAGGACTGCACCCCGTGGCTGAGACACGGCTAATTCAGTGACACGGCCTCCTCCTGGTTTGCCTGGTTGCGATTGTCCCGACCGAGTTCGGCTTCGCCGATAGCCCAAACAACGATGGCGGCATGCCCCCTGCCTTCCTGAACCATCGTGTTCCTACCGCCTGCGGGACACCGACGCCGACCGCAGCATCTTCACTCGTCGTGCCTGCCGAATCGCTGCCCAAAATCGCCGCCGCTCCTCTCGCCCTGCCACCGGCGGTCGACCTGGTGAGAACAAGCGCACCCGCCCAGAACGATCCGAGCGCCGTTTTCGAATGTTCATCGCAACTCCCGTCAAGGTGTTGCGACGACCACTTGAATCCGCCCTGCACGCCGCGGTCGGAATGATGGATGAGGCTGTCGGGCGACGGATTGCGGGCCTCGAGCGCCATGTCGAGGGCCTCGATCGCCAGGCCCGCCTCGAGATGGTCGGCGATCGCAAAGCCCACGACCTTGCGCGAGAACGCGTCGAGGATCGCCGCCAGATAGATGAAGTCTTCCGCCAGCCGCACGTAGGTAATGTCGGCGACCCAGATCTGATCGAGCCCGGTGGGAATGAGGCCGCGCGTGCGGTTGGGGACGATGGCGAAGCCATGCCGGCTCTCGGTGGTGCGCGGGACGAAGGGCTTGGCGCGCTGGCTCAACAGGTTGTCCTCGCGCGTCAGTCGGCGCACCCGCTTGTCGTTGACGAAAAGCCCGCGGTCCCTGAGCTCTTTGGCGATGCGGCGATAGCCGTAATGGCGGTTGTCGAGCGCGATCTGCTGGATGAGATCGCGCAAGTCCGCATCGTCGCGCTTGGGCGAATGCGGCCCGAAATGCCGGTAGTAGCCGGCGCGCGACACCCCGCTGATGCCGCACAGCCGTTCGACGTTGGCGTCGTTCTGGGAAAAGCCTTGCGACCCGGCGCCGGTCATTTCCTGGATGACCGCGTAGAGGTGGGCGCGCCGTCGCTTCGGCTCGTCGCGTCCCAGAGCCGCAAGGCTTCGCGAAAAAAATGCAGATCCGCCTGCTGGCGGCCGACCAGGCGTTCGAGCTCGGCGATGCGCGCCTTGGCTTTGGCGAGCTCGGCGAGATTGGCGGCGGACGGGACGGCGTCCGAAGAGGACGACGGCTCGGACGGCGCCAATCCCGCTCGAATTCCACCCCGGCTTCGGACCCCGCTTGCGATTCAGCCCCGCAACCCCCATCGCCCGATAGGCCGCCCACCAGTCATACAAAAGCTTCGGCCTGATCCCAGCCTCCTCGGCGACCGCGGCCACCCGCTCGCCCCCCTCAAGACGCAGCACCAGCCGCTGCTTCAACTCGCTGGAAAACACCCGCGCCCCTGGTTTTGACATGGTCCCTCCTCGGAAGCCATGTCACCCAATTAACGTGTCTCAGTTTAAGGGCGCACTCCACCTGTTAGCTCCCTGTTGTGCGCGAATTATCTGCCTGATATTTATCTGTTCCGCGGCGCAGGCAGTTTTGGCGCAAGTAATTGTAATTAAAGGTATTCTATCGACGAGACCGGATCGGAAGCGCGCGATTCTCCCTGTTTTCTCCCTGCCAGCAGGGAATTCGAGCTTCGAGATTCGACCCGTTTCGCGGCACAACCCGGTCGCTCATTCCCGACCTCTGGGACCGCGATGTCCAAAGCCCTTCTGATCACCGGCGCGTCGCGCGGCATCGGCCGCGCCTCGGCCTTGCTCGCGGCCAAGCACGGCTGGTCGGTCGGGGTCAACTACCGCAATGACGTCGACGCGGCGGAGGAGGTCGTGCGCACGATCGCCAAGGCCGGCGGCCGGGCGGTCCCCTTGAAGGGCGACGTCGCCATCGAAGCCGACATCGTCGCCATCTTCGAACAGGCGACGCAGGCGCTGGGCCTCCTGACCGGGGTCGTGGTCAACGCCGGGATCGTCGCGCCGACCGCGCGGCTCGTCGAGATGAGCGCCGAGCGCATGCGGCGCATTTTCGAGGTCAACGTGCTCGGCGCCTATCTCACGGCGCGTGAGGCCGCGCGGCGCATGTCGACCTCGTCAGGGGGCGCAGGCGGTTCGATCGTGCTGATGTCCTCGGCCGCCTCTCGCCTGGGCTCGCCGAACCTCTATGTCGATTACGCTGGCTCGAAAGGCGCGATCGATACGCTGACGCTGGGGCTCGCCAAGGAGCTCGGCCCCGAGGGCGTGCGCGTCAACGCCATCCGGCCGGGACTGGTCGACACGCAGATTCACGCGAGCGGCGGCGAGCCCGACCGCGCCCGCACGCTTGGACGCACGAGCCCTCTCGGGCGGCCGGGCACGCCGGACGAGATCGCGGAAGCGGCCGTCTGGCTCATCAGCGACGCCGCTTCTTATGTGACCGGCGCGCTCCTCGATGTCAGCGGCGGGCGGTGAGCGCCGCAACGGCGCAAGTGACGCGTCGGGTCTAGCGGAACAACGGCGAAACGAAGATCGCCAGCGCGATGAGCTGGGCGACAGTGAAAGCGGCGGTGCGCAGCGGCTGCCGACCGGCGAGATAGGCCGCCAGGTGGCCGACGCGCACGAGGATGTAGAGAACCGCGAGGATATCGACGATGCGGCTCGGGCCGCCGACCATATGCGCGACGATCACCGCCGCGGCGAACCATGGAAAGGTCTCGAGCCCGTTGAGATGGGCGCCGTAGGCCCGGACGGACTGTCCGACCAGTTGGCCGACCTGGAACCGCGGCTGGTCGGGGTCGATGCCCTTGACAAAGCCAAAGGCGACATAGGGCAAAATTTGCGCGATGAGGATGCACCAGATGGCGATAGTCATGGAATTGTCT
This sequence comes from uncultured Alphaproteobacteria bacterium, assembly GCA_963721905.1. GTDB lineage: Bacteria > Pseudomonadota > Alphaproteobacteria > Rhizobiales > Beijerinckiaceae > Roseiarcus. The sequence continues at coordinate 28,769 of CAVRMF010000026.1, forward strand.
CCTCCCCGCCGCCCGCGCGCGGCGTGACCGAACCGTCGCGTCAATCGCCGCGTCTTGTCAATGCGGACGCCGCTTGCCGCTCGGGTTGCGGCCGACTTGCCGGTCGCCCGACGTAACGCTTTGACTTCAAACGGGAATATAATCTCGAAGCAGGCGCTGCCCGCTATGGCGCGAGGCGCCGGAATCGGCTAGACCCTCGCCCATGCGATTTGAGGGCACGAATTGAGCGACACCCGCGACGATCGGCCGGGGCCCGAAGAGCCGTCCGACATCAAACCCGTTTCGATCCTCGACGAAATGAAGCGCAGCTATCTCGATTACGCGATGAGCGTGATCGTGAGCCGCGCCCTGCCCGACGTTCGCGACGGCTTGAAGCCGGTTCACCGGCGCATCCTTTATGCGATGCAGGAACTCAATTTCACGCCGGACCGTCCCTACAACAAATCGTCGCGCACCGTCGGCGACACGATGGGCAAGTACCATCCGCACGGCGACCTCGCCATCTACGACGCGCTTGTGCGCATGGCGCAGGACTTCTCCATGCGCGCGCCGCTCATCGACGGGCAGGGCAATTTCGGCTCGGTCGACGGCGACCCGCCGGCCGCCTCGCGTTACACCGAGGCGAGGCTCGACCGCCTCGCGCTCGCGCTGCTCGAGGATCTCGACAAGGACACCGTCGACTTCAAGCCGAACTACGACGAGAAGGAGCTCGAGCCCGTCGTCCTGCCGGCGCGCTTCCCCAATCTGCTCGTCAACGGCGCGGGCGGGATCGCGGTCGGCATGGCGACCAATATTCCGCCGCACAATCTCGGCGAGACGATCGACGGCCTCCTCGCGATGATGGACAAGCCCGACATCACGCTCGACGAGCTGATGGAGCATATCCCCGGGCCGGATTTCCCGACGGGCGCTGCGATCCTCGGACGCGCCGGCATCCGCGCCGCCTACGCGACTGGACGCGGCTCGATCATCATGCGCGCCAAAGTCGCGGTCGAGGAGCTGCGCAAAGATCGCGAGGCGCTGATCGTCAGCGAGATCCCCTATCAAGTCAACAAGGCGACCCTGATCGAGCGGATCGCCGAACTCGTGCGCGAGAAGCGCATCGAGGGCATCTCGGACCTGCGCGACGAATCCGATCGCGACGGCATGCGCATCGTCATCGAGCTCCGCCGCGATGCGGTCGCCGACGTGGTCCTGAACCAGCTCTGGCGCTTCACCGCACTGCAGTCGAGCTTCGGCGCGAATATGATCGCGCTGAACGGCGGCCGGCCGGAAATGCTGACGCTGCACGATATGTTGCGCGCGTTCCTCGACTTCCGCGAGGACGTCGTCACGCGGCGCACCAAGTTCCTGCTCGCCAAGGCGCGCGACACCGCGCACACGCAGGTCGGACTCGCGATCGCGGTCGCCAACATAGACGAAGTGATCCGTCTGATCCGCACCTCTCCCGACACGGCGGCGGCGCGCTCCGCGTTGATGGAGCGTTTGTGGCCCGCGCGCGACATGGCGCCCCTGATCGCGCTCATCGCCGATCCGCGCCACGCGCTCGACGCCGACGGCGCAATCCGCCTCTCCGAAGCGCAAGCGCGGGCGATCCTCGAACTGAGGCTCGCCCGCCTGACAGCGCTCGGCCGCGACGAGATCGCCGAAGCGCTGGAAAAGCTTGCGACCGAGATCGCCGACTATCTCGATATTTTGGGCTCGCGCGCGCGGTTGATGGGCATCATCCGCGACGAGCTCGTCAAGGTGAGGGCCGACTTCGCCAATCCTCGCCGGACCGAGATCCTCGACAGCGACGCCGACATGGATGACGAGGATCTCATCCAGCGCGAGGACATGGTCGTGCTGGTGAGCCACGGCGGCTATATCAAACGCGTGCCGCTCTCGACCTATCGCGCGCAAAGGCGCGGCGGCAAGGGACGGTCCGGCATGGCGACGCGCGAAGAGGATTTCGTCGCGCGCCTATTCGTCGCCTCGACCCATCAGCCGGTGCTGTTCTTCTCGTCGGCCGGACAGGTCTACAAGGAGAAGGTCTGGCGGCTGCCGCTCGCGGCGCCCCAGGCGCGCGGCAAGGCGCTCGTTAACATGCTGCCGCTGGAGCCGGGCGAGCGCATCACCACGATCATGCCGCTGCCGGAGGATGAGGCGACATGGGAAGCGCTCGACGTGATGTTCGCCACGACGCGCGGCACGGTCCGGCGCAACAAGCTCTCGGACTTCGCCCAAGTCAATCGCGCTGGCAAGCTCGCGATGAGGCTCGACGAGGGCGATGGCATCGTCGATGTGCAGATCTGCTCCGACAAGGACGACGTGCTGCTCACCACCGCGGACGGCCAATGCATCCGGTTCGCCGTCGACGACGTCAGGGTGTTCAAGGGTCGCGACTCGATGGGCGTGCGCGGCATCGCGCTCGGGCAGGATGACAACGTCATTTCGCTGGCGATCCTCAAGTCGTTCGACGCGACCCCGGGCGAGCGCGCCGCCTATCTCAAGCAGCGTCGCGCGCTGATCGGCGAGAGCCCGGACGAGCCACCTGAGGCGGAGGCGGAGAGCGACAATGGAGAGGTGAACGTCTCGGCGCTGCTGTCGCCGGAGCGTTTCAAGGAAATGCAGGACGCCGAGCAGGTGATCCTGACCCTGTCGGAAAACGGCTACGGCAAGCGCACCGTGTCCTACGAGTACCGGGTCACCGGGCGCGGCGGGAAAGGCATCGTCGCGATGGCGGTCAACGAACGCAACGGCTCGCTGGTCGCCTCCTTCCCGGTTGAGGACAACGACGAAATCATGCTGGTCACCGACGGCGGCCAGCTCATCCGGGTGCCGGTCGCGGACATCCGCATCGCGGGCCGCGCGACCCAGGGCGTGATCGTGTTCCACACCGCCGAGGAGGAGCGCGTCGTCTCGGTCGACCGGGTCGGCGAGACGGAAGCGGACGAGGAGGCCGAGGAGGGTTGAGCGAGGATCGGGCCGAGTTCTGACGCCGTTGGAGCGCGGCTTGCGCCTTTGGAGGATCATCTGAGGCACCTTATCGACGCCTTCGCCACGAAGGTCAGCACGCGGCCCCGGGGATGCGAAGTCTTGTTGATGAAGGCTTCGATCAGCGCGCCAATCTCCGTGTCCTTCATGCTCTTCGCCGCTCGAACCATCCGCGCAATGAACCGAGAATTCCGGCGCGGCCATTGGGATTGTACTGGCGCATCGTGCGGCGGCTCATCCTCGTGTTCTGAAATGCGCTGCACATCCACCGGCCTTCGCGGCGCACCATCGCGAACGTTTGCAGCTTGTCGTACGCCATGCCGTCGCTCTTGCCGAGGCCGCCGACGGTCAGGACGACCGCCGCGTCGTCGCCGAGCGCCTCCCCACAAGGCGCGGGATAGGCGCTCCTTTGGACCCTACGCCCGCACAAGCCTCGCCTCGATCGCCGGCGGGCGCCTCAGCGTCTGCAGCACGACGCAATAGCGTTCCGTAAGCTTGAGGAGTGTCTCGAGCTGAGTCTCAGACGCGTCCGTGTCGAGTTCGAAGCTCAGCCGAATACTCGCGAATCCGACCGGGGCGTCGCGCGCCACCCCAAGTGTGCCGCGAAAGTCGAGATCACCTTCCGCCAGCACCCGGCCCGAGCGCAGCTCAACGCCGAGCGATGTCGCGACCGCCTTCAGCGTCACGCCCGCGCAGGCGACCAGCGCTTCGAGCAGCATATCGCCGGAGCAGAGCTCCGCTCCGCTGCCGCCGGTCGCCGGATGAAGACCGGCCGCGGCGAGCGCCCGCCCCGTCTCGACCTTGCAGGCGACAGAGGACGAATCGAGCGCGCCGCTTGCTCTCAACGTGACCCGCGCAGCGTCAGGCTCCGCGCGGTAGCGGTCCTTCAGGGGCGCCTGGATCGAGCGCAGCTCCTCAGCATCCATCGGAAATCCTCCGCCTTGTTCGAGGCCGCGACGGTCGCATAGGCGCCGACGCCGGCGCAACCCACACACCTGCAGTTCCGGTGCCCTTGTCGCGGTCGCCGCCGCGGGCTAACGCTTGGCCGATATGACCCGCACAGGCTTCTTTTCCGGCTCCTTCGACCCGATGACCAACGGCCATCTCGACGTGATCGGGCAAGCGCCGGCTCTCTGCGACCGGCTCGTTGTCGGCGTCGGCTCCAATCCGGACAAGCAGGGCCTGTTCACGGTCGAGGAGCGGCTCGACCTTATCCGCGAGGCGGCGACGCCGATCCTAAAGAAGGCGCATTGCCGGCTCGAGGTTGTGAGCTTCTCGGGTCTTGCGGTTGAGGCCGCGCGCAAGGCCGGGGCGACGCTGATCTTGAGGGGCCTGCGCAACTCAACCGACTTCAACTACGAAATGCAGATGGCCGGCATGAACGGAGCTATGGCGCCGGAGCTCAGAACGGTGTTCCTGCCCGCCTCCTCGCCGGTCAGGCCGATCACCGCGACGCTAGTCCGGCAGATCGCCGCGATGGGCGGCGACGCCACCCCTTTCGCGCCCCCAAACGTGATCAGGGCGCTGAAGGCGAAGTTCGAACCGAGAGCCTAGCGGCGAGGCGACCCACTCACCCGTTGACGCGGCTCTCACTATGCGAATTGCGCGTGCGAGCCGAATTCCCTGCTAGCAGGGAGAGAACAGGGAGAATCGCGCGTTTTTAGTCCAATCGCGGAACGGAAAGACCTTGGATTCCAATAGTTTGGCCGACAATTGCCAGCGCGCGCGGAACAGGACGATAACAGGGCGATAATTCGCGGTCATCAGGAGATAACAGGATCCAATTCCGGCATTGCATCTTACTACGCAACTCGGCCGATCGGGCAGTTGTGTACTTCACCCCAAATCGTGGCGTGCGGATTTCCTTTCATGTGAACAGTGTAACCGCCTTGCCGCTGACCCACAGGAGAGCAGAACCAGAAGCGGCGGACGGTGATGTGCTATCAAAACTGGACAACTTAATTCGTTATCGACACATTTTCGCCTTGACATACTTGGGTAAAGCTGTTAACGTACACGGGTCACTCTGCGGAGAGTAACGGCAACGGGACTCGCCGGGGTGGCTGCTTCGATTGGAGGGTCAACCAAACAAGGAAGGGGAAAACATGCGAACGTTACTTCTTGCCGGTGTGGCCGCCACCGCCTTAGTTGGGGCTGCCCAGACGGCGAATGCGGGTATCCTCCGCACGTTCTACAGTCCAGGCGGCTCCAGCGGGATTCTTGACCCTGCGGACGGGTCCGAGCCTTGGACCTACGGCTCGCATACGCCTATTCTGAATGCCACCGGGGCGGCTACTTCAGATGTCGGCTGGGGCAGCCCGGGCGTCAGTGACGGTCTCACCGCTTACAACGGACCCGGGTCGGCGAGCGACTTCGAGATCACCTTCGCCAATGCAACGCTCGACTTCGCTCAGATCGCCCAAGGTATGACGCAGGGTTGCGCCGGCTCGGAGGGCGGCGGGACAACATTCTGCGGGCCGAACGGTCAGTGGGCAGCGACCTCTTGGACTGCGAACAGCATCACGTTCACCGGCCCGCCGGGAACAGACATGTTCGAGGGAGAAGACTACTTCGTCAACATCATGCTGAACCCCGGCGGATCAGGCTCGGCGTTCAATGGCGCGTGGACAGGAACTATCCCCGAGCCGGCGACCTGGGCGATGATGCTTGCAGGCTTCGCGGGGCTGGGTCTCGCGGGCTGGCGCAGGGCGCGCCCGGCGGCGTCCGTCGCCTGACGGCGCGGCGCAATGCGCGAACGCGAAAGCCGCCTTCGGGCGGCTTTCTTTTTGGTGCGCCCGGCTGCGAAGCGATGATGCAGCCGGGCCATCAGGCGAAGACGTTTCGGACCTTAAGGCTCGAGCCGCCGTAGCTCGCCGAGCCAGGGTTCATAGCGGCGCCAGCGCTCGACCGAGCGGCGGTAGATCGGCTGACGCGCCTGCCACGCGCTCGCGGTCCTCACCCGATCGCGGTTGTGTTCGGGCTGCAGGCACGCGGGCTCCCAGTCGAGGCCGCAAAATGCGATCAGCCGCCCCGCGCTCCCTTCGGGATCGGCGGTCAGCTCTTCGTAGTCGACCTCGAGCAGCCGATCGGGGGGCAGCACGCTGCGCCAGTGATCCATCAGCCTGAGGTACTGGCGGTAATAAAAGGCAAGGTCGCCGCGGTCGCTGGAAAACTCCCACCGCGTGGAAAACTGGTTCGTGTAAATCGATAAGCAGGTATCGATCGGATTGCGCCGGCAATGGATAACCCGGGCATTCGGGAAGTTCAGATGGATCAGGCCGAGCCAAAGGAAATTGAACGGCATCTTGTCAGTGACGCGAAGCGCGCCAGGAGAGATGCCGCGCAGCAGCCTCCGATAGTCGCCCTGAAGGCGATCAGCCGCGGCGGCGAGCGTGTCGGTCGCCGCCGTCACCAGCGCCGGCCCGCGGACGGTCCAGAAGTCGAGTTCGCCGCCGCCGCCGACCCGCGAATGGCTGGAGACGATGCGCTCGGTCAAGGTCGTGCCTGAGCGCGGCATGCCGAGAACCAGGACGGGTGTTGCGTCGTCGCTGCCGATCGCCCTGTTGTCGGCGAAGAATTCCCCGGTGAAGCGGGCGATCAGCCGATCGATTCGCCCTTCGAGCTCGTTGCGGTCGAACCGGCAGAAACGATACCGAATCCGGTTGGCGGCATCGAAGTGCCGCATCGCGCCGGCATAGTCTTCGAGATCGTCGAGCGCCTTGCCGAGCGCAAAATGGACCGACATCCGATCAACCTCGCTGAGGTCGCGGTCTTCCAGCCGCGACAGCATCCGTGAGATGAGCGGCCGGTCGGCCTCGGTGAGCCGCCGGCACACCACGAGGCCGTAATAGGCGCTGACGCTTTGCGGCTGCAATGCGATCGCTCGCTCTATATGTTTCAGCGCCTCGTCGAAATGACCGGTCTCGCCGAGGAGATTACCGAGCAGCCGGTGGGCGTCGGCGCTCGCCGGGTTGCGCTCAATCAGCCGCCGCACCCGTTCTTCGGCCTCCTCCATCCGGTCCCGCGCCATCAACGCCTTGACCCGGAAGAGCTGGCCGGAGATTGTATTGCCCGCGGCCGCGGCCGCCCGGTCGTACGCCTCGGCCGCTTCCTTGCGCGCCCCCTTCCCCACCAGGAACGTCGCCACCCGCGCATGCGCCTTGGCCAGTTTCGGGTCCAGCGCGATCGCTCGGTGATAGGCGGCAAGGGCCTCTGCGTCGTCTCCCATCTCCTCGAAAGCAGTGCCGAGATGATAATGCGCGGCGGCGAAATTAGGCCGCAAGGCGAGCGAACGCTTGAGCCACGGGACGGCTTCGGACGGGCGGTGACAGTAGAGGTACGCCAGCCCGAGATCGCTGAGCACCGACGCGTTGAACGGCGCGAGCCTGGCCGCCTCCAGCAACGGCGCGATCGCATCCTCGTATTTGCCGGCCCGCAGCAGGCTTGCCGCCGCCTCAATGACGCTCTGCGCCGAAACTTCCGGCGCCGCAAGTATCGCTGCGTCTTTCCTTCCGGCAGGCCCGGCGACGGCGCAACAGAATTTGTACTTGCGTCCGCTGCCGCATGGGCAGGGGTCGTTGCGGCCCAGCTTCGCGGTTGCGGCGGCGTCCGACGGCGGTTGTGGAAGTCCCATAAGCGAAGATTATAGCAACGACTTCGTAAGGCGGGAAGCGAACGGCGGCACCTGTCGGTAGCACACGATATGTCCGGTTTAGACCGTTATTGCGCCTGTAACGAGGATTCCGTTCGCGTTGGGGCGGCGGTCATGCTGCTTTGAGGCCGATGGCTTGAATGAGCTTGTCGAGATCGTCGACGACGCGCTGGTAGAGGCGGTCGAGTTGGGACCGGTGTTGGCTGTGGAGCCTGGCGTCGGCCTTGATGGGCGAGAGGAGGCCGGCGGTCAGCGGGGCGTAGACGCGTTCGAAGAGCTTCAGGAAGACGAGGCAGATCGAGTAGCCGTTGGGAAGGAGCCGGTAGCGGCGCGAGTGCGGCAGCTTTTCGACGAGGCCCTTGGCGCGAAGTTTTGAAAGATCGTAGCGCAGCGAAGCGAGGGTGTAGCGATCGGCGCCGGAGCCGAGGGCGTCGACGACTCTGGGGTGAAGTTCGGCAGTCGTGAAGCTGTTGCCGGCCGCGATGTGGCTGAAGCGCACGAGAGCGTGCATGAGCGCGAGTTGCCGCGGATTGTCGAGCTTAAGGCCGGGAATGCGCTTTCCGGCGGCGGTGATCGTCGGTTGTGCCAGCTTTCGCAATTGCCCTCGATCAAGGAACGTCTCGACGATGTCCTGCTGCACGTTCAAGTAATTGTCGTTGATTGCCGAGAGGGTGGTGCGCAGGGCCGGCAGGTTGTCGACGGCCTTCCTGACGCCGTAATCGGTGACGTTGTTGGTCGAGGCCTCGGTGCGCAGGATGAGGTGATCGCGCACGTACTGCTTGATGAAGCCGTTGCGATAATGGCTGCGAATGACCGGGTTGGCGAGGTCCATGTGCTCGATCTCGGTTTGCAGCTTGCCGTGGTGCAGCTTGGTGACCTTGTGGCCGAAGATCGTGGTGATCTTGTTTGGCTGGCCGATGGTCCGATTGGCGTCGAGGAGCCGTTCGCCGAGCTTGTCGAGCGCGGCGCGACGATGGAAGACGAGATTGTCGCAGAACTCGGTCTGGGCGAAGAACAGCCGATGATGGCAGCCGGCGTGTTCTCGTTCCGCTGGGGTAAAGAACGGCGTGAAGCAGGCAAGCCACTTCTGGCCGCAGATGACGAGGTCGCGAGCGCTTAGCTCGTCGGCCAGTTCTTGCAGGCGCTCGGGTCTGGCGCACCGCATGAAAGCGTTCGAGCATTGCTGAAAGTCGATGCCCTCCTCGCGCATGCGGTTTGCCAGCCAATGGTGCTGGTTGAGGCAGATCCGCGCCGAGAACGGCAGGTAGGGGCACATGCGCACGAACATGCGGCCCCATCGCTCGTCGTTGACATAGAAGTTGAATTGCACAACCCAGCGCTCAGCAAATTGCAGATGCCAGCGGTTTGCCGTCCTGTCGCCGATGGCGATCATAATGCGTGCCGGCTCGCGGGCCTTCAGTACGGCAACGACCTCGTCGGGCTTGGCGTCTTTGAAGTACGGTTCGACGAACTCGTCGCGGCGGCCCTTCGGCGCCTCCAGGACTGGAACGTTGCGCTTCTCCGACCACTGCTTCAGCCACTGCTGAAAGCGATCGGCAATGCCATGCAACGTGCCCCGGCTCACCGGGTACAAATGTCGGTAGGCGTCGAAAAACCCAATGACCCTTTCGGGCTGCTGAAACGGCTGGATCAATCCGTTGAGCAGGATCCGGTCGAAGCAGCGATAGTGAAAGCGAATGCTGTCCTTGTGGTGCTCATAGAAGGCGTTCATGGAAGGCCCCGCCGAGGTGAACTCGGCAAGGTAGCCGACATCTCCAGCTCCCGCGCCCCCGTTCAGGAGCCGCAGGGATATCAAGGGCAACGCCCTTGGCTAGTTAGCGCACCATCTGTCCGGGTGCGTTTGGCGCTTTTGGTAGGGTTTGGATGCGACGCAGGGAAGCCCCTCGGCAAGACGTCGGGCAAGCGGGTCCCGACCGACCGCGCCGAGGAGGACCGCCCTAGTCCCGCCCCCGCTCGTTGCGCAGCCGCGCCCAATAGTCGAGGCGCTTCCTGAGCTCCCGCTCGAAGCCGCGCTCGACCGGCTCGTAGAGGACTCGGCGCCCGAGCGCGTCGGGCCAGTAGTTCTGGCCGCTGAAGGCGTCGGGCGCGTCGTGGTCGTATTCGTAGGTTGCGCCGTAGCCCCCGCGCTTCATGAGGCGCGTCGGCGCGTTGAGAATGGTTTTGGGCGGCGTCAGCGAGCCCTCGGTTTTCGCCAGCGCTTGCGCGGCGCCGAAGGCCTTGTAGAGGGCGTTCGACTTCGGCGCGGTCGCGACATAGACGACGGCCTCGGCGATCGCCAGTTCGCCCTCGGGACTCCCAAGGAAATCGTAAGCGTCCTTGGCCGCGTTGGCGACGACGAGCGCTTGCGGGTCGGCGAGGCCGATGTCCTCGGAGGCCATGCGCACGACGCGGCGCGCGATGAAGAGCGGGTCCTCGCCGGCGTCGAACATGCGCGCGAGATAGTAGAGCGCGGCGTCCGGATCGGAGCCGCGCACGCATTTGTGCAGCGCCGAGATCAGGTTGTAGTGGCCGTCCTGCGCCTTGTCGTAGATCGGCGCGCGCCGCTGAACGACCTCGACCAGCCGCTGGGGGTCGAGAACCTCGCCGGGCTGCGTCGCGCGCCAGACTTCTTCGGCGAGGGTCAGGACGGCGCGTCCGTCGCCGTCCGCCATGCCGATCAGCGCCTCCCGGGCCGGTGCATCGAGCGGCAGCGGCTTTTCCAGAAGACGCTCGGCGCGTTTGAGAAGCGCCTCGAGCGCCTCGGCGGTCAGCGGCCGAAAGACGAGCACGCGCGCGCGGGAGAGAAGCGCTGCATTCAATTCGAAGGACGGGTTCTCCGTCGTCGCCCCGATCAGCGTCACGGCGCCGTCCTCCATCACCGGCAGGAAGGAATCCTGCTGCGCCCGGTTGAAGCGATGGATTTCGTCGACGAAGAGGAGCGTGCCCTGCCCTTGCGTGCGGCGCGCCCGCGCGGCGTCGAAGATCTTCTTCAGTTCCGCGACGCCCGAATGGATCGCTGAGACCTGGACGAAAGCGTCGGCGCGCGCCGCGCCGATCAGCCGCGCGACCGTCGTCTTGCCGCTGCCCGGCGGCCCCCAGAAGATCATCGATCCCAGCGTTGGGGACTTAAGAAGACGCGTCAGCACGCCATCTGGTCCGGTCAGATGCTCCTGGCCAGACACCTCGGCGAGCGTCCTCGGCCGCAGGCGCTCGGCAAGCGGCGGCGGCGGGGGTTCGGCCATCGGACTCGCGTCGTCGAAAAGGCTCATCGGGCTCCTTGTCCCGCATGCGGCCGGCCGATGTCCAGCAGCACGCGGCGACGCAGGCTTGTCCAGAGCGGTCGGGCGCCGCATTCTCTCAGTCCTTCCCACATCGGCGAGACCGTCCATGAGCTCATTCGTGCTGCCCTACGCCCCCTCCGAGAGCGTGGGCTTTCTCCCGGACCGGCTCGAGCGCCTGACCGCCGTCATGGCCCGCCAGGTCGAGGAGAAGAAGGCGCCCGGCGTCTCGATGCTGATCGCGCGCCACGGCAAGGTCGCCTATCGCCAATGCCTCGGCGAACTGCGTCCCGGCGGGCCGGCCATGAGCGAGGACGCGATCTTCCGCATCTATTCGATGACCAAACCGATCGTTTCCGTCGCCGCGATGATGCTGGTTGAAGAGGGGCGCCTTTCGATCGTCGATCCCGTCTCGGCGTACATCCCCGCCTTTGCGGATGTGAAGGTCGGCGTCGAAAGCGCCGGCCGGCTCGAGCTCGCGCCGCTCAAACGGCCGATCACGATTCAGGACCTGATGCGCCATACCTCCGGCCTGACCTACGGGTTCACCGGTTTCTCCGCGGTCCAGAAGCTGACCCGCGCCGCCGACGTCGTGAACGGGAACCGGACCCTGGCCGAAAACGTGGAGGCGATGGCCTCGCTTCCCCTCATGCATCAGCCTGGCGAAGCCTGGGAGTACAGCGTGTCGACGGATGTGCTCGGACGCATCGTCGAGATCATCGAGGGCGCATCTCTTGGCGAGGCGCTGCGCGCCCAAATCTTCGATCCGCTCAGCATGGCCGATACCGCTTTCTACACCCCGGACGCAAAACTCGCGCGGCGCGCCGCGCCCTCCTCGTTCGACTTCATGACCGCGGCTGGCGTCGACGGATGCAATGCGACGGCGCCGCCCAAGTTCGAGGCCGGCGGCGGCGGCCTCCTGTCAACGCTCAGCGACTATACGCGCTTTGCCGCGATGTTGAACAACGGCGGCGCCTTCGAGGGCGTCCGCATCCTCGGGCCGCGCACGATCGCCTTCATGGCGAGCGACCATCTCGACCCCAGGGCCGACCGAAGCCATGTCCTGATATGGCCGGGCCATGGCTTCGGGCTCGGTTTCGCGGTGCGCATGGAGCCCGGGCAGGCGCCGACCCCGGGCAGCGTCGGCGAGTTCTTCTGGGGCGGCATGATGGGCACAGCTTTCTGGGTCTCGCCGCGCAACTCCATGTTCGCCGTCCTGATGGCGCAGGCGCCGGAATACCGCGAATATTTCCGCGTCTTGTTCCGAAATCTCGTCAGCGCCGCGATCGCCTGAACGCGGGGGCGAGGCTCACCAAACTCCGGTGTTGGCCATTGAGGCCCAGGGCTCGGCCGGGGGCAGCGAACCGCCCTTTTGGAGGAGCTCGATCGAGATCAAGTCGGGCGTTCGGATGAAGGCCATATGGCCGTCGCGCGGCGGGCGGTTGATCGTCACCCCGGCCGCTTTCAGCTTGGCGCAGGTCGCGTAGATGTCGTCGACCTGGTAGGCGAGGTGGCCGAAGTTGCGCCCGCCCGTATAGACCTCCGGGTCCCAGTTATGGGTGAGCTCGACCAGCGGCGCCTGATCCTTACGCGCCCGTTCGACATCGTCTGACGCCGAGAGGAACACCAGGGTGTAGCGGCCCTTCTCGTTGTCGAGCCGACGGGTCTCGACAAATCCCATGAGCTCGAAAAATCCGATCGTGGCCTTGAGATCCGTCACGCGGATCATCGTGTGAAGGTATTCCATGGGGCTCTCCTCGTGGGTTTGGCTCGGCCTCGGCCCGCAGCATAGCGCCTCCGGTGCAGGGGCGCAGCCCCGGATCATTAGAGAATTGGCGCGGCGCAGCGAGTATCGGGCATCGGCAATTCCCGTTACATCGACAAGCAGGAGCGCGCCCAGCGGCCCGCATCGAGGGGACCACCACATGCGAACCGCCTATTGCTTCACCCCGGACCGCACGTTCTTTCCGCCGGCGGTCCGCGCTATCGCCTCGCTGATCGAGGCCGAGCCAGAGGCGGAGCACGAGATCTTTCTCGTCTGCGAGTCCAACGATGTCACTCCGGGCTTCGACAGGCTGCCCCGCGCGATCCGAGACCGCATCAAGCTTATGACCCTCGACTTCTCGCGCTTCGACGCCAAGCTCGCCGGCAAAGGCCGCTTTTCCCGGGCGGTCTTTCGCCGCCTCTTCCTCGACGAGATCCTGCCGGCCGCGATCGAGCGGATCATCACCGTCGATTCCGACATGCTGATCGTCCGCCCGGGCCTGTCGCGGCTGGCGGGCTTCGATCTTGGAGGCAAGCCGCTCGCCGCCGCCTACGATATGATCTTTCTGATGGACTTCAAGGGCGACGATGCGCTGGTGCGTCGGTTTCAGAGATCACGCCGCTCGCTCGGGCTCGCGCTCAAGACGCCCTATTTCAACGCTGGACTGATGGCGATCGACCGCCTGAGGTGGCGCGCGGAGAAACTGACCGAACGCGTGACCCAAGCGCTTCGTGACGATCCGAAGCGCTTTCCGTTCATGGAACAGGATGCGCTCAACGCGACCCTTGCCGGCCGCTTTGTGCCGCTCTCGCCGCGATTCAATTTCATGGGCGATTTCTTCCTCATCGACCTCGAACGCAGGATTGAGCCGATCGTGCTCCATTTCGTCAACGCGCCGAAGCCGTGGGAGCTCGCGGAGTGGCGGGGCGAAGCGCGTTTCGCCGAAAACTATCGCGACTGGTTCGCGGCTTCCCCCTGGCCCGACTGGGCGAAGGCGCCGGAGACGCCGCCCTGGCGGCGCGCGCGGCCGCCGCGGACCCGGCTCCGGCAGGCCTTCGCCGCGCGCCTCTCGGCATTCCTCGACCAGACCCCGTTCCTCGACCGTTAGCCGCGCCCGCCCGCTTGACGGCGTCGCCATTTCAGCGTCCCCTCGGCGGCCGCTTCCAAAAGGACGCGAAGCCATCATGTTCCGCACCTTGATGACCTCGCGGCGGTTCGCGCCGCTGTTCTGGTGCCAGTTCTTCTCGGCCTTCAACGACAATTTCGTCCGCAACATGCTGGCGATGCTGATCCTGTTCCGCTTCGGCGGTGAGAACGGCAGCCTTAAGATCCTCTTCGCCACGATGATCTTCGTTCTGCCGGCGATCCCGCTCTCGGCGCTCGGGGGCGAAATCGCCGACTCGCATGACAAGGCGCTCGTGGCGCGGCGGCTGAAGCTCACGGAAATCGGCGTGCAGATGATCGCAGCGGCCGGTTTCGTCTTCTCCTCGCTCGCCCTGCTCTATCTCGCGCTATTCGGGCTCGGCTGCATCGCGGCCCTGTTCGGCCCGATCAAATACGGCATTCTGCCCGACCATCTGCGCCGCGAGGAGCTCGTCTCCGGCAATGCGCTGGTGGAGGGCGCGACCTTCGCGGCGATCATCTGCGGGCTCATCGTCGGCGGCTTCGCGGCGGCGGAGGGCCGCTCGGACTTCAGCGTTGTGGCCCAGCTTGTGGCCGTCGCGCTCGCCTGCTACGCCGCGGCGCGCTTCATCCCGCCGACCGGCGTCGGCGCGCCGGGTCTCAAGGTCGACGCAAACGTCTTCGCCTCGACCTGGCGGGTGATCGCCGAGGTGCGCGCCGACGACCGGCAATGGGTCGCGGCGCTCGGCACGAGCTGGTTCTGGACGGTCGGCGCGATCACGCTGTCGCTCGTGCCGGTGATCATCAAATCGCGGATCGGCGGCGGAATCGACGTCGAGATCGCGATCAACCTCTTCTTCGCCATCGGCATCGCCGCGGGCTCGCTCGGCGCGGCAATTCTCTCGCACGGCCGCATCGAGCTTGCGCCCGCGCCGTTCCTCCTGCTTATCCTCGCTGCGCTCGCGATTCACATGGGCCTTGCGACCCAGGCGATGACGCCGGCCGCCCATGAAGTTCCGCTCGCCGAATTCTTCACGAGCGCATTCGGCCTGCGCCTCGCGCTCGAAATCCTCCTCTATTCCGCCGCGGCGGGCCTCTTCGTCGTGCCGCTCTTCGCCGCGATCCAGGCCTGGGCGGGCGAGGACCGGCGCGCGCGCGTCGTCGGCGCCGTCAACGCGCTGAACTACATTTTCATGGTCGGCGGATCGCTCGTGACCATGATCCTCTTGCAGGTCGCGGGCTTGAGCGAACCGATGGCGCTCGTCGTCCTCGGCGTCGCCAACATTGGCGCCGCGATCTACCTCTTCCGCCGCCTGCCGGCGAATTTCCTGGCCTTTGTCCTGCGCGTGGTATGGCGCGTGTTCTACCGCCTCGAGGTCCGCGGGCTCGAGACCCTGCCGCCCCCGAGCGCTCACAGCGTCGTCGCCGTCAATCACGTGTCGTTCCTTGACGCGCCGATCATCCTCTCGCTGATGGACGAGCCACCGGTCTTCGCCATCGACCACGGCATCGCCAAGCGCTGGTGGGTCAAGCCCTTCCTCCGCCTTGCCGACGCGCGCCCGCTCGACCCGGCAAGGCCGCTCGCCGCCCGCGAGCTCGTCAACGAGGTGCGCGCCGGACGGCGGCTGGTGATTTTTCCCGAAGGCCGCATCACGCTGACCGGCCCCGTGATGAAACTCTACGACAGCGCGGGCCTCGTCGCCGACAGGAGCAAAGCGCTCGTCACGCCGGTGCGCCTCGTCGGCCCCGAGCGAACCTATTTCTCACGCCTCGGCGCGGCGCAGGTTGGCCGCAGGCTCTTCCCGAAGATGACGGTGACGTTCCTGCCGCCGGAACGGCTCAAGGTTCCGCCCGGTCTCCACGGCCGGGCGCGCCGGCATGCCGCCGGCGCCGCGCTCTACGACGTGATGTCGGATCTTATTTTCAGCACCTCCAATATCCGCCGAACTCTCCACGCCGCGTTCGAGGCGTCGGCCAAGTTGCGAGGCCTCTCGCAGATCGCGGTCCAGGACCCGCTTGGCGGCGCCCTCACATTGCGCATGTTTCGCATCGGCGTCGGCGTGCTCGCGCGGAAGCTCGCCCTGATCTCGACGCCGGGCGAGATCATCGGCGTCATGCTGCCCAACGCCAACGGCGCGGCGGTGACCTTCATGGCGTTGCAGGCCACGGGCCGCGTGCCGGCGATGCTCAACTTCACCGCCGGCGCGCACAATCTCGTCGCCGCCTGCGAGACGGCGAAAATCAATACCGTGCTGACTTCGCGCGTCTTCGTCGACAAGGGCAATCTCGCGCCGGTCGTCGAGGCGCTTTCGGACGTGGCGCGCATCGTCTGGCTCGAGGACGTGCGCGAGAGCGCAACGCGGATGGACAAGCTCCGCGCGGCGCTGACTGCCGGCCGCGCGTTCGAGCACCGCGAGCCGGACGAGCCGGCGGTCGTGCTCTTCACCTCGGGTTCTGAGGGCGTGCCGAAGGGGGTCGCGCTGTCGCACGCCAACATCCTCGCCAATATCGCGCAGATCGACGCGCGCTTCGACATGACGATGATGGACGTCGTCTTCAACCCGCTGCCGATCTTTCACGCCTTCGGGCTCACGGGCGGGCTTCTGCTCGGCCTCATCGGCGCGATGCGGGTCTATCTCTATCCGACGCCGCTGCACTACCGGCAAATTCCCGAGCTGATCTACGGCAACAACGCCACCGTGCTGCTCGGCGCCGACACGTTTCTCGCCGGCTACGCGCGCTCGGCCAACGCATACGACTTCCGCTCATTGCGCTACGTGATCGCCGGCGCCGAGCCGGTCAAGGCCGAGACGCGTCGCATCTATATGGAGAAATTCGGCCTCCGAATTCTCGAGGGCTATGGCGTGACCGAGGGCTCGCCGGTCATCGCCGTCAACACGCCGATGTTCAACAAGATCGGAACTGTCGGAAAGCTCCTGCCCTTCATCGTGCCCCGGTTCGAACACGTGCCCGGCATCGACGAAGGCGGGCGGCTGCTGGTCAGCGGCCCCAACATCATGATCGGCTATTACCGCGCCGACGATCCGGGCGAACTCGAGCGACCTTTGAGCGGCTGGCACGACACCGGCGACATCGTGGTGATCGACGCCGAGGGCTTCGTCACGATCAAGGGACGCGCCAAGCGCTTCGCCAAGATCGCCGGCGAGCTCATCTCGCTCGGCGCCGTCGAGGACCTCGTCTCGGGCCTCTGGCCGGACGACGTCGTCGCGGTCGTCGCCGCACCCGACCCGAAGAAGGGCGAGCGGCTGATCCTCGCCACCGCGAGGCCGGGCGCGACCAAGCTCGAGGTCCAGACCTGGATGAAGATCAAGGGCGCCTCGGCGCTGATGGTTCCGGACTCGGTCGTCGTTCTCGAGGCGATCCCGCTGCTCGGCTCGGGCAAGACCGATTACATCGCGCTCGCCAAGGCGCTGCGCGAGCGGGGGGCGTGAGAGGGTCTCCCTGCTAGCAGGGAGGAAACAGGGGGAATCGCCAATCTTCAGCCGGATTTTGCGCTAAAAGATCTATGATTCCAGTGACTTGCATGAAAAGTGGACATACGACCGAACAGGACGATAACAGCGCGATAATTCGCGGTTATCAGGGAGAAAACAGGTGAAGGCCGAGCGATAACGAGCGCGGCTCCAAGGGGCCGCGCCCCGGCATTTGCCTTGTCGGCGATGGCGGCGCATGACAGGTTGGACGATGAGGTGACGGACAAATTCTCATGGGGCGGGCGAATTCTCATCGGGCGGAAATGTCGCAAAGCGGGCGATCGACCATTTTCCGTCCGGCTGCCGGCGGAAGACGTCGACGCCGGGCTCGTGCGAAACGCGCGCCGCCCCGCCCTCAGTCTCGGCGACGTTCCAGATGAGCCTGACGACGGCGAGATCGCCGCTCACGATGATCTCCTCAATGTCCGGCGCGTCGAGCATGGTTTTGCCGCGATCGGCGAGCGCCGCCGCGATCCGCTTGCAGACCGCCTCGCGACCGTTGTCCGGCCGGCCGCGCATGGTCGAGACGAGGTCGGACGCGAAAATATCGCAAGCGCCGGCCACATCGCGCGCGTTGAACGCGGCGGTAAAATCCCGGAGCCGCGCCGCGATCGCCGCCTGGTCGGCCTCGGCGTCCGCCCGCGCCGAACCGATCCCCATCAAAGCCATGAGGAGGGGGGGCCGCATGACCCGCCAAAATGAACCGGCGCTTCCTCTGAGCGGACCATTCCGTCTCCCAGACCCGGCTGTTCCTACGACGCCACGATGGTTTACGCCAGATGTGGCGGCGGCCAAATCCGGTCGCAAACCATGCCTGCCTTGCCCCTCTCGCATCGATGTGCGACGCTTGTCGCGGCGACATGACCCGAGCGAATCCGGCCTCGATCGCCACAGGGAGGACGCCCATGATCGGGACGCTTACGCGACTGCTGTGTCTTGCGCTCTTTGCGCTCATTTTGCCGTTCGGCGCCGAAGCGAAAACATTCTACTGGATCTCGCACGGATCCCCAGCCGATCCGGTCTGGACCTATTTCCTCGCCGGCGCGAACTTGTGGGCGAAGGACACCGGCCAAACCGTCAAGACCTCGTTCCACAACGGCGACGTTCCGTCCCAGCAGGAGGCGATCCGCGCTGCAATCGCCGCCAAGGCCGACGCCATCGTTACGACGAGCCCCGACCCGGGCAGCCTCGTCGACGTCGTCAAGGAAGCGCGCGCGGCCGGAATCCCGGTCATCAATTTCAATACGCCAGACGCGAAAGTGAACTTCAACGCCTATGTCGGCGTCGATCTCGCGGTCGTCGGCAAGGCCTGGGCGCAGTATCTCGTCGACCACGGCCTGGTGAAGTCGGGCGATTTCGTCTGGATGCCGGTCGAGGTTCCGGGCGCGAGCTACGGCGTCGAGGAGGAGAAGGCGATCGCGACGGTGTTCAAGCCGCTCAACATCACCTGGGAAGTCACCGACTCAACGCTCGATCAGGCGAACGTCATCTCCCGCATGAGCGACTACCTCACCGCCAACCGCAAGAAGATCAAGGCGATCATCGGACTCGGCGATCTCGTCACCGGTTCGATCAAGCGCGTCTTCGATCAGGTCGGCGTCAAGCCGGGCGAGATTCCGGTCGTCGGCTGGGGCAATTCGCAAGACACCACGGGCGAAGTGATGTCGGGCTATGTCAACGCCGGCATGTGGCAGGACCCTCAAGCGACGAGCTACATGGCGCTCTCGGTCGCCAATATGGCGACGGACGGCATTCCGCCCGGATTCAACATCACGACCGGCGCGCTTTACGGCAAGGACACCGCGGGGGTCTACGACAAGATCCTGTCGGGCAAGTAGACGCACCGCGCGGCCCCCTCTCCTCGAAGGGCGTTCGCAAGAACGCCCGTCTCCCGACGGGCTATGGCGGGAGAGGGGTTGGGGGTGAGGGGTCGGCGGGCAACAGATCAAGGTGAGCGCCTTTCGGCGCGAACCCCTCATCCGTCGCCTTCGGAGACACCTTCTCCCGCCGTAGGGCGTTCGCAAGAACGCCCGTCTAACGACGGGCTATGGGGGAGAAGGGACGCCCCGCCAAGACCGACGCCGCGCTCCTCCCGCGCGTCCCTTCCTTCCATCGGTGACCGCACGTGCAGAAGGCCTCGTTCCTGCGAACCGCGATCTCCGCGCCGGAGTTTGGCCCTTTTGTGCTGCTCGTTCTCGAGCTTGCGGTCTTCTATGCGATCAATCCCGAGTTCCTGTCCGTCCTCAATATCGGCAACACGCTGACCTTCACGGTCGAGCTCGGGCTTATCGCGCTGGCGATGACGCTCCTCATGACCGCGGGCGAATTCGATCTCTCAGTCGGTTCGCTGTTCGGATTCGCGCCCGTCGTGATGTGGACGCTCTTCAATGCCGGCTGGACCTCGCTCGGCGTCGCCTTTTTCATCAGCCTCGTCGTCGCGGCGCTGATCGGCCTCGTCAATGGGCTCTTCGTGACACGGCTCAAGATCCCATCGTTCCTCGTCACCCTCGGCATGCTGCTGGTGGTACGCGGGACAGCCCTCTTCGTCACCGACGGGTTTCCCCAGCGCACATGGAGCGCCAGCGGGCAATGGATCGCCAATCTCTTGGTCGGCGACTTCTATATCGGGCCGCTCCGGGTCTACGCCTCGCTGTTCTGGTTCATCGCCGCGGCCGTCATCCTCGGCTACGTGCTGACCAAATCGAAATACGGCAACTGGATCCAGGCGACTGGCGGCAATCCGGTCGCGGCGCAGGCGCGCGGCGTGCACGTGTCCACCGTCAAGGTCGCGCTGTTCATCCTGACCGCGGTGATGTCGTCCTTCGCCGGGATCATCAGTTCGATCCGCACCTCGGCCGCCAATCCGAACAGCGGATCGGGCTACGAGCTCGAGGTGATCGCGATGGTCGTGATCGGCGGCACGGCGTTGACCGGCGGCCGCGGCACGATCCTGGGCACGGTGCTCGGCATCCTGATCCTGCGGGTGATGCGCAACGGCATCGTGCTGATCGGGGTGCCGGGGCTTGCCTACAACATCTTCATCGGCGCCATCATCCTCGGCATGATGGCGCTGCATTCCTGGCTCGAACGCCGGCACCAGGCGGGGACGTAACCGCGATGGCGGAAGACCTGATTCGGATGGAGCACATCAACAAGTTCTTCGGCCGGGTGCAGGCGCTCGACGATGTGAACTTCAGGGTCAAGCGTCAGGAGATCGTTGGCCTCCTCGGCGACAATGGCGCGGGAAAGTCGACGCTGATCAAAGTGCTCTCAGGGGCCCTGCGCGTGACCAGCGGCGACATCTATGTGCGCGGAAAGCGGGTCGAAATGCGCAGAACCACCGACGCCATCGCCGAAGGCATCGAGACAATCTACCAGGATTCGGCGCTCGTGACCCAATTGTCGATCGCGCGCAATCTGTTCCTCGGCCGCGAACCGATCAGCGGACCACGCTTCCTCAACCGGATGGATTCCGCGCGGATGGATGAAGTCGCGGGCGATCTCCTCAGGCAAGTGGGCATCGGCAAGGCCATTCCGGCTTCGACGCCGATCAGCTCGCTGTCGGGCGGCGAGCGTCAGGCCGTGGCGATCGCGCGGGCGATGTATTTCGACAGCGATCTCATCATCCTCGACGAGCCGACGAACAATCTCGGCGTCGCGGAGACGCAGGGCGTGCTCCGGTTCGTCCGCAACGCCCGCGATTCCGGGCATTCCTGCATCTTCATCGCCCACAATATCCATCACGTGTTCCAGGTGGTCGACCGCATCGTCGTGATGCGCCGCGGCAAGATCGTCGCCGACGACATCGACCCGAAAGCGACCTCCGTGGCGGAGGTCGAAGATGTCATCACCGGCGATTTGAGCGGCCCGGCGCATTGAGAGGAGCGATGGCGAGCCAGGGCCAAACTCCAGCGGCGAGCGACTACGCGTTGGCCGCAAAGCAGGAGGCGGAGGTCCCGGCGCCCGACCTCCCCTATCGTCCGCCGATGCCGAAAGACCGCAGCGCGCCCATCGCTCTCGTCGGCGCAGGCGGCATCAGCGGCGTGCATCTCGACGCCTATGCGCGCTACGGATTGAACGTGATTGCGATCTGCTCGCGCGATCTGGACCGAGCGCGCGCCCGCCGGGACGCGTTTTTTCCTGAAGCCCGGGCAACCGACGATTTCGAAACGCTTCTCAGAGACCCGGCGATCACGGTTCTCGACATTACAACGCACCCCAATGTTCGCGCGGACCTCATGCGCAGCGCGCTTTTTGGCGGAAAACACGTCCTGTCGCAGAAACCCTTCGTCGAGGACCTCGCGGTCGGCCGTGAGCTGGTCGAACTGGCGCGAAGCCGCGGTCTGACGCTCGCGGTCAATCAGAACGGCCGCTGGGCGCCGCATCTGGCCTATCTTCGGGAGGCAGTCGCGGCCGGCCTCCTCGGCCGGGTCACCGGCGTCCATGTCGCGATCCGCTGGAACCATTCCTGGATTGCGGGGACCCCGTTCGAGGCGATCGGGGATCTTGTTCTCTGGGACTTCGGCATTCACTGGGTTGACTTTCTTGTCAGTGTGATCGGCGATCGGGCGGTGCGCGTTCAGGCGACCTCGTCGCGGGCGGCGGCACAGACCGTCCGCCCGCCCCTGCTAGCCTGCGTCGTCATGGCGTTCGACGGCGGCCACGCATCGCTGGTCTTTGACGGCGACACGCGTTTCGGCGCGCGCGACTCAACCGTTGTCATCGGGACCCGCGGGTCCGCGTCGAGCGAGGGCCCTGATCTGGGCTCGCAATCGGTCGAGCTTCACACTGAAGCCAGCGTGGCGCGACCCGTGCTGACCGGCCGCTGGTTCAACGACGGCTTCGCGGGGGCGATGGGCGAAATGCTCGCCGCTCTTGAAGACAATCGTGAACCGCTCAATTCGGCCCGCGCCAATCTCGCGACGATCAGACTGGGTCAGGCGACGCTGCGCGCCGCCCGCTCGGGCCGGCCTGTCGATGTCGGGCCGGAGTTCGCGCCGCACTGAGCGGCTAATATTGTCACATATCTTTCACGCGCGACGCCCAATGTCAGCAGCAGACGTTCCTCTTCGCCGCCGGGGCGTCCTCATGAGTTCGGAAGAAAAAACCGATTTCCGTCCGATCGCGCGCGCGGTCGGAACCGTGCTGGAATTTGCCGCGAACGACTTCATCTTCCGGGAGGGAGACCCGCCGCGATCCATGTATGTCGTTCTCAAGGGTTCGGTCGAGATGTCCGTCAAGGGCAAGGTCGTCGAGATCGCTCACGAAGGCAAGGCGTTCGGCATGCTTTCGCTGCTGGACGACATGCCGAGGACAAGCACCGCGCGGGCGATCGAGCCGTGCGAACTCGCGCTCCTCGACAAGAAGAAGTTCCGCTTCATGATCGAGGAGGAGCCGAACTTCGTCTGGTTCGTCCTCGGAGAATTCGGCTCGCGGCTGCGCGCAACCAACGCGCTGCTGTGACGGAGCAGCGCGGCACGGCTTAGAGCGGCGCGGCTCAGATGTCGCCGCCGCCTTTCGGGCGCGCCAGCGCGAAAACGGATTCCACTGCGGCGTAGTCCTGGTAGCCGCAGCGTGCGAGCGGATGCGCCCCCGCAGTGTCGAAGCGGCCCTCGCGGATATAAGCCTCGTCGATATGGAAGGCGACGACCTCCCCGATCGTCAGCACGCTGCCGCTCCATGAGCCGCCGCGGGTTCGAATCTCGACGATCTCAACGACCTTGCATTCGAGCGAGGCCGGGCTTTCGGCGACCCGCGGCGCGGCGACGAGGCGGCATTCGGCCACCGTCAGTCCGGCATGATCGAATTCGTTCGCGCCGCGCGCAAGCGGCGCCGACGTCGCGTTCATCGGATGGCGCAGGTCGAGCGTCGCCAGATTGGCGACGAACTCCCCGCTCTCTTTGGCGAAAGTCGCAGAATCCTTCCATCCCTCGCTGGAGAAACCGACGATCGGCGGCGCGCTGCAAAATCCGTTGAAGAAACTGTAGGGAGCAAGATTGATTCGCCCGTCGAGCGCGCGCGTCGAAATCCATCCGATCGGGCGGGGCGCGACGATCGCCTTGAACGGATCGTGCGGAAGCCTGGCCTTGTCGCGATGGCGGGTCTCATAAAACACTAGTTCATCGTTTCCAAAGTTCGAATCATATCAAGCGGCGTTGTCGAGTTTATAGGACCAAGTATGGACGACGGGGTGTCGGTTGAACTCGTCCATTGCGGCGATGATGCGCTGCTTGAGTTCCTGTTTCGATGCGACGCGGATGTGGCGCAGGACGGAGCGGGCAAGCTTGGAAAAGAAGCCCTCGACGAGATTGAGCCAGGAGCCGTGCTTGGGGGTGAAGGTGAATTCGAAGCGGCCCGCGGGCTGCTCGCCGAGCCAAGCTTTGGTTTCCTTGGAAATGTGCGCGGAATGATTGTCGAGGATCAGCTTGATCGCCGTGTGGGCCGGATAGGCGGCGTCGAGAAGCTTGAGGAATTCGATGAATTCGCGGCTGCGGTGGCGATCCTTGACCAGAGCGTGAACCGCGCCGGTGAGCAGGTCGATGCCGGCCAGCAAGCTGACCGTGCCGTGGCGCTTATATTCATGATCGCGCGCGAAGGTCGGGTGCGCGCCGGGCTCGGGCGGCAGATCCGGGGCGGTCGTGGCGATCGCCTGGATGCCGGGTTTCTCGTCATAGGAGACGATCGCCACCGCGTCGCTCGGCTTCTTCTTCGATGCGGCCGCGGTCTCTTTAATGATCTTGACCTCGCGGTAGACGCACAGAACTTCCGCCATCTTGGCTTTGAACTCGGGGTCGCGGCGTTCCAGGTAGTAGCGCACCTTGTGCGGCTTTATCTCCTGCTCATTGAGTATCTTGCACAAAGTGCCCTGAACCAGCTTGCCAAGGCAGGCGTGCCCTTCGGCGGGTCCATGCTCGCGCGCGTGACGAGCCAGAAGCCGCGTCGTCCACAATTCGTGCGGATAGCCCAAGTCCTTCGCCTTGCGGCAGGCCAGAGAGACCAGCCATGTCCTGGCCTCGGCAGTGATCGTCGGCTCCTTGCCCGGCCGGGGACGATCGTCGAGCCCCGCCATTGCACCATAGGCCAGCGCCCGCTCAACGCAGCGCTGGACCGTCTGATGATGCACCCCCAAAGCTTGACCCACCGCAAAGAACGAGGGGTCCTTCCGGTAAGCCAACAGCATTCGCGCTCGCTCGACCCGGCTCGCCGGCTCCGTTCGCGAGCGTGCTATCGAAACAAGCCTCGCCAAATCCTCTTCTCCGATCGACAACTCAATCGCTCGTCGCCGCGCCGTCATGATCTTCGAATCTCGTCTCGCGAATCAAAAAAAGCAGCCTACAGGCCCGCAAAGACCAAATGAATCCCCCACAAAAGATCGGTTTCATGGAATTGATGAACTAGCGCCCTCCCTCAGGCGGGAAAGGTCGTGACGATGTCCTCGAGCGGCGGACGCGGCCGGTCTTCGATCGACGGCGCGCGGCCGATATAGATGAAGCCTGAAATGCGTTCGTGCTCGGCAAGTCCGATCGCCGCCCGGAACCGGGCGTCATAGGCCGGCCATTCGGTGTGCCAGGTGGCGGAGAAGCCCAGCGCGCGCGCCGCCACGATCATGTTCATGCAGGCTGCGCCAGAGGAGAGAACCTGCTCCCATTCCGGGATCTTGACATGCGGAGCGGCGCGGGAGACGACGCCGACCACAAGCGGCGCGCGGGCGAACCGGTTCAGTTCCTCGGCCCTGCCCGCCTCGTCCAGGTCCGGCTGCCCTTCGAGGCGGATGTCGAGCGCAAGCCGGCCCGCCCGACGGCGCGCCTCCCCCTCAAACACGATGAAGCGCCATGGCGCGAGCTTGCCGTGATCGGGCACGCGAGAGGCGATGGTGAGGATCGTGGCAAGCTCTTCCGCCGTCGGTCCGGGGCCCGTCATGATCGCGGGCGGCGCGGAGCGGCGTCGTTGGAGCAACGCTATCGTATCGTTCATTGGCATGTCCCTGAGAGGCGCGGGCGCTGCTTGACGCAATTCGCGAAGCCTGTAAACGGCCTTCGATCCGCCTTATTGGGGCTTCACCACCCGGGCCGCCGGCGGCCCGGGGATGCCGGCGAGATTGACGGACGCAGCCGTTTCGCGGCGGGCGGGGCGGAAGGGGAGCGATTTTGCGAATTCTGGCAAGGGCCATCGCCCTCCTCGCCATCGTCATGGTGATCGGCGCGGCGCGCGCGGACCCGGCGGCGCCGGATGGGCAGGCGACCCTCAGCCTTTCCGCGACGCTCAACGGCGGCGCCGGCACGCCGCTGACCGGAGGGCTGCGCTGGCGCGTGTTCGGCGCGGACCCCGACGCGGCAGGCGCGCATTCGCTGATCGTCGAATCCGCTCTCGCCCAGCCGACCCTGACGCTGCAGCCCGGCGATTATGTCGTGCATGTCGCATTTGGTCTCGCGAGCGCGACCCGCCGGCTGACGCTCGGCCCGGAGGTTCGGTCCGAACAGCTGGCCATCGCGGCCGGGGCTCTCCGGATCGGGGGCACGCTCGCCGACGCGCCAATCGACCCGTCCAAACTGTCGCTCGCGATCTATGTGCCGGAGAACCGCAATCCCCAGGGCAAGCTCGTCTACGCCAAGGCGAAGGCCGGCGACATCATCGGGCTGCCGGAGGGCTCCTATCACATCGTCTCGACCTATCTCGACACGGTCGGAGGACGTTTCGTCCCCAGCGTCGCGTCCAATACGGGCAAGTCCGCGGCCCCTGCGCCTCCGGCGATCCTGCCCACCAATTCGATTGTCAACGCCGACATCAAGGTCCCATCCGGCAAACTTGTCGATGTGACTCTCCGACATCGCTGCGCGACGCTGACGCTGAAGCTCGTCAACAAGCTGGGGGCGGAGGCGCTCGCCAACACGACCTTCACCGTTTTGACCCCGGGCGGCGACGTCATCCGCGAACTCGTCGGCGCCTTTCCCTCTCTGGTCCTTGCCGAAGGCGAATATGTCGTCATCGCGCGCCACGACGCCAAGACCTACCAGTCGACCTTCGAGGTCCAGTCGGGTCTGGACCGCGACGTCGAAGTTGTTGCACAAGAGGCGGCCAAAGAGGGGCCGTGAGCGCATGCAGACGTTTTTCGTTGAGATCAAATGCGCGCTCGGCCGCACCTACGAGGTGGCCAGCGCGCTGGCGGAGGCGGAGATCGCGTCCGAGATCTATTCGACCGCCGGCGACTTCGACATTCTGGCCAAATTCTATGTCGAGAAGGACGTCGACATCGGCCATTTCGTCGGCCACAAGGTGCAGGGGATTCCGGGCATCGTCGACACCCGCACGATCATCACCTTCAAGGCGTTTTAGCGTGGTTGTCTATTCGCCGGAATCCAACCCGTCATTGCGAGCCAAAGGGCGTCGAAGACGCCCGTCTCTCGACGGGCTATGGCGAAGCAATCCAGGGGGCCGAAGGGCGGCGCGCTTTCGTTCCCTGGATTGCTTCGTCGCTTCGCTTCTCGCAATGACGGTTTTCGCCGGCGCGGCCCGAGCCGGGGACACAGAATTCCTGTTCGACGCGCTGCACGGCCGGACGGCCTATCACGCGTCCTGGGACAGGCTGATGAAGCTCGTCCAGCCGACGCCCGACTGGCTCGTTCAGTTCAACAGGGACTTTGACGGGGTGTCGGGAGAAATCACCGAACTGACCATCGACGGCAAGCCCTATTCGCTCTCGTTCGTCTGCGAGCCAGCCGCTTGCGAGGCGCACAAGTTCGTGGTGCTGTTCGACGCGGGCGGCGCGCGCGCCTACGGCGCGCTCGGCGGCAAGGACAACGACCCGGCCTTCTTCGGCGCGCCGTCGCAGGCCGAGCAGGACGCGATGGCGAAGGCGGTGAAGTGACACGGCGGCCTGTCGGGCGCTCGGCTTCGACCAGGGACGCCGTGCTGAAAGATTGATCCTTCGCGAGGCCCGGCTTGGGCTATTGTCGAGGCGGCAGGACTTTTGAAGAGGCGTGAAAATGGATTCCCTCGTCACTGAAGAGCTGAAGCGTTACGAACCCGAACTCATCGCGATCCGCCACGACATCCATTCCAATCCGGAAGTCGGGTTCGAGGAGGTGCGCACCGCCAAGCTGGTCGCCGACCGCCTGCGCGGCTGGGGCGTCGAGGTCAGCGAAGGTATCGCCAAGACCGGCGTCGTCGGGACGGTGAAGGGCAAGCGGGCCGGACAGCGGGCGATCGGCCTGCGCGCCGATCTGGACGCCCTCTATATCCGCGAGTTCGACTGGACTGGACTATGCCTCCCGCGTTCCCGGCAAGATGCATGCCTGCGGCCATGACGGCCATGCCACGATGTTGCTAGGCGCCGCGCGCTATCTCGCAGAGCATCCTGATTTTGGCGGCACGGTCCATTTCATCTTCCAGCCTGCCGAAGAGGGTCTTGGGGGCGGCCGCTTGATGATCGAGGAAGGTCTGTTCGATCGCTTCCCGGTTGAGGCCGTCTACGGGATGCACAATGCCCCGGGGCTGCCGGTCGGCAAATTCGCCACCCGCACCGGCCCCTTTCTCGCCGCCAGCGACAGCTGGACCGTGACCTTCCGCGGGCCCGGCGGCCACGGCGGCGCGGGCGCTCATCTGACGAGCGATCCTACGGTCGTTCAGGCGCATTTCGTTCTGGCGCTGCAGACAATCGTCGGGCGCAATGTGGCGGCGGTCGAGACGGCGGTGGTCAGCGTCGGCCATATCGCCGGCGGCGACTTCGGCTCGCCCAACATCATCCCGTCGGAGCTCGTCGTTCGCGGCACTTCGCGCTCCTACAAGCCCGAAGTCCGCGATCTCCTGCAGAAGCGAATCACGGAATTGGCGCATGCGCTGGCCGGCGCCTATGGATGCACGTCGGAGGTCGACTATGACCGGCGTTATCCGCCGCTGGTCACTCACGCCGAGCAGACCGCAGTCTCGGTGGCGGCGGCGGCCGCGCTGGTCGGCCTGGAGAACGTCGCCGCCAACGAGTCCCCGAAGACGGGCTCTGAGGATTTCGCTTTTATGCTGGAGGCGCGGCCGGGCGGATTCGTGATGATTGGCAATGGCGTCGAGCCCGACGGCTCGTTCCACAACGTCCACACGCCACTCTATGACTTCAACGACAAAATCCTGACCCTCGGCGCCGGCTATTGGGTCAGCCTGGTCCAGCAGGAACTCGCCTAGCGACAAGCCTCTTAAGCCAGCTCCAGGGTGAACGGCGTTCCCTCGAAGCATTCCTCGCCACGGCCGATTTCCGCGATGGCGTCGTTCATGCGCCCGTCGCGCTGAAGCGCGGAATCGGCGAGCGCAACGAGGCGCGCGTTGGGGGTCGCGGTCGGCGAGGCGGCGCGCAAGGCGCGGGCGACGGCGAACTCGTCGCGCGCAGGCGCAAGCGCACACGCGGCGACATAGGCGGCGGCGGTCGAGCGGCTGACGCCGGCGAAGCAATGGATCACCATCGGCTCCGCGCGATCCCAAGCGTAGACGAATCCGAGGAAGTCATCGAGATGCGCGGCTTCCGGCAGGACCTGGCCGGGCACGGGCGCGACAATGTCCGATACGGCGAGATAAAGGTGGCGCTCGGGCACGATTCCGGCGGGACGCGAGACCTCCGTGCCCGGGCTCAAAAGTGTAACGAGAGCGCGCGCGCCGGTCCGGGCGACGGTGTCTCCGATCAGGGCGAGCGAGCAGACATGAAGGCGCGGCATCGGAGCGTCTCTTAGAGCTTGGCCACAGCGGCGTCGAGTTCCGCGAAACGACTGAGGAAACGCTCTTCCGCCTCCTGTGGACGCATCGGCTCGAGAAAGGCGACAAATTCGCCGATCGGCAGCTCCGGCTCGCCGAAGAGCCTGCGCGCTTCGGCGATCGTGAAACCGGCGAGCGCGGTCGCCTCGATATAGGCGGAGGCCCGGTCGACCGCCTTGATCTGGCGGGCGAGGTCGGCCGTCCGCTCGGCGGGGAGGCCGAAGCGAATGTGGATGGCGCGCTGCAGGCGTTGCTCAATCCGTTTGTAGTCGCCGCCGATCGCCGCCTTGAACGGCGAGATCATGTCGCCGATCACATATTCGGGCGCGTCATGCAAAAGCGCGGCCAGGCGCGCCTGCGGCGGCGAGCTCGAGGCGGCGGCGGCGAACAGCGCCTCGACGAGCAGCGAATGCTGCGCGACGGAAAAGATCTCCGGCCCCCGAGTCTGGCCGTTCCAGCGGGCGACGCGCGCAAGACCGTGGGCGATGTCGGCGATCTCGACGTCGACCGGCGATGGATCGATTAGGTCGAGCCGCCGCCCGGACAGCATGCGCTGCCAGGCGCGATGCGTTCGGCTTTCGCTCATGGTCCGAAGTCGCGCGCGAGCGACTTGCAAGCGTCGTGGCGGCAGCAGTCGACCAGATGATCGTTGACCATGCCCGTGGCCTGCATGAAGGCATAGATGATGGTTGGCCCGACGAAATTGCCGCCGCGCGTGCGTAAGTCCTTGGAGATCGCGCGCGCGACCTCGGTCTCGGCGGGCAGCTCGGCAAGACTGCGGCGTGCGTTCTGGATCGGCCGTCCGTCGACGAAACTCCACAAATGCCGGGCAAAGCCTTGCCTTTCGACAAGGTCGAGATAGATGCGCGCGAGCGCGACCGTCGCCTCGATCTTGGCGCGATTGCGCACGATGCCCGCATCGAGCATCAGCGCCTCCTTCTTGGCCGCGTTCCAGCGCACGATCCTCTCCGGCTCGAACCCGTCGAACGCGGCTCGGAAGGCCGGGCGCTTGCGCAGGATGGTGATCCAGGACAGGCCCGCCTGGAACCCGTCAAGGACGAGCTTCTCGAAGAGGGCCCGGTCGTCATATTCGGGCGTTCCCCATTCCTCGTCGTGGTAGGCCACGTAGAGCGGGTCGGCGCCTGGCCACGGGCAACGCATGAGCCCATCGGCGCCGCGCACGGCTGTGACGACTCGTTGCGGCTTCTCTCGATCCGGCATGCGCTCCTCTTTGAATCTTCGCCTCGTCCTCATCGCGCGTCGCGCGCCGGCCGGCAAGATCAGATGAGCAACCCGCCGCCGGCTGCGCGGATCGGCGCCGCAATCGGCCGCTGCAGGCTCTCGTCATCGTTGGCGAAATGATTGACCGCCGGCCCGATTTCGACGAGCTCGAGCGCCGGATCGGGCGCAGGTTTCAGGAGCGCGAGCGCCTTGGCGGCTCCGACGCCCTCCACGTCGAGCCAGGGAACGAACTCGCCGGGCTCGAGGATCGCCGGCATGCGGTCGTGCACGAGCGCCGCAAGCGAGTTGGCCGAGGTCGTGATGATGCACGCCGTATCGATCTCCCCGCCGGTCGGGTCGCACCAGGTCTCGTAAAGACCGGCAAACCCCATTGGCTCGCCGCTCACGCGCCGGATGAGATAGGGCCGCTTGACCACGGCGCGTCCGCCCGGATGAGCGCCCTTCCGCCATTCGTAGAACCCGTCGGCGATGACGAGGCACCGCCGCCGCTTAAGCGCCGCGCCGTAGCTTGGCCTGTCAGCCATCGTTTCCGCGCGGGCGTTGATGATAAGCGGAAAGCCCTTCGGGTCCTTGACGAACCCGGGCAGAAAGCCCCAGCGCATGAGTTGGAAATGCCGGACGGCGCCGGCGCTCCGAGGTTCGGCGGTGACCACCGGAATGGGCTGCGTCGGCGCGATGTTGTAGCGCGGGGGAAAATTCGGGGTCTCCCGATAGGCGAAATAGGCGCGCACCGCTTCGGGGGGCAAAGTAATCGCATACCGTCCGCACAATCGCGCTGCTCCCGACGGCGCCGCGCGCCAAGCTGACTGCCTTTCGCGTCGGCATCAGCCCTGGCGCCAATTAACCTTTACGAAGAACTGGCGTCGCCTTCCGCGACGCGAGGTTCTAGGTGTGTGGTCCCGGAATGAGATGGCGCGGGTTGATTTTGAAGGCGGCGGGGTCGTTCGTCCATGCATTGCAGATGGCCTGATAGGGCGTTCGCCATTTTAGCGCCTTTAGGTGCTTGGCGAAGTTATAGGCTGTGACGAAGGCCAGTACGTGCGCCTTGAGGCTTTCGAGGTCTTCGTAGTGGAAGACTTTGACCGTGGCGTCTTTGATGGTTCGGTTCATTCGCTCTGCCTGGCCGTTGGTCCAGGGATGATAGGGCTTGGTCAATCGGTGCTCGATCCCATGTTCGATGCAGACGCGATCGAAGATGTGCGGGCCGAGGAGACGCCGGCTGGGGCCTTCGCGATTCTTGGGCAGATCGGCGAAGGCCATACCGTTATCGGTTAGCACGGTGTGGATTTTGTAGGGGAAGGCGGCCACGACATTTCTCAGAAAAGCTGCTCCCTCCTTCTTTCCGGCGCTGTCGTGGAACTCGACGTAGGTGAATTTCGAGATCCGGTCGATCGCCAGGAACATGACCAGCTTGCCGTCGGTGTGTCGCAGTTCGCAGCTGTCAATGTGGACATAGCCGATCTGGTAGCTCTTGAACCGGTTGCGCTTGTCGCTGGCTTCTTCCTTCGGCAGCCTGGAGATCCCATGCCGCTGGAGGCAACGGTGCAGGGCGCTCCGGCTGAGATTGGGAATGGCATCCCTCAGGCAGCCCAGCACGTCGTCCAGCGGCAACAGCGTCTTCTGGCGGAATGCCACCACGATGGCCTCCTCGGCTGGCGTCAGCACCGTGCTCTTCGGAGCCTTCGGCCCCATCGGCGCATCGGCCGTCGTGGTCCGCTGGCGCCACTTCCGCACAGTCTTGGGGTTCAGGTCGTAGCGCGCTGCAAGGGAGCGGGCGCTCTCTTTCGACGCTTGGAGCTCGGCTCGAATACGCGGCGTCGTGCGGGCGCTGCCATGCAGAACGCTTGCCATAGGACATCCTCCTCCTGACAACTCAGGAACGATGATGCACCATTACATTCCGGGACTGCACACCTAGTATGCCGGCGATGTCGATCGCCATGCAAATCGCGCTTCAGGATCGCCGCGACGACGACGCGCGCCAGGCGGCCCTGACCTATGTCGGGGAGGCCTTCGCCCTGGCCGCGCTCGACGGAATCGGCGTCGACGACCTGGCGGAGGCCGCCCTTTGCGCGGCGATGTGCGAACTCGTCGCGATCCACGGCGAGGACAATGCCGCGCTCATCGCCGGGCGCCTCGCCGATCGCGCCTCGGCCGGAGAATTCTCGGTCTCGCGGCGGCAATAGCGGCCGCATCCCTCGCGCGATTTGACCGTCGCTAGACGCGGCCAATACACTTCGCCATCTCCATCGGCGCCGCGGTCGGACGCCAAGGCGCCGTCCTCGAGGAAATCCGCATGACGTTTCGCGCCATTCGAGCCGATAAGACCGAAGCCGGGCAGGACGTCCGTTTCGTCGAGATGGAGGACTCCGAGCTTATGGACGGCGACGTGACCGTTCGCGTCACGCATTCGACCGTCAACTACAAGGACGGGCTCGCGCTCTCCGGCAAGTCGGCGATCATCCGCCGCTTTCCGATGGTGCTCGGCATCGACCTCGCGGGCGTCGTGGCTGCCTCAACCCGCGCGGACTTCGCTCCCGGCGACGAAGTGATCGTGAACGGCTTTGGGCTCAGCGAGACCCATTTCGGCGGCTATGCTGAGAAGGCGCGGGTGAAGGGCGATTGGCTCGTCAGGCTGCCGGCGGGCCTGACCCGGGCCGAGGCGATGGCGATCGGCACCGCCGGCTATACCGCGATGCTGGCGGTGATGGCGATCGAGCGGCACGGCCTGACGCCGGCCTCGGGACCGGCGCTGGTGACGGGCGCCGCGGGCGGCGTCGGTTCGACCGCCATTTCGCTGCTGGCCGACAAGGGTTGGACGGTGATCGCTTCCACCGGCCGATCGAGCGAAGCCGACTATCTCAAGCATTTGGGGGCGTCCGATATCATCGAGCGCGCCTCCCTCTCGGCGCCGGGCAAACCGCTCGGCAAGGAGCAGTGGGCGGCAGCTGTCGACAGCGTCGGCTCACAGACGCTGGCCAATGTGTTGGCCCAGACGCGCTATGGCGGCGCCGTCGCTGCTTGCGGGCTCGCGGGCGGCATGGACCTGCCCGCGACGGTCGCTCCCTTCATCCTGCGCGCGGTGACCCTGTTCGGCATCGACAGCGTCCATTGTCCGATGACGCATCGGCTGGAAGCGTGGCGTCGACTGGCGAGCGACCTCGACCGCAAGAAGCTCGCAGCGATGACGCAAACGATCCCGTTCGACCAGACGTTCGAAGCCGGCCGCCGCATTCTGAAGGGCGAGACGCGCGGGCGTCTCGTCGTGACGATCGGATAGCCGCAAACCCGGGCCCTCGCCACTTGAGCGGACTGCCTCCCTCCACTAAAGAGATCGAAGGTGGCGGTCGTCGACACAGAGACCTCTTCCGGACGGATGTGTCACAAATGTGCAATCACTCTGCCGTTTCATGGGTTTAGAAAGGGACGCGCGGCGATTCGGTGCGCGTGGATGACGACATGACGGACGACGCCGATAGCTTCAGTCTGCTCCTCGGGACCGACGTCCCGACTCGCGATTACAAAGCGGGCGAGACGATCTTCCGCGAGGGAGATCCAGGCAAGGAGTTTTACGTCGTTCAGCGGGGCCGCGTCCGTGTCCTGTCCGGGAACCGGCTGCTCGAAACCTTGGGCGAGAACGAGATTTTCGGCGAGATGGCGCTGGTCGAACTCCTCGCCACGAAGCGCGACCGTCGTGGCGGAGACGGACGTCACCGTCGCCCCGATAACGGAAAAGCAGTATCTTTTTCTGGTCCGTCACACGCCGTACTTCGCGCTCAAAGTGATGCGGGTTCTGGCAAACCGGCTCAGGCACCAGAACAAAGCAGTCTGACCGGGAGCGACCTCCCACGCCGCTGGCTTCGCCTATGTTCAGCTTCGCTCGACGTTCAGGAACATGCGGACGAGATCGGACAGGCTTGCGGCCTGGGTCTTCTTCATCACGTTGGCCCGGTGGACTTCGACGGTTCTCGGACTGATCCCCATTTCGTAGGCGATGATCTTGTTGGGCTGTCCTCGGATGAGACGGTCGAGCACCTCGGTCTCGCGCACGCTGAGCGCAGCCAATCGCGCCTGCGCTTTCTGCGTATTGGCCTCGTTCGTCTGCGACCCTTTACCGGAATCAAGGGCATTGCGAATGGCCCCGATGAGGTCGTCGGCGCGGAACGGCTTTTCGAGAAGGTCGACCGCGCCTTGCTTCATCGCGCGAACGGCGAGCGCAACGTCGGCGTGGCCTGTCACGACAATAACCGGCACAGCAATCGAACGCGCCGATAGATGCGCGAGCAGCTCCATTCCGCTCATGCCAGGCATGCGGATGTCAGTCACGACGCAGCCGACCGGCGCGTCGTCGATTGCGGCGAGGAATTCTGTCGCAGAGGCATAAGTCTTGACGTTGAGCCCCTCGTTCACCAGGAAGAGCCGGACCGAATCGCGAAGGGCGTCGTCGTCATCGATCACGTGAACGATCTGCGTGTCGCTCATTCTTCAATCTCCGCCGTCGTCAACGGCAAGGTGAAGCTGAGCGTCGTCCCCGCGCGAGGTCCCGACTTGGTCCAAATGCGCGCGTGATGGGCCTCAATGATCGACTTCGATATGGAAAGACCGACGCCCAATCCGGTCGCCCTCATCGAGGTCAGGGGCTCAAACACCAACTCCCTTACCTCATCGGCAAGCCCGGGGCCATTGTCGGGGTCCGCAAAACGGAAAGGTCACGCCACCTGGGCGAGCGCGATGGCGCGGGCGCCGCGCTGGACTCTCGGCAGCGTGACCACGGCGACCGCGCCTTCGCCTGCCCGCGAGCCGAGCCGGAGCGTTCCGCCGTGCAGCTCGACAAGCGAATTGGCGATGGCGAGGCCGAGCCCCGAGCCTTTCATGCCGTTGGCCATCACGACGTCACCCTGCTCGAACGGCCGTCCAATCCGCGCGATGTCCTCGGCGGCGATGCCCGGGCCGTTGTCCTCCACGTAAAAGCAGACTTGCTCCGCCAGGGCTTGCGCGCCGATTTCGACCGCACCGCCTTCGGGCGCGAACTTGACCGCGTTGCGCATCAGCGTGGTGAGAATCCGTTCGACTGCGGCGGGGTCCGCTTCGATCGTCAGGTCCGCGCCGACGTCGACCGCCACTGCGATGCGCTTTTCGCGCGCCGTCGGGGCGATGTCCTGCACGGCGCGGCTGACCGCCTGCTCCGCCCGGAAGCGGGCATAGCAGAGCCGCTCACGCCCGGCCTCCAGTCGGGACATGTCGAGAATGTCGCTGACAACCTGGAGGAGATATTCGCCGCTCGCGAGAATGTGCCCGCAATAGGCGCGGTACTTCTCCGATCCGAGCGGACCGAAGGTCTGGCTTCCCATCAATTGCGAAAAGCCGATGATGGCGTTCAGTGGCGTCCGTAATTCATGGCTCATGTTGGCCAGGAACTCGGCCTTGGCGCGATTGGCCGCCTCGGCCCGGGCCTTCTGCTCATGATAGCGCTCGGCGAGATCGGCAAGCTGCTGAGCCTGTTCCTCGAGCGAGTGGCGGGACTGGCGCAACTGCGCGACGGTCGTCAGCAGCAGACGCTCTGAATTGATCAGCTGCTCCTCGTGCTCCTTGAGCGCGGTGATGTCGGTCCCGACCGAGACGTAGCCGCCGTCGTGGGTGCGCCGCTCGTTGACCTGCAGCCAACGCCCGTCGGGAAGGCGCGCCTCGTAAGTGCGCGACCTCAGTCCCGTTGCGACAAGCTCGCCCGCCCCCGCCCCTGCGCGATCGAGTCCGCCGAGCGCCGCCAGCTCCCCATAGTGAGCGCCGGATCGCACGGCTTCGTTCGGAAGATTGTGCAGCCGCTGATATTTCGAATTGCAAAGAACGAGCCGATTTCCGGAATCCCACAGGACGAAAGCCTCGGAAATAGCCTCGATGGCGTCGCGCAGCCGCTGGTCCGCGGTCGCGGATGCCTCAGCCTCGCGCTTGCGCTCGGTCACGTCGAAGACGATCCCGACAAGGCTAAAGCCGCCGCTTTCCTCGTCCTCGACGATTTCGGCGCGCTTGCGCAGCCAGACCCAACGCCCGTCCGCGGCGCGCATGCGAAATTCGACCTCGACGCATTCGCCCCGACGCTCGGCCGCGAGCCGCGCGATGCCCTCGAGGCTCTCGTCCTCGGGATGCATCAGCGCCCGCAGGTCGGCGATCGTCCACCAGCCGGGGCGCTCGGCGAGATCGAGAACGTCGAACATCGATGGCGACCAGACGATGCGTCCGTGACGCAAATCCCAGGTCCATAAGCCGCATCGACCGCGATTGAGCGCCAGAT
The DNA here is from genome assembly GCA_963721905.1 of uncultured Alphaproteobacteria bacterium. Classification (GTDB taxonomy): domain Bacteria; phylum Pseudomonadota; class Alphaproteobacteria; order Rhizobiales; family Beijerinckiaceae; genus Roseiarcus. Next base: position 65,319 of record CAVRMF010000026.1, read on the forward strand.
CGATCCGCGCTCGACGGGTCCGCTCTTCCCGTACGCGGGCGCGCTTGCATCGCAGTTCGGCGCCGTAGAGGAGGCTGGCCGCGGCTATCAGCGCGAGCGTCCAGGCGAGAAGTGCGACGGTTGCGAACGCGGCGCGGCGCCACGCGGCGAGATGCAGCTCGACGGGCGAGGAGAACGCTATTCTCGCAGCCGCAGCCGGCAGCGCCTTCACCGCTGTGAACCGCTCGCCCCCGCCGCCTGTGTCGACCCGCTTCACCCCGCCGTAGTCGTCGCCGTCACTCCAATTCCATCCAAGCCGAGCCAGTTCATCCGCAATCAGAGCCTCTGGCGGATCGATCGCGATCCGCTGACCGTTGCGGTCGACCATGATCGCTTCGGCGAGTCGCTCCTCAGGATGGGCGTCGAGGACTTGGCGGAGGACTCCGGCCGGCGACGCCCGGGGAGCGGCGGCCAAGGCTGCGTCGAGGCGGGCCGCAAGAATGGTCGCCCGCATGTCGACTTCGCGCATGGCGGATTCAAGCGCGAGATCGCGCTCGAATCGCAGGTGCTGAAACGTCACGGCTATCGTGCCGACGATCGCGAGCGCGACAGCGATCGACGCGGCGGAGGGAAACCAGCGTCCGACTGCGATCGTACGAGGCCACGCCCGAAGCCGCGCCATCGCCAGGCGGAAAACGGAGCCGCTGCTTGGCAGGACCGGTCCGCCTTGACAATCGTCCGCGTTTGCCGCGCTCGCACGCGTCATCGTAATCGCCAGCCCTCGTCACAAGATCACGCTCGGGCAACCGCCGCCCCGTCCGAATCACTACGATAAGAATCCTTGTGCAAATCTTTGTCCAGACCCTTGACAGGGGCCAGGCGGAAAAATCTAGCGGTGCGGCTAGGAGTTAAAGAGATAGGAAACCCGCGCGCCGGTCATGGTCATCAAGGGAATGGCGACCTGACTGTCGTGAACGGAGGCCGAAGTCAGCACGCAGGAGACGGGGATCTGGCCGCAAGCGACGTCGATATGCAGCTTGTAGCCGATCCAGGTTTCCTTGTAGCCCTTGCTGTTTTTCTTGGAGCCGACATCGCAGGCGGTGGGCAGTTCGGCGAGCATTTGGTTGACGTTCTGTGAGGTTTGTCGCTCCAGCCGCGTCGGCTCGGGCTTTGGCCGTTGCTCGTCCTTGCGCGGGCGTCCGCGCTTGCGCGGCGGCTGAGCGCCATCGGACGGCGGATCGTCCTTCTTGTCGCTGGCCTCTTTCGCCGCCGGCTTCTCGCGCGCCTCGATCTCGGTGGCGTCGCGGGCGATCACGCCGACGATGCGCCCGCCGAGCGAGCGCTCGATCAGCGCCGCGTGCATTTTGTCGGGCAGATCGCCCTGCGCGAACTCCGCGAAGGCGCGAGAGAACGTGGCTTCTGAGGGCACTTGCGAGCGTCGCTCCCAACCAAGGATACGCCGCAGCGACTTGTCGACGGCGAGTTGCTCGATCAAAGCGGAAGTGGTGGGAATGCCCAGCATCGCCTTGGCGACGAAGGCCCTGGCAAGGGCGCGCCGATCCTCGGGCGGGCGGCCGGGGCCGCGCGGCGGCTCGGGAACGAAGGCTTCGAGGCCGATCACGTCGAGGGTCGTGACGAGACGCCCAAGCGCTTCGGTCATTGGGTCGACTTCCTCGCGCAGCCAAGGAAACAGAGTGCCCTGGATATGGTTCCAGCGGGCTTTCATGGCGTCTAGGGGATCGTCGGACATGCCTGTTGCTACGAATTGGGACGATAAGCCAAAACAATACCGAAACTACTCTCAATGTACAGCGATATATATTATCTTATAGTAGTTGACAACTGTCATATCGTTCCTACATGCCCCACCTCAATTTGCTTGGCATTCAAAATAAATTTGCAAGAGCCTCTATGAGCAAGACTTTCCGCCCGTGGACGATCGATCAGCCGCTGTTGTTGCCGGCGAGGGTACAGGACTTTGTCGGCGGGGACCACCTGGCTGGCTTTGTTTTGGCGCTTGTGCTCGAGCATCTTGAGCTTGGTGAGATCGAAGCGGCTTACGCGAGCGAGCGCGGGCAGCCGCCATTTGACCCGGCGATGATGACGGCGCTGTTGCTGTACGCCTATTGCAACGGCGTCTACTCGTCGCGGCGGATCGCCAAGGCGGCGCGCGAGCGGGTCGACTTCATGAGCATTGTCGGGCTCGATCCGCCGGATTTTCGCACCGTATCCGACTTCCGCAAGCGCCACCTGAAGGCGCTTGCCGGCCTGTTCGCGCAAGTTCTCAAGCTGTGCGAACAGGCGGGGTTGGTGAAGCTCGGCCATATCGCGCTGGACGGCACGAAGATCAAGGCGAACGCCTCCAAGCACAAGGCGATGAGCTACGAGCGCATGGCCAGGCGAGCGGCGGAACTCGATGCCGAGGTTGAGCGATGGCTGAGCGCCGCGGAGGCTGCGGACGCCGAGGAAGACAAGGCCTTCGGCCGCGACAAGAGCGGCAAGGAGTTGCCCAAGTGGGTCGCCGACAAGAAGAAGCGCGCCGAGAAGATCCGGGCGGCGAAGGCCGAATTGGAGGCCGAGGCGAAGGCGGCCGCGGCGGCCAAGGCCAGAGCGCAGGCCCAGGCCGAGGAGCGGCGACAAGCCGAGGGCCGCAAGAAGCCGGGCAAACCCGCCGCCCGGCCCTCCGACGAGCCCGATCCCAAAGCGCAGAAGAACTTCACCGATCCGGAAAGCCGCATCATGAAAACCAAGGACGGCTTCATCCAGGGCTACAATGCGCAAGCGGCGGTCGACGCAACGGGGCAGGTGATCGTCGCCCATGGCCTCGACGCGAAGCAGAGCGATCAACATCAATTGACCCCGATCGCCGACGCAATCGAAGCCAATCTCGGCCGCAAGCCCGCGCAGCTGTCGGCGGACGCCGGCTATGTCCTGGACGAAGTGATCTTCAGGACCGAGCCGCAGATCGCGCTCGGCCAGATCACGCCAGCGCGGAAAGGCGGCGTCGCGCCGGGGCGTCGCTGACCGATGCCGGTTACGCGCTGACGGTGAGATCAGGGCCGGCGTCGCAGCCATGGATTTACCCTACGTGGTGCGCGTGAAGTCGAAGCTGAGCGTCTGGCCTCCCGGCGCCGAGCCGCTTACGCACAAGATCTGAAGCGGGCGCGGCCGCCGGTCGTCGTGCGTCCGGCGCGACGTCGAGCATGCGCCTGTTTCCGCCAAGAAGCTGGCGATGGGGCTTTCTGACAAGGCTCGCCGGGTGGAAGCGTGGCGCGAAGGCTCCAACGAAACCTTGTCGTCGCGCTTGGCCGCGCTGCGGATAAGCCCCGCATCGCGGGACTGCGAACGGGCAGCGCAACAACGGCCAGAAAGGCTCCTCATCGAGTGGCCCGCGTTTCAAAATGCGCCGAGGAAATACAGGCTTCGACCTGGAATCGGCTGGCTTGGTCGGCGTCAGGCGGCCGGACATCTGCGATCGCAACGCCGCCGGGCGGCGCATGCGGCACAGATGGGGCGCCGCCTGAAGCCTGCCGCCGATTGCCGGGTCGCCGGCTGCCTCATCCGAGAGTCCTGGTCACGATGTCGCGGACGTCGGGCGACAGCGTCGCCTGGGCGGCGATTCGCTTCAGCATCGCCTCGGCCTGCGGCCGGCGCTCGTCTTCGAGCGAGCGCCAGGAGCGCATGGCCGTCAGGAGCCGCGCGGCAATCTGCGGGTTGGTGGGGTCGAGCGTGACGACCACCTCCTCGAGCAGCGCGAACCCCGCCCCGTCGGCCCGGTTGAATTGCGTATGGTTGGCCGAGAACCCGCCGATCAGCGCGCGCACCCGGTTGGGGTTGGACATCGAGAAGCCGCGATGGGTCATTAGCGCCCGTACGCGCTCGAGCGTCTCCCTCTCGGGGATTTGCGCCTGCAGGGCGAACCATTTGTCGAGGATGAGCGGCTCCATCGCGTAGCGCCGGCCGAAGGCGTCCAGCGTGTGTTCGCGGGTGGAGCTGGGTTTGAGCGCAATCGTCGCGAGCGCGCCGAGGCGCTCCGTCATGTTGTCGGCCTCGCGCAGCTGGCCGTGCGCGAGCGCAAGACCGTCGATCACGTTGCCGTCGACGAATAGCGCGAGCGCTCCGTTGCGCAGCGCCCGTCGGCCGGCCGCGGCCGCGTCGGGGTTGAAAGGCGACGAATCGGCGAGCTGCCGGTGCAGTTCGACGAGCGCCTCGCCGTGCGCGCGGCCGAGTCCGCCCCGCAACGTCCTTCTCGCCGCATAGATCGCGTCCGGATCGACGTCCTCGCCGATATCACGCGCAATGTCCGCCTCGCTCGGCAGCGTTATCGCCAGCGCCGCGAAGGCCGGGTCGATCCGCCCTGCCCGCGCGTCCTCGATCAAGGCGCCGAACGCCGCGACCAGCCCCGCGTTGCGCTCGGGCGCCCGTCCGGCCCGGATCGCCTTGACGCCGCGCAGCAGCACGCGCGTCGCCAGACTTTGCAACGCCTGCCAGCGGTTGAAGTTGTCGCTGTCGCGCCGCGAAAGGACAATGAGGTCGTCTTCAGTGAGATCGTCCTCCACCCGGACCGGCGCGGAGAAGCCACGCAGGAAGGAAAGCGCGGGCCTCCTCGGCACGTCGTGAAACACAATCGTCCGCTCGGAATCCTTGAGCTCGATCACGCTCTCCGCGAGCTCGCCGGGGGATGCGTCGGGAGAGATCAGGGGCATGTCGCCACCCTGCGGGTCGACCAGGCCGAGCGCGAGCGGCATCGTCATCGGCAGCTTGGTCGCCTGACCAGGCGTGGGGGCGATCGACTGGACGATCTCGAGACGATAGGTCCGCTCCGCCGGGTTGTAGTTGCCATGGACTGTGAGCTTCGGCGTGCCGGCCTGACTGTACCAGCGCATGAAGCGGCCAAGATCCCGGCCGGAAATATCGGCGAAGCAGGCGATGAACTCTTCCACCGTGGCAGCGGTCCCGTCATGGCGCTGGAAATAGAGATCCATGCCGGCGCGGAATGCACGCGGCCCGATCAGGCGCTTGAGCATCCGGATGATTTCCGCGCCCTTCTGATACACGGTCGCGGTGTAAAAGTTGCTGATCTCGTTGTAGACTTCGGGCCGCACATTGTGTGCGAGCGGGCCCGCGTCCTCGGGGAATTGCGCCGAGCGCAGCACGCGCACCTCGGAAATGCGCTTGACCGGGGCGGAGCGCATGTCGGCCGAGAATTCCTGGTCGCGAAAGACCGTCAGGCCCTCCTTGAGGCAAAGCTGAAACCAGTCACGGCACGTGACGCGATTGCCGGTCCAGTTGTGAAAATATTCATGCGCGATCACCCCCTCGATGCCCGCGTAGTCTTCGTCGGTGGCGGTTTGGGGCGAGGCGAGCACATATTTATCGTTGAAGACGTTCAGCCCCTTGTTCTCCATGGCGCCCATGTTGAAGTCGGACACCGCGACGATGTTGAAAACGTCGAGATCATATTCCCGCCCATAGGCGCGCTCGTCCCACGCCATCGAGCGCTTGAGCGAGTCCATGGCGTAATGGGCGCGCTCCTCGCGTCCCGGCTCCACGTAGATCGCGAGCCCGACCTTTCGGCCTGACGCGGTGACGAACGAATTGGAAATATGCGCGAGCTCGCCCGCCACCAGCGCGAACAGGTAGCATGGCTTCTTGTGCGGGTCGGTCCAGATAGCCCAGTGACGCGCGGGGTCGTCGGCCTCGCCGAAGTTTTCAAGATTGCCGTTGGCGAGCAGGACCGGCGCCTCGGCGCGATCCGCCTCGAGCCGCACCCGATAGGTCGAGAGCACGTCCGGACGATCGAGAAAATAGGTGATGCGGCGGAAGCCCTCGGCTTCGCATTGCGTACAATAGGCGGAGCCGGACCGGTAAAGCCCCATCAGCTTGGTGTTGGCGGCCGGATCAAGCCGGGTTTCGATTTTCAGCGTGAACGGGTCGCGCGGCGGGCGAGGCAACACGAATTGCGAGGCGCTCGCCTGATAATCGGCGGCCGCAAGCGGGGCGCCGTCGAGTTCCGCCGAAACGAAAACGAGTTCGTCGCCGTCGAGATCGAGCGCGACGTCCGCTTCGCCCGCCGGATTTGGCCTGACCGCTAGAGTCGAGGTGACGCGGGTTGCATGGCGGTCGAGCGAAATGTCGAGTTCGACGGCGTCGATGAGGTAGTTCGGGACGCGATAATCGACGAGACGAACGGGCTGACCGACCGATGTGCGCATGGGCGCTGGCCTTTTCGATGGATGGGGAATGGTTTTCTTTTATCGCCGAGACCCGCGGAAAAAATTGCGCCGCGGCTCGGCCGGGATCTCCGTCCGCTCAGGCCATAGCCAAGCTGATCGCCGCCGAGGGCGTAAACGTCAAACCGCACCGAAGCAAGGCTTTTTGCAGGCGCGCGCCCGGCGGCGCGCCGCTGGTGAAAATGGCCGCGCCAGGGCGGCGCTGGGCCGCGCCCTTCGGGGCCTCGCCAAGGAGGGCGTCGAGCCGCCGCGCAATCGCCGGCGCGGGGTCGACGAACAGGACCGGCCACGGCGCAAGCCGCTTGAGCGTATCGATCAGCAAAGGGAAATGGGTGCACGCGAGCACGACGCAATCGGTCCGCCGGTCATTCTTTTCGATGAAACAGGGCGCGATCTCGCGCGCAATCTCGTCATCATCGACCGCCTCGCCGCGCATGGCGGCCTCGGCGATGGGCGCCAGACGGGCGGAACCCACCAGCGTCACCTCGCAATCGGCGGCGTAATCGCGCACGAGATCGTGCGTGTAGTCGCGCGCGATCGTGCCCCGGGTCGCAAGAACGCTGACGAGACCCGAGTGCGATTCGCGCGCCGCCGGCTTGATCGCCGGCACCGTGCCGACGAAAGGAAGCTGAGGATGGGCGGCCCTGAGATGGGGAAGCGCAAGGGTCGACGCGGTGCTGCAGGCAATGACGACGATGTCGGGCGTCTGCTCGGCGACGACCCGAGCCATCACCGCCTCGACCCGGGAGATGAGGGCTGAATCGCCGAGCCGGCCGTAGGGAAAAGCTGCGTCGTCAGCGACATAGACAATGTCGACGTCGGGGCGAAGGCGGCGGATCTCGGCCAGAACGGTAAGACCGCCAAGCCCCGAGTTCGAAGACGAGCGCCCGCGGCGCGCGCTTCGCTAAGCCAGCATCTTCCGCAAATCGTTCCACACCCAAGCGCGCCCTTCCCGCCGATTGTCGCCGACCCCCATACGCCAAAGTGATCCGTGCGGCAAAACCTTGCCAGTTGACCGGACCGGCGCCAATGGACCAAAGGGAGAGCCATCACGATTCCAGGGCCAAGCCCCATTCTACAGGTCATGTCGTCGTCGGACGCTTCCCTCAGCGCCGAACCGCTCGATCATCAGCCCGGGCCGACGGCGCCGACCGCCGCCGAGCGCCGGGGGCTGGCGCTCGCCCTCGCCGCCGCGGCCGTTCTCCATCTGGCGGTCCCACTCGGAATTCTGGCCTATTACGCGGCGTGGCCGCCGGCGGCCGCGCCGGCCGAGCAGGAGATTCCGGTCGAGGTGGTGGTCGAGCCGCCGCCTCCGAAACAGGAGAAGCCGAAGCCCCCGCCGATGCCGGACGACGAAAGGCCCGCCACTGACGCGCCGAGTGCGGCCACTCAGGAGAAGGCGAACCGGGAATCTCCCGACCAGAAAACAGAGGCGCCGGCGGCAAAGGCCGAGCCGCGGCAAAATCCGGGCGCGCCCGAGCAGTCGGACACGCCGCCGGCCGCCGAAGAGAAGAAAGCCCAGGCGTCGCCTCCGCTCGAGGAGGCGAAGCCAGCCCCGAACGCCGATGAGCCTGCCGCGGTGACCGACGCGCCCTCGGAAGCGGACGCAACGCCGCCTGCTGAAGAGGTTGAGCCCAAGCCCGCGCCGCCGCCGGCGCCCAAACCGCCCCCGACGGCGCCGGCCGGGGCGCCGCTGCCGACCGCCGACGAGCTGCCGCAGTACAAATTCGCTCATGCGGCAACCGAATCGCCGATCGTCGGCGGCAACGCCGACACGCGCTACTTCACCATCGTCTACGGCATGATCCGCTCGCATCTGCGTGCGCCGTCGGGCCCGAGCGCCGCGCCGGCGAGCCGAGGCGGAGCGATCGTTTTCACGGTCGACGAATCCGGCAACCTGGTCCAGCGCAAGCTGATAAGCCCGAGCGGATCGCCGAGCCTCGACATGGCCGTCATGACGGCGATCGCGGAGGCCGCGCCCTATCCCGCGCCGCCGAACTGGCAACCCCGAGCTATGCGGCTGACCTACGGCCGTTGATCGGCCCGTCCGTGGGCGCGCGATTCGCGTGCGCTCAGCGCTGGACGCATGTCCAATGCGAGCGGATGCGTTGGTAGGTCGTCCAGTTGTCCCAATCGTGGACGGCCACAAGCCCGTATCTCGCGCATTCCGCCTGCGCATTGGCCTCAAATTCGGATATCGGCGGGAACGTGTTGCTGTGAGGGGGGTTCGGGTAATAGACGATTGTCACCGTGCGCTCGAGCGCACAGCCTGAAAGGGTCAGAGCCAAGCCGATCAGGCAGACATATCGCATTCGCGCGCGCCCCCAGCCTCAAAAGATCCGCCGGACCGTCTCGAACCAGCCCGAGTCCGGCCGCCACTTAGCCTCAGCGCCGCGCGGCGCGCAAGTGCCTCCCGGCCGGGAAGCTTTGATCGCTCTGAAAGCGGGTCCTGCAGCGCGGCGCCATTCACTCCCTCGTCCAGCGGACCCAGAATGGGAGACCGGGACACGCGGACAACGCCAGCAGGATTTGATGGCCAAGGCTCGATCTTCCGAACCTATGGTCAGGGCGCCGCCGCCGAGCTTGTCGCAATGGGCGCGATTCTGGCGGCCGACAATTTCGGGCTGCCGGTTTCGACCACGCATGTCCTGTCGTCAGGAGTTGCCGGCACGATGGCCGCGAACGGCTCGGGAGTGCAATCCGGGACGCTGCGCAACATCGTCCTCGCCTCGATCTTGACCTTGCCTTGCGCGATCGCCCTCTCCGCCTCCCTGTACTGGTTTTTCCTGCACCTCTTGTGAGCGCGAGACGACCGCCGCTCTCAGCCCGTCGTCTCGGCGCTGTAGCGGGCGATGAGGCCGGTGCGGATGGCCGTGCGATAGACCGACATGAAGAAGAGGCACGCAAGCACGAGATAGACCATCGCCAGCCCGCCGCCGAAGACCAGTCGATCCCACGGCGCGGGCTTGCCGACAACCACCGCGCGCATGCCTTCAAACACATAGGACGGCGGCAGGAGAGCGGCGATCGCCTGCATCCATCCGGGTAGGATCGTCAACGGATAGAAGACTCCGGCGAAAGGCGAAATGATCATCGGGATCGGCCAGATGAGCCATTCCGAAGCCGGCCCGAGACGCAGCACCAGCGCCGCCGCGGTGACCCCGAACGCGATGCCGGTCAGAAACAGCACCGCCAAAAAAGGCGCCAGAGCCAGGCCGTAGGACAAAAACGAGAGGCCGAAGGCGACGCGAGCAAACGTCACCATCACAATGAGGCTGACCGCGCTCGAGCCTACAGCGGCGAGGATGAGGCCGGACAGATATTCGGACATGCGAAGCGGCGTGGCGAAGTAATTGAGGAAGTTCCGCGACCAGACGTCTTCGAAGAGCGCCATGGTCACGCCCTGCATCACCCGGGTCAGAAAGTCCCAGAGCAGCACCGCCCCGAGCAGCGCCGCTACGAAATTGACCTCAGCGCGCGCCACCGAGTTCAGATAGCGGGTGAGGAACCCCCAGAGCAGAATGTCGACCACGACCCAGACGAAGATCGGGAACACGCGCTGCGGGCTGCCGCGATAGAGATAGAGAATCCGCAGCACGATCGCCGCGACGCGCGAGCGGCTCATCGGCCGCGCCCCTCGTCGAGCGTCTCGTGCGCGACCGAGACGAAGAGATCGTCGAGCGTATCCGCGCCGTGCAACTGCGGCAGCGTCTTCGGATCGCCTTCAAGCACGATCCGCCCATGCGACAGGAAGAGCACCCGGTCGCAGACCGCCTCGACCTCGACCATATTGTGGCTCGTCCACAACACCCCGCAACGCCCGCTCTCGACCATGCCGGCGATGCCGGCGCGGATGTCGCGCGCGGCGGAGGGGTCGATCGAGGCGGTCGGCTCGTCGAGCAGCAGGAGCCTCGGGCGGTTCAGCATCGCCTTGGCGAGGCTGAGTCGCGTCTGCTCGCCGGACGACAGAACCCCAGCCTTGGTCCGGCGGAATTTCGAAAGGTCATAGGTCGCTAACACCTTTTCGATCCGCTCCGAGAGCTTCTCGACCGCATAGATCATGCCGAACACGCGCAGATTCTGTTCGACGGTGAGATTGCCCGGAAGCGGCGCATAAACAGCGGCGAAATTGGTGCTGGAGAGCGCCGCGCTGCGGTCGGCGCGCAAATCGACGCCCTGAATGGCGATGCGGCCGGCAGTCGGCTCGAGCACGCCGAGGATCATGTTGATCGTCGTCGTCTTGCCGGCGCCGTTGGGACCAAGGAGCCCAACGATCTCGCCCGCCGACACCTGGAAGGACACATCGTCCACCGCCTTGAGCGTCCCGAAGGACTTGGCGAGGCGCTCGACCGAAAGGACGGGGGGCGAAGGTGGACTCATCGGCCGCTCGTATCAGACCGGGCGGCGCCCGCGTCAAGGCGCGCTGCCGCGGCCGGCTCTCCAGCCTATGGCAGCCAGGTCCTTTCGAGCCTTCAGGTCGCCCGCGGGCGCGACAGCAAGCTTCGATCGCCTGCTGCGCCCGCTTTCCAGCTTTTCGTCGTTTCAAGCGCTCTGCTGGGGGACCTTGTCGAGAAAGCCGATGACTTCCTTGATCTTGCCCTCCGCCAGAACGACGACGTCGCTCCCTTCGATCGGCGCTTCGCCCGATTCGGGCCCGAGCGACCAAGCGAGCCGAACGATGTCGCCATAGCCGGTCGCGGGTTGTTTCAGAGCGAAGCGGAACGCGGGAAAGCGCGTTTGAACGCCCGCAATCATCGAATCGATCGCGTCAAAGCCTTCGGCATGAGCAATCGGGTCCCGATAAACCGCCGATCGGGCCCACTGGGCGGACAAAGCATCCCTTCGCGCCACAGGATTCTTCTCATTCCAGGCGGCGATGTAACGCTCGGCGACAGTGATGGCTTGCGACATGGGAACCTCCGTTCCGACCGCTGAATTGCGGTCCGCACCGAGCTTGGCCGATCGCAAGCCCGCCCGCGATTGCTTAAGAGGTAATTTGGGCATGGATTTATCGCCTGGGTATTACCTGCCAGGTCATTGACCGAGAGCCACAAGGCCTCGACAACAGGCCGCATGCAGAATGGCGCCGCCGATGTTGGCCGAATGTTTCGCTCCTGGCGCGAACGCCGGCGCGTCAGCCAGCTTGATCTCGCGACCGAAGCGCGCATTTCGCAAAAGCACATCAGCTTCATCGAAAGCGGGCGGGCTTCGCCGTCACGCGACATGGTGCTCCACCTCGCGGATTCGCTGGACATTCCACTGCGCGAAAGGAACGCGCTGCTCCTGGCGGCCGGCTTCGCCCCGATCTTTCGCCACCGCCCGTTGGACGATCCGGCCCTTGCCCGCGCGCGCGGGAGCCTCGAACGGTTGCTCAAGGCGCACGAGCCGTTTCCCGCTCTCCTGGTCGATCGCAATTGGGATGTCGTATCGGCCAACGCTGCGGTCCCGCCGATGCTGGCCGGCGTCGATCCGGAGCTTCTGAAACCGCCGCAGAACGCCATGCGATTGAGCCTGCATCCGCGAGGCCTCGCGCCGTTGATCGTCAACCTTGCGGAATGGCGCGAGCACTTGCTCGAACGCCTGCGCCGCGAACTGAGAATCTGGCACGACGACCGCACCCGGGCCGTGCTCGCAGAGGTCGAGGCCTATCCCGCGAAACGAGCGGTGCGCGACGACCATGAGACCCTGCCCGCTCAGGACGACGTCGCGATTCCGCTCAAATTGCGCACCCAGCACGGCGTTCTATCGTTCATCAGCGCGGTGACGACGTTCGGGACAGCGGTCGACATCACCCTTTCCGAGATCTCCATGGAAGCGTTCTACCCTGCCGACGACGCGACCTCGCGCGTGATGAGTTCGCTCGTCGGCGGACCGCGAATTCCGTGACCGCAGCTGCTTGGCGCCGCAGCTCGCCGGCGACCGGAAGGACTAGAACCCCGTATCGAGCGTGAACAGGTCCTGCGGCGTCCCGACCCCGCGCAGCGCATAGCGGCCGACGGACGCGAAGCGCCGCCGCTCTAATGCAACCGATTCCGCAAAAGCCGACGAGATGAGGATCGGCTGGTCCACCGTACGGCACATCGCCGCGATGCGCGAGACTTCATTGACCGCCGGGCCGACGACGGTGAAGTCGAGCCGCTCCTTGCTGCCGATGTTGCCGTAGAATACGACGCCGAGATGAAGGCCGAGATACATCTCGGTCGTGGGAAGCCCCTCGGCCGCGCGTCGCGCGTTGAGCGCCGCGACCGCCTCGCGGGCTTCCTTTGCCGCGTCGAGTGCGGCGGCGCAAGCGCGGGCGCGATCCTCGGCCGGGAAGATCGCCAGCACCCCGTCTCCGATGAGCTTCAAAACGTCGCCCGAGTGCTCGTGAATGGCCGAGACGATCGCGTCGGCGTAATCGTTGAGCAGGGGGATGATCTGCTCGGGCGGAGACGTGTCGGAGATGCGGGTATAGTTGCGCAGGTCGCTGAACCACAGGACGGCCTTGATGCGGTCCGCGACGCCGCGCGAGATGCGCCCCTGGAGGACACGCCGGCCCGCGTCGCGTCCGAGATAGGTCTCGACCAGCGTCTCGGCGACGCGCGCCAGCGACACCGACTTGATCGCGAGCCCGAGGAACGGCGTCAGCCGCTTGAGGGCCGCGATTTCCTCATCGGTGAAGCCCGCCGTCCGATCGGTCATCCATGAGGAATAGAAGCTGTCCATCTCGCCGATCGCCCCGTCTGCGGCGAAGCGGTTGAGGATCGCCACGAAATCCGTGATCGCGGCCGCGCGCAAGTCGGCAAACATCGGGAACTCGAGTTCTCCCTCGACCGCGATGGTCCGCCGCAGCAGCGAATCTCCATCTTCCAGCATTCGAAACCACGGGCTGGCGCGCCAGCGCTCGGCCGCCTCTCCTTCGTTGGTGCGTCCGTATTCGGTAAGCGTCGCCTCCGGTTTCTCACGGTCCCAGCGGAAAGCTCGCCCCTCATGGATGGGATGAAGCGTGTCGATGAACACGATTACGCGCGTAAGCGGCAGCCCCGCAGCGACCGCGCGCTGGCAGAATCCTTCAACGAGGACGGTTTCCGGCCGCCCTTCGAGCCCGAGCTTGACGAGCCAGCTCGCCAGCTTGGCAATCTCCGCCTCTGTCATGGCCCCGATCATAATGCGCTTCAGCCGCTTCGGCCACATCGGCGGGCCCACATCGAGCTCCGCCGCGGGAATGTGTTGGCTGGACCGGGCGGGCCTGCTACCAGATGTGAAACGCCTTTCAAAGCGGCGGCGCCAAAGACGGGAGGATTGAAGTGAGCAAGATCGCTCTCGTCGGGCTTGGGCTCGTCGGCCGCGCCTGGGCGATCAGCTTCGCCCGCGCCGGCCACGAAGTCGCGCTCTGGGACGAGCGCCCCGAGGCGATCGGCGAGACGCTGACTTTCGCCAACAAGGTCCTGCCAGAACTCGACGCTCGAGGCCTGCTCGACGGCGAAGCCGCGCTCAGCGTTCGCGGTCGCCTTCGCCGCGCCGGCTCGCTCGAGGAAGCGCTCGAGGGCGCCGTCCATGTCCAGGAAAGCGCGCCCGAGGACGTCGAGGCGAAGCGCAAGATCTTCGCCCGGCTCGACCGCGCCGCCGAGACCGAAACGGTTCTCGCGAGCTCGACCTCGGCGATCCTGCCCTCGCTCTTCACCGAGGCGCTCAAGGGCCGCGCGCGCTGCCTCGTCGCCCATCCGATTAACCCGCCCTATCTCATTCCAGCCGTCGAGGTCGTCCCCTCGCGGTGGACTGATGCGAGCGTCGTCGAGCGCACGACCGCGCTCTTCCGCGCGGCGGGACACATGCCGATCGCGATGACGCGCGAGATCGACGGTTTCGTCGTCAACCGCCTGCAGGGCGCGCTGCTCGAGGAAGCCTTCCGCCTCGTCGCCGAGGGCCTTGCGACGACCGAGGATGTCGACGTCGCGCTGCGGGAGGGCCTGGCGCTGCGCTGGTCGTTCATGGGGCCGTTCGAGACGATCGAACTCAACGCCCCGGGCGGCGTTCGCGACTATGCCGAGCGCTACCAGCATATTTACGCGCGGATCTTTCCCTCGATGCAATGGCGCGCCGACTGGTCGGGCCCGATGATGGACAGGATCGAGGCGGAGCGCCGCGCCCGCCTGCCGGCCGGGCGGCTCGGCGAGCGGGCCGCGTGGCGCGACCGCCGCCTGATGGCGCTCGCGGCCCACAAGCGTTGGGCAAGCGAAGAGATCGGGGATTGAGCCGCGCATGACCACTTTCACCCTCTTCGATCTCGCCGGCAAGACCGCGCTTATCACCGGCTCCTCGGCCGGGCTCGGGCTCGCGATGGCGCGGGGTCTCGCCAAGGCGGGCGCGGCGGTCGTACTCAACGGGCGCGACGGGACGAAGCTCGCAGTGACGGCGAAAGCCTTCGAGGCTGAAGGCCATCGGGTGCTGACGCGCGCGTTCGATGTTGCCGACGATGCGGCGGTTCGCGGCGCGTTCGAAAACTTCGACGCCGACGGCGTCGCCATCGACATCCTCGTCAACAACGCCGGCATCCAGTTGCGCAAGCCAATGGTTGAACTCGCGACCGATGACTGGCGGCGCGTCATCGAGACCAATCTCACCGCCGCGTTCCAGGTTGGCCGCGAGGCGGCGCGCCGAATGATCGGGCGTGGGCGGGGCGGCAAGATCATCAATATCGGCTCGCTGGCCAGCGAGCTCGCCCGCGCGACCATTGCGCCCTATACGGCCGCCAAGGGCGGAATTAAGATGCTGACGCGCTCGATGGCGGCCGAATGGGCTCAGCACAACATCCAGGCCAACGCGATCGGGCCGGGCTACATCGTCACCGAGATGAACAGGGCGCTGCTCGACGATCCGAAGTTCGACGCCTGGGTCAAGGGCCGAACGCCGTCCGGACGCTGGGGCCGGCCCGAGGATCTCGTCGGCGTGACGGTCTTCCTGGCGTCGGCCGCCTCGGATTACGTCAACGGGCAGATCGTCTATGTCGACGGCGGCCTGCTCGCGGTCCTCTAGCGCAGCGAGACTTCTTTTGGCCGAGCACGCGCCCGCCGTCATCGCCCTCGATTGGGGATCGTCCAGCTTCCGCGCCTATCTCATGTCGCGCGAGGGCGACGTTCTCGATGAGATCGAATTCGGCGGACGGCGTCTCGACCATCGCGCCCCACGCCTTCCCCGCCACGCTCGAGCGCCTTGCCGGCGGCTGGTTCTTCGCTCATCCGAGGCTGCCGATCATCGCCTCGGGCATGGTCGGGAGCCGGCACGGCTGGCGCGAGGCGCCTTACGTTCGCTGCCCCGCTGAGCCGCGCGACATCGCCGCCAATCTGATCGCCGTGGGAGCGGGCGAAAAACAGGTTCATCTCGCGCCGGGCCTCGCCTACGAGGACGAAAACGGGCAGCCCGACGTGATGCGCGGCGAGGAAGTCGAGATTCTCGGCATCGCCAGCTCCGGCGGGCGCCTGATCGTGCTGCCCGGCTCGCATTCGAAATGGGCGATCGTCGATCGGGGGCGCATTCTGAGCTTCAAGACCTTCGTGACCGGGGAGCTCTTCGCTGCGGTCAAGGACCACACGCTCGCCGGCGCCTTCGCCCGCGTGGCGAGGCCGAA
This sequence comes from uncultured Alphaproteobacteria bacterium, assembly GCA_963721905.1. GTDB lineage: Bacteria > Pseudomonadota > Alphaproteobacteria > Rhizobiales > Beijerinckiaceae > Roseiarcus. The sequence continues at coordinate 81,138 of CAVRMF010000026.1, forward strand.
ATCGCCGGGCGCCGCCTTTCAGCGCGGCGCGACGCAAGGCGCCGCCGCCGCCCGGGGCGAAAAGAACGCCGGCCTGCTTGGCGCCCTCTTCGGCGTGCGCAGCCTGCCGCTGATGGGCAAGCTCGCCGAGGACGACGCTGGCGACTATCTGTCGGGGCTCCTCATCGGCGCGGAAATCGTCGAAGCGCGACGCCTTTTCGCCGACGGGACGCCGCATGTTGCAGGCGCGGAGGCGCTGGTCCGCCGTTACCTCGCGGCCTTCGACGCGCTCGGCGTCAAGGCCATCGCCGCCCCGCCGCGCGCGGCGGCGCGCGGGCTCCATCTCATCGCGCGCGAAGCAGGCCTCATCCGATGATTTCGCTGACCCCGACGCCGCTCGTCGCCATCCTGAGGGGCGTCCGGCCCGACGAGGCCGACGCGATCGCTTCGGTCATCGTCGAAGCCGGCTTCGGCGCGGTCGAGGTTCCGCTCAATTCGCCGGACCCGTTCGTCAGCATCGGGACGATCGTCCGGGCATGGGGCGACAGGATCATCGTCGGCGCAGGGACCGTGCTCGCGGTCGATGAGGTCGAGCGCGCGGCGGGCGCCGGCGCGAAGCTCGTCGTCGCGCCCAATGCCGACGGGGCCGTCATCGCGCGAGCGCTCGAGCTCGGCCTCGCCGCGCTGCCGGGGGTCGCGACTCCGACCGAGGCATTCCGGGCGCTCTGGCTCGGCGCCTCCGCGCTCAAGCTCTTTCCCGCCGAGGCCATGCCGTCGGAGGTCGTGAAGGCGTGGCGCTCGGTCCTGCCGAAGGCGAAGCAGCTCTTCCCCGTCGGCGGCGTCACGCCCGAACGGATCGCGCCGTACCGCAGAGCCGGCGCCGACGGCTTCGGCATCGGCTCGGCGCTCTACCGGCCCGGCGCGACGCCCTCCGAGGTTCAGCGCGCGGCGATGGCCTTTGTCGCGGCATGGCGGGAGGCTGGGTAAAGTCCTGCCGCAGACGATTGCGCGCTGGCGCAAGCCGCCACGAGAGTCAGTCCCGGACAGAACCGGTCGGCATCGAGAATTCGCTGCTCGCGCGGGAACGTCCGCCGGCGCGGCGAAGGCGAATGTTGCGACAATGGGCGCGGTCGTCGAAACTCGTCGTCACGTTCCACTGTCCTCCGCCGCGCGGCGACGCCCCAACCGCTGGACCTGACGCAGAAGCGGACGCCGGCGTTTACAGTGATACTACCGCAGGCCGCGCTTCATTTATTTGTCGATATTGAAGAAATCCGCTTGCAAAAAGATTTAACATAATTTTAAACTGTAAAGAAGAACGCCCAGCCGTGCTCACGGCGGCTTTCTGGAGGAACGTTCCCAGGCGATCGATCGGCAACCTATTTTGAGGAGGGTATTATGGCGAGGCCACCCAGACAAAAAACCGGAACGCCCGCAGCCGTTCATTCCTACCTGCACGTGCTGCGAAAAAGTGGCGTGCACTCGTACATGAAGCGGCCCTTGGCGGGCAAGGCGCGCACGTCAAGCCCCTGGACCGTTCAGCAGCTATGCGAGGCCTACGAATGGCCGACGAACGCGCCGGGCGGAGGTGTCATCGCGATCATCGAGCTCGGCGGCGGCTGGACGCAGGCCGACGTCACGCAGTTTTTCACGACCGCTAATTTGCCGGCGCCCAACATCACCGATGTGTCGGTCGACGGCACCCAGAACAGCCAGTGCAATCCGCAAAACGACGCTGACGGCGAAGTGGCGCTCGACATCCAGGTAGCCGGCGCCGCTTACGCCGTGGCCACGGGCCATGCCGCGAACATTCGTGTCTACTGGTCGCAGGACATCACCAAAGCGATCACCGCCGCCACCTCGGATGGCTGCGATGTGTGCTCGATTTCCTGGGGCGCCGACGAGGCCAGTTGGGGCGCAGCTGCGGGCGACGCGTTGGAGCTGGAGGCGATCGCCGCAACCGCCGCCGGCATGGTCGTTTTCGCCGCTGCCGGCGACAACGATTCCAGCGATGGCGGTCCGACTCCCGCCAATGTCGATCTGCCGGCCGGCGCCCCGCACGTGGTCGGGTGCGGCGGCACCAACAAGCCCAAGACCGGAGAAGAAACCGTGTGGAACGACAATCCCGGCAAGACCGACGGCGAAGGCACCGGCGGCGGCTTCTCGACGCTCTTCCCCATGCCGTCCTGGCAGGCCGGCGCGCCCCACGGTCCCGGCCGCATGGTCCCTGATGTTGCGGCCAACGCCGACCCCTACACGGGCTATGAGATCATTCTCTATGGCGCCTCGTCGGTCGTCGGCGGCACGAGCGCTGTCGCGCCGCTCTACTCTGGCCTGTTCGCCTCGTTTGGCACCAAACTCGGCTTCATCACGCCCGAATTGTGGGCCAATCAAATGTGTTTCACCCTCATCACCAAAGGCAACAACGGCGCCTATCGTGCGAGCGACAGCCCCAGCCCCTGCACCGGCCTCGGCTCGCCGATCGGCACGAGCCTCGAAGCCTTGATCACTGATCCGGCGAAGAGCCACGCGAGGAAGATGAGGGAGGTTGTCGCAGAGAACGTGCGCCTGCGGAGGATCGTCGCGGGGAGGCACGCGAAAGCCGACGCCTAGCCCTTGCCGACGTCGCGGCCTGGAACGCCATCCTGAACGGAGCGCGTTTCCCCTGGGTCAGCCCGGGCGGGACGTTGCAGGCGAACCGCTGCGGGACCGCCGGCAAGGTCAAGGATCGCATTCTCGACGACGGCTATTTCGACACCGCCGGCGCCGAGATGCTGCGCGAAGTGGAGCGCGACCTCGGCCGCGATCCGGACGCAGGTGATTCGCTCGATATACTCTTCATGCTGATCGGTTATCGAGAGCCCAATGCGGCAGCATCGGCGCTCGCCGCCAACGACGCATTCGCGCCGCTCTTCGGCCCCTTAGCCTGCATGTCCGGCACGAGGCGCATCTCGCGCGCGAGATGACGCTGGTCGGCCAATCGACGCTCGGCGCGGCGGACCCTATGCGTCCCGCGGCGACTTCGACTATGCGGCGCTCGCGCTCTGCAAGGGCAGGATCAACGCCGGCGGGCAACTCATGGATTACGATCCGCCAATCGACTGGACTCTCTCAGGCGAAGCCAAGCGCTACATCGAGAATTCGGTTATCGCGACGACCCCGCCTGCAACGCAGCCGCGAACGTCAAAGCGATGGCTATCGTCGACAGATTGAAGCGGTGAGCCGACTGTCTGGATGACGACGCTTTTTGCACTTGGGCCGGCAAACATAGGTATTTCCACCCACTGCAAAGTTGACCGGGCATCTTGTGAATGCGGCGGATCGATGTCATACTTTGTCACAAAATCGTGATTCTCCCTCTTAGGGATCAATTTAGCGTTTTACTCGTGTGCTTTGCGTATTCGAGTCGAAGTTAATTTCCGAAAATCTAGGGGATCGCCTTGAACCCGAGGGCCCGGACTTTACCGCTACTTCTGCCCATTATCTCGCTCGGTTTGGCCGGCTGCAATGAGTTGGCGCTAAGAAAAGGCCCGGCTCCAATTCTCGACGTAACGTCTGTCCAAACCGCCGCAACTAATCAGGGCACAATTATCTACGCTCTCGCCCAGGACGCAGGATACGCTCATCCGGAAATGGGTGGTATCGACTATTATCGGGTTGCTGAGGCTGGATTCAACTACGTCGATGATCAATGTTCCGCCTACTTTGACACCATTTTCTTTCTTGATCGCGAACGAAGTCAGCTCAAGTCTGGCTTGGCTGCGGCGAGCTCAACAACGGCCGCAATTCTTGGTGTCACGAACGCGTCGACTTTATCCCTGTCGGTAGTCGCTTCGGCCTTTGGCCTTGCGTCGGCCGGAACGGATATCCTCGCAGGCACGTACCTTTACTCACTTCCGCCAGCCACGACTCAAGGGCTCGTGAACAAGCTCCAGATCGCCTATCGAGACGCAGCTGCTAGGACGCGCGCCGACATCACTACGCCGACCGCGGCGTATCACCAGATTCAGAGCTATCTCGCTTTGTGTCTGCCCCCGACAATAGAGACGGAAGTGGCAAATCAGGTGAATGCCGCCACCGCCGTCGGCGTGTCGGTTGCCGGGGGATCGATTGCTGTCAGGACTGGGAGCAGTTTACCCGACCGGTCCACAATCCCACCGTCGCAAGCGGTATTCGTCGCGCCAGTTTCGTCTACGCACGGGCACATCGTCCCCTTGCCCAAGGAAGTCTTGATAAATCCGACTGGCATCAACTCTTTTGAAAAATATCATCTTTTTACTTCGATGATTTCTACTTTACAAGGCGCGTTATGCGCGAAACAGGATGGAAACGTAGACTCGCTTAGAAAGGCTATGGCCGTATTCTACAATAAGGGACACGCAGAAGACATAGATCGCGCGACGCGTATTGAGAAGCAAGGAATCTTGCCAGCTGATACAGAGTCGAAAGCGCTGGTGGATCTGAAGTTGACGAATCAAAATTGCAAGTCGAAACTTGGCGATCCTGCAGATGTTGGTGCCAGCTATTTTAGTCAGTAAGCCTTATCTGATATTTCGTAGAGAAGTTAGAAAGGGAGAGATGAAATGCCAGTTATGCTTTCAAGCAGGAATCTGCTGAGCAGCCCAGGCGGCAATGCAACAAACGTCGTTGTGCCACAGGGGAAAGCCGTTGACATAGTCGACAATACTACCAACCCTGCCTTTGTGCAGATTAAATTCATGAATGGAAACGACCAAAGAGCCGGCTGGGTCAGCGTGTTCGCTGTCGATCCTTCAACGAACGCGATTGGCGGGGCGTTGGACAAGTTGGTGTTCGCTGACGCCTGCGTTGGTAAGGCTGTCATGTGGGGGATTAGCGCACATTATCTTATGTCCGTTGCTGAGATGCGAACGAAGATTATCGACGACACGAACCAGAATGGCGACATCGGACCTTTTGCCCTGTCTTCCTCCGAGTGGGCTTTCTATGGCGGATTGCCGCAGTTCAACCTTGGCGTCACGGCTAATGATATAAATAACTGGCGCCTGCAATGTGTGGTTTTTGCAGTAATGATTTTGAAAGCACAGGAAGAATTGACGACCGCCATTGGCGACCAACCGACCTTTTCCCAATTGTATGCTGCGCAGATCCTCGGAACGAAAGTCGCAGCTTCCGGATTTACCAACCCTGCTCAGACGGTAGCCAACTTGATTGCCACGACTGCCCCCACTGACTTCACCAGCGAAGGTATCGAAGGTAGCCGTATCTTGACCCGATACCAGGGTTTGCTCCAAGGGGCTACAATGTCAGTCGCGCTCCAGCGCATTGACGCCTCGTTGCAGCAGGCGCTGGACACAACAAAACCTTTCATTGTCAAGCTGACCGGCGGCCAACCGGCCGATGGAGCCGTGGTTTCAGGTGCTGGCGGTATTCTCGGAGAACTAATCGCAGCGCACGAAGGGGGGCGAGCGGGATATAACGCATTTAATCGGGGAGGTGCAGGAGATTCGTCTGGTCAATCGATCGATTTTTCGAAACTTACAATCGAAAATGTGATGATTAGACAAAAACTTCCTCATACGGATGCACAAAGCTTGTTCGCTGTCGGGAAGTATCAACTTATCCCCCAGACGATGGCTTCGGCGGTGCGAGCGCTGGACCTGCAGACGAGTTCACTTTTAACGCCTTCCCTCCAAGAGAGGTTGTTTAGAAACTACCTCGTGGGTACAAAGAGGCCCGCAGTTAGGGCCTTTGTTGCAAGCGGCAACTCTTCGGGTCTACGTTTGGCGCAAATCGCACTAGCGCAAGAATTTGCATCAGTTGGGATGCCGGATACCGGAATCTCTTTCTACGCTGGTCAAGCGGGCAACAAGGCCTCCATCACGCCAGAAACCGTGAAGAACGCACTGCTTCAGGAACATTCCGCTTATCTGCAAAATTTGATGAAGGGCCAAAGTTCTGACGAAGCGTGGGCTGCGCTTTCGCCGGGCATAGTGTAAAAGGCGATGGTCCTAGGGATGAAGACTAGGGTTGCCGCCTCGATCAGGAGTGCTGAATGTTGCGTGAACACATCCGCACTTTTTTTGCTGCGGCAGCGCTGGTTTTTGCAAGCCCCACAATCGCAGTTTCTCAAAAAACCCATTATGTTTATGTTCCCCTCAAACGAATCGAGCAATCACTGGATAACCTAAAGGATTTCTATGGCGACATTTCTTCCGGGATAGACTGTACCGCGGACAGGTATCTTGCCGCCCAAATCATTTGCAAGAGTAATTATCTTCAACGGTTAGAACTTCTAAGTAGCAGAGCTCAAGCGTACGCTAAAGAAAACGAGCCGCAAGGGCCGAACCAAATAAAAGAGCCGATTGATCACGCCAAGTTTCGCCCCGATATTCCGAGATCATGTCGATCTATACGATGTATATATGAGTTTTTCAAATCCAAAATTGACCCCCCACTCGGCGGAGAATCGCCTTTTGCGAATTGAGTTTGCGGAGTTTTTAATTCGACAGCCGGATGTGGCTAGGGACACCTTGAGGCGCCCCAGAGAGAGCACGACACCGCCCAGGGATGACGGTGTCGCGCACGGCTACCACCTCTTGCGTCTCTACCCCTTCTGCCCCTTGACGTAGGCGATGTATGCCTCGACGTCCTTCGCCGGCTCCGCATAGGCCTCGCCCAGCGCCTTCGCGACCGCGCTCATGTAGGTCTTCGCCCAAGCGGGAAAATGGTAGTCGATGACCTTGAGGAATTCGAGGCTGCAGGCGAGACGGATGTCGGCGATCGACGCATGGTCGCCGCCGATGAAAGTCCTGCCCGAGAGATAGAATTTGCGGAACACCTCGAGCGTCTCGCCCATCGCGGCGCCGGCCCGCGACATTCCGCGCCCGCCGCTCCCTCAAACCGCGAACAGCCGCTCCGCATTGCCGTGCGCGATCCTTTCCCGGTCCGCGTTGCTGACCGGCAGCCGGTCGAGAAAGGTTCTTCCCTCCGCCATCGACTGGTACGGATGGTCGGTCGAAAACATGATCCGATCGACGCCGACCTGAAGCATGAGGTCGAGGAAAGTCGGCAGGAAGTTGAAGCCGGAGAACGTATAGTGGACGTTCTCCCTCAAATAGGCGCCGACCGGCTTCTTGAGCTGGGTCATCGCCGGCGACATGACGTCGACCCGCTGGAGCATAGCAGGCAGTGACTCGCCCATGTGGCCGATGACGATCTGCAAGCCCGGATGCGCGTCGAACACGCCGCCGAGGACCATGCGCAGCACGTGCAGCGCGGTCTCGATGTGCCAGCCCCATCCGGGGCCCGCCATCATCTCGCTGACCATCGGCGAAAGGCCGCCGTACCAGGCCTCGACGACCGGTTGCGGCGACGGGGTCGGATGGAGATAGATTGGAAACTTGAGCGCCTCGATGCGCGCGAGAACCGGCCAGAAGAAGCGGTCGTCCAGATACCGGCCGCGATGATGGCCGTTGATGACGACGCCCTTGAAGCCCTGATCGCCCGCGGCGCGCTCGAGCTCCGAGATCGCGGCTGGCGGATCGCTCATTGGCAGCGACGCAAGCCCGAAAAAGCGGGTCGAATAGCGGCGGACGGCTTCCGCGATGGCGTCATTCGTTTGCCGGGCGATCCGCTTCGCCTCTTCGCCTTCGAGCTGTTCGACTCCGGGCTCCGTCAGCGACAAAGCCTGCACGTCGACGCCCGCGGCGTCCATTGCGGCCACTCGTCCATCCCCGAGCTCGGTCAGTTCGGCGACGACACGCGCCAGCCTGCCGCCTGACGTTTCCGCGCGCTCCTTTAGCCTGCGACCGGGACCGTCCATGAAGGCAGGCGTCGCGAAATGCTCCTCCAGGGCGATCGTGCGCATGGGAGGGCCTCCTTCGATGGCGAAACCAATTCGGCGCACCCAAGGGCGCCGAACCACATTTCGTTCGCCGCCCGCGCGCCCTACTTCTTCTGCCCCTTAACGTAGGCGATGTAGCCCTCGACGTCCTTCGCCGGCTCGGCGTAGGCGTCGCCGAGCGCCTTTGCGACCGCGGCCATGTAGGTCTTCGCCCACGCGGGAAAATGGTAGTCGATGACCTTGAGGAATTCGAGGCTTGCGGCCAGGCGGATGTCGGCGATGGACACGTGGTCGCCGCCGACGAAAGTCTTGCCGTCGAGAAAGAACTTGTTGAACGCGGCGAGCGTCTCGTCGACCGCTCCTACCGCCGCCTTCTGCGCCTTCTCCTTCTCCGCCGCAGTGGCGTCGCTCGCTCCGACTTCGCCGGGATATTGCGGGAAGCCCAGCGCCCCATAAGTCGAGCGCACGATATAGGGATAGAGCGTGCCGACGATATAGAACATCGCGCTGTCGACCATGGCGCGCTTTTCGGGATCGTTCGGATAGAACCTGTCGAGATGATGCTTGTTGCAGAGATATTGCATGATCGCGCAGCTCTCCCACATCACCCCTTTCGGCAGGCCGGGCGCTTCCATCATCGGCGTCAGATGCGCAGGATTCTTGGCGAGAAAGTCGTCGGTGCGGGTTTTGCCGTAGACGTCGTCCTCGGTGAAATCGAGCTTCGCCGCGCGCACGAAGACGCGCGCGGTCATGTTGTTGACACTCGGCTTGATGACATGGAGCTTGATCGCAGACATGGGGCTTCCTCCTATTTGGTTTCGATGAGCTCAGGCGCATGACTGCGCTTGTATGGGTCCTTCGGCGAGCGGTCGGCCGAGAGGCTCTTGGTCGATCCCTTGACGAGCGATTCGATCGCGTCGGCAAGATGGACTTCCATGATCGCGCGGTCGCCGCGCTGGACGCGCAGCTGATGCGCGGCGAAAAGCACGTCCGCATGCGTATAGCCCGCGGGGGGCTCGAACTTGTAACAAGCGAGCTCGATCAGGAGACCGAGCGGATCCTCAAAGTAGATCGAAGTCCATGAACATCCGGTCGCGTACAGCCGGCTTGACCCCACGCTCCTCGAGCCGCTGGACAGCCTGCACCCAGACGGCGCGCGAGACGTTGAAGGCGATATGGTGCACACAGCCTATGTCGGTCGGCGTGCGGCGCAGAACGGGCTTGCGGTCCTCGCGAGTAAAGACGGTGATGAGCCGCCCGTCGCCGGGATCGAAGTAGATGTGGCTTTCGGCCGCGTTATCGAGATTGGGCTGCTCGAAAATGAAGGGCATGCCAAGCACGCCCTCCCAGAAATCGATCGAGGTCTGGCGATCGGCCCCAACCAGCGTGATGTGATGCACACCCTGCGCCTGAAGCTTTAGCATTGCGTCTCTCCTCATGCTTTCTCGACGAGTTTCGACTTGTATTCGCTGCGCGGCAGACTGCCCGCCGGCAGAAGCTCGATCTCCGTCGTCACCAGAAGCCTTTCGCGCAAGCGGCCGCGGATGCGCTCCTGAAGCCCCTCGACATCGGCGCCGGGCGCGACTTCGACGCTGACGGGCAACGGCGGCTCCTGTCTTATGCCCTTCGCGCGTGGCCGGATCACGACGACGCCGGCGACTGCAGGCTGAAATTCGTTGACGACCTCGCGCACGGCCGAGGGAAAGACATTGACGCCGCGCACGATCAGCATGTCGTCGGTGCGTCCGATGCAGCGCACCCGCGGCGAGGTGCGTCCGCAGGCGCAGCGGCCGACATTGAGCCGTACATGATCGCGGGTGCGGAAGCGGAGCAGCGGCGCCGAGCGATTGACGAGGTGGGTCAGCACCAGCTCGCCTTCGGCCCCGTCGACGATCGGCTTCGCCGCCCCGGTTTCGGCATCGATCAGTTCGATGTGGACGAAGCCGCGGCCGCTGAAATGCATGCCCTGCTTCTGTTCGCACTCGCCCCAGAGGGATACGGAAATGTCGCCGATGCCCATCGCCTCGGTGACGCTCGCACCCCAGGCGGCTTCGAGTTTGGCGCGCATCGCCGGCTCGCCGCCGCCGGGCTCGCCGGCGACCAGAACCCGCTTCACGCTGGAGCGCTTAAGGTCCATGCCGCGCCCGCTCGCCCATTCCGCGAGATGCAGCGCGTAAGACGGGGTCAGCACGGCGACGGTCGGTTTCAGGAGTTCGATCGCCGTCATCAGCCGCTCGGTGTTTCCCGAGCCGACCGGGATGTGGCAGAGCCCGAGCCGGTCGAAGGCTGCGAGCGCCGCGCCGGCCACAAACGGTCCCGCGTTATAGGTCGAGACGAGGCGCTCGCCGCTCACGATTCCAGACGCCGCATAGGAGCGCGCCGAAGTGCGCACCCAAACGTCCAGATCCGCGGCGGTGAGCGGAATGAAGCTCGGCGCCCCGGTCGTGCCGCTGGTCGAATAAATGCGCACGATCTCGTCGCGTTTTGCGGTCAGATGCGCGCCGATCGGCTCCTCCGCGCTGCGCGAGGCGCGCAGCTCGTCCTTTTCGGTCAGCGGCACGCCTTCGATCGCGTCGAGGCCGCCGACCGCGCCGTGCGTCGCAAAGCCCGCGCGCTCGAGCTTGCCGCGGTAGAAGCGCGAGCGTTCGAAGAGATATTCGATCTGCTCGAGATAGAGGGGCGCGTCGGATCGCGCCTGGTTCTCCCAGGGGGCGCTCTCGATCTCGGGATCGACCATCGGCATCAGGTGGCTCCCGCATCCGCCGCGGGATGGGCGATCGCCTCCTCGCCCTTCGAGGCGAGGTAGAAGCCGATCGGCGTCTCGGATTCCTCCATGAGATGGGCGATGAGCCCGGCGGTGCGGGCGAGAATGGGGATAGCGCGGATGAGACCGGGCGGCGCGTCGACGTCGCTAAGCGTCGCCGCGATCGCCATCGAGACATTCATCGGCAGCGGCTTGCCCCAAACCAACGCGACCGCCTTCGTCAGCGCGACCGCCGCTTCGACCGCGGGTCCGGCGACGCCGCGTTCACTAGCGAGCGCGATCATCCGCTCGGCCCGCGGATCGACCGGTTTGTGCAGCGGATGGCCATAGCCGGCGATGGGCCTGCGCGCCTCGCGATGCTCGCGGGCGACCGCGAGCGCCGCCTCGTCAAGCGAGCCCGCGACGGGAATGCGCGCGCGCACGTCCTCGATCAGCGCGCGGCAAAGACCGGCCGCGCCGAGGATCACCGTCCCGCAGCCGAGCACGCCTGCCGCGACCGCGCCCTGCAGCGCGGCTGGATCGGCGGCGAGCGTCATGCGCGCCGCCTGCACGGACGGCGTCAGGCCGTGCTCGGCGATCGCAACGAGGCTCAGATCGACGAAGAAGCGCTGGTCCTCGGTCGGCATGCGGCCGGTCGCCGACAGGAAAAAGAAATCGGTGAAGGTCACCCGGCCCATGAGGTCATGGGCGAGGTCGCGGCCGCGCACCGTCACGCTTTCGCTGGTCGCGACCGCAATCGCGGTCCGGGCCTCCCCCGGCTTGCCGATCAGCATGACGTCCTCCCGGCGTCCGAACCCCTACGCTTCCCGCGGACCGCGAATGGGTGTAGGACGATTGTAGGACAATATAAGGAGGGACCGCGCGTGTCAAACGCCGCCGCCGGCAGCAAAAGGGCAAGAGCGCGCGCGCGGGACGAGGCGGCGAGTTTTGGCGGAGCGGCCCCGCCGGCGCATGGCGCGACAGTCGCTTTCATCGTCGAGCGGTTGCGCGAGGACATTCTCGCCGGGCGCATCGCGCCAGGCTTGCGGCTCGTCGAAAGCGATCTCACCGCCCGCTTCGCCGTTAGCCGTGGGCCGGTGCGCGAGGCGCTGAGGCGGCTCGCCGCCGACGGGCTGATCGACCATTGGCCCAACCGCGGCGCGCTGGTCCGGCGCTTGTCGGCGCGCGAGATCGGCGAGTTCTTTCAGATCCGCGTCGAACTGGAGCAGCTCGCCGCGCGCCTCGCGGCGGAATCGGACGACGCGGACGCGCGCGCGCTCTTCGCCGAGGCGATCCGACCGATCCTGGCCGACGAGCCTCGCCGCCTTCCCGACTATCTGTGCGAGAACGCCGCATTCCATGAGGCGCTGATGGCGCTCGCAGGCAATCGTCAGTTGCGCGATCTGGCGGCGCGGCTGCACCTGCCGCTGATCATGGCGCAGGTCGCCGACATCCTCACCGCCGATGTGCTCGAAGCGTCGGTCCGCGAGCACCGCGCGATCGCCGCAGCGATCCTCGGGCGCGACGCGCAGGCCGCGGCGAACTTCATGCGCGCCCATCTCGAACGCGCCGCCGCACTGGCGCTCAAGCCTCGGGCGGCGGGAGAAGACGGACGGACTAATCACTAGCGAATCGCTGATCCCGCCGCGAACAGCGATTGCGGCTCGCGCTGTGACGCCTGTCACATCCTTGCCGATACGAATGTGTTGAGGGCTGTAAATCGAAGCATGATTATTGTGCTAATGATCGTCTGAGTCATTGTCGCAAAGGACGTGCAGCGATGTCCGATTTTAGCGTCTACTCGACCGACGACCAGCTCGACGGCGGCGCCTTTTACTTCGTTGAGAGCACGGCTCCCGACAATGTCGAGGGCGACGGCGGTGGGGTCGTCCCCGTTCCTCCCGGTCTCCACGCGGTCGACCCGGACCAGGCGGTTAGGGATATCGCCGCGCTCCTGACGCCTGCGGAGCCTCAGATTGACGCGAGCCTTGTCGTCATGGTGCACGGTTTCAACACCCCGCGCCAGCGAGTCATAGACCTCTACAAGAAAGCGCGCGACGCGGTGATCGTGGACGGCAAAATCTTCGATCCCGCCCGCCGCAGGATCGTGTGCATCGGCTATCGCTGGCCGTCCGAGGGCGTCTTTACCGATCTCGGAAGCACCATCGGCGCGACGCCGAACGCGGCTTTGGTTGCGCTGGCCGTCGTTTGCGTCGTTCTGGTCCTACTGGCAATTTGGACCGCGCACTGGGCCGCTCTCCTTGCCGTTTTGACGGCGGGAACACTCATCATGGCGGCCGCGCTCCGGGGAATCGTCTATTTCCGCGACGTCTATCGCGCCACCAACAACGGCGTGCCGGACTTGGTCGAAGTCATCCGCCAGATCGACCTGGAGGCGGTCAACGCACTGAACCGCCTGGGGGTTGCGAGGGAGGCTCAACCGCGAAAGCGCATCGCTCTATCGTTCATCGGCCACAGCATGGGCGGACTTGTGGTCGTCAGCGCGATCCGAGTGCTTTCGGACGTCTTCGATCCGGACGCAATTCTGACCAAGCTTTCGGGAGCGGCTCGTCCGCGAACGACATTGCAAACATCGAACGGACAGGTTTCAGGAGCAATCGGCCATGTGTTCGATCTGATGCGTTTCGTGCTGGCGTCGCCCGACATCCCCGGCGAGACCCTTCTGGCGAATCGCGCCAATTTTCTCGCCTCATCCCTGAGGCGGTTCAAGGAGGCCTATCTCTTCAGCAGTGAGGGCGACGGGGTGCTGAGGTCGATTTCAACGATCGTCAATTACTTCACTTTCCCTACGGGAAGCCGGACTTATGGATATCGTCTCGGCAACACCGAAATCCTGACCAGTGATTTTCCCAAACCGGTTGTCGGCGACGTACTCAAACTGGTGCGGGTCGGACGTAAGACGCTCGCCCAGCTTTCGACGGAGACGGCTGAAGGAAACCCGAGCGAGGTCGCGAACGCATTCACCTACTTCGACTGCACCGACTACAAAGATGGCGAGCCGCCCACAGGGATGCTCACCGAGGCGCGCAACTACAAGCGGAACAATCCGAACGCGCCCATTCCTCTTTATGAGCACGTCAAGCTGCTCATCCTCTACGTGCTGAGCCGCATCGACATCCACGGCGGTTATTTCGACGGCGCTGTCTCGCAGCGGCTGATCTACCGTCTCGCCTGCCTCGGCTACACCGGGACGGCCGCCGCTTACGGGAACGTCGAGTCTCTCTTGAACGACTGCTCGCAGCATCAAATTCGGGTCATGCCATCGGAGCGATTGGCCAAGAACGCGATGCGAGCTCCGGAGAGAATGGATATTTCTCCCGCGCGCCCAGACGCGTAGAAACCTCCACGACGTCGCGAACAACTCTTGCAAGGCCGCTTTTGCTCAATGCCGGTCCGGGCGAAAGGGCGACGACTGTCGCCTCGCCGTCGACGGCGATCACCGCCGACAACGCCAGGTCGATGATGGGCAAGTAGGCTTCATCGGCGACGGGCGCGGCTCGGCGACGGGCCGCGCTTCGGCGCGACAGCGCCAGCCCTCGCGAAGCGCCGCGCTCAATCGTCCCGTTTTCTGTGCGGGATTGGGTTCAGCAGGTTTTCCAGCCGGTCGTCGATCACGCCCTGCTCGACAATGCGCTCTCCGGGCATCCCGACCGGGATTCCGTGCTGGAAAGCGATCCCCGGCGGCTCCTCGATCGGGGGACCGAGTTCTTCGACTGGCGTCTCCGTCCCCTCGCTTTTGAGCTCCGCGCGGGCGGCGTGCCAGAATTCGTCGCTGCGCCCCTCAGGGCAGCCCGCCTGCTCCCAAAGTTCAAAGGCCCGCCTGCGGATCGCGTGCTCGATGTCGTCCATGCCGATCGCCTCCTGAAGCGCGCGGGCGGCGACCGCCAAATCCGCGCATGGCCAGGATAGGCCGATTGCCGGGCGTTATCCAGACAATCGGCGACGGTAAGTTCGTCATGATCTGTCGTCTCGATAGGTGGCTCGGGGCCTTGGGCCAACTGCGCGCCAAACCGGCGGCGGCCGACCGCCGGCTTGGAAGCCACGCTTGGTTTGCGCGCCTCGATGTCCCATGGTTCGGGGCTGCGAATCACCAAGGAATCAGGCGGGCCGGACCTCGCAGGGGCCGCCTGGCGAGCATCCAACAATAGCGGAGCGTCAATGGCGACAGTTTGGATTGGCGTTGGGGTCGCCGTGCTGGCCTTCGTCTTTGGCGTCGCTGGCTTGTTTCTGCAGAAGCTCCTGCCTGAAACGCATTCCGTCGAACGCGCGCGTGACATGATTGGAGCGATCGTCGGGCTGGTCTCGCTCCTGCTCGCGCTCGTGCTCGGCACGTTGATCGGCTCGGCCTACGGATTTTATGCGACACAGAAATCGGAAATGGAGACCATGGCTGCCAAGTCGGTTCAGCTGGACCTGGCGCTCGCCGAATTCGGGCCCGAGACGGCGCCGGCCCGAGCGCAGTTCAAACAGACGCTCCAGGTCGTGCGCAACATGGTGTGGGGCGACAGCTCGGGCAACAATGCCACGCCGGACTTTTCCGTCTCGGCGCCGATCCAGCATTTGCGGGAAATGGACGAATATGTCGCGTCGCTCGATCCGAAAACGCCGGCTCAACGGCAGTTCGCCGCCGCCGCGGCCGGCGACACGAGCGCGATCGAACAGACCCGCCTGCTCATCTCAATGCAATTGGCCAGTGCGATCTCCTGGCCTCTGGTCGTTATTGTGGTGTCGTGGGCGCTGATCCTCTTCTGCGGATTCGGCCTGCTCTCCCGCCTCAACGGCACCACCCTCGCGGCCATGGGCTTCGGCGCATTCGCGGTTGGCAGCGCATTGTTCCTGATCCTCGAACTCAGCCATCCCTTCACCGGGATTTTTCGCGTGCCCTCCGGGGCCTTCGACCAGATGCTGGCGTCCTTGAACAAGTAAGGGCTCCCGGAGACGCCGCCCTCACGCCGCGTAGCGCTCGATCTCGACCGGCTGGCGGCGCGGGCCCCATGAGCCGGGCTTCTTGGCGAACACGCCGGCCATCGGCGTTCCGCAGCCCTTGCAGGCGCCCTCCGCGTCGAGCTCGTAGGTCGTGATCCTGTAGCCGTCGCGGCCGATGCAGCGCAGGCCGCAGGTCGGGCAGAGGGTCGCCTGGCGCGCCGGATCCTGGACGTTGCCGACGTAGACGTGATGGAGGCCGTTGCGCAGCCCGATGCAGCGCGCCTTCTGCAGCGTCGCCGACGGCGTCGGAGCGGTGTCGAGCATACGATAGTCGGGATGGAAGGCGGTGAAGTGCAGCGGAACGTCTCGCCTGAGCTCGCGCGCAACCCACGACGTCAGCGCCTCGATCTCCTCCTCGCTGTCGTTCTCGCCGGGGATCAGGAGCGTGGTGATCTCAATCCACACGTTCGTCTCGTTGATCAGATATTTGAGCGTGTCGAGCACCGGCTTAAGCGAGCCGGCGCAGCGCTTCTCGTAGAACCGCTCGGTGAAGGCCTTGAGATCGACATTCGCCGCGTCCATGCCGGCAAAGAGACGCTTCCGCGGCTCATCGCAGACAAAGCCGGCGGTGACGGCGACGTTCTTGACGCCCCTCGCGCGGCAGACGTCGGCCGTGTCGAGGGCGTATTCCATGAAGATGACCGGGTCGTTGTAGGTGTAGGCGACGCTGGCGCAGCCCAGCCGCTCCGCGGCGCGGGCGATCGTTTCCGGCATCGCATAGGAACTCAGGCGCGCGACTTCGCGGCTCTTGGAAATGTCGTGGTTCTGGCAAAAGGAGCAGGCGAGGTTGCAGCCCGCCGTGCCGAACGAGAGGACCGAGGAGCCGGGCAGGAAGTGGTTCAGCGGCTTCTTCTCGATCGGATCGATGCAGAAGCCCGTCGAGCGTCCGTAGCCGGTCAGCTCCATCCCCTCCCCGTCCTCGCGCGCGCGCCTGACGAAACAAAGGCCGCGGTAGCCCGGGCGCATATGGCAGAACCGCGGACAGAGGCGGCATTCGATCCGCCCGTCCTCGAGCTTCGTCCAGTAGCCGACGTTGATGCTGTCGTCGCCCATTTCCCGCAAGGCCGCTTCCGCGAGACCGCTCCTTGGCGTTGTTCCCTCATGTCGGGATTGCGGCCGGCGTTTGCAATGCGACGATCTGGCGATGCGACGATCTGGCGCGGGAGCCCGAGCAGGCCTACATTCGGGGCAAAAGCGACAAGGGGCCTCAATGCCGAGCCGCGCCCATCAGACCGAAGCTCATCAGGTCCATCCCGCGCAGGTCGCGGGCCTCTTTTATCCTGCCGAGGCGGAGCGCCTTCGCCAACTTATCGGGACGATGCGGGACCATGCCCGGCCCGACGGCGGCGTCGCCCCCAAGGCGGTCGTCGCGCCGCATGCGGGCATCGTCTATTCCGGAGCCGTCGCCGCGACCGCCTTCGGCCCGTGGGCCAAACGTCCGGATCCGCCGCGCCGGGTCGTGATCGTCGGCCCGGCGCACCGGGTCGCCTTTCGCGGGCTTGCGATCCATCCCGCCATGGCCTGGATGACGCCGCTCGGCGAAGCGACGGTCGCGCGCGACCTTCACCTGCGTCTCGCCGAAGCCAGGGCCGCCGCCATCGACGCGCGGCCCTTCGCCGGCGAGCACTCGCTCGAAATGCATCTGGTGATGCTGCAGGCGATGTTGCCGGCGCCCTTCGAGATCCTGCCGATCCTCGTCGGCGACGCCGACCCGCGCCGGGTAGCGGAGGCGCTTCGCCTTGTCTGGGGCGGGCCGGAGACAGTCATCGCCATCTCGTCCGACCTGTCGCATTTCCTCGACCGCGCGAGCGCGGATGCGATCGATTCCGACACCGGGCGCCGCATCGAAATGCTCGAGGCCCCGGGGCTCGACGGAAGGCGCGCCTGCGGATTCTTACCCATCATCGGGGCGCTCGACATCGCGGCGGAACGGGGCATGCGCGCGAGCGGCCTCCATCTGGCGACCTCGGCCGACGTCGGGGCGGACGCGTCGCGGGTCGTCGGCTACGGCGCTTTCGCCCTCGAATATGCGGCCTCCGCCCGGCTCGCCGAGGCGGACCGCGCGCTTCTCCTCCTGACCGCCATGGCGGGCTTATCCGCCGCGGCCAGGCGCGGCGGCCAGGCGCCGTCGCTCGCGCTCGACGGACGCGCGTCCCCGGCGTTGACCTCTACGCGCTCGACCTTCGTCACGCTGACCCAGGGCGGAAAGCTGAGGGGTTGCATCGGTTCGCCCGCGCCGCGCCGGTCCCTGATCGAGGATGCGATGGCGAACGCCGTCCAGGCGGGCTTCTCCGATCCGCGCTTCCCGCCCCTGACCGAATCCGAACTCGATGGCCTCGGCCTCCACTTGTCGATTCTCTCCCATCCCCGGCCGGTTCCGGCGAGGAGCGAGGCCGAGACCGCAGCTGCGCTCGAGCCCGACCGCGACGGCCTCATTCTCGGCGCCGGCAGCCGGCGGGCGCTGTTCCTGCCGAGCGTTTGGCGTGAGCTCCCAGACGGCCGCGAATTCGTGCGGCATCTCATGCGGAAGGCCGGCCTTGACGGCTGGCCGGAGGGAATCGAGGCGGCGCGCTTCCGGGTCGAATCGTTCGGCGCGCCCTGGCGCCGGGTCGGGCCCGGAGACATCGCTCCGGCGCGAATCGTTGAGGCGCATGTGCTGCATTGAGGGGCGGTCGGAACAAGCCGCGAGCATCCTGCGTTCAGAAAACAGGCGCCGCGCCTGGGCCTCGGTGTCGCGCGTTCACAAATGTGTGGGCAGGAGGATTCTGAGCCTTGCTTTCTCAATAAAGCCCGAATAGCCTCTTACACTATCGAAGAAATCCAGAGGACGTTTCCCCGAGGGGACGCTGGGCGGGCGCTCAACCAACAGGAGAGTGTCATGTGCGACTATTCCTTGGAAATGTACGGGTCCCGGCCCGCACGTGAGGGCGAGCTCTACGTAACGACTCGCTTCCCGAGCGGTTCGATCGGATTCGCAGCTCCGGGCGATCCGAGAATCCCGGTTTGCGTGCAATGCGACACCAAGGTCGTTCTGACCGACATTCCGGTCGCCATGCAGGCGACTTGGGCGATCGGGGCGGAAGTCCAGACGATCTTCGCCCAGCGCGAAACCGGCCTCTATCGGGACGGCCTGCGCCTGGCGGACGGACGGTTCGTCTCCCTGCAGGACCTGCCGGTGGGCGTCGGCGCCTATATCCCGACCCTGCTGGAGCGTGAGGGCGCGAAGCGCGTCAGAATCCCCGAAGCCGTCGACTGACGACGGCCGATCTTTAGCCGATCGGGCCTCGCGACCCGTCCACGCGACGGGACGCGAGGTCTTTTTGCGTCCGGATGAGTGGGCGAGTTCGACGACACTCCGCTACGAATTCGCCGCAGGGGCAGTGCCGTAGATTCTTGTTTCCAAAAATACAAATACGCACTACACTGTTTTTGATATGTCAGATGCAAGCGCTGGTGGCGGAACCGCTAACTCAGGAACTCACGCGTCCTTCGAAGCGGCGGAGGGCGTCTTTTTGCTTTTTGGTGCAAGAAAAAATTCCCGGCGCTCAACGCTCATAACCCATTGAAAAGTCCCGATTCGGAGGAGCGAATTCAAGGAAATAAAAGACAATTCAAGCCCCCAGACGAAAGGAAATTTCACGAAACTCCAGGAGAGTCAAACAAAGTTAAACATATTCTAACAGTTTTTTAGGTGGGCTTATCTACCGCACGCGGGAGAAGATGTCGCGCAAGGGGGCGCCGCCCCAGGCGGAGGTGACGAAGTCGTTGTGGTCGACCATGCCGGCGTCGACGAAGGCGACCCCGCCGGGCGAAAGCGTCGCCGGCAAGGCGTCTTCGGTCTTGAGGCCCGCCTGCTGGAGCTCGGCCTCGATCGCCATGTTGCCCTCGCGCGAGGAGGTCGAATAGGCGCTCACGAAGAACGCGTTGCGTCCGGGCCCCTCGACCCAGCTCACAAACTTGTCGCGCTCGCCATAGAGCGCGTCGAGCAGCACGACCCCGCGCACCCGCCCGTTTTCGCCCCCGACGGTCAGCGAATAGACCGCCGGCAGATAGCCGCCGCTGTAGGCGACGATGATGACCGGCATCCGCCGGAAGGCGCCGCGCGCGCTGGGGTAGAAGTCGCCGAGCTTGCCCTCGGCCTCGTTGAGGAAGGCGGCGAAGCCGCCCGGCGACCAGAACTTCCCGGCGCTCGAATCGGGCGCGTCGACCGCGAGCTGCGGCGCGATCAGGACGGCGTTCAGCCCCGAATCGGCGAGCTGGCGCACGATCTGCTGGCGGGCGATCACATCGCGGCTCAGCGTCGCCTGGTTGCCGTGGAAGAAGACGATGATGACCCCCGGCTGGCCGGGGTCGAAGGACTGGGGCGCCGCGAGCAGCACGGTGCGGTCGTTATAGGTCTGGTCCTCCCACAGAAGCCCGCCGCGTGGGCTCGAATGCCCGAGGCGGCCGTTGTCGTCGACGTCGAGGAAGGGCCGGGTCTTGCCGGTCTCCTGGTAGTTCGGAATGAGGCCGTGATAGGGGAAGGCCGAATTCTGGAACGCGGTGAGTTCAACATTTGCGCCGTCGATCGCAGTGATCCCCCCCTGCGGCTTGGGGCCCGTCCCGGAAGGCGGCGGGGCGGCGCAGCTCGCCAGCATCAGCGCCGCGCCAAACCCCAGACCCGCCGATCGCGTTCGCTGAAGAGAAGGACCCCGCATCGCCCGATCCTTAACAATCCGTCAGCGGTCTCGAAAGACCTTTTGCAAAGCGGGCTTACAAATTGATGAAGATCCGCGCCGGCCACGAAATCGACGCGGGCGCAGGGGCAAATCGCTCTTGGTTAACGAAGTGTTGACGCGCTCCGGCTCTAGACTGGCGCTTCATAGTTCCGACGGAGAGGTCATGCGCGCGTCCCTGATCGGCCTTGTCCTGGCGTTGGCCGCCCAAGCCTGCACCGCGCCCGCTCTCGCGCAAGACAAGGGGGCGCTCGAGGACAAGCCGCTTCCTCCGCTCGCCAATCCCGCCGACCCCAGGCTCCCCGCCAAGGAGGTGTTCGGCCGCGCGCTGACTCCGATCGAGGCCAAGACCCGTTCGATCGGCTACTACTGGCGCGGCTGCCTCGCTGGCGCCAAGGCGCTGCCCGTGGACGGCGAGTCCTGGCAGGTGGTGCGGCTCTCGCGCAACCGGATGTGGGGCAATCCGGCGATGATCGCCTTCCTCGAGCGCTTCTCGCGCAGGGCCAAGGCGGAAGGCGTATGGAACGGCATTCTGGTCGGCGACATCTCCCAGCCGCGCGGCGGCCCGATGATGACCGGGCACGCCTCCCACCAGGTCGGCCTCGATGCCGACGTCTGGCTGACGCCGATGCCCGATCATACGCTGAGCCGCGAGGAGCGTGAGGAGATGTCGGCGGTCGACATGGTGACGGAGGACGGGCTTTCGGTCGACCGTGCGCATTGGTCGGAGGCTCAGGCCGGGGTCATCAAGGCGGCCGCCGAGGAGCCGGAGGTCGACCGCATCTTCGTCAACGCCGCGATCAAGAAGGCGCTCTGCGAGACCCACAGGGGCGAGCCCTGGATGAACAGGGTGCGCGCCTACTGGGGGCACAACTATCACTTCCATATCCGCATCAAGTGCCCGGCGGGCGAGACGACCTGCGAGCCCCAGGACCCCCTGCCGCCCGGCGACGGGTGCGACAAGTCGCTCGCCTGGTGGTTCACCGACGAGGCGCTGCATCCACGCCCGGGGCCGCCGACGCCGCCGATCACGATGGCGCAGCTGCCCCCCGAGTGCCGAACAGTCGTTCTGGAGAAGTAGCGTCAGATGCCCTCGGCGTCGCCTCCGGTCGGACGAGGCCGGTGGCTGACGCGATCGGCAATCGCGAGAAGCAAGGTCGACACGACGAAGGTCAGATGAATGCCTGCCAGCCACCAGAGCTCGCGGTCGTTTTCATGCGAAATGTCCATGAAGCCTTCAAGCAGCTTGATCCCGGAAATCGCGACGATCGAAGCCATTAGCTTTAGTTTCAGTTCGCTGAAATCGATTTCGGCGATCCAGTGGGGTCGCCCGTCGCCTTCGCTCATGACGACCGGAGCGACGAAGTTGGTGTAGCCGGACAGGAAGACAATCACAACGAGCGAAGCCGTCAGCGTCAGATCGACAATCGCCAACTCGGTGAGGAGCACCCCTTCGTCATTGAGGGTCGGAAGCTGGATCAGGAGTTGGTAGAGGTGCATTCCCGCTTTGCCGAGCAAAGCGACGAGGCTGATCGCGAGCGCGAGATAGAGCGGGGTCAAAAGGAACCGGCTCGCGAACAGGAAGCGCTCGATTGCGTTTTTGATCATCGATCCCCGGCGGTCAGCAATGATCGAGCGAAGCTCGGACCGCGCCATTTAGGGTGAACTGGCGAGGTCGCGCAAGCCGTTCACGCGGCGCGGAGCACGCGTCCGGCGACCGCGTCGAGCTTCTTCACCAGCTCCGGATCGCGGTCTCCAGCATGGGTGATGATGGCGTACTCGAGCGAACGATCCGAGCCGGCCGGACAGGCTTCGTGCACGGCGGGAAAGTCGCGGAGAGTGCGGGCGACCAGCGCGCTCGCCTTGTCGGCGTTGTCGGCCATCACTTTGACGACCGCGGCGACGTCGACCGCGTCGTGCTCCTCATGCCAGCAATCGTAGTCGGTCACCATGGCGACGGTCGCGTAGGAGATTTCCGCCTCGCGGGCCAGTTTCGCCTCGGTCGCGCCGGTCATGCCGATCACGTCTGCGCCGCGCGACTGGTAGCCGAGCGACTCGGCGAGCGACGAGAATTGCGGCCCCTCTATACACACATACGTGCCCCCGTCCCGGCACGGAATGCGCTCCGCCTCCGCGGCGGCGAGAAGGCGCCGGCGCAGCAGCGGCGCGATCGGGTGCGCCATCGAGACGTGGGCGACGCATCCCGTGCCGAAAAAGCTAGACTGACGCAGGTAGGTCCGGTCCTCGAACTGATCGATCATCACGAACATGCCAGGATAGAGCTCGCGATGAAACGAGCCACAGGCCGAAAGCGCGATGATGTCAGTTACGCCCACGCGCTTCAGTGCGTCGATATTGGCGCGATAGTTGATGGTGGAGGGCGAGAAGCGGTGGCCGCGGCCGTGCCGGGCGAGGAAAACTGCCGCTGTCGCGCCGACCCGGCCAAAGCGCAACGTATCGGAGGGGTCGCCCCATGGAGTGGAAACCGTCTCTTCGCGCACATCGGTCAGACCGGGAAGGTGGTAGACGCCCGAGCCGCCGATCACCCCGACTATCGCCTTCGCCATTCGTGTCCCCTACTCATTTCGTCCGCACTATCGACCGGCGCCGCCGCGGTATCAACCGCCTGGAAGCGCGAACGCCCGCGGAGACCGCGGGCGTCAACGAGGATGATCCGCTTTACTCCGTCAGTGGATCGCTTCCCAGACCCGCTTCTTGGTGAAATAGAGCAGGCCCGCGAGCACGAACAGAAAGAGCATCACCCGAAGACCGATCTTTTTCCGCTCGGGGAGATTCGGCTCGGCGGCCCAGGTCAGGAACGCCGTGATGTCCTTGGAATAGTTCTTGAGGGTCGGAGCGGTGCCGTCGGTATATTTGACCGCGCCGTCCGTGATCGGCTGCGGCATCGCGATCTTGTGGCCAGGATAGTAGAGATTCCACTGCAAATCGTCTGGCTTGGTGTAGCCGTTGAGGATCGCGTTGATGTAGTCGGAGCCCACTTCCTGGTACTCGAGCCCGGGCAACGCGTCGAAGACGAACCATGGGAATCCTCGCTCGTACTTGCGCGCCTTGGCGAGGAGGTTCATGTCAGGCGGCGCCTTGCCGAGGACCGCCGCCGCAGCCTGATCGTTGGGATAGGCTTCGGGGCGCGGGATGAGATCCGCCAGCGTCCCAGGTCGCTTGAAGATCTCGCCCTTGTCGTTGGGCTCGGCGTTGGTGACCTGGTAGCTCGCCGCGAGCGTCTTCACCTGATCCTCGGTATATCCTGGGCCATCCGGATCGGCGAGCGCGCGGAATGGAATGCTGAGCGCGTGGCAGTTGCTGCATACCTCCCGGTAGACCTGAAAGCCGCGCTGCAGCTGCGCCTGATCATACGTGCCGAACATGCCGGCGAAACTCCATTCCTGGCGCGGCGGCTTGGGCTGCTCCGCCTCCTCCTGCGCAAGGGCGAGGCCGCCGAGAGAGAGGGCAAGCGCTGCCGAGGCAAGGGCGGCGGATGTGAAGCGGATCATCGGTGTCTTCCCCTGGGATCGGTCGCCGTCAAGCCTGGGCTGCCGCGGCGGCGTCCGGCTTCTTGGAAAGCACGGCGTCCGCGATCGAAGCCGGAATGGGCTTTGTCTTCTCGGTGAAGCTGAGCAACGGCATGATAACGAGGAAGAAGCCGAAATATCCCACGGTGAGGAAACGGGCGATCAGCGTCAGGCCCTCGGTCGGCTCTTGGGAGCCAAGCCAGCCGAGCCCGATGCAGATTGCGGCAAACACCCAGAAGAAGAAGCGATAGGTTGGACGGTATTTGGCCGACTTGACCGGCGAGCGGTCAAGCCACGGCAGGAACGCGAGAACGGCGATCGATGCAAACAGCGCAATCACGCCCATGAGCTTGTTCGGGATGGCGCGCAGGATCGCATAGAACGGCAGCAGATACCATTCCGGCACGACATGCGCGGGCGTCGCGAGGGGATTGGCGATGTTCGAGTTGTCGGCGTCCAGGACGTAATTGGGGATGTAAAAAATCAGCCAGGCGTAAATGATGAGCCAAACCGAAAGCGCGAAGACGTCCTTGATTGTGGCATAGGGCGTGAACGCCATGGTGTCGCGCTCGGCGTTCTTGACCTCGACGCCGTCGGGATTGTTTTGACCGGTCACGTGAAGCGCCCAAACGTGCAGGCCCACGGCGCCGATAATGATGAAGGAGAGGAGATAGTGCAGCGAGAAAAAGCGATTGAGCGTCGGATCGCCGACCGCGTAACCGCCCCAGAGCCAATGTGTTATCGCGGTTCCCACCAAGGGAATCGCCGAGAGGAGGTTGGTGATAACCGTCGCGCCAGCGAAGCTCATCGAGCCCCAGGGCAGGACGTACCCAAGAAAAGCCGTCGCGGCCATGAGGAAGTAGATCACCACGCCGATGATCCAAAGAAGTTCGCGGGGAGCCTTGAACGAGCCGTAATAGATGCCGCGAAACATATGGATGTAGCAAGCGAGAAAAAACAACGTCGCCCCGTTCGTGTGCATATAGCGGACCAGCCAACCGTAGTTTACATCCCGCATGATGTGGTTGATCGAATCGAAAGCCTCCGTCGCCGAAGGCACGTAGTGCATCGCGAGCACGACGCCGGTGACGATCTGGGCGACCAGCATAAAAGAGAGGATCGCGCCGAACGTCCACATGTAGTTGACGTTGCGCGGCACCGGATAGGCCACGAACGAGGAATGGACGAGGCCCATCAAGGGTAACCGTGATTCGAACCAGCGTCCGATTGCGCTCTTGGGAACGTAGGTCGAGGGACCGCTCATGGCATGGTTCTCTGGATAGCGTTGACCGAACTGAACCGAAAACGAAACGAGGCGCTCAACGGACTGGCGTCAGCCGATCTTCACCTTCGTGTCGGTGAGGAACGCATATACCGGGACAGCGAGATTGAGGGGCCGGTCCCTGACGGATGCGCCCAAGCGACCGATGCGACTCCCACGGCTCCACTACGCTTGCGGTGAGTAAACAGGAAGTCTCTGCGATTTGGTGCTTCGATCGTCGTTGCGCTGGCCAATTCAATCCCCCAGACAGTTCAGTGACGCGCGCCGTTCGGGACACGTCGCGCATCCAGTTGCGGCCTTTCGCTGATGATTGGCCTACCGATCATGTCGCCGGGCGCAACCGGCGTCGAACGCGTGGCCCGCGCTGGCGCCGGTCGACATTCGAGCCGGCTTTTCGCATCGATCCTTTTGGTTGTCCATAGCCGGAAATGTCGTAGCGCTCAGCCCTCGGCCGTGTTCTCGCTTTCGCTTGACCGGGCAGACGGCTAAATGCTGCGAGCCATGAGCGACCCCGCCACGCCGTATCTGCTGGCCCTATACGAGCCGGACATCGCCCAGAACGCGGGCGCCATCATGCGCACCTGCGCATGTCTCGGCGTAGAGGCGGCGGTCATCGAGCCTGCCGGCTTCCGCATGGCCGACAGCCGGTTCCGGCGCGCCGGGATGGACTATCTGAGCGGCGTCCGGATCGCCAGCCATGATTCCTGGGCGAAATTCGAGGCGTGGCGTATCGCGGCCCAGCGCCGCCTCGTGCTCCTCACAACAAGCGGCGAGATCAATTTGTGGGATTTCGCCTTCGCGCTGGGCGACGTCATTCTGGTGGGCCGTGAATTGGCCGGCGTGCCAAAAACCGTACGCGCGGCGGCGGACGCGCGCGTGCGCATACCGATCCGTCCGCCGCTCCGATCGCTGAACGTCGGGGTGGCGGCTGCAATCGCTCTCGCCGAGGCTCTCCGCCAAAACGGGCGGCTGCCAGACGCAGACGCGAGAGATTGAAGATTGCTGCCTTCTCTGTGACGAGACGTGACATTAATGATCGGCTGGGCGATTGTCGCGCGAACCCGCGTGGCCGCGGAGGATACGATGAGTGAGTTCGAGAAGGTGCGCGTCCTGATTGCCGACGATCACCCGCTGGTCGTTGGCGGCCTGAGAGAGGCAGTCCTCGCGGCGACTCCAGGGGCCGAGATTGCGGTGGCGCACGACTTCGACAGTATGGCCTCCGCGCTCGAGAGCTCGCCTGAAACCGACCTCGTGCTGCTTGATCTGACCATGCCAGGCGTGCGTGGCTTTTCCGGACTTTTGTTCCTGCGGTCCGAGCGCCCCTCGACCCCCGTCATCGTCGTTTCCGGCAACGAGGATCGCGCGGTGATCCGCCACTGCCTCGAATTCGGGGCGGCGGGCTTCATCCCGAAATCCACGGCGCTCGAAACGATGCGCGAGGCGATCGTGCAGGTACTGGACGGCGGACGATGGACGCCCGCCGACTTCGATCCGAACGCGCAGCCCAACAAGGAATCGAGCGCGTTGGCGCGACGGCTGGCTTCGCTGACTCCACAACAGATCCGGGTGCTGATGATGCTGTCGCAGGGCCTGCTAAACAAGCAGATCGCTTACGAACTCAGCGTATCAGAAGCGACCGTGAAGGCTCATGTGTCCGCGATCCTGCAAAAACTCGGCGTCGAAAGCCGGACGCAGGCGGTCATTCTTGCGACCAAGATCGAGTTCGGCTCAGGAACTGTCGATTGCGTCTTAACGTTACGTCGGACACCCCTTCCTTCGTAGCCCTAATCATCACCTTCCGGATAGAATCCCCGACGTTTAGGTCTTGCCTCGGTTCTGACGGTTATCGATCAGTTCGCCGACGACAGCCGGATCGGCGAGCGTCGAGGTGTCGCCGAGCGAGCCGTACTCGTTTTCCGCGATCTTGCGCAGGATGCGGCGCATAATCTTGCCCGAACGCGTCTTGGGCAGGCCGGGTGCGAACTGGATCAGGTCGGGCGAGGCGATCGGCCCGATTTCCTTGCGCACCCAGGCGACAAGCTCCTTTCGCAGTTCATCGGTCGGCTCCACCCCTGCCATTACAGTCACGTAAGCGTAGATGCCCTGGCCTTTGATATCGTGCGGATAGCCGACGACCGCGGCCTCAGACACTTTCGGGTGGGCGACAAGCGCGCTCTCGACCTCCGCCGTTCCCATCCGATGACCGGACACGTTGATGACGTCGTCGACGCGCCCGGTTATCCAGTAGTAGCCGTCCGCATCGCGCCGGGCGCCGTCCCCAGTGAAGTATTTGCCCGGATAGGCGGCGAAATACGTGTTCACGAAGCGCACGTGGTCGCCGAAGACGGTCCGCGATTGTCCCGGCCACGAATCGGCGATGACCAGATTGCCCTCGCAGGCGCCCTTCTGAACGTCGCCTGCTGCGTCGACGATCTCCGGGATGACGCCGAAGAAAGGCCGGGTCGCCGAACCGGGCTTGAGCTTGGTGGCTCCGGGCAAGGGCGTGATGAGAATCCCGCCTGTTTCGGTCTGCCACCAGGTGTCGACAATTGGACAACGACCCTCTCCGACGACCCTGTGATACCACTCCCAGGCTTCAGGATTGATCGGCTCGCCGACCGTACCCAGCAGGCGCAGAGACGCTCGGCTTGTCTTCTTCACGGGCTCCTCGCCAGCGCCCATCAGCGAGCGGATCGCGGTCGGGGCGGTGTAGATAATGTTGACTTTGTGCTTGTCGACGACTTCCCAGAAGCGGCTCATCGACGGGTAGTTTGGTATTCCCTCGAACATCAGCGTCGTCGCTCCGTTGGCGAGCGGGCCGTAGACGATGTAGCTGTGCCCGGTCACCCAGCCGACGTCGGCGGTGCACCAATAGATGTCGCCCTCATGATAGTCGAAAACATATTGGTGGGTCATCGCGGTAAAGACGAGATAGCCGCCCGTGGTGTGGACGACGCCCTTCGGAGCGCCGGTCGAACCTGAGGTGTAGAGGATGAACAGCGGATCCTCCGCGTTCATCGGCTCGGGCGGACAATGCGCCGTCACCGCCTTGACAGCTTCGTGCAGCCACACGTCGCGCCCATCTTGCCAACCGACGTCGCCACCCGTGCGCTTGAAGACGATCACGGTCTTGACGCCGCCCGCTTTTTCGATTGCGACGTCGACGTTGGCCTTCAGCGGCACTTTGCGCCCGCCGCGCAGGCCTTCGTCCGCGGTTATGACGACTTCAGACTTGGCGTCCGCGATGCGGCCTGCGAGCGCTTCGGCGGAGAAGCCGCCGAACACGACCGAATGAATCGCCCCGATACGCGCGCAGGCGAGCATCGCATAGGCCGTCTCGGGAATCATCGGCAGATAGATGGTGACCCGGTCCCCCTTCTTGACCCCGTGGCCTTTCAGAACATTGGCGAAATGGCCGACCTGGGCGGCGAGTTCGGCGTAGGTGATGTGCTTGGATTTTGACGGATCGTCGCCCTCCCAGATGATCGCGGTCTGGTTGGCGCGCTTGGGCAGATGGCGGTCGATGCAATTGTGGGCGACGTTGGTCACGCCGTCCTCGAACCATTTGATCGAAACGTCATGGGCGTCGAACGAGGTGTTCTTGACCTTGGTGTAGGGAGTGAACCAGTCGATGCGCTTGCCGTGCTCGGCCCAGAACCCTCCCGGGTCGTTGACCGAGCGCTCGTACATCTGCTCGTATTTTGTCTCGTTCACCCAGGCGCGCTTCGCCCAATCGGCCGGAACGTCATAAATCTTGTCGGACACAGGCTCCTCCAGTTTAGCCGTTAAACCATCGTTACTGCTTCGTTAGCAGAAGGCAGGTCGAGTCTAGCCCACACTTGAGCCCATACATCGCCGACGGCCCCAGACTTCGCCATCGTTATGGCTGGCGTCGGCGGTTCGTTCAAGGCTACCTTCGCAGGATCGTCGCCTTCGCCCGACGGCAAATCGCCGCACGGCCGCCAGCGTAGCCGACGCGGGCGCGAGGGCGCGCAGGCAGGCGTGTCGATTAGCGGGTAGGCGGCGAGGGCTTGCGTGGGTCTTGTGGGACCTGGGGGATAATCGACAAGGCGATTGAACTCGGCATCGGATTCAATATGCTCGCCGGTCGATTTTCTCAATATGACCGAGGACGAATTGCGTCGGGTTCAATTCTGGTAAAAGGCGACTAGAGGCGCATACGCGGATCGTTACAAATTTGCGGCATTGCCTTGAACGCCTGGGCAGTTCTGTCGAAGATTCACAGCGCCCGACCATTGGACTTCTAACGTTCTGTGGGTCGCGGACGGTCAATTGAATCTGCACTGGCGGCAGATCGACGGTGACCATCCCAATATAATTGGCATGACCGGCGAAGACGCGTTGTCGCCCATCGACGATCGCGCCGACGCTCACTGGGCCTTCGCTTGGCTGTCGCAGCGCAGGCTGGGTTTCCGCGGCCCTGACAGCGACGTCGGACGATGCCTACCACCGCCTCATCGAAAAGATCGTAGAATTCTACCAGCAAGCGCTCTTCACTCCGCATTGGGGCGAACACATCGGCTTTCGGCCGGGCCGCGTCCTCACGAGTCGAATGCCGTTCCAGGGCCTCGATCAGCAAGAGGCGGAGGCTGTCTGGCGCCCTTCTTCGATAGGGCGTCGGAGGCGCCGCAAGATTTCGTCATTGAGCCGCCGACAGTTCTCGTCGTGCCGGCTCGGCGCTTTTGGGACCCTGTTGCGCTCCGCCAAACCCCGGCCGCGTGATCGTCGACGGTCGCGAAGGAGCGCCCGCGGATGATATTTTCTGGACCGGCGACCTGTTAGAGGCAGGTCAGATCCTGTACGCCTACCAATCCGCGTGGCTGCCAGCTTCGCTCCTCGAAGCCGATCAGCGCAAACGCCTCGCGGATGCGCTCTTTTCGGCGACGAAGCATCGGCGCATGACGCTCCATGTCAACAAGGGGCTTTCCGGCGCCCGCGGCGAGGCGATGCGCGGATCCCACGATCTCGATCCTGAGCTCGATCGCTTCACCCAATGTCCGCCGCAAGAGGTCTTTGAAGCTGGAGACGAGCGGACCGACGTCGGTCGGCTTCGGATTGAGGGGCTGACGCCGACCGAAGGCGAGGAGCTGAGACGCCATCAAAGAGGCTCTGGACGCCGCGCAGGATGGGGCGAAGCTGTACGCGCCGTTAAGCCGCGCTCTACTTAGCCGTGGTGACGTCCCAGCCGTTCGTGGCTCGAAACCCAGTCGCCGCTCAGCACCGCGCTCGCGAGCGACGTTTCCCCGGCGAGCGCCACACCTGCGCAAATCTCGGCGAACTTGTCGGCCTTCCCGGGGCCATGGCAGCCGAGCATGTCGAGGCACTCCCGCTGCGTCGCGAGGGCGGTTCCGCCGCCGACGGTGCCGACAATGAGGGAGGTCAGCGTCACCGACCAATAGTAGTCGCCGTTCTCCAAGAGCTGGGAATAGGCCACCGCGGCCTGGGATTCGGAGATGTCGGCGACGTCCTGGCCGGTCGCAATGAACATCGCGGCGAGGCCGTTGGGCGTATGAGAGCC
>CAVRMF010000027.1:0-185053 GCA_963721905.1 uncultured Alphaproteobacteria bacterium
GGGGACGGCCATGACGAGACTTTTCCGATCGTACCGTGAATTCCGATTATCGCAAAGAGTTTGTCCAGTCAGGCCGATAGCGTTCGCTCCATAAAGTTAATGAGCGCGAGCCGCAGCAATCGGGCGGACTTGGGCGGAGCGCGATGATAGGCCGGCGCTCAACGCCAACTTTTGGAGGCCGGCCATGGCTGCGCCGCAACGCGCGATGACTGCGCGCGAATGGGGACTTCTCGCTCTGCTCTCGCTGCTGTGGGGCGGATCGTTCTTTCTAGTCGGCGTCGCGGTCAAGGAGCTGCCGCCCTTGACGCTGGTCACGCTCCGCGTCGGCCTTGCGGCGGCGCTGCTTTGGGCGAGCGCGCCGTTTCTTGGCGTCGCCATTCCTCGAAGCGCAAAGGCGGTTGCCGTTGTGGCGGTGCTCGGCTTCGGCAACTGCGCCCTGCCCTTCGCGCTGATCGCCTGGGGCCAGACCCATTTGCCGAGCGGGCTTGCCTCGATCCTCAACGCGGCGACGCCGCTCTTCACCGTCCTCGCCGCGCATGTGCTCACAGCGGAGGAGAAGCTCAGCGGCCTCAAGCTTTTTGGAACGATCGCGGGGCTCGCGGGCGTGGCATGGCTCATCGGCCCGGATCTCCTGACCGGCGCGGACGCCAACCTCTGGGCGGAGCTCGCCGTGCTTGCCGCGGCGCTCGCTTATGCGCTCTCGGCCATTTTCGCCCGTCGCGTGCGGGCGCTCGGGCTGAGGCCGGTCGACGTCGCTACGGGTCAAGTGACCGCCGCGACCCTCTATCTCGCGCCGCTCGCGCTTATCGTCGACCGGCCGTGGACGCTGCCGGCGCCGAGCGCGGCGACGATCGCGGCGGTGCTGGCGATCGCCGCCTTTTCGACCGCGCTCGCCTATGTCGTCTATTTCCGCATCCTTGCCGGCGCGGGGGCGACCAACGTGCTGCTCGTGACCTTGCTGGTCCCGGCCACCTCGGTCGTGCTCGGCGCGTTCTTCCTGCATGAGCGGCTCGCGGGCCGGCAGTTCCTCGGCTTCGCGCTGATCGCCCTCGGCCTCGCCTTCATCGATGGCCGCCTGCCCCGCGCGCTTGCACAGAAATTGAGTAACCCTGCCGTTGCGTCGCCATGATTCCTGACTCCCCTTGGGCCCGAAATTGCGCTAACCTCCTCGAAGAGGGGCCGCGATGGCGATCCAGACCAAGAAGCCGGTCGATGTGGCGGCGCGCGTCGCGCATCGTCGCGAGCGGCGGGCCGCCGCCGCAGAGGGCGCCTGGCGGCGGGAGACCTTTCGCCTGCCGCGGACGGAAGCGCGGGCGAAGGCGCGGGAATTCTTCGAGCGCTTTCCGAAGGCGGCCTACATGACCGAGATCGAATTCGTGGCGGGAGCTCGCCGACGACGAGATCGAGTTCGTGATGCGCCGGCTGCCCACCGCCGACTGAACGCTTCCGATAGGAAGACGCGCAGCTCAAGGCTTTCTTGTGCTATTCTGCACGCCGCCTGAGGGCCCACCATGGCGGGAACCCGGAAAATCGCGGCGATCCTGGTCGCGGATATCGTCGGCTACAGCCGGCTCGCGGGCGCGGACGAGGATCGCACGCTGTCGCGGCTCCGGGGCTGCGCAGCGATCTGATCGATCCCGCCATCGACGTGCATCACGGCCGCATCGTCAAGCGCACCGGCGACGGCAGCCTCATCGAATTCCGCAGCGTGGTCGACGCCGTGCGCTGCGCGATCGAAGTGCAGAACGGCATCATCGAGCGCAATGCGGGCCTGCCGCCCGAGCGCCGCATCGAGTTCCGCGTCGGCATTCATCTCGGCGACGTCGTCGAGGAGAGCGACGGCGATCTGATGGGCGACGGCGTCAACATCGCCGCGCGGTTGGAGGGGATCGCGAGCCGGGCGCGATCTGTCTTTCCGAGGACGCCTACCGTCAGGTGAAGGGGCGGCTTGATCTGGCGGTCAGCGATCTCGGCCCGATCCAACTCAAGAACATCGCCGATCCGGTCAGGGTCTATTCGCTCGAAGTCGGCAAACCGTCGCAGGCAAAGCCTGCGACCGAGGCGAAATCCCTGGAGAAGCCGCTGGAGCCGAAAAGGCGTTCAACGCTCGCGCTCCGCTCGCCCTAGGGATCGCGGCGTTGCTCGTTCTGATCGCGGCCGGCGCGTGGTACCTCCTTGCCGGAAACCGCGCCGCGCCATCGCGTCGAACGCACCGGCCGAGGCCGCGCATCTTTCCATCGTCGTCCTGCCCTTCGCCAACCTCTCCGGCGATCCGAGCCAGGATTATTTCGCCGACGGCATCACCGAGAACCTCACCACCGACCTGTCGCGCATCCGCAACAGCTTCGTGATCGCCCGCAACACAGCCTTCACCTACAAGGGCAAGACCATCGACGCCAAGGAGATCGGCAAGGAGCTCGGCGTTCGCTATGTGCTCGAAGGCTCGGTGCAGCGCGACCAGAACCGGGTGCGCGTCAACGCCCAGCTCATCGACGCCGAATCGGGCGCGCATCTCTGGGCCGACCGCTTCGAGGAGGACGTGGCCGACCTGTTCAAGCTGCAAGATCAGGTGGTGGGGCGATTGGCCAATGCTTGGGTATCGAACTGGTCAAGGCGGAAGCGGAAAAGGGCGCCCACTCCAAAAATCCCGACGTCATCGATCTTAACATGCGCGGCTGGGCCTTGCATTGGCAGAACGAGTCGAAGCCCACGAAGGACAAAAACAATGCGGCGCTGGCCTTGTTCGAACAGGCGCTCAAGATCGACCCGAACGACGCCGATGCGCTGGCGGGCGAAGCGCAGTGCTATTTGCTTGAGTATTTTTACTTCGCCCAACCCCGAAACCGATTATGATGCCAAAGTGATCGGTCAGGCCGACCGGGCCATCGCACTCGCTCCCGATACCATGCGGGCGTATCGGGCGAAGAGCGCTTACCTGGTCTTGTCGCGCCGCTTTGATGAGTCTCTCCGCACTGCCGACGCCGGTCTCGCCATCAATCCGAATTATGCCTCGCTGTATGGAGCGCGAAGCACCGCGAAATCTTCTCTCGGCCAGTTCGAACAAGCGAAGTCCGATGCGCAACAAGCGATGCGGTTAAGTCCGCGCGATCCGATAATCGGTCTGTTCCGTGTCGAGTTGGGCGATGCGGAACTTGGCCTCGGGCATTTTGACGCCGCTATCGACGAATACCACAACGCGACCGACCTGGTTATCGCCCTTTCTTCGCGTACACGAATTTGGCTGCCGCCTATGCGCTCGAAGACAAGATGGACGAGGCGAAGACCGCCTTGGCGGAAGCCCGCCGCCTCAATCCCAAACTCACCGTCAAATGGATGATCGCGCATACGCCGAATCTGCCGCCTGTGTTCGAAGGCCTGCGCAAGGCGGGGCTGCCGGAGGAGTGAGCGAGACCCGGAAAATTGCGGCGATCCTGGTCGCGGACGTGGTCGGCTACAGCCGGCTCGCGGGCGCCGACGAGGACCGCACGCTGGCGCGGCTCAGGGCGCTGCGCAGCGACCTCATCGATCCGACCATCGCCGTGCACCATGGGCGCATCGTCAAGCGCACCGGCGACGGTAGCCTCATCGAGTTCCGCAGCGTGGTCGACGCGGTGCGCTGCGCAATTGAAGTGCAGAACGGCCTCGTCGAGCGCAACGCCGGCCTGCCGCAAGAGCGCCGCATCGAATTCCGCGTCGGCATTCATCTCGGCGACGTGGTCGAAGAGGCCGACGGCGATCTGATGGGCGACGGCGTCAATATCGCGGCGCGGCTCGAGGGCATCGCCGCGCCAGGCGCGATCTGCCTCTCCGAGGACGCCTATCGCCAGGTGAAGGCGCGGCTCGATCTTGCCGTGACCGACCTCGGCCCGACCCAACTCAAGAACATCGCGGACCCCGTCAGGGTTTATTCGCTCGAAGTCGGCAAGCCGGCGCAGGCGAAGCCCGCCCAACCGAGAAAGCGTTCTTCGCTAGCGCGCTCGGGCTCGGGGCGTTTAGCCATATTGGCCGCGGCGAGCGTCTGGTATCTCCTCGCCGCCAGCCACACACCGCCGCTCGCGATAACGGCGCCCACGCCTGTCGCCGCGAATGCTGGCGCACCCGCAGAGGCCGCGCATCTCTCCATCGTTGTGCTGCCCTTCAAAAACCTCTCCGGCGATCCGAGCCAGGACTATTTCGCCGATGGCGATCACGGACAACCTGACCACAGACCTGTCGCGGATCCGCGACAGTTTCGTGATCGCGCGCAATACCGCCTTCACCTTCAAGGACAAGATCGTCGATGCGAAAGAGGTCGGCAGGGAACTAGGCGTCCGCTATGTCCTCGAAGGCTCACTGCAGCGCGACCAGAACCGGGTGCGCGTCAACGCCCAGCTGATCGACGCCGAATCGGGAGCGCACATATGGGCCGAGCGGTTCGAGGAAGACGTCGCCGACCTGTTCACGTTGCAGGATCAAGTGGTGGCGCGACTGGCCAACACGCTGGGCTTCGAACTGGTCAAGGCGGAGGCGGAAAAGAGCGCTCGTTCCAATAACCCCGACGCGATCGATCTGACCATGCGCGGACTGGCTTTGTTGCAGCAGGCAACTCCGCGGCCGATCAAGGAGCAGCGCGACAACTTAAAGGCCGCGCTGGCACTGTTCGATCAAGCGCTCGAGATCGACGCAAACGACGCCGACGCTCTCGCGGGCGAGGCTGCGGCCTATCACGCCGAATACCAGTTCGGATGGACAAGCGCCGAGACCGACCTTGAGGCAAAAATAATCGATCAGGCCAACCGGGCCATCGCGCTCGATCCCGACAACGCGCGGGCCTATTTTGCGAAAGCCTCCTACCTCATGCTGACGCATCGCGCGGACGAGGCGCTCCGTGCAGCCAATGCAGGACTCGCAATCAATCCGAATTTCGCTCCGCTTTACGGAGCCCGAAGCGCCGCCGAGACCTCCCTCGGCAATTTCGAAGCGGCGAAATCCGATGCGCAACAGGCGATCCTGTTAAGTCCGCGGGATCCCCTGTTGGGCCTGCGTTATATCAACATTGGCATCGCGGAGCTTGGTCTAGGGCGTTATGACGACGCTATCGACGGTTTCCACAAGGCGATCGACGCTGGTTACGCGAACTTCATACCATATGCAGATTTGGCGGCCGTCTACGCTCTCGAAGGCAGGACCGACGAGATGCGGACCGCATTGATCGAGGCGCGCCGCCTCAATCCCAACCTCACGGTCAAGTGGCTGACCGACCATGCGCCGAATATACCGCCTCTGTTCGAAGGCCTGCGCAAGGCCGGCCTGCCGGAGGAATGAGGAGGGCGTTGCGTTCTCGTAGCGCATCGAATAGGGCGGCTCCGGCCTTGTTACCACATTCCCGTTCCAGGCCCGAGAAGCGCTGATGACAAGAAATGTCGACACCGAGCATTGGTCCCGCGTCTCCAGCGAGTGGATTGAATGGGCGCGAGCGCCGAATCACGACGCTTTTTGGGCTTATCGAAAATCCTTGATTGCTTTCGTTGGTCGCGGCGAAGGCGAAGCGCTTGATGTGGGGTGTGGGGAGGGTCGCGTCTCGCGCGAGCTGAAGGCCTGCGGCTACAGGGTCACCGCGGTGGACCCTGTCCGGGAATTGGTGGACGCGGCCAGGGAGGTGCGATCGGCTGACGATTACGCCATCGCATCGGGGACCGATCTACCGTACGAGGACGCCCGCTTTGATCTCGTCATGGCCTATAACGTGCTGATGGATGTCGAAGATGTTTCGGCGACCCTCAAAGAAATGAGGCGCGTCCTGCGGCCGGAGGGAATGTTGGTGATCGCGATCGTGCATCCGTTTTCCGATCGCGGGCGCTTCGCTAATTCGGAGGCCACTTCCCCCTTCGTCATCCAGGACGGTTACTTTGGCTCGAAGCGCTTTGAGGACACGGAAGAGCGCGATGGCCTGCGAATGCGTTTCGCCGGATGGTCGAGGCCACTGGAGGCCTACGCGACCGCCTTGGAGGAGGCAGGGCTCGCAATCACATCCCTTCGCGAACCAGTTCCCCAAACCGGCGATGAGTGGAATCACATGCAACGCTGGACCCGAATTCCTCTGTTTCTGTGGTTGAAAGCACGGCCCTTGGGATTGAGATGATCGGATCGGGCACGCCCACCCGGATCCACGACGCCACGGAAATGTCGGCGGATTCCGCCGCCGGCCCGTATTCGCGCGCCGTTCCGGCGGCGCAGTCGTTTGGCGTGGCTTCCGGTCCCAGCCGGGGCGGAACGCCATCGGGGCCTGCGCTCACCCCGAGGTCGGATTGTCCTCAAGCAGCGTATGACGCCGGCATTTCTCTGCTGTGTCAACGGTGACTAACCGGCGCGTTCGAGTGACCAGCAGCTCGACGACCGCCAGCCGCCTCTCGCGCCTCCCACCGAGCCGCCGCGCTCCGTTTGATGTCGACCGTCCGTTCGGCGCGCGCGTTTTCAACGAGGAGTCGAGCCGCATAAAGCGCCTCCACTTTGTTCGCCGATCCCGCCCGTCCCGTCCCCGTGATGGCTCGCTTCGGGGCCGCCGGCGAACGCCTGCGGCCCTCTCGTCACTTCGTGATCTTACAACATAGATTTGACCGTTTTTTGGCCTCGACCAGCCAAATCCGAACGCCTCGAGGCCGCGCCCAGCCCCACATTCCGTTCACCGGTTCTCGCTCTCCGTCCGTTGACATGATTCCGGCCCGATCAGCGGACTACGCGGATTGATGAACGACGCTTTCCTCGATAGAGAGCGCGGGACATGATGGCAGATGTGATGAAGACCGCGGCTTTGGGTTTGACGCGCGCCTATCGGCTGACGCCCGACCGCGGGCCGAGGGACGATGTCGTCTCGCAGCTGCGGATCGACGGCGCCGCCTCGAGCACGACGGTGCTGCTGCCCTATTCGGTCGGGCTCGACTACATCGTCGTGCCGACCGGGACGAGCGAAGTTGCGATCGCAGGCAAGGACTTTCGCGCCGAGAGGATCGGGCTCCTGCCGTCTCTCTGGGCGCGGTTGCGCCTGGCGCTGCTGTTCAAAAAGAAGAAATACCTGAAATACGGTGAGTTTTCACTCTTTTCAGTTGGCCCGAAACCCGAGCGCAAGCATTTTACCAGATTCAACCAGGATACGATGAACGTTGGGGTCGTGATCGACGGGGAACTCGCCGCCAAGCACCCGGAACTTCTCTTCGGGTGGGAGGATCACAGAGCCTCGCGGAGCCGAACAGTTGATCATTCCAGGCCGAATGCGATCGCGATCGTGGTGCATATCTACTACGAGGACACGTGGCAGGATATTTCGGGCGCGCTCGGAAGTCTGACGGTCCCCTTCGACCTGATCGTGACGACGGTTCCTGGGCGTGAGCGGCTGGTCGACGCCATTCGCCTGGATTTTCCTAATGCAGAAATCGAGGTGATGGAGAACCGCGGCCGCGACATACGACCGTTCCTCGTCTTGCTCGAACGCGGCCGGCTCGATCGCTACCGCTACGTCTGCAAGGTTCACGGGAAGAAATCGACGGACGGGGGGCGCAAGTCCTACATGGGCGCGATCTGGCGTCGACGGCTGCTGTTCGATCTTTTGGGAGCGCCCGGTCTTGCAGACACGATCGTCGAGATGTTCGAACGCGACCCTTCCGTCGGGATGATCGGTCCGCGCGCTTACCGCTTGCCGCGCGAAGACTATTCGGAGGAGCTTTCCTTTTCGGCCAATCGTCCGATGACGCTGGAGCTCGCCGAAAGGATGGGCGTGCCCTCCGACCGGTTCCAACTCGACTTCTTCGGCGGAACGATGTTCTGGGTCCGCCCGGAGGCGCTGAAGCCCTTGCGTGACCTGCGTCTTTCCTTAGCCATTCCGGCGGAGAAGGGGCTGCTCGACGGCACCCTCGGGCACGCAATTGAACGCGTGTTCTCGACCTCCGTCCTGGCGGCTGGGTATAAGCTCGCCAACTGCGACGATACGGGAGTCTCGGACGGCGGGAGACCGCGCCCGGCGCTCGACGAGGCCGTGCCGGTGCAGACCCAGTAACCTTTGGGCGGACTCACCCCTGAAAGCGGGTGGCCTCGAAACTCGGCGTGCCGTCCG
The DNA here is from genome assembly GCA_963721905.1 of uncultured Alphaproteobacteria bacterium. Lineage (GTDB taxonomy): Bacteria > Pseudomonadota > Alphaproteobacteria > Rhizobiales > Beijerinckiaceae > Roseiarcus. Next base: position 8,087 of record CAVRMF010000027.1, read on the forward strand.
AGAAAACATCGAGCCAGGCGACCAGCCGTGGATGATCCGCGCGCCAGGCGCCCTCGAACCTGAGATCGAGGTAGCCGAGCGCAGAGGCGAGCGCGATCGTGCCGGCGTCGCTCAACTCCTCAGGCGGCTTCCCCTCGAACACGCCAAGCGCGCGGGCGATCTTCTCGCTTTGGTGGGCGATCCACTTCTGCGACTGCTGCTGCGGCTCATGCCACAGGCGTTCGTATCGGATCAGCACCGCCGCCTCGGCGATCCCGTCCGCCAGCGCCTCTTGAGTCAGCGTCCGGAAGCGCGCCTGCGGCTCGGATGGGATCACCTTCCCGCTCCCCGCCAGCCAGTCGAGATATTCGACGATGACGGCGCTGTCGAAGATCGTCTCGCCGTTCTCCAGGATCAGCGCCGGGATCTTGCCCAAGGGGTTCTGCCGCCGCAGCGAATCCTCGGGATCGCCGGTTTCCGCGGCCGAAATCTCGATCCGGTCGTCGAGGCCAAGCACCGATGCAACGATCCGCACCTTGCGAACGAATGGCGAGGCCGCGGCGGCGCGAAGGACGAGCATGGATATCTCCCTGGGACGGCGAGGGCGACCGCGGCCATTGGCGCCGCCTCGTCGAGCCGACGTTGTAGCGCAACCGCGCGCCCCATATAAGGCGTGAAAGTTGGAGCCTGCGCGGGCCGCGGGCTCCAGTATTCCGAGAAGGGGTTCGTCTTGACGTCGTCCCATGTCGCGCACGAGCGCGTTGTCATCATCGGTTCGGGACCGGCCGGCTATACCGCCGCGATCTATGCGGCGCGCGCGCTCCTCAAGCCGCTGATGTTGTCGGGCTTCGAGCCCGGCGGACAGCTGATGATCACGACCGATGTCGAGAACTATCCGGGCTTCGCCGAGTCGATCCAGGGCCCGTGGCTCATGGAGCAGATGCAGGCGCAAGCCGAGAATGTCGGCGCGCGCGTCGAAAACGAATGGGTCGTCGCGCTGGAACTCAAGACCCGTCCGTTCGTGATTCGCTGCGACAGCGGCCGCACCATCGCCGCGGATTCAATCATCCTGGCGACTGGCGCGAAGGCCAAGTGGCTGGGCCTTCCGAGCGAGGACGCGTTCAAGGGCTTCGGCGTCTCCGCCTGCGCCACCTGCGACGGCTTCTTCTTCCGCAGCAAATCCGTCGTCGTGATCGGCGGCGGCAATTCCGCGGTCGAGGAGGCGCTCTACCTCTCCAACATCGCGTCTGACGTCAGGGTCGTGCACCGCCGCCACGCGTTCCGCGCCGAGAAGATCCTGAGCGAGCGCCTTGCGGCGCGGCACAATGTGAAGATCATCTGGAACAGCGTGGTCGAGGAGATCCTGGGCGCCAATGCGCCGCGGGGGGTCAGGGGGGTCAGGATCAAGAACGTCCTCACCGGCGCGCTCGACGACCTCGCGGCCGACGGCGTGTTCGTGGCGATCGGCCATGAGCCTGCGACGGAACTCGTGCGCGGACAGCTCTTGCTGAAGCCGAACGGCTACGTTCAGACGGCGCCGGGTTCGACGGCGACCAGCATCGAGGGCGTGTTCGCCGCAGGCGACGTCGCCGACGATGTCTTCCGTCAAGCGGTGACCGCGGCGGGTCTGGGGTGCATGGCCGCGCTCGAGGCGGAGCGCTGGCTCGCCGGTCAAGAACACGCGCGGGAAGCGGCGGAATAGTCACGGCCGTCAAACGCCGCGGCGATCAGCGGCGAAGCCAAGAGCCGGCAGGGTCAAGGAAACGTTCATGGACTGGGACAAGCTGCGCATTTTTCAGGCCGCCGCCGACGCCGGATCGTTCACCCACGCCGGCGAGACGTTGGGTTTGAGCCAGTCGGCCATCAGCCGCCAGGTCGGAGCGCTCGAGGCCGATCTCGGTGCACCGCTCTTCCATCGCCACGCGCGCGGCCTAATCCTGACCGAGCAGGGCGAAATGCTCTTGGGCGCGGTGCGCGACGTGGTTCTCAAGCTCGACGCGGTCAGGAGCCGGCTCATCGACAGCCGGGAGAAGCCGCATGGCGAGCTCAGGGTCACGACCACGCTCGGCCTAGGCGCGAACTGGCTGGCGCCGAGGCTCGGCGAATTCGTCGAGCTTTATCCTGAGGTGAAGCTACAGCTTCTGCTCTCGGACGAGGATCTCGACCTGGCTATGCGCGAGGCGGACGTCGCGCTCCGCTTACGCGAGCCGATGCAGCCCGACCTCATCCGGCGCCGGCTCTTCACCGTGCATTTCCACGCCTATGCGTCCGCCGACTACTTGAGGCGCCGCCCGCAACCGCGCAAGGTCGAGGATCTCGACCACCATCATCTCGTCGCGTTCGGCGCGCCGACCGCGACGCATCTGCTCTACGATCTCAACTCTCTGCTGACGCTAGGCCGCGATCCGAAGAACCCGCGCGAGCCCCAGATTTCGGTCAACAACCTCGCCGCGATGACGCGGGCGGTGGAGAACGGGGTCGGCATCGCGGTTCTGCCCGACTATGTGGTCGCGCCCGAGTCGGGGCTCGTGCGTCTGCTGCCGCAGGCCGACATGCCGGAAATGGATTGTTTCCTTGTCTATGCCGAGGAACTAAAAAGCGTCGCGCGCGTACAGGCGTTCCGCGATTTTCTGGTCCGCACGGCACAACGCTGGCGGTACTGACACGAGGGAGGAGCGAGCCCATGACGATGCAGATGGAACTGCCGCAGCGAAGCGCCATCGATTCCGCGGTTCGACATCTAGTGACGAACTACAGCCCGCAAGGCAACCGCGTCGGCTGGCTGATGATGGCCTCGATCCTTGTTGAAGCCTGGGACCTCTACGGGATCGCGTTCGTCCTCATCTTCATCCGCGACCAATACCATCCCGACCCGCTACTGCTTGGGCTCGCCGCCGCGGGGACGCAGGGCGGAGCGGTGATCGGCGCGCTGACCGGCGGCTGGCTGTCCGACAAGCTCGGCCGACGCCTGATGTTTCTGGCGACCATGGTTCTCTTCATCGTGCTCGCGCTGGCGCAGGCTTTCGTGTCCAGCGTCGCAGCTCTCGCGGTCATACGCTTGCTCCTTGGCGTCCCGCTCGGCAGCGACATCGCGACCGGCTATACCTACATCATGGAAATGATGCCCAAGGGCCAGCGCGAGGTCATGGGCAACCGCTGGCAATTCATGTTCGCCGTCGGGCAGGTGTTGACGCTCGGGGTGATCGCGATCTTCCTCATTCTCAACCTCAATCATGAATTGGTTTGGCGCGTAACGCTGGGGCTCGGCGCGGTGCCGGCGCTCGTCATCCTCGTCCTTCGTCACGATCTGCCGGAGACTGCCGTGTGGTTGGTTCGCCAGGGCCGCTTCCGCGAAGCGAAGGAGGTCGCGACGCGGATGTACGACGACAAACTCGACATGCTGCCCGATCAGGACGTCAAGGTGACGAAGCCCCGTCCGACCGCGTTCCTCGCCGACATCAAACAGGATCCGATTCGCTGGCGCGCAACCCTTTACGGCTGGATCGCCTGCTTCGCGCAGGGCAGTGAATTCTCGACCTTCGCCTTCTATCTTCCGGTGCTGTTCGTGATGGTCGGCGTCTCTTCCGTCCTGGGCACGACGGTGGTCACCATGGCGCTCTACGTGATCGCCGCGATCTCCGGATGGGTCGGGCCGCTGCTGACGCCGAAGATTGGACAGCGCGGCATCAGCATTGCCGGGTTCAGCATCGTTTTCCTGTCCCTGCTGGTCGCGGCGGCAGCGCTCTATACCGGCAACAAGGCCGTGCTGCCATTCGCCGCGGCGGCCATGCTATGGGGCCATTATTGGGACGCATCGAACTGCATGACCATTCCTTCGATGGTCGCGAAGCCCGAATATCGCGGCACGGCGAGCGGATTCTCCTATGTGTTCGTCAAGCTTCCGTCGTTCCTGGCCATTTTCCTATTTCCGACGCTGTTCACGGCGATCGGCCAAGCTGGCGCGACGCTGTTCGTCGCCATCTTTCCGCTGATCGGACTGCTCGCGGCGATCTTCATTCTGCCGGAGGTTTACGGGTTCGACCGCGATTGACCTGCGGCGGCAAGAGACGCGAGCCGCCGGCTCGCGTCAATTGCCGCGCCGTCTCAACCACTCTTCGCATTGGACGACCTCACATGTAGAGCGGCTCTTTGTCGAGGCCCTTGTAGAGCGAGGCGACCTGTTCGGCGTAGCCGTTGTAGATCTGCGTCGGGCGCAGTTGGCCGTCGTTGAGGAAGGTCTCCTGCGCCTGGCTCCAGCGCGGGTGCGGCACCGCCGGATTGACGTTGGCCCAGAAGCCGTATTCGTCCGGCCCGAGCGTCTCCCAGAACGTCTCCGGCCGCTTGTCGACGAACGAAACCTTCGCGATCGATTTGGCGGACTTGAAGCCGTATTTCCAGGGCGTCGCCAGACGGATCGGCGCGCCCTGGACCTTGGCCAGCGGCTTGCCGTAGGCGCCGGTCGCGATGAAGGCGAGGTCATTCGTTGCCTCGGCCATCGTCAGGCCCTCGATATAGGGCCAGGGCATGAAGGACCGCTGACCCGGCGCCATCTTCTTGTCGAGGAACGTCTCGAACCGCACGTAGGACGCCGACGACAGGGGCTTGGCGAACGCGACCAGCTTTTTGAGCGGAAAGCCGGTCCAGGGAATGGCCATCGACCAGGCTTCGACGCAACGATGGCGATAGAGCCGCTCTTCGAGCCCCATCGTCTTGATCAGTGTATCTATGTCGACCGTCTGCTCCTTCTCGACGAGGCCGTCGAACTTGACCGTCCAGGGGCGCGTCTTCAGCGCGCTGGCGTCGATGTGCTTGCTGGTGCTGAACTCGTAAAAGTTGTTGTAGTTGAGATTGTACTTCTCGGGCGTGACGTCGCGATCGAGCACATAGGCCGGATTGCGCTGAGCGGGATAAAGCGCGGCCGAGGGGTCGGCGTCGTCGGCGCGGGCCCGGCCGGGCCAGGAGACGAGGGCGCCTGCCGCGCCGAGGCCGGCCAGAAACGCGCGGCGGTCGACGAATGCCGCCTCCGGGGTGGTCAGGCTTGCCGGAATTTCCCACTCTCTTCGACGAATGACGTGCATGGCCAACTTCTCGCGATACCGATGCGGCGGCGACGGAGACATGGTTTCTCCCTCAGCGCTCTTTTTCGGCGTGAGGGTGGCGAATGTTACGCCTTCGCCGAGAGAAGGCGGGATATTCAGACTAGACCTTCTCGACTTGGCCGAATTCGAGATCAACCGGAGTGGCTCGGCCGAAGATCGACACCGCGACCTTGACGCGCGAGCGGGACTCGTCGACTTCCTCGACGACGCCGTTGAACGAGGCGAAGGGTCCGTCGGCCACCCGCACGGTTTCGCCGACCTCGAAGCGGATCGCCGCCTTCGGCCGCTCGACCCCGTCGGCGACCTGGCCCTTGATCCGATCGGCCTCATGGTCGGGGATCGGCATCGGTTTCTTGTCGGCGCCGAGAAAGCCCGTCACTTTGGGGGTGTTCTTGATGAGGTGGTAGACCTCGTCGGTCAGGTCGCATTTGACCAGCACATAGCCGGGAAAGAACTTCCGCTCGGAATTGATCTTGCGCCCGCGCCGCACCTCGACGACCTGTTCGGTCGGCACGAGGATTTCCTGGAACTTGTCCTCAAGTCCGCGCTGGTGCGCCTGCTCGCGAATGGATTCGGCGACCTTCTTCTCGAAGTTGGAATAGGCGTGGACGATGTACCAGCGCATGCTCGTTGTGAGAGTTTCCAAATTGACTCCATGCGATGCGCCCGAGGGCGCCCAGCCTTGAGAAAAGACGCGCTAGCCGCTCCGGCCAAAACCGAGCACCAGGGCAACCAGTTCGCGCAGCACCTGATCGGCGACGACGAAAAAGAGGCTTGCGAACACGACCAGGAGCAGCACCAGGCCCGTCGTGACGAGGGTCTCGCGCCGGGTCGGCCAGACGACCTTCGAGCCCTCTGACCGCACCTGCTGGATGAATTCGAAGGGGTTGATCATCCCTCGGTTCCGTTCTGAAAACGCATCGCGCCGGTCGGCGGCGCCGCTCTGCCAGAAAAATTCGCGGCGCGGGGCCTCTCGGCGCCGCGCCACCTGAGCCTCATATAGGAAAAGAGGGTCCGCCGCCAAGCGAAATATGACGAGCTGGTCGTGAAACCGTCACAGGTTGGCGGCGCGAAGGGTCCCCCGGGACTTCAGCTGCGGAAATGCTTCGACAGTTTGAGCCCCTGGTGCTGGTAGTTGGACGTCGAACCCGCGCCGTAGAGCTCGTCGGCGGCGTCGGCGAGCCGTTCATAGACGAGCCGCCCGACGGGCTGCCCGTCCTCGATGAGGAATGGCACGTCGCGGCTGCGCACCTCGAGCACCGCCCGCGCGGCTGGCCGCCTGTCGGGGCCCTGTCCGAAGCCCGGATCGAAGAAGCCGGCGTAGTGGACCCGAAACTCGCCGATGGCCGGATCGATCGGCGCCATTTCCGCGGCGAGGTCCGCGGGGATCTGCATCTTCTCCCGCGACGCGAGGATGTAGAACTCGTCGGGGTCGAGAATAAGGCGGCCGTCAGCGCGAGCTTTGATCGGCTCCCAGAAATCCTCGGCGGCATAGGCGCCGGGGCGATCGACATCGATCACGTCGCCGTTCTTGATTGCTCTGTAGCCGACCACTCCGTCCGACAATCCGCGAAGCGCAACCCGCAGGACCAGTCCTTCGCGGACTTCCAGGTCGCGATCGACAAGCGGCGCCTGGGCATGATAGCCGCGCAGATCCTCGTCAGAGAGCGCAAAACTCAGGCGATTCATCTGCGATGAATTCCTGTTGCGAAATCGTATCTGGCTGAGCGTCGATCCTTCGCGAACGCGTACGCTGAAGCTGCGGGGCGATACTTCGAGCCAGAGTTCGCCGCGGTAGCCAAGCGGAACCTCATCAAAAGCTTCGGCTCGGTTGACGATCAGCCGCGTAAAGATGTCGAGGCGGCCAGTTGAGCTTTTCGGGTTGGCTGCGCCGGAGATGCTCGGAAGAAGCGAGAGATGTTCCGCGATCCGGGCGATGTAGACGATCCCCTTTTCCAGTACGGCCCCCTCGCCCGCTAGCGAGATGGGCTCGGGATTTAGCGTCTGAAGGTGTTCCTTTACGTTCCGGCCGCGCCCCGGCAAGAAGCTCGCGCGTACGCGATAGGCCTCCTTCGAAAGGCGCAAATCCAGGCTCGCCGGCTGGAACTGAGCCGCTGCCGGAGGCCTCGTGGCCGCGATGAGCTTCCGGCGCACCATCGCCTTGATCCGGCGCCGACCGAAGAGACCGTACGGCGCGCTGAAATCCCGGTCGCCCGTATCCGCATCTGACGGATCGAGTAGCGAGGGCGGGGAGTTATGAGTTTTTCTCGCCATCAATGTCACTGAAAGCCTGCCGGCTTGTTATCGCGCCTATACAGGTACGCCAAGACGCCTCGCTAGTCCGGTTCTGTGACTGCGTAGGAATCTCGCCTATCGCGGCAATTATTCTCGGACCCGACCCGCTACGCCCCTGCGCTGGTTGTTGACGGCGGCCCCGCATAGGCGATATGGAAGATGCTTTCCGTGGTCATTTGAGCCGGTCGGCTTGCCGCCACGTTAAACATCGGGCTAAAAGATCGGGGCTCCATTAGCATTCGGCCTCGTCCTCCAGCCCCAGAGCGCGCAGCGCCGGAGAGGAGAGGTATGACGAACCCCCGCAAATCCCGCGATCCCAAAAGCCTGCGTCCCTCCACGCAGTTGATCCATGGCGGAACGCTGCGTTCCCGGTTCGAGGAAACGTCCGAGGCGCTGTTCCTCACCCAAGGCTATCTCTACGACACGATGGAGCTGGCCGAGGCGCGCTTCAAGGGCGACGATCCCGGCTTCATCTATTCCCGCTTCGCCAACCCGACCGTCTCGATGTTCGAGCGGCGCATGGCTCTTTTGGAGGGCGCGGAGGCGGCGCGCGCTACGGCGAGCGGCATGGCCGCCGTCACCGCATCGCTCATGGGCCAGCTCAAGGCGGGCGATCATGTTGTCGCCGCAAGAGCCCTGTTCGGGTCTTGCCTCTACGTCGTCGAGGAGCTGCTGCCGCGCTTCGGCGTCGCCTCGACGCTGGTCGAGGGAACCGACCTCGACGCCTGGCGTGCGGCCGTGCGTCCCAACACCCGGACCGCATTCCTCGAGTCGCCAACCAATCCGACGCTCGAGATCGTCGACATCGCCGGCGTCGCCGACATCATGCATGCCAATGGCGCAACCCTTGTCGTCGACAACGTCTTCGCCACACCCCTGCTTCAGCATCCCATGAAGCTCGGCGCGGACTGCGTCGTCTATTCGGCGACGAAGCACATCGACGGGCAGGGCCGCGTGCTCGGCGGAATCATTCTGGCGAGCGAGCAATTCATCGCCGACAACATCCACAATTTCCTGCGCCAGACCGGTCCGTGTCTGTCGCCGTTCAACGCCTGGACGCTTCTGAAGTCGCTCGAGACGCTGCCGGTCAGGGTCGAGGCTGAGACGCGCTCGGCCGCGCGCATCGCCGACTTCCTCGCCGAGCGGCCGGATGTCATCCGCACGCTCTATCCCGGCCGCTCCGATCACCCGCAAGCGGAGCTTATCCGCCGTCAGATGAGCGGCGGCGGCACGATGCTGTCCTTCGAGGTTGCGGGTGGCAAGGCTGCGGCGTTCCGCGCCGCCAATGCGCTCTCGATCATCGGCATTTCCAACAATCTAGGCGACGCCAAGAGCCTCATCACGCATCCGGCGACGACGACCCACCAACGTCTCAAGCCGGAACAGCGCGAAGCGCTCGGCATCGGCCCGGGGCTCCTGAGGCTATCGGTGGGGCTCGAGGACGTCGAGGATCTGATCGAGGACCTGGCCCAGGCGCTCGACAAGGCCGCCGCGCCGCGCCGTCACGCCGCCGAATAGCGCATCATTGTCATCGACAGCTGGCCGCTATCTGGAGATGTCGCTTTAGACGGTTTCAAAAGCGATAGGTGACACCCGTTGAGAACAGCCACGGCTGGAAAGTCGTCTTGATCGTGGCGGCTGCGGGAATCGTACCGATCGGCGGACCGAGATCAACTCCGGTCGACGTCCCTGTTGACCAAATGAAGAGTTTCTTCACGTCTAAAAAGACGCCCCAATTTCGGTTGAGCATGTAGTCAGCGCCGGCCTGCGCAACGAGGCCAACCGTAGGCTTGAAATAGCCTCCGGTGTTAAAACCGTCCTGAACTGCAAGTTCGAAGCTCGGCACGATCCCGCCCCCTAGATAAGGCTGGATCGCGCCAAGCTGCGTAAAGTGATAGACGGCTGTTATAGGAACTACGCCCGGCAATAACTTACCGGCAACCGTCCCTGAAAATGGCGGCGTAGCCGAGAACCCGGTGATCTTTATGGTCAGCCAAACGGGAACTCCGCTCGCCACCTCCAATGACCAGTTCGGGGTGAAGAAATAGCCGGCCTGGAAGCTTGCGGAAAAAATGCTCGAATAGGTCGCGCCGCGCCCGACCAACGACACCTGGGGCCCGAAACCGCCGACGGGAACTAATCCAATTCCCGGGACGACGACCTCCGTTATGGGTTGCGCGAACAGGCTGGACCAGCCTTGATTGACTGCGCCCAACGCGCCGAGCCTCACGTACCACCGGGGCACGGCTTCGGCAGCGGGGCCGGGCGGCTCAGCCGGCGGGTTCGGCAGGTCCGCAGCATGAACGGCGCCAGCGGAGAGAGCGAAAATCAAGGATCTGAAAGCGAAGGCTTTGACGATCGTCGTCGACCTTTTGCGACGCGTCATCACACGTCCTCCCCCACAGGCCAGCATCGTCTTTGTGTTCGGCGGGGACTATTAAAACTAGATCGACAAGTCCGCGCCGAAGGCTGGACGGTTTAGCCGACACCCGCTGGATGACCTCCAGCCCAGCCCGAAATCTGGCCCATTTTTATGATTCGCACAAGCCCGAGCGCTAGTGCGCGACCCAGCGCGCGACGAGGAGGCAAGATGACACGCGTCGCGCTTCGCGTCGCCGCCGAATGAGGGGCCGAGCGCAGGGGACCCGCGCTCAGCGTTGTCGCGAAGGCCGGAGCCCTATTTGTCGAGGTCCGCCAGGGTCGGCATGCGGCCATTCGGGGTCAAATGATTGATCAGCTGCGGCAGTACGGTCGCGAGCTGGTTCAGCAATTCCTGCTGGCTCATGCCGGTGCGCTGGGAGAGTTCGTTGAGCGTGTTCTGGCCGAGCGCCGAGCCGAGCGTTCCGGGCTGAATCGGCTGGTTCGCGCCCTGCCCGACCCAGGAATTGACCTGCGGCCCTGCGCCGCCGGCGGTCAGTTTCCCGATGAGATCGCCGAGGCCGCCGAGCACGCTGCCTGCCGGCGCGTTCGTCGGAACCGACGGCGGAGGCGCGGCCTGCGCGGGCGCAGCCGGAGCTGAGCCCCCGCTGAAAAACTTGCCGAGCAGCAGCGCTCCGACCGCGACCGCGATCGGCGTCGCCAGATTGCCGCCTGGAACCGCCTTTTGCAGCGCGTCGTCAAATGCACCCATGATTTCCTCCTCTTGGTAATATCAACCCCGCCGATCAGCGCACTCCGGCGCTAACATCGTGGCGCAAGTTGACGAAGATTGGACGACCTAGAATACCGGCTTGCGTTTTCCTCGTCCATCCCGCATCAATCCTCCAGAACCGACCTCGTCCGCTTTGCGGCATTTCGGAGCGAGGCGAAAGGCGGCTAACCGGATAAGGAGGCGTCGACATGGGGGTTATCAGCTGGATTATCCTGGGCCTAATCGCGGGCTGGATCGGCAGCAAGATCGTGAACAAGACCGGTTCGGGCATGGTCATGGACATTGCGCTCGGCGTCGTCGGCGCGATCGTCGGCGGGCTTATCTTCTCCGGCGTTTTCGGGATGGAGGGCGTCAGCGGGCTCAACATCTGGAGCCTTATCGTGGCGGTCGTCGGCGCGGTCATCGTGTTGTGGATTTACCACATGGTGGTCGCGCGAACCTGAGCCGCCCTCAGCCGGCGGCGCCCCAGCGCGCCGCCGCGGAATCGTCGTCGCCCTTGGCTTCGACCCATCCTTCAACCGCGCCGTCGGCGCGAATGGCGCGTTTCCAGAAGGGAGCGCGCGTCTTCAGGAAATCCATCAGCATCTCGGCCGCGGCGAAGGCTTCGCGGCGATGGGCCGCGGCGACGGCGACACAGACGATCTGTTCGCCCGGCGCGATGTTCCCGAAGCGATGGATCGCGATCACGCCGATGAGCGGCCATCGCGCCTCGGCCTCGTGCGCGACGCGCGCCATCTCCGCCTCGGCCATGCCGGGATAATGTTCGAGCTCCAGCGCCGCGAGGCGCCCGCCCTCGTCCCGGCAATAGCCGACGAAGCTCAGGACCGCGCCGACGTCGCTGCGGCCCCGCGCAAGCGCCGCTGCCTCCGCGCCCGCGTCGAAATCCTCCCGCTGAACGCGGATCGTCGCCATCGGCGCTAGCCGCCGGTCATCGGCGGGAAGAACGCGACTTCGGTCGCGCCCGCAAGCGCCGCCTCGTGGCGCGCGTGGACTTTGTCGAGGGCCGCGCGGATCGTCGAAGGCTTTTCAAATGCATGCGCGTAGCCCTCGCCCCGGGCGGCGAGCCAGGCGATCAGATCGCCGACGGTCGTGACCGTCGAAGGCGGCTCCAGTTCTTCCTCGGCTTTGCCCACGCGCTCGCGCACCCAGGCGAAATAGACCGCTTTCATCGCGTCTCAATCGTTCCCGACATGGTCATAGCTCGCCTTCATATAGTCCCAGCCGGTGTAAAGCGTCAGGATCGCCGCAATCCACATCAGGACGATCCCCACCATGGTCGAGCCCGGCGCGACAGCCTCCCCGGCCGGCCCCGCGATGAGGAAGCCGAGCGCCACCATCTGAACGGCCGTCTTCCATTTGGCGACCGCCGTCACGGGCATGGGAACCCGCAACTCCGCCAGATATTCCCGCAGTCCCGAGACGAGGATCTCGCGGCACAGAATGATGATCCCGGCCCACAGCGTCACCCCGGCGATGGTCTGATTGGCGGCAAGCATGAGGATGACGGCGGAGACGAGCAGCTTGTCGGCGATCGGGTCCAGCATCCGTCCCAGCGACGACTGCTGCGACCAGGCGCGCGCGAGATAGCCGTCGAAAAAATCGGTGACGGCGGCGGCGATGAAAATCGCCAGCGCCGTCCAGCGCGCCCAGGGTTCGCGCGGCCAGAAGAGAAAGCCAGCGACGAGAGGGACCGCCGCGACGCGCGCATAGGTCAGAACATTCGGCAATGACCAGTTGCGGCCGATCGGACGCGTCGTCGAGGAAGCCATTTGGCTGACCTGACATCGTCGCCGCATGCCCGTCAATAGCGACGTTCGGGGTCGAAAGCCCTTCGATCAAAGCAAGGACAAAGCTGGGGACGGGGCAGGCATCCGCACCCGGCGGAGCGCATCTTCGTCTAGACTCGAGGCGTCCCGGTTCAGGAGCTCGCCCATGTCGAACGTTCACGTCGTCGGCCACCCCCTTGTGCAGCACAAGCTGACGCTGATGCGCGACAAGACGGTTTCGACCAAAGGGTTCCGCCAGCTTCTCAACGAGATCGGCATGCTGCTCGCCTACGAGGTGACCCGCGATCTGCCGCTGGAGCTCATCGAGGTCGAAACGCCGCTGGCCAAAACCATGCAGCCGACAATTGCCGGGAAGAAGCTCGTGTTCGCGCCGATCCTGCGCGCCGGCGTCGGCTTTCTCGACGGCATGCTCAATCTCGTCCCGAGCGCGCGCGTGGCCCATATCGGGCTTTATCGCGATCCGCAGACGCTGGAGGCGGTCGAGTACTACTTCAAGGCCCCGGCGGACGTGGCGGAACGCCTGGTGATCGTGATGGACCCGATGCTCGCCACCGCCAATTCGGCCGTCGCCGCAATCGACCGGTTGAAGCGGCGCGGCGTGAAGGACATCCGCTTCGTCTGTCTTCTGGCCGCGCCCGAAGGCGTCGAACGGCTGACAAAGGCCCATCCCGACGTGCAGATCTGGACCGCGGCCATCGACGAGAGGCTCAACGACCACGGCTATATCGTTCCCGGACTGGGGGACGCCGGCGACCGCATGTTCGGAACCAAGTAAAGTCTCGCGGCGCCGAAGTCAGCGAGGCTTTCGCTTCGCCCTCCGCGCCGCCAAACCCAGATTGGCGCGCGCCTCCCCAGAACAACGTCCGAGTTATTTTCGGCGTCGGCGCTGCTGACCGAGACCCATTTGCTTGGCGAGAGCCGAACGGGCCTTGGCGTAGGCGGGGGCGACCATCGGATAATCGGACGGAAGACCCCACTTCTCCCGATATTCTTCGGGGGAAAGGTTGTACTGGGTCCGCAGATGCCGCTTCAGCGACTTGAACTTGCGGCCGTCTTCCAGACAGATGATGTAATCGCTGGTGATCGACTTCTTCGGCGGGACGGCCGGCTTCGCCGCCTCGGCGACAACGGGTTGCGCTCCAGTGGCGACACGCACAAGGGCGGCGTGAACGTCGCTGAGAAGCGTCGGCAGTTCGCTCGACGGCACGGAATTGTTCGACACATAAGCCGAAACGATTTCCGCGGCGAGTTCAATGTGGTTGGTGGTTTCGTTCATTGCTGTCATTACTCCAAACGGAGGCCTGAAGAGACCGCGTCACTGCGATCTTTGTCGAGGCGATTCTGCCCGCCCGACCGAGTTGAGCGTCATGTTCCTTTTCGCGCCAAATGGCGACTCCGACAACCACTCATATAGCGCAATCGAAAACATTGCACAAGAAAAACTCAACTACGTCGCTACCGAATACTCCAACAAGGGCGAGCCAACCGACATTGAGTTTACACAGCGAAAAACGATGTTACTCTTGACAAACTCCCCCGCGCATGCACCGAGACCGTTACGAATTAACACGCCGCGACGCGGTTGCCGTATCCCGATAATTCGCAGGACTGTCGCCCGTCTTCGTTCCGTGGCAAGACAAAGTCGGAGCGGCCGCAACTTCGCGACGCCCATCGTCTACGGGCGAGACGCTGCTTTATCGGCGATCCGTTTAGTTGAGAAAGATGGCGGCCATGAGGATATCATGCGGGCGCAAGACCGCTTATATGCCCCTTTATGCCAGACCAACCCGCCGCGATGAGTTTCAATGCAGCACCATAAGACGTCGACATTCATCGCCGAGCGCCAATCCATAGCCGAACGGGCGACGCTCTTCGGGACCCTCAAGCTTCTTTGGCCCTACATCTGGCCGGCCGATCGGGCCGATCTGAAGCTGCGCGTCTTCCTTGCCGTCGCGTTGATGCTGCTCTCCAAGCTGTTCACGATCGCCGTTCCTTATTCCTTCAAGTGGGTGACGAATGCGCTTGCGGGAAAGCTTTCGCTCGAGTCAGTCCCGTTGCCGCAACTCTTTGCCGGCGCCGCGTCTTTGACGCTCGTTTACGGCTTACTTCGCATTCTCATGGCGTTGACACAGCAGGGGCGCGACGCTCTTTTTGCGGCGGTGGCGATGAACGCGGTCCGGCGACTTGCGATCGAAGTCTTCGACCATCTGCATCGTCTCTCGTTGCGCTTTCATCTGGAGCGCAAGACGGGGGGGCTGACGCGCGTTCTCGAGCGTGGCCGCAACGCGATCGAAACGATCATCCGCACTTCAATGCTGACGGCAGTTCCGACCCTCGTCGAGTTCGCACTCATCATAGGCGCACTGCTATTCTCCTTCGACTGGCGCTATGTCGCAGCGATGAGCGTCACCGTCGCGGCCTATCTGACCTATACGACCCTCGCGACGAACTGGCGGATCGGCATTCGTCGTTCGATGAACGAAAGCGACACCGACGCCAACACCAAGGCGATCGACAGCCTCCTCAACTTTGAGACGGTCAAATACTTCACCGCCGAGCGGCGCGAAGCGGCGCGCTACGACAAGGCGATGGCTCGCTACGAGCGCCTGAGCGTCCGTACTTATGTGTCGCTGGCGGTGCTGAACGCCGGCCAGGCCGTCATCTTCACGGCCGGCCTCGTCGCCGTCCTTCTGATGTGCGTCGTCGAGATCAGGAGCGGCAAGAAGACTGTCGGCGACTTCGTGTTCATCAACCTGATGATGCTGCAGCTCTACCAGCCGCTCAATTTCATGGGCATGGTCTATCGCGAGGTCAGGCAAGCCATCGTCGACATCGAGGCGATGTTCGCCATTCTCGACCAGAATCCCGAAATCGAAGACATGCCCGGCGCGCCGCCGCTCAAGGTGACCACCGGCGACGTGAGGTTCGAGAACGTCGAATTCGCCTACGATCCCGCTCGACCGATCCTGCGCGGCGTGACGTTCGAAGCGCCGCCCGGCCACACGATCGCGATCGTCGGGCCGTCCGGCGCGGGCAAATCGACAATCTCCCGGCTCCTGTTCCGCTTCTACGAGCCGACCGCGGGCCGCATCCTGATCGACGGCCAGAACATCAGCGCGGTCACGCAGAGTTCGCTGCGCGCCGCGATCGGCATGGTTCCGCAGGACACGGTGCTGTTCAACGATTCGATCGTCTACAATATTCGCTACGGCCGCGACGACGCGAGCGAGGCCGAGGTCGAGTCCGTAGCGGACAACGCGCAGATCGACGCCTTCATCCGGTCACTGCCGCAGGGCTACGCCGCCCAGGTCGGCGAGCGCGGGCTCAAGCTCTCGGGAGGAGAGAAGCAACGCGTGGCCATCGCCCGCACGATGCTGAAGGCGCCGCCGATCCTGGTGCTCGACGAAGCGACGTCGGCGCTCGACAGTTTCACCGAGCGCGAGATCCAGTCCGCGCTCGAGCGCGTGTCGCGCGGGCGCACGACCATCGTCATCGCTCACAGGCTGTCGACCGTCGTCAACGCCGACGAAATTCTGGTGTTGGACAAGGGCGTGATCGCCGAACGTGGAACCCACGAGGCTCTGCTCGCGCGTGGCGGCCTCTATTCGGCGCTGTGGAGCCGCCAGCGCGAGGTCGATGCGGCGGAGGAGACGCTGCGGCGCGCCGGCGAGGAAGAGGAAGATTACGGCCTTCCGGATCCGGCGGCTTCGCCTTCCGCGCCGTGACATTTGCCGCCTTTGGCGCCATGAGTGCGCGCCGCCGGGTTTCGGGTCCCTCTCATGAACGTCGTTAACTCGATTCGTCGCAACCTCGCGCCGATCCATCGCGAAGGCTATCTGTTTGTCGCGGGGTTTTTCGTCGCGACGCTGATCCTTTGGTGGATCTGGAGTCCGCTCGGATGGATCGGCCTCATCGCGACATTGTGGTGCGCCTATTTCTTTCGCGATCCGGCCCGTGTGACGCCGGTTGGGGCTGATCTCGTCATTGCCCCCGCGGACGGGATCGTGAGCTTCGCCGGCTACGCCGCGCCGCCGCCCGAGCTCGGCCTCGGCATGGGTCCGCTGCAGCGCGTATCGATCTTCATGTCGGTGTTCGACTGTCACGTAAACCGCACGCCGGTCGAGGGCCGGATCGAGCGGATCGTCTACCACCCCGGCCTCTTCCTCAACGCCGATCTCGACAAGGCGAGCGAGGACAATGAACGCAACAGCATCGTCATCGACGCCCCGTTGGGCCGGTTCGGCGTCGTCCAGATCGCCGGTCTCATCGCGCGGCGGATCATCTGCTTCACGCAGGAGGGCGGGCATGTAAGCGCGGGCGAGCGCATCGGCCTCATCCGCTTCGGCTCGCGCGTCGACGTTTATCTCCCGGCGAACGTGCAGATCGTCGTCGGCGTGGATTCGCGCGCCGTGGCCGGCGAAACCGTGATCGCGCAGGCTGCCGCCTCGGCCCGCGCGCGCCCCTTTCAGCGGAGCTGAGGCGTGAACGATCAGAGGCCGGAGAACGCGCCGCTTTCCAGCGTCGCGACGCCGCGCAGGCGCGGGTTCCGGCCTGTGCCATTGCGCCTCCTCCTGCCAAATATCGTGACGCTGATCGCGCTCTGTCTCGGCATGACCGCGATCCGTCTCGCGATGGAGGGATCGATCGAATGGGCGGTGAGCGCGATCGCCGGCGCGGCCGTTCTCGACGGCCTCGACGGGCGGATCGCGCGGGCGCTCAAGGGCACGTCACGATTCGGCGCGGAGCTCGATTCGCTCGCCGACTTCGTCGACTTCGGCGTCGCGCCGGCCTTCGTTCTCTTCACCGCCGACCTCCATGTGGTCAGGAGCTTTGGCTGGGTTGCCGCGCTCCTCTTCGCCATGGCTTGCGGCCTGCGCCTGGCGCGCTTCAACGTGATGCTGGACGACCCCGACCAGCCCATGTGGCGTAAGAACTTCTTCGTCGGCATGCCCGCGCCCGCCGGCGCGATCGTGGGGCTCTTGCCGATCTACTTGCGCTTCGGCTTCGACCTTAGCGCGCCGCTGCCCGGCGTCGCCGTCTTCGAGAGCCTCTATGTCATGGCGATCGCCCTCCTGATGGCGAGCCGCGTGCCGCATTTTTCCGGCAAGTCGATCGGCCGGGTGCCGCGCGAGCATCTCGCCGTCTTTCTCGTCGGCGTGGCCGCCGCGCTCCTGCTCGTTTTCGTTTTCCCGATGCAGTCGTTGGTCGCGGTCACGCTGGCCTACCTTGCCTCGATCCCCTTCGCGATCCGGCGCTACCGGGAGCTTGACCGCGCGGGGGAGGCGGGGGCCGGCCATAAAGCCAAAGCGGGCTAAGCGGCCGGCGCTCCGAGATTGGCCGGATCAGCGCTGCCTCTCTCGGGCCGGCCGGCGACCCGGAGACTGAGTGCATCGTCCGTCGGCGGAAGCCGCGACCCTACCCGAAGGGCGCCCGGACTTTCGCCGTGTGAGTCGACTGCCCGCGCGGCGCGCAGTTCTTCTCGCCATCGGCGACGCAACCGCAATCGGGCCAGGACCCGTCTTTCACCAGACATTCGAAAGTAGGCCGACACGGCAAGGGCGATCGCGACGATGGTCAATATCGCTGCGTCAGACTTCGTCTCGAGCCCCGCCGCCGCTCTGGAGTTCGCCTCGACGAGCGCTGCGTCGAGCGCCGACACTTCCGCCGCGAGCGATCGCATCTGAACATCGGTTTCTGCAGCGAGACGAGCGCCAGAGGCCAATTGACCAAGTTCCGTCTTGGTCAATGAGGCGCCGCGGGTCAGTCCCGGCGTCGCGTTGCCGATCGAAAGAGGAATCTCCGCCTCCCCGGCGAGAACCTCGAATCGCGACTTCATTTCCTTGATCCGGGCTGCATTGTCCGGGGTTAGTCGGGCCGCCTCGTCCATCGACTCCTTCGCGGCGCGAACCGCATCCCGAAACAGGATCGGGGCATCCCGACCGGCCTGGGTGTTGTCGTCGTATTCCAGCAGGCTGAGGACGGCATACGGAGTCGTCAGAATCGCTTGCGATGCTCTTTCCAACTCTATTGACGCGAGACTGCTCTGGGTCGCCGCTTTGAGCGCCTCTCCGTTGATCACGTGAAGCGGGAGTGCGGCGACCACGAGCGTCGCGACGATAACCCTGTCGATCCAATCGACAAACGAGAACCACGGCTTTCTCGACCGGACGTCACGTAGATTCACTGAAAGACGCACTTGTCTGATGCGCGACGCAGGATCGCGCCCTGCCGCAGTGAAGCAAGAACGGGTTAATCCTGCGTGGCGATGCGGGAGGGGTTCCATCACGAGGGATAACGATCGGTTGATCGACCGGGCCTGGCAGGGCGGTCGTAACGCCAGCTTTGGCGACAAGATCGGACTTTCCGGTCGCCTGGGCCGCGCAGATAAGGCCTTGCGCAATGTCTCGCGATCGGCTCAAAGCCGCTCCGGACGCTTGCAATCGCCGAGGCGGCGACACTACAAGGAGCCCTATGTCCAAAGAAGAACTGCTGGAATTCCCCGGATTCGTGGTTGAGCTGCTCCCAAACGCGACGTTTCGCGTCAAATTGGAGAACGACCACGAGATCATCGCCCACACCGCGGGCAAGATGCGCAAGAACCGCATCCGCGTTCTGGCGGGCGACAAGGTCCTTGTCGAGATGACGCCCTACGACCTGACCAAGGGTCGCATCACCTACCGCTTCAAGTGAGCCCGGCGCCGCGGCGCATCTCCGGAACCGGAACTTGAGTTCCTCGCGCCACCGCCCCCGCCTCGTGCTCGCCTCCGGTTCGCCCCGGCGCCTTACGCTCCTGGCCCAGATCGGCGTCGATCCCGAATTCCGTCATGCCGTCCGAAGTCGACGAAACGCCGCGGCGCGGCGAATCGCCGCGCGCGCTCGCTCAGAGGCTCGCTTCGGAAAAGGCTTCGGTCTCCGCGGCGCTTGCGCTCAAAGTGCCGGAGCTCGTGCCCTGCGTGACGCTCGCCGCGGACACTGTGGTCTGCGTCGGTCGCCGTATGCTGCCGAAATGCGAGATTCTCGACGAAGCGGAGGCGTGTCTGCGGCTGCTGTCAGGTCGTGCGCATCGCGTCTATACTGGCCTTGCCCTGGTGACGCCGAGCGGCGCTACGCGGCGGCGGCTGGTTGAGACGCGCGTGCGGTTCAAGCGCCTGTCGCGCGAGGAGATCGACGCCTATCTCGGCAGCGGAGAATGGCGCGGCAAGGCCGGCGGCTACGCAATCCAGGGCCTCGCGGGCGCGTTCGTCGTGCGGCTCGTCGGGTCCTACACCAATGTCGTCGGCCTGCCGCTCGCGGAAGCCGCGGCGCTGCTCGCGGGCGAAGGCTATTATCCCCACCGGCAATGGCACGCGAACCTGCTCAAATGAACGCCGACGCCAACGACAACAGCCCGCCGGAACGGCCGGCAGAGGACAAAAAGAACCGCGTCTGCCCGAACTGCGGTAAACCGCGGACGGAGCGGTATGACCCGTTCTGCTCCAAGCGCTGCGCCGACATCGACCTGCACCGCTGGCTGAAGGGCGGCTACGTCATCCCGGGCCCGCCCCTCGGCCGGAAACCGGGCGAGGAGGAGTAAAGTCCTCGCAGTCGCGGCCTTGCCCACGTGAGGATCCCATCATGACCCAATCGCCCTACCTCTGGAGCCCGCCGTCCGTCCGGTCTCTCGCCGTTCGCGGAGAGGCCGTGCGGGCGCCGGTGAACCGCCTCTTCTTCGTTGGGCGCAACTATCACGCACACGCCGCCGAGATGGGCCGCCCGGTCGACAGGTCCGTGGACCGTCCATTCTATTTCACCAAGTCGCCGCAGTCGCTGGTCGAGTCGGGCGCGAGCGTCGCCTATCCTCCGGAGACGGCCAACTATCACCATGAGATGGAGCTTGTCGTCGTCATCGGCGCGCCCGGCTTCCGCGTGACTGCGGCGAACGCCGCGACGATGATCTACGGCTACGCGTGCGGCCTCGACATGACGCGCCGCGACCTGCAATTCGCCCTCAGAGACAAGGGCCGGCCGTGGGATCTCGCCAAGGACGTCGAAGGCTCCGCCGTCGTGTCGGACATCGTCCCCGCGGCGGGCGTCGCGCTCGAGCGCGGCGCCATCGAACTCTCCGTGAACGGCGAGATCCGCCAGCGTTCGGACCTCGACAAGCTGATCTGGAACGTGCGCGAACTGATCGCGGACCTGTCGTTCTTCTACCATCTTCAGCCGGGCGACCTGATCTTCACCGGGACGCCGGAAGGCGTCGGTCCGGTCAAGCCCGGCGACGTCCTCGAAGGCCGGATCGAAGGCGTGGGGACGATCTTACTCAGCATCGCTCCCGCCGAGGCGGCCCCGGCGCATGACGTTCGAGGGTGACGACCGCCGCGCCTTACGGGCGCTGGTCGCCTGCTAGCAGGGAGAAAACAGCGAGAATCGCCTCGCCTTCGCCCGTCTTGTCGCCAAAAACCCTCGGATTCCAATAGCTTGAGTGAAGGATCCCTGTGCATCCGGAACAGGACCACAACAGGGAGATAATGCGCGCATAGCAGGCAGATAACAGGCGGCGACGGATCGATCACTCGTCGGCAATGCGCCGCCCGCCTTGAGCCCATGGTCCGGGATTAAGGGTCGCGCCCGTCGCTTTGCCGTCGGGGCCGAGTGCGAAGCTCAAGCGGGTGTGATAGCGCCCGTCGACGAAGAACTCCGTATCGGAAACGGGGACCACCGGCACAGGCTTGCCGATCGGGAATTCGAACACGCTGCCCCTCATCGCGGTGACGGATAACGTCCCGCCTTCCACGACGACTTTGAGGCGCGCGTGCGGACCGAATTCATAAAGCCCCGCGTAGGCGCGCAGTTTTTCCTCGGCGACGGTCACCGGCGCGGGCGGGACGAACGCCGGCTCGTGAGGAACACTGGCCAGAACGGCGTCCCACATGATTTCGCCTGCCATCGTGTCGAGGTCGACTGCGCTCATCGCGCTCGCCGGCGCCTGGTCCGTGGTGGCGGCGAAGAGCGTGTCGCCGTCGGCGAAGGTGGAGAACGGCTGGATCGCGCGCGCCATGGAGGTGTGGACCTGGATGGCGAGCCG
The DNA here is from genome assembly GCA_963721905.1 of uncultured Alphaproteobacteria bacterium. GTDB lineage: Bacteria > Pseudomonadota > Alphaproteobacteria > Rhizobiales > Beijerinckiaceae > Roseiarcus. The sequence continues at coordinate 29,462 of CAVRMF010000027.1, forward strand.
CTGAAGCTCGGCGTAGTTGAGCTTCCGGTTGGTGACGACGAGGCTGACGGTGGTGTTGCGGTCAGTGTCGCTCGGCTGCCAGGCGGGATCGCGGCTCGCCGGCGCATTGAGCATGAGTTCAGCGATCTTGGGCGTGCCGCCCCAGCTTGGCGCCGGATGGCAAGAAACGAGGTCGCCTTTTCGATCGACGATTGAACCGAAGGCGTTGACCACGACAAAGGCGGCGATCTTGACGCCGTTGATCTCACGAAACGCCGCGCCCTGGCCGGAATGAGCAAGGCAACCGAAAAAGCTCCCTTGCATCGCCATGCGTCCCGCTCCTTGCGCGCCGAGCGGGAAGACGCCCGGCCGCAACGCTTCGAGCGCCGCCTGGGCCAGCCGCTTGTCCGGGTAGATCTCGTTGAGCCGCCTCTCGCCTAAGTCGTGGATGACCGCGCCGGTCGCCCGGGCGCGCTCGTCGCGGGCGCCGCCGCGCACGCCCTCGTCCTTGAGGCCCGTCATGACGGCGGTGACAGCCTCCTCGCCATAGACCGCGCCGCCAGCAAAGACGATCGCGTCGATGTGAGGCGTGGCGTAGCCGAGGCGAAGCGAGTCGGTATTGACGGTAGCCGGCGCGCCGCCGCGGGAATCAACAACGACTGCCGCGCCGAGCATGAAGCGGATGATGGTGAGGCCGGTCGGCCCCTCCTCATAGGCGCCGACGCCGACCTTGATGTCCGGCCAGTCGAACGTGAGGGTCGGCCCATGAATTCCGGTGTCGGCGACGAGCCCGTCCTGCGCGCCCCGGGCGCCTTCCGCCGCATGAAGGGCCAGAAACGCAGCCGCCGCAGCCGCCAGTCGAACGCCTCGAACCGTCATGCGCGACCCCTTTGACCTGCGCGAAAGGCGGGCAGAGTATAGTCGAGCATTCCGTCTTCGTGCGATCGGCCGCGGGTTCACCCGGCGCAGACTTCGCTACGTCATTTTTCTGAGGAGACGATCCCATGGACGCTCTGCGCACTCCGGACGAACGCTTCGCCGCCCTGCCCGGATATTCGTTCGCGCCCCACTACCTGCAAGGCGCCGGCGCCCTGCGCATGCATTATCTCGACGAAGGGCCCCGGGCCGCGCCGGTTGCGCTGTGCCTGCACGGCCAGCCCACGTGGTCCTATCTCTACCGCAAGATGATTCCCGCTTTCGTAGCCGCGGGTCTGCGGGTCGTCGCGCCGGATTTCTTCGGCTTCGGCCGCTCCGACAAGCCGGAAGAGGAAGCGACCTACACATTCATGTTTCATCGCGACTCCATTGTCGCGTTGATCGAGGCGCTCGACCTCAAGCGCATCACCCTCGTCTGCCAGGACTGGGGCGGCCTCATCGGTCTGACCATTCCGATGGACATGCCCCATCGCTTCGAGCGGCTCCTGGTCATGAACACGGGGCTCGGCACAGGCGACGTTCCGCTCGGCGAAGGCTTCCTTGCCTGGCGCGCCTTCTCGAACAGCAAGCCCGACATGGACATCGCAGCGTTGATGAAACGGGCGGTTCCGTCTTTAAGCGACGCCGAGGCCGCCGCCTATGCGGCGCCCTACCCGGACGCGCACTACAAGTCTGGCGTGAGGCGCTTCCCCAATCTCGTGCCCGACCGGCCTGACGCCGAGGGAGCCGCCCTCTCGCGCCGGGCGCGCGATTTTTGGTCCAAGGAATGGGCCGGCAACAGCTTCATGGCGATCGGCATGCAGGATCCGGTTCTGGGGCCGCCGGCTATGCTGGCGCTGCACAAGACGATCCGCAATTGCCCGCCGCCGCTGGAGCTCGCCGACGCCGGCCATTTCGTCCAGGAAGCCGGCGCCATCATCGTCGAGAAGGCAATGGCGAGTTTCGGTGGATGAGAAGGGCGGCTCAGCGTCAGCCGGCCCCACGGATTGGCCCGATAGGCGCGGTTCGACTGAAAGTTCACCCCAAAGGGCACGAAGAACGGCAGAGCCCTTTGTGTGGCTTTGTGTGCTTCGTGGTGAATTGGTCTAACTTGATCCGTTGGCCCGCCTGAGAATCTCTGCGTTAGGAGTGAGCCGATGGCTGATGGTTCGCATCGATGGCCGCGTCTCTCCTATGAGGACTGGAGCGACGTCGCCCTCACGCTGCATCTCTGGACCCAGGTCGTGGGCAAGATCCGACTGGCGCTGACGCCTTGGCTCAATCACAGCTGGCACGTGCCCTACTACGTGACGGCGCGCGGGCTCGGCACAACGCCAATCCCGGCAGGCGATGAAATTCTCGAATTCGAATTCGACTTCCTCCACCACCGACTTGTCGCCCGAATGAGCAGCGGAGAAGACCGCGCGCTGCCGCTCGAGCCACGTCCGGTGGCGGACGTCTACGCCGAGGTCCTCGATCTCCTCAGCGCTCTGGGCGTCGACGTTGCGCTGACCAATCGACCCTGCGAACTCCCCGAGGCGATTCCGTTTTCTTCCGACCGCGTTCATTCGGCCTATGATCCGCAAGCGGCCCACGCCTTCTGGCGGACGCTGGTCAGCGCCGATCGGGTCCTGAAACTCTTCCGCACCGGCTTCATCGGCAAAGCGAGCCCGGTGCATTTCTTCTGGGGCAGCTTCGATCTCGCCGTTACGCGCTTTTCCGGGCGGCGGGCGCCTTTGCATCCTGGCGGCGTGCCCGGCCTCTCGGACAGTGTCGTCCGCGAAGCCTATTCGCACGAGGTGAGCAGCGCCGGATTCTGGCCGGGCGGCGCCGCCTATCCGCACGCGATCTTCTATTCCTACGCCTATCCGGAGCCGTCCGGGTTCCGCGATGCGAAGGTGAGCGCGCCCGCTCATTTCGATGAGAAGTCTCGGCGAATTCGTTCTGCCCTACGCCGCCCTCGTACGCCGCCGACGATCCTGACGCTGCGGTCCTCCGGTTCCTCTCGGAAACCTACATGCGGCCGCAGCGGAGTGCGGCGCGTGGGACCGCGCCGCTCTCGAATGCCCGCTCGGCGTTCCGGGAAAGCCTCGTCCGATCGAAGAGAGGAATGCGCCTTAGTGTGAAAGCCCAATCAGCTTGACCGGTTTCGACGTTTAGCTACCGTTGCGAATCGCGGAATTGAACTTCTCATTTGAGGGAGGAAGCGGACCTACGAGGAAGGCGCAGATTCCGCCCGGAGCGGACATTCGTAGGTAGTTGCCAAGCGTCGCGGATCGACCTGAACTCGACTGCGGGCGGCGAGGGCCCGCCGCCCGCCTGGATGGCTAGCGCAACCGTTCAGATCGACATTATCGAATAGCCATGATTGGCTCTGATTACTATGACGATGAAAGCCAATCGCATCCACGTGTTCGGAGGTCCGGAGGTCATCCTCTTCGAGGATGTGCCGCGCCCAACGCCTGGTACGGGCGAGGTTCTGGTCCGAGTTCATGCCGCAGGCGTCGGGCCGTGGGATGCCTGGGTACGAGCCGGGCGTAGCGCATTACCACAGCCTCTTCCGCTCACGCTCGGCGCGGACCTCGCGGGCACTGTCGAGGCGACTGGCTCGCGTGATAGCCCCTTTTCCGCGGGCGACGAAGTGTTTGGGGTCACTAATCCCCGCTTCACCGGCGCCTACGCGCAATATGCGCTCGCCTTCACTCGGATGCTGGCGCACAAGCCCCGCCGTGACTTCATCGAATCTGCCGCAGTTCCCGTGGTGGCGGTGACTGCACGACAGATGCTCTTTCGTGACGCGCGAGTGCGCGCGGGTGACCGTGTGCTGGTTCAGGGCGCCGCTGGGAACGTGGGCGCCTACGCAGTGCACTTCGCACGTGCGGCCGGGGCGCAGGTCATCGCCTCGGTTCTTCCCAGAGACAGGGACGAAGCGCTCCGGCTCGGCGCAGACGAGGTGATCTCAATTCCCAGCGAGGAGGCGCAACGCCTGCGGGGAACTTTCGACGCCGTGATCGATACGGTCGGGGGCGAAGCTCAAAGGGCCTTGTTCGCCTATGTGCGCAAGGGCGGAGCCTTAATTTCCTCGGTCTCCGCGCCCGACGCGCGGCTCGCTCAACAATGCGGGATCGAGGCCAAGTTCATTTTGGTGGATGTCAACACCGAGGACCTCAAGGCAGTCGCGGATTTCCTCGACGCACAGCAGTTCGTCGTGCGCATCGGGCAGGTGCTCCCGCTAGCAGAGGCTCGACGGGCCCACGAGATGCTCGAGGGTCTGCGGCCGCTGCCGGCCGGCAAAGTTGTGCTCAACGCAATGGGCGACCCATGACACCGCGGTCGGGAGCCCGCTGGCTTACCTCGATGTCCGTTCTGCCGTCCTCGCGCAATGCCGCCAGGGTGGACTAATGAGCGGCAATGTTGATAATAGTCGTCTCGGCCGGCGCTGGGCCGTACAGCATCGACGCCCTGATCCTTCGCCCGATGAATTGGCGCGGCGCATCACATGGAGTTGAAGTTGCACCTACGATCAGGAACGCTCGCTCCGGGCCCGATTTGATGCGTTCGCCGCGCCATCCGCGAGGGCCCGCTTCTTGCGCGAAGCGGTCACCGGGGTAAGCAAACCGATGGGTTTTAACCCCAAAAGGCGCTCATGAGGCGAGGACCAGGCGGCGTCCTCTCGCGCCAACCCGGTAAGCGACTTCAAACATGCGAGGGTCAACCATTTCCTCAACGAGGCAAGCCCCCGCTCACACAGGCGATGGCGAAGGCAAAGTTGCGGGCGACCTCCTCGAGTCGATCGAACCGTCCCGGCTGGCCGGCGTGGCCCGCCACCATCGCGGTCGCGAGCAGGATCGGCCCGCCGCCGGTCATCGTCGCGCGAAGCCGCGCGACCCATTTGGCGGGCTCCCAGTAGGTCACCCGCGGGTCGGTCAAGCCCGCGAGCGCCAGGATCGCTGGATAGCGTTGGGCGCGCACATTGTCGTAGGGGCTGTAGGAGCGGATGACGCCAAAGGCCGCCTTGTCGCGGATCGGATCGCCCCATTCGAGCCATTCCGGCGGGGTCAACGGCAGGGTCTCGTCGAGCACGGTCGAGAGCGCGTCGACAAACGGCACGTCGGCGATGATGCCGGTGAAGAGGTCGGGCGCCATGTTCGCGACCGCGCCCACCAGCAATCCGCCCGCGCTGCCGCCCTGGGCGACGATCCGGCCCTTGCCCGTATAGCCTTCGGCGATGAGATGCCGCGCGGCGGCGATGAAGTCCCCGAACGTGTTCGGCTTCTTTCCGAGCTTGCCGTCCTCGTACCAGCCCCAGCCCTTGTCCGTGCCGCCGCGCACATGGGCGATGGCGTAGACGAAACCGCGATCAACCAGCGACAGCCGGTTCGCCGAGAAGCTCGCCTCGAACGAATAGCCATAGGCGCCGTAACCAGTCATGAGCAGCGGCGCCGCGCCATCGAGCCTGAGATCGCGCTTCATCAGCAACGAGACCGGCACACGCTCGCCGTCATCGGCCGGCGCGAAGAGGAGGCGGACGACATAGGCTGCGGGGTCGAAGCCGGGCGGCGTCATCTGCCGCTTGACGAGAGTCCGCGCGCGGGTCGCGCAATCGTAGTCATAGGTTTCCTCGGGCCGGGCCATCGAGGAATAGCTGAAGCGAAGAAGCGCCATGTCGAATTCGTACACGGTCGTTGAAGTCAAGCGCGTAGGTCTCTTCCTCGAAGGCGATGTCATGCGCCTCGCCGGTCCTGAGATCGTGCACATGGAGGCGCGGACGGCTCTCCTCGCGCATCAGCACGACGAGATAGTTCTGAAACAGCGTCGCGTCCGCGATGAAGCAGTCGCCGCGATGCGGGACGACGTCGCGCCAGTTTTCTTCGCCCGGCGCATCCCGCGGCGCGACGACGATCTTGAAGTCGCGCGCCCCGGCGTTGGTGCGGATATAGAAGCAGTCGCCGTGATCCATCACATCATAGAAAAGGCCGGATCGCCTGCGGCGCGACAAGCGTCGGCTTTGCGGTCGGCGCGTCGAGATCGACGACATGGGTCTCCGAGGCGTCGTGGCCGTGCACGACGATCAGCGCCGTGCGGCCGAGCCGGGTCGGCTCGACGCCGATGAACCAGGCGGGATCCCGCTCGGCAAAAATCTCGAGGTCGTCGGTTTGCGATGTCCCGAGCCGATGCAGCATCACCCGGTACGAGCGATGGTTCTCATCCTGCTCGACGTAGAGAAAGGCCTGCGAATTGCGCGTCCAGACGATGTCGTCGGTCGCGTTGACGACGCGGTCGGCGAGGTCCTCGCCGCGCTCGATGTCGCGTATGCGAATGGTGAGAAATTCCGAGCCGAGATCGTCGGCGCTCCAGGCGAACCTCGCGTGATCGGGCGAATGGGCGACGGCGGCGAGATGAAAGAACGCCGCGCCTTCCGCCCTTTCGTCGCCATCGATCAGCACCATCTCTTCGCCGCCGTCGCGCGGTCGCCTGCAATAGATCCGATGCTGGCCGCCGTGACGATAGCGCGAATAATAGGCCCAAGGCCCGTCGACCTGCGGCGGCTCGCTGTCGTCCTCCTTGAGGCGCGCCCGCATTTCGCGCACGAGCTCTTCTTGCAACCCGGCCGTCGGCGCGAGCAGCGCGTCGGCATAGGCGTTCTCCGCCTCAAGCAGCGCGCGAATGTCGCCCGGCAGCCGGCTCGGGTCGCGCAACACCTCGCGCCAGTTCTGGGCCCGAATCCACGCATAGTCGTCGTTCCAGGTCAGGCCGTGGGCCGAGTGGGTTGAGGGGCGAACCTCGGCGCGCGGCGGCTCAATCGTTGCGAGATGTTTCGAAGCGTCATCGGACATGCGGCGGCGTTCTGCCATGGGCATCGGCGCGTTGGAAGCGCCCGAAGGCGTCAGGGACTTCGGAGGGATGCGCGCAGAGCGCCGCCGCCTTGGCCGCGCGAAGCTCGTCTTCGCCGCCGTAACCCCAAAGCGCGCCGATGGTTGGGATCGCGTGCCGCCGCGCTGCGACGACATCGTGCTTGCGATCGCCCCACATGACGCAATCGCCGGCATCGATCCCGCGCTCGCCGAGGATATGGGCGATGAGGTCGCCCTTGTCCTCGAGACGGCCATCGAGTTCGGCCCCGTATGCGGCTTCGAAATAGCGATCGAGATCGAAGTGCTGCAGGATGCGGGTCGCGTAGACCTGGGGCTTCGCGGTGCAGAGAATGAGGCGCGCCCCTGCCCCCTTCAGCGCCGCCAGCGCTTCTCTCACGCCCTCATAAACGATCGCCTCGAACAGGCCTTTCGTCGCATAGCGCGAGCGATAGAGGGCAAGCGCCTCTACCGGATCCGCCGCCCGGTCAAGAACATCGGCAAAGGACCGGCGCAGGGACGGGCCGATGATCCAGGTGAGATCGGCGGCGGGCGGCGCGGGCCGCCCCAGCGCCTCGAGCGCGAAGCGAAAGCAGCCGACGATGCCCTGGGCCGGATCGGTCAGCGTGCCGTCCAGGTCGACCAGCAGGACGCTTCGCATGGCTCGGTTCGTCACCGGCGCTTCCCCTCACGGCCGGCTATGGCGTCTCCCACGATCCCTGTTCCGCCGAGCGGAACAGCGCATCGATGACGCGCATGTTCAACACCGCGTCCTCGATCGGAAATTCGAGCGGAGTCTGCCCGAGCGCCGCGCGCGAAAACGCGTCGCCTTGCAGCGTGTATTGATCGCAGACCGGGAATTCCTCAACCCGGGCGCCGCCGCCGAACAGGTCTTCGCCGCTGTCGATCAGGATTTTCGTTGGCCGGTCGGGCGGCGCGTTGAAAGGGATTTCGACCTCGATCCGACCTGCGTCGCCGACGATGGTGACGCGCTGATGCGCCGACAATTGCGTCGCGACAGTGAAAGTCAGATGCCGGCCGCCGGGGAATTCGAGAATCGCGCTGACAAGCCGGTCGGTGCGAAAATTTGGGTCTCGATCCAGCGTCGCGACCACGCGCGCCGGTTCGGCGCCGAAAATGTAGCGCGCGGTCAGGATGGCGTAGCAGCCGATGTCGTAGAGCCCGCCGCCGCCGGGCGGCCGGTTGCGCACGTTGGACGGGTCAAGCAGGCGATAGGAGAAGAAAGTCTGGATCGCGCTCGGCGCGCCGATGGCTCCCCCTGCGACGACTTCGCGCGCACGCCGCCAGTGCGGATGGTAGCGCACCATGAAGGCTTCCCCGACGAGCCGGCCGGACCGCTGGCGCGCCTCGATCAGCAGGCGCGCCTCGTTGGCGTCGAGCGCGATCGGCTTCTCGCACAGGACGTGCTTGCCGGCCTCCAGCGCCTTGATCGTCCAGGGGACATGCAACTCGTTGGGCAGCGGATTGTACACCGCCTCGACGTCAGGATCGGCGAGCAGATCCTCGTAAGAGCCGTAGGCGCGCGCGATGCCGAGCCTGTCGGCGGCCTCGCGCGCCTTCGCGGGATCGCGCGACGCAATCGCGGCAATTTCGGAAACCTCGCCGCGCTGCATCGCGGGGATCACTTTCTCGACGGCGATCTTGGCGACGCCCAATACGCCCCACTGCACCTTGCGCAATCCGACGTCCTCCCTTTCCAATGTCTCCGGGGCCTTAAGGCTTCGGCGCCGGTGCGCGCCCTTCCGCCTGCCGCGCCAGCATCCAACCCGGATATTCGGGTTTTAGCGCGCTGACAGCGTCGAGCTTTGCGATCTCCTCGGCGGTCAGCTTGAGCTCCGCTGCGGCGATGTTGTCGTCGAGCTGCTGGATGGTCTTCGCGCCGACGATGACGCTCATGACGCCCTTGCGCTGCAGAAGCCAGGCGAGTGCGACGCGCGCGACCGAGGCGTCATGCGCCTTGGCGATCGGCGCCATCACGTCGATGATGTCGTAAGCGCGCTCCTTGTCTACCGGCGGGAAGTCGAAGACGGTGCGCCGCGAATCTTTGTCGCCCCGTTTGTCGCGGGCGAACTTGCCCGAGAGAAACCCGCCGGCAAGCGGACTCCATACCATGACGCCGAGGCCCTGGTCCTCGACGAGCGGCAGGATCTCGCGCTCCAGCTCCCGCCCCGCGATGGAATAGTAGGCCTGCACTGTCTCGAAGCGGGCGAGGTCGTTCTTGTCCGATATGGCAAGCGCCTTCATGATCTGCCAGGCGGCGAGGTTCGAGCAGCCGATGGTTCGCACCAGCCCCCGCCTCACGCAGTCGTCGAGCGCGCGCATCGTCTCTTCGAGCGGCGTGACGGGGTCAAATCCGTGGATCTGGTAGAGATCTACATGGTCGAGTCCGAGGCGCTTCAGGCTGGCGGCGATCTCATCCATGATGTGACCTCGCGAGAGGCCGATGGCGTTCGGACCCGGCCCCATTCGGCCGCGCACTTTCGTTGCAATGATCACGTCCTCGCGTTTCACCTTGAGGTCGCGCAGCGCCTGCCCGAGTTGAATCTCGGATTGGCCTTCGGAATAGACATTGGCGGTGTCGAAGAAATTGACCCCCGCTTCGATGGCGCGGCCGACGAGCCCAGTGGAGCTGGCCTGATCGAGTGCGCCGATCGCGCGCCAGAAGCCCGCGCCGCCGCTGAACGTCATCGTGCCGAGGCAGATTTCCGAGACAAACTGGCCGGTTCGGCCGAGCGGTCGATAGCGCACGTTTACATGCTCCCGAATTCTTGCGCCCGAAGCGACGACTTGCGGACGCTGCCGGACAGACAGATAAGCGCCCATTCTCACTGGCGCCAGCCGTCGGCTCGCGATAGAGTTCAGTTATCCGGCGTCCCCTCACAAGTGACGGCGCTACGCGGCCTCCGCTTCGACAGGCGGCGCCATGGCCCCGGTCATCATCGCCACAGCATCGGACATCGTCACACTCTTTGGGTCGACAACGGTCAGGCGGCGGCCTAGCCGATGGATATGGATGCGGTCCGCCACCTCGAACACATGGGGCATATTATGCGAGATCAGGATGATCGGCAGCCCGCGCTTCTTGACGTCGAGAATGAGTTCGAGCACGCGTCGCGACTCCTTGACGCCGAACGCCGCCGTCGGCTCGTCCATGATGATGACGCGGCGGGCGAAGGCGGCGGCGCGGGCAACCGCGACCCCCTGCCGCTGGCCGCCCGACAGCGTCTCGACGGGCTGGTTGATGCTCTGGATCGTCATCAGGCCGAGTTCGTTGAGCTTTTCCCGGGCGAACTTTTGCATCCTTGTGCGATCGAGCGCGCGGAACCATTGCCCTAGAGGCCCTCCAGAGCGGATCTCCCGTCCGAGGAACATATTGTCGGCGATCGACAGCGCCGGCGACAGCGCGAGAGTCTGGTACACGGTCTCGATGCCCGCCTCGCGCGCGGCGATCGGCGAGGTGAAGTTCACCACCTCGCCGCCGAGGCGGATCTCGCCGGAGTCGGGGATCACCGCGCCGCAGATCGCCTTGATCAGAGTCGACTTGCCGGCGCCGTTGTCGCCAATCACCGCGAGAATCTCATTCGGATAGAGATCGAAGTCGGAGTGATCGAGCGCGGTGACGCGCCCGTAGCGCTTGACGAGTTGGCGGCAGGTGAGGATGGGTTCGACGCTCACTTGGAGACCCTCCGGATCCATTGGTCGAGCGCGACCGCGATGATGATCAGCACGCCGATGGCGAATTCCTGCCACAGGACGTCGAGCCCGGCGAGCGACACCGCGGAACGAAAGACGCCGACGATCAGCGCGCCGATCAGCGTGCCGATGACCGAGCCGCGCCCGCCGAAGAGGCTGGTGCCGCCGATCACCACGGCGGTGATGCTGTTAAGGTTCATGTTCTCGCCGGCCGTCGGGCTGATGGCGCCGACGCGGCCGATGAGCGCCCAGCCGGCGACTGCGGCGATGAGGCCGGCAACAACATAGACGCTGAGCAGGACGCGATCGGTGTCGATGCCGGCGAGACGCGCGGCCTCGGGGTCGTCGCCCGTCGCATAGACGTGGCGACCGTAGGCAGTGCGATTGAGCACATACCAGACGACCGCGGCTACCAGCAGCATCAAAAACGTGCCCCACATGATGCGCGCGCCGCCGATCGCCAAGGGATTGCCCATCATGCTCAGAAACGGCGCCTTTTCGTCGATGTCCTGCATGCCGATGGTTTCGCTCTGCGAATAGAACGTGTTCAGCGCGCCGATGATGCTGAGCGTGCCGAGGGTCACGATGAAGGGCGGCATCTTCAGCCGCGTCACCAGCGCGCCGTTGAGGAGGCCGAACGCGGCGCCGCAAAGGAGACCGAGCGGAAAGGCAAGGATCGTCGGCACGCCGTCGAGCACGGCGAGTCGTCCCATCACCACCGAGGCGATGACCATGATGACGCCGATCGACAGATCAATACCTGCGGTCAGAATCACCAAGGTTTGGCCAATGCCGAGAATGCCCGTGACCATCACCTGGGTCAGCACGGTCGAAATGTTGCTGGCGGTGGTGAAGCGCGCCGGATTGACCGCCACGCCGAGAAGCAGGCCGAGCGCCAACACGACGAAGGGGACGGTCGTCGGATAAGAATGCAGGAAGCGCTGGAGGCGCTGGAGGAAGGTGAGACGCTCTTCGTCGAAGGAAGCGACCGTCGCCGTCGCCGCGGTCAGCACTTTCTCGAATTCCTGCGGCGCCGGACGGCCCGCTGGCGACGCTTCGCTCATGGCTTCCTCGCTCGTTTCCCGACTGTTCTTGGCGTCTTTGTGGACCGGCGCTCGCGCGTTTCCGTTCGCGAGCGCCAAGCCTATTCTTCAGTCGATTAAGCTCCGAATGCCTGACGAAATCAACCCCAGCAGAGCTTCAAGCCCTCTTCGACGGTGATCGAGGGGACGCCGGTCATCGGTTCGTTGGTGATGAGCTTCTCGCCGCTGTCGATGCTCTCCGGCTTCTTGCCGCTCTTGATGAAATCGGCGATTTCCTGCACGCCGTCGGCTGCCATCAGCAACGGGTATTGCTGCGTGGTGGCGGCGATGGTGCCGTCCTTGAGCCACGGCATCGCGAAGCAGCCGCCGTCGATGGCGACGGCGATGACCCCCTTCTCCTTGCCCGCCGCCTTCAGCGCGGCCATTCCGCCATAGGCCGCTGGCTCGTTGATGGCGTACACGACGTCGATCTGGTCGGCCTTCTGCAGGATGTTCTCCATCGCCTTGCGGCCGCCCTCGGTCGATCCCTGCGTAACGTCGGAGCCAACGATCTGCGGGCTGTCGCTCTGCGCGAAGTGCTTCACATCCTTGACCGGAATGCCGAAGCCCTCGAGAAAGCCGTTGTGGCGGAAGTAGTCGACCGAGGCCTTGTTGACGTCCCCGTCGAGTGTGGCGATCTTGGCCGTCTTGGCCTTGTCGCCGAGCTTGGCCTTCGTCCACGCGCCGATCAGCTGGCCGGCCTTGCGGTTGTCAGTGCCGATATTGGCGTCGGCGGCGGTCGGCGGATCGAGCGAGGTGTCGAGGGTGATGACGACGATGCCGGCGTCGCGCGCCTTCTTGACCGTCGGCACGATCGCGGTCGAGTCGCTCGGGACCAGCAGGATGCCCTTGGCGCCGGCGGCCATCAGCTGCTCGATCGCCGCCACCTGGCCGTCATTGTCGCCGTCGAACTTGCCGGCATATGCCTGCGGCGTCAGGCCGAGCTCCTTGGCCTTGGCCTCGAAGCCCTGCTTCATCTTCACGAAGAACGGATTTGTGTTGGTCTTGGTTATGAGTTCGACGATCGGCCCGTCGGCGTACGAAGGCGCACTCGAGAGAGCGAGACCGATAGCAGCGGCGGCGACGGACGTAAGAATTCCAGAAATCTTGGACACGGGTCTTCCTCCCTAGTATGGTTCAAAGCGGCGGCGCCGTTGACGGCCCGCATTCGAGGGGGCATCGTGCCCTTGCGTCTGCGATCCGTTCGCGTCGTCGCGCCAACTTAGGGCAAACTTTTGATTGAGAGTCAAGGATAATTACAGCCAATTGAATAATTCTTGACAGCCTCCGTAGTTGCGCTCAGTCTTGCGCTTTATCGCCCGAAGAAAGATTGAGAGGCGGAGAATGCGGGAGGCGCGCCTTGGGTCGCGCTCGGACATCGGACGCACTTTCGAGAGCGTCCGCTAGGCAACGGCTGTTGCTGGCGCTAGTGCGCCGCTTCGAGACGTCCATCTGATGCCTACCCTGCCGAGCAACCTGCCCCGCCAGGACCCCATTTGCGGATCGCCCTCGACGGCGGCCGCGTCTCCATTGGCGTCATCGCCCTTATTCCGGGCCGGCGCGCCCGCAAACCGGTTGAAGCGCAGGGCCTCCGCGCGCGCGCCAAGCATCAAGTCTCCACAAAGGCTGCTCGAACGATTGGGCCACCGAAAGCAGACTGTACTGGGCTCGACGTCACTTGCAAGGAGGGTCGCGCCTACCATGCGCCCGCCACTCGCCCGCCACGCCGCCACTTGAACAGAAGAGAAAAAATCGTATAAGCGCAGTGCCCTTCCGTCCCCCCCCGAGCAGGAGCCCTGCAATCGCCGATGGCCCGACTTGACCGAAAGCTCGCCAACATTCGCGCCGGGCGGTACCGGCCGGAGGATTTCATCATCGCCGACGCCAAAGACGGCGATATCGGGTTTGGCCGGGCGGCCCCAGGACCGGATCGCGCCACCGGCGCGATGAAGCCGCGCGAGACGCACCTGCAGGCGATCCGCGAAATAACCGCCTCGGGCTTGGTCGACATCATGCTGATGTCGGCCTCGACCGGCCAGCGTCTCTCTAAGGAGGGCCTATTCGCGGGGACTGACGTCACGCCGGCGATCCGCCTCAACGACACCACCGACATCTGGTCGGCGCGCGGCGGCCGCTACAGGGAGACGCCCTCACGCCATCACCGCACTGCCCGAATCGACCAAGCGCGGAAATATGCCGACCTCGGTCTCTATTCCGTGACATTCTCGAACGAGCGCGACATCGATGCTCTGAATGCCGAGGCCTATTCGGCCTTTCGCGCCGAGGCGGTCGAACACGGGATGCGGCACTTTCTCGAAGTGTTCAATCCGGCTTTCGACGTCAAGCTTTCCGAAAACGCCGACATCGGCAGCTTCATCAATGATAACATCGTCCGGACGCTCGCCGGGGTCATGGACGAGGACCATCCGCTTTTCCTGAAATTGCAGTACAATGGTCCGCGAGCCATGGAGGAGCTAGCGAGCTATGATCCGAGCGCTCTGATCGTCGGCATCCTCGGCGGCGCCGCGGGTACGGCCCGCGATACCTTCGAACTCCTCAGCCAAGCGGAAAGGTACGGCGCGCGCGTCGCCCTTTTCGGGCGCAAGATCCACTTCGCCGAGTCGCCCCTCGATATCGTCGCTATGATGCGCGAGGTCGTCGCCCGCACGGTCACACCGGCCGAAGCGGTCAAGGCCTATCACGGCGCCCTTGAGAAGAAGAAGATCGCACCCGCCCGCACGCTCGCCGACGACATTGAGTTAACGGAGCAGCCGCTGAAGCTCGCGGCTTGATGGAACGTCGGCGTCTAAGCTGGGCAGCGGGTGAGCGCTGCCGCACCGGACTGCGGCGACGACGCCTTGGGAAAAGACTTCGGGCAGAGGTAGGTCGACCTCAGGAAGGACGCTATGTCGGAGGTCCACGGCGCGCGGCCATTTATATGTGATCGCCCCCTTGGCTGAGGCTCGCTCCACAGGAATTTTGATGTCAACGGAGAGTAACGAGGCGCTATTCCTGCGATGACTCGGAGGGGGGTGCTTACCGGAGGCACTTGGTGCGTCGATCACAATCTCTTGGTCGACCGCTGGCCCGCTCTCAACGGCCGCGCCAATATTCTCGACGCCAAGCTGAGCGGCGGCGGCTCGGGCTGCAACATGGCCATCGACTTGAGAAAGCTCGATCGCGATCTCCCCGTCGCCACAATCACGCTGCTTGGCGACGACGCCGACGGCCGCTTTCTCATCGAACTCGCAAAGGCGCACGGAATCGACGGCGCGCAGATGAGGGTGACCGACCGGGCCGCCACCAACTACACCCATGCCTACAGCGATCGTTCGACCGGGCAGCGGACCCACATCAGCTATTTCGGCGCCGGCGATTGGCTAACGCCCGACCATTTCGATTTCTCGAGCTCGCGCCATCTTTACCTGCATCTCGGCCTTCCCGGCGTGCATGAGCGGATGGACGGACGATGGTCGGGGGAGCCGAACGGTTGGGTCGCGACCCTCAAAAAGGCGCGGGCCTCTGGGCTCAGGACCAACCTCGAGCTCGCCAGCCTCTCGCCTGAGCGTCTTGCAACGGTGGTGCGGCCGTGCCTGCCCTACCTCGACCTCCTCATCGTCAATGACGCTGAGATCGGCGGGATCGCCGGCCTCACCACCGTCAGGGACGGTGCGACCGATCCCGACGCCTGCATCGCGGCGGCGCGCGCAGTGCTCGCCCTTGGCGCCTGCGAAGTCGTTGCCGTCCATTTCCCGCAGGGCGGCGTCGTCGCCGCTCGCGACGGCAGCGTGACCACGCGTCCTTCGGTCAACGCGCCGCCGGCGGAGGTCGCCGGCGCTAACGGGGCAGGCGACGCCTTCGCGGCCGGCTTCCTCTATGCCCTTCACGAGCGCTGGAGCATCGAGAGGGCCCTCATGCTTGCCCACGCGGTGGCCGCCTCCTCGCTTCGCGGGATCTCTACCACCGACACCGTCGAGACCTGGTCACGATGCATCGATCTCGCCAATCGATGGGGCTGGCGCGACGCAATTCAGTGACTGGAAGGGCGCTGGCGCGGTTTGCGGCCGAAGTGACAAGGCGCTTTGCGCCCTTTAGCGCCTTCGATCCGCGTCGCGTCGTCGCGTCAACCTTGGGGCAAACTCTTGATCGAGAAGTCAAGGATAATTACAGCCAATTGAATAATTGTTGACAGCCTGCCCATTTATGCTCAGTCTTGCATTTCATCGCCCGGATGAGGACTGAGAGGCGAAGCATGAGGGAGGCCCAAGCGGGCTCGCGCGCACATTCTGGCCGCGCGCCGGAAGGCGTTCGCGAGGCGCAGTCTTCGCCGTCCGCGCCAGGCTCCGCCGGCAACGCGAGCGGCGCCGATCAGGCTGGCGTGCGTCTCTACAACGAACGGCTGCTGCTCTCGCTTGTGCGCCGCTTCGGTCCGCTGTCGAAGATCGAAGTGGCGAGATTGACGGGATTGTCAGTGCAATCGACTTCGGCGATCATGAATTGACTCCAGGCGGATGGGCTTCTCAAGCGCGAGGCCCCCTTGCGCGGACGCGTCGGGCAGCCCACGATTCCGATGTCGCTCGACCCGGAGGGGGCCTATTCGTTCGGCCTCAAGATCGGGCGGCGGAGCGCAGATCTCGTCCTGATCGACTTTAGCGGCGCCGTGCGGCACCGCGCCCACCGCACCTTCGCATTTCCCACTCCGGCGCTCATCCTCGATTTCGTCCAAGCAGAACTGCCCGGGCTTTCGGATGCGCTCACTGACGCCCAGAGGCGGCGCGTTGCGGGCCTCGGCGTGGCCTTGCCGTTCCAATTGTGGACATGGGAGGCAGAAATCGGCGCGCCTCCCGGCGCCATGGACGCCTGGCGCAATTTCGACGTCGGGCGTGAGATCGCTGACGTTTGCCCCTATACGGTCACGCTGTGCAATGACGCGACCGCAGCGTGCGCGGCTGAATTCTTCCTTGGTCGCGGATGGCGGCATCGCGACTTCCTTTATTTTTTTCTTGGCGCATTCCTCGGCGGCGGCGTGGTGCTCGACGGGGCGCTGTGGCCCGGACGCACCGGCAACGCCGGCGCGCTCGGCTCGATGCCGGTCGTTGCGAAGAGCGACGCCGGAGGCGCGCCCCAGCTCATTGCCTGCGCCTCGATCTATCAGCTCGAACGCCGCCTCGATCGCGCCGGCGTCGACGCCTCGTCGATGTGGGCAACGCCGGACGCCTGGGCGGACTTCGGGCCTCATCTCAACGACTGGATCGAAGAGGTGGCTTCGGCTCTGGCCTACGCCTGCGCCGCAGCGATCTCCGTCATCGACTTCGAGGCCATCGTGATTGACGGAGCGATGCCCACGGCAGTCCGCGACCGGCTGACAGCCCGGACGGCGCACGTCTTTGCCGGTCTCGATCGCCGCGGCCTCAGCGACGTCGACATCGTCTCGGGAACGATCGGGGCCGATGCGCGCGCCATCGGCGGCGCCGCTCTGCCGCTGATCAGGAATTTCGGCCGCGACCGCGAGGTTCTGCTAAAAGATGCGATGAGCCAAGCGAGTTGAAAAGAGGCGCCAATGGCAGCACGCATCGTGAAAGTCGAACCGTTCGATCTCGTCGTCTTCGGCGGCACAGGCGACCTCGCCTACCGCAAGCTCTACCCGGCGCTCATGCATCGGGAGAAAAGCGAGCAGTTCTCCGAACCGACCCGTATCATCGGTGTCTCGCGCCGCCACTACGACCGCAACGCGTTTCGCGCGGCGGTGAAGGACGCGCTCATCAAATTCAGCGCCGCCGACCACGACGCCGACGCGCCGATGGACCGCTTCCTCTCCCGGATCGACTACGTTTCCGTCGACGTCATGAGCCATGACGGCTGGTCGGAGCTTCTGTCCCTCCTGGGGCCGGACGAGCGCATTCGCGCCTTCTATCTCGCGACCGGTCCCGATCTCTTCTGTCCGGTGGCGAAGCGTCTCGGCGAAGAGGGGCTGGCGACGCCCCGTTCGCGCATCATCGTCGAGAAGCCGATCGGCCATGACGGCGCCAGCGCCGATGTCATCAACAACGAGCTCGGCTCCGTCTTTCCTGAAAGCAGCATCTTCCGCATCGACCACTATCTCGGCAAGGAGTCGGTGCAGAACCTGATGGCGCTCCGCTTCGCCAACTCGCTGCTCGAGCCTTTATGGAACGCCGCGCATATCGACCATGTCCAGATCACCGTCGCCGAGACGCTCGGCGTCGAGGGGCGCGGCAGCTACTTTGACGAATCCGGCGCGATGCGGGACATGGTGCAGAACCATATGATGCAGCTCCTCTGTCTCGTCGCGATGGAGCCGCCGAACTCGCTCGACGCGGATTCGCTCCGCGACGAGAAGCTGAAGGTCCTGAAAGCGCTCGAGCCAATCAACGAGTTCGAACGCGCTCTCGCTCACGGTGCGCGGCCAGTACCGCGCGGGTTTCGCCGACGGTGGGCCGGTGCCGGGCTACCTCCACGACATCGGCAAGCCCGAGAGCGACACCGAGACCTTCGTCGCGCTGAAGCTCGGCATCGCCAACTGGCGCTGGGCGGGCGTGCCGTTCTATCTGCGCACCGGCAAGCGTCTGCCGCAGCGCTTCTCGGAGATCGTCGTTGGGTTCCGCAAGGTGCCGCATGTGATCTTCGACATGCCCTCCGACGCCATTCCGGCCAACCGCCTGGTGATCCGCGTCCAGCCGGACGAGGGGATCAAGCTCTGGATGATGGTCAAGGAGCCGGGACCCGGCGGCATGCGGCTCGAGCATCTGCCGCTCGACATGAGCTTCGCCAAGGCCTTCGGCGGGCTCGCTTCGGCCGACGCCTACGAGCGGCTCCTCATGGACGCGATCCGCGGCAACGCCGCCCTCTTCATGCGCCGCGACGAGGTCGAGGCGGCCTGGCGGTTCATCGACCCGATCCGCGAGGCCTGGGCCAACCTGCGCGAGCCCCCCCGCCCCTACGCCGCCGGCACCTGGGGACCCAACGCCTCGGTCGCCCTCATCGAGCGCGACGGCCGGACCTGGAACGAGGAATATGACGAAACAGAATCGTGAATATGACGCGCGGACTTAAGCGGGCGAATTCGGGACGGGACCATCCCGCCTTCCTTCGGCGGCGATCGGACTTTCAAGGGCCGGGAGGCTTCCTGCAAGCTTGTGAAACCTTGCGAAACGGCGTTTTTCTTCCCTTTTCCTTTCCTTTCTCACGCCGAATTGAGATTTATCTGAGGGTTACGACGCTTCAAGCGTCGGAAAAATTTGCTCAACCCTTCTCCTCACCCGACGCCGCCCCGCACGACGCCGCGCGGGCCGGGCGACAGGCGCGCGACGAGGCCAATGACCGAAATGTGTTGGGGGCCATTGTCTGCAAGCTCCGCCTGATTTCGCCTAAACCGCGCCTCCGCTGCCGCCGTGGGCCGACTGTCTCGAAAGGCATACCATGGATTCGGATTTTCTGGAAGCATTTGTTCGTGCTTTGTTCGCCGCGTCGTTAGGCCGGCTTTGGATGCGTACGATCTGTCCGGCGGCCCTTGGCCCGTCGGGCTCATTGAGGGGTTAAAATAGTCGTCGTTATCTCGGACGGTGTGATCTGGATCACAGACAGATGCTCCAATTTGGAGTTTGCCTAGCAAACGTATTCGCCCAGACGCGGATATCCGCGCAACAGTTTGCCGACCACGCCTCTGATGCAGTCTCGCCCAAGGCCGGTTATTTCCGAGCAACCAAGGTCTGGCGCCTATGCGGTTTTCGAGCACGTATCATCTTTTTTCGCACGCGCGACGGGTTCGCGCTCCGTCTGCGAGCAACCGTAGCAACCAAACGATAGCGCGAACGCCGATCTGGTCCGCCCCGACGGCCACGTACATCATCTGCACCAATCCACGTTCCGGCAGTTGGCTGCTCAGCGACGGGCTTGCATCGACTTCGGTCGCCGGGAATCCGCGCGAATGGTTCAACCTAGAAACGGCAGTTGGCCGATTTGAGTTTAGGCGGTCGGCGATTTTTCGCGTTTGGTTGCATCAGCTCGGCGCGAGGCGAGGCGGGGTCCGGAGGATGGGGCCGTTGAGGAACGCCTGGAAGGCGCGCGACAAGATCGCTCGCCATTTTTGCAGGCGGGTCAACTGCTCCGCATTTTTGGCCAGGCCCCGCAGGAAGGCGGCGACGGCCGCAAGCGCCCTGGCGGCGGGTTCAGCTTTGGCGTGCGAGCTCGTCACGCGGATCGTCGTTTGCCGCGCGTGCCGCGTGCGGGTGGCGATCGCCGTCAGGAACAGCGGGCGGCTGGTGATCGCCTCGCGGTGGAGGCTGGGATCGGCGAGACGAACGAAGATGTTCCACCAGTTGTAAAACAACCCAAGCAGCCGGGCCGCGAGCCGGCAACGGGCAAGATCGTGCGTCGTGTAGCCGCCCCAACCCCATTGGTTCTTCATCTCGTCGAAAATATTCTCTCCGTCGCCTCGGTCGCGATAGAGCTGACCGAACGCCTCGGTGTCTTCATCGAGCGAGGTGACCAGAACCGAGTATTCGTAGACGTCCGTCGCCTCGCCGATCTCGACGAACGCAAGCTGCGGCGGGCCGCCATCGTCGCTTAAGCCAAGCCCCACGGCGTCCTTCAGGCGTCGCCTGAGCACGATCACGCGCCGCTGGCGGCTCCAACCGACCAGCCGAACCTCGCTCTCCTTCGCCTCGAAGCCCTGGCCGGCGTCGACCCATTCGCGCGATGAGGCGAGCTTCTCGATCATGCGCTTGACGTTGGCGGTCAGCCGCAGCTTGAAGAGAAACGGAAGCTCCCGCGCCTCCGCCTCGCGCATGATCTCCTCGTTGCCGAAGCCGCGATCGCCCCGCAACAGCGCCGGCCACAGGTCGCGCGGCAAACGATCGAGCAGCGCCCACAGCCCTGGCGCGCTGTGTTTGGACGCATGCTCGTCGCCGGGACTGACATCGACATCGAGGACCAGACGCGTCGAAGCCATCGAATAGGTGTGATAGCAATGGCTCGGACGCCCCGGCTTCTTGGGATTGTAGCCGAGGACCGCCCCTTCCTGATGACCGTAAAGCGGCTTGATCGTCGTATCGACGTCGAGAATCCAAGGCTCGGCCAGCAGCGGCTCCACGCAATATTGAAGGTGTCGGCGCAGCCAGACGGCCCCTCCGGTCTCGTCGATCGCCTTGAAGGCGCGACGGATCGCGTCCTCGCTGACGATCTTCCTCATCCCCAGAAGTTCCGGCAGCACGGCGTCGCAGCGCAGCGCCGCGATATGCGCGTAGCGCTTGTGGCCGGCGAGCATGGAAAGCATCGCCGTGCCGAGAACCTCCCGCTTGCTCGGCGCGTTCGGGCTCAAATAGCGCAGCGGACAGTCGGCTACCAAGGCGTCGAACAGTCCGGCCGTTTTGAGGAAGTCGATGAAGAACGGCAGCTGCCCAAGCGGCGTCATCGCCGCTTCATGGTCCCATTCAATCCGGACCGGACCAAAGAAACTGTCGAGATCGACGCCTCCCGGCGGCTCCCTCGCTACAACCAGAGATTGTTCACCCGACCGGTGAGCCGAAGAAGGTGACGAATCGCGCCTCATGTCCCTGAAAATGCCCCCGTTCCGCCCCCGCGCAAAACCTCAACTGCCGTTTCTAGGTTCAATGTTTCGGAGGAACAGAGATACCGCGCGGTGTGGCGCTTTGAACACGCGACCCATCTGAGCTTCCCTGGGTATCTTCGCCTCGCAAACGCCGATAGCACTTCAACTAATGGTATTTCCGGCGTAAAACTGCACTATTACCAGTTTGACGAGCTTCGTAAGAAGATCGAGGCCGTCGAGAACCTTCCCGGGCTGACGGCCGCCCAATTGATGTCGAGGCTTTTTCCACAAGCAAGATACCTGTGGCTACGGCGCCGCGACAAGGCTCGTCAGGCAATCTCGCTCCATATCGCGTCTGGGACGAATGAGTGGTGGGCTATTGACGGCTCCGTTCCGGAGAAATCCGAAGGCAACTCTGGCGATCCCGAGTTTGACCCCCGTGTCATCTCGCGCATTGAAGCCGCCCTCGTGAAAAGCGACTCGCAATGGCAGTCCTATTTTCAAGACAATGAGATCGCGCCCTTTGTTGTCTATTACGAGGATGTCGCAGCCGACTATCCGGGCGCCATCCGGCGCGTTCTAAAATGGCTCGGATTGAGCGACGCAGACGCTATCGTTGTGCCTCCGTCCCGTCTCAAGCGGCAGTCGGACCGGCGAAGCGAGGACTGGCTTACCCGCTATGCGGCGTTTAAGGGCGAGGCCGCCGATTTCTCACAAAGCTTGGCCTCCGTTGGGGGACCGTTGTTAGAACGCGCGGAAAAGCCATTCGACACAATACCCAATGCCTGGAAGCAGTGGGTCGCCCAAAGCAAGCTTCGAAAGACCAAGGATGACGAGATTGTCGGGGTTCTCGTCAAGAATGGGTACAGCCGCGCCTCCGCGTCTAGCTGAGGTGGGAAGAGCAGCATCGGATCCCTACCTGCTCGGCGCCGCCATGACCCAGCAGCGCCTCAACAAGGGGGCGTCGCTGCTGAACGCGATAGGCCAATTAGCCCGCCTCAATTCAAGGAAAAATACGGTTGAGCGACGCACGAATCTCTCCCGAGCCGAATTTCGCGACCGCTATTACGCCGCCAATCGCCCGGTCATCATCCAGGGCCTAATGACCGGCTGGCGCGCAATGACGGCCTGGACGCCAGACTATTTGAAGAGCGTGGCCGGCGATCGGATGATCGAGGTGATGACCGGCCGAAACGCCGATCCGAAATATGAAATGAACGGCCGTAAACACCGAACGGAGCTGCGCTTCGCGGACTATATCGACATGGTGTACAGCGGCAAAGTCACCAACGATTATTACATGGTGGCCAACAACGCGTTCCTGCAAAGACCGGAGGCGGAGCCGCTTTTGCAGGACTTCAGCGCCTTTCCGCAATATTTGAAACCGGTTGCCGCCGGCCGACAGTGCTTCCTTTGGTTCGGGCCGGCCGGCACCGTCACGCCGCTTCACCATGACACGAGCAACATTCTTCTGGCTCAGGTCGCCGGCCGCAAGCGCTACCTTTTGGTCCCGCCCTCGCAATGGCAATACGTCTACAACAGCACCGGCGTCTTCAGCGACGTCGATTGCGAGAAGCCGGACCTGAGGCGCCATCCGAAGTTTCGCGACGCTACCATCATGGACATCGTCGTCGAGCCCGGCGAGGTCCTCTTCATGCCGGTCGGCTGGTGGCATCACGTGCGCGCGCTGGAGGTCAGCATGACGGTGGCGTTCACGAATTTCGTTTTTCCAAACCACTTCACTTGGGAGGAATAGTCCATGAACGCGTCGCCATTGACCTCGGTTTTCGATCGTTGGACCCACGCGAGCTATGAAAGACGAGTGCGCGGGGCGCCGACGCCTCCCTCCACCTATCTTTGGGGCTCCGCCGCGATCTCAAATAACATAACCTTCGACAAGCCCCCAATATTACATATTCGTAATGATCTTTTTGGCGACGCCGTGACTTTCGGCACGGCGGCTTCCGGAGTTCAAACAGAGATCGGCACTCTTCAGCCCGGGGAGTGCGTCTCGATACCCTTGCAGGGCGTTACGGTGAAGGGGATACCACAAGGTATAACGGGTGTTTACGCCACCTGTCCGACCGAGTCCGTCGTAGCTTGCCTGATCCGGGAATAGGCATCATTAAATTGGAGAGTAATCATGGGCGTTGCAAAAGTCGTATCGATGACAATGAGGCCGTCGCAGGTTTCGCATCTTTGCTTTGAGGTCGGCGGAATCCTTGGAACGTTGAATACGCCCCCGGGTAATCAGACACTGCTAGGCCAGCAGGTGACCCTGTTTGACTTCAACAAGCTTTACGGAGCGTTGCAATCGAACTCAGGTCCGTCAGGCCCTTCTCGCTTGTTTTATGGTCCCAACGAGATCCAGAATTACATAGCCGCCAACGCATTGGCCTCGTTGCGCGCGGAGGGCGCCAAGACAGCCTTGAGAAAGGCGATCAACGCGCGCGAAAATGCGTATTTTGCAAAGTACGGCAAAGCACAGTCAGAAGCCATCATTAAGCAAATAAATCAGTATTATTCGCAGACGCAACCTGACTCTAAGCCGTATAGACTTACACAACTCCAGCAATTGGCTGAGAATCAGGTAGGCGCGCTGCAGGCCGCCTACAACCTTGATCCCACCCGCAAACTCACCAGCCCCTTAAAGGGCGTCGTGAAAACGACGATAAGCGAGCTCAACTCGACCGCGACGGGCCAGAGCAATGAAGAAACTAGAGCTGCAATAGGATACTCGAGCGGAAATATCCCTCCTAACCCACCGTCCGGTGGGCAGGAGTTTCCTCTTGACGCCATCAGCTTCAGTGCGAACTCAGAGAACTTTGACTTCGACGAAGGCACGAGTCAGGTTAAAACTAATCAAAAGATCACGAATACTGACTATGGATACAGGTTTCCATATAATGAATGTCAGGCCCAATATCAGCGCGCCCAGATAAGCCTTATGGATCAGCAATTTGCCCAGTTCATGTACAGTGTGACGTTTAACACGAATATTAGCCCTAACGCTCTAGACAACCTCAAACAAGTCTTCGAAAATGAATTGGCCAACATAGATTACGATGTCTTCAGATTACAACTTGCGTATGCGAACACCATGCTGATGTCGCCAATCAGCGGCACTGTGACCGGCATCTACAAAAATCCCGGCGACGCGGTCAGGGCAGGCGAACCGGTCATTCGCGTTGAGAACAATGATACCATCTTTCTTGTGGCAACGCTGATCTATCCCGACCCGATCGCGATTAATTCCAGTGTGACAGTTGAGTATACGGCGTTTGACGTGCCCCTGGCACTGTCCCTCCCGGGAACCGTTGTTGCCGCAAGGGGCCAGGGCCAGGAGGACCAGTGGGCGGTGATCGTGCAATGCAGTAACAACAACGCCTTTAGTAAACTTCTTCCCCCCGGTTACAATTTTGACTACGACCAGACGACGGTCACCATTAACTGAGCCGGGACAAGCGAGAACCTTCGATGAGCAAAACGGGCTCCGGGCCGCCGCCACTACCGCCTGACCTGCCTCTGGCGCCCACGCCGTCGCCAACCGACGAGGGCGAGGCGCTCAGCGTCGATTCGTCGACGGCGGCGCTGAGCGATTCCGGCGCGGACCAGCTCTTGTCCAGTGCGGTTCCGGACGGGCTCTCCAATCCATATGATTCGCCTCAGGGCGGCTGGGCTGTGGGCTCGCAGGAGGTCGATCCGAACACTAGAGCGGTTTCCGGCCGGGTTGAATCGGTCGGCGTTCCCAACGCACTGAAAATGTGATTCTTGAGGTGCGCCGAATCGGAGGCGGCGCGGGATGGGGCCTTTGTCGGAGGACTTGCGCAAGCGGGTGGTTTCGGCGGTTTGCGAGGAAGGCATGAGCTGTCGTGGGTCAGCGCGGCGGTTCGGGGTGAGCTTCTCCAGCGCGATCCGTTGGGTGGCGGCGTTGCACGAGCGCGGCAGCTATGCGC
Source organism: uncultured Alphaproteobacteria bacterium (assembly GCA_963721905.1). Classification (GTDB taxonomy): domain Bacteria; phylum Pseudomonadota; class Alphaproteobacteria; order Rhizobiales; family Beijerinckiaceae; genus Roseiarcus. The sequence continues at coordinate 54,528 of CAVRMF010000027.1, forward strand.
CGCTGCCGATGGGCGGCGATACGCGTTCACAGCGCGTCGAGGCGCACGCGGATTTTCTGCTTGGCCTTCATCGGCGCGAGTCCGACCTTACGCTCAACGAAATCTGCGACCGTCTGTCGCGTGCGCGAGGCGAGAGGGTGTCGCCATCGATGATCTGGCGATTTTTCGACCGCCACGACATCACGTTCAAAAAAAATCCGCGCACGCGAGCGAGCAGGACCGCCCGGACGTCCTTGAGCGGCGGCGGCGATGGTTCGACGGTCAACTCGACCTCGATCCGCTGAAACTGGTGTTCGTCGATGAGACGGCGGCGACGACCAACATGGCGCGCCGCTACGGCCGGCGCCGGCGCGGCCAACGTCTGCGCTGCGGCGTTCCGCATGGGCATTACAAAGCGATCACCTTCGTCTTCGGCCTGCGCCTGAGAGGCGTCGTCGCACCCAAGGCCTACGACCACGCCATGAACGCCGAGACCTTCGAAGCCTGGCTCGAGCACCATCTCCTGCCGACTTTGGAGGAGGGCGACATCGTCGTGCTCGACAATCTCAAGGCTCACAAAAGCCCGACAGTGGCGGAAATCCTGGCCAGGAAAAACTGCACGGTCCGATACCTGCCGCCCTACAGCCCGGACTTCAACCCCATCGAGATGGCGATCTCCAAACTGAAAAGCGCGCTGCGAAAACTCGCCGAGCGCACCGTCGCCGGCCTTCTCGCCATCCTGGAGGGATGCGCCGGTCTCTTCAAGCCAGTCGACTGCCAAAGCTATTTCAAGGCCTGCGGGTATGACCCCGCCGAACTCCCAGCCCTCGACACAACCTGAACGGATTCCGCTCTAACGTGGCTGGGCCAACCGGACCCCTTAGCCCGTACGCCGGTCAGGATGTCGATCCGTACACCAACATGCCAGCGGGTGGGGACAATGCGAACGCTTACACCGGCGACCAGAATGTCAATCCGTATGAGTGTTTTCAGACCGCAGCGTCGTCCACAGGGGTCCCCACGAATACATCGCAATGGCCGGGGTCCAGCGGTCCGGCGGACGGCTCAAATTCTGGCGGGTCCGCCGACGGACAGAATTTCGATGACCTCATTGATTACTGGAAAGATGCTCAGGCTGCAGAACAGTCGCAGCGGCAGGCGTCTAACGTGACGATGGCCACGGGTGAATCAACCGGTAGCCAGAATGTCGATGCACCGGTTGCCGACGACGCGTCCGCAGCACCGTTGTATCCCTCCACGTTCACACCCTTTCAAGACCCGGACAACCCCGAAAACTGGGGAACCTTAATTACCGTATACACGGGATTGGACACCGCGATTAAGGAGGCAGTGGGAGGCTCCGCGTCTGAGGCAATTCAAAATGGGTCTTTACAACCCGGGGGTATTCGCGACGTCCTATCCGGGACGGACTGGATGTCGTTGCTCGACCCCCAGACGTCACAGCCCGCCCCTGCGGCGGCGCCAATCGGCGCATCCTCAACTCCGGCGCCAAACGCGCCGCCAACTCCTGTAGCGCGACAATCTGGATGGGAAAGCAGCGACAATCAGGATGGCCTTTTGGCGGTCGCGGCGAAGGGATGATTGCCGCGGCGGGACGATAACGCAAGCGCTATTTTGTCTTGAGATGGTCTGATTGTCGCGGCGCGACAATCAGCGTGATCCCTTGATTGTCGCGCGTGTCGGCGGGCGTCCCGCCCCGCGTGCCTGGTCGACGGCTTCCTTTCGCCGATAGCTGTCGACGTTCATTTCGAGGATCGTGGCGTGGTGCACGATGCGATCGATGGCCGCGAGCGTCATAGCTTGGTCGGAAAAGATTCTTCCCCATTCGCCGAAGGGCTGGTTGGCGGTGATGAGCATGGATCGGCGCTCGTATCGCGCGCTGATCAGTTCGAACAGAACGCTCGTCTCCGCCTGGTCCTTGGTGACATAGGCGAGATCGTCGAGGATCAGCAGATGATATTTGTCGAGTTTGGCGATCGCGGCTTCGAGTGCGAGATCGCGGCGTGCGATCTGAAGCTTTTGCACAAGGTCGGTTGTCCGGGTGAACAGAACGCGCCAACCCTTTTCGATCAAGGCCAAACCGAGCGCCGCCGCGAGATGGGATTTCCCGGCGCCGGGCGGCCCGAAGCACAAAAGATTGGCTCCCTTTTCGAGCCAGGCGTCGCCGGCCGCGAGCGCTTGCACCTGCGCCTTCGAGATCATTGGCACAGCGGTGAAGTCGAACGTGTCGAGGGTCTTTCCCGGCGGCAATCGGGCTTCCTCCAGATGCCGTTCGAAGCGACGGCGGTTTCGCTCCACCATCTCCTGTTCGGCGAGGGCGGCCAGGAAGCGGGCTGCGGCCCAGCCTTCTTTGTCGGCTGTCATCGCCAGGGCGGCCCAGATCAGCTTGATGCCGGGCAGTCGCAACTCGCTCAGCAGCAGGTCGATGCGAGCGGCGTCGATCTTGTCGGTCGCCTTCATGCTGCTTCTCCAACGCTTGTCGCGATCTGATCGTAGATGGCGAGGGAGGGCAGCCTGACGACGACGACAGGCAATGCTGCGTCCTTCGGCCGGAAGCGTTCGATCAGCGCAGCGAGATCGGGAAGGACACCGTCGTCGAGAGCAGCCTGCAACGCGAGGGCGAGCTCCGCCTCGCAAGCGCGCTCGTGGGCGAGCGCGAGAAGGCCGACCATCGTGCGACAGGCGGCTCTCTCGCCGAGGCCAGCGAGCAAGGCCTCGAACGCCAGGGCGAAGGCTCGGCGGGGGAAGAGTTGATCGCGATAGACCAGATTGAGCAGCGCCATCGGCTTGCGGCGCAGGGAATGGATGACGTGGCGATAGTCGACGACGTGGCCATGTTTGCCGTTCGGCTGGGGCCGACCACGCCGCAAGGTGACGATGGGCGTCGAGCCCTGGAAGCATTCCAGCCGATCGTCATAAAGGTGGACCCGCAGCCGATGGCCGATCAGTCGCGAGGGAACCGAGTAGAACACCTTGCGCAGCGTGAAGGCGCTGGAGCTGGTGACGTCGACGTTGACCTCCTCGTAGTCGACGGTCTTGCGGACCGGCAGCTTGTTCAACGCCGCCCGCTCCTGGTCGATGCGCTTGGCGTTGCGGAGGTTGCCGCGGCCGACGATGTCGTCGACGAACCCCCGCCATGCGGGGAGATCGTCAAAGTCTCGCGAGGCGCGCAGCAACAGGGCGTCCGCGAGCGCTCTCTTGAGATGGCCGTGGGCGCTCTCGATCGAGCCGTTCTCGTGGCTGACGCCCGGATTGTTGCGGGTCGGCGTCATGCCGTAATGGGCGCAGAACGCTTCGTAGCGCTTCGTCAAATCCTCCTTGGCGTCGGCGCCCAGATTACGGAAGGCCGCCGAGAGGCTGTCGCTGCGATGTTGCTCGGGAACGCCGCCCAGCGCCCACAGGGCGTTTTGTAGCCCTTCCGCCAGCGCGACAAAGCTTTCGCCGCCGAGCACGACATGGGCGTGCTCGAAGCCGGAAAAGGGCAAGCGGAAGTGATAAAGCCGGCAGTCGAGCAGCTCGCCGGCGACGGTGACGCCGAGATCGGCCACTTCAGTGAAGTCCGACAGTCCCATTCGGCCCGGCGGATGCTCCTGACGAAAGATCACCTCCCGATCCGGGCCGTTCACCGCCCGCCAAGCCCGGATGCGGCGCTCGAGGGTCCGTCGCGTTCCGGCGCCCAGGTCTGGATGCCGACGGCAGAGTTCTCCGAAGACGGCGATCGGCCTCAGTCCGGGCGCGGCCTTCAACATCGGCACGACTTCATTGTCCCAGACATCGGCGAACGGATCGGCTCGGCGTCGTTCTCGACGCGCCTTCTTCTGGCTGGGAAACCGGGGATCCGTTTCGAACCGGTAGGCGGTTGCCCCACTGAATCCGGCTTTCGCGCCGGCAATCGCCGGCGAATGGTTGCGACACAAGTTCATGAATAGCCTCATCTGACGATCGGTGACGTGTCGGCCGGGCAAGAAGTCGGTCCTCTCGACAAGAGAAGCCCGATCCCTAACCCAGCCGCCGTTACCGCCAGACGAGGCCACTTGGACGCTCGCCGCCGCCGCGGGGATATCTACGGTCGGGCTACGCCCTTCCTTCGTCACCCCCGCGGCGGCGCATTCTCATCCTGATTGTCGCGCGATTCTCATCCTGATTGTCGCGCCGCACCAACTCCCGCCTCCGACGACCAGTTATTGTCGGCGGGATTGCATGGGATGTGGGACAGCCTTGTTGATCTTGCACAGGTCACCTCTCCTCGTCCACCACCTGGTATACCTCAGCCACTTGACTTTCTGAAATTCGGGCCGCCAGCAAACGGCGACTATTGGCTCCTTGATAGTTACGACAAAGGGCGTTGGTTTACGAGCACTGTCGCGGTCGGGGCGCCTTTTGGCCTTACCCGCGGCTTTGGGGCAGCGGCAACCGCTGTGGAGGAAATACCGACAATCGAGAGCGGCGCGTTGGCGGCGGGCAGGGGCGCGGCGGATGGACTCCCGGCTGTAGAAAATGGGGTCAACGGCAGCCTTCCACCAGCCCAGGGCGTTAAAGTTGTATCTCCCGTGTATCGTATCGCTCCGCACGATATAGTGGTTGTGGAAACTCCGCTTGGACGTCAAGCTTTCTATAGATCAAGCGGAATCAATAGCAGCAACCCCGGCAAATGGTACCCGGTCGACGAAGCACGCCCTGCTGACGGCTGGTTCAACAAAGCAGCGTATACTCAGCCCGGGTCTGTTCCGTTTCGACTAGAGAATGAAGATTTCGCTAGCATATCGGATGAATTAGGACAAATGAACATCCCGCGGGGGCAGGAAGTGCCCGCGGGCGCGAACGAGAACGAATCAATAACCCTGAACAGAATACTCGACTTCTTCAACGCTAGAATAACCCCAACGACCTCTTTCCGCCCCGTGCCTGAGTGAAAGGAACGCGGCGATTGACTGGCCGGCCCCCGTTGGGTGGTCCAGTGTGAATGTTGGTTGGGTTTGTAGGGTGCGCCATGGTTAGGCGCAAGCGAACATCATGCGGCTGTGGCAGAGGCGGACATGCGCGACCTTCACCGTCGTCGTGACGCGTTCAACACCACGATCTCGTGGCTCCAATCGAACTCGTAGGCCTCTCCCGGCGCGAACGTCAGGGGCACAAAGGCTTCCGCCGTGGCGCTCGCATGCTCCCGTCCCTGGGGGGCGCCGCAGGCGCCGAGCAGGGGAGCAGCCTTCTTTCCGAGATTTCACGATCGCTTGGCTTTGAACTCCCGAGCAGCCTTGCCCCTGCCGGGGACACCGAGAGTATAATTTTGCCGCCGACTCATGCGGTCATGGGGGAAGGCGGGGAGTTATATAATTCCAAGACTTCGGAATCGATTTTTCATATTTAGAATATCTTCTTTATCAGGCGGATGAAGACCAATCGAGCATTGTTAAACTCAAGTATACGGGAAGCAGAGAGGGTGATTTTGCGGAGGCTAATTTGCAAGGAAATATCCATAATTGGAAAGATATAAAAGATGACTATGTCTGGCATCACTTAGATGATTATGATCATCTGACTAATGAAGGAACGATGCAACTCGTTTCAAAGTTCGGTCATCGCACCACTCATTTTGGTTGCGCCAGCCAATGGCGGCAGGCTTGGGGCGCCCCTACTCCTTCCGTTAAGAACTAAGGCTCAATTTCCTTTTCTGGCATTACGGTGACAGCGCAGTCTATTGCCGGGCAACGCTGCGGCCCGGCTGGCGCGCGTCATTGTTCCCAAAAAGCCGCGATGCCGACCAATGTCGCCGAGGGTCATTCTATACCGTCGCCCGTGACGGGGGATGCTACTCCCTCCGGCCCATCTGCGAGCGCCCCTCGCAACCGGTTGCCCATGACGAGGTATGGCGTTCCGTCCGGCCCATCCACGAACACGCCCCGTAACCCGTCGGCCATGACGAGGTATGGCGTTCCGTCCTGCCCGACGACGAATCGACCTCCGATGCTGTCCCTAATTTCCTGAGCTCTTACGGCCAAAGCAGGAAGCACGAACAGTCCAGCGACAATGAAGGTGAAATGTCGGTTGCGCACGATTGACTCTTTGCTGACAACGCCACGCTGATCTGATTGAGCCTCAGTCTGAACGTGAAATAACGGCTTCCGCCACCCCGTGGGCGACATCGGCGGCCATATCTATAAACCCCCGCTGCCCTAAAATTCCGTCAATCACAGCGACGAAGCAGGTCTGTCGCCAGGAAATAACCGCTATTTGCGCGCCGCGGACGACCGGAGTCGACGGAGCCGGCAGGAGGCGCGCTCCCTTCTCCCGTTCGGGAGAGGGACGGGATGGGGTTCCAACCCGGAGCGGTTGAAGGGAGAGCGCGCGATGCTCGTTCCTAAGCAGCCAACCAGCGCCGACGGCGCGCCATTATGAATGAAAACGGTGGCGGCGCGGGCCGGTTTATCCCAGTCTCGGCACGGGCGATCGTGTTGAGGCTGGAAATCTCTGCGGTGGTTTGCGACCCCGATAAGCAGTCCGGCCCGCGCCGCATAGAGGTACCATTCTTTGTCGCCCCCGGGAACGGGGAGCACGTGTAGCAGTGTCTCGAAGTACCTGCGGCGTCGCGGTCGCCTTCTGATGGCAGGAGGCGATGATGCGGGTGATTATTGAGCGGTGCTGTGGGTTGGACGTGCACCAGGAGACGGTCGTTGCGTGTCTTCTGATCGGCGCGCCCGGGGATCGACCGACCAAGGAGGTGCGCACGTTCCGGACGGTGACACGCGACCTCGAAGTCTTGCGGGACTGGCTCGCGGCGGCGGGGGTGACGCATGTCGGCATGGAGAGCACTGGCGTCTACTGGCGGCCAGTCTATGCCGTGCTGGAAGGACATTTCGATCTGATCGTCGGCAACGCTCGGCACATCCGCAACGTGCCGGGGCGCAAGACGGACGTGAAGGATGCCGAGTGGATCGCCGATCTGGTCCGGCACGGGCTGATCGCGAAGAGCTTCGTGCCGCCCCGGCCGCTGCGGGAAATGCGCGAGCTGTTGCGCTACCGCCGCAAGCTCACCGAGAGCCAAGCGGCCGAGCGCAACCGGCTGCTGAAGCTTCTGGAAACGGCCAACATCAAGCTGGCGAGCGTGATGAGCGACGTCTTCGGCGTGTCCGGCCGGGCGATGCTTCGGGCGCTGATCGAGGGCCGGGCCTCGGTCGAGGCAATGGCGGATCTCGCCAGGGGCCAGTTGCGCCGCAAGCGCTCCGATCTCATCCTGGCGCTCGAGGGGCGAATGGAGGAGCATCATCGGTTCCTCCTGGCCACCCAGCTGCGCCGGCTCGAAGCGATCGAGCAGGACATCGCAACGCTCGACCTGCGCATCACCGAGCGGCTCGAACCCTATCGGATGCCGCACGCGCTCTTGATGCAGATCCCGGGCGTCGACTGGCTCGTCGCCGCGGTGCTCATCGCCGAGATCGGCGTCGACATGAGCGTGTTCCTGAGCGTCTATCACTTGAGCGCCTGGGCCGGCGTCTGTCCCGGCAGCCACGAGAGCGCCGGCCGGCAGAAGAGCGGCCGCGCCCGAAAGGGCAATGTCCACCTCCGCACGATCCTGGTCGGCGCCGCAATCTCCGCCGCGAGGACCAAGGGCAGCTACCTCAAAGACAAATTCCACCGTCTCAAGGCCCGCCGCGGCGCCATGCGCGCGGCCCTCGCCATTGCCCACAAGATTCTCGTCAGCGCCTATCACATGCTCGCCAAAGGGCTGCCGTACCGCGACCTCGGAGAAGCCTATCTCGACCAGATCACTCAAACCCGCACCGTCGCAAACCTGAAGCGCCGGCTTGAGCGCCTCGGCTATCACGTCAGGCTTGAGCGCACGACCCAGGCCGCATGACGCGACTGCCCGCGGCGGTGTTTTCGTAGCAGAGATTCTTTGAAGGACCAACGGATTGACGGTTCGCTCCCGGTTCAGGGCGGCCACGGCGGCGTGGATTGCGCGGTCGAGGGCGTCGGCGTCAGCGAAGGTCTGGTGGGCCAGATGATGCGCCTTGAGATCGTGCCAGACAACCTCGATATCGTTGAGTTCGGGTGCGTATTTCGGCAGCCACTCGACGGTGAGCCAGTGTTTGCGCGCCTCGAGGGCCTTGAGAGTGAGCTTGCTGACATGGATCGGCCCGTTGTCCTCGACCAGCACGACCGGTTTCATTGCCCGTCCCGGTTGGGGACCGAACAGGTGGTCGAGCTGCTCGAGGTGAGCGATGAAGTCGCTGCTGCGCTTGGTCGGGCTCGTATGCACAATCAGCTGGCGCGTGACCTGATCGAGCGAGCCGATGATCGCCACTTTCTTGGCCTGTCCCGGCGCCGGCACCCGCAGGTCCGCACCGCGCAAGGCCCACGCCCGCGCCAGATAAGGGTGCGTCAGGGCCTCGCTCTCGTCGCCGTAGAGGAGAATGATGTCGCCGGCTTCGGCCTGGGCCTTGCGCAGCTGAAGGCGCAGTCCCACGCGTTCGATCTCGTCGGCAATCTGGCGGCCTTTCAGCGTGTGCCGAGGCCGCCGCCAACGGAAGTTTTTTTTCGCAGCGCCCGGGACAACTGCGACTTGCCGATCTTGACGCCCTCGCGCGCCTCGATCTCGGCCATGAGACGCGGGATCGTCCAGTTGGGCCGGTCGGCGACGGGAGCTTCGAGCAGAGGCGTGACGACACGCAGCGCAGCCTCGGTCTTTACCGGTGGCGGGCCGGGCGCCACAGTCGCCTTCAACGCTTCGACACCGCCGCGCGCGAACGCGCTGCGCCACAGCCGCACCGTGTCTTCGCGCACGCCAAAGGCCTCCGCAATGCGCGGGCTGGTCCATCCCGACAGCGTCAGCAATATCGCCCGCGCCCGATCAGCCTCCCCGCGGTCGCGTGAATGGGCCAATGTCAGCAGCGCGTTGCGCTGCTCCTCACCCGCCGTCACCCGAGATTTGCCCGCCATGCCCCGCCTCCGCGAATCAGCGCGAAGACCGAATCACACCTGCGGTTCGTTGGTCAAGCTGACGGAGTCTGCTTAGCAGACGTTCACCAGCTGCTGGCCGATATAATTGCCGTAAGCGTCATAGATCGGCGAGTAGGCGGTGCAGGAGCCTCCATAGCTATATCCGTAATAGGGGGCGGCCAGCAGCGCGCCCGCGGCCAGGCCGCCTACGGCGGCCGGACCCCACCAGCCGCCGCCACCCCCGCCGCGCCCGCCGCCACGCCAGGCGCCGCCGCCACCATGCCAGGCGCCGCCGCCGCGGGCCCCGCCTCCTCCATGCCAAACCGCGGCGCTCGCCGGTTCAGTCGTGGCAAAGACAGAGCCCGCGAGAGTGAGCCCCGCGAGCCCGGCGATCATCGCCTTGGAAATGGTGTTTCGCATTTTCGACCTCCTGTCGCTAAGCGAGATCGTCAGCTAACGTCAGGCGGGCCCAAAGCGTTCCCCGCCTTCAAGAAGATTTGAGCCCGGTTTTCCGCCTGGCAGGGGTCGCGCCCAGTGGACTGAGCGCCTGGATGGAGCGCCGGCGTCAGCGCGGCCAACCCGAGGCCGTCGTCCCTGCAGCTTAGCCGGCGGCCAGTTCGCCTTCAGCGGTGCTCTGAAAACGGACGCGTCGTGATTTCACTGTCAATCACGAGCGTCCCACCGTAAGAGGCCCCTGGGCAAGGCTCGGCGAGGGGGCCGGTGAGGGCGGGGCTAAACGTGAATGACGTTTCGGCGCGGATCATCGCGCGTTTGAGCGCGCGGATCTCAGCGTGGCTTTCGGGGCCCGTACCGTCGTCCAGACGATCCTTATCGGTTCTGGCGATAGCGCTCGTCGCCGCGTCCCTGGCCGCCTGCGCCTCCCGGCCGGAGAACGGCTACCTGAGTGCGGTCGCGCTCGTGGCTCCGGGCGCAGTCGACCACACCGTGCTGGTCGCGACGACGCGCGGGCGGGACGCGCATCCGGGCACGCTCTTCAACGGCGACAGAGCGAGCGCCGTCGATTACGCCGAGATCACGGTCTCGGTCCCGCCGACGCATACGGAAGGCAAGATCGAATGGGCGACGACGCCGCCCGGCGATCCCAAGGCCAATTTCGTCGTGCGCGACGAAGCCTATCTCGACGGGGACAAGGCGTTCGTCACCGCGCTGAACGCCCAGCTCGCTTTGCGCCCGCCGGGCAAACGCAGGGTGTTCGTCTTCATTCATGGCTTCAACACGATGTTCGCCGAGGGGCTCTATCGCCTGGTCCAGATCGCCCATGACGCGAAAGCGCCGGGCGTGCCTGTCCTCTTCACCTGGGCGTCGCGCGGCCAAGCGACGGCCTATCTCTACGACACCAATAGCGCGACCGCCGCGCGCGACGAACTCGAGCACACGCTGCGCCTGGTGCTCGCCAGCAACGCCCAAGAGGTCAATGTGCTCGCCCACTCGATGGGCAACTGGGTCACGGTCGAGGCGTTCCGGCAGATCAAGATCTCCGGCAACCTCGATCACGTGAACAAGTTGGGTTACGTGTTTCTTGCGGCGCCCGATATCGACATCGACGTGTTCGAATCGCAGCTGCGCCGCTTCGGCAAAATCAAGAGGCCGTTCTATGTCGTACTCGCCAGGGACGACAAGGCGCTGTGGCTCTCGGGAACCATCGCCGGCGGCGTCAGCCGGGTCGGCGACGACCCCCGCGTCGGCGAGCTGGCGAAGCTCGGCGCCACCGTCATCGACCTCACGGACGTCCAGGCCAACAATTCCGCGCACCACGACAAATTCGACCAGCTTGCCGCCGTCGCGCCGGAGTTGCGCGACGTTCTCGCGCAAGGGATCGCCGCCAATCCCCACGCGACCGACTTGAGCGAGACCACCGCGGCAGGGGGCTTAGGCGCGGTCGTCGCATTGCCGCTGACGCTGCTCGGCGCGCCGGTCAGGATCATCGCCGGCCAATAGGCCGGACGACCCGGCGCCGCAACTCGAAGCGGCGGCGCGCCGTCTCTTCGAGCTTTCGCAACCGCTGATCCGATCCGAAAACGATTGATCCTACGTCGAATCCTCGCGACGATCGGCGCCCCATCGGAATCGCCGAAGGATGTCGGTCATGCGTGAGCGTCTCACCTTATGCTGCGAGCGGCGCTCTACGCCATGCGGGGCGGGTTTCTCATCCGCCCGCTGCTTATCGCGCTCGCTTTCGGCGCAGTGGGCGCAATTCTGTCCTTTGCCGAGGAATACGTCCCGGAACTCGACGCCTGGATCCCCGAGGTCCTCTTTCCCGCTCACCAGGACCCGCAGGTCGCTCTGAGCATCCTCTCGGAGATCGCCGGCTCGATCATGACCGTCGTGTCGATCGTATTCGCGATCCTCCTGATGACGCTGACGCTCGCTTCGACCCAGTTTTTCGCCGCGCATTCTCGTCAGCTTCGTCCGCGACCGGGCCACGCAGTGGACGCTCGGAATATTCCTCGGCACATTTTCCTATTGCATGGCCGCGCTTCCGTCGGTGCGATCGTTGCCGAAGCCCTTTGTGCCGGTGCTGACGGTGCTGATCGCCATGGTGCTTGCGCTGGTGTGCGTCGGCTGGCTCATCTTCTTCATCAATCACATCTCGCGCTCGATCAGCGTCAACCACATTGTCGACCGCATCGCAGGAGAAGCCCTGTTCGTCATCGACCAGCTCATGCCCAACCCGCGCAGATCCTACGAGACAACCGAGCTGGCGGCGCCTCCCCGTCAAGGAAAAGAGTGCATCATAGTCAGTCGCAAATCGGGATATATCCGCTTTGTCGACGTGGCGTATCTGCTTGAAAGCGCAAAATCTTTCGGAGTGCACGTCACGCTCGACCGGCGGGTCGGCCATTTCGTTCCGGCCGGCGCTCCGTTGCTGCGGGTTGTCGACGCAAGCCGCGTGACGCCGGAGCGCGAAGGCCGGCTCCTCACCGCGATCGACATCGGTCCCACCCGCACCATGCAGCAGGACATCGAATTCGGAATCATCCAGATCGTCGACATCGCGCTTCGAGCGATCTCGCCGGCAGTCAACGATCCGACCACTGCGATCAATTGCATCGATCAACTGAGCCGCATCATGATCGTCTGGACGAGCCGCGCCGCGCCGCCGTCCCGGCTTTACGCGCCGCCGTACGTTTTGCGCGTCGTGGTGCCCTGGATCAGCTACGAAGGTCTGCTAGATACGGCCTTTGAGCAGATCAGGCATTACGCGAAGAGCGACATCGCCGTCAGCCTCAGACTGCTGCGCGCCTTCGATGACATGGTGCTTGCCAGGGCCTCCCAGAAGGAGCTTCAGTCCCTGATCCGCCGGGCGCGGCGGGTGGTCGCAGGCTGCGAACAGAACTTGGACAAGGAGGACGTCCTGCCGCTGAGGCAGCGCCTCGCGCGCCTGGAGGGCCGTCTGGTCACGCAGGCGGGAGGCGGGTGAAGGCCCTCATCCGGCCATGCGGGCCACCTTCTCCCATAAGCGGGAGAAGGTGGGTGGTTGCATTCGCCTCTGTCGTCACGCCGCCGCGTGCGCGTCGAGAAATCCGCCGGACTGGCGTCGCCAGAGCGAGGCGTAGATTTCGCCGCGGGCCAGCAATTCCCGATGCGTGCCGGTCTCCACGATCTCGCCGTCCTCGAGCACGATCAGCCGATCCATGGCCGCGATGGTGGAGAGGCGATGGGCGATGGCGATCACGGTCTTGCCTTCCATCAGCGTCTGGAAATTCTCCTGGATCGCCGCCTCGACCTCGGAATCGAGCGCCGAGGTCGCTTCGTCGAGCACGAGGATCGGCGCGTCCTTGAGCAGCACGCGGGCGATCGCGATGCGCTGGCGCTGACCGCCCGACAGTTTGACGCCGCGCTCGCCGACCAGCGTGTCGTACCCTTTTCGCCCATCGGGATCGGTCAGGCGCATCACGAAGTCATGCGCATGCGCCTGCCGCGCGACCGCGATCACCGCCTCGTCGGTCGCGTCGGGCCGGCCGTAGCGAATGTTCTCGCCGATCGACCGGTGCAGCAGGGAGGTATCCTGCGTGACCATGCCGATTTGCTGGCGCAGGCTCTCCTGCGTCGCCAAGGCGATGTCCTGCCCGTCGATCAGAATCCGCCCGCCCTCGACGTCGTAGAAGCGCAACAGCAGGTTGACCAGCGTCGACTTGCCGGCGCCGGAGCGCCCGACCAGCCCGACCTTTTCGCCCGGCGCGATCGTGAACGAGAGGTCGTCGATCACCCCGCCGGCCTTGCCGTAGTGGAACCGGACGTTCTCGAACCGGATGCCGCCCTTTGGCGCCGTGAGCGGGCGCGCGTCGACGCGATCCACCAGGGCGCGCGGGCGCGCGATGGTCCGCATGCCCTCCTGGACCTGTCCGATATTGTCGAAGATGCCGATCGAAGTCCACATCACCCAGCCCGACATGAGGGCGACGCGGAGCGCGAGCCCGGTCGCAACAGCGATGTCGCCCAGCGACACCGCGCCTCGCGCCCAGAGCCAGACCGCAAGGACGCCGACGCTGACCAACAGGATGCTGTTGCTGACCGAAACGGTCAGGTTCAGGAACGTGATCAGCCGGGTCTGCCGATGAAACGCCGCGGTGTGGTCGGCGAGCGCATCGCGAGCGTGTTCGTCCTCACGCTCAAGGTGAGCGAACAGCTTGACCGTCTGGATGTTGGTGTAGCTGTCGACGATGCGGCCCGTCACCGTCGCGCGCATGTGCGCGAGCGCTTCCGATCGACGGCGTATTCTCGGCACGAAATACGACAGCGCCGAGACATAGACCAGGATCCACAGGATCAAGGGACCGGCGAGGCGCAAATCGGTCTCAGCGAAGATAACCAGCGCGCTGACTGCGAAGACGGTCACGAACCACAGCGCGTCGATGATCTGCACCACCGAGTCGCGCAGCGACGCGGCTGCCTGCACGATGTTGGAGGCGATGCGGCCGGCGAAGTCGTTGGCGAAATAGGTGACCGACTGGCGCAGGACATAGCGGTGCGTCTGCCAGCGGATGAGATTGGTCATCCCCGGCGCGATCGCTTGCTGGACGATGAGATCGTGAGTGAAGCTCGCCATCGGACGCCCGATGAGGATCAGAAGCGCCATGGCGAGAAACTCGCCGCCGTGGGTCTTAAGCACCCCATCCGGGTTCGTCGAACGCAACATGTCGACGAGCGCGCCGATGAAGCGCAGGATCGTCACTTCGATCAGCGAAACGATGAGGCTGATCGTCATCAACGCGGCGAGGAAGGGCCAGACCTGACGGCAATAGCGGCCATAGTAGCCAAAAAGGCTCGCCGGCGGCATGCTCGGGTCGTGCTCGCGAAACGGGTCGATGCTGGTTTCGAAGAAGCGGAACATGGGCTCTGGTCCACTCGGAATCGCGGCCGAAGCCGGATTCGGAAGCGATGGCCGGGACGCCGCCGAGTTAAGGCGGCAGACGGCCAAAAGGGGAAAACGGGATCTGTTAGTGGAAGCGGTCTTCGCCGCTCAGACGTCAGGGCGTCGGGTCAGGCGGCGCTCAGGAGAACCGGCCGCCCGCAAGGATGTGACGCATCGGCGCGGACAAGCGGATCGGGAGGCGGCGGAGCCCGAAAATGCGTCGAATCGAATTCATTCCGGCCTCCTTGGTTCGCGCCCAACTTGATCTCGCGGGCCTTTGATCCGGGCGAGACGCCGCTCGCATACACGAGTTGACGGCCGAAATCATCTGGAATTTTTGCGCCTCGCGCGTTCTCGAGACGGTGTTGCACGTCAGCGACAGTCGTCGCGGCGATGGTTCGCCAGTGCGGGGTGCAGGCGATATTGGCGAGTGAGCAATCTGCTGACGTTGTTCCGTTGTTCCGCAATACCAGTCACGACGCCCGTAAACTATGTTTTCACTGTTATTTTTGAGTTTAGGGGTTGCTACCTGGGGTTGTGTCACTATAAAGTGCGATCAGGCAGCCTGGAGTACCACGATGACCCAAGCAACCGCGCGCTCCCTCATCGCCAAAACCCTCACACTGCTTGCACGACTCGATGCTGTGGAACGGATTGCGCCAGTTTTGAGCGAAAATGACCTTGCAGACCCAGACCTGGCGATTGACGCTTCTATGGATCACCGGATACCGGGGGGCGCGAGCGCGGACCTGCTGCGCCAGGCGCAGCGGTGTCTATTCGGATACATTGCCTGGCTCGACAAGGAAGCGCTGCCCCGCCACCCCTCCTTTGCCACGGACGAGATCAACCGCGCGGTGAGACGGCTAGCCGAATTGGAGGTCGCGGGCAAATGCTGCGCGTCCAACGCTGCAGTGAGAAGGCCCTCGGCGGGTCACCACAGCATCGTCCAGGAGAGGGCGGTCACCTCGGGGTCGCGCTCGACCGGCCCGATGGACTTCTGCCAGTCGCGAACCATGGCGCGAATCCCGCGTTTGCCGGGATCCGCGGTCTCCATCAGTTCGTTCATCTGGCGGAGCCGCCGCACCAGCGTCTTCATGAACGCGACCGCGCGATCGGGATTGTCCTCAATCGCGGCGATGAAATCCTCATAAGACGTCGCGAGGCATTCCACGTCGGTCACCGCCCTGATCGTGGCGGAGCGCGGCCCGGGCTCGATCAGGCACATTTCGCCGAAGACTTCGCCCTCCCTCAGCGTGCCGACGGTCCTGGCCTTGGCGCCCGGACCGATGATGACGTCGACTGATCCACTGACGATGAAGAACGCCGTATCGCCATCGTCACCCTCGGAGATGATCGTCTCGCCGGCCTTGAACGCGAGGGCATTCATGAGCGCCTCCCTGAAGCAGCCCCGGGTACGATCTTATGCGTTGCCGACCGGCGTTCGACGGGAATACCCGATCGCGCCAAGACCGCCGAAGCCAACAATCATCAGGGCCCAGCTCGCGGGCTCGGGAATCGCTGAGCTGATCGTCCCGCTGCCTTGGACAAACCCCGAGGTCGTATCGAAGCTCGCCGTGTAATCAAGCGTGACCGTCTGGACGTCAAGCGGGGTCACATCGGGATCAACCAGCGTGATCGTGCCAAGATTTTCGCCAACGGTCAACGCATCAGTTCCGGTATAAAGCAGGATCAGATCGTCTGAGTTGGCGGCAGTCTTGTCGATGACGAAGTCGGTCTTCAACAGACCGCTGAATGTCACATCCTCCGGATCGAGCGTCCAAAAGTCATAGACGATGATTTCGCTCGGAGGATCGACGACGAGCGACCCGCCGGGAACGACCCAGACCCAGGTCCAGTACCAACGTGGCGGCGGCGGCGTGTACGCATAGGTCCAGTAGCCGCTCCACGTGGCGCTCGCCGCGCTTGGAACGCCGATCATGGAAACAAGAAGAAGCGTTCGGAGACAACTGCGCAACATTGCCGCCTCAGACCTTCACGAAAGGACAGCCGCCCTTGTCGAGCGGGCGGAACGCGTCCTCGGGCTTGATCGTCGAGATCAGCTCGAAATAGTCCCAGTCGTATTTCGATTCGGCGGGGGTCTTGGCTTTGTAGAGATACATCGGGTGGAGCTTGCGCCCGTCGATGCGGATCGACCCCTTGCCGAACAGCGGATCGTCGGTCGGGATTGCTTTCATTTCGTCGACGAGTTTGACGCCGTCCGAAGCGCTCTTGATCACGGCGAGCGCCTTAATGAGATGCTCCGTCGCCGCATACATGCCCGCGTGCATGTCGTTCGGCATCATATGTTTGGGATCGGCGGCCTGGAAGCGCTCGGCGAATGCGCGCGTGCCGTCGTTGGCGTCCCAGTAGAAGCCGGTGCAAATCGTCGCCCCCTGAACGATTTCGAGGCCCAACGAGGGGATGTTGGTCACATTGAGCGTCAGGCTCGCAAGCTTCTGCTTGTCCGCCAGACCGAATTCATGGGCCTGCTTCAGGCAATTGCTGGTATCGCCGCCCGCATTGGCGAGGGCTACGACATCGGCGCCGGAATTCTGGGCCTGGAGGACGAAGGACGAGAAATCGGGCGTGTTGAGCGGATGACGAACCGATCCGACGACGTCCCCGCCGGCGGCCTTAACAGCGGCGGCGCAGTTGGCTTCGATATCCTTGCCGAAGGCATAGTCGGCAGTGATGAAGAACCATTTTTTGCCGCCCGCTTCGGTCAGAGCTTTCCCTAAGCCCGCGCCCCAGGCGTAGGTGTCGTAAGTCCAGTGGACGAAATTGCGTGAGCATTTCGGGCCTGTCAGCACCGATGATCCGGCCCCCGAGCCGATGACGGCCTTGTTCTTCTCTTCGCAAACCGCGAGAACCGCGAGAGCGACGGCCGAGTTCGGCAGGTCCATGATCACATCGACATTCTCGGCATCGATCCACCGGCGGGCGATGGCCGAACCGACGTCAGGCTTGTTTTGATGGTCGGCGTAGACGATTTCGATCGGGACTCCCATTTTGGCGGAAAAGTCGTCGACCGCGAGCCGCGCCGCGACAACCGAGCCGATCCCCTGGTAGTCCGAGTAGACGCTCGACATGTCGTTCATGATGCCGATCTTGGTCGGACGGACGTCCTCAGCCCATCCCGCCCGCGGCGCGAGCGCGAGCGCAAGTCCGGACAACAGAACCTGCCGCCGATCCGGCGCGTTCGGCATTCTCATTCGTTCCTCCCTCAAGGTGTCAGGCGCCTCGACCGGGCGCATCGCATGCGATGGATTGTGGAGCAAGCGTGGGCGAGACACAACTCATTCGATCTCGCGCCGCGGCGCTCTCACCGTCTGATGGTCTCGTTCGAGCCCGGAATTGACTCTGGACGCGCGGACCACCATTGAGGCGGAGGACATCCGCCAGAGCCGCGTGTTTCAACAGAGGGAGAACGGCGCGTGACGAATCCGGTCATCGTGGCGTCGTCGATCCTGTCGTCCGATTTTTCCAAGCTCGGCGAGGAGGTGCGGGCGGTCGACGCCGCCGGCGCCGACTGGATTCATCTCGACGTGATGGACGGGCACTACGTGCCCAACATCACGTTCGGGCCTCCCGTCGTTTCGGCGCTGCGGCCACATACCCTGAAGCCTTTCGACTGCCACCTGATGATCGAGCCCTGCGATCCCTATCTCGAGGCCTTCGCCAAGGCTGGCGCGGACCACATCACCGTCCACGCCGAGGCGACGACGCACCTCGACCGGTCGCTGCAGGAAATCCGCGCCCTCGGCAAGAAAGCGGGCGTTGCGCTGAACCCAGCGACGCCAGAAAGCGCGATCGAATATGTGCTCGACCGGCTCGACCTCATTCTGGTGATGACCGTCAATCCCGGCTTCGGCGGACAGGCTTTCATCCCTGCGATGATCGACAAGGTGGCGCGGGTGAAGCGCATGATCGGCGAGCGCAAGATCGACATTGAGGTGGACGGCGGGGCCGCGCCGGACACAACGCCGCTTTTGACTCGCGCCGGCGCCAATGTCCTGGTCGCAGGCTCGGCCGTGTTCAAAGGCGGCCCGAAGGCTTACGCCGCGAATATCGCGGCGATCCGAGCGGCGGCCTGAAGCCCAACGTTCTGGTCGAGCCGTCCGCCGCTGACAAAAAACGGCGCTCGGTTTTTGCGAGCGCCGTTTTGGTTTGGTTGCGGGGGCAGGATTTGAACCTGCGGCCTTCAGGTTATGAGCCTGACGAGCTACCGGGCTGCTCCACCCCGCGTCATCGCGCGAAGAGCGCGGAATTCGGAAGTCAGAAACCAGAACTCAGAAGTCAGCCGTTCCGGCTTCCGATTTCTGACTTCTGATTTCTGGCGTGAAGAGGAAGAAGGATCCGTTCTTTGCAGGCCTGGCGACGACCTACTCTCCCATGTCTTGAAGACAGAGTACCATCGGCGCTAAGGCGTTTGACGGCCGAGTTCGGGATGGGATCGGGTCTTTGTCACCTTGCAAGGGCCACCAGGCCGGCGAAGAACGGATGACGGAGGACGGAGAACAGAGGACGGAGAGACTATCTGTCCTCTGTCGTCTGTTCTCTGTCGTCTGAGTGAAGCAAAACTGGATTCGGAAGTCGGAGGACAGAGGACGGAGAGCAGAGAGACCATCTGTCCTCTGTCGTCTGTCCTCCGTCGTCCGATTCGCGCCTTGGCGATAAGGGCAATCAAGTCGAACGAGCGATTAGTACCGGTCAGCTGCACGCGTTGCCGCGCGTCCACATCCGGCCTATCGACGTGGTGGTCTTCCACGGCTCTTCAAGGGAGAACTTGTTTTGAGGCTGGTTTCCCGCTTAGATGCCTTCAGCGGTTATCCATTCCGTATATAGCTACCCTGCACTGCGGCTGGCGCCACAACAGGTCCACCAGAGATACGTTCACCCCGGTCCTCTCGTACTAGGGGCAAATCCTCTCAATTCTCCATGCACCCACGGCAGATAGGGACCAAACTGTCTCACGACGTTTTGAACCCAGCTCACGTACCACTTTAATCGGCGAACAGCCGAACCCTTGGGACCTTCTCCAGCCCCAGGATGTGATGAGCCGACATCGAGGTGCCAAACACTCCCGTCGATATGGACTCTTGGGGAGTATCAGCCTGTTATCCCCGGCGTACCTTTTATCCGTTGAGCGATGGCCCACCCACGCGGGACCACCGGATCACTATGACCGACTTTCGTCTCTGCTCGACTTGTGGGTCTCGCAGTCAGGCTGGCTTATGCCATTGCACTCGACGACCGATTTCCGACCGGTCTGAGCCAACCATTGCGCGCCTCCGTTATGCTTTGGGAGGCGACCGCCCCAGTCAAACTACCCGCCATGCGTTGTCCCGGCTCCCGGTGAAGGAGCCCGGTTAGACATCCATGAAGTCAAGGGTGGTATTTCAAGGGTGGCTCCACCAGAGCTGGCGCCCCGGCTTCCAAGCCTACCACCTATCCTACACATGACTTAACGAATGCCAACGCAAAGTTATAGTAAAGGTGCACGGGGTCTTTCCGTCTGACCGCAGGGACCCCGCATCTTCACGGGGACTTCAATTTCACTGAGCTGACGTTGGAGACAGCGGGGAAGTCATTACGCCATTCGTGCAGGTCGGAACTTACCCGACAAGGAATTTCGCTACCTTAGGACCGTTATAGTTACGGCCGCCGTTTACCGGGGCTTCAATTCAAGGCTCGCACCTCTCCTTTTAACCTTCCGGCACCGGGCAGGCGTCAGACCCTATACGTCATCTTACGATTTCGCAGAGCCCTGTGTTTTTGTTAAACAGTTGCCACCCCCTGGCCTGTGCCCCCTCGCCCCACTTGCGTGAGGAAAGGGCCTCCTTATTCCGAAGTTACGGAGGTAAATTGCCGAGTTCCTTCAACGTCATTCTCTCAAGCGCCTTGGTATGCTCTACCTGTCCACCTGTGTCGGTTTCGGGTACGGTCTTCATGCAGGGGCTATTTCCTGGAACCTCGTCGCCGCCCGGTCAATCCACTAAGACCGAACGACATAAGAGATCCGTCACTTCCCTGCTGGCTCACGACTATTAACGTGATTCCCATCGACTACGCCTTTCGGCCTCGCCTTAGGGACCGGCTAACCCTGCGAAGATTAACTTTACGCAGGAACCCTTGGACTTTCGGCGACACTGTCTTTCACAGTGTTTGTCGTTACTCATGTCAGCATTCGCACTTCCGATGCCTCCAGGACGCCTCACGGCTCTCCCTTCATCAGCCTACGGAACGCTCCGCTACCATCCGGAGGACAGAGAACAGAGGACGGAGAACGGATCATCAGACAGCCCGCGCAACCAAGCTTTGCAGCACGCGCGCGATCGTCTGATATTCGTCTCGCCACTGTCGCCAGGTCGGTTCGTCGAGATAGCCAAGATCGAGCGCATAGCGCGCCCATACCCGCATCTCGTCCGACGATCCGATCGCCATCGCCAGAAAGCGTTTGAACTCCGCCTTCGAACGATTTTGTCGGCCGTAACCTTCAGCGACATTCGCACAGATCGATTTGCTCGCCCGCCGGATCTGATCGCCCAACGCGTGTTGTTCGATCCCCGGCAACTTCAGGCTTATGCGATGAACCTCGAGCGACAAACGATAGGCTCGCTGGAAGACCTCAAGATCTTCAAACGATTCCACTTTCGCCTTTCGCCCAGCCATCGACGCCGCATTCAATCCGTCGTCCGTCCTCTGATCTCTGTCCTCCGAATCCAAAGCTTCGGCTCACGGCTTGAGCCCCGTTACATCTTCGGCGCAGAAACCCTTAAATTAGACCAGTGAGCTGTTACGCTTTCTTTAAAGGATGGCTGCTTCTAAGCCAACCTCCTGGTTGTTTTGGGATTTCCACATCCTTTCCCACTTAGCCGTGAATTGGGGGCCTTAGCTGTTGGTCTGGGTTGTTTCCCTCTCCACGATGGACGTTAGCACCCACCGTGTGGCTCCCGAGCATGACTTCCAGGTATTCGGAGTTTGGTTAGGTTTGGTAGGGTTTTGGCCCCCCTAGCCCATCCAGTGCTCTACCCCCTGGAGCCTTAATCTCGAGGCTATACCTAAATATATTTCGCGGAGAACCAGCTATTTCCGAGTTTGGTTGGCCTTTCACCCCTAATCACAAGTCATCCGAGCCTTTTTCAACAGGCACCGGTTCGGTCCTCCAGCAGGTGTTACCCTGCCTTCAACCTGCTCATGACTAGATCACTCGGTTTCGGGTCTAAAGCATCGAACTCATCTCGCCCTGTTCAAACTCGCTTTCGCTGCGCCTACACCTCATCGGCTTAAGCTTGCTCGATACTTTAAGTCGCTGACCCATAATACAAAAGGTACGCGGTCACGGGCTCACCGAAGGTGAGCCCTCAGAGGACAGACGACAGAGAACAGAAGTCTTGCGCGCGCTTCGCGTAGCCTTTCTGTCATCTGTCCTCTGTTGTCCGTCGTCTGAGGCGCTCGCCTTTGGCGAGCCCGCTCCCACTGTTTGTAGGTATCCGGTTTCAGGAACTGTTTCACTCCCCTCGTCGGGGTGCTTTTCACCTTTCCCTCACGGTACTTGTTCGCTATCGGTCGCTGAGGAGTACTTAGGCTTGGAGGGTGGTCCCCCCGCGTTCAGGCAGGATTGCACGTGTCCCGCCCTACTCGAATCTTTGGCTCGAACCTATCCATACGGGGCTGTCACCCGCTCCGGCCCGGCTTTCCAGCCGGTTCTGATCATTCTGAGCCAAAGCATTGGCCTCGTCCGCGTTCGCTCGCCACTACTAACGGAGTCTCGTTGATGTCCTTTCCTCCGGGTACTGAGATGTTTCAGTTCCCCGGGTTCGCTTTTATTCTCCTATTTTATTCAGAGAATAAATCCCTTCTCTTGATCTCTGTTGGTCCAAAGACCGCCCATCGCCCCCCTTCCGGAGGAGCAAGAGCCGGCCCGTCGCACCCAAAGGCTCAAGCCTGTGCGGCTTCGCCCTCGCGTTGCGAACGCGCCTCTTCGGAGCAACAGAGATCGAAGGTGGGTTTCCCCATTCGGAGATTCACGGATCAAAGCCTGTTCGCGGCTCCCCATGACTTATCGCAGCGTACCACGTCCTTCATCGCCTCTCAGCGCCAAGGCATCCACCAGATACCCTTAAGACACTTGATTGCTCTCATCGCCAAAGCGCGGATTCGGAAGTCGGACATCAGAAGTCGGAAGTCGGAAGTCAGAAGCCGGAATGCGAACATTCCGATTTCTGGTTTCTCTTTTCTGTTCTGATTTCCGCCGCCGAAGGCGGCCCTGGCGTTGAAAAGACCAGTTTTGCTTCAAACGCATCCGGGGATCTGAGCGGTCAGGCTCCAAACCCACGACTGGTGCTAGCCGGAGAACAGAGAACAGAGATCGGAGGACAGGAGCTGTCCTCTGTTCTCCGTCATCCGTATTCCGGATACCGAATGCGCTTCCTCTTCACAATGTCAGATATCGGAGGACAGAGAGCGGACGACAGAGGACGGACTTGTCCAATGCCGGCCTCTCGGCCTTCCTTACGCCCGAGCGTTTTGGCGCTCGGCGAAACTGATAAACTTGCATCGGAAGGATCGGACGAAAGACGCTCAAGCAGGGGGGCCGTTCTCATGGCGCAAGCCCCCAATCCGTCTCCGTCATCCGTTCTCCGTCGTCCGAATGGTGGAGCCAGACGGGATCGAACCGACGACCTCATGCTTGCAAAGCACGCGCTCTCCCAACTGAGCTATGGCCCCGTCGCCGCGAAGCGGCGAAGAAATCAGAACTCAGAAAACAGAAGTCAGAAGGTGACTTCCTATTTCCGACTTCCGACTTCCGATTTCCGATTTCCGACTTCTAGCGACGAAGCCGCTGGTGGGCCTGGGAGGACTTGAACCTCCGACCTCACGCTTATCAAGCGCGCGCTCTAACCAACTGAGCTACAAGCCCTTGGCGGAGGATAAGAGGACGGAAAACAGGCGACGGACGGTCTTTCGACTTCCGTTCTCTGTTCTCTTGTCCTCCGATGTCCGAAGAAGAGAGACGAAGGCGGCGCGATCCCGCAAAATGCAGCCTGACTGGCTGCTTTGTTCTGTACGGACGACAAGACATGCCGACATCGACGGACGAAAGACTTTAAAGTCTTCCGTCCTTAAGTCCTCTGTCTTCTGCTGTCCGAATCCAGAAAGGAGGTGATCCAGCCGCAGGTTCCCCTACGGCTACCTTGTTACGACTTCACCCCAGTCGCTGACCCTACCGTGGCCGGCTGCCTCCTTGCGGTTAGCACGCCGTCTTCGGGTAAAACCAACTCCCATGGTGTGACGGGCGGTGTGTACAAGGCCCGGGAACGTATTCACCGCGGCGTGCTGATCCGCGATTACTAGCGATTCCAACTTCATGCACTCGAGTTGCAGAGTGCAATCCGAACTGAGACGGCTTTTCGAGATTTGCTCAGGGTCGCCCCTTCGCCTCCCGCTGTCACCGCCATTGTAGCACGTGTGTAGCCCAGCCTGTAAGGGCCATGAGGACTTGACGTCATCCCCACCTTCCTCCGGCTTATCACCGGCAGTCCCCCTGGAGTGCCCAACTGAATGATGGCAACTAAGGGCGAGGGTTGCGCTCGTTGCGGGACTTAACCCAACATCTCACGACACGAGCTGACGACAGCCATGCAGCACCTGTGTTCCCGGCCCCGAAGGGAAGATCGCATCTCTGCAATCCGTCCAGGACATGTCAAAAGCTGGTAAGGTTCTGCGCGTTGCTTCGAATTAAACCACATGCTCCACCGCTTGTGCGGGCCCCCGTCAATTCCTTTGAGTTTTAATCTTGCGACCGTACTCCCCAGGCGGGATGCTTAAAGCGTTAGCTGCGCCACTGAAGAGCAAGCTCCCCAACGGCTAGCATCCATCGTTTACAGCGTGGACTACCAGGGTATCTAATCCTGTTTGCTCCCCACGCTTTCGCGTCTCAGCGTCAGTTCCGGGCCAGTGAGCCGCCTTCGCCACTGGTGTTCTTGCGAATATCTACGAATTTCACCTCTACACTCGCAGTTCCACTCACCTCTCCCGGACTCAAGGTCCCCAGTATCAAAGGCAGTTCCAAGGTTGAGCCTTGGCATTTCACCCCTGACTTAAAGACCCGCCTACACGCGCTTTACGCCCAGTAATTCCGAACAACGCTAGCCCCCTTCGTATTACCGCGGCTGCTGGCACGAAGTTAGCCGGGGCTTCTTATCTCGGTACCGTCATTATCGTCCCGAGCGAAAGAGCTTTACAACCCTAAGGCCGTCATCACTCACGCGGCATGGCTGGATCAGGCTTGCGCCCATTGTCCAATATTCCCCACTGCTGCCTCCCGTAGGAGTTTGGGCCGTGTCTCAGTCCCAATGTGGCTGATCATCCTCTCAGACCAGCTATCGATCATCGCCTTGGTGAGCCGTTACCCCACCAACTAGCTAATCGAACGCGGGCCAATCCTCCGGCGAATCAATCTTTCGCCTCTCAGCCGTATCCGGTATTAATCCAAGTTTCCCTGAGCTATTCCGAACCGGAGGGTATGTTCCCACGCGTTACTCACCCGTCTGCCACTCCCGTGATCGCTCACGAGCGTTCGACTTGCATGTGTTAAGCCTGCCGCCAGCGTTCGTTCTGAGCCAGGATCAAACTCTCAAGTTGAATGAGATCTTGCTCCCGACTGGTCACTTCAACAGAGCCTCTCGACCCCATCGTATTCTTGACGAGTTCCAAACACATCCGCCTCAAAGCGCCCGCCCCAGCCCGCCTCACGGCGTTCCAGCGCAAGCCCCTCAAAGGCGCGATGAATTCTTGAAACGTGACCGTCAGTTGTCTCTCTTTAAGACTCCGCCGCCAGACCCGCCGTCAGCTCACCGCCAACCCCAAATCCAACGCCAAAGCCCCGCAAGGACCCCGCCGCCCACGTCTCTCTTCCTTCCGATGCAATTGTCAAACAGCAGGAGCCGCGCCCCCGGCCTTGCGGCCTTGAAGCTCGACTTTAGAGAGGACGATTCCGCTTCAGGGAGCGTCAACTCCTCCTACAGCGAACTGACCTCGAAACTCGCCGGCACAAGACGACCGAAACACTCCACCCCCGCCTCTCAGCGGGTGGGAGGTTCGATCGTTCGCATCTGATTGCCAGATAACGGTTCCGCCGCGAAACGCGACAGCGCAGCCAGTGAGGGACCGATCTAGGGAAGATCGGTTTGACTGTCAAACACTTTTTTGAAAAAATTGTCACGTTCAGATGAACGACAGAACCGTAACGGCGCCCGGGGTTTGCCGTGCTTCCGCCACCGTCGAAGACGACAAGAGGGAAGTCTTGGCGCAGTCGGCTTGCGGCGGCGCCGCGCCCGCGTTAACAACGCCCCGGACCCGCTCCGCTTCGGTTGCGGGATAAGAAGCGAGCCACGCGAGACGCCTTGACGACATTGGCTGCCGCTTTTCCGCGCCTCGGGCCCCGAAGCGACCGCTCGATGCTTGGCCTCGAGCTCGGCGTCGAGCCGCCCATTCGGCTGGGCGAGGACCGTCTCGATCGCGGCGAGCGTCGCCGCGCGTCGTTGCGATGGCTTGCCGGCGCCGCGCTGACGGGGCTTTGCGGAGTCACCCTCATTGGCGCCGCTCTCTATTTCGACCTCGACAGTCAGTATGATTTCGCCGAAGCGCCGGAATTCGCGACCGCGGCTCAGCCGACCGACGCTGAGGAGGAGGGGGTCAGTCCCGGCAAGGGCGACCGTCTGTTGCGTCCGGTGGACATCGTCTCCGACAAGCAGACGTACAAGGTTCCCACTACGATCAAGATCGGGGACAGGGAGGTGGTCAAGGAGCGCGCGTTCACCCGCCTCCAAACGACCCTCACGATGACGTCGACGGGCTTTTCGGACGCGGTGCCCATCTTCAATCCGCTCAAGCTCATCAACCGGGCCGATGTCCCAGACGCTCCTCCAGACCCTGGCCCGATGCAGGACGACGCGGAAGTGACGTTCCGCACTCAGGATCTCACCCCAGCCGAAGCGGAACAGGCGTCAGGCGAGTTGTCTCAAGCCGAAGCGCAGGCTCAGGTCGTCGAGACCTTGAAGGCGCCGAGGAGCGCGCCCAAGACTCCGACCGCAATCGCTGCCCGCCCAGCTCTTGCTGACGCGCACGACCCAGGCCGCCTCCGATTCGTCCGGCGGACTCTCCTCCTACGCGACGGTCGGCAATGTGAGCCCCAGCGCCCCATTCGCCTCGATCGAAGTGCGCATGATCCCGGAGAACGTGACGAACGTGGCGAAATCGGCGGCGCCCGATGACGCGTCCCCGAGCGAGAAGCTTGTCGAGTTGCGCCACGGCGAGAGCTTCGAGGATGTGCTGAAGGCCAACGGCGCAACGCCGGAAGCCGCCCTGGCCATCCTGGCGGCTTTCGGGGTCAAGCACGGCGAATCGCCCGTCTCCGAGGGACAGAAGATCATCATTCTTCCAGAGGAGCCCGCCTCGCGAGGGGCGAAGACGCGGATCGCCCGCGTCTCGGTCTACGCAGACGATCAAATGAAGGCGATGGTCGCGATCAATGACAGCGGGGCCTACGCCTCGGTCTCGACGCGCGCCGTTGAGGCGACCCGCAAGTCCAGAGCCTCGGAGGATACCGATTCAGGCGGCATGAGCCTCTATCAGAGCCTCTATGAAACAGCGCTCAGGCAAGGGTTGCCCAAAGCTCTGATCGACGTCCTCGTGCGCGTCTTCGCCAACGATGTGGACTATCAGCGCGCGACGGTTCCCGGCGATTCGATCGAGGCGTTCTTTTCCGAGCCGGACGAGATCGACCCGCGCCCGGAACTGCTCTATGCGACCATGACGGTGCGCGACCAGTCGTACAAGTACTACCGGTTCCAGACCCCGGACGACAACATGGTCGATTTCTACGACGAGAATGGCCGCTCGACCCGCAAATTCCTGCTGCGCAAGCCGATTGCCGAAGGCGACATCACCTCGCCGTTCGGCATGCGCTTTCACCCGATACTGCATTTCGCGAGGATGCACACCGGCGTCGACTGGGGCGCGCCGATTGGCACGCCCATCTACGCCGCCGGCAATGGCGTCATCATCAAGGCCCAGTGGGATTCCGGCTACGGGCGGCGAGTCGAAATCCAGCACGCGAACCAGTATGTGACCACTTACAATCACCTTTCCAGCTTCGGCCGCGGCATCACCGAGGGCGTCCACGTCACACAGGGCCAGGTGGTCGGCTATCTCGGCCAGTCGGGGTTGGCCACGGGGCCGCATCTCCATTACGAAGTGATCATCAACGGCAACTTCGTCGACCCCATGGCGATCAAGCTCGCACGCACGCGGGAGTTCGACGGCAAGATGCTCGCTCTTTTCAAGCGCGAGCGCGACCGGATCGACGGGCTGATGGCGCAGGCGCCCTCGGCCGCGGCGATGGCCGTCGAAAAGCCGGTTCCGGCTCCAGCCGGGACGACCGCCAAACTCAACTAAGCGCGACCACGAGACCTCCACTTTCGCCGCCGAATCCAAGTGCGGCGCGGATCGCCGCCGGGGAGACGCCGCAGGCGCGCAACTTCGCGAGCGAAGGCGACTGACGGCGCTTCGACAGTTTCGCCCAGTCAGGGTCGAGCACGAGCCGGTGGTGGCGATAGCGCGGCGCGGGCAAGTCGAGCAGCGCCTGCAGCAATCGATGGACGGAGGTCGCGGCAAGGAGATCGCGACCGCGCACGACGTCGGTTACGCCCTGCAGCGCATCGTCCACGGTCACCGCGAGATGGTAGCTCGCCGCAAGGTCGCGACCGCGTAGGACGACGTCGCCCCAGCGCGCGGGCTCTGCGATCAGTTCGACGGACGTAGACCTTTCGCCAAATTCGGACCAGAGGAGGAGCGCCGGGGCGCATTCCATCGCGCGACGCATGTCGAGCCGCAACGCCCGCTTCTCGCCTCGGGCGATCCGCGCCGTCGCCTCGCTCGCAGAAAACGCGCGGCAGGTCCCCGAATAGAGCGGCGCTCCATTAGGATCGCGGCCGTGCGAAGTCCGCGCCACTTCGGCGCGGCTGCAAAAGCAGGGATAGACGAGTTGGCGCGCCGCAAGCGCGTCAAGCGCGGCGCCATAATCCCCCGCGTGTTCGCTTTGCCGGCGCGCCGGCGCTTCGAAGCGAAGGCCGAGCCAGGCAAGGTCGCCTGCAATCGCCGCTTCGTATCGCGGCTTGCAACGCGTGCGATCCAAGTCTTCAATGCGCAGGAGCAGGCGGCCGTTCAGGTCCGCGGCGACGCGCTCGTTGCAAAGCGCCGAATAGGCATGGCCGAGGTGCAGGAGGCCGTTCGGCGACGGGGCGAAGCGCAGGACCGGCGAAACCGCGAGGACGTTGGAGCGCATGGGCAAGAAACCGATGCATAGGAAGCGCGCCCGCGCAAGACGCGCGAAGCGCCTCGTCCCGGCCAGGGTCTATCATCCCGGGAAGCCGATCGCGGACGAAGCAAGCCTGCGACAGGCTGCCGAGGCCCTGCGCGAAAGGGACCCGGAGCTCGTCGCCACGCTGATGGCGATCGGAGGACCGCCGCCCTTGCGGCGACGCGAGCCAGGCTTTGCCGGCCTTGCCGCAATCATCGTTTCACAACAGCTGTCGGTCGCGAGCGCCAAGGCCATTCTCGGTCGCCTCGAAGCGCGCATCGCTCCGCTCGAAGCCGCCCGGCTCGCCGCGGCGACGGAGGACGATTTGCGCGCCTGCGGCCTTTCGACCCCGAAAATCCGCGCGTTGCGCGCGGTCTCCGAAGCGGTCGCGGAACGCCGCCTCGATCTTGCGGGTCTGGCCGCGCTCGACGCCGAGGACGCGCATGCGGCGCTCGTCGCGGTGAAGGGCGTAGGCCCCTGGACGGCCGACATTTTCCTCTTGTTCTGCCTCGGACATCCCGACGCCTTTCCCGCAGGCGATCTCGCCCTGCAGGAGGCAGCGAAGCTCGCGCTCAAGCTCAAGACGCGGCCGGACGCGGCGCGCCTCGAGCGGATCGCCGAGCGATGGCGCCCGTGGCGCGGCGTCGCGGCCCGCATGTTGTGGGCCTATTACCGCGGCGTGAAGGAACGATCCGGGATGGCCCTTGCCGAGGCTTCGGGCTAAGGCAAGTCGCGTGCTTTAAGCTCCGGAGCCCCTTCGATGACCGTTGCCCTGGACGGACCCCGCATCCCTGTGAGCGGAGGGCGCGCGAACGGGCTCGTCGTGTTTCTGCATGGTTATGGCGCGGACGGAAACGACCTCATCGAACTCGGCCGCCAGTGGCGGGCGCTCCTGCCTCAGGCGGCCTTCGTCTCGCCTCATGCGCCCGAGCGCTGTCTCGGCGCGCCGATGGGCCGCCAGTGGTTCGCGCTCTCGAACCGCCCGCCGGACGACCCGGCCGGCGCCGAAGACCGCTGGAACGGGGTCGTCAAGGCGCGCGGCGCCGTTGACGCCTTTCTCGACGTCGAACTTGAGCGCCTCGGGCTCGACGATTCGAAGCTGGCGCTGGTCGGCTTCAGCCAGGGCACGATGATGGCGTTGCATGTCGGATTGCGGCGCAACCGCGCCCCGGCGGCGATTGTCGGCTTTTCGGGCATGCTGGTCGGCGAGGACCGGCTGAAGGAGGCGACGGCGCGCGACGCGCGCGGGGCGCCGCCGCCGGTCCTCCTCATCCACGGCGATCAGGACCCGCTGATCCCCCTTGAAGCCATGTTCATGGCGGCCGAGGCGCTCGCAGGCGCGCAGGTTCCAACCCAATGGCATCTGTCGCCCGGAATCGGGCACGGCATCGACGAAGGCGGCCTGCGCCACGGCGGGCTCTTCCTTGCCCAGGCGCTGACTGGGCGAAGTTGCTGAGCATGAGCTGAGCATCTCGCGCCCGCCCTCCAGGACTCGAATCGGCCCGATTCGAACCTCCGTCAAATGACTTAAGCGCTCAAGCGCTCCCAATACGCGCAATCCCCATCGCCGTTTTGAGCGATTTCAAACGCTTGCGACGACTTTTCCATCGCACCCGACACGCGGGCTTTGCGGTTATGCAACCCTCGAATGCCTCGCGACGATCCCGACCGCCGCGTTCGCTGGCGCCGTGGGGAGGCGCGGCCGACGCTCGGAGCGGGGCGGAGCGTTTTCAAAGTCAGGCGGAATGAAAGCCAGGCCAGATGGAACAAGACGCAACGCAGTCGGAACGAAATCCAAACCCGGCGGGACAAAATCAAAGTCTCTCTCCATAAAATAAGTCAAATATTTCAATCTTCTATCGCAATGACCAAGCTCGTCACGGCCATACGCGCAGTTAAGCGCGCCGAAAGGCCGCATGGGCTCCGTTGTAGCCGCACTCGCCCAGCACCGCCGCCGTCGACGACCGCGTCTACAAACGCGCCCACCGAGTAAAACACGGATCCGATCGCCTGGCAAGAAAATGTCGGTTTTCCAGAACCCCCATCAAAAGGGCAGCGAACTTCGCTTCGCAGCCCTCAGCCGCCGCCCCCTGCTCCGATCTGCTTCTCCAGCGCCTCGTAGAGCGGGTTCACCGCGTCGAACACCTGCTCGAGCGCGGCGACGGTGACGCGTTCGGCGCCTTGCTCGAGAAGAAAGCCCGCGAGGTCCGCAGCCTTCGCGCGGGCGCAGTGGAGCGCGACGAAGCCGTGCGGGGCGACGTCTTCCCCGGCGGCGGCCACGGCCTCGAACCGCTCGGCCGCTTTTTCGACGATGAGATGCGCACGCGCCGGCAGCCTCGCGCGCACTTCCCGCGACACCCGGGCTTCTTCGGTGGCGGCGATGCGGTCGAGGATGGCGCGCGCCGATTGCCTTGCGTGCGGCCCCCAGGGAGCGGCGAGCGAGGCGACGAGCGTCGCCTGCGATTTGAGGATGACGCCGTCGTCGAGAGGTTTCAGCGCATTCGCAGCCAGCGTCGCGCCGGTCGTCGTAATGTCGACGATGAGCTCGGCCGCGCCCGCGGCGGGGGCGCCTTCGGTCGCGCCGAGGCTCTCGACGATGCGATAGTCGGCGACGCCGTGCTCTGCGAAGAACCGGCGGGTGAGGTTTACGTATTTGGTCGCGACCCGCATCCGCTCGCCGCGGCTCGCGCGATAGGCCGAGGCGACATCCTCGAGATCGGCCATCGAGCGCACGTCGATCCAGGCCTTCGGCGCGGCGACCACCACATTGGCGTGGCCGAACCCAAGGGGGCTCAAGAGCGCGAGCTTAACGTCGACGTCCGGGACCTTCTCGCGCACCAGATCCTCGCCGGCGACGCCGAAATGCGCCGCGCCGGCCGCGAGCTGGCCGACGATCTCGGCGCTCGAGACATAGGCGACCTCGACCCGGGCAAGGCCGATCAGCGCCCCGCGATAGTCGCGCGCGCCGCGCCCCTGCACGAGTTCGAGGCCCGCGCGGGCGAAAAACGCCGCGGCCGCCTCCTGCAGCCGGCCCTTGGACGGGACGGCCAGCACGAACGGCGGGTCGGCCGAGGCCGCGGCGTCTAACGCCATCAGAGCCCTCCCCTCGCCGGCAGCCGGTCGATCGCGATCGCCGCGCCGACGGCGGGAATGTCGTCGCTCGCGCCGAGGCGTCGCGCGAGCCCATCGTAGCGCCCCCCGCCGAGCGCCGGGCGCGCGTCGGACCGCGCGGCATCGCGCGCCTCGAAGACGAAACCGGTGTAATAGTCGAAGTCGCGCACGAAGGCGGCGCTGAAGCGCGTTTCTTCGATCGCCACGCCGCGGGCGGCGATGAAGCCGTTGCGCCGTTCGAACGCATCGAGCGCCTGGCTGAGGTCGAGCCGGGCGTCATCGGCGAGCGCCCTGAGCTTCTCCGCAGCCTCGTCGGGATCGCCGGAAATCGTAAGAAAGGCCTCGAGCGCCTTGCGCTTCTCGCTTTCTATCGGCTCGCCGGACCGGAGCGCCGCCTGCTCGAGGAAGCGATCGGCGATCTCGCCGGCGGTGCGCCCGCCGACGGCGTCGATGCCGGCGATCGCCAGGAGATCCTCGACGAGCGCCTTCGCGCCCGCGTGGTCGGCGCTTTCCATCGCCGCCAGCACGCCGGGCTGCGCAAGCGCGCTTTGGCCGGGTCCGTCGAGGATCGCGGAAAGACTGCGTCCATGAACGACGCCGCGCCTCAGGCGCCGACGCCACACGTCAGGCAGGGCGAGCGAGGCCAGCACGGCGTCGAAGAGGTGCACGTCGCCGAGCCGCGCCGCCAGCGGCCCGCCGGCCAACGACGCCGCTTCCATGGCGAGGGCGAAGATCTCGGCGTCGGCGGCTTCCGCATCCTTACGGCCGAAGCTTTCGAGCCCCGTCTGGGCTCGCTCCCCCTGTCTGGCCTCAGCGCGGAACACGGGGCCGAGATAGGAATATTCCAGCACCCTGCCGGCTTCCGGCGAGGCGAGATAGGTCCGGCAGACCGGGATCGTATATTCCGGCCGGAGGCAGAGTTCCTCGCCCGAGGCCCCGTTGGTCAGAAAGAGGCGGCCGCGGATCTCCTCGCCCGACATGTCGAGAAAGATCGTCGCCGGATGGAGGACCGGCGGCTCGATGCGCACGAAACCGGCCGCCAGGAAATGCTCCAGCGCGCGTTCTCCCGCGCTCGGAACGGCCTGGACGGCGGAATCAGTTACGATCGCGTTCACACTCATCATCCTCAAACTGGCGCATTCCTTTAACAAAGGCCCGCGAGCGGCGCAGCCCTTTTCACCTCCAAAGGTGAATGGGGGCTCTGCCGAGGCTTTCGGTTGCCGCCGCGGCTCCGCCGTGGTCGGATAAGATGGGGCGTCGGGCCCCTCGAATCATCGGTCCATCGGCAGGAGATGACGTCCCGTTCCGTATTGCAGGTCTTGCGCTGGCTGGTGCTGGCTCTCGCGCTCATGGCGGCCGGGGTCGCGGCGGCCCAGGATTCAGCCCCGCTCAACCTCGACGCGACGCAGGCCGCGCTGAACACAATCGACGCCGCGCTCAAGGAGCCGAATCTTACCGATGCGGACCTGCAGCGCCTGCGCGCCCAAAGCGACGCCCTCGGCGTCTCCCTGCAGGCGGCGATCGCCGACATGACGCCGAAGCTCGCGGCTTCGGCCAAGCGGCTCGCAGAGCTCACGCCCATATCGAAGGAGGCCGCGCCGCCGACCGACGCCGCGACCGCGGAGCTCAAAAGCGAGAAGGCCAAGCACGACGCACTCGATGCGAGGCTCCGCGCCGCGCGCGCCATGCTGCTGCAGGTTGATGACTACGCGACCCGGATCGGCGGGAAGCGGCGCGAATTGTTCGCGCGCGAAACCTTCGCGAGATCCTCCAGCATTCTCAATCCGCAGCTCTGGCTGAGCGTTTGGAGCGAAATTCCGCTCGACGTCCAGGTGATGACGGCGCTCATCGGCGGATGGCTCGCAGGCCTCGCCGGACGCGCCACCGTCCTCCATGTGCTTGGCCTGGCGGGCCTTGCGGTTCTGCTGGCGCTGATCGCCATTCCGCTGCGCTGGTTTGCGGGGCGGTTCATTTATCGCCCCGTCGACGACGACCATCCTAGCCGGCTGCGCCGGGCCATCGCAGCGGCCTGGATCATTCTGGTGTTCGCGGTCCTGCCGCTGCTGTGGCTCGGCGCCTTCGCCTACGCGCTCGATCTCTTCGATATCTCGGAGCCCAGAATCCAGGGGGTTCTGGACGCCGTGTTTGATGCGGCGCGGCTCCTGATCGTGTTCAACGCGCTTGGCCGCGCGATGCTCGCGCCCGACGACAAGGGTTGGCGGATCGTCGCGGTCACCGACCGTTCCGCCAGGCGGATCTTTCGCGCCGGCGTGACGGTCGCGGCGATATGGGGCCTCGAGCGGCTGATGGAGCCCGCCGCCGACGCGATCGCCTCGCTCAACATTGCGGTGGCCGCGCGTGGGCTCGGCGCCGCGCTGATCGCGCTCGTCGTCGCCCGCCTGCTTCGACGGCTCTCGACGCCAGTCACCGGCGCGACTACCGCCCCGCCGCAGGCTGACCCCTGGGCGCCCGCGCGCACGCTTGGCTGGATCCTGACCCTGATCGTGTTCGCCGCGACGGTCTTCGGCTACATCGCCTTCGCCAATTTCCTGGTCAATCAGGCGATTGTCCTGACCATCCTGGGGTGCGGCCTGTTTCTCGCCGACGTCGTCGTGCAGGACGGAACGCAGGCGCTGCTTCATCCCGACGCCCCGGTCGGCGCGCGGCTCGTCGACATGGTCGGCCTGCGCCGAAGCGTGCTTGCGCAAGATTCTGGTCGTCATCCAGGGCATGGCGCGCGTAGCCATTTTCGTCGTTGCGGCGACGGCGGTGCTGGAGCCGTGGGGCGTCCAGTCGCAGGACATGTTCCGCACCCTGCGCGCGGCTTATTTCGGCTTCGCCTTCGGCGGCGTGACGCTCTCGCTCTCGTCGCTGATTACGGCGGCGGTCGTCTTTGCCATCGCGCTCTTCGCGACCCGGATCATCCAGAACTGGCTCCGCTCGAGGCTTCTGCCGCAGACGCGCCTCGATCCGGGAGTCAGCAACTCGATCAGCACGATCTTTGGCTATCTCGGCGCGCTGGTCGCCGTCCTGCTCGCCGGCGCCCAGATCGGCCTCGACATGCAGAAGCTCGCGCTCATTGCCGGGGGCCTCTCGGTCGGCATTGGCTTTGGCCTGCAGACGATCGCCAACAATTTCGTCTCCGGCCTCATCCTGCTCTGGGAACGCGGCATTCGCGTCGGCGACTGGGTGGTGGTGGGCGCCGAACAGGGCTTCGTGCGGCGGATCAACGCGCGTTCGACTGAGATCGAAACCTTCGATCGCGCGACCCTCATCGTGCCGAACTCGATGCTGGTCACCGGCGTGGTCAAGAACTGGGTCCTCAGCGACCGGGTCGGCCGCATCATCATCACGATCAATGTCGCCTATGAGAGCGACGTCGAGGGCGTGCGCGATCTCCTGATCGCCGCCGCGAAGGCGCAGGACCTCGTGCTCACCATTCCCGCGCCGACCGTTGTCTTCTCCGAATTCGGCGACT
The DNA here is from genome assembly GCA_963721905.1 of uncultured Alphaproteobacteria bacterium. GTDB lineage: Bacteria > Pseudomonadota > Alphaproteobacteria > Rhizobiales > Beijerinckiaceae > Roseiarcus. Next base: position 89,796 of record CAVRMF010000027.1, read on the forward strand.
GGGCGCTCAAATTCACACTCGTCTGCTTCGTCGACGACATCGAGACGGCCGATCGGACGAAGAGCGACATCAACTTCGACATCCTGCGGCGGATGCGCGAGGCCGACATCCGAGTTCCCTATCCGCAGTTCGGCCAGATCAGGCCCGGCGCGAAGTAAGCCGCGAATGAAGCGAGCGCTGGGGCGTTCTGCAGTTAGGTCGCTCAGCGCTTGCCAGAGAAGGCGCCTTCCCTTCCCCTTTTGGGGAAGGGTCAGGATCGCGCCGCACTACGCCGATTGATCCCCGCGGCAAACCTAGTCGGACAGGATCTCGCACGTAAGAGAGACCACGCGATTTCAGCTTCGCGCGACCCCCCATCCCGGCCCGCACCCGCAAGTCGGGCGGGTGCGCTGAGGCGCCAACTGAGCTCACCCGACTGCAGAACGCGCTAGGCCGCCGGCCGCCCGTTCTCGTACCTGACCGAAGGGGCGCGCATCGTCACCAGCTCCTCGGCGGCAGTCGGGTGGACGGCCATGGTGGCGTCGAAGTCGGCCTTGGTCGCGCCCATGGTCATTGCCACGGCGACGAGCTGGATCATCTCGCCGGCGTCATCGGCGAGAATATGCGCGCCGAGGATTCGCCCCGTCGCCCCATCGATGACGAGCTTCATGATCGTGCGCTCGCCGCTGCCCGAGAGCGTCGCCTTCATCGGCCGGAAGTCAGACTTAAAGACGTCGACCTTGGGAAAGCGATGGACCGCCTCGGATTCCGTCAAGCCGACCGCGCCGAGCTCGGGCGTGCCGAAAAGGACGTGCGCGATCGTGTCGTAGCGGATGGGTTTCGCGCCCGGCCCGAACAGTCCATCGGCCAAGGCGTGACCCTCCCGGATCGCGACGGGGGTCAGATTGACGCGGTGGGTGACGTCGCCGACCGCGTGGATCGAGGGCACAGCACTGGTCAGATGGTCGTCGACCTTGATCGCGCCGTGCTGGCTGACCTCCAGTCCCGCCGTCTCGAGGCCGAGCCCTCGCGTATTGGGCAAACGGCCGGTCGCGACGAGGACCTGGTCGACCTCGATCATCTCGCCGTCTGTCAGGGTGACGCGAAGCGCGCCGTCGAGCCGCTTCTCGATGCGCGCGGGCAGGATGCCGAAGCGATGTACGACGCCCGCGCGCATCATCGCCGCGCGCACCCCCTCGCGCATATCGTCGTCGAATCCGCGGAGCACATTCGAGGCGCGCATGACGTGGACCACATCGGCGCCGAGCCGCTGGAACAGGGACGCAAATTCGACCGCGATATAGCCGCCGCCGACCACCATGAGACGCCGCGGAAAGACGGGAAGATCGAACGCCTCGTTGGAGGTGATCGTATGCTCGAGCCCCTCCACCCCGGGAAGAAACGTCGGCCACGAGCCGACGGCGACGAGGATGTGGCGCGCGGAGACCTCCCGGCCGCTCGCGAGCCGCACGCGCTGCGGGCCGAGGATTGTCGCCCGCTCCTCGAGCAATTCGGCGCCGGACGCGGCGAGATTGGCGCGATAGGCGGCCGAGAGCCGCGTGATCTCTTTTTCCTTGGCCGCCACGAGGCTCGGCCAATCGAATTTGGGCGCCCGACGCTCCAGCCGAATCCCGCCGCATCGGCGAAATCGTCGGCGAAGCGGCTCGCATAGACATAGAGCTTTTTTGGCACACAGCCGCGGATCACGCAGGTGCCGCCGATCCGGGTCTCTTCCGCGACGAGCGTCTTCGCCCCGTGCATCGCCGCGATGCGCGCCGCTCGTACGCCTCCCGATCCCGCGCCGATGACGAAGAAATCGACGTCGAAGGCCATGGTTCGCGCCCTCCGGCGGGGTCCGCTTTGCGCCTTGGCGAACCTAGAACTCGATGCCCTTCTTCTTCATCTCCTGGCGGGCGCTCGAGAGAATGTCGACCGACAGCTGCTCGCGCCACGGATCGGCGATGGCGCTGAACTGCTGGAAGAAGATAGGCTCCGTCGCGAGATACTTCTTCCCGCTCGAGCTGCCGAAGAAGGCGGCGACGTCCTGGATCTCCTTTTCCGACATTTGCGAGGCGAGAAGCGTCGATGCCCGTACGAACACCTCCTGAGCGCTCTTGTCGAACTCGGGCTGGATGGAGCGAAGGGTCTCGCGCAGGCTGTCCTTGATCTCGGGCCGCGTGTTGGTCACGTTGCGCTCGAGCTCGGCCATCATGCGCGGAACGACGAGCGCGATCGTCTCCTTGACGCCGATATCCGCGAGGATGGCGTCGGCGGCGGTGATGGACGCCGCCGATGGCGGAGCAGCAGCCGGCGCCGCCGGCGCCGCCGGAGTCGCCGGCGCGGCGGGGGTCGTGGCGTCCGCGGCCCAGGCGGCCGCCGAGGCGAGGACGCTCGCCGCGAGAATGAGGCCCCTGACCGTTCGCGCGACGGAGACGGGGGCGGACTTGGGGGCGGACTTGGGGGCGAACATTGGCGCGGCTCCTTTTGACTGGGGTTCAGGCCGGGCGGTCGAGAACTTCGACGCCCTCCGCGCCGGCGATGATCGCCAAGCGCGCATAATCGATGAACAGTCCGTGCTCGACGACCCCAGGGATTCGTGAAAGGGCCGCAGCCAGGCGCTCCGGATCGAAGATGGCGCCGAGCGAGCAGTCGAGAATGTAGTGGCCTCCGTCGGTGACGAAGGGCGCCGCTCCGCCTCGCAACCGAATGGGGCCTGCGAGGCTGAGGTCAGCGAAAGCGCGCTCGATATGGCGCCGCGTCGCCGCGAGCCCAAACGGGACGACCTCGACCGGCAGCGGGAAGGCGCCGAGACGGGATACGAGCTTGGTCGCGTCGGCGATGACCGCCATCCGCCGGGAGGCGGCGGCGACGATCTTCTCGCGCAGGAGCGCGCCGCCGCCGCCCTTGATGAGCCTCAGTTCGGGATCGATCTCGTCCGCGCCGTCGACCGTCAGATCGAGTTCCGGAAGCTCGTCAAGCGTCGCCAGCGGGATGCCGCGCGCTTTCGCCTGGGCCGCCGTCGCCTCCGACGTCGCCACGCAGCGGACGTCGAGACCGGCCGCGACTTTGTCGCCGACGAGATCGACGAAGTGGTGCGCGGTTGTGCCCGAGCCGAGGCCGAGCCTCATGCCGGCCTCGACGAGAGCAAGCGCGCGCAGCGCCGCTTCCCGCTTCCGCCGTTCGCTGTCCGCGCCCGCCGTCATGGCCTCCGCTCGCCTTTTTTCCGGCCTCCGGGCGCCGCAAACACTCATGCCGAGTTTGGACTCGCCGAACAGGACGTCGCTTTAGCGTCTGGCGCGGTCGAAGGCAACGCACGCGAGAGCGATCGCCCGGCCCTTATGTCCGCGCCGCCGCGATCACGTCCTCATAGGTGCGCAATCCGGTCGTTGGCGCGTTGACCAGCACCGCCATGTTGCCCGGCGCATGCTGGTTCTTCCACATCTTGGTGTGCGCGACAGGGATTTGCGTCCAGGGGAAGACTTCGGACATGCAGGGGTCGATCCGTCGCTCAACCACGAATTTGTTGGCTGCGGACGCCTGCTTGAGATTGGCGAAATGCGATCCCTGAATGCGCTTCTGGCGCATCCAGACGAAGCGGGCGTCGAAGGTGATGTTGAACCCCGTGGTGCCGGCGCAGAACACCACCATCCCGCCGCGCTTGACGACGAAGCACGAGACCGGAAAAGTCTGCTCCCCCGGATGCTCGAACACCGTGTCGACGTCCTTCTTGCCGGTGATGTCCCAGATCGCCTTCCCGAACTTGCGCGCGCCCGCCATAAAGGTGGCGTATTCGGGCGAGTTGACCTTCGGCAACTGCCCCCAGCAGTCGAACGCCTTGCGGTTGACGACCCCCTTGGCGCCGAGCGACATCACATATTCGCGCTTCGTTTCGTCGGAGATGACGCCGATGGCGTTGGCGCCGGCTGCCGCGCAGAGCTGTACGCCAAACACGCCCAAGCCGCCCGAAGCCCCCCAAACGAGAACATTGTCGCCCGGCTTCAGCCGATGCGGCTCGTGGCCAAACAGCATGCGATAGGCGGTGGCGAGGGTCAGCGTGTAGGACGCGCTTTCCTCCCAGGTCAGGTGGCGGGGACGCGCCATCAACTGGCGGTCCTGCACCCGGCAGAATTGGGCGAACGACCCGTCGGGCGTCTCGTAGCCCCAGATGCGCTGTGAGGCCGAGAACATCGGATCGCCGCCGTTGCATTCCTCGTCGTCGCCGTCGTCCTGGTTGCAATGAACGACGACTTCGTCGCCGACCTTCCAGCGGCGCACTTTCGAGCCGACTGCCCAGACGACGCCGGAAGCGTCCGACCCTGCGATATGGTACGGGTTCTTATGCACGTCGAGCACGGAGACGGGCTCGCCGAGCGCCGCCCAGACGCCGTTGTAGTTGACGCCCGCCGCCATCACGAGAACGAGGACGTCGTGGCTGTCGAGGCTCCAGGTCGGCACGACCTCGACCTGCATCGACTGCTCTGGCGGCCCGTGTCGCTCCTTGCGCACCGTCCACGCGTACATCGACGCCGGCACATGACCCAAGGGCGGGATTTCGCCGACCTCATAAAGGTCCTTGATCGGCGCTTCGGCCGACGGCTCCTTGCCGGCCAGGCGAATGGTCATGGGCTTCCTCAGCGGTGCGTCTTCTGCGATCCCGTTCGGGCGAATGACCCGATATTGCGGCGCACAATCCAACATTGCGCTTTGGCCGCGGAAAATCAACCCTACTTTCGCTCGCCTTTCGAGGACAGCGGGCTGAGAAAACGGACAGGAAATCTCGGAGTTTGGGGCCCGAGTTTGGATTCGACGAGTTCGCGATGGCTCCTCCGGACGCCGGCTCCGACCAATAGTATGGCGCGATGAGGCGTTTTCTGCGATTGTGCTGCGCACAAATTCTTGGCGCGCGTGTCCGCCGCCGGTTCAGGCTGGCCTGAACCGCACAGGTCGGTGGGCGGCGCGACAATTGGACGCGGAAGGTGAGCGATGACGGAGACCAACGGCGAGGTCCTTTCGGCGCATCGGGACAAGCCGTGGATCTTCCGCACCTACGCCGGCCACTCGACGGCCCGCGAGTCGAACAGACTCTACCGGCAGAATCTCGCCAAGGGACAGACCGGCCTCTCGATCGCATTCGATCTGCCCACTCAAACCGGATTCGACAGCGATCACCCGCTGGCGCGCGGCGAAGTCGGCAAGGTCGGCGTAGCGATTTCGCATATCGGCGACATGCGGACGCTGTTCGAGGACATTCCGCTCGCCTCGATGAACACCTCGATGACCATCAACGCCACCGCCCCGTGGCTCATGGCGCTCTATATCGCGACCGCCGACGAGCAGGGCGCGGCCCGCGCCCAGCTTCAGGGCACGACGCAGAACGACATCATCAAGGAATATCTCGCCCGCGGCTCCTATGTGTTTCCGCCGAACGCCTCGCTGCGACTCACCAAGGACCTGATTCTTTTTTGCGCGCGCGAGACGCCGAAATGGAATCCGATGAATGTCTGCTCCTACCACCTGCAGGAAGCCGGCGCGACGCCGGTGCAGGAGCTCAGCTACGCGCTGGCGACGGCCATCGCCGTGCTCGATCGTGTGCGCCAGTCGGGCGAAGTCGGCGACGCCGGGTTCGCAGAAGTGGTGGGACGGATGTCCTTTTTCGTCAACGCGGGCATGCGTTTCGTGACTGAGCTCGCGAAAATGCGGGCTTTCGTCGAACTCTGGGACGAAATCACGCACGACCGCTACGGCGTCAAGGATCCGGCCAAGCGGCGCTTTCGCTACGGCGTGCAAGTCAATTCGCTGGGGCTGACCGAGCAGCAGCCGGAAAACAACGCCTACCGCATTCTGATCGAGATGCTGTCGGTGGTGCTTTCGCGCGATGCGCGGGCGCGCGCCGTTCAATTGCCCGCATGGAACGAGGCGCTCGGGCTCCCGAGGCCGTTCGACCAGCAGTGGTCGCTTCGGCTGCAGCAGATCATGGCCTATGAAACGGACCTTCTGGAATTCGGCGACCTTTTCGACGGCAGCCGGGAGCTCGCGGCGCTCGTCGTGAAGCTCAAGCGCGAGGCGCTCGACGAGATCGCCGCGATCGACGCCGTCGGCGGGGCGGTTCGGGCTATCGAATCGGGCGTCCTGAAAGCAAAGCTGGTCGAGTCCAACACCCGCCGCCTCGAGGCGATCGAGCGCGGTGAACAAATCGTAGTCGGCGTCAACGCGTTCACGAATTCCGAGCCGTCGCCGCTGACCGCTGGTGAGAATTCCATCATGGTTCCCTCCGCCGAGGCCGAGGCGGAGCAGATCGCCAAGCTGAAGGCCTGGCGGGACGGACGCGATGACGCGCGGGTCCGGCAGGCGTTGCGGTCGCTACGCGTCGCGGCGTCGAGCGGCGCCAACATCATGCCCGCCTCGATCGAGGCGGCGAAGGCCGGCGCGACTACGGGGGAATGGGGAAATGCGCTCCGCGCCGAGTTCGGGGAGTTCCGCGCCCCGACCGGCGTCTCGAAGAGGGCGCGCCAGGAGGCGGCCGGACTCGACGCGCTCAGGGGCGAAGTGGAGCGCGTGTCGCTCAAGCTCGGCCAGCGGATCCGGTTCCTGATTGCCAAGCCCGGCCTCGACGGCCATTCGAACGGCGCCGAGCAGATCGCGGCGCGCGCGACGGACGCGGGCATGGATGTCGTCTACGACGGCATCAGGTTCACTCCAGCGGAGATTGTCGAGCGAGCCAAATCGGGCGTCCATTGCATCGGCTTGTCGATCCTGTCGGGCTCCCATGTCGCGCTGGCGGAAGAGGTGATGGCCAACCTTCGCGCAGCCGGTCTCGAGCGCGTGCCTGTGGTCGTTGGCGGGATCATCCCCCCGGCCGACGCCGAGCGGCTTCGGGGGGCTGGGGTCGCGGCAGTCTATACGCCCAAGGATTTCAAGATTAACGCGATGCTCGGCGCGATCATCGGAGAGATCGAAGCGCGGTCCGATCCGGACAGACAATCCGCTCGAAGCTGACCGCGCAACTGGCGGGCGTCGTCGCTCCCGACGCCGGCGGGAAGCGAATGCGCTCACAAGTGGGCGATGAAAAGAAGGATTGCCGCGGCCGCCAAGCTTAGCATCGCGGTGGCGTAGGCGATCTGCAGACTGACCGTCTTCCACCAGAGAATACGGGAGAACATAGCGCATCGCTCGGGCAGAGTTTCCAGATCGCTCTCAGCGTCTTGGACGAACTCAAAATCCTGTGGTTGAGGTCTGCGTCGAATGGGAAAACGATGTCGTCCTGAGCGCGGGAATCGCGGATAGACGGAGAACAACAAGCTGATAAATATAATCATGAACGGCGCCATGACGACAGGCAAATTCAAATACCATGGATACAAATTGCGGAATTGCAGGACCGTACCCATCATGATGGCAACAAATAGAACGGCGATATTGGACTTGTAATCGCTCAGTCGAATCGAATCGCTGTAGCCTGCAATCAGGTTCCTGAGTTTAGCATTCCTGTCTCTAGCCATGATGGAGCCTGAGCGCTTTCACACCGCCGTGTACCAAATGTAGAGCAGCAAAAAAACTGTGACCACGATGCTGATCATCGATATAGAAAAGCTGATGTTTATGTAGAGAGACTTCCACCACAGCAGCTCGGACAAAACCGCGCAGCGAAGCTTCAACTCCTCAATCTCGTCTTCGTGCTCGGACGCGTTCTCGAAATCCTCCGCGGTGGCGGTAGGCGAGATCAGGAAATGCTTGCGGCCGCGCTTGGGATAACGGGGGATGAGAACCAAAAACAAACACAAATAGACGATCATAAAAGGCAGCAGGACGATGTGAATGGGCAGATAACTCGGAAACTTTGTGTAGTTATAAACGATCGGACCCATCATGAAGGCGACCATCAGGATGGCAATATTCGCCTTGAAGTCCGCCGCGCGGATCGAATCGGTGTAAACAGCGATCAGGCTACGGTAAGATTGGGATGGATCGGCCGCAGGTTTGCTCATCCGGCGTCGGAGGCTCCAGGAAGATACCGGCTTGAGGGAGGGTCCGTAGCGAAGCGAACCCCGCATCGGCGAAGACAAATTCGCGTGAACTTGGTTTATCTGTCAAGTCGGCCTCGCAGTCCCTGAGAAGGCCGATTGGCGGGGCGGCGCCCGTGGTTAGCGGCGGGACCGCATTGTTCGTCCGCCCGAGTTCATTATAATCTTGCGAAATAAACACGCGTTTCCCATCTCATAAGCGGCCCGCGGTCCTCTTCCCGATCCCGGAACACATTTCGGCCGCGAAAGGTTATGATGGTCAAAACGCGGGCGGCGCCACGATTCACGAGCTAAATGGAGTCTCATGCCAACGATCGCCCTGGTCGATGACGACCGCAACATCCTCACCTCCGTGTCCCTCTCGCTGGAGGCGGAAGGCTATCGGGTGCAGACCTATACCGACGGCGCGAGCGCGCTCGAAGGCCTCAAGGCCAATCCGCCCGATCTCGCCATTTTCGACATCAAGATGCCGCGCATGGACGGCATGGAGCTGTTGCGCCGCCTCAGGCAGAAATCGGACCTTCCCGTAATCTTTCTGACCTCGAAGGACGAGGAGATCGACGAATTGTTCGGCCTCAAGATGGGCGCCGACGACTTCATCCGCAAACCCTTTTCGCAACGGCTCCTCGTCGAGCGGGTGAAGGCGATCTTGCGCCGCTCCAGTCCGAAGGACGCCGCGACGCAGAAAGAGGCCGAGGCGAAAATCCTAGAGCGCGGCCGCTTGAAGATGGACCCTGAGCGCCACACCTGCACTTGGGATAATACGCCGGTCACTCTGACCGTCACCGAGTTCCTCATCTTGCAGGCGCTGGCGACGCGCCCCGGCGTCGTCAAGAGCCGCAACGCGCTGATGGACGCGGCGTATGACGACCAAGTCTATGTCGATGACCGCACCATTGACAGCCACATCAAACGGCTTCGCAAGAAGTTCAAGGTGGTCGAGCCGGAATTCGAGATGATCGAGACGCTCTACGGCGTCGGCTACCGGTTCAAGGAAGGATAAGCGGCTCGGCCGAGCCCATGAAGGCTGAAACTCGTCGCGATCGCATCGTCGCCGCTTCGCCGACGCCCAGCGGAAGTCGATGGCTGCGCGCTCGCGCATGGTTTGCCTGGCGATTTCTGACGGCACGCTTTTCCTCCTCGCTAACGCGCCGCATCGTCGTCCTCAATCTCGGCGGCCTGGTGGTCCTCGCGGTCGGCTTTCTCTTCCTCAACCAGTTTCGCGCCGACATCATTGCCGCGAGGGTCCAGAGCCTGACGACCCAGGCCAACATCATCTCAGCCGCCATCGCGGCTTCCGCGGCGGTCGACACCGATACGATCACCATTGACCCCGACAAGCTGCTCCAGCTTTCTCCAGGCCAAAGCGCTGCGCCGCCGAGCGACGACGACGCGATCGAGTTCTCCATCAACCCGGAGCGGGTCGGACCGGTGCTGCACCGTCTGGTGACGCCCACTCACACGCGCGCGCGCATATTCGACCGGGACGGGCGGCTTCTGCTCGATTCGCGCGCGCTCTCTCCGCACGGCGCGGTCATGCGCTCGGATCTGCCCGAGTCGGCCGGCCCTCAGGGGCTCGTCGAGCGGGCAAGCGCGTATGTGCGCAAACTCTTTGAGGCGCCTGCGACACCGCAAAGCCGCGATCCCTGGCTTGTCGAAGGCAATACATTGCCGGACGTCGCCGCGGCGCTCCGAGGGAAGACCGAGTCTGCCGTTCGAATCGACAGCGAAGGCAACACGATCGTGTCAGTCGCAGTCCCGATCCAGCACATGATGGCGACGCAAGGTGCGCTTCAGCTCTCGACCCAGGGCGGCGACATCGACCGGGTGATTGCTTCAGAAAGGCGGGCAATCTTGCGGTTTTTCGCGGTGCTCGCAGCGGTGATGCTGCTGCTGTCGCTGTCGCTTGCCAACACGATCGCGGAACCTGTGCGCCGCCTCGCCGATGCGGCCGAGCGCGTCCGGCGCGGGATCCGGTCCCGTCAGCAGATTCCCGATTTCACCGCGCGCTCGGACGAGATCGGCCATCTCTCGCGCGCCTTGCGCGAAATGACGCAGGCGCTCTACAGCCGCCTCGACGCTATCGAGACCTTTGCCGCCGACGTCGCGCATGAACTGAAGAATCCTTTGACTTCGCTGCGAAGCGCGCTCGAAACCCTGCCGCGAGTCAAGACAGGGCCCGCGCGCGACCGGCTCGTCGCGATCATGCAGCACGACGTTCGCCGGCTCGACCGGCTGATCTCCGACATTTCCGACGCATCGCGCCTCGATGCGGAATTGACGCGCGGCGAGGCGGGCCCGGTCGACGTCGCGGCGCTTCTGCAGGCCGTCGTGTCGATGTCGCTCAATTCGCCGCGCAACAACGGCGCGCGGATCGAGCTTTCGGTTCCTGTCAGGCGAGGACGGCGTGCCGGCGCGGATTATTTCGTGCTCGGCCACAATTCGCGGCTGGCGCAGGTCGTCACGAATCTCATCGACAATGCGTGCTCGTTTTCGGAACCGGGCGGCGTCGTGCGCGTCTCGCTCGCAAGGACTTCGACGGGACAGGGTGGCGAACGGTCCGAGGGGCGCGTCGTCGTCACAGTCGACGACGACGGCCCCGGCATTCCCCCGCACGCGCTGGAGCGTATTTTCGAGCGTTTCTACACTGACCGGCCAAATCAGGGGTTTGGCCAGAACTCCGGTCTGGGGTTGTCGATCTCGCGTCAGATTGTCGAGGCGCATGGCGGGAAGATCTGGGCAGCCAATCGCCCCGCCGAGCCCGCGTCCGTCCGGGTTGGAGAGGGACACGACGAGCCGGTCCGGCACGGCGCCGGCGCGCGCTTCGTCGTCGAACTGCCGGCGTTCGCGCCATGAACGTCGAAGCGGGCCTGCACGCTACGTCTGTCCTCTACGGCGAAAATGGGGTGCTGATCCTTGGACCATCCGGATCGGGAAAGAGCGGGCTTGCTCTTGCCTTGCTCGCGCGGGCCCGCTCAACCGGCCTTTTCGCAGCGCTGATTGGGGACGACCGAGTCTGGATTCGCCGGGCGGGCGGACGACTGATCGCCTTCGGCGCGCGGGATCTGGCTGGCGTCATCGAGCGTCGGATAGCGGGGCTCTTGACGGTCGGCTCCGAGAGCGCCGCCGTCGTCAGGCTCATTGTCGAACTCAGCGAACCGGGCCGCGCCTGGCCTCGCATGCCGGACCATCCCGACCTTATGACGCTCGACGGGATCGAGGCGCCGCGGTTGGCGCTTGATTCGGCCCAGAGCGCAAACGATCAGGCGATCGCGGTCGACGAACGTCTATGGCTCATGGCGGCGGACAAGGGTCGGCGAAAGAGAATTTCGCTTGAACATTGCGCCGCAGTGCACAAAAATGGGAAGGTTGCCTCTCCGCCAAGGCTCGATTGACGCCGGAGGCTGAGTCGGTCGACTGATGGATCTTTGATGATTGGATTGGTCCTTGTGACCCACGGCCAGCTCGCCATGGGTTTTCGGGCAGCGTTGGAACATGTCGTGGGGCCGCAGTCTCAACTCGAGACGATCACCATCGGGCCCGAGGACGACATGGAGCAGCGACGCTCGGACATCCTCAACGCGGCGGCGCGCGTTCAGGACGGCGGAGGCGTCGTGATCCTCACCGACATGTTCGGCGGGACGCCCTCCAATCTGGCGATATCAGTGATGGACGGGGGACGCATCGAGGTGATCTGCGGCGTCAATCTGCCGATGCTGATCAAACTCGCCACGATGCGCGACGCCGCCGATCTCGATCACGCCGTTGTCGAAGCGCGCGAGGCGGGCCGCAAGTACATTACCGTCGCCAGCAAGGTCCTCGCCGGGAAATGAGCGGGCTTAGCCCCGAGGACGACTGCCCGCCGCCGCCCGAATACGACGGCGGTCTGTCCCGGGAGATGCACATCGTGAACCGGAAGGGCCTGCACGCGCGCGCCACCGCGAAATTCGTGCAGTGCGTCGACCGCTTCGACGCCGACATCAAGGTCGCGCGATGCGGCGAAACCGTCGGCGGCGATTCGATCATGGGCATACTGACGCTTGGCGCCGGACTCGGATCGACCATCACCGTCTTCGCCTCCGGCGCCGAGGCGCAGGAGGCGCTCGACGCGCTCGCCGAACTCGTCTCGAACCGGTTCGGTGAGGACGAATGACCCTCGACTTCCGCAAGTCTTCCTACATCCGGAAGTCTTCGCCGAGATAGAACCGTCTGACGTCCGGGTGGGAGATGATCTCCTCCGGCGGGCCTTCCGTCAGGACCTGGCCGCTGTGGATGATATAGGCGCGATCGATCAGCCCGAGCGTCTCCCGCACATTGTGATCGGTGATCAGCACGCCGATGCCGCGTCCCTTGAGGTGCCGGACGAGATCCTGGATGTCGCCGACTGCGATCGGGTCGATGCCGGCGAAGGGCTCGTCGAGCAGCATGAAGGATGGCTTGCCGCCGAGCGCGCGCGCGATCTCGCAACGGCGTCGCTCGCCGCCGGAGAGCGATATCGAAGGCGCTTTGCGCACGCGCGCGATATCGAACTCATCCAGGAGAGATTCGAGCATGGCTTCGCGCGCGTCCCGATTTGGCTCGTTGACTTCGAGCACCGCGCGAATGTTCTCCTCGACATTGAGGCCGCGAAAGATCGACGCCTCCTGCGGCAGATAGCCGACGCCGAGACGCGCCCGCTGGAACATCGGCAGGCCCGTGACATCGTGGCCGTCGAGTTCGATCATCCCCTTGTCCGGCTTGACGAGGCCGGTGATCATATAAAAAACGGTGGTCTTTCCGGCCCCGTTCGGGCCCAGGAGCCCGACGGCTTCGCCTCGCCTGACGGACAGGCTGACGTCCTGCACCACCATGCGGCCGCGATAGCCCTTTCCCAGGTGATGCACGGCCAGAACGCCCTGGCGATCGGGGCCGAACGGGGATGAAGCCGAGGCCGCGCGCCCCGGCGCGCGACGCCCGCCGTTGCGCTTCCAGCCGGTCGTTTCGACCAATTCGCGTAGCAGGTCCTCGCTCACCGGGGGGCGCTCGCGTCAGATTGAGCCGATGGCCCGCGCGGTCTCAGCAACGGCGCCGGCTCCTATTTCGCCTTGGTAGGGTCGGCGCCCCCGCTTGGCAGGAATTGCCCGTGGACTCGTCCCGTTGTGGAGCCGGTGTCGATCGTCGCCTGGCTGGTCTTCAGATCATAGGTCAGCTTGTCGCCCTTGGTGACGTTCTGCCCGTCGCTGAGCGTGACGTGGCCGATCAGCTGCACCCTGTTCTCCGCCTTGTCGTAGGTGGCTTTGTCGCCGGTCGCGACCTGCGTCTTCGAAACCACGGTCACCGGACCCGCAGCCTCGAGATGCTTGATGCCCGAACTCGCCGACGTGCCGTCCTCGGCGCCCGCGGGGGCGGGCGCGGGGGCGGCGGCGGGCGGGTTCGCCGCCGGCGACGGCGAACGATCGAGAAAGACGGTCATGACCGAACATGTCATCTTCGTGTCGCCCTGGATGACGACGACATTGCCCGAGTACACCGCCTTCCGCTCCTTGTCGTAATAGACGAGCTTGTCGGCGTCGATCGAAACCGGCTCCTTCGAACTCGTTCCGGGTAGGATCTGGATCGGACTGGAGGCGGGCGCGCTTGCGGGCTTTGTCGCGGCCTCGCCTCCGGCGGCGGCAAACATCAGCGTCATCGTCAGGAGAGCCGCGCGGCCCGAACCTCTCGGCGCCATGATCATGGCGGGGCTCCCTTTGCGTCCGCATCCGCGGTCGCGTCGGCCTGCGGAATGACTGTCGTCCTGACGTGCCCCTCGAAAGTCAATTCCTGGCCATTGTTGCGGGCCGTGGCGCGATCGCCGGCGATCGTCGTCCCGTTGCCGACATGGACCTCGACGGGTTCCTCGCTCTGATAGACGCCTGTCTTAAAATTGATGTCGGCTGTTCGCAACCGCACGTCGAAGCGCGCGTTGCCGATCCGGATGTTGTCGGTGAGCCGCATCTGTTCGTTGACGCTGTCGTAAACGCCGGCGTCAGCGCTGATATGCGTCGTTTCGCCGCCCGCCATTCCGATGTCGCCCGTGAGCTTCTGCAGTTCGACGATCGTAGGGTGCTTGACATCCTGGAGCGCCTTTTCGGCGGTCACGGAATAAGGCTGGCCGTCGCCGCGAAACCCGGCGAGCCTGGGGCTGGCCATCGTGATCTTGGTCCCGTCCAGCGAGAGCGCAGAAAAGCTGAGCGAGCCGAACTTCGACGCGAACGGGTTGAAAATCGCGATCCCGACCATCGCCGCGACGGTCCCAAGCGCGCTAACGAGAATCGCCTTGCGCAGGAGCCGCACCCGCCCCGAACGGCGCCTGGCGCGCACGAAGGCCTGCTCCCGATCGGGCGGCGGCGCCACCTGGATGCGGCGCGCGCCGGCGCGCGCGGACGGGACCGCCGTCCGTTCCGCGCCATTGACGCCCGCCGCCATCGTGCCGCCCTGAAACGTCATCCCGATCCGCCTATCACAGGGCGGCGAAGAAAACGAATTGCGTGGCGAAGTTAGGGCCGGGCGCGAGATTGCCGGAAGACGCTGGAGCCGTCGGGCGGGTGAAACAGGCTCGATTGCCTCCGCCCCCGTTTTGCGCTTTATGCGGCGGCGCGCTGGTCGGGCCGGTAGCTCAATGGTCAGAGCCGGCCGCTCATAACGGTCTGGTTGCAGGTTCGAGTCCTGCCCGGCCCACCAGGGTTCCTGCTGGCATGCGCTATGGGCCAAAAGAAGACGCCCTGATCCTCAGACTTCGCCGAACTCAAATCGCTGTCGACGCCGGCTGATTTCGAGGCGACGAGACGCCGTTGGCGAATTGGCCTGCTTTGACCTGTTCGATCACGAAAACGTGATGCTGCACTGCACAATTTATGTTGCGACGCACAACAAGACGTGCGAAGAGCAACATCGCCCGGGCCATTCGGACGGGATTCCGTAGCTCATCGAGGACAGGAAAATGACCACTAGCGCTAAGACAGAGGCCAAGTTGAGAGCCGTTGACGCCTTCGCTCCGTTCACTGACGCATTGGAGGCGATCCCAAATCTGGAGGTTCCGGAAATCGCCCGCGATGTCGCGAAGCGCATGACCGGCTTCGGCGAGAAGTTCGCGACGGACGGCCGTGACGCCGTTGAAAAGGCGACTGCGACGATCGAGAAGGCGGCTCACTCTTCGATCCGGGAATTCGGCCACATCAGTCGAGCCGTTCACACAGCGCTCTATCAGGACGCCGAGGCGCTGCTCGCCGAACTCCGAAACCTTTCCGCGGCCGCGTCTCCGACGGACGTGCTCCAAGTTCAGTCCGACTACCTCCGCGGCCGGGCAAGCGCCGCCGCTGAACGCATCAAGGCGGTGGCGGACTATGTCGGCCGAGCCGCGTCGAAACTGGAAGGGTCGGCCAGCTAAAGGGTTCGGCGGCCGTGCCCGAAAGGGCGAAGCCGGGCTGACCGGACTAGAATGCTTGCATCCTCGGGAGGCTCGCTTCGGCGGGCCTTCATTCGCTGTTGTCAGCCGCAGGTTTCTGGCATTTGTCGCCGGGGCGGCCGACCCTCGCAGGGGACGCAGATCCATGAACGCCAATCGTAGTCCGGCGCTGCCGGGCGGATCGAACGACAGCCAGCGCGCCACCGAACTGAGACGCATAAAGTTTGCCGCCACGGCGGTCCTTGGCGGGTGTTTGGTCCTGCTCGTCATCGCGCGCGCCCTCGAGGGGCACCACCCCGCTTTCGGCTTCCTCGCCGCATTTGCGGAGGCCGCGGTCATCGGAGGGTTGGCCGATTGGTACGCGGTCGTCGCCTTGTTCCGGCGGCCGCTGGGGCTCCCAATTCCGCACACGGCGATTATTCCCAGTAATCAGCAACGCATCGCCGAGAAGCTCGGTGAGTTCATCGAAGAGGAGTTTCTCGACGCCGCACCGGTCGAGGCCAAGCTCAACCAGACCGACTTCGCCTCGTTCTTCAGCGAATGGCTCGACGACCGCAAGCGCAGCGGCGACCTCGCGCGGTTCATGCTGAGGCTCATGCCTGAGGCGATCGCGGCGGCCGAGTCTTCCGGGCTGAAGAGCTTTATTGCCCGCCGCGCGCAAGCGCAGCTCCAGTCGATCGACTTCACTCCGCTTGCGGCGGGCGCGCTCAGAACATTCGTCAGCGACGGCGGGCATCAGCGGCTGCTCGATGAACTGATGGCGGCGGTACACGAGGCGTTGAACAAACCCGAGACGGTGGCGGCGATACGCGAGAAGATCCGCGCCGAACTGCCGACGCTGCTCAAATTCTATCGCGCGGACGCGTATCTGATGAAGAAGGTCGCAGCGTCCGCCGCGGCGTTTTTCGAGGACGTTCGGACCAATCCGGCCCACCCGCTTCGTGGCGAAATCGATCGGCTGGCCCTTTCGCTGATCGAACGGCTGGAGACGGAACCAGCTCTCGCGACACAACTCGCAGCGATCGAGCGAAATTTGCTGTCGCGCCCCGAGGTCGGCGATCTCGCCGAGAGGCTCTGGTCCAACGTCAAAACCTTCATCGAGCGGAGCGCGGCGGCGGAGATCTCCACCCTTCAACGTCGCCTCGCTGAGCTTCTGCGGGAGGTTGGCGCCCAACTCGCGGGCGATCCCGAAATGCGGGCCGAGATCAATCGGGCTTGCGTGACGGCCGCGAGCAAGCTCATCGCCGAACACAAGAGCGAGGTGTCGACCTTCATCGCCGATCAGGTGAAAGGGTGGGACATGGGCCAACTGATCAACGTGATCGAGCTCAACGTCGGGAAGGACCTTCAGTACATCCGCTTCAACGGCACGCTGATCGGCGGTCTCACCGGTCTCGTGCTTCATGCCGGCGAAATGCTGATGCGCATGACCTAGAGGGTGGACCGGCGTCCTGCATGTGCGGCGCCCGGCGCCGGCGAGGCAGCGGTCGGCAGCCAAGGGAAGGGGCGCATGCGAGACTTGAACGCGCTGGGCGAGCTGCCCGTCCAGCGGCGAAAGGCGTGGCGGAAATTCGCTGCGTCGCTGAAGCCCAGCGCCGCTGCAATGTCCTCGTTGGTCATCACGGTCTCCCGCAGATACTTCACCGCAACTTGCGCCCGGAGCTCATCGACCAATGCGCGGAACGAAGTGCCTTGGAGCGCGAGTTGC
Organism: uncultured Alphaproteobacteria bacterium; assembly: GCA_963721905.1. Lineage (GTDB taxonomy): Bacteria > Pseudomonadota > Alphaproteobacteria > Rhizobiales > Beijerinckiaceae > Roseiarcus. The sequence goes on from CAVRMF010000027.1 coordinate 106,927, forward strand.
CGGCGGAGCGTCCGCGCAGTGGTCCCCAGCTGTTTCGCGGCGCCCGCCAGCGTCGGACGCGTAGCGATGTCCTCGAGCAAGCTCGCCCGGATCTTGCCAGCCGCCCCGGCGCGCAGCGCCAGGTCCGCGAGCAATTCGTCGCACAGGGACAAAACGATGGCGTAGGTCGTTCTGTTGCCGAGCGTGGCGGTCTCATCCAGCCATTTCGCGTCGAAGATGAACTGGTTCCCCGCCTGCGCGAACCGCACCCTGCATCCGGCCAAGGCCCCGGTTTGCCTGGCCTCATCGGACTCGGAGTAGGTCATGCTAATTTCCTGCGGCGCGAACGACGCCCCCATCACGTCACGAAGCAACGACAGATGCACGCCCATCTGCATCTCGACGATGAACCGGTATAGCGGCTCGTCGACAAGGCGGTGAAAGATCGGTTCGATCGTCCAAATCGCGCGCCTGTCGCGCTCGGTGAACGAAATAGCGACCAACGGCGCGGCCAGGACGTGGTATCTGACACAGAAACTCATCGTCTTGCGGAAATCGGCCCCGCACAGAATCGCGTAGCCGTACATGCCGTAGGCGGAGACGTGAATCGAGAGGCCAATGCGAAACGCGAGCGACGGATCGCGCGACAATCGAAGGGCGGTCCGACATGCCATCAGGAGCTGGGCAAGGGAAACCAGAGTCTCGGGCGAGTGCAATTCGTCCGGGCCGACACCCACATCGCTGAGGGCCTCGCGGACCGGAACGCCCTCGGCAACCAGTGTCTCGACGATTGCGGCGAGCTTGGTCGGAGGGTAGACGCTGTCCGAAGGACCTGGCTTTCCTGTAAGCGTCACGGCGATCCTCCCAACGTCATCTGGCGGCCGCGTCAGCTCGAACCCGCCTTTGGCCGTTTCGAAACTTCCGGCCATCGCATAATATGACATAAATCTGGCTGACTGATTGGGCCTCGCCTTTCGGAAAGGCTGAGCCCCATCTGCGAGGCGCGCGAATATCAAGGGAGGATGATCCATGAACGTGCAAGGCTCTTCAGCACGCAAAGCCGAACATGTCGCCCCGCCGATTGACGGCGATTTCTACCGCATCGCCGATCTGCTCGACCCGAAGGAACGCGCGGTCGCGCAACGGGTGCGGGAGTTCATGGAAGCCGAGGTCGCGCCGATCATCGAGGACTATTGGGCGCGCGACAAGTTTCCCTTCGAGATCATTCCGAAAATCGCCGGGGTTGGCATCGGCGGAATTGGCTACGAAGGCTACGGCGCGGTGGGCGGCAGCATGCTCCTGAACGGTTTTGTCTCCATGGAGCTTGCGCGCGTCGACTCGTCGATCGCGACCTTCTGGGGCGTTCACACCGGGCTCTCCGCAGGCTCGATCTATCTCTGCGGCGACGAGGAGCAGAAGCAGCGCTGGCTGCCGGCGATGATGCGGTTCGAGAAGATCGGCTCGTTCGGCCTGACGGAGCCGCTGGTCGGCTCCGCGACTTCGGGCGGGATGATGACGACCTGTCGGCGCGAAGACGACGCCTGGGTGCTGAACGGCGAGAAGAAATGGATCGGCAACGCGACCTTCGCCGACATCAACGTCATTTGGGCGCGCGACGAGGCCTCAGGCCAGGTCAAGGGCTTCGTGGTCGGCAAGGACAACCGAGGCTTCTCGGTCAAGAAGATCGAGAGCAAGATGGCGCTCCGCGTGGTCCAGAACGGCTGGATCACGCTGAAGGACTGCCGGGTCCCGGAGGCCGACCGGCTGCAGAAGGCCGACAGCTTCAAGGACACCGCCAAGGTCCTGAAGATGACGCGCGCAGGCGTTGCATGGTTCGCGGTCGGCTGCGGCCGGGGCGCCTACGAGCATGCGCTGCGCTATTCGACCGAGCGCTCCCAGTTTGGCAGGCCGATCGGCGGCTTCCAGCTCGTTCAGGATCTTCTGGTGCGCATGCTCGGCAACGTGACCGCGACCGAGTGCATGATGCTGCGCCTCGGACAGTTGCAGAGCCAGGGTCTGATGACCGATGAGCACGCCTCGCTGGCGAAGGCTTACTGCACGGTCAAATGCCGTGAGACCGTCGGCTACGCGCGCGAACTGCTCGGCGGCAACGGCATCCTCCTCGACAATCATATCGGCCGCTTCGTCGCCGACGCCGAGGCGATCTATTCCTACGAGGGCACGCGCGAAATGAACACGCTGATCGTCGGCAAGGCGATCACCGGGCTCAGCGCCTTTGTGTAGGTGACGGCTCACGCCTCGGGCAAGGCGTCGGAAAATCTCGTGCGTCCGGGGCGCGGGTTGGAACGGGGTTTGGCCTGCTTGGACCCCCTCGCTGGCCGTTTCGCACCTTCACAGAGACCTGACAGCGCTGGAAGGTGCCAATGTTCTCGCAGGTTCGCTTGGCAACTCCCGCTCCGCCGCAACTGGAGCAGCGGGGCTCGCACAAGTCGACGCCAAGGGGTAAGGTGAGGGAAAAAGCTCGGGTCCGGGCGAAAAGCGGAGGGCGGCGTCGCCGCCTTGCGCGGAGGAAGCGAGGAGGCCGACCGTGACGGGCAGGCTCATACAGACCGCCAGTTCGGCGTATCATTTTCCGCTGCTTTTCAAGCACATCTGGAACACACCGCTGTTGCAGGCGCGCGACCAGCAAGTCGTCTATCGAGACGCGAAGCGGTTCACCTACGTTGAGATCTGGGAGCGCATAAACCGGCTGGCCTCAGCGCTCGCTGCGATCGGCGTCCAGCCCGGCGACACGGTCGGCGTTCTCGACTGGGACAGCAACCGCTTTCTCGAAGCCTTTTTCGCGATTCCGATGATGGGCGCGGTCCTGCAGACGGTCAACGTCCGGCTCGCGCCCGAGCAGATCCTTTACACGATCGATCACGCCGGGTCGACGACGCTTCTTGTTAACGACGAGTTCGTCGGATTGGTGAAAGACCTCAAGCCGCAATTGCCGAACGTCAAGCGGCTCGTCGTAATGTCGGACCGGTCCTCCGCGGAGACGGGCGGCTTATCGTTTGTCGGCGAATATGAGTCGCTTCTTGCAGCCACTTCGCCGCACTATGACTTTCCGGACTTCGATGAGAACACCCAGGCGACGACGTTTTACACGACCGGAACCACCGGGCTGCCGAAAGGCGTGTACTACAGCCATCGGCAGCTCGTCCTGCATGCGCTCTCCGAGCTGGCGTTTCTCGGCATCGCAGGGAAACAGGGACGCTTCTCGCGCGACGACGTCTACATGCCGATCACGCCCATGTTCCATGTCCATGCCTGGGGCTTTCCATGGGCGGCGACGCTTGCTGGCGTCAAGCAGGTCTATCCCGGCCGTTACGACCCGGCGATGCTCGTCAGGCTGATCAAGACCGAGGGCGTCACTTTCACTCACTGCGTGCCTACGATCCTCCAGATGCTGCTCGGCGCGGCCGCCGCTGCCAAGACCGACCTCGCAGGATTGAAGATGGTCATCGGCGGGTCGGCGCTGCCCAAGACGCTCGCCAGGCAAGCGCTCGCCGCGGGGATCGACGTCTATGCAGGGTATGGCATGTCGGAGACCGGACCTCTGATCTGCGTCGCCCAGGTGAGGACCAAGGATCTCGACGGGGATCCCGACGAGACGGTGGACATTCGCTCCAGGGCCGGGGTGACCGCGCCGCTGGTGGACCTGCGCATCGTCGATCCGGAGATGAAAGACGTTCCGCATGACGGCAAGGCGTCAGGCGAGATCGTGCTGCGCGCGCCCTGGTTGACCCAGGGCTATTTCAACGATCCCAACGGCTCGGAGCAGCTCTGGGAAGGGGGCTATCTCCATACCAGCGACGTCGCGGCGATGACGCCGGAGGGATACGTTCAGATCACCGACCGCATCAAAGATGTTGTCAAGACCGGCGGGGAATGGGTGTCGTCGCTGCAGATCGAAGACCTGATCATGCATTGCGCAGGCGTGGCTGAGGCCGCCGTCATCGGCGTCAAGGACGAAAAATGGGGCGAGCGGCCGATGGCGCTGGTGGTCAGGGAGGCCTCGAACGCAGGGGCCGTCAACGAAGCCGCAATCAAGGCTCATCTGAAAGTCTTCGCAGACAGCGGCGTGATCTCGAAATATGGCATCCCGGAAAAAATCCTGTTCATCGACAGCCTTCCCAGAACGAGCGTCGGAAAGGTCGACAAGAAGGAGCTCCGAAAGAAATACGGCGACATGTAGCCTGACCCGGGCGAGACCGTCGGATCTAATTTCACGCCATTTGGGACAACGGAGGCTGGAGTGAGCGAATTCACGATCTCTGAGCTCGGCGAGCGCGTCGGCCAGGAGCTTGGGGTGTCGGATTGGGTTACGGTCGACCAGTCCCGCATCGACAAGTTCGCAGCCTGCACCGGCGATCATCAGTGGATCCACGTCGATGTCGAGCGGGCGAAGCGGGAGAGCCCCTACGGCGGCGCCGTCGCTCACGGCTATCTGACGCTCGCGATGATCGCTCCTCTCTCCATGGAGATCGGCGTGATCCCTAAGGATGCGGCCGCCGGCCTCAACTATGGGGTCGACAAGGCGCGCTTTCTTGCTCCCGTGCCCGCCGGCGCGCGCGTGCGTCTGCGCGTGGTGCTCACGGGCGTCGAGCCGAAGGACGGCGGACAGGCGATCATGAAGACCAGGAACACGCTCGAAGTCGAAGGATCGGACAAACCCGCCGTGGTCGCCGAGAGCCTGGCGTTCCTCGTTCCCGCGAAGGGCGCGCCGCGATGAGCAACGAGAGCCGTTCCGAACCCCAAAAGACGGACAACATGTCCGAGCAAGCCTCGCGCCACACGCTGGCGCTCAATCCGCTGGTCGGCCTTCGCGGCGAAGACCTCGTTGAAAGCGCCGGGATCTTCTTCAAGGCGATGGTCAACGAGCCGCGCGTCGCAGCAGACAAATGGCTCTCGTTCGTCGGCGAATTGACCGGCATCGCGAGCGGCAGGTCCGATCGCGCGCCGCAGCCAGGCGACAAAAGATTCGCCGACCCCGCGTGGAAAACGAGCCCTGTGCACGGCGGACTGCTCAAAGCCTATCTCGCCTGGGGCGAGGCGCTGGACGAATTCGTCAGCGAGACGAGTCTCAGCGACGTCGACAAGGAACGCGCCCGACTTTTCACGACGATCCTTGTCGACGCCCTCGCGCCGACGAACAGCCTCATCGCCAATCCCGCTGCGACGCGTAAGTTTATCGATTCGGGCGGCCAAAGCCTCTTGAGTGGGCTGAAGAACTATATCGAGGATCTTGCAAAAAACGGCGGCTTGCCTTCGCAAGTCGACACGGCCGCCTTCAAGGTCGGCGAGAACCTGGCGAATACGCCCGGCGCCGTGGTGTTCCGCAACGAACTCATCGAGCTCATTCAATATGCACCGATGACGCCAAAGGTGTGGAAGCGGCCGCTGGTGATGACGCCGCCGCAGATCAACAAATTCTATGCAATGGATCTGTCGCCCGACAAGAGCATCGTGAGGTTCCTGCTCGAGAGCGGCGTGCAAACGTTCTGTGTGAGCTGGCGCAACCCAACGGTCGAGAATCGCGATTGGGGGCTCGCTGTCTATGTCGCCGCGCTCGACGGCGCCGTCGACGCGGTCCGCGAGATTACCGCAAACGACGACGTTTCGATGATGGGGACCTGCTCCGGAGGCATCACCTCCGCCGCCTATTTGGCCACTCTCGGCGGCGCAAAAATCAAGAACCTGGTTCTTGCCGTCTGCATGCTTGACACCGCTACCGCCTCGGACAGCGCCTTCGGGTCCCTGATCACGCGCGAGACGATGACAGCCGCCAAGGAGGCTTCGCGGCTTCGCGGCGTGCTCGACGGCCAGGATCTGGCGCGAATGTTCGCTTGGATGCGGCCGAACGATCTGATCTGGAACTACTGGGTCAACAACTACCTGCTCGGCAACGCGCCCCCCGCCTTCGATATCCTCTACTGGAACGCGGATACGACCCGGCTGCCGGCCCGCCTGCACGGCGACTACATCGATCTCTATTTCACCAACCCCTTCGTGAACCCGGGCAAACTGACGCTGGACGGCCGGACGGTCGATATGGGCCAGATCGGGGACAAGGTCGAAAAGTATGTCGTGGCCGGTCTCACCGACCACATCACGCCCTGGAAGGCGGTGTTCAACACCGCGCGCATTCTGGGCAACGACGCGACATTCGTCCTATCGAGCAGCGGACACCTGCAGAGTCTTCTCAATCCGCCGACAAACAAGAAGGCGTCCTACATGATCGGCCGGGCGGGTCCGGCTGGCCCGGAAGCATTCCTTTCTAGCGCGGAGAAGCGTCAGGGCAGCTGGTGGCTCGATTGGCGCGACTGGTTGCGCCAGCGATCGGGCGCGGAAATCGATGCGCCGAAATCGCTCGGCGACGAACGCCATCCCGTTTTGATGCCCGCCCCAGGGAGCTACGTCTTTGAGCGATAGGGCCGGCCTTGCGCCAGACGACACCGCCGAAAGACCGGCTGGCGTCGAAGCGCGCATGATGTCGGTTGGCGGTCAGGAGCTTATGGTCGCCGTGAAGCGCGGCAGCGAGTCGCGTCCGCCGCTCCTCTTGTTCAACGGCATTGGCGCAAATTGGCAACTGGCGAGGCCTTTTCTCGAAGCCCTGACCGAGACGACGGGGATCATCTTCGACATGCCGGGGATCGGCGGTTCTCCGTTGCCGAAACGGCCGTACCGTCCGTCGAGCATGGCCCAACTCGGCGCGCGCCTCGTCTCCGACCTCGGCTATGATAAAGTCGATGTCGCGGGCGTCTCGTGGGGCGGCGGCATCGCCCAACAGTTCGCTTATCAATATCCGCAACTCTGCAGGCGGCTGGTGCTCGCCGCGACGTCGCCGGGAGCGATCATGGTTCCGGGCAATCCTCAGGCGATCCTGCGCATGGCGACTCCCCGCCGGTATCTGGACAAGAACTACATGCGCAAGATCGCGCCAGACCTTTATGGCGGGTCGTTCAGGAGGGACGCGTCGTTGATCGGCCGCCACGCCGAGGCGATGTTCGGCGCTCGAGGCATGGGTTATGCCTATCAGCTACTCGCCATGGTCGGCTGGACCAGCCTCCCCTGGTTGAGCGCGGTGCGGCAGCCTACTCTCATCCTCATGGGGCGCGACGATCCTTTGGTGCCCGTCGCCAACGGTCACATTCTGGCGCGCCTCATTCCCAATTCCCACCTCGAGGTGATCGACGACGGACATCTCTTCATCGTGGCGCAACCGGTGGAGACGGCGCGCCGCATCGAGCGCTTCCTGGAAGGCGAGCCGTAACGGATGATCGGAACGGCCCGTCGAGACGCCGGATGGCCAGGGCGAATGCGGGGGCGAACTGAAGGAGGAAACGATGACAAAAGAGACTGAGCCCTATATCGAGATGCTGCGGAACTTCGGAAAGAGCTACGGCCTGCCGCAGGTCGATGTCGAGAAACTGCTGGAGACGAATTGCAAGAACCTCGAGGCGCTCGCCGAATTCGGCGAAGGTCGCCGCCGGGGGCGGGAAGTCTGTGGCGGAGAAGCAACGTGAGGTGCTCCAGGCGGGGCTGCGCGAAGCCACAACGCTGGCCCGCGAGTATCACCCAATGGGCAGCGCGCAGGAGATCCTCGCGAAGCAGACCGAGTTCGTGAAAAAAGTCTTCGACATTGCCGTCCAGGGTGCCCGGGAGCAGGCCGAATTGTCGAGGCAATCGACCAGCGAAGCGGTCAAAATCATTCAGGATCGGATGAAGGCGAGCCTCGAGGAAATGCGCGGCAGCGTCAGCCGTCAAAGCGCGCAGCCGCCGAAGAGCTGACAGATCAGACGGCGCGCTGAGCTCAGCGAGGTTGCAACGCCGCGAAGGTACGCCGGCAGTTGACGATTAGGAGGAAGGACGATGGCCGAGAGCGTGTACAAGATCATAGAACTGGTGGGAACGAGCACGGAATCGTGGGAAAAGGCTGCGGCTGCGGCGGTGGAGCGCGCGGGCAAGTCTCTGAGGGATCTCCGCATTGCGCAAGTCGCCGAGCTCGACCTGCTAATCGACAAAGGCAAGGTCGAAGCCTACCGCGCGAAAGTGAAGGTCTCGTTCAAGTACGAAGACGGCTGAGCCGAGGGCTGTGGCGGTGGTTCTGCATCGCCGCGTCGCCACAGCCGTCGCGTGGCGACCGACTCCTATCATTTCGGCGCGCGCTTGGCGAGAATCCGCTGCAGCGTGCGCCGGTGCATGTTGAGCTGGCGCGCCGTCTCCGAGACATTCCGCTCGCAGGCTTCATAAATGCGCTGGATATGCTCCCAGCGAACCCGGTCGGCCGACATCGGCGGTTCGTGTTCGGTTGGCCCGTCGAGCCGTCCGGCCATCAGCGCCGTCACGACGTCATCTGCATTGGCGGGCTTCGCCAGGTAATCGAACGCGCCGAGCTTGACCGCCACCACAGCGGTCGCGATCGCCCCGTAGCCGGTGAGGATCACCCCGCGCGCATCGGCGCGCCTGGCCTTCAGCGCGCGCATCACGTCGAGGCCGCTGCCGTCCCCCAATCGCAAATCGATGACAGCGAAAGCCGGCGGCGCGGTCTCGATAGCGGTGCGCGCCTCGGCGACGCTGATCGCGGTTCTCGCGGTGAAGCCGCGGGAGGACAGGGCCCGCGCGAGCCGTTCGCAGAAGACCTTGTCGTCGTCGACCACGAGGAGCGATTTATCAAGCGTCTCCCCGCCGCTCGGGCCGTGGTTCGACGACTGCTGTGTGTCTTTGTCCATGCGATTGCTGGCGCGAAACTCCGGCCCGCGAACCAATTACCACGTTAATCGCCCGCGCGTCGACCCCGCTCATAAGACGAGCGCGGCCATTCGACCGTGGCGACGGCGCCTGAAGCAGGGTCAGCGGCATTGGCGAGCTCAAGCGTCGCGCCGGACCGCTCCAACAGGGACCGAGCGATGAAAAGCCCGAGCCCGAGCCCGCCGCCGGCCCCGTCGTTGCGCCGGGCGGCGTCGCGCTGCGAGAGATAGGGCTCGCCGGCTCGCGCCAGAATATTCGGCGGAAAGCCGCGCCCGTCGTCGCCGATCACGATCCTCACCGTTGACTTGCTCCAGCTCGCCCGAATGACAACCTCTTTCTCCGCGAAGCTGACCGCATTCTCGACCAGATTGCCGAGGCCAAACAAGACGCCGGGATTGCGCGGGCATTTCGGCGCCGGCTCGGGACCCTCCCCCTCGACCGTGATCGTCACGCCGAGCAGCCGGTGCGGAGCGGCGGCGATTTCCGCAAGCTCGACCGGGCTCGAAAGATCCATCGGCTGGCCTGAAAGACCCAGGGGAGAGGACAGTTTGGCGAGAATTGACCGGCACTGGTCGACCGACTGCTCAAGCAACTGCAAGTCGTCGGCGAACCCTTCGCTCGGCGGCGGATGAGCCGCCAATTCGCGCGCGACGAGCGCAACGGTGGCGAGCGGCGTCCCGAGCTCGTGCGCCGCGGCCGCGGCAAGGCCGTCGATCTGCGAAAGGTGCTGGGCCCGGGCGAGAACCAGTTCGGCCGCTGTAAGCGCGCTCGCAGTCTGGCGCGCCTCCTGGGCGACGCGGTAGGCGTAGAGCGCGACGAATGCCGAGCTGATCGCAAGCGCGGCCCAGCTCGCAAGGACGTAGAGCCGCGGAAGGACAAGGCTTTCGCCGCCGATCCACGGCAGGGGCAGGCTCGCGCCTAACAGCGCGGTCGCGCAGACGATCGCAAGTCCGAGCAGCGCGAGCGCGTCCCGGAGCGAAAGCGACGTTGCGGCGATGGTGACCGGCGCCAGGAGCAGAATGACGAAAGGATTGGCGACGCCGCCGGTGAGAAAGAGGAGCCCGGCCAGCTGAATGATGTCGTAGCCGAGAAGAACCGCCGCGCCGCGCTCGCTGAGCTGCATGGTGACGGGAAAGCGCCAGCGCAGCACGAAGTTGAGCGCCGCGGAGGCAGCGACAAGCGCGAGACAGGCGAAAACCGGAAACCGGAGGCCGAGCCCGAAGGCGGCGATCAGAATCGCGGCCGTCTGTCCGGCGACCGCGAGCCAGCGCAGCCCGATGAGCGTATTGAGCCGCAGACGCCGCGCCTGGCGGCCGAATCCCTCCCGCTCAGGCGCAAACACGTCGAGACCGTACAGGACTCTGCGGACGTTTCCGCCTCATTCAATCTTCTCGTTGGGGTAGACGCCCCAAAGCTTCACCTGCTGGATATAGCCCTTGAACCCGTCCCCGTCGATCAGGCACCAGGCGCCGTCGCAGTTGCGGATGTTGACGATGACGCCGGACTGGAGCGTCGCCGCCAGATCCGCGCTCTCGGACGGGCGGGCGTAGATTCTGGAATTCTCGCCTGTCTTGTTCGGCGTGACGAGCGCCGTGCGCCTCCCCGAGAGAAGCGAATGCAGGACCCAGCCCTCGACGCCTTCCGAATCGCGCACCCGGCGCCAGATCTCGAACTCGGCCGTGATCTCCACCGGCAGGCCTGCGCGCTCGTAGACCCACTTGGTCGGATGGTCCTTCGACGGCCCTTCGCGCAGGTTGACCCGGTCGGTCTTGAGGCTCGCGTACCGCGGCAGCGGCAGCTTTGTCACTGGGCCGACAGGGTCGGCGAGCGCCAGATCCGGCGACACGGACAGAGCCGCCAGGATCGCAAATGCTTGTCGGCGCGTGAGCCGGCCCGCTCGGACGGTTTGCCGGTCTCGGCTCACCGCAGGGTTCCTCGGCGGCTGATCGGCCATCCTTGTCTTTGCTCGCTCTTCTGGTAGAGAGGCCGGCGAACCGGCGGTTCGTGACCCGGAAGCGGGACCCGGCGCAAAACATTTGCGGCGCGTGGCGTTAATGAGGCGTAAACGGGTTGACGGCGCGAACTCAAATGGCTGACGCCCAGGCGGCGGCGCGCGGGCGGGGAGGGCGCTCATGACCAAAAAGAAACCCTTGGTGGTGGTGACGCGACGGCTTCCCGAACTCGTCGAGACGCGCATGCGCGAGTTGTTCGACGCGCGTTTGAACATTGACGACAAGCCGATGTCCCAGGCCGAGATCGTCGAGGCGATGCGCGAGGCCGACGTTCTCGTCCCCACCATCACCGACCATATCAACGCCGCGATGATCGCCCAGGCGGGCGAACAGATGAAGCTGATCGCCAATTTCGGCAACGGCGTCGACCACATCGACGTCACCAGCGCGCTCCGACGCGGGATCACGGTGACCAACACGCCGGGCGTACTGACCGAAGACACCGCCGACATGACCATGGCTCTGATCCTCTCGACCGCCCGCCGGCTGGTCGAGGGCTCGCGCATCATTCCCGAGGGGCATTGGGCCGGCTGGGCGCCGACCTGGATGCTTGGGCGGCGCATCACCGGCAAGCGGCTCGGGATCATCGGCATGGGGCGCATCGGCCAGGCGCTCGCGCGGCGCGCGCGCGCCTTCGGCATGTCGATCCACTATCACAACCGCCGCCGCGTCGCGGTCCAGATCGAGGAATCGCTCGAAGCCACCTATTGGGATTCGCTCGACCAGATGCTCGCGCGGATGGATTTCGTCTCGGTCAATTGTCCCCATACGCCGGGCACCTATCACCTCTTGTCGGCGCGCCGCCTCAAGTATCTCAGGCCCGACGCCATTCTCATCAACACCGCCCGCGGCGAGATCGTCGATGAGAACGCGCTGATCCGGATGCTCGAGGCGGACGAGCTCGCGAGCGCCGGGCTCGACGTGTTCGAGCACGCGCCCGCCGTCAACGAAAAGCTGATCGCGCTCGCAAAGGCCGGCAAGGTGACGCTCCTGCCGCATATGGGCTCGGCGACCCACGAAGGCCGCGCCGACATGGGCGAGAAGGTCATCGTCAACATCCGCACCTTCGCCGACGGCCACCGCCCGCCGGACCGCGTACTGCCGAGCATGCTCTGAGGGCGCGCCGCTAGAGCCGTATGCGGCTTTCGAATGCCTTCGAGATGAGGGGCCGCGCCCGTTTCTCCCTGATGCTCCCTGGTAAGAGGGAGAAAACGGCGGCGAAGGCCGCCATCGCGCTCAGCCGGCCGCGAAAAGGCTCTTGTTTTCAATCGCTTCCGAAAACACCTCACATCTGGCGAGAGCAAAGTACGGGGAAATTAACAGGTCGATTATAGGCGCTTATCAGAGAGATAACAGGGCGCGAAACAGGGAGACCGGCCGTCGCGAAAATCGAGTATGAGGCGCCGGATATATGCAGAATTTGCATGGTTCAAGGCGACTGCCCTGTGTAATGCCCTATGACTGGAAAGCGGATGACCGCGTTATTCCATACGCGGCAAATAGATGAATCCGATCATCACCGCTGCCAGCGGGATGAGCAGCGCTACGATATTCCAAGACCCCATCGCCAGCAGAACAATTTGGGTCAGACACAACAACCCAGTGTAAAGGTACACTGCCCACTTCCGCATCAGCCAGAAGCCCACAGTACAGGCAGCGCCGGCAGCGCTGCTTACGGCCAGAAAAGGAGGGTACCACGCGCCGATGCTGGTCGCCGATTCAGAGAAAATCAGCGGGATCGTAAACACTATGCCCATCCCGGAAAGCACGCAGATCGCGGTCATCGCGAAGGGCCGTTTGGAGAGGGGGTTGGCAGCGACTCCGATTGTTCGGTCACGACGTTCTTCTGTTTGGCTGCGGGCTGGGGGGATTGCGATGGCCACCTAGGAACGGTGTACTCAAAATCGATCGGTTCTGCGAGTCCATGTGGGGATCGCGGGTTCACGGTGATGGAATCACGGGTGATGGGGTGGACAGCGCCCCGAACGGTATCAGCGTGCCAAGATGGCCGCTGCCATCGACCCGTCTGAAGCGAAGCCGTCCATGGATAAGTCCGGATGGATGTCTCCGTAATCCCGTAATCCCCCGACGGCATGCCGCGCCCGTTACCATGGGCGAGGTGCGCAGACAGGGTGTCCGGTTAGGGCCGCGTTGCAGCAAATCTGCATTCACAAAAGACTTCTCGATGAGCTTCTTGAAAACCAGTGCGCAAACGCCGATATGGCAGATCAGCATTTGTGATGAGGAGGCGCTCTTGGCGCGCGTTCAAGTGATCAACGAAACGACGTTGGATACCAATCCCGGCCCGAACGACTGGACTTTGTGGTACCAGTGGTGCCGATACCTATATGACGACGGCGGCATGGATTATGGCTACCGCTTCATCTGGAGGCGTCCACAATCCGAAGGCGGATCGCTCCAAGCGGCGCGAGGACAGGCGAGACTTCCATCGGCTATGGTACAGGAAAAGCTGCACCAAAAAGCGAAAGCAAGCGGATGGGGCGACTACGACGCCGATAACATTGAAACAGCCCCGCACGCGATGCGAGGCTGAAGCTATTGCGGAAGGAAAGATGACACGCAAAAAGGCCGCCCGGTTGCCTTGGGTTTTGGGTTACGGTGACATGGGTTACGGTGACATGGATTACGGATTACGGATTACCGGATTACGGGATTACGGTGACATGCCCGTATTTACCGATTATCGCATTTCTGCGATGCTGCGTCGATGACCCGCATCGCGCGCATCGTCGTCCCTGGCCTGCCCCATCACGTGACCCAGCGCGGCAATCGCGCCGAGCGGATCTTTTTCGAGCCCGATGACTATGCGCTCTACAAAGACTGGCTCGCCAAATCCTGCCGGCGCTTCGGCGTCGCCTGCTGGGCCTATTGCCTGATGCCCAATCACGTCCATCTCATCCTCACTCCCGACGACGGCGCGGCGCTCGCGCTGGCGCTGTCCCGGGCGCACCGCCTCTACGCCGGCTTCGTCAACGCGCGGGCGCGCCAGACCGGCCATCTGTTTCAGGGGCGGTTCGGCTCGATCGCGATGGACGAGGACCATCTGATGGCGGCGGCGCGCTACGTCGCACTCAATCCGCTCCGCGCCCGGCTGGTCGAGCGTGCGGCCGACTGGCCCCATTCGAGCGTGCGCGCGCATCTTTCGGCCCGCGACGACGGGCTCGTCGCCGTGCAGCCCCTGCTCGACCGGGCGCCGAATTTCGCCGATCTTCTGGACACGGACCCCGACGATCCCGGCTTCGCCGCGCTGCGCCGCAACGAGCTGATCGGCCGCCCGCTTGGCGACCGCGCCTTTCAGGACGCAATCGGCCGCCGCCTTGGCCGCATCGTCATGCCCGGCAAGCGCGGGCCGAAGCCGAAACGGCAGGGCGACGATAGGTGATGCGAGGGACGGGCAGGAAAAAGGGAATTACGGGCGTGTCACCGTAACCGTGTCACCGTAACCCCGTAACCGCCGTAACCGCGTAACCGTAACCGGGTTCTTTTCGCGACCGCGCCGCGCCGCTTTTCGTCTCTCTCAAAAGTCGCAGATTTTCGGGCGAAAAGCGCTGTTGCAAATATCTAGCAGACTGTGCGGAAAGTCGGCCTAGCCGGATTCGCGAATTGCAGGCGCCATACTAAGCAGCCAACCAGCGCCGACGGCGCGCCATTATGAATGAAAACGGTGGCGGCGCGGGCCGGTTTATCCCAGTCTCGGCACGGGCGATCGTGTTGAGGCTGGAAATCTCTGCGGTGGTTTGCGACCCCGATAAGCAGTCCGGCCCGCGCCGCATAGAGGTACCATTCTTTGTCGCCCCCGGGAACGGGGAGCACGTGTAGCAGTGTCTCGAAGTACCTGCGGCGTCGCGGTCGCCTTCTGATGGCAGGAGGCGATGATGCGGGTGATTATTGAGCGGTGCTGTGGGTTGGACGTGCACCAGGAGACGGTCGTTGCGTGTCTTCTGATCGGCGCGCCCGGGGATCGACCGACCAAGGAGGTGCGCACGTTCCGGACGGTGACACGCGACCTCGAAGTCTTGCGGGACTGGCTCGCGGCGGCGGGGGTGACGCATGTCGGCATGGAGAGCACTGGCGTCTACTGGCGGCCAGTCTATGCCGTGCTGGAAGGACATTTCGATCTGATCGTCGGCAACGCTCGGCACATCCGCAACGTGCCGGGGCGCAAGACGGACGTGAAGGATGCCGAGTGGATCGCCGATCTGGTCCGGCACGGGCTGATCGCGAAGAGCTTCGTGCCGCCCCGGCCGCTGCGGGAAATGCGCGAGCTGTTGCGCTACCGCCGCAAGCTCACCGAGAGCCAAGCGGCCGAGCGCAACCGGCTGCTGAAGCTTCTGGAAACGGCCAACATCAAGCTGGCGAGCGTGATGAGCGACGTCTTCGGCGTGTCCGGCCGGGCGATGCTTCGGGCGCTGATCGAGGGCCGGGCCTCGGTCGAGGCAATGGCGGATCTCGCCAGGGGCCAGTTGCGCCGCAAGCGCTCCGATCTCATCCTGGCGCTCGAGGGGCGAATGGAGGAGCATCATCGGTTCCTCCTGGCCACCCAGCTGCGCCGGCTCGAAGCGATCGAGCAGGACATCGCAACGCTCGACCTGCGCATCACCGAGCGGCTCGAACCCTATCGGATGCCGCACGCGCTCTTGATGCAGATCCCGGGCGTCGACTGGCTCGTCGCCGCGGTGCTCATCGCCGAGATCGGCGTCGACATGAGCGTGTTCCTGAGCGTCTATCACTTGAGCGCCTGGGCCGGCGTCTGTCCCGGCAGCCACGAGAGCGCCGGCCGGCAGAAGAGCGGCCGCGCCCGAAAGGGCAATGTCCACCTCCGCACGATCCTGGTCGGCGCCGCAATCTCCGCCGCGAGGACCAAGGGCAGCTACCTCAAAGACAAATTCCACCGTCTCAAGGCCCGCCGCGGCGCCATGCGCGCGGCCCTCGCCATTGCCCACAAGAATTCTCGTCAGCGCCTATCACATGCTCGCCAAAGGGCTGCCGTACCGCGACCTCGGAGAAGCCTATCTCGACCAGATCACTCAAACCCGCACCGTCGCAAACCTGAAGCGCCGGCTTGAGCGCCTCGGCTATCACGTCAGGCTTGAGCGCACGACCCAGGCCGCATGACGCGACTGCCCGCGGCGGTGTTTTCGTAGCAGAGATTCTTTGAAGGACCAACGGATTGACGGTTCGCTCCCGGTTCAGGGCGGCCACGGCGGCGTGGATTGCGCGGTCGAGGGCGTCGGCGTCAGCGAAGGTCTGGTGGGCCAGATGATGCGCCTTGAGATCGTGCCAGACAACCTCGATATCGTTGAGTTCGGGTGCGTATTTCGGCAGCCACTCGACGGTGAGCCAGTGTTTGCGCGCCTCGAGGGCCTTGAGAGTGAGCTTGCTGACATGGATCGGCCCGTTGTCCTCGACCAGCACGACCGGTTTCATTGCCCGTCCCGGTTGGGGACCGAACAGGTGGTCGAGCTGCTCGAGGTGAGCGATGAAGTCGCTGCTGCGCTTGGTCGGGCTCGTATGCACAATCAGCTGGCGCGTGACCTGATCGAGCGAGCCGATGATCGCCACTTTCTTGGCCTGTCCCGGCGCCGGCACCCGCAGGTCCGCACCGCGCAAGGCCCACGCCCGCGCCAGATAAGGGTGCGTCAGGGCCTCGCTCTCGTCGCCGTAGAGGAGAATGATGTCGCCGGCTTCGGCCTGGGCCTTGCGCAGCTGAAGGCGCAGTCCCACGCGTTCGATCTCGTCGGCAATCTGGCGGCCTTTCAGCGTGTGCCGAGGCCGCCGCCAACGGAAGTTTTTTTTCGCAGCGCCCGGGACAACTGCGACTTGCCGATCTTGACGCCCTCGCGCGCCTCGATCTCGGCCATGAGACGCGGGATCGTCCAGTTGGGCCGGTCGGCGACGGGAGCTTCGAGCAGAGGCGTGACGACACGCAGCGCAGCCTCGGTCTTTACCGGTGGCGGGCCGGGCGCCACAGTCGCCTTCAACGCTTCGACACCGCCGCGCGCGAACGCGCTGCGCCACAGCCGCACCGTGTCTTCGCGCACGCCAAAGGCCTCCGCAATGCGCGGGCTGGTCCATCCCGACAGCGTCAGCAATATCGCCCGCGCCCGATCAGCCTCCCCGCGGTCGCGTGAATGGGCCAATGTCAGCAGCGCGTTGCGCTGCTCCTCACCCGCCGTCACCCGAGATTTGCCCGCCATGCCCCGCCTCCGCGAATCAGCGCGAAGACCGAATCACACCTGCGGTTCGTTGGTCAAGCTGACGGAGTCTGCTTAGGACGTGGACTCATTAACGTAGCCATATGCGTACGGCGGCGAGCTTGAGGGCGGCGAGGAAGTTTTCGGCGAGTTTGTCGTAGCGGGTCGCGATCCGGCGAAAATGTTTGATCTTGTTGAAGAAGCGCTCGATGAGATTGCGCGCCTTGTAGAGATATTTGCTGAAGCAGATCGGGTCCTTGCGATTGGCTTTGGGCGGGATGTTCGCCCACGCGCCGCGTTCGGCCACCGCCTCGCGCAACGCGTTGGCGTCGTAGCCTTTGTCGGCGATCAGCATCGCCTCTTCAGGCAGATCGGCGATCAGCTCGGCCGCGCTGGCCACGTCGCTGGCTTGGCCGGCGGTCAATTTGAGCTTGATCGGCCGCCCCTTCTTGTCGACGAGCGCGTGGATTTTGGTGGTGAGCCCGCCTCGGGAACGACCCAGACATCGATCTTGACCCCCCTCACATGGGGTGTTTCCAGTCAAGCTCATTCATTTCATCATTGTGCATGCTCCCTGGGCGTTTGGATCCGAAGCGTGAGCCCGTCTTTGCCATGCAGCCCTGACGACCGCATCACCTCACATCCGGTCGAGCTTGTGGGCTCGGACCATAATCCCTCATGCTCGAGGGCATCGGGCTCGGGTTGGCGGGACCATCCTTTTTGACGGCGTGTTTCAGCCCGAGGGTCGATCCGCGGTCACCGCCCGCCCGGATCCGGCGAAGCCGTCGCGTTCAGCTTCGCTGGAGTGGATTTGAGCCATCGGGTCATGCCGCCTTGAACACGGCGCCTTCGGGAACGATGCCTTGGGTGGCATAACGCCACAAGGCGACGAGGAGTTTGCGAGCCAGCGCGACGATGGCGATCCGGCGGATCCGTCCCTTCGCGGCGCCGACCCGCGCCTGGAACCAGCGGCTCAACGCCGAGTCCGGTTGGTGACGCAACCAGAACCAGGCAAGCTCGATCATGGTCTTGCGCAGGCGGCGATTGCCCGACTTCGAGATGCCTTGATCTCGGTTAACGGCGCCGCTCTGCCAGGGGCTGGGCGCCAATCCGCCGTAAGCCGCCACCTGGCGTCGGTTGCCGAAGCTGCGAAACAACGATTCCAGCCAGAGGAGCGAGGCGAACTCAGGGCCCAAGCCTTTGAGCTTGAGAAGCAGGGCCGCGGGGTTGTTGCGCTCCTCGGCGTCCGTGCGGATGAGCGCGTCGCGGGCGCGTTCGACCG
The DNA here is from genome assembly GCA_963721905.1 of uncultured Alphaproteobacteria bacterium. Lineage (GTDB taxonomy): Bacteria > Pseudomonadota > Alphaproteobacteria > Rhizobiales > Beijerinckiaceae > Roseiarcus. Next base: position 125,172 of record CAVRMF010000027.1, read on the forward strand.
CAGCCAGTTGCGTCGTCACCACCGCGATCCGATCGAGCTCCCGGCGGATTTCCGCCTTCAGCATCCGCGGCAGCTCACGGCCGTCGCCGGTTCGCAGCGCCTCGAGTCGTTCGAAACGATCGCGCCGAAGCGGATTGTAATCCCCGATGCCTTGGCCGCTGAGCAGGCCCCTGATCCGATTGGTATGCTGAATGCGTTCCTTGAGCAGCGTGCCTCGCTCGCGCGTCAGACGCCGGCGATCCTCTTCTTCCGGGCTCGGCGCCCGAACCATTGAACAGACCCGCCGCTCGCCGCGAGCCCAGGCCATCAGCGTCCGCAACAGCGTCTCGCCGTCGATCGAATCGGTCTTGGCCCGCCGATGCCGCCGGCAGACCGCGATCGAAGCCGCATCGACGACGTGGCTCTCGATCCCGTTGGCGAGCAGCAAGCGATGAACCCAAAACCCGTCCAATCCCGCTTCCTGAATGACGATCGCTTTGATCTGGACGCCGTAGCGCTGCTCGGCCTTCGCCCTCGACCGCGAAAGAAGGTCGAGCAGGCAGGCGCCGTCCCCACCCTCGATCACATGCTTGGAAAACTTCTCGCTGCCCGGACTGTTGATCGTCACAACCCATTTCGATTTGCTCAATTCGAGCGAGGCGAACAGCGTGATATTATTCGTGTGGGCGGTGGTCGCGACAGCGGTCGCGGAGGTGTCGGACTGCATCGGTTGCCTCCATGCTGGTGTGGAAGCTCAGCCTACCAAGTCGGGCCGCCGTCCACCCGCATAGGATCTTTTTGCCGTCGCGCCCTGCTGGTGGACGCGCACGATGGAGGTGTCGATCATCTGAACCTCGCCGTCGTGAGCCGCAACGATGGCGTCCATCAGGCGGTCCCAGACGCCAGCTTTTCGCCAGCGATTGAAGCGGTTGTAGACTGTGGTGCGCGGCCCGTAGCGCTCAGGCAAATCCGCCCATGGCGCCCCTGAACGCAACACCCAGAAAATGCCGTTCAGAACCCGCCTGTCGTCGACCCGCGGCACCCCGCGCGGCTTGTTCGGAAGGTGTGGCTCAATCGCCTTCCATTCCCGATCGGTCAGTTCGTAGCGTCCCATCAAACAGCTCCCGTTTGGGAGCTTAAATCACACCCGAGGCGATTCGTAAATCCTGACGTCGACGTTTATGAGTTTACGACCTAGAATTAGGCATGGCGCACATTACCGGCTTTGAACGCTCGCAACTCCTCCTTCTGCCCGAAGCCATCGACGACTATGTCGGCTCCGACAATCCGGTGCGGTTCATTGACGCGTTCGTCGAAGGCCTTGATCTCGACAAGTCGGGTTTCGCGCGCGTCGAGCCGAAGGCGACGGGGCGGCCTGGCTATGCGCCGGGTGACCTGCTCAGGCTGTACATTTATGGCTACCTGAACCGCGTGCGGTCGAGCCGCCGCTTGGAGGCGGAATGCCATCGCAACATCGAACTGATCTGGCTGATGCGGACGCCGAAGCCCGACTTCAAGACTATCGCCGATTTCCGTGCCGCAAATCGCACGGCCTTCAAATCGGTGTTTCGCCAATTCACGCTGCTGTGCAAACGGCTCGATCTGTTTGGACGCGAGCTTCTGGCGGTTGACGGCACGCGCATCAAGGCGGTCAACAACAAGGACCGTAATTTCACGCGGCGTTCGTTGGAGACGTTCATCAAGGCCGCCGACCAGCGCCTCGATGACTATCTCCAGCGGCTCGACGAAGGCGACGCGGCGGAAGCGGGAACAAGCGGCGCGCGGGTTGAAAATCTGGCGAAGAAAATCGAGGCGCTTCGCGAGAAGCGCGGTCGATACGGCGCGATGCTGGCGGACCTCGAACGCACGGGCGAAAGCCAGATATCGTTGACCGATCCCGACAGCCGGGCCATGGCGGCGCACACCAAAGTCGCCGTGGGTTATAACGTTCAGATCGCTGTCGACGCGAAGAACAAGATGATCGTCGAACAGGAAGTGACCAACCAGGTCGTCGACATGGGGCTGTTGCAGGCGACCGCCGAACCGGCCCGTGCAATTCTCGAAGTCGAGACAATCGACGTCGTCGCTGATGCGGGCTACTTCCGGACCGAGGACATCGAAGCCTGCGAAAAGGCGGGCCTGACGCCGCATGTGCCGCGGCCTCAGCGCGGCTCATCAGCGAGCCAGGGTTTCTTCCGCAAGGACGAGTTTCGCTACGATGCGGAACGCGACGCCTATGTCTGCCCGGCGGGACAGGTTCTCGCGACACGGTACGAAAGCAAGCTGCGCGACATGAAGAAGGTCGACTACGCCAACCGCGCCGCATGCCCCGTCTGTCCGCTTCGTTCACGCTGCACCAACGACTTCCGAAAAGTCTCGCGGCTGGAAAGCGAGGCCGCCCTGGATCGCATGGCCGAGCGCCTGAAGACGCGGCCTGAGCTACTCGACCGCCGGCGCGCGACCGTCGAACACCCCTTCGGCACAATCAAGCAATGGATGGGTCAGGGCGCGTTTCTCATGCGTGGTCTCGACAAGGTCCGCGCCGAGTTCAGCCTGACGGCGCTCGCTTACAATTTGCGCCGGGCGCTCAACATCATCGGCGTCGAGGCGATGATCGCCGCTGTCGCGACCTGAGCGAGGCCGCAACAGCGCCCCGCTCGAACCCCCGGTGACGCCGGAAGCCCCTCCAATGCGACAGGCGGCCCCACCGAGCCGAAACCCGGCAACCTCTCTTGAAACGCGATACCCTTGCGCCGGCGAAGATATTTGAGCCGATTGCGCCGAGTTTTCGCACGGTCTGCTTGACTAACGCAAAGTGGCGAGGCGGGGAGGGACTGGGTCTACTGTCGTAAACCACTCTTACGGAACTCTACGACCTAAAAAATCCTGACTTCTTTTGTTGACAGGCAGCCGCAGCGGCGTTTACTTTATTTTGCACCCGCGTTGGAACGTGGGCCACGACATTCAGGGAGGGAACCGATGAAGCTTTCATGTCGGCCCAGGATCATGGCGTCTGGCCTTTCTGCCGTCCTGCTCGGACTACTCTCCACTAGCGGAGCACGCGCCGACACGATCTTTGAAGCGAACTTTGACGCTGACACAATCGGCGAATACACCAACGCCGGGGCGACCGTGAACGCTTCGCTGATCTCGGGGTTGGACGCGCCTCAGGACATTGCGGTGTCTGGCGCTGACCTGTTTGTCGTGAATGGGGCCACCGACACGGTAGGGGAATACACCACAGCCGGGGCGACTGTGAACGCCGCGCTGATCTCGGGGTTGATGAACGGCGTTTTTGGCATTGCGGTGTCTGGCTCTGATTTGTTTGTCACGAACGAAGCCATTGGCACGATAGGCGAATACACCACCGCCGGGGCGACGGTGAACGCCGCGTTGATCTCGGGGTTGAGCGGCCCTTATGGCATTGCCGTGTCTGGCTCTGATCTGTTTGTCGCGAACTTTGCCGCTGGCACGATCGGCGAATACACCACCGCCGGGGCGACGGTGAACGCCGCGCTGATCTCGGGGCTGAGCGGCCCTTTTGGCATTGCCGTGTCTGGCTCTGATCTGTTTGTCGCGAACTTTGCCGTTGGCACGATCGGCGAATACGCCACGGCCGGGGCGACGGTGAACGCCGCGCTGATTTCGGGGTTGCGCGGCCCTGAGGGCATCGCAATAGTCGCCAGCCCCTCCGCGATCCCCGAACCTTCGACCTGAGCCATGATGCTGCTCGGCTTCGCGGGCGTTGGCTTCGCAGCGTATCGGCGGAGGGGTCCAAAGAGATGCGGGGAGGGAAATCGTGAAGATTCTGTTCGTATCAACTGCGGCATGCCTTGCAGCGGCTCTCTGGGCGTTACCCGCCAATAGCGCCTCCCTCGCTGGAAACGGCGGCCCTTGTGCCCTCGCCGGGTCGCTTGGAGCCGCTGTAACCATACCGTCGAGCGGCTCTCTTAAGGGAGACTGCGCCATCGTGGGCAACGTCATCTCCAGCGGCCTGATCTCTCCGGGCGCCTCGGGACAGGCCCCGGCGCACAATTGGGAATACCTTACATTGGCACAGACTCAATAACGGGCAATCTTACGCTAGCGACCGGCAGCAACATGCAACTTGAGGTGTCACCGACTGGAGGCGATTTAATTAACGTTTCGGGGTCGCTACAATTGGGCGGCACCATCCAGATCTACACGAATGGCGCCAGTTTAGCAGGTAAGGTGTTTATCCCGCTCATAACGAGCAGTTCGGTGAACCTATTAATTCCGCCTTCGTCAAGCTTCGTTAGTTTCGGCGGACCAATAGTTGATCCCGCGACCGGCGATTACCTCTATTCAGCGCAGGGCATCGCAAACATACTTGTTCCACAATCTGCGAATCTAAAGCCGATCGAACTGCTGGGGACTTCGGACGTTCTTGAGCTTGCTCCAACGTTGGACTCACCTCTTGTCGCCGTGTATAATAGAGTTACATCTATTTATGATACCATCAAGATCGAGGGAGGTTTAGTCAACGAGCAAACTGCTGAGGTACTCTCGGCTATAGGTTACGAGCTGGAGGCAAACCCAGAATTCCCAGCACTTGAGGCACTAGGCGAGTTTATCGAGACGGCTGAACCTGATATGATTGCGTTTGGCAAAGCGACCGACAGTCTCCCAGACCTTCCAGACCTTCCCGATCCGCCCGTCCCCACAATAAATCCCAGCGGATTGATTAACCAAACCATCGCGATGACCTTCAATGCGATAGACGCAAATGGACAAACACTCTTCAATCGTCTGTTGACACTTAGGAGTGATATCAATAGCGTTCAGGCCGCAATTACAGCGAATGAACCCATCTTGGACCTCGTAAACCAACTATCAACCGACGCTTCGAATTTTGTTTCGCTGAACAAGACACAAAGCGCTTTGTGGAAACAAGTTGAATCGGAACTAGAAGCGGCAGGAATACCAAATTTCTCAATAACGCAATCGGATATTGCTAGCTACGTAGATGGCGTAATTAGCAATGGATTTTCAGCATATGAGAATAATGTCTTCGCTGATCTCGGATTTTCGCCTGCAGAGATCGCCTCGTTGAGCTCTGAACTGCCAACTGACTTTAGCGGTGCGCCCGACACGCTCTATTCGACGATCAACGAAGCTTCACAAATAAGCGGAGCTATCGGCAGCGTCCCCGAACCCTCAACCTGGGCGATGATGCTCGCCGGTTTCGCGGGGCTTGGCTACGCTGGGTATCGTCAAAAAGAAGGTAAGCGGCGCTTTCAGAATAAAGAGTCTGTGGAGAACTGCGGTCAGTTCGTTGCCGGCACAAAAACCCGGGTGCGCGAGTGGGCCCCGGGTGCTCGATCCTGACTGCTAGCCCGCCGCAAAACTGCGCGGCGCGGGGCTGATCACGGTCGCGGCGTTGTTGTCGATTTCCATCACCGCAAGGCCCCGTTCGTTCGTTCCGTCGGCGCGGAACCGGAAGACGCCGTCGACGCCGTTGAACCCAGAGACGCTGGTCAGCGCGCGCTGGCTGAAGCGGTCCGGATTGCGCGCGGGCGCGCCCGCGCGCGTGACGGCGTCGCAAGAGAGGGTCGTGAGCCGGGTCGGATCGCTGTTGAACTTCGCCCTGTACCGCAGGGCCGGCGCATTGAAGCCCGCGTTGTCGGGCGCCGCTCATGACGCGGGAACGGGATGCCCGGCCCCGGAAGTGGAAGGGCCGGGCAGTTGTCGAAGACTTAGAATTTGAACTCATTGACATTCTGAGGCGTCACGATCTTCGCCGGTCCGAGGACGACCTCGCCGTCCTTCCCAACCACATAGTCGCCAAGCCGGCCGGCGGTGAACCTCTCGCCTTCCTTACCGCTGATCTTGCACATCGCCACCTGCTGGGCGACTTGATAGGTCAGATAGCCGAGGTCGGTGACGTTCCACCAAATGTCCTGGGCCTCGCCGGCGAGGATGTACTTCTTCATCAGCGTCGCCGGGGCCAGTCCGGTGAGCTTCACTTTGCTGAGCGCGCCAGCTTGCTCGAGGGCGCGCGCCGCCGCGGGAAGGCCGATGCCGGCCGGCACGATGATGCCCTTGAGATTCGGGAACGCCTGCACCAGCGCCAGGGCCTGCTGCTGGTTCACCTGCTCGCTCTCCTCGCCGTAGGCGACCTGGACGAGCTTCATCTTGGCGAATTTCGGATCGCTCGCCATCTTGGCCTTCATGAAATCGATCCAGGCGTTCTGGTTGGTCGCCGTCGCGGTGGAGGACAGGATCGCGAATTCGCCCTCGCCGCCGATGAGGTCGTGCATGGAGATCAGCATCATTTCGGCCAGGCTTTCGCCCTTCACCTGATTGACGAAGATTTGCCGCGCGTCGGTCGCCACGCCCGAGTCGTAGGCGATGACGCGGATGCCTTCTTTCGCGGCGCGCTTAAGCGCGGGGGCGACCGCGTTCGCATCGTTGCCGGCGATGGCGATCACCCCAACCTTCTGGGCGACAAAGTTGTTGATGAACTCGATTTGCGCCTCCGCGGTGGCCTGCGACGGCGCCGCCTGGATGACGCTGCCGCCGATCTCTTTCGCCGCCTCTTCCGCCCCGCCCTTGGCGACCTGGAAGTAAGGGTCGGTATCGAGCTTCGGCAGCAAGCCGACGATCACCGGCTTACTGGCGCATTCCTGCGCCGCCGCCGGAAGGGCAAGAATGACGCCTCCGAGGGCGGCAGAGAGAAGCGCAAGCTTCAGATGTTTCATAAGTCATTCCTCCGATTAAGGTCTTTACGCCGAGGGGATGGGTGCGGGCCCTCGGATTTCACCCGCTCGCCTTGACTGGCGCGCCGATATTCTGGAGCCACGAGACAAGGAAACCTGTCGAGTTGCTGACGAGCAGCGAGCCGATCAGCAGGAGGCCAATGACCAAGCCCTGGGCGTCGCCGCCAATTTGGCTGATGCCGAGGATGTTGCGCAGGGTTGCGATCAGAACGAGCGCCCACAGCACTCCGGTGAGCTTGCCCTTGCCGCCCCAGACGCTGACGCCGCCGAGCAACACCATCGTGATCACGTCGAGTTCCATGCCGAGCGCATTATTGGCCCGCGCGTTGGCTAGGCGCGCCGTGTAGACGATTCCGGCGATGGCGCACACCATCCCCGAGATCACGAACAGGCGGAAGCGCATGCGCTTGACGTCGATGCCGGAATAGAGCGCCGCGGGAGGATTGCCGCCGATAGCGTAGATGCGCCGGCCAAAGGGCATGCGTTGCAGCGCAGCCGCGAAGATGGGCGCCAGGATCAGGAACGGCGTGATCACCAACGGAATGCGCGTGCCCGGAATGTCGTCGATGCCGAAGTCGGTCAGGCTCTCCGGAAAAACGTTGATCGAGCCGGCGCCGAGAAGGATGTAGCCGATGCCCCGGTACATCGCCATCGTGCCCAGCGTGACGACCAGCGAAGGCAGACCGAGGAAAGCCACCATCGCGCCGTTGAAGGCGCCGAGCAAAGCGCCGATTGCAATCACCAGCGGAATCGCCGCGGGAATTGGAACGTCGGCCTTCAAAAGGATGCCGAGCACGACGCTGGTCAGCGCCAAGGTCGACGCGACCGAAAGATCGATCTCGCGGGCGACGATGAGCAGCACCATCGGCAGCGCCAGCAGCGCCTTTTCGGCCACCCCCGCCGTCAGTTGCGACAGATTGAAGGCGGTGAAGAAGTTCGGCACGAAGACGACGCCGTAGCCGAAGACGCCGACCGTCAGCGCCGCGAGCAAAAGGCTCCAGGGATCGAACAATGCGGAGACCCTGCGCACGGAGGCGGCAATCATCAGCGTATCCTCCGGGTGGACGCCGCAGCGGTCGCGCGACGCGAGACCAGCGCGTCGAGGCCGATAGCCGCGAGGATGACGAGGCCGTAGACGCCCTGTAGCCAAAGCGGATCGACCCGGACCAGGATCAGTCCGTTGCGGATCACGAGCAACGTCAGGGCGCCAAACGCGACGCCCAGGATCGTGCCAGCTCCGCCGCGGATCGCGACGCCTCCAACCACCGCGGCGGCAATGACCGTCAGTTCATACCCATACGCGACGCGGGCATCGATCGTGGCGTACCGCGAAGCCCAGAGCGCTCCGGCAAATCCGGCCAGCAATCCCGCAATCGAGAAGGCGAGCAGGATCAGGCGTCTCGACGGTATGCCGATAAGCTCGGCGCCGCCCGGATTCGAGCCTATGGCGAAGAATTCGCGACCGGTGGCGGTGCGGCGCAGCAGGACTGCAGCGACGATCATGATCGCGACGGCAATGATGATCATCATCGGCACGCCGAGCAAACGAGCGCTCGTCAGATCGAGCCACGCCTGAGGCACCTGATCGGCGCTAATCTGCCTGCCGCCGGTCCAGAGGCTGTCGATACCGCGAAAGACCGACATCGTGCCCAGCGTCACCACGATCGCCGGCACTCTGCCATATGTGACGATTGCGCCGTTGAACATCCCGCAAGCCAATCCCAGCGCGCACCCGGCCAGAATGCCCGCGGCGATGCCGATTGATGGATTGCCTGTCATGACCAGAGCCGACCCGTAAGCGGAAAGACCGATCACGGAGGCAACGGACAGATCAATGTTGCGGGTCACCAGCACCAGCATCTGCCCCAGCGCCGCGATCATCAATAGCGAGGCGTCCATCGCCAGCGATGTGAGGTTCACGGCGCTGAAGACCAATGGGTTGATGAAGGCGACCGGTACGACGACGGCCAGCATGGCGGCGACGAGACCCATCTCACGCTTGGCGAGAAGCGCGGTCCAGCCGGGCGTCGCCATTTGGGCGAGCGGGGCGGCCCGCGTTGCGTCGCTCGGCGTCAGGCGTGGCGCGGGCTCGCTCGGCTCGCTGTCGGTCGCGGCGCGCAGGATCTTTTCCTGCGTCGCCTCGCTGCGGCTGAACTCGGCCGTCTGACGGCCTTCGCGCAACACCACGATGCGGTCGCACATGCCAAGAAGCTCAGGCATCTCCGACGTGATCAGAATGATTGCCATGCCCTGTTTGGCGAGATCGGCGATCATTGCATGCACTTCGGCCTTCGACTGCACGTCGATGCCCTGAGTGGGTTCGTCGAGGATCAGGAGTTGCGGGTCAGTCGCCAGCCATTTCGCCAGTACGACCTTCTGCTGGTTGCCGCCGGAGAGCGTGTTGATTGGCTGATCGTAACTGCTGAAGCGCAGATGCAGCCGGTCGAGATGCGGCGCGACGCGGTCGAGCACCTTTTGGCGGCTTGAGAAGCCAGCCGTCGTCGTGCTGTCGAGCATCGTCAGCGCCGCGTTGTCGACGATTGGGAAGTCCATCACCAGGCTCTGCCCAAGCCTGTCCTCGGAGACATAGGCGACGCCAGCCGCCATCGCGGCGCCGGCGCCGGAGAAGCGCATCTCCTTGCCATTGATGCGGATGCTCCCCGAAGTCGGTTGAGCGATGCCAAAGAGGACCCGGGCGATTTCGGTGCGGCCGCACCCGACAAGCCCGCCAAGTCCCAGGATCTCACCTTTGCGCACCGTGAGGTCGACGCCTTCGAATTCGCCGGTTCGAGCGAGGCGCCTTGTTTCGAGCACGATGACGCCGGGAGCCGCCGCGTTCTTTGGATAGAGCGCTGAGAGTTCGCGCCCGACCATCATCTGGACGGCCCTATCGCGGGATAGGCTGTCCCTGCCCTCGACCCCGATGAGCATGCCATCGCGCAGCACCGCGATGCGGTCTGAGATTGTGAAAATCTCGTCCATGCGGTGGCCGACGAACATCATCGCCACTCCGCGCTGCTTCAGATCCCCAACCACCTGAAACAGCCGCACCACTTCACGCTGCGAGAGCGCTGCAGTCGGCTCGTCCATGATCAGCACGCGAGCGTTCTGCGACAGAGCGCGGGCGATCTCCACCAGCTGCTGCTCGGAGGTGCGAAGCACCCCAAGTCGCGCGTCGGGATTGATGCGGAGACCAACCGAAGCAAGAAGAGACGCCGTCTCCTGCTGCATGACCGCGCGATTGATTGCGCCCGACGGCAGTTGCGGCATATGGCCCATGAACACGTTCTCGGCGACCGAGAGATCGGGAAAAAGGCCAGGGTGCTGGTGCATTACCGCAATGCCGTAACGCTGTGCGTCAAGCGGAGAACCGAAGACGGCGGGCCGATCATCCAACACCACATGGCCCAGCGTCGGCTGATAGACGCCGGCGAACATCTTGACGCAGGTGCTTTTGCCGGCGCCATTCTCGCCGAGTAGCGCGAGAACCTCGCCGGAACGCAAGTCGAAGGTCACATCTCTGAGTGCGAGCGTGCCCCCGAAGGCCTTGGTCGCCTCCTTGAGGCCAATCACCGGATCTCCCGCCGTGATGGGAGCCACTTCGTCCGATCGCACCGTTGTCACGAGCATCTCCGCCCTGGTTCCTCTTGCCGCCCCTTTCAATAGCCAGACTCGTGGGTGACCAGGATCATAAGGCCGCATCTTGTTGAGGGCCGCCTCGTAGCCACCCACGACGAGACAGGGCTTGCGCCCGTTGCCGACGTCACCGTCGCGCCAGCTCCCCGGACCCAACCGACGGCGAAGTCGTGTGGCGGATCGACCATTGGACGGGCGAATTGTCCTTCCGCGACGCCGCCCTCACCCCGCCGCAAAACTTCGCGGCGCGGGGCTGATCACGGTCGCGGCGTTGTTGTCGATCTCCATCACCGCAAGGCCCCGTTCGTTCGTTCCGTCGGCGCGGAACCGGAAGACGCCGTCGACGCCGTTGAACCCGGAGACGCTGGTCAGCGCGCGTTGGCTGAAGCGGTCCGGATTGCGCGCGAGCGCGCCGGCGAGATTGACGGCGTCGTAGGAGAGCGTCGCGAGCCGCGCTGGCTCGCCATTGAACTTGCCTCTGTAGCGCTGGGAGAACGCGGTGAAGCCCGCGCTGTCCGGGGCGGAGAACCAGGCGCCCTGAAGCTGGGGCAGCCTCAAGACCCGGCCATCGTTCCAGACGCCGGTGCCTAAGAGCTGGGTCTTGATCGCGCTCGACGCGAGCGCCGCGGCGACCGAGGGCATCACGTCGGCCTGCTCGGGAATGAAGAGCGCGTCGATCTGGCCGGAGACGGCGCCGACCTGCTGCGCCGCGCCCTGCGCCTCGCCGGGGCCATAGCGGGCGACGACGGCGACCGGCGCATTGAGCCGTCCCGCGCTCTCCTGGAACTCTGCGAGGGCGACATTGCCGTAGTCGTTCTGCGGCGCCATCACCGCGAACGACTTCTTGCCGCGGGAGACGGCGAACTGAACGATGCGATCGACATAGGTTTGGATGAGAAAGGACAAGAGATAGACGCCGGGCTCAGCGACGGTTGCGTCGGTCGAAAACGCGATCATCGGCTTGCCGGCGGCCTTGGCGACCGAGGCCGCCTGGCGCACGTCGGGGGCGTAGACCGGCCCGAGCAGCAGGTCTGCGCCGGCGCCGAACTCCGCCTGGGCGGACTGCGCCGCCCCGTCCGGGGTCGAGCGGTCGTCCTGGATCATCAGCGTGATGGAAGAGCCGGCGAATTCCTCGATCGCCATCTGGGCGGCGTTGCGCATCGACCCGCCGACCGGGCTCGGCGCCCCGTTCTGCGACAGGGGCAGGATCATGCCGACCCGCACCGGCCCGGTCCCGAGCGTTTCGCCGACCGTCGGCCCGAACGCCGCAGCCGGCGGGGAACCGGGCGCAACTTGGGCCGCCGGCATCTCGATCGCCGAATTGCAGCCCGCAAGCGTCAGAGCGAGCCCGCCGCCAATCAGGGATCGCCGAGTGAGGTCTCGGCCTCCCGGCGGCTCGGCTGCAAGTCTCATTTCGATCTCCCCACCGACGCCCTTCCGAACCGACCGAAACAAAGGCGGGTTAACAGGCCCGCCCCCTCCACCACTCTGCGCGTGGTCCCCCTCCCCCACTTTGTGGGTGAGGATATCCTCCCCTGCGCTTGCGCGGGGGAGGGGGACCAGGCGAAGCCTGGTGGAGGGGGCAAACGACCCAACCTCGACCGATCGCCCTCCGCGACAACGCCGGGCGGCTGCCTTTCCACGGATATTGTGGCATTTTCACCTGCGATTGGCTATGTCGGCGCGTGAACCGCAGGGACGAGAGAGGCGTAAGGCCGCCGGGAGGGACCGACGCTCAGCTCATGACAAGAGCCCTTCCATTGAAGAGCGTTGGCGATGGCGGCAGGGAGCGAAGCTTCCTGGTCCACGGCGCGACCGTTGCGGCCCCGCCGCTGGCGCCGGGGCTTTATGTGGTGGCGACGCCGATCGGAAACCTCGCCGACGTGACCCTGAGAGCGCTCTCGATCCTCGCCCGCGCGGACGGGATACTCGCCGAGGACACGCGTGTTTCACGAACGCTACTTGCCCGTTACGGAATCGAGACCCCGCTGTCGGCCTATCACGAGCACAACGCCGCCGAAGCGCGGCCGCGCGCGTTGCGCCGCATCTCGGAGGGTCAGGCGCTGGCCCTCATCTCGGACGCCGGCACGCCGCTCATTTCCGACCCCGGCTACAGGCTGGTCGCCGAAGCCGTCGCTTCGGGCCTGGCGGTGACGGCCGCCCCCGGCGCCTCCGCCGCGCTGGCGGCGCTCTGCGTCGCCGGTCTCCCGACCGACCGGTTTTTCTTCGAGGGCTTCCTGCCGCCGAGGAGCGCCGCGCGGCGGGAGCGAATCAACGCGCTCGCCGCGATCCCCGCGACGCTCGTCTTCTATGAGGCGCCGAGCCGGCTCGCCGAAACGCTCGCCGACCTCGCGCTCGAGCTCGGGTCCCGGCCCGCGGCGGTCGCGCGCGAATTGACCAAGCTGCACGAGGAGGTCCGCCGCGGCCCGCTCGACGAGCTCGCGGCTGACTATGCGGCGGCCGGCGAACCGAAGGGCGAGATCGTCATCGTCGTCGGGGCGGCTGAAGCGCGCGAAACGGTCTCGGAGGAAGTCTTGATGCAGGACCTTGTCGAGGCGCTTCGGACCCTCTCGGTCAAGGACGCCGCGGCGGCCGTCGCCGCCAGACACGGGCTGCCGCGCCGGCAGGTCTATTCGCGCGCGCTGGCGCTGGCGGGCGGCCAGAGATGAGCGCAAGGAGCCCGCTCGAGCGGACAAAACGGCGCCGCGGCGCGCATCTCTTCGGGCTCAAGGCCGAATCGATCGCCGTCTTGCTGTTGCGCCTCAAGGGCTATTCCATCCTCGCGCGGCGCTACGCCGTATCCGGCGGCGAGATCGATCTCATCGCCCGAAGAGGCGGCTCGATCGCGTTCGTCGAGGTGAAGGCGCGCGCCGACCTCGACGACGCGGCGAGCGCGATCAGCGCGACCAAGCGGCGGCGCATCGCGCGGGCCGCCCGCGTCTGGCTCGCGCGAAATCCCTGGGCGGTCGGACTGACCCTCAGGGGCGACGCCGTCTTCGTCGCGCCCCGGCGCCTTCCCCGCCATGCCCCGTCCGCGTATAGGCTGGAAATCGACTGACCCCGCCGCCGCCATCCCTTCACTATGGATCCCCATGCCCCTGACCGTCGCCGTGCAGATGGACCCGATCGCGCGCATCCGCATCGCCGGCGATTCGACGTTCGCGCTGCTTCTCGAAGCCCAGGCGCGCGGCCATCGCCTGCTCTACTACACGCCCGAGAGGCTGAGATTGAACGGCTCCCGCGTCGAGACGATGGCCGAACCGCTGACGGTCAAGGACGTCGAGGGCGACCATGCGCGCCTCGGGGAGCCGAGGCTCGTCGACCTCGCCACCGTTGACGTCGTGCTCCTGCGCCAGGACCCGCCTTTCGATCTCGCCTATGTGACGACGACGCATCTCCTCGAGCGCATTCAGCCCGGCACGCTCGTGGTCAACGATCCGAAGAGCGTCCGCGACGCGCCGGAAAAACTCTTCGTCATGGACTTTCCCGAGCTGATGCCCCCGACGCTGATCGCCCGCGACCGCGACGCGATCGAGGCCTTCCGCGCCGAGCACGGCGAGGTCGTAATGAAGCCGCTCTACGGCTTTGGCGGCGGCGCCGTATTCAAGGTCGCCGTGCGGGACCCGAACTTCGGCTCGCTGTTTGATCTGTTCACGACGACGCTGCGCGAACCCTGGGTGATCCAGAAATTCCTGCCGGCGGTGTCGCTTGGCGACAAGCGGATTATCCTGGTCGACGGCGAGGCCAGGGGCGCAGTCAACCGCGTGCCGGCCGGCGACGACATCCGCTCCAACATGGTGCGCGGCGGGGCGGCGAAGGAGACGGAGCTCACCGCGCGCGAGATCGCGATCTGCACGAGGATCGGCCCCGAGCTCAAGCGCCGCGGTCTCGTCTTCGTCGGCATCGACGTGATCGACGGGTATCTGACGGAAATCAACGTCACCTCCCCGACCGGCATCCGGGCGGTCAAGCGCGTCGGCGGACCGGATCTGGCGGTCGCGATCTGGGACGCGATCGAGGCCAGACGGGCCAGGGCATAAGATCGCGCGGCGCCTTGCGGGCGCGGGGCGGAAGGGGAATATAGCCGGTAATGTCTGTCGCCAATGTCCCCGCGGTCGAACGCGGCTTCCGCTCCGCGCGCACCGCAGCCCCCGCCGGCAAGGGGCTCGACCGGACGAAGCTGCTCAACGACCTCACGAGGCTCAACGAGCGCCATCGCGGCGACGCCGACGCCTTTCGCGACGCAGCGATCCGGGCCTTGCAGGCGGCCCTTTTCGAGGGCCGAACCGAGGCCCGCGAGGCGCTCGAGGCGGGCGGGGCCGGGAGAGCCTGCGCCGAGACGCTCAGCGCCCAGATGGACGACCTCCTCAAGGCTGCGCTCGACATCGCTTCGCGCTTCCTCGCGCCGGCCCCTGCTGGAACGCCCCTGCCGACAATCGTCGCCGTCGGCGGATATGGGCGCGGCCTGCTCGCGCCAGGGTCAGACATCGATCTTCTGTTCCTTCTGCCGGACAAGCCAACGCCGCCCGTCCAGAAGATCGTCGAGGCGCTGCTTTACGTGCTGTGGGACCTCAAGCTCAAGGTCGGCCACGCGACCCGCACGGTCGAGGAGTGCTTGAAGCAGGCGCGCGGCGACATGACGATTCGCACGACGCTGATCGAGGCGCGCCTCGTTACCGGCGACAAGCGGCTGTTCGAGACGCTGCAGACGCGATTCGACAAGGAGATCGTCGCCAGGACTGCTCCGGAATTCGTCGCCGCGAAGCTCGCGGAGCGCGAGCAGCGGGTGAAGCGCGCCGGCGCGTCGCGATACCTGGTCGAGCCCAACGTCAAGGAGGGCAAGGGGGGGTTACGCGATCTCAACACGCTGTTCTGGATCTCGAAATACGTCTATCGCGTCCGCCATGCGCACGACCTGATCGCGGTTGGCCTCTTCTCTCCGCGGGAATTCGCGCTTTTCCGGCGGTGCGAGGAATTCCTGTGGTCGGTGCGGTGCCGCCTGCATTTCCTCGCCGGCCGGGCCGAGGAGCGCCTGAGCTTCGATGTCCAGCGGCCGATCGCCCGCCAGCTCGGCTATTCGACGCGCGCCGGCCAGGCCGACGTCGAGCGTTTCATGAAGCATTATTTCCTCGTGGCGAAGGACGTCGGCGACCTGACGGCGATCGTCTGCGCCGCGCTCGAGGAGCGTCAGACGAAGCCGACCCCGGTGTTCGACCGGTTCATCGGGCGCCTGAGGCGCAGCACGCGCGCCATCGCCGACGCCGCGGACTTCAAGGTCGAGAACGATCGGATCAACGTCATCGGCAGCAACGCCTTCGAGCGCGATCCGGTGAATCTGATCCGCCTCTTCTGGATCGCCGACCGTTCGAACCTGCCCATCCACCCGGACGCGACCCGACTCGTCACGCAGTCGCTGAAGAGGGTCGACGCCGCCCTGCGGGAGAACCCGGAGGCGAACCGCCTCTTTCTCGAGATCCTGACGTCGCGGCGCTCGCCGGAGATGGCGCTGAGGCGCATGAACGAGGCCGGCGTGCTCGGCCGCTTCATTCCCGATTTCGGCCGCGTGGTCGGGATGATGCAGTTCTCGATGTATCATCACTATACGGTCGACGAGCACCTCCTGCGCACCGTCGGGGCGCTGAGCGCGATCGAGGCGGGCCGCCTCAAGGACGAGCATCCGCTGGTGAGCGAGCTCGTCCACAAGATTTCCCATCGCACCGAACTCTACCTCGCGGCCTTCCTGCACGACATCGCCAAGGGCCGGCCGACTGATCATTCCCTGGCCGGCGCCGAGGTGGCGCGGCGGCTTTGTCCGCGGCTCGGCCTCACCCCCGCCAACACCGAGCGGGTCGCCTGGCTTGTCGAGCAGCATCTGACCATGTCCAATATGGCTCAGGGGCGCGACATATCCGATCCGCGCACGGCCGAGGCGCTGGCGGCGATCGTGCAGACCCAGGAGCGGCTCAAGATGCTCCTGACGCTGACCTGCGCCGACATCCGCGCGGTCGGCCCAGGGGTATGGAACGGCTGGAAGGGCCAGCTCTTGCGGGGGCTCTATTGGGAGACCGAGGTCATTCTGGGGGGCGGCCATTCCGCGGTCGACCGCAAGGCGCGGGTCGCGGCCGCGCAGGAGGCGCTGCGCCGCGCGCTGCCCGGCTGGTCCGATCCGGAGTTCGAGGCCTACGCCCAGCGTCACTATCCGGCCTATTGGCTGAAAGTGGAGCCGGAGCGTCAGATCGCCCACGCCAATCTCCTTCACGCGATGGCCGCCGAGATGCGCTCGCTCGCAACCGAGGTGGCGACCGACAGTTTCCACGGCGTGACCTCGGTCACCGTGATCGCGCCCGACCATCCGCGGCTCTTGACCGGCATCGCGGGCGCCTGCGCGGCGGCCGGGGGCAACATCGTCGACGCCCAGATTTTCACTACGACCGACGGCCTTGCGCTCGACACGATCTCGGTGTCGAGAGCCTTCGAGCGCGACGACGACGAGCTCAGGCGCGGACACCGGATCGCCTCCACCATCGAAAAAACGCTGAGGGGCGAAGTCCGGCTCGCCGAGATCACCCCGAAGAAGGAGGCCCGTGACGCGCGGCGCGGCGCCTTCGCGATCGAGCCGGAAGTGATGATCGACAATGGCCTGTCGCGCCGCTACACGGTCGTCGAGGTCTCCGGCCTCGACCGGCCGGGGCTCCTGCGCGATCTGACGGCCTCGCTTTCGAGCTTCAATGTCAACATCGGTTCGGCTCACATCGTGACCTTCGGCGAGAAGGCGGTGGATTCGTTCTATGTGACGGATCTCACCGGCCAGAAGATCAACGCCCCGGCCAAGCAGGCGGCGATCAAGCGCCGGCTGCTGACGGATTTCGCCGCGAAATAGCAGATTATCCGCGTATCAAGCTGGCGCCCGCTGCGCTTGATTTTTAGGCCGTCTGCCCTGATATGCGACCCAACTTTCCGATTGGGGCTCCATGATGATCGATCCTAACGCCGAGCGCGGCCCAGAGACATCCGCGCCCGAGGCCGGCGCAGTCCAGGGCGAACCCGCCGAGCGCGACGCTTTTGCGGTGATCGAGGCGCTCAACGCCGAAAATAGCCAGCTGAAAGACCGGGTGCTTCGCACGCTGGCCGAAATGGAAAACCTGCGCCGCCGCACTGAGCGCGAGGTCGCCGACGCCAAGACCTACGGCGTAACGAGCTTCGCCCGCGACATGCTGAGCGTCGTCGACAATCTCGCCCGAGCGCTGGAGCATCTGCCGGCGGAGGCGCGCGCCAACGCCGACCCGCACATCCAATCGATGATCGAAGGCGTCGAACTGACGGCGCGCGATCTCGAAGCGGCGCTCGGGCGCCACGGTGTCAGGAAGCTCGACCCCAAGGGGCAGAAATTCGATCCGAATTTCCATCAGGCGATCTTCGAGGCGCCGGACGAGACGCTTCCCGCCGGCACGGTCTCCCAGGTCGTCCAGAGCGGCTGGACGATCGGCGACCGGGTGTTGCGTCCGGCGATGGTCGGCGTCTCCAAGGGCGGACGGAAGGCCGCGCCCAGGGAAGAGCCCGAAGCCGGCGGCAAATAGGGTTCAGTCGGCTCGGGTCACTCGCCTGAGCGTCAGATTGATCCGCCCGCCCCCGGCGAGGAGGGTCGAGGAGCCGGGCGTTATCCGGTCGATCCCGTGGAAGGCGAGTCGGGCCGGGCCGCCGAACGCGATGGCATCGCCGGATTGAAGGCGGAGAGAGCGGGTGGCGTCGCCTCGCTCAGGGCCGCCGAGGCGGAAGAGCGCGGCATCGCCGAGCGACAACGAGACGACCGGAGCGGCAAGCTCCTGCTCGTCCCGGTCCTGGTGCAGCCCCATCCTGGCGTTGACGTCGTAGAGATTGATGAGACAAGCCTCCGGCGGCGGCGCGGTCGGGACGAGCCGCATCCAGATGTCTACGAGCCGCGCCGGCATGTCCGGCCACGCCCGTCCGGTCTCGGGATGGGTCGGCCGGTAGCGGTAGCCGGTCTCATCCGACACCCAACCGAGCGGCCCGCAATTGCTCATCCTCACCGAGAACGGCTTGCCTGTTCGCGGCATGCGCGGCCGGAACGGCGGCGCCTCGATCAGGATCGCGAGGATCTCGTCCCGCAGCGCTTCCTGCGCGGCGCGGTCGAGCAGGGCGGGAAAATAATCGACGCCGGGAGCGACGGCGACAGCGGGCGAGCTTGAAACGATGGACACGAAGGATCCTCTGCCACGCCTTTCCTAACTGCGGGTCGCGGCGTATAGGGGGCCGATTTTTAAGTTGCAGCAATGCGCGCTCTTGCGCGCCCGCAGAGGCGATGTATGGCCGGCCATAGTCAGTTCAAGAACATCATGCACAAGAAGGGCAAGCAGGATGCGATCCGCTCCAAGCTCTTCTCCAAGCTCGCGCGCGAAATCACCGTCGCGGCGAAAATGGGCCTGCCCGATCCGGCGATGAACGCGCGGCTGCGCGCCGCCGTCATCGCGGCCCGGGCCGAGAATATGCCCAAGGACAATATCGAGCGGGCGATCAAGAAGGCCTCGGGCGCGGAGGGCGAGACCTACGACGAAGTTCGCTACGAGGGCTATGCGCCGGGCGGGGTTGCGGTCATCGTCGAAGCCTTGACCGATAACCGCAACCGCACGGCGGGCGAGGTGCGCTCCTATTTCACCAAGGCGGGCGGGTCGCTGGCGGAAACCGGCGCCGTCTCCTTCATGTTCGACCGGGTCGGCAGCATCGTCTACGACCGAAGGGTCGCCGACGACGACGCGATGCTCGAAGCGGCGATCGAGGCGGGCGCAGACGACGTCGTGTCCGGCCCCGAGGAGCACGAAGTGATCACCTCGGTCGAGGCGCTGGCCGAGGCTGAGAAAGCGCTCGAAGCGAAATTCGGCGAGCCGCTGAAGGCTTCGCTCGTCTGGCGGCCGCAGAACACCATCGCCGTCGACGACGAGGCGGGCGAGAAGATCCTGCGCCTGATCGGCCTCCTCGAGGACAACGACGACGTTCAGAACGTCACCGCGAACTTCGAGATCTCCGACGCCCTTGTCGCCAGGATGCAGGGCTAGCGCATACCCCAATCTGGCGGAACCTCGCACCCCCCCTCCACCTTGCACAGCCTCTCAGAGGATCGACCGGTTGATGGCGATTTCCGCCTCGGCAATCGTTTCGGGCCGGCCGACGTGCAGCCAGAGGCCGTCGAGCCGGACGCCGAACAGCCGGCCTTTTGCCGCGGCGGCGTGGAAGAACGGCGCGAGCCGGAAGACGACCGCCGCCTCGTTCTCGAAGAGCTCGGGCTTGATGATCCCGACGCCGGTATAGACGAAGGGGGCCACGTGACGGGACGCCCGCCCCGTGAGCCGCCCGTCCCGCGTCATGGTGAAATCGCCAGGCCAGTCGACGCCGACCGCGCCGGCGGCGGCCGCGACCAGGAGCGCGACGTCCATCTGATCCGGATCGAACGCTTGGGCGAGGCGGGCGATGTTCGATCGCGGTCCCTCGATCCAGAACGCGTCGGTGTTGCATAAGAAGAACGGATCCTTCCCGATGGCCGGCAGGGCGCGCTTGATCCCGCCGCCCTGGTCGAGGAGCGTCTCGCGTTCGTCGGATATGACGATCCTCGGCGCCTTCCGCCCGGCGAGGTGAGCCTCGATCTGGTCGGCGTGCCAGTGGACGTTGACGATCGCCCGCTCGACGCCATTCTCGGCTAGCCGATCGAGGCAATGATCGATGAGCGCCCGGCCGCCGACTTTGACCAGGGGCTTCGGCAGCGTATCGGTGATCGGCCGCATGCGCGCTCCCAGACCCGCAGCGAACACCATGGCGGTCTTGGGAGAGGACGCGGTCATCGTCGATCGCTTCGAGGGTCCTGCGGCGCCGATCCTTCCAATGGTTGGCCCAGCGCCCGCGGAAGATGGTTCTGATACCAGAGCGCGAGCGGCCGCAGCAACGGATGCGCGAGATTCTTCTTGAGATAGCGCTCGATCCTCGGCAGGTGGTTGAGGTACTGCGGCTTGCCGTCGCGCTTGTCGAGCCGGGCGAAGAGCCCGAGGATTTTGGTCGCGCGCTGCGCGCCCATCGCCGCATATGCGGCGGCAAAACTTTCGGCGTCGAAACCGGGATCGGCCGCCGCGCGCCGCCGCACGTAGAGCGCCGCCAGCCGCATCTCGAGATCGTCGGGAATATCGATGCGCGCATCCTGCAACAGCGACGCGACATCGTACGCGGGCGGCCCGATGACTGCGTCTTGAAAATCGATGAGGCCGATCCTCGCGAAGCCTTCTCGCTCCGGGAGCCAGTGGAGGTTCGGCGAGTGATAGTCGCGGAGCGTCCAGGTCGTTCGCTCAGTGAGGATCGGCGACAGGAGCTCACGCCATAGCGCAAGAAACTGCATGCGCGCGCCTGACGGCACCGCCACCCTCGCGACGGCAGGAGCGTACCAGTCGAGCGCGAGCTCGACCTCGACCTGCATCGCCTCGATGTCGTAAGTCGGCGGCTTATAGACCTCCCGGCCGACTGGCAGGACGTCGGGCAGCTCGCGCCCGTGGAGGTCGACGAGCAGCGCAATCGCCTCGACGTATCGCGCGCCATTTGGAACGCCGTCTTCGAGAACCGTTTCGGTCCCGAAATCCTCGATCAGCGCGAGCCCCTCCTCGATGCTGTAGGCGATCAGATTCGGCGCGGAATAGCCTTGGCTTCGGAGTCCCCCGGCCATGGCGATGAAGGCTCGGATGTCGGGCGAGAGCTTGGCAATCGCCGCGTAGGGTTTGCCGTAGCGAAGGATCGGCCCGTCCGGCCGCGGCGGCGAAATCATCAGGATCGCCGTGCCGCCGTCGGCCCTCGTGAGCCGTTCATACGCGCGGATCGAGGCGTCGCCTTGCAGAAACTCGCGGCGCGCCTCCTCCCAGCCCGCCTGCTTCAGGAGGGCGCCGACGCCGAGCGCCCGCGACAGGCGGCGGCCCACAGTCCCGCGGCCGCGCAACTCGAGAATGCGAAAGTCAGGCCCGCGTCCCGGATCAAAGCGAATGGTCACGTCGAGCCGGTCATGAGGCAGCGCGGCGCGGATGCGCTCCGGCCATTCGACGATCGCAATCGCGCCGGTCAAGGCCTCTTCCCATCCGAGATTGTCGAGCTCGAGCGCGCTTCGCAGGCGGTAGAAATCGGCATGGACGACCGGTCCCCGCGGCGCCTCGTAGATCTGCATCAAGGTGAAGGTCGGACTCGGCGCCTCGAGGGTCGGCGCCTCGACAAGCGCGCGGATCAGTCCGCGGGCGAAGGTCGTCTTGCCCGCGCCGAGATCGCCGGTCAAGGCGACGAAATCTCCGGGCTCAAGCCAAGCGGCCTGCGCCGCTGCGAAACCCAGCGTCGAGGGTTCGTCGGGCGCCTCCACGCGCCAGAGTTTGGGCTCATGCGCCTCGCCCGCGCGGTCCGCCATCTGCGGCTACTGCGCCGATTGAGGCGCGAGCCGCGCGGCGCGTCCGCCGTCGTCGGCCCCGGCCGCGGCCAAGGTCGGCTCGATCGGAAAAATGCAGGTGACGGTCGTGCCCTCGTTTGGCGCCGTATCGATCAGCACGCGGCCCTGGTGAAGCTCGACCAGCGCCTTGACGATCGACAGTCCGAGGCCGGGCCCGCGATGGCGCGAGCCGTTGGGGAAAGTCTCGAACCGGTCGAACACCCGGTCGATCATGTCCGGCGGAATGCCGCGCCCGCGATCGCTGACCTTGAAGATGATTTCCGCGCCGCGCTTCATTGCTGCGAGGGTGACGGTCTGTCCGGGTTCCGAATAATTGATGGCGTTGGAGAGGAGATTGAACAGAACCTGCCGGACGCGACGCCCGTCGGCCCTGAGCGCGCCGACCCCGTCCGTCACGACGATGCGCATCTCGATCGCCGCCTCGTCGAGGCGATCCTGCACGCCGGCCGCGGCCGCCTTCATCGCCTCGGCGACGTCGACCGTCTCGAGACGCAGCTCCAGCGCGCCCGCGTCGATCGAGGCGAGATCAAGGATGTCGTCGATGATCGCGAGCAGGGCGTGCGAGGAATTCGTGATGAACCCTGCGTATTCGAGCTGTTTGGGATTGAGCGGCCCGACGCCGCCCGCCGCCAGAAGCTGGGTGAAGCCGATGATGTTGGTGAGCGGCGTGCGCAGCTCGTAGGAGACGTGATTGACGAAGTCGTTGCGCAATCTCTCGGCCGCAACCAGCGCCTCGTTTCGCTCGGTCAGCGCGCGTTCAAAATTGGCGCCAGCCGTGACGTCGAGCGAGGTCAGAAGCGTCGCTCCGTCCGGCAGCGGCAGCGCGGCGCATTCGAGGATGAGCCCGTCCGTTCGCGCGATCCGCGCCGTCCGGCTTTCGCGGCGCTCCGATAGGCCGACGACCATCGCCCGCAGATCATCCCAGAGCGCCGGGT
Source organism: uncultured Alphaproteobacteria bacterium (assembly GCA_963721905.1). Taxonomy (GTDB): domain Bacteria; phylum Pseudomonadota; class Alphaproteobacteria; order Rhizobiales; family Beijerinckiaceae; genus Roseiarcus. The sequence continues at coordinate 147,938 of CAVRMF010000027.1, forward strand.
CGAGGCAGAGAGCACGGCATGCATCCGCAATCTCGTCGATGTGCGGACGGTCGCGCAGTTTCGCGGCGTCGAAACGCCACATCTCGGCAAAGACCGGATTGAAGAGCTTCAACCGCCCGTCTGCGCCGAACACCGCCACGCCCTCCTTCAGCGCGTCGAGCGTCTCGCCCTGCACATGCGTCAGCGCGTTCACCTGCGAGGCGAGCGCGTAGCTTTGCGTGGCGTCGTCGTAGAGATAAGTGACGCCGCCTTTGGGATTGGGGCTGGTGACGACCCGAAGCGCACGCCCGTCCGGCAGATGCCAGACGGTTTCGCTCGGCTCGATCGCCTGATAGGCGGTCATCTGCTGCGCCTTCCACGTGCGAAAGTCCGCCTGCTCCGGCAACTGGCGCTTGGCCCGCAATTGATCGAGGATTTCCCCGTCGGTCGGCCTCTGGTCGAGGAAGGCCGGTTCGAGCGACCAGATCTGCCGGTAGGCGGTGTTGTAGATGGTGAGCCGCTTCGACTTGTCGAAGATGGCGACCGCAGTCGAGAGCCGGTCGATCATGCGCGAGTAGTCGTCCTCGTTGCGCTCCATTTCGGCGCGCAGCGCCGCGAGCTCCGAGACGTCGCGGGCGACCCCGGCCGCGCCGAATGCCGTGCGCACCTCCGTGGCGTCGAAGGTTCGGCGCTCTCCATTGACAACCGCGACCGCGCGACGCTTCCAGACGCCTGTCTCCTTCAGGGCCGCCGCCGCCTCGCGGCGTAGCGCCAGATCGAAGAGTTCGCCGCCATTCTCGACCGCGGCCCTGTCGTCGGGCGCGTCGACGGCCCGCGAATAGGGGGCGTTGCACCAGACCAGGCGACCCTCGGCGTCCCGCCGCCAGGCCGGCATCGACGCGGACTCGAGCGCAACGCGTAGCGCGATCAATTCGCTTTCCGCCTCTGCGAACGTCTCGTGCAGCCGCGCCAATTGAAGACGATCGCCCGAGACGTCCCGAATTCGCATGACCGCGCTGCCGGAAATCGGCCGACCGCTGATTTCGAGATGGCGCCCGCTGCGACTGACCACGGCGATCGAAAACGCCTCGCCGCGTTTGAGAAGCCGCTCCGTCGCCTCTTCGACTTCAGTCGCGGCGGCAGGCTTGAGCCACTCGGCGGACTCGAGGCGCCGCGGTCCGAGGGTCGCGTCCGCAACAATGCTCAGATCGCCTTCGATCACGGGCTCCGCGTCCGGGCGGTCCCAGGAAACCAGGATCTGCGGCTCGCCTTGCAGAATCATGGCCGACCGATCGAGCTTCGCAGCCGTCCGCGCGAGCCCGGCTTCGAGTTCGCTCACCCGCCGGGTCCACGTCCTTCGGCCGATCACGTATAAAGCAACAGCGGCCCCAGCGAGCAGCGTCAGCGTAATCAGCGCGATCAGGGCGAGGCCAGCGGCATTGGCCTCGAGCGGCGCCAGGCTCAGAACAGAGGCGGGCGGCTCTTCGAGGACCTGCAGACCATTTTCCGCGCGCGCCCCCGGAGCCGTCAGAAGCACGATCGCCGTCGCCTGCACGGCGGACGCCCGGTCAAACGGTCGCGTTCGCCCGCCGAACCGGGTGAACACCCGCGCGCTGAACCCCCGCACCGCTGAGCCTCCTCGAGAGCCGGCAATTCCGGATACGCCTTCAAGGGCGCCGGCCAACCGGGACCCCCTCCGCCAGGGAATCCCGAATCAGCCCGACAACAGGCTTACGAAAAGTTTAGCGCAAAGTCGTTAACCATGACGAAGGCCCCCAAAAAGCTAACGGACGAGACCCAGGATGTCCTTGATCGCATCCATGTTCGGTCTCGCCATGGCGCGAGCCTTGTCCGCGCCCTCGGCCAGCACCGAATCGACAAACGCCGGATCGGCGGAAAGGCGCAGCATTTCGGCGCGGATCGGCGCCAGTTTCTCGATCGTGACGTCGGCCAGCGCCGTCTTGAACGCCGAAAACTGGCTGCCGCCGAAGCGCTGGAGGACATTGGCTTTGGTCTCATCGGTCAGCGCGGCGAAAATGCCGACGAGATTGTCCGCCTCGGGACGGGCCGCAAGGCCTTCGAGGTGATGCGGCAACGGCTCGGGATCCGTCTTCGCCTTGCGAATCTTCTGGGCGATCGTGTCCGCGTCGTCGGTCAGCGCGATATAGGCGTTTTCGGACGTGTCCGACTTCGACATTTTCTTGGCGCCGTCGCGCAGGCTCATGACGCGCGTCGCCGGCCCCTGGATGAGCGGCTCGGGCAAGGGAAAGAAGGCGTCGCCATAGCCATGGGCGGCGATCAACTCGGCGAAGTCGTTATTGAACTTCTGCGCAATGTCGCGCGTCAGCTCCAGGTGCTGCTTCTGGTCGTCGCCGACCGGCACATGGGTGGCGCGGTAGAGCAGGATGTCGGCCGCCATCAGCACAGGATAGTTGAAAAGACCGATCGACGCGTTCTCGCGATCCTTGCCCGCCTTCTCTTTGAACTGGGTCATCCGGTTCAGCCAGCCGAGCCGCGCGACGCAATCGAAGATCCAGGCGAGTTCGGCGTGCTCGGCGACCCGGCTTTGGTTAAAGACGATGTTGGCCTTCGGATCGATGCCGCAGGCCAGGAACGCCGCGGTCACTTCGCGGGTGGTGCGCGCCAATTGGGCCGGCTCGTGCGGCAAGGTCATCGCGTGCAGATCGACCACGCAATAGATGCACGGCCGGGTCGCCTGCAGCACGACGAAGCGCTTGATCGCGCCAAGATAATTGCCGAGATGCAGGTTGCCGGTCGGCTGAACGCCTGAAAACACGCGTTCGGGAAAGGTGGCCATCGTTGTCCGCTTGATGGGGAAGGGATCGTCGGGCGGCCTTATGGCAACGCCCGTGGGGGCGCGCAAGGGGAGGATCGGACGCCGCTCACGCCTTCCCGGCTTCCTCTCCGACTGCGAGGTCGACCATGATCTCGGCAGCGAGCCGCTCGAGCGCCTTGCGCAGATCCTCCAGCGCAAGGCCGTCGGGCGCCCTGAGCCGGGCCGCAGCGCGGAACATATCCACGCCCGTAAAGGGCTCGCTTTCCAGGCCGCTGGTGAATTCTTCGATGTTGACGCCAAGACGGCTCAAGGCCTGGGTAACGTCGCGCACGATCCCGGGGCGCTCTTGACCGAGTATGTCGAGCCTGATGAGACGCGATGGCTTCTCGGCCGGCGGAGCGCCTCGCTCGATCGTCACGCGAAGCCCGCCCTGCTCGAGACGGCGCAGCGCGGATTCGAGTTCGGCCAGCTCCGCCTCCGGAACGCTTGCCAGGAGAATGCCAGCGAACTTGCCCGCAAGCTGCGCCGACCGGCTCTCGAGCCAGGTTCCGCCACGAGCCGCGATCGTCTCGGAGATCGCGCTCACCAGTCCGGGCCTGTCGTCGCCGACAAAGGTCAGAACGAGCGGAATCATGGGGCGTGCTCCTCGCGCCGGATGAGGGCGATGGGAGCATCCTATGCCCGAGCGGCGGATCCGCGCATCTCAAATATCGAGGTCCGTCTCCTCCGAGCCAGAGCGCCCTAGAGAATGAACCGGCTCAGATCCGCGTTCTCCGCCAAATCTCCGACGTGACGCTCGACGAAGGCGGCGTCGATCAGCACCTTTTCGCCCGACCGGTCGGTCGCGGTGAAGCTTACCTCGTCGAGCACCCGCTCCATCACCGTCTGCAGCCGGCGCGCGCCGATGTTTTCGACCGAACCGTTGACCCTGGCGGCGATGCGCGCGATGGCTGAGATGGCGTCGTCAGAAAATTCAAGCGCGATGCCCTCGGTGCCCATCAACGCCACATATTGCTTGACGAGACTCGCCTCGGTGTCGGTGAGAATGCGCCTGAAATCCTCTTCGGTCAGGGATTTGAGCTCGACGCGAATGGGCAGGCGGCCTTGCAGTTCCGGCAGCAGGTCGGACGGTCGCGAAATATGGAACGCGCCGGAGGCGACGAACAGGATGTGATCGGTCTTGATCGCGCCGTGCTTGGTCGCCACCGTCGTTCCCTCGATCAGCGGAAGGAGATCGCGCTGCACGCCCTCGCGCGAAACGTCGGCGCCGCCGCGGCCGTCGCGGGCGACGATTTTGTCGATCTCGTCCAGAAAGACAATGCCGTTGCTTTCGACCTCGTTGATCGCTTCGCGCACGATCGCCTCCTGATCGAGCAGCTTCTCGGCCTCGGCGGCGACCAGCGGCTCATGCGCCTCGCCGACCGTCGTACGTTTGGGCTTCGTGCGCTGGCTCTTGCCGAAGATGTCGGCGATGTTGATCGCGCCGATCGAGGCGCCGGGCATATTGGGAAGCTCGAACATCGGCACGCCCGAGCCGCTCTGCGGCAGCTCGACCTCGATTTCTTTGTCGGTGAGCTCGCCGGCATGGAGCTTGCGGCGAAAGGCTTCTCGCGTCCCCGGCGACGACGCCGGCCCGACCAGCGCGTCGAGGACCCGTTCCTCGGCGGCAAGCTCGGCTTTGGCTTCGATGTCCTTGCGCTTGCGGCTCTTCACCAGCCCGATGGCGATCTCGATGAGGTCGCGGATGATCTGCTCGACGTCCCGACCGACATAGCCGACCTCGGTAAATTTGGTCGCTTCGACCTTGAGGAAGGGCGCGCCAGCGAGCTTCGCAAGCCGGCGTGCGATCTCGGTTTTGCCGCAGCCGGTCGGACCGATCATCAAGATGTTCTTGGGCATCACCTCTTCGCGCATGGGCGAGGTGAGGCGCAGCCGCCGCCAGCGGTTGCGAAGCGCGATCGCGACGGCTCGCTTGGCCTCGGCTTGGCCAACGATATAGCGGTCGAGTTCGGACACGATTTCGCGGGGGCTGAGATCCGACATGAATTTAGAGGCTTTCGACGATCAGATTGGCGTTGGTGTAGACGCAGATGTCGGCGGCGATCCGCATCGAGCGGCGCACGATCTCCTCGGCCTCGAGCGGCATCGGCATCAACGCCAGGGCGGCGGCGAGCGCGAAATTGCCGCCCGATCCGATCGCCATCGCCGAGCCATGCTCGCTGACCTCGGGCTCGAGCACATCGCCGACGCCCGAGATCGTGAATCCGGCGCTCTTGTCGGCGACCAGCAGCATTGCCTCGAGGCGGCGGAGATAGCGGTCGGTGCGCCAGTCCTTCGCCAGTTCGACGCAGGCGCGCGCGAGCTGACCCGGATATTGCTCAAGTTTCGCCTCGAGCCGCTCGAACAAAGTGAAGGCGTCGGCGGTCGCGCCGGCAAAGCCGGCGATCACCTCGCCCTTCGCCAGACGCCTGACCTTGCGGGCATTCGCCTTCACGACCGTTTGGCCCATGCTGACCTGCCCGTCGCCACCGATGACGACGCGGCCGTCCTTCCGCACCATCAGAATAGTCGTCGCGTGCCATCCGGGCGCGCGGGCGGTCTCTGACATGGGCGGACGTCCTTCAAAACGGCGAACGCCGGATGTATGGGCGGATGGCGGCGCGCGCAAGGGCGCGCACGGCTGCGCGCGCCCGCAGGCGGGGGCTTAGCAGACCGTCCGCCCGGCCGGGGCCCAGCGCCGCCCAGAACGCGTTCGATCGGTGGAGCGGGGCGCGTCGCGCGAGGAAATCCTCGAAACGCCCGGCATGGCGATCTATATGGGAGCGAAGCCTTCGGCGGTGTATGCCCCCCACGGTCTCGGCGCCTATACTCGGTTCGCCGCCGCCAGGGCGGATGCGGCCTGACACGAGGAGTTGGAAAAATGTTCAAGAACCCCTTTTCCCAATCCGCGGCGTCCGACCCGGACGCGATCGAATTCGAGGCCTTCGCCCAGGCGATCGACGCCGGCGACGTCGCCGTGGTCGATGTCCGGGAGCCGCATGAGTTCGCCGCTGGGCACATTCCGGAGGCCGTGAACTTGCCGCTCTCGCGCTTCGATCCCAAAGAGCTGCCTTCGGGCAGGCCGCTCATTCTTATCTGCCAGGCGGGCGCGCGCTCCCGCAACGCGCTGAACCGGGCGCGCGCGAGCGGGCGTGAGGACGTCAAGCATTACGCCGGCGGCATGAACGGCTGGCGGATGCGCGGCGGCGACGTGACGGTCTGAAAACATGTCGCCCGTGTATCACCGGCGAGCCGATGCGCAGGCCGCATAGCGCCAACGCCGCCTGTGAGAGATTCGGGGAGTTGTATCTCCTGTTTTCGCTCGCTGTCGCCCGCCTGTTACCTGCCTGATAACGGCGAATTATCGCCCTATTGTCTTCCTGTTATTCCGCTCTCGCGTTGGGCGGAGGTTTTTCGGAAAGTATTGAAAAGGAAGGCCTTTTTCCAGTCCAGACTGAGCGGAGCTGCGTGACGGCCCATTTTTTCCCTGTTGTGCAGGATGAAAATGGTCGCCGCGGTCAGTCTCGACCCATGCAGAGGCCGCGACTCAAAACTTGGCCGGCGCGCCAGCAACATAGGTCTGCCGCACCGCGCGGTCGTCGCCCATCGCGATCAGCGCAAAGAGTTCGGCGTCTAGGTCGCCCTTCGCCGTCTCCATGCGATGCGCCATCGCCGGCGTCGCCCGCGAATCGAGCACGATGAGGTCGGCTTCCTTTCCAGCTTCGATCGAGCCGATCCGGTCGTCGAGGCCAAGCGCGCGGGCGTTGCCGAGGGTCATCCGGTAGAAGGCCTGCGCCGCCGGCCAGGATTGGCGATTGAGCTGCAGCACCTTGTAGCCCTCGGCGGCAGTCCTCAGCATCGAATAGCTCGTGCCGCCGCCGACGTCGGTCGCGAGCGCGACCCTGACGCCCGCCCGGACCAGTCGCGCCTGATCGAACAGGCCCGATCCTAGAAACAGATTTGAGGTCGGACAGAAGGCCGCGACTGACCGGGTCGCCGCGAGCGCGGCGACTTCGGCCTCCTTGAGGTGGATGCAGTGCCCGAAGACCGAGCGCGGCCCAAGCAGCCCAGCGCGGTCATAGACGTCGAGATAGTTTCGCGCGCCCGGAAAGAGCCTGGCCACGAGCTCGATTTCGGCGTCGTTCTCGTCGAGATGGGTCTGGACGTAAGCGTGCGGGAATTCGCGCGCCAGCGCGCCCGCGGCCTCCAGTTGCCCCTGGCTTGAGGTCACGGCGAAGCGCGGCGTGATCGCATAGTCGAGCCGCCCGCGTCCGCGCCAGCGCTCGATCAGCGCCTTGCTCTCGTCGTAGCCGCGCTGAGCCGTGTCTCTCAGTGCGTCGGGCGCATCGCGATCCATCATCGTTTTTCCGGCGATCATCCGCGCGCCGAGCCGTTCGGAGGCGGCGAAGAACGCGTCGACCGACTGCGGATGGACCGTGCAATAGACCATCGCTGTTGTCGTGCCGCAGCGGATCAGTTCGTCGAGAAAGAATTCTGCGATCCGCGCACAATGACCGGGATCGGCGAATTTCTGCTCCTCGACGAAGGTATAGTTGTGCAGCCAGTCGAGGAGCTGCGCGCCGTAGGAGCCGATCACCTGGGTTTGCGGGTAATGGATATGGGCGTCGATGAATCCGGGCATCACGAGAGAGCCCGAATGATCGTCGACCGGCGCGCCTTCAGGAGCGCCGGCGAGAACGTCTCGCGCTTCGCCGACTGCCTCGATCAGCCCGTCCCGGACGAGGACCGCGCCGTCATCGAGATAGTGGCGCGCGGACAATCCGGTTGTCGCCGGATCGTCGGTGAACGAAAAAATCCGGCCGCGAATGATGCGCGCGCTCGCGCTCACGGCAGGATGCCCTTGAGCCGCAGCGCGGCGATGCGGTCGATCTCGGCCAGGGCTGCTGCGGCCTCGGCGCCGGGGTCGTTGTCGAGGCGCCGCTGGAAGCTCGCCAGAATGTCGGCTTTGCTCTTGCCCATGACCGCCATGATGAATGGGAAGCCGAAGCGGGCGAGGTAGGCCTCGTTGAGCGCGGTGAACTTTGCGAGCTCGTCGGGCGTGAGCCGGTCGAGTCCGGCGCTCGCCTGCTCTCCAGTCAATTCCGCGGTCAGCGTCTTCGCCTGGGCGAGCTTTCCGGCGAGGTCGGGGTGGGCGAGAATGAGCGCCTTCTTCTGCTCTCGCGTTCCCCTCGCCGCCGCCGCGGCCAGCGCCTTTGCGAGGCCCCCGGCCGTGTCGGCCTCGCTCGTGAGGCCCGCGTCGTAAGCCGCCGCCGCGATCCAGGGCGAATGTTCGTAGACGCCGCCGAAGCGCTCGACGAACAGCGTGCGAGTGAGACGTGAAGGCGTCCAGCCGCCTTGCGGCGCGCGCCGGTGAATCCAATGGCGTGCGATATCGAGCCGGGTTGGCGTCCAGACGCGGTCATGGCTCAAGACGTAATCGATGAAGCGCGCCAGCGCGGCGGCCCGGCCGGGGCGGCCGACAAGGCGGCAGTGCAGCCCGACCGAAAGCATCTTGGGCGCGACGTCGCCTTCGGCGTAGAGCGTGTCGAACGAGTCCCTGAGATAGGCGTAGAACTGGTCGCCGGAGTTGAAGCCCTGCGGCGTCGCAAACCGCATGTCGTTGGAATCGAGCGTGTAGGGTGTGATCAACTGCGGGCCGCGCGGGCCTTCGAGCCAGTAGGGCAGGTCGTCGGCATAGGAATCGGCGCAATAGAGGAACCCGCCCTCCTCCATGCCGAGCCTGATGGTGTTGAGCGACGAGCGGCCCTGATAGAAGCCGAGCGGCCGCGCGCCGGCGACTTCGGTATGGATCCGCACCGCCTCGGCGATATGGCGCGCCTCGACCTCGGGCGGCGTATCGCGATAGTCGATCCACTTGTAACCGTGCGTGGCGATCTCCCACCCGGCTTCGTTCATGGCGTCGACCGCCTCGACATTGCGCGCCATCGCCGTCGCGACTGCGTAAACCGTGACGGGTACGGAGCGCTCGGTGAACATGCGGTGGAGGCGCCAGAACCCGGCCCGGGAGCCGTATTCGTAAATCAACTCCATGTTCATGTGCCGCATGCCCGGCCATGGCGCGGCGCCGACGATTTCCGACAAGAACGCTTCGGAAGCCGCGTCGCCATGCAGGATGTTGTTTTCGCCGCCTTCCTCGTAATTGATGACGAACTGCACTGCGACGCGCGCCTTCATCGGCCAGTCGGCGAAGGGAGGCGTGCGGCCATAACCGACCATGTCGCGTGGATAGGTCTCGCCGCTCGTCATCCCTTGATCCCTCGCGCCCGTCGAAATTGAAGCTACGACAGGATCCCGGTTTGCTCCAGTCCGGCAAATGCTTCAAAGAGACGCCACAGGCTTCGCCGGCTGACAAGACGCCCATGACAGACATCGCCCTCCACTTCGAACCGCCTTTCGCACGCATCGTCCTCAACCGGCCCGAGCGCCGCAATGCGATCTCGCGCGCGATGTGGCGCGCGCTGGCGGCGATCCGCGCGGCGATCGAAGCTCGCGAGGATGTTCTCGTCGCCTTGGTCGAGGGCGCCGGCGGCGATTTCAGCGCCGGCGCCGACATCGCGGAATTCGATATGGCTTATCGCGATGCAGCCGCCGCGCGCGATTACGGCGACGCCGTTCAGGACGGCCTTCAGTCGCTGATCGACCTCGACCGCCCGACGATCGCGGTGTTGCGGGGAAACGCGGTCGGCGGCGAACTCGGACTGGCGATGGCCTGTGATTTGCGCTTTTGCGCGGCCGACGCCTATCTCGCCGTAACGCCGGCGAAACTCGGCCTTGTATATGGTCACGCCGAGACGCGACGCCTCGTCGAACTGGTCGGGCCGGCGCGGGCGAAGGACCTTCTGTTCACCGGGCGGCGGATCGAGACCGAGGAGGCGCTGGCCATCGGACTAATCGACCGAAGGGTCGAGACCGCCCTAGGGGAAACGGTCCTGGGATATGCGCGCGGCCTTGCGGAACTCAGCCAGGCATCGATCCGCGGCGCCAAGCGCGCGGTGGACGGCATCTCCGCCGGCATGACCTACGAGACGCCCGCCTATCGGGCGCTCACGGAATCCGCGGCGCTGGGGCCGGATTTCGCCGAGGGACGCGCGGCCTTCGCTGAGAAGCGGCCGCCAAGATTCTCCTTTCGCGGCGCGACGGTCCCGCTGAAAGGATAGACCATGTCGGCGCCGGTGGGGCTTTCGCTTCCGCGTGGAAATTGGCGACCGGTGGTTGACGGGTTCCGGCGGAAGGACTTATAAGCCCGCCATCCAGGCTGGGCCGAAACCCGGCCTTATGTGTTTTTCAGGCGATTGCGTCGCTCGACGCCGCGCCCAAGGGAACCCCGTTTATGGCCAATACGAAGTCGGCCCAGAAAGCCGCCCGCCAGACCATCCGACGCACCGCAGTCAACAAGTCGCGCCGCAGCGAGATGCGAACTTATGTGCGCAAGGTCGAGGAGGCGATCGCCTCCAAGGACCCCAAGGCCGCGGCGGAGGCGCTGAGCGAAGCCGAGCCGTGTCTCGCGCGCGCCGCGCAGAAGGGCATCGTTCACAAGAACGCGGCCTCACGCAAGATCTCGCGCTTGACCAAGCGCGTCAAAGCCCTGGCCGGCTGAACCCGGGGCCCGTTCCTGAAGCAGTGGCGCGGGCCCGCCGCGAGGACCTCGCCGAGAGACCCCCGTCCGTTGACCAATTCTCCTCCCGATCAACTCTGCGTCGATCCAACGAGCGCGTTCTATGACGAGGCGGCGCTTGCCCGCGGGGTCGGCATTCGTTTCCGGGGCGTCAAGCGGCGTGACGTCGAGGAATATTGCGTTAGCGAAAACTGGATCCGAGCGCCCGCCGGCAAGACCGGCGATCGCACGGGCGCCCCGCTCCTGATCAAAATGACCGGACCGGTCGAGGCTTACTTCCTGCCGCCGACCGCCGGCGGAACCGCTGCTGACGGAAACTGACACTCGTCGCGCTTAAGGGTGTCCCGGGTCAACCCGGAGGCAATCCCATGTCCGATGTCAGTTTCATTCTCGTCTATGTCGACGATGTCGCCGCCAGTCAGACGTTCTACGCCTCGATACTGGGACGCGGCGCGATCGAAATCTTCGCCGACTTTCGCCATGCTTCCTGCCGCGCCCGGTCTGATGCTGGGTCTGTGGAAGCGGGACGGGGTCAAACCGCCGCCTGCCGACGCCAGCGGCGAGATCGCCTTCACCGCGGCGAACGACGCCGAGGTCGACGCGCTATTCGCGGAGTGGCGCGCGCGGGGGGTCGCCATTGCCCAAGCCCCGATCACAATGGAGTTCGGCTACACGTTCGTCGCGCTCGATCCGGGCGGCAGGCGGCTTCGCGTTTTCGCCCCTACGGCGAATTGAGCGGCCAAAGCGGCAAGGCCGTTCTGCTCCGGCCTTGTTGTCGCGCCCGGTCTAGAGCCCCTCGAACAGCGCGGTCGAGAGATAGCGCTCGGCGAACGAGGGAATGATGACGACGATCGTCTTGCCTGCATTCTCCGGCCGACGGCCGACGTCGATCGCGGCCGCGACCGCGGCGCCGGACGAAATGCCAACGGGAATGCCCTCGATCCGCGCCACCAGCCGCGCCGTGTCGAACGCTGTCTGGTTGCCGACCGCGATGATCTCGTCGATCACGCTGCGGTCCAAAATCGCCGGCACGAAGCCCGCGCCAATTCCCTGGATCTTGTGCGGCCCCGGCGCGCCGCCGGAAAGAACGGGCAAGTCCTCCGGTTCGACCGCAACCATGCGCACGCTCGGCTTCCGGCCCTTCAGAACTTCGCCAACGCCGGTGATCGTTCCTCCGGTCCCAACTCCCGACACGACGATATCGACTGCGCCGTGCGTGTCGTTCCAGATTTCCTCGGCGGTCGTGCGACGATGGATCTCAGGATTGGCTGGGTTTTCGAACTGCTGCGGCATGACCGCTCCCGGCGTCGAGGCGATGATCTCGTTCGCCTTGGCGATCGCGCCCTTCATGCCTTGCGCGGCCGGCGTGAGAACCAGTTCCGCGCCCAGCAAGGCGAGCATCTTGCGCCGCTCGATGGACATCAATTCCGGCATGACGAGCATGAGCTTGTAGCCGCGAGCCGCCGCCACGAACGCGAGCGCAATGCCGGTATTGCCCGATGTCGGCTCGACCAGAATCCCCCGGCCCGGAGCAATCTTGCCCTGGGCCTCGAGAGCGTCGATCATCGCGACGCCGATGCGGTCCTTGACGCTTCCGATCGGGTTGAAGAACTCGAGTTTTCCCAGAAGGCGCGCGAAGACGCCTTTTTCCTTGCCGATCCGATCCATGGCGACGAGCGGCGTGTCGCCGATCGTGTCCGTGATCGAGGCGTAAACTTTGCCTCGGCCTGGCGCTCGCTGTGCGCCCTCCGTCGTCGTCATCGCAGGCTTCTCCAGAATGGCCGTCGGGCCGGCTTCGTCAGCACGGCCAGACGTTACCACTTTTCCCGGATCGCATCTATATAACGCTGTAAATATCAGCGTCAGATAGCAAAATCCCCGGTGGACTTTTCGTCGTCGAGAACGTGAGCCTGCTCGGCCTGGTCGCACATGGCTTCGACCGTGATCGAAGTCGAGATTGGCGAGGAACGTCTCGCCGGCCTTGCGGACTGCGGGATCGATCACGCGCTCGAGCAGGAGCGAATTGGCTCCGAGATCGTCCGGATCCGCCGTGCTCAACGACATCGCGGTGCGCACGATTTCCCCGACAGTAATTCGCCGGCGCTCGCGCGCGAGCTCATAGCCTCCTCGCGGTCCGCGCACGCCCTTGAGAATCTTGGCGTGAACGAGTCCCTGGAGCAAAGTCTCCAAGTGACGGGGGGGCAGTTTGTGGCGCGCCGCCAAGGCCTTCGCCGCAACAGGCGAAGACCGCGAATGCAGCGCGACATCGACAACGGCGGCGATGGCGAGAACGCTCCGTCGCGACAACAGGTTCATCTCATACCTCCTCGGATGAGCGCCCGGTGGAGCCAAATCCGCTTGAGCCTCGAGCGCTCGAAGTGAGCCGCGCGCTCGCAATCAGAGCCACGCGTTCCACGGAACAAACGACGAGTTGCGCTATTCGCGCGCCGCGCCGAACCGCAAATGGCTTCTTTCCAAAATTGATCAGTATGACGCCGATTTCTCCACGATAATCTGCGTCGACCGTTCCTGGACTGTTGAGAACCGTTACTCCATCGTGGAAGGCCAGTCCCGAGCGGGGACGGATCTGCGCCTCAAAACCCTTAGGCAACTCAATCGCCAGCCCGGTCGGGATCAATGCCCGCTCGCCGGGACCGAGGACGACCTCGGCGTCGACCGGCAATGCGGCCATGAGGTCCATCCCGGACGCATCTTCACTCCCATAGGACGGCAATTGCAAGCCCTCGGCATGGGGCATCTGATTGCAAACAATCGTGATCATTGGCGTTTCGCCAGTTCGAGAGCGAGGCGACGCACAATTCTGTCGGCAACGTCCGCCTTGCTCATTGACGGCCACAACTCTGCCCCGTTGGCGCCAATGAGCTGGACTTGATTCGTTTCGCTCCCAAAGGTGAGCGCGCCCTTGGCCACGCTATTGGCGACGATTAAATCGCAGCCCTTGCGGTGTAATTTGGCCGTCGCGTTCGCGGTAAGGTTCTCGGTCTCGGCTGCAAATCCAATCACGACGGCGGGCCGTGAAGCTTTGTCATTACAGATTTCAGCGAGTATATCTGGGTTTTCTACAAGGTGGAGCGTCGGCGAACCCCACTCCCCTTTCTTGATCTTGGCGCCGGCTTGATTTTCGACCCGCCAGTCTGCAACCGCGGCTGCGCCGATAAAGGCGTCCGCGGGCAATGCCGCCTCGACTGCAGCCCGCATTTCCAACGCAGTTTCGACATGAATCACGGTCGCGCCGATCGGATCGGGCAACGAAACCGGCCCGGAAACGAGCGTCACCTTTGCACCAGCGCCAACGGCTGCTTGCGCAATTGCATGGCCCTGCCGGCCTGAAGACCGGTTGCCCAAGAACCGGACCGGGTCGATCGGCTCATATGTCGGGCCCGACGTGACGATAACATGCCGCCCGCTCAGGGGCCCCCGGCCGCCCGGGCGCCAATCATCGAGCGTTGCGCCAGCCGCGAGCGCCCGTTCGATCGCCTCGATGATCGCCGGAGGCTCCGCAAGCCGACCTGGACCGAATTCGCCGCAGGCCATCGGCCCGGCCTCAGGACCCAGGAACAGGACGCCATCGGCTTTCAGCCGCTCGATGTTGCGCTGTGTCGCCGGATGTTCCCACATCCTAACGTTCATCGCGGGAGCAACGAGGGCGCGTTTGTCGGTCGCCAGCAGCAAGGTGGTCGCCAGATCGTCGGCGAGGCCTCCGGCCATGCGGGCAAGAAGATTGGCCGTCGCCGGCGCGACCACGACGAGATCGGCGGCGCGCGACAGTTCGATATGGCCGATCAGCAACTCGTCCGTCAGGCTGAAGAGGTCGTCGCGGACGGGCTCCCCGCTGAGCGTGGCGGCGGACAGGGGCGTGATGAAATGTTTCGCCGCCGCCGTCAGGACGACGCGCACGGTCGTCCCGCGATCGCGGAGCCGCCGGATCAGCTCCAGCGACTTATATGCCGCGATGCCTCCCCCGACGACGAGGAGAATACGAGCGCTGGACAGCGGTATGGCGGTCATGGGCCGAAGCCCACGCTGCGGAAGTCGATGGGTTTCGCGTTCACTTCGCCGGCCCCAACTGCGTTCCAAGCGCGATTGGCGCGGATATTTCTACCGACGCCATAGATAAAGGGCAATCAAGAAGAGGAGAAAAACGGCGCCCCACATGACGACGCGCTCCGCGCGCCTCCGATTGGCGGGAGAAAATTCCGCCTGGATCCGGGCGCTGGCGTCAAGCAGGTTGGCGAGCTCATCCAGACGGCGCGGCGCCTCCGCGAGGAATCCTGCGACCGAGGAAAGCTTTCGTGCGATGTCTTCGATGCGCTCCCGCGGTCCGAGGTTTTCCGCGATCCACGCGCCCACCACCGGCTCCGACGTCGACCACATGTTCAGATGTGGGTCGAGCTTTCGAGCGACGCCCTCGACGACCACCATCGTCTTTTGCAGCATCACCAGTTCGACCCGCGTCGTCATGTCGAACAGGGCGGTGATGTCAAAGAGCAGCGTCAGAAGCTTCGCCATCGAGATCTGATCGGCGGTGCGCGAATGGATCGGTTCGCCGATGGCCCTGATCGCTTGGGCGAAATCCTCCACCCGGTGTACGTGCGGGACGTAGCCGGCCTCGAAATGGACCTCGGCGACGCGCTGGTAGTCGCGGCGGATGAAGCCGAACAATATCTCGGCGAGGAACCGGCGCTCCTTGCGCCCCAGCCGCCCCATGATTCCGAAATCGACGGCGACGATGCGGCCATCCTCGTCGACGAAGAAATTTCCCTGATGCATGTCGGCGTGGAAAAACCCATCGCGCAACGCGTGTCGCAAGAAGCTCTGGATAAGCGCCCTCGCGAGCCCCCTCGGGTCGAAGCCCAGCGCAGCGAGGCGCTCGGGATCGGCGAGGGGCACGCCGTCGATCCATTCCATTGTCATCACTTGGCGCGTCGTGCGATCCCAATCGACCGCCGGCGCGCGGATTTCGGGGTCCTCGCGCGAATTCTCGGCGTATTCCGAGGCGGCGGCGGCCTCGAGCCGGAAATCCATCTCCATCCGCACGGACCGCGCCAGCGTCTCGACGACCTGAACCGGGCGCAGGCGCCGAACTTCGGGCGAAGCGCGCTCCGCCAGCCGCGCGGCAAAGAACATGTCCGCCAGATCACGCGCTAAACGGCGCTCGACGCCTGCGCGCAGAACTTTCACCGCGACGGGCTTCTCGCCTTCCTCCGTCCTGACAGTGGCGCGGTGCACCTGGGCGATCGACGCGGCGGCGACCGGCTCACCGAAGCTTGCAAACAGGGTATCGATTTTCGCGCCGAACCCCGCCTCGATGATGCCGACGGCCACGTCTCGGCTCATCGGCGCGACCCGGTCCTGCAGGCTCTCGAGTTCGATCGCGACTTTGGGTCCAACGATATCTGGCCG
The DNA here is from genome assembly GCA_963721905.1 of uncultured Alphaproteobacteria bacterium. GTDB lineage: Bacteria > Pseudomonadota > Alphaproteobacteria > Rhizobiales > Beijerinckiaceae > Roseiarcus. The sequence continues at coordinate 163,813 of CAVRMF010000027.1, forward strand.
CGTCGACAGGAACTGCCCCAGCTTCACGTAGGAGGGGCCGAGCCGGTCGACTGCGCGGGAGAGACCGGAAAGCCCTTCAACATTGCGCTTGGCGATCAGATTGGCGAGCGCGAGCGGGAGGCGGGCGACCGGCGGGAGAAGCATCGGATCGACGCCGACGAAGGCTCCCTCGCGGGCGAAGACGAAACCGGCGCGCGCGAGCCTCAGGCTGTGGCCAAACGCGGCGAGAATCGACATCAATCAGAGCTTCCAGGCCGAGTGGATGGCGACGACTCCGCCGCTGAGGCGTGTGTAGTCGACGCGGGCGAAGCCAGCGGCTGCGATCATCTCGGCGAAGAGGTCGGGCGAGGGAAACGTGCGAATCAACTCAACGAGATAGCGATAGGGCGCCCCGTCGCCAACGACGACCTTCCCCATCGCCGGGATGGCCGCAAAGGAATAGGCGTCGTAGACGCGGTCGAGCACCGGCAGGTCGACGCGGGAAAATTCGAGGCAAAGGAACCGCCCGCCGCGCTTCAGCACCCGGTAGGCTTCCGCAAGCGCCCCTTCCATGCGCGGCACGTTGCGGATGCCGAAGGCGATCGTGTAGGCGTCGAACCGCCGATCCGGCAAAGGCAATGCCTCCGCATTGGCTTCAAGAAAGGTCACGCGCTCGTCGAGGCGGCGCCGACGCGCGCGCTCGGCGCCGACGCGCAGCATATCCGGGTTGATGTCGGCCACCGTCACCTTGGTCCGCGGACCGCCAGCACGGGCGACCCTGAAGGCGACGTCGCCCGTGCCGCCGGCGACATCGAGATGGGCAAAGGGGCGCGAAGTCGAGGGATGCGCCTTGGCGACGAGGATATCCTTCCAGACGCGGTGCAGGCCGAACGACATCAGATCGTTCATCACGTCGTAACGGTCGGCCACCTTGTGGAACACCTCGTCGACCAGGCCCTGCTTTTGGTCAATGCCAACGGCGCGTTCGCCGAAATGCGTTTTGTCGGGCGCAAAAGACATCAGGGCACTCCCAGGGGGCCGACGAAGATAGCGCCCGAAGCGGATAGCATGGGTCGGCCGGGGTCAATCCATCCGCATCGCGATGCCGGCCTCGGCCATGCGCGCCTTCGCTTCTCGGATTGTATATTCGCCGAAGTGGAAAATCGACGCGGCCAGGACGGCGTTCGCGTGGCCTTGGCTGACCCCGGCGACGAGGTGATCGAGATTGCCGACGCCACCCGATGCAATGACCGGGATCGACACCGCGTCCGCGACGGCGCGCGTGAGCTCGAGATCGAACCCCTGCTTCGAGCCGTCGCGATCCATCGAGGTCAGAAGGATTTCGCCGGCGCCGAGCTCGGCGACCTCGCGGGCGTAGCCGATCGCCTCGATGCCGGTCGGCCGCCGCCCGCCGTGGGTGAAGATTTCCCATCGCACCGGCTCGCCCGGCGCCGAGACCCGTTTGGCGTCGATGGCGACCACGACGCATTGGCTGCCGAATTTCTCAGCCGCCTGGCGCACGAACCCGCGGTCAGCGACGGCGGCCGAATTGATCGAGGCCTTGTCGGCGCCGGCGAGCAGAAGGTTGCGGATGTCGTCGGTGGTGCGGATGCCCCCGCCGACCGTGAGCGGCATGAAGCAGACTTCCGCGGTGCGTCCCACGACGTCGAGCAGGATCCCGCGGTTTTCGTGGCTCGCGGTGATGTCGAGAAAGCAGAGTTCGTCCGCGCCCGCTCGGTCGTAGGCGATCGCGCTTTCGACCGGATCGCCGGCGTCGCGCAGATTGACGAAGTTGACGCCCTTGACGACGCGGCCGTCCTTGACGTCGAGGCAGGGAATGACGCGCGCCTTGAGGGTCATGGGATCGCTCCCTCCGCTCGGCGGGCGTCGCGTCCGCGCAAAAGCGCCAGCGCCTCGCGTGGATCGAGCCGCCCGTCATAGAGCGCGCGGCCCGCGATCGCGCCAGCGAGGCGGGCGCAATCGGGCTCGGTCAGCCGCCCGACGTCCTCGATCGAGGCCAGGCCGCCCGAGGCAATGACCGGGATCGTGAGCGCCTCGGCGAGCGCGACCGTGCCCGCGATGTTGAGCCCGGCAAGCGCGCCGTCGCGCGCGACGTCCGTATAGATGATGGCCGCGACGCCCGCGTCCTCGAAGCGGCGGCCGAGATCGAGCGCAGAAATGTTGGAGGTCTTGGCCCAGCCCTCGATCGCGACGCGGCCCTCGCGCGCGTCGATCCCGACCGCGATCCGGCCGGGGTAAAGCCGCGCCGCCTCGCGCACGAAGTCGGGGTCGCGCACCGCGGCGGTCCCGATGATGACGCGGGTGACGGCGCTCTCAAGCCAGCCGCGCACCGTCTTCATGTCGCGCACGCCACCGCCGAGCTGCATCTTGATCGAGACTGCGGAAAGGATGCGCCTGACCGCTTCGGCGTTGACGGGCTCGCCGGCGAACGCGCCGTCGAGATCGACGACATGAAGATATTCGAATCCCTGCTCGGCGAACGCCCGTGCCTGCGCAGCGGGGTCCGCGTTGAAGACGGTCGCCTGCGTCATGTCGCCGCGCAGAAGCCGGACGCATTCGCCGTTCTTGAGGTCGATGGCCGGAAAGAGAATCACGGGCGCCACTTAAGAAAATTAGCGATCAGCATGAGGCCGAGGGTCTGGCTCTTCTCCGGGTGGAACTGCGTGCCGACGATATTGTCGCGCGCGACGACCGCCGTCACCGGACCGCCGTAGTCGGCGGTCGCGACGACGCTCGCAGGGTTCGCCGCATAGAGCTGGTAGGAGTGGACAAAATAGGCGTGCAGCCCGCTGGGCCCAGTCCGAATGCCGGCGAGGACGGCATGAGGGCGCTGCACGTCGAGGGTGTTCCAGCCCATGTGGGGAATTTTGAGCGCCGGATCGTTCGGCTTGATCGAGGCGACGTCGCCCTCGATCCAGTTGAGGCCCGCCACGACTTCGTGCTCGAGCCCACGCGTCGCGAGCAGTTGTGCGCCGACACAGATCCCCAGGAACGGTTTGCCCTCTCTCAGCACCGCCTCTTCCAGCGCAGCGGCCATGCCGCCGACGCGATCGAGCCCGCGCCGGCAGTCGGCGAAGGCGCCGACGCCCGGCAGCACCACGTGGTCGGCGGCGCGCAGGTCTTCGGGCCGCGACGTGACCTGGATCTTGCGGGTCATGCCGGCCTCGCGCGCGGCGCGCTCGAACGCCTTCTGGGCCGAATGAAGGTTGCCCGAGCCGTAGTCGATGATGGCGACGGTCATCGCATGCCGCCTAGAGGGCGCCCTTGGTCGAAGGCACCTCATCGGGCTGACGCGGATCGATGGCGACCGCCGCCTTCAAAGCCCGCGCCACGCCCTTGAAGCTCGAATTCGGCGATGTGGTGGCTGTTTGTGCCGTACAGCGTCTCGATGTGCAGCGTGAGGCCCGCGTTGCCGGCGAAGGCCTGAAAGAACTCGCGCACGAGCTGGGTGTCGAACGAGCCGATCCGCTCAGTCGGGAATTCGGTGCGGAAGGCGAGGAACGGCCGTCCGGACACGTCGAGCGCGACTCGCGTCAGGGTCTCGTCCATGGCCAAGAGGCAGTCTGCGTAGCGGGTCAGGCCCCGCTTGTCGTCGAGCGCCTCGGCCAACGCCTGGCCAAGCGCGATGCCGACGTCTTCAACCGTGTGGTGATCGTCGATGTGGCGATCGCCCTTGGCGCGGATGGTCAAATCGAAAAGCGAGTGGCGCGCCAGCTGGTCGAGCATATGGTCGAAGAAGCCGACGCCGGTCGAAATGTCGGACGCGCCCGATCCATCGAGGTCGATGGCGACCTCGATGCTCGTCTCCCTGGTTTTGCGTGTGACGGCGCCCTTGCGCACGACGATTCGAGCCTCGATGAGTTTTGCCTGATAGCAAGCCGCGGGGCGCTTGGCCACCTGCCGCGCGGCCGCAGGCGGCGGGGGCTTGAGCCGAGCTGTCTTTTCCCATCGCCCTTTCGAGCGATTTCAAATGTTTGCAGTGACTTTTCCATCGCACTCGCAGGGGCGAAGGGTTAGCCCCGCTCGCCGCCCTTTCTCCACTTAAGTACGCTATCGAACCGTACGATGTGACTTGTCCGGCAACCGGCTGTCTGTCCGCGTGCTGCGATCTTCGCGTGATCGATCCCGTCATCGTAACACAGCTTTCGGTTTTACCAAAGCAATTGTTCCCGCTCTCCCCGACCCTTCTCCAGAACGGGAGAAGGGAGATCGCGAGGCTTCTCCGCCGCGCTATTCCACCGTCATGTCAAGCGTAAACCGTTGTAGCCGGTCGTCTCGACCGAATGGACGAAGGACTTGCCGGCCAACGGCGCAGCGTCGCCGACCGCAACGGGAAAGACGCCTTGGCCCGAGCCCGCGCCGGTCATTTTGCCGTTCGCCTGGGTCAGCGCACCGTCGGTAGAATGAACGACCGTGGTCGCGCGCCTGTCGCGCCCGCCATCAGCACGATCGCGGTCAAGATTGCGGAGACTTTCGCCAGCCGACTCGTACTGCTGCTCCTCGATTGGGTGGGCGCGGAGGCGAGTGCTCGGTGGAGCGGCGCCTGCGCCGGCGGCAACCATCCTCCGCGGCCTCAGATCAGCCTGCCGGCTCAAGCCTGCGGAAGGCTAGCGCGCCCGGCGAATAGGTGAACGGCGGGATTCCGCGATCTTACGGGCCAAGGCGACGAAGCGCCTTTCGGTTTGCGATCGGGCGGTCAAACCTTACGGCGGCGACGACAGGGCGAACACGGGTAAGCTAAATCCAATGGAACCGCCCGCCTTAGGTTTCGCGCCGAAATGCTTTTGCGTCATAAAGGCCTTCCAAATGCAAGCGATGGTTGTAGTCGATTGTATTGGCAAAAAAAGAGCTTGCTTGATTGGATGCGCGGACATTCGGTAAAAACCAGGTAACATGTTGTTCTGGGAGTCCTGCACCAGACTTTCAAGTCTTGATCGTCAGGCAGATGCAGAAGGTCCAACCATTCCCTTGGATGGTGAGGACCCTGAGTTCTGACGCGAAGTGCAACATCCCCCGCCGATTTGCTATCGGCAAGGTTGTTCAAGACGTTAGCACTACTTTGGCAAGGGAGTGTTGCCATGCGATAATTCGCAGTCGAGGACGAAAGAGACCAGATCGGCATTTTGCGGGCCGCGGGGCGGTCGATGGGGGCCATTGCCCGGGCGCTCTGTCGAGCGAAAACAACCATCTCCAGGGAGCTGCAGCGGAACGCACTCCCCTCGGGCGGGTATTCGCCGCTTCACGCCGCCGGAGCCTATCAATTGCGCAGGCGGCGTGAAGCGATCCTCGAACGAGAGGCCGCTTTACGTCTGTTCGTGGGTGACCGGCTCGCCGAGGGATGGACGCCCGAGCAGATCTCCGGCTGGTTGAAATCCGGGAACGAACCGCGGCTGCGGGCCATCGGCTGCGAGACAATCTACGCCTTCATCTATCGGACCGCACAGAAGGCCGAGGCCTTGTGGCGTTATCTGACGCGTCGCCACAAACGCCGTCGCCCGCGTCGCGCCAGAGCCTCGCGCGACACCATCAAGGATCGAGCGTCGATCCATGATCGTCCGAAGACCATTGAAAGCCGCGGCGAGGCCGGCCATTGGGAGGGCGACCTCATCATCTGCAAATGCACACGGCCTGTGCTCGTCTTGCATGAGCGTAAGTCACGGGTCACGCTCGCCGCGCGGCTCACGTGGAAAACCGCCGCAGAAACCATCTCAGCGATGCTCGCGGTGTTCGGCCGCATCGATCCTCATCTGCGAAGATCAATCACTTTCGACAACGACACCGCCTTCGCCCAGCACGGCCTGCTCAGGACCATGCGCGACATGACGACCTGGTTCTGCGACGCTTATGCCTCATGGCAAAAAGGCGGCATCGAAAACGCCAATGGACGCTTACGTCGATGGCTGCCGCGCCACCTGGATATCGACCGGACATCCGACCAGGAAATCCAGGAGATCGTCCTCACGACCAACCTCACGCCCCGTAAATGCCTCGGGTTCAAGACGCCATTCCAAGCCTTGATTGCTGAGCTTGGAAAGGACGTTCAAATCCGCTTCTCCTAAGCGCGTTGCGCTTCGCTCCGGAATCCAGGGGACGGATCCATCTGAGGTTAGCGATTGAGCACTCGCGGCACGAAATACTGGGTGGACAGTGTTCACTAGTCGCTATTGTATTGCAGCAATTTCAATCCTTTCCGCATTTTGCGGCACGGCGGGGCTTGCTGAGCCGTCCCGTGTCGGCAATGCGGCAAGTGTGCAAAATCAAGTCGAGGGAACCCTCAACCGGAAAATGCAGTTGATATCGCCCGGCGGCTCGGTGTTTCAGAACGAGCGCGTGCATACGGGCGACGCAAGCCAGACCCAACTTGTCTTCCTCGACAGCACCCATCTTGGCGTCGGCCCAATGTCGGAAGTGACGATTGATCGATTCGTCTACAATCCGGATCGCGGCACCGGCAGGGTTCAAATCGAGGCCAGTCGCGGCGTGTTCAGATTTGTGACCGGCTCGCAGGACAAGAAGGAGCCTCTTGCAGAATTCCCTGAGGGCGAGGAATTTCCCGTGGTTTTGGATTGCGGGCGCCGGCGGCTCAGGCTGGCGCTGGCCTGAAGCTGGTGACGCGGAGGATTTGATCGGCGGCGAGCGCGACGATGCCGAACATGAGGTGGCATTTGACCTTGATCGAGCTGCGCACGCGCAGGAACCTGGCGCCGAATTCGTCCTTCAATCGAGCATTGACGCGTTCGACCATGGTGCGGAAATCATAGATGACGTCATTTGCGTCGGGCATGTGGATGAACTTCATCCTGTCGACCTCCCGTTCCCATTCGGCCTTGACCTCGATGCTGGGCGCGAAAGTTGCGGTCGATGATCGGCGCGTGGCCGAGCGTGCGGCTGTGGTCATGAATGGCGGCGGCGTCGTAGGCGGCGTCCATGAGATCAGTAGAGATAGGAAACCCGCGCGCCGGTCATGGTCATCAAGGGAATGGCGACCTGACTGTCGTGAACGGAGGCCGAAGTCAGCACGCAGGAGACGGGGATCTGGCCGTCAAGCGACGTCGATATGCAGCTTGTAGCTGATCGAGGTTTCCTTGTAGCCCTTGCTGTTTTTCTTGGAGCCGACATCGCAGGCGGTGGGCAGTTCGGCGAGCATTTGGTTGACGTTCTGTGAGGTTTGTCGCTCCAGCCGCGTCGGCTCGGGCTTTGGCCGTTGCTCGTCCTTGCGCGGGCGTCCGCGCTTGCGCGGCGGCTGAGCGCCATCGGACGGCGGATCGTCCTTCTTGTCGCTGGCCTCTTTCGCCGCCGGCTTCTCGCGCGCCTCGATCTCGGTGGCGTCGCGGGCGATCACGCCGACGATGCGCCCGCCGAGCGAGCGCTCGATCAGCGCCGCGTGCATTTTGTCGGGCAGATCGCCCTGCGCGAACTCCGCGAAGGCGCGAGAGAACGTGGCTTCTGAGGGCACTTGCGAGCGTCGCTCCCAACGAAGGATACGCCGCAGCGACTTGTCGACGGCGAGTTGCTCGATCAAAGCGGAAGTGGTGGGAATGCCCAGCATCGCCTTGGCGACGAAGGCCCTGGCAAGGGCGCGCCGATCCTCGGGCGGGCGGCCGGGGCCGCGCGGCGGCTCGGGAACGAAGGCTTCGAGGCCGATCACGTCGAGGGTCGTGACGAGACGCCCAAGCGCTTCGGTCATTGGGTCGACTTCCTCGCGCAGCCAAGGAAACAGAGTGCCCTGGATATGGTTCCAGCGGGCTTTCATGGCGTCTAGGGGATCGTCGGACATGCCTGTTGCTACGAATTGGGACGATAAGCCAAAACAATACCGAAACTACTCTCAATGTACAGCGATATATATTATCTTATAGTAGTTGACAACTGTCATATCGTTCCTACATGCCCCACCTCAATTTGCTTGGCATTCAAAATAAATTTGAAGAGCTCGAAGGACTATGAAATCGCCACGCCCAGCGGGTCCATCCACGTCACGGGCACCGAGTTTCATCTCCTGGTCCAGAGCGGGTACATCATTGTCGCGCTCGAGCATGGCGCGCTGAGCATCACGACAAACAGGGGCGGCGTCGTCGTCCTCGATCAGCCCGGAACCTTTGTCACCGTCCATGCCGACGGGCGCTTCGATGCGCCGATTCGGTGGACGGGGCCGATCACGACATATGCCGGCGTTCCGTTCCCCTATTTCGTCAGCAAGGGTTCGCCCCCGGTCAACAGTTTCACGCCTTTTGCCTGGGCGGGCTGCTGCGCCGGGGCCGAAATGGGCGGGTCCGTCCCGCATTTAGAAAGATCCTGGACGGGATTTTACGCCTCGCTTGAGGGCGGATACGCCTGGGACGGTACGATCGTCTACGTCGGTCCGTGGAACAAGGGGTTCGGCGACACCGGGGTCTTTGGCGGCGGGAACGTCGGCTACAACTACCGGATCGGATCATTCGTTCTCGGCGCGCAGGCCGGGTACGATTTCGCCAACGCCAAAGGCCAAGCCTATGCCTATCCCCACCATGTGAGCGCCAATATCGACGGATTTGCCTCGATCGACGCGCGCGCCGGCGTCACCCTCGGCCCGGCGCTCATTTACGGGATCGGGGGCTTCTCCACGGGCGACATCAAACATACGGTCGAGCCCATCTGGTCGTATTCGTCCCTGTCCTACTCGTCCTGGCAATCGGGCTGGGACATCGGCGGCGGAGTCGAATGGAAGTTCACGAACAACATCTCGGCGTTTGCCGAGTTTCGCAAATATGATTGGGGCCACAAGAATTTCTCCGATCCCACTTATCCCTACCATGGAATTGAGCAGACCCTGGACGTCGTGCGTATCGGCCTGACCTATTGTTTCGGCAGCCCGGTCTTTGGCGCAAGCGACTGAATGAGGTTCATCGATCCCGTAGTCGAGCTTTACGGGGCCAGCGTGCGGGCGACCCGGAACCCGATATCGCTGTTGTGATCGTCGGCGGGAAACTCGCCCCGCATCGCCGCGCGAACAAACCGCGGCTTCACGAGCCAGGAACCGCCGCGGACGACATGTTGAGCACAATCTCCGCCGGTCCACTCCGAGCTGTCGGCCGGCGCCCCTCGTAGTCGCCATGACGGCATTCCTCAACCCATTGCCAGACGTCGCCCGCCATGTCGTAGAGGCCGAACCCGTTGGGCCGGAATGTTCCGGCCGGCGAGGTCTCGACTCTGTCCCACTTGCTGCCGCACCCATAACAATTGGCCTTTCCCTGGCCAATCTCATCGCCCCATGAATAAGCCGTCATCGCGCCCGCGCGAGCCGCGTATTCCCATTCCGCCTCGGTAAGCAGGCGGTACGGCTTGCCGGTCATCTCTGCGAGCCAAGCGACATATTGCTTGGCTTGCGGCCAAGTCACATTGATCAAGGGCTTTGCTCCGCGTCCGTAGGTCAGGTCATCGACTTCAGGGCAGCCCCCGACCGACACGCAGGCGTCCCAGTCGTCGAAGGTGACGTCGAACTTGGAAACCGCGAAGGGACTTCCGATCGTGACTTTGCGCTGCGGGCCCTCGTTGGGGTAGCGGCCCTGTTCCGTCGCAGGCGAGCCCATCGTGAATTCGCCGGCCGGCACGACGATCATCTCCGGACAGAACGTGTCCTTGGAGCATTCGCGGAAACTCGCGCCGGGCTTGAGCGTGCGCTCTGCCTCCGCGGTCAGCACGTAGGGCCGCACCTCAGTCATCATGTAAGGCCGCACCACCGTGATCCAGTGGACCCGGTCCTTGAGGTAGGACTGGTTGAGCCAGCCGACCGCGCCCATCACGACAAAAAACGCCAGCACGCCGACAGCCTCCAGCATATGCCGGGTTCTGCGTCTCGCCGCCGTCTCTGCGTTCGCGCACGCCGTGAGGTAGTCTCGATCCATCGGCTCCAGGCCGGCCGCGAGATCCTGCCGCCCGAAGAGTTGCTCAGCCGCTTTGAGCCGGTCCGCCTTGTGCGTGAGCCAAGCGTCGCCCCTTTGGTTCTTCTGCCAGTCGTGCGCCGCCTGCTTGACGCTGTCCATGGAGATGAGAAGCTCCCGGTCCTCCATCAGCCATATCTGCAGCTCGTCCCAATTCCGGAGCAGCGCCTCGTGGGCCGGCTCAATGGTGACGACCCGGCTTTCTACGCCCCTCGCAGCGTCCTTGATCGCTTCCGTGTCGGTCGCCAGCAGCCGCTCCTCGACAAGCAGTTGGATCAGCGGCGCCGCCTCGGGGGGGATTTCGGACATCCGCGCAACCCTCCGGCGCGGCGCTCCGCTTTCGGGATCGATGCCCGCGATCCACGGGATCAGGCCGCGGCGCAAGAGCGCGAGACGCGCCGTTCTGTCCTTCGGAATCGTGGGGTCTGCATCGGCCGCCGCCAGCGCGCGCTCAACCGCGGCCTCGATCGAGCCGTGAATGCCGCCGAGCTTCAGGTACTGGGAAAGCTGGAGATTGCCGCCGGCGCCATACTCGACATAGAGCCGCTCCAGTATGAAAGCCAGCAGCGGCAGCGCGTCTTTGCCGCCCCCGCCCTCGATATCGGCGAGCAATTGCGCGACGAGGCTCTCTTCGATCTTGAGCGCGCGCGGGGTCCCGTCGAGACGCCTGGGCGGTCCCTTGATCACCTCCGCGTAGGCTCCTTTCGGCATCGTGGACAGGCTGAAGGTTTGTTGTTCGACGCCTTCCAGAGCCTTGGCGACTTGCAGGCGTTCGTAGTTGTCGGAGCGAATCGTGAACAACGCCGTGACGGCGGGGGCGTCCGAGGTCAAGAGGCTGCGCAGCGCCGCCAGGAACGGCTCGGCCCCTTTTGCCCCTCGGCCAGGAACAGTTCCTCACCCTGGTCGATCAAGAGGACGAGCATGGGCGGCTTGGGCGGCGCGTCTTTGGCCTCCTGATCCGGAGGCGGGGTTGCTCTGTCGATGAGTGCTTGAAGAAGGGGCCGGAGCCCGGCGGCCCCTGCCTCGATCATCGCCCTCAGTTCTGCGCGGGTCTTGGCGAGGTCGCTCGCCCGGCACGCGCCTTCGAGCGCGGCGAGAAAGCCCGTCTCGCCCGAGACGACGGCGCGGTAGGGCCTGATGACCGGAAGCGGGAGGAAATGCCGGTCGTCGCGTTTGAGATGCGGGAGCAGGCCTGCCCGCAGGAATGAAGACTTTCCGGCGCCCGACGCTCCGAGGATGGCGAGCAGCCGTGGCGGGGCGCCTTCCCGCATCTCCCGTAGCCGGCCCAGCGCTTCGATGACGGGCGCGTCGCGTCCGAAGAAAATGCCGGCGTCTTCGGCCTCGAGCGGCTTGAGGCCCCTGTAGGGCGAGCGGTCCGGATCGTTGGCGGGCGGCCATTCGAAATTGCCGGCGTCGACCCGGAAGCGCATGATCCCGGCCTTGAGGCGCCGCAAGCCTTCCTCGGAGAACGCGATGGTGGAGGCTTTGTCGCCGCCAGGCAGCGTGACGTTAAAGGCGACGGCGCGCGTCCCCGTCGTCAGATCGACCTGCTGGTACTCTTCGGTCATTTCGACCGGCAGCGCCGAAAGAGACGTCGGCGCGACGATCGCGGGCAGAATGGCTTTCGGGTTGTTCCCAAGCTTGGCGAGCAGGAACTCAGTCTTGCACCAGCTCGACGCGGCCCAATCCGGAGAAACCAGCACGACAACCAATTCGCAGCGCGCGACGGCCGCCTTGAGCGCGGTCTGCCAATGGTCCCCTGCAGTCAAGCCGCGCTCCGGATCGAGATCGAGAAAAACGTCGTCCCAGCCCTGCGCCTTCATCCAGTCCCGGATCGCAATCGCCTCGGCATTGTTGGCGCTGGAATGGCTTAAAAAAATGCCCGACATGAGCAGGGGGTCCCCACAGGGCCGTCAATGAATTGTATGCTTACAGGCGGCGGCGCCCGGGAGCCAGTTACAATGAATTCATGGGCTGGAAATGGAGCGGATGGATCGGAGTTCGGTCAATTCATGCCCAACGCCGCCAGATAGAGGTCGAGGATCGTTTCCTCCTCGATCCGCTTGTCGCGGTCCTGCTTCCGGATCGAGACGATCTTGCGCATGATCCGAGTGTCGAACCCATTGGCCTTGGCCTCGCCGTAGACGTCCTTGATGTCATCGGCGAGCGCCTTTTTCTCTTCCTCGAGCCGCTCGATGCGCTCGACGAAGGCGCGCAGATGCCCGGCGTCGACCTCCGCCGTTCCGGTCGCAACGTCCTTCGCCTTCGCGTTTGCCTCGGCCATGCCCGATTCTCTCAACTGTTCGGAAAGGGGCGAGGGATGGCCCCAAACATCCCACCCCGTCAAGGGCGGGTTTTTGCGAGCGCGCTGTCAGCCGCCGCGCCGGGCGCGGCTGCCGAAGTCCCGCGGCGCGCGGACGCGCGGGTCCGCGACGACGGGCTTCAGGAGCCGCGCGAACCGGTCGGCCCAGGCGAGCGCGCCGGGCGCTTCGGCAATCAGATCCTGCCGGATCTCGATCAACGCGTTGGCGAGTCCGCGCGCCGTCGCGACGGCGTCGATCGTGTCCCCGGCCAGCGCCCCGTCGTAGGGCTCGTTGTCGCCGATGCCGTCGACGTGAAGATCCGGCTCGGCGGCGAGCGCCTCGAGGAGCGGCTTCGAGATGCGGTCGTCGCGGTCCCACAAGACGCCGACTTTCCAGCGGCGGGGCGCGCCGCGCCAGACCGGGGTGAAGGAGTGGATCGAGACCAGCGCCGGCGGCTCGCCGGTCGCCATCATCGCCTCGGCCGCAGCCGTGACCGCATTGCGGTAGGGTGCCCAAAACCGCTCGAGCCTGCGCGCGATTTCCGCCGCGTCGGCGCGCGCGTTGCCCGGCACGATCGCGCCGTCGGAATAGCGCATGACCAGCGTCGGGTCGTCCGCGCCGCGGTTCGGGTCGATGAGAAGGCGCGAAAAGGTCGATAGCACCGCCGGCGCCTCGAGGCGCGCCGCGAGCGCGCGCGCAAGCTCGGCCGCGCCGATGTCGTAGGCGATATGCCGATCGAGCGCCTCGCGCTCGAGGCCGAGCGAACCGTAGCCGGGCGGAATCGCGTTCGACGCGTGATCGCAGACGATGAGAACGCCGGCGTCGGGCGCCCCCTCGACGGTCTCGACCGGGGAGAAGGCCGGCTCGACCGGCTCGGGACTGAGGCGCGCTCTTCCGTCCATTCCTGACGCTTGCTGTGAAGTTGAGGCAAGACTATGGACGACTATCCCGCGATGATCGCGCCGCCGTCGACGACGATGGCCTGGCCGGTCATGAACGAACCGGCCTTCGAGGCCAGATAGACGGCCGCGCCGGCGATTTCGTCCGCTTCGCCAATGCGTCTCAACGGCGTCGTCGCCGTGGCCTTCTTGAGAGTCTCCGGGTTTTCCCAGAGGGCCCGGGCGAAGTCGGTCCGGATGAGGCCCGGCGCGATGCAGTTGACCCGGATGTTGTGCGGCCCCCACTCGACGGCGAGATTGCGCGCCAGCTGGAAGTCGGCCGCCTTCGAGACGTTGTAGGCGCCGATGACCGGCGAACCCTTCAAGCCCCCGATCGACGACACGATGACGATCGAGCCGTCCTTGCGCTCGATCATGCCCGGCGCAGCCATCTGGATTAGCCAGTTGTTGGCGATCACGTTGTTGTCGAGGATCTTGCGGAACTGCTCGTCGGAAATGCCGGACATCGGCCCGTAATAGGGATTGGACGCCGCGTTGCAGACGAGGATGTCGATGCGCCCGAATGTCCGGTGCGTCTCGTCGACGAGGCGCCGGAGCTCGTCCTTCGACGAGATGCTGGCGGCGATGGGGATCGCAGCCTTTCGCCCGCACGCGGCGTTGATGGCGTCCGCCGCCTGAACGCAAGCCTCAGCCTTGCGCGATGAGATCACGACCTCGGCGCCGTGCTCGGCGAGGCGCTCCGCGATCGCCCGGCCGATGCCCCGCGACGAGCCGGTGACGACGGCGACGCGGCCGCTGAGATCGAACAGATTGGCCAAGGCTTCCTCCCTGATAAGCGCGCATCCCTCGGCATGCGTTCGAGGGTGAGTATCATCCATATAACAGGGAGAAAAAATCGAGAAGCGCCCAGTTCCGCCGACCCTGGCCGCAAAAGACTTTTATTATCAACCGCTTCCGAAAGAACCTCACGCGCGACGGGGCAAAATAACAGGACAATAACCGGGAGCTGATTCGCATTTATCAGGGAGATAACAGGAGGACTGCACCCCGTGGCTGAGACACGGCTAATTCAGTGACACGGCCTCCTCCTGGTTTGCCTGGTTGCGATTGTCCCGACCGAGTTCGGCTTCGAACCGGACCGGGGGCTTGTAGCCAAGCGCCGAGTGCAGGCGCTTGGCGTTGTAGACGGTTTCGATGAAGGCGCCGATCTGGCGGCGGGCGTCGTCAAGGTCGGCGTAGGTCTTGGCGTTGACCTCCTCGGTTTTCAGCGTCTTCATGAAGCTCTCGGCCTTGGCGTTGTCGTAAGGATTGCCCGCTCGGCTCATCGAGGCGGCGATCTTACGCGTTTCGAGCCGCTTTTGATATGCGCCGCAGGCGTACTGGGCGGATTCAAGTGGTCGTCGCAACACCTTGACGGGAGTTGCGATGAACATTCGAAAACGGCGCTCGGATCGTTCTGGGCGGGTGCGCTTGTTCTCACCAGGTCGACCGCCGGTGGCAGGGCGAGAGGAGCGGCGGCGATTTTGGGCAGCGATTGCGGCAGGCACGGCGAGTGAAGATGCTGCGGTCGGTGTCGGTGTCCCGCAGGCGGTAGGAACACGATGGTTCAGGAAGGCAGGGGGCATGCCGCCATCGATGTTTGGGCTATCGGCGAAGCCGCTCTCTGGTCGGTATCTCTCTTTTGCGGAGCGGGAGGAGATCGCGCTCCTTCGCGTTCAGGGCTACTCCATGCAGGAGGTCGCTCGCCGGCTCGGGCGGGTGGCATCGACAATCTCCCGAGAGCTGCGGCGCAACGCCGCCACCCGAAGCGGCGGCCTCGAGTATCGTGCGACGACAGCGCAATGGCACGCCGAGCGCGCCGCTCGCCGCCCGAAGCAGGCGAAGCTTGCGCGCAACGCGGCGTTAAGAACCTATGTCGAGGAACGGTTGGCTGGCGTCGTCGTGGCTCCGAGCGGGGCTCCTGTTCCCGGTCCGGTCGTGTCCTGGAAAAGCCGTCGGCACGGACCACGGAAGGACCGGCGATGGGCAAACGCCTGGAGCCCGGAGCAGATCGCCCGTCGCCTGCCGGTGGACTTCCCGGACGACGCGACCATGCGCATCAGCCATGAAGCCGTCTATCAAGCGCTATTCGTTCAAGGTCGAGGCGCGTTGCGCCGCGAACTGACGGCCTGCCTGCGCACCGGGCGCGTGTTGCGGATGCCGAGGGCGCGCACGCGCGGGCGAGGCAAGACCTTCATCTCTCCCGAGATCATGATCAGCCAACGTCCGGCGGAGGCAGCCGATCGCGCCGTGCCGGGCCACTGGGAAGGAGACCTTATCCTGGGTCTTGGGAGTTCGGCGATCGGCACCTTGGTGGAGCGCACGACGCGCTTTACTCTGCTGCTATACCTGCCGCGCATGGCGGGCCATGGCCACGAGGCTCGCGTGAAGAACGGGCCCGCACTCGCCGGTCATGGCGCCGAGGCGGTACGTGACGCCATCACGCGCACGATCGTCACGTTGCCCGAGCAGCTCCGCCGGTCGCTGACTTGGGATCAAGGAGCTGAGATGGCCCAGCACGCCCGCCTCAAGATCGAGGCGGGCGTGCGAGTCTATTTCTGCGATCCTCACAGCCCATGGCAACGGGGCACCAACGAGAACACTAACGGACTGCTGCGCCAGTACTTCCCCAAAGGAACCGATCTCAGCATGCACAGCGCCAACGAGATTGCAGCCGTGGCCGCCGCCCTCAACTCGCGGCCCAGAAAGACGCTTGATTGGAAGACACCCGCAGAGGCGCTTGACCGGTTTCTCCTATCAGCCGACAAAGATCGTGTTGCGACGACCGCTTGAATCCGCCCTGCACGCCGCGGTCGGAATGATGGATGAGGCTGTCGGGCGACGGATTGCGGGCCTCGAGCGCCATGTCGAGGGCCTCGATCGCCAGGCCCGCCTCGAGATGGTCGGCGATCGCAAAGCCCACGACCTTGCGCGAGAACGCGTCGAGGATCGCCGCCAGATAGATGAAGTCTTCCGCCAGCCGCACGTAGGTAATGTCGGCGACCCAGATCTGATCGAGCCCGGTGGGAATGAGGCCGCGCGTGCGGTTGGGGACGATGGCGAAGCCATGCCGGCTCTCGGTGGTGCGCGGGACGAAGGGCTTGGCGCGCTGGCTCAACAGGTTGTCCTCGCGCGTCAGTCGGCGCACCCGCTTGTCGTTGACGAAAAGCCCGCGGTCCCTGAGCTCTTTGGCGATGCGGCGATAGCCGTAATGGCGGTTGTCGAGCGCGATCTGCTGGATGAGATCGCGCAAGTCCGCATCGTCGCGCTTGGGCGAATGCGGCCCGAAATGCCGGTAGTAGCCGGCGCGCGACACCCCGCTGATGCCGCACAGCCGTTCGACGTTGGCGTCGTTCTGGGAAAAGCCTTGCGACCCGGCGCCGGTCATTTCCTGGATGACCGCGTAGAGGTGGGCGCGCCGTCGCTTCGGCTCGTCGCGTCCCAGAGCCGCAAGGCTTCGCGAAAAAAATGCAGATCCGCCTGCTGGCGGCCGACCAGGCGTTCGAGCTCGGCGATGCGCGCCTTGGCTTTGGCGAGCTCGGCGAGATTGGCGGCGGACGGGACGGCGTCCGAAGAGGACGACGGCTCGGACGGCGCCGATCCCGCTCGATTCCACCCCGGCTTCGGACCCCGCTTGCAATTCAGCCCCGCAACCCCCATCGCCCGATAGGCCGCCCACCAGTCATACAAAAGCTTCGGCCTGATCCCAGCCTCCTCGGCGACCGCGGCCACCCGCTCGCCCCCCTCAAGACGCAGCACCAGCCGCTGCTTCAACTCGCTGGAAAACACCCGCGCCCCTGGTTTTGACATGGTCCCTCCTCGGAAGCCATGTCACCCAATTAACGTGTCTCAGTTTAAGGGCGCACTCCAGTTTGCAGTCCACTGTTGTCTCCCTGTTATGCGCGAATTAATGCCCTGTTATCGTGCCTGTTCCGCGCGCACGGAGTTTTGGCGCAAGCTATTGGAACATACATGTTTTGCGACAGACTGGGGGCCGGAAACGCGCGATTCTCCCTGTTTTCTCCCTGCTAGCAGGGAACCAGTCCCTGCGGCTGAACACCTCGCCGTCCCCGTCCTCCACAGCTCACCCACCCGCCGCCACTCGACCCTCGCACCCGCGCTTGCAACAATAGCCGCCCATGGAATCACCCCTCATCAAATCCGTCGGCTTCGTGCATCTGCATGTGCATAGCGCCTTCTCGCTGCGCGAAGGCGCGCTTGCGATCGAAACGCTGGCCAAGCTGGCCAAGGCCGACGCGATGCCGGCGCTCGCGATCACCGACACCAACAATCTTTTCGGCGCGCTCGAGTTTTCCGAGAAGCTCGCCAAGTCCGGCGTGCAGCCGATCATTGGCGCTCAAGTCACAGTCGATTTCGGCGACGCCCCGCCTGCCGCCTCGCGCCTCGCCGAGCAGCGTTTTGCGCGCGCCCCGATCGTGCTCCTCGCCCAGAACGAGACCGGCTACCGCAATCTGATGCGGCTCGTCTCGAGCCTGTGGCTCGACCCCAAGGAGGGCGACGAGCCGCATATCCCCTTCGAGGCGCTCGTCGGCTCGGAAGGCCTGATCGCGCTGACCGGCGGCCCGGCCGGTCCGATCGACCGCGCGCTCGGCCTCCACATGGCCGATCTCGCCGAGAGCCGCCTGCGGCGTCTCGCCCATGCGTTCGATCGCCGCCTCTATGTCGAGCTTCAGCGACACGGGCTCGAGGCCGAGCGCGCGATCGAGCCGGCGCTGATCGGGCTCGCCGACCGCCTTGGCCTGCCGCTGGTCGCAACCAACGAGCCCTATTTCGCGACGCGGTCGGACTATGAGGCGCATGATGCGCTGCTCTGCGTCGCGGAGGGCGCCGTGATGTCGGCGTCCGATCGCCGGCGGCTCTCGCCGGAGCACAGGTTCAAGACCCGCGCCGAGATGACGGAGCTTTTCGCCGACCTGCCGGAGGCGACGGAGGCCAGCGTCGAGATCGCGCTGCGCTGCGCCTATCGGCCCCTGACCCGGAAGCCAATTCTGCCGCGCTTTTCGGTGTCCGGCGGCGCTGCGGTCGACGAGGAGGACGAGCTTCGCCGCCAGGCGCGGGAAGGGCTCGCGGCGCGGCTCACCCATCACGGCCTTGCGCCGGGGCATACGGTCGCGGAGTACGAGGAACGTCTCGCCTTCGAGCTCGACGTCATCGTGAAGATGAAATTCCCCGGCTATTTCCTCATCGTCGCCGACTTTATCCAGTGGGCGAAGGCGCAGGGGATTCCGGTCGGGCCGGGCCGCGGCTCGGGCGCGGGCTCGCTCGTCGCCTGGGCGCTCACCATCACCGACCTCGACCCGATGCGCTTCGGCCTCCTGTTCGAGCGGTTCTTGAACCCCGAACGCGTGTCGATGCCGGACTTCGACATCGACTTCTGCCAGGATCGGCGCGACGAGGTGATCGCCTATGTCCGCGAGCGCTATGGCGCCGATCGTGTCGCGCAGATCATCACCTTCGGTTCATTCCTCGCCCGCGGCGTCTTGCGCAACGTCGGCCGCGTGCTCGAAATGCCGCTCGGCCAGGTCGACAGGCTCGCCAAACTCGTGCCGCAGAACCCTGCCAAACCCGTGACGCTGAAACAGGCCGTCGCGGACGAGGCGCGCCTGCAGGAGGCCGCCAAGGCCGACGAGCGGGTGGCCGCCATGCTCGCCATCGCAGAGCGTCTCGAAGGGCTTTATTCCAACGCTTCGACCCATGCGGCGGGCGTCGTCATCGCCGACCGGCCTCTGACCGAGCTGGTTCCGCTCTATCGCGACCCGAAGGCGGCGATGCCGGCCACCCAGTTCAACATGAAATGGGTCGAGCCCGCGGGGCTGGTCAAGTTCGACTTCCTTGGCTTGAAGACGCTGACCACGCTTCAGCGCGCGATTGGCCTCGTCGCCCGGCGGGGCGTTGCGGTCGATCTCAGCACGATCCCGCTCGACGACGCGAAGACCTTCGCGATGCTCGGACGGGGCGAGGCGGTCGGCGTGTTCCAGGTGGAAAGCGGGGGAATGCGCAAGGCCCTCGTCGAGATGCGGGCCGACCGGTTCGAGGATTTGATCGCGCTGGTTGCGCTCTATCGCCCCGGCCCGATGGCCAACATCCCGACCTATTGCGCCCGCAAGCTCGGCGAGGAGAAAGTCGAGTACGCTCATCCGATCCTGGAGCCGATCCTAAGGGAGACCTTCGGCGTCATCACCTATCAGGAGCAAGTGCAGCAAATCGCCAGGGATCTCGCCGGTTATTCTCTTGCGCAGGCGGACATCTTGCGCCGGGCGATGGGCAAGAAGATTAAGGCCGAGATGGACGCGCAGCGCGAGCGTTTCGTCTCCGGCGCGGTCGAGCGCGGCGTCGCCAAGGCGACGGCCGACGCCATATTCGACGCTTGCGCCAAATTCGCCGAATACGGCTTCAACAAATCGCATTCCGCGCCTTACGCCTTCATCACCTACCAGACCGCCTGGTTCAAGGCCAACCACCCGGCCGAATTCCTCGCCGCGTCGATGACCCTCGACAAAGGCAATACTGACAAACTCGCCGAATTCCGCGCCGAAGCCGAAAGGCTGGGCATCAAGGTCGCGCCGCCCTCCGCCAATGCTTCGGGGGTCGATTTCGACGTCCGCGTCAGCGCCGACGGGAGGCCAACGATCGTCTACGCGCTGGGCGCGCTCAAGGGCGTCGGCGACGCGCAGGCCGAGGCGCTGGTCGCGGCCCGCGGCGGCCGGCCGTTCGCGTCGCTGAGCGACATGGCGAACCGCCTCGATCCGCGCCTCGTCAACAAAAAGGCGCTGGAGAGCCTCGCCGCCGCCGGGACGTTCGACGAGCTCGAGCCTGAGCGCGCCGTCGCATTCGCCTCGATCGAGCCGATGCTGGCGATCGCCAACCGGGGCGCATCGGAAAAGGCCGCGGGCCAGAACGCGCTCTTCAGTGAGACGGAGGCCGCGCCGCTCAAAGTGCGTGCGACGCCGTGGACGGAGGCCGAGAAGCTCAAGCGGGAATATGACGCGGTTGGGTTTTTCCTCTCCGGCCATCCGCTCGAGGCCTACGATTCGGTGCTGAAACGCCTTCGCGCGACCCGCTGGGCCGATTTCGCCCGCTCGGTGCGCGCCGGCGCCTCGACCGCGCGGCTCGGCGCGAGCGTCCTCGACCGTTACGAGCGACGCACCAGGACCGGTTCCAAGATCGGCATCGTCCAGCTCTCCGACCCGTCGGGGCAGTACGAGGCGATCCTGTTCCAGGAGGGGTTGAACCAGTTCCGCGATCTTCTGGAGAAGGGCTCGGACGTGCTGGTGACGCTACAGGCCAATGTCGAGGGCGAGGACGTGCGGGCGCGGATCGTCAACGTCGAACGGCTCAACGACGCCGCCGCCAAGGTCCATAAGGGCCTGAGGATCTTCGTCCGCGACGAGGCGCCGCTCGATTCGATTGAGGCGCGGCTCAAGGCGCCCGGGGACGGGGAGGTGTCGCTGGTCGTGATCCTCGGGCCGAAAGAGGGCGAGGTCGAAATCCGCCTGCCCGGCCGCTACGCGGTGAACTCCGCCATCGCCGGCGCGCTCAAGACCGTGCCGGGGGTCGTGGCGGTGGAGCACGTTTAGGCGTCGGGCGCCCAATTGCGCTTGGAAAGGATCGGTCCGACGGCGAATTCCGTGGTCGAGAACCTGCTAGCAGGGAGAAAACAGGGACAATCGGAGGTTTCCGGCCCCATTCCGTCGCGAAAATTCGTTTGATTCCAATAGCTTACTTCAAAAACGGCGCCAGCGGAACATCGACGATAACAGGGCGACTATTCGCCCATAACAGGGAGAAAACAGGTGGAGGAGAGCGAGAACGGGTAAACCGCCGGGCAATGAAGAAGCTGCTGCGACAATCGCATATAAGGTGTTGGCGCTATGCGATCTGAGCATGCGCTCGGGGGTGCGCGGCGTCGCCATTTTCAGCCATCGCCGTGGCGAAACGCTTGCGTCGCGCGGCACGGTTCGCTAGGAAGCGGTCTTTCTGCGCAAGGCGCCCGTTGGGGGATAGTTCAACGGTAGAACAGCGGACTCTGACTCCGTCAATCTTGGTTCGAATCCAGGTC
>CAVRMF010000028.1:0-75056 GCA_963721905.1 uncultured Alphaproteobacteria bacterium
CCAACAATTTCAATGTCTCATGCGAAAGAACGTCGCGCACGCATCTCTCGGCTACCACCGGGCTACCAGTGTGCGAAGCCGAGTGGGCGGCCGTTCGCGTGGCATAGCCCCATCTTCTGACGTCGCCCTGATCGCGGACGGCTGCCGCCTACTATGGGCAGTCCGGGAGAGCGAGTAACTTCGCGGGCTGAACCCAGTCCGTCTCCGCCTTGAGATATTCACGTCCTGACGCGGACTTGGCGGCCACGACCCAGACACTCTTTTTGTCGCCGGCTGTCCAGAAGCGCCATTTGCCTTCCTTCAAGCCAGCAATGGCTACATCCTCGGACAGCTTCCAGAGGGTTCCGTCTGGGTTCATGCCTCCAACGTATCGGACGCGCTGGGGCGGATTTGCTTTGTCACACTTTACGTATTGGATTTGAACAAGTTTGGACATCGGGTCGATCTTGGGTTGCCGCCCAGTAGGATTTTAGCTGCAATATTGGCCGCTTAGAGGCAAACGTCATGCCCACGAGTTAAATTTTTCGAGGTCGTCCTCCGCTCAGCAGCCCCTCCACCGGCCTATTGAGGCCGCTGACGCGCATGGGTGGCGGCCCGCAGCGGCCAGTCTACGCCAGGCCACAAGCTCTCCAAATTGCTGGCGCATCCTGGGCGGAGGTCAGGCTCCAGGACCGGCTATGCGAAAATTTATCCGTGCCGCCATCCTGCTCGTCATCCTTGTTGCGGCTTACTGGGGTTGGGCGCTGGTCGGCGCGGCGCAGCTCGCGTCTGTCGCTTCTGAGGGCGACGCGGAGGCGGTGATGCAGCGCGTCGATCTGCCGGCGCTCAGGCGTTCCCTCGGCAGCCAGATCGCGCACGCTTATCTCGAGCAGAATCCACAATTCAAGAAGCTGCTGCCGCTCGAGCAGGGGTTTGTGGGAAGCGTCGGCGGCGGCGCGGCCGACGCGCTGCTGCGTGAGCTTCTGACGCCTGAGAACATCGCCGCGCTCCTGAACAAAGGCCGCGCCGGCCTCCCCAAGGACGGCGCTCCGAACGCCGAGACGCTCTGGCGAATGCCGTCACTCGGCGAGGCGTTCCGCACCCGTCCGTTGCAGGCCTTGGTGAACTCCCATTTTGACGGCCCGTTGAGCTTCGTCGTCAACCTAGACAGCGCCGAGGGCCGCTACGGCGTGCACCTGCATCTCTCCGGCGCAACCTGGCGCCTGTCGGGCATCGACGTCCCCGAGGTAGTCAGCGCTCGGCTGGCGCGGGAGATCGCGGAGAGGGTCGGCGGATCGACCGAGCGCCGCGGAGGGTGATCCTGGCCCAGCCCGCAGAGGTGATCGACCGGAACGCCGGCAACTCCAGGCCGAGGCGAACAGGGCGCGCGTCGGGCCGCCATGGCGGCGCCCTTCGCCGGCGCCTTGCCTACATCAGCATCGTCGTCACGTAGAAGAAGGCCAGGAACACCACGCCGAGCCCCCAGACGACGCCCGTGATCTCGCGCGAGCGACCGGTGGCGACGAGGATGAGGATAAGGCTAAGCGTGCCGAGCGCCATGCCGTTAATCAGGTTATTGGTCAGCACCGTGACCAGAAGCGTGAGCACGACTGGAACGGCGTTCGAAAGCTCGGTGAGATCGATGCGGGCAAGTCCCTGCATCATCATCACCCCGACCAGCACCAGCGCCGGCGCGGTCGCCTGTGGCGGCACGATCACGAAGATCGGCCAGAAGATAAGCGACAGCGCGAAGAAGACGGCGACGACGAGCGAGGTGAGCCCAGTCCGTCCGCCGGCCTGCACGCCGGTGATCGATTCGATATAGGCGGTGACGACCGAGGTGCCGAGGACGGGACCGACGATGCTCGAGGTGGCGTCGGTCGCGAAGGCCGCCGTGGCGCTCGGGATCGAGCCGTCCGGCAGCCGCAGATTGGCGGCGCCCGTCACCCCGATCAGCGTGCCGAGCGTCGAGAAGAACTCGGCGCAAACGAAGTAGAACAGGAGCGGCAGGGCGATGATGAAGTTCGAGAACAGCCATTTGAAGTCGAGCTGGCCGAACGTGCTCGCCGGCCATTTGGGCCAGGCGATCAAGGCCGATGGCGCCGAGGTCACCATTTTGCCCCCGCTCGCCGGCACGAAGAAGCCGATGAGCGTGATGATCGCAATCGCCATGATCAGCGCGCCCGGCACTTTGCGGACGACGAGGATCGGCGTGAGCAGGATGCCGAGCATGGTCAGGATCATCGCCGGGTTCTTGAGCGAGCCCATGCCGATATAGGTCGATTGGTTGGCGACGATGAAGCCTGCGCCGCGCAAGCCGATGAAAACGATGAGCGTGCCAACCCCCGCCTGGATGCCGACCTTGAGGACCTCTGGCACCTCTTTGGCGACCTTCTCGCGCAGCTTCGTCAACGAGAGGATGAGGAAGACGAGGCCGGTGAAGGCGACCATGGCGAGCGCGCCCCGCCAGGGCGCGCCCATCTGCTTGACGATTACGTACGTGAAGATGACGTTCGAGCCCATGGCGGGCGCGACTGCGAGCGGCAGATTGGCCAAGAGCCCCATCATCGCCGAGCCGAATATGGCGGCGAGTGCGGTCGCGATTACGAGATCGCCGCGGTCCATGCCGGCGTTCGACATGATGGCCGGGTTGACCGCGATGATATAGGCCATGGCCGCGAAGGTCGTGGCGCCGGCGATCGCCTCCTGCGACAGGGAGGTCGCGCGCTCGCTGAGACGGAAATTGCGATCGAGAAAACTGCGCGGCGGCGCGGTCTCGACCGTGGCCGATGCGGCCTTATCGTTCATCCAATCCTCCCAGTGTGCGAAGCGTCCCGCAGGTGAGAGCAAAAGGCGTGCCGCTTACCAGACGACCTTGTGGGTCTCGCCGGTCTGTACGTTGATGAAACCTTCCGGCGCCTCCTTGCAGGGCGCGACCAGCACCCAAGTCCAGGGCGCGCAAGTCAAGGTTGCGAACATTAGCCGCTCTGGGAAGCCCGGAAACCAGCGCGGCCGGAAGGTCGGCTCATACATCCAGTCGATCTTGCGGGCTTCCGCATAAAGGCGCTGCATCTCGGCGTCGAGCTCCTCGGCCGGCCGGCAGGACATCAGGCCGCCGATCTCGAAGCGCACGGTCGCGGTAAGCTCGCCCTCGCGCACCAGGGCCCAGCCGCCCTGTATGTCGACAAGCGCGTTGACCGCGCGCGCCATGGCGGCGTCCGATGAGCCGACCGTCCAGATATTGTGCTTGTCGTGGGCGACCGAGCAGGCGAGCGCCGTCTCGCGCGTGCGCGGCCCGCAGCCACGCCAGAACATCTTCGAGATCTTCGCCTCGCCCGAGAAGCGGTCGACGATCGCAAATTTGGTGATGTTCTCGGATGGATCGCGCTGCACCTCGCCGTCGCGCACCGGCAGCTCCATAGTGTAGAATTCCGGATGCCAGTGGAAGGGTCGGATGACGGCGGCTTTCATGGTGGCGCGCCCGGGCTCGGCGCGCAACGCGAAGTCGCCCGGCGTCACCTTGCGCTTGATGTTGACGGTGCTCTTCGCCCA
The DNA here is from genome assembly GCA_963721905.1 of uncultured Alphaproteobacteria bacterium. Classification (GTDB taxonomy): domain Bacteria; phylum Pseudomonadota; class Alphaproteobacteria; order Rhizobiales; family Beijerinckiaceae; genus Roseiarcus. The sequence goes on from CAVRMF010000028.1 coordinate 3,532, forward strand.
GTTCGGCCAGTCAATCTGCGGCGCCTGGCCGAGATAGCGCGCCCCTTCCGACACCTGGGCGCCGTCCGCCCAGACCTTGGCGATTGCAAACGAAGGCACGTCCGAGAGGAGCACCACGTCGGCGAAGCGTCCCGGCGACAGGCTGCCCACATAAGGTGTGAGACGCATATGGCGCGCCGGATTGATGGTGACGCACTGGATGGCGATCTCCGGCGCAAGGCCGCTCTCGATGGCGAGGCGGGCATTGTGGTCGCTGGCGCCCAGTTGCAGCGTGTGCGAGGCGCTGCGGTCATCGGTCGTGAAGGCGATCTGCGACCAGTCGGCGAGACCTTTCTCAAGCAGGAACTTGATGATCTCGGGCATCGCGTAGATGCGCAGCTCGATGAAGAGGCCGCGCATCAGCTTGTCCCAAGTCTCTTCCGGCGTTTGCACCTCATGATCCGAGGCGAGGCCCGCCGCGGCGAAGGCGTTGATCGAGGGCAGGTCACGCAGGCCCGAGGCATGCCCCTCGACGACGCCGCGCGCCGCGAAGGTCGCCTCGATCATGCCCCACAGACGTTGATAGGAGGGGTTCTGCGGGTTCCACACGGCAGGCCAGTCCATGACCTCGTCGAGACCCAGGACCATCAGGCTATGGGCCATGAACTCTTTCTGCTCCCCGTAACCGAAATAGCCGCCGCCCCACTCATAAGCGGTCGGCGGCACGGCCGAGCCCGGCAGCGGGAATATCTTCAGGGGCGAGCCGCGTTTCCTCGCCTCGAGCCAGAACTCGAGATTGTGTGGACCGTCCACATTCGAGAACTCATGACTCGCTTCGCAGGTCCAGGTGTTGCCGCGGGGCAGCACAAGCGCCGCCTCCCATTCGGGCGTCAGATGCGAGCTCTCGATATGCTTATGGACCTCGCCGAGGCCCGGCACGGCGGCGAGCTTGGGTTCGTGGACACGCTCCTTGACCTGGCCCTGATAGTGGCCGGCGGGCCCGACGAAGGCGATCCGTCGCCCCTTGACGATGATCTCCCAATCCTCTTGCCAGGAGCGCGTATGGACGTCGAGAAGGCGACCGACGCGGAGCGCCGTGTCGGCGGGGCGCTTGCCGAGCGCCGTCAGCACGAGATCCTGGCGGATGCGGACCTCGTTTGCGGCATCGATCAGCGTGTCCTCATGGGCGAGGTCGGCGTGCTCTTTTCGGCTTGTATCAGTAAGGTCGGCGTCGTTCATGAAACGGCAGGGCTCCGTCGATCGACCTCGCGGGACAGGCTCAAAATCAGTCCTTCCACACCATCCCGCGAACCTAACCTCGCAAGGCGAGGCGGGCAACGCCGATCAGACGCGACACGTGCCTGCTATGAGTCAATTTGCTACGGTCCGCCGTCTTCGATTGCGCGGAGGCCCGTCCGGATTCTTGAATGAGCGCCCTCCTGGATCGTTCGACGACACTGCCGCCAATGCCCCGCGAGATCGGGGATGCGGCCACATTGCCGGACATCTTCAATGCGCGCGTGGCGCTGACCCCCGGTCTCGTCGCGTACCAGCAATATGACGCGCGGAGCCAGGCCTGGATTGACTGGACGTGGCAGGCTGTCGCCGCCGAAGTCGCCCGCTGGCGCCAGGCGTTCGCTGCCGAGCGTTTTCCGGTAGGCAGCCGGATCGCGACCATCATGGCGAGCAGCGTGACCTACGTCTGCGTCGACCAGGCTGCGCTGTCCCTTGGGCTCGCGATTGTGCCTCTGCATCCGACCGACAATCCCGGCAACGTCGGCTTCATCCTGCGGGACAGCGAAATCTCGGCGCTCGTCATCGACAACCCGGACTATTGGGCTCAGATCGCCCCCGAAGTCACTGCGCTCGCCAGCCTGAAGCGCATCGTGATCGTATCGGCCGCCGCGGAGGCGGCGGACCCTCTTGTCGCGACGGACTCCCGCGCGGCGCCCGCCGGCGCATGGCTCGACGCGGCCACGCCGCTCGAGGCGTCAGGCGCGGCCGTTTCGCCGGAGACGATGGCCGCGATCGTCTACACCTCCGGCACCACCGGACGCCCGAAAGGCGTGATGCTGTCCCATCGCAACGTCGTGTCGAATGTTCTCTCGGTCCTGAAGCGGGTGCGGCCTTTGACGGACGACATGTTCCTGTCTTTCCTGCCGCTCTCGCACACATTCGAGCGGACTGCCGGCTACTATCTTCCGATCGCGGCGGGAAGCACGGTTGCTTATGCGCGCTCGATCGCGCTCCTCGGCGAGGACATGCGGACGGTCCGTCCAACCGTCCTCATCTCGGTGCCGCGCGTCTACGAGCGCGCCTATACCAGCATTCAGACCGCGCTCGCGAAGCAGGGCCCGCTCGCGCGCAAGCTGTTCGACCTGACTCAGCGCATGGGCTGGCGACGTTTCATGGCGTCGCAGGCCTCCGCGCCAATCCGATCGCCGTTCTTTCTGCGGCTCTGGCCCATCCTGGACAGGTTCGTCGCGGCGAAGATCCGGGACCAGTTCGGCGGTCGGCTACGCGTGGCGATCTCAGGCGGCGCGCCGATGCCATCCGCGGTGTCGCATTGCTTTCTGGCGATGGGCATTGAGGTCCTGCAGGGCTACGGCATGACCGAGACCTCGCCGATCGTCAGCGCCAACAGTCCGACCCGCAACGATCCCGCGACTGTCGGCGAGCCGATCGAGGGCGTCGAGGTGAAGATCGGCGCCAATGACGAACTCATGGTCAGGGGGCCGAACGTCATGATGGGTTACTGGCGGCGCCCGGAAGAAACTGCGCGTGCGCTGGAGCCCGACGGATGGCTGCACACCGGGGACCAGGCAAGCCTCAAGGACGGCGTGATCACGATCAAGGGGCGCATCAAGGACATCATCGTCACGTCGACGGGGGAAAAGATTTCGCCGTCGGACCTCGAGCAGGCGATCACAACCGACCCCTTCTTCGATCAGGTGATGGTGATCGGCGAACAGCGGCCGTTCATCGCAGCGCTCGCTGTTCTCAATCGCTCCGGCGTCGAACAAGCCGCAAGGGACTACGGGATCGAAGGCGAGTTGAGCGACGTCCTGCATTCGGATCAGCTGCGGGCTGTCGCGCTGGCCAAGATTGGCCGGGCGGTGGCCCAGTTTCCGAAATATGCGACGCCGCGCGACGTCTGGCTCACCATGGAGCCCTGGACCGTAGGCACCGCCCTCATCACCCCGACCCTGAAGCTCAAGCGGCAGGCGATTGAGAGCGCTTTCGCCCAGGAGATCGAACGTCTCTATGCCAAGTGACAGGCGCGGCATAATCGCCCTTGACGATTGAGGTGCGAACTCATGACGAATACGCGACAGCCCCGTCCGTCGGGGCCTCAGGAGGACGACATGGCGAAAAGTCAGCTCAGGGGCAACAAAGAAGCGAAGAAGCCGAAGGCGGATAAGCCGAAGGGTTCGGGGTCGGCCTACAAGCAGGCGCAGGGCAAAGGAGGCCAGGCCCTGAGCCCGCAGTCCACCAAGAAAGGCTAATTCGGCAAGCGGAACGCCTCGGACGACTCGCCCGATATTCTCCGCGCCCCTTCGCGTCGGACGGTGGTGAGCGGGCTAATCGTCCATGTCCCACTTTTCCGCGCTGGCGCCGGCGAGTTCGCGCACGCGCCGCTCGTCGGAACCGAATTCGCGCGCGTCGCCCTCGTAGACGATCCTGCCGTCGTCGAGCACATAGGCCCGGTCGGCGATCTCGACTGCGGCCCGCACGTTCTGCTCGACCAGCAGCACCGAGAGGCCCTCGCGCCGCGCCGCGACGACGATCTTGAACACCTCCTCGACGATCAGCGGCGCGAGCCCTTGCGACGGTTCGTCGAGCATGAGGAGCTTCGGGTTCAGGATGAGCGCGCGCGAGATCGACAGCATCTCCTGCTCGCCGCCCGAGAGCTGGGCGCCCTTGTTGGTCTTGCGCTCGGCGAGGCGCGGAAAGGTTTCATAGATGCGGCGAGCCGTCCAGGGGCCCGGGCGTTCGACGGGAACGAGCAGGTTTTCCTCAACCGTCAGATTGGCGAAGATGCGCCGCCCTTCCGGCACATAGCCGACGCCTTTCTCAGCGATGCGGTAGGGCGGGAGCCCGGTCACGTCGGCGCCGAAGAGCTCAACCCGCCCCTGGCGCGGCGGGGTGAGGCCGATGAGGCTGCGCAGCGTCGTGGTTTTCCCGGCGCCGTTGCGCCCCAGAAGGGTGACGATCTCGCCTTCGCGCACTTCGAGGCTCACGCCGTGAAGGATATGGCTCTTGCCATAGAAGGCGTGGACGCCTTCGGCGCGCAGAGCGATCATGCGGCGGCCTTGCCGAGGTAGGCGGCCTGGACCTTGTCGCTTTCCGCAATCTCCTGCGGCGTTCCCTCCGCCAGGACCCTGCCTTCGGCCAGGACCATGATGCGGTCGGCGAGATTGAAGACGACGCGCATGTCGTGCTCGATCAGCATGATGGTCAACCCCGCCTGCCGATGCAGGCGCCGCACCAGCCGGGCGATCTCGTAGGTCTCCTGATCGCCCATCCCCGCCGTCGGTTCGTCGAGCATGAGGAGGCGCGGGCGGAGCGCAAGCGACATCATGATTTCCGCGGCCCGCTGGTCGCCGTGGGAGAGCGCGCCGACGCGAACGCCGGTCTTGTCCGCGAGCCCGCCCATGCGCAAAAGCTCCGAGACCTTGGCCTCGACGCCGGCCCGCGCGGCGCGACTGAGCCATGGCGTCAGCCGATAGCCGGCCGCGATCTCGACCGCGACCCGGATATTGTCGGCGACCGAAAGCTCGGGAAAGACTTCAGTGATCTGGAAGGTCCGCGCCATGCCGCACGCGACCCGCCGTTCGGGCGCGAGCGCGGTGACGTCGCGGCCTTCGAACAGGATCGCGCCCGAACTCGGCGCGACGAGGCCGCTGACCAGATTGAAGAAGGTCGTCTTGCCGGCGCCGTTCGGCCCGATGATTGCGCGCAGTTCGCCCGGCTCGACGGTCAGCGACACGTCGTCGATCGCGACGAGGCTGCCGAAGCGCTTCGAGGCGCCCGCGACCTGAAGGAGGCTCATGCCTTGGCCGCACTGCGAAGCATGCCCAAGACCCCGCGGGGAAAGAAGCGCACCACCAGCACGAAAACGAGCCCGATCACCGACATCCAGTTTTCCGTGCGGCTGGAGACGAAATCCTGGAGCGCGACGAAGATCGCCGCCCCGATCAGCGGCCCCCAGAACGAGCGCATGCCGCCGAGCACCGCCATGATGACGAGGTTGCCGGAGAGATCGAAGCGCAGCGCGCGCGGATCGGTGAAATTGTTCAAGAGCGCATAGAGCGCGCCCGCAACGCTGACGAAAAGGCACGAGATGACGAACGACAGCCAGATATGGAACTCGATCGGCACGCCGAGAAAGCGCGCGCGCCGCTCGTTCTCGCGAATGGCGATGAGCGTGCGGCCAAAGGGCGAAGCGAGCAGCAGCGCCATTGCCGCGACGCAGACGCCGAAGATCGCCAGCACGAAATAATAGAACGCCTTGTCGCTGCCGAAAATGTCGAGCGTAGCGACGCCGAAGTCGATCGGCGCCCGGTGCCAGCCGGTGAGACCATCGTCGCCGCCGGTCACCGAGTTCCAGCGGAAGGCGAGAAAATAGAAGACCTGGCCGAAGGCGATCGTCACCATCGCGAAATAGACGCCGCGGCGCCTGACGATCAGCGCGCCGATAATCATGGCGGCGAGGGTTGCGACCAGCATGCCGAGCGCGATGGCCGGGATCGTTCCGGCGCCGAGATATTTGATCGCCATCGCCGCGCCGTAGGCGCCAAGGCCGAAATAGGCGGCGTGGCCGAACGACAGGACGCCGGTGAAGCCGAGCAGGAAGTTGAGCGACATCGCCGCCAGCGCCATGACGAGGATGCGGCTCGCGAGCTCCGTATAGCCGCCGATCGCGCCCATCCAGAACGGCATGAACAACAGAAGGACCCCAACGGCCACGTCGAGCCTATGGCCGCGGAGGCCGTTCAATGCACTCTCCCCTCTTCGCCCAGAAGGCCGCGGGGGCGGATCAGCAACACCAGCCCCATCATCACGTAGATCACCGCCTCGGTCGCGGAGGGAAAGTACACCGCCGTGAGCCCCGAGGCGACGCCGATCAGGAGTTCGCCGAGCAGCGTGCCGAGCAGGCTGCCGAGGCCGCCGACGATGATCGCGACGAAGCTCGGCATGATGAGCGAGGCGCCGAGCGTCGGCGACAGACCGAGCAGGCCCGCCGCCAAAACGCCGGCGAGGCCGGCCATGTAAATGCCGATGCCGAAGTTGAGGCTGCGCAGCACCCGGACGTTGACGCCGAGCGTCGAGACGGTGTCGAGATCGCGCGTGCCGGCGCGGATCCGCATGCCGAGGCGCGTAAAGTTGAGCACGGCGAACAGTCCGCCGACGGCCGCCACGACGATCGCGATCATGAATACGCGATAGCCGGTGACGAAGAAGAACTGGCTCGACAGCGATGTGGTGAGCCAGCCGGGCACCTGGAACGGCAGGCTCTGCGCGCCCCAGATGAAGCGCGTCATGTCCTCGAAGATGTAGGCGAGGCCGAAGGTCAAGAGCAGTCCATAGAGCGGATCGCCGCCGTAGAGCGGCCGGATCAGGACGCGCTCGATGACGAGGCCGAGCGCGGCGGTCAGGAGCGGCGCGACGATCAGCGCGCCCCAGAAGCCGACATAGGGGATGAGCGTAAAGGCGAGATAGGCGCCCAGCGCCAGAAAACCGCCATGAGCGAAATTGATGACGCCGCTGAGGTTGAGGATCAGCGACAGACCCAGCGCCATCAGAGCATAGAACGCGCCCACGATGAGGCCGTTAAAGACGTTGAACAGGACGACCTGAGTTCATGCGATGACGTTCGTCGCTCGCCGCACTGGAGGCGGGAGCATTGCGCTCTCGCCTCTTCGCATGGCGCTCAAGTCGTCGGCCAGGTCATTTTGCAGCCGCTCTCCTCGACCGTTCCGGCGACGTCGGCCCCATTGACGACCTTCCTGACCTTGAAGAGATCGTCCGGCGCGGAGCCGCTCGCCTGCGCGTCGCCGACAAAGAGCGAGGCGATGAGCTGGTTCTGGTTGGCGCGATAGAAGGCCGGGTTCGGCCCGAGCGCGATTTCGGGCGGCAGATGGAAGTCCTGCAAGGTTTTCGCCATGTCGACCGCCTTCAGCGATTTGGCGGTGTTTGCGGCGTGGGCGCAGGTCCAGGTTGAGACATAGCCGAACCAGTCGCGCGCCGTCGGAACCCGGCCAGTGCGCTTCTTGATCGCCTCGACGAACTCCGCGACATACGGGACGCCGGGCTGGTTCCAGTACCATTCCATGACCCAGGTCCCGATGCGCGCCTCCGGCGGCAGGCCCTCGAGCGGTTCCATCTCCTGCTGGGCGCCGGCGAGATGGACCTTGTTTTGCAGCCCGAACTGAACCGCCTGCTTCAAGGCGTTCAGCATGTCGTCGCCCTGGGTGAGGAAGATGATGACATCGGGGTTCGCCGCCTGCGCCTTGATGAGGTAGGAGGAGAAGTCGACGCTGCCGAGCGGAACGAGATCGCCGCCGACCCTCTCGCCGCCGAGCGCGGCGATCGCCTTGACCATGCCAGCCTCGAGCGTGTGGCCGAAGGCATAGTCGGGCGTGATGTAATAGAACTTCTTGCCGTATTCCTTGACGAGCGCGCTTGCGACCGCGTTCGCCTCCATCTGCGTGGTGTTGCAGACGCGGAAAACGTTCCAGTGGCAACTTGAGCCGGTGATCGCGTCGGTATGGCCGCCGGGCACGATGTGCAGAATGCCCTTTTCGTTCGACACCTGGGCCATGGCGAGCGCTAGCGCGGAGTTGACGTTGCCAAGCAGGAAGTCGACCTTGTCGCTCTCGATCAGCTTGCGCGCTTTCTGCACCGCCGCGCCCGCGTCGCCGCTGGTCGAATCCTCGACGATGAGCTCAACCGGGCGGCCGAGAATGCCGCCCTTGGCGTTGATTTCGTCGAGCGCCATCTGGCAGCCGATGAGTTCGTTCTTGCCGGGGGCGGCGTAAGTGCCGGTCAGCGGATTGTCGAGCCCGATCCGAACCGCGTCCGCGGCGCGGGCGCGAATGACAAATGGGCTGGCGATCTGCGCGGCCGCGAGAACAAGCCCCGATTTGACGATGGTGCGACGGTCAATGAAGCCGCGCGAATTGGCCTCTTTCACGGCCTTCTCCTCCCTGGTTTGCGACAAGCCGGCAAAGGCGGAAAGCGCGCGCTTCCGCCGCCGGCCGGCCCATCGACTGTTGATCATGTGGGCACTTTCGGCCAACCATGTGCACGCCGTCAAGCGGCCCGGCGGCCGTCGGCCTGGGTTACACAAGGAATTGAGCGGGGTCGAGAATCTTGCCCTGCTGCGATTCCTCGACGGCCGCTCGGACCATGCGGCGAAGGGGCCGAGGCGGTGTGAAAGTTGCGTCGGCGATCTAGCCGACGCTCGCAAGCGATGCTAGAACATTTCGGGAACAGCAGGGGCTGAGAGCAAGAGCGCGATGAGTCGCCGATCAGGAAGCGCCGATCTTCCTTTGCATGGCGGCGCCGTGCCGAAATGGCTCGCAGATCGCATGACGCGCCTCGGGGCCGTGATGGCCGAGGCGATCGTCCATCATTACGGCCGCGACGAGCTCTTGCGACGGCTCGCCCATCCCTTCTGGTTTCAGTCCTTCGGCGCCGTAATGGGCATGGACTGGCATTCCTCGGGCATTACGACGAGCGTCGTCGGCGCGCTGAAGCGCGGCCTTGCTCCGCTCGCCGGCGAGCTCGGCGTCCACGTCTGCGGCGGGCGGGGAAGGCATTCGCGGCGGACGCCCGAGGAGCTTGTCGCGATCGGCGACCGGGTTGGGTTTGACGGCGCAGCGCTCGCCAAGGCGAGCCGGCTCGTCGCCAAGGTCGACAGCGCCGCCGTGCAGGATGGGTTCGACCTCTATCTTCACGGCTTCATCGTCACCGACGAGGGGCGGTGGGTCGTGGTGCAGCAGGGCATGAACGGCGAGCGCCGAGAGGCGCGTCGCTATCACTGGCTCTCGGAGGGGCTGACGAGCTTCGTCGATGAGCCGCATTCAGCGATCGAAGGGCTCGATCAGGGAAAAATCGTCAACCTGACCGACCGGCGCGCCGACGCTTCGAGGCGCAATCAGGTCGAGATGCTGAACGCGATCGGACCGGATGCGATCGCGCGCGAATATGCGCGGATGGCAGCGTCCGAGGAGGGGTCTGCCGACCCCGTATCTTTGGAGCAGCCCTTCCTGCCGCATCTCGTCATGCCGAGCCATCACGACGTGCGATCGAGCGACGTGCTGACGCGCCGCCTGCACGGCAATCTGGCGGCTGCCGCGGAATGCGGGCCGAGCGACTTTTCGCAATTGCTGCTTGTCCCTGGCGTGGGGCCGCGCACCATCCGTGCGCTCGCAATGGTCGCCGAGGTCCTGCATGGCGCGCCTTACCGCTTCAGCGATCCTGCGCGATTCTCGTTCGCTCATGGCGGCAAGGACAGGCATCCTTTTCCGGTGCCGATCCGGGTCTACGACGAGACCATCGCCGTGCTGAAGTCGGCCGTTCGGAAGGCGAAGCTCGGACGCGAGGACGAACTCGGGGCCTTGAAGCGGCTCGACGACCAGTCGCGCCGGCTCGAACGCAGCGCAACGGGCCCGTCGGTCGAGGCGCTGATCGCCAAGGAGCGACGCGCGTCATTCGGCTATGGCGGCCGGAGCGTCTTCGGATGGGAGCCACCCGCGGCGGAGCCGGCAAAGCCGGGGGCTTTAGGATTTGAGCCGCGCGAAGCGGCAGGAGGGGTCGCTGACGCGGCCCCTTGAGCTTGGAGCCGCCCAAGGGCGGCGCTGTCACGGCGGGATCGAAAGCGGCATGTGCACGGGATCGGGCATCAGATGCCCTTCCTCAACTTTCGAGTCCTTCTGAAGCGCGAGCTTGCGGAACACCTCGCCCAAATGCCGGCGCAACTCCTGATACAGCGTCCTGCGCCGACCCGCCCCGACGAGGCGGCGGCGTCGCGGGCGAGATACGGGCTCTGAAGCGCGCGCAGCGCCGACTCAGACGAGACGCAGTCGTCTACCCGCCCCCCTCGCCCGCATAAGCGCTGACCGCCGGCGACCTCCAGTCCCTCAGCGCGCCTTCGCGCGGGCGAAAAATTTCCACCTTGAGCGGATGGCAGCGCGCCTCGTCGCTCGAATGGCCGGCGCTGCAGTCTCCGCCCGGGCAGGCCGAGAGCGCGCCGATGAGATCGATCTCGGCGAAAAACTCGATGAAATCTCCGGGCCGGACCGGACTGGCCTTCATGAAATAGCGGTGCTCGTCGCGGGTGAAGCCGGTGCACATGAAGACGTTCAGGACATCGTGGACATGCGGCTCGGCCTCGGCGAACGGCAGCTCCAAGTGAGCAGCAAGCGCGCGCGTCAGGTTCGAGTGGCAGCAGTGATGATAGTCGACCCGGTTGATGAGCCGGTTGGTATAAGGATCGCAGCGCGTGCCGATGACGTCGTGCACCCCTGCCCCGTCGGCGTCGAAGCCGTACCAGTCGAGCGTATCGTGAGTAATGGTCGCCATCGGCCTGAGATAGGGCAGCGAGCTCCAGAGGCGGTCGCGCGTGCTCACATGCGTCCCGTGGAGCGCGCGCGTCTTGCCGCTGAAGAAGCGCTCGGAAAGATTGGCGTCGTTCCATAAGTTCAGATCGCCGACCTGCGGACCTTCGATGCTGACGATGCGAAAGAAATGCCCGGCGGGAACGTCGAACGCACGCCCCTCGCGCGGCGGGACGATAGTTTCGCCGATCTTCGTCATGCCCGAGCGCGCGTCGCCGGAGAGGGCGGCGTCGTTGAGCCGCGCCTCGTCGAACTGGTAAACGACGATCGGTTTCGCGGCGCGGCGCTCCGCGGCGTCGGCGGGAGGCGGCGATGCCGGGACCTTAACCCCGCGCATTGAGACGTACACGAAGATTGGCGGGCGACATGGTGAAACCGAAGAGCTCCGAGACGTCCGCGGACGCCCCCACGCGTTCGACGTCAAAATTCTTCGTCAGCATCGCAAGGAGTGTCTTCATTTCGAGGAGGGCGAGCGAGCGGCCGGGGCACATGCGCGGGCCGGAGCCGAACGGAAGGAGCGCCGAGGCGTTGTGGACCCCGCCGGCGTCTTCGAGCCACCGCTCCGGCCGAAAGGCGAGCGGATCGACAAAATTCTCGCGATCAATCGCGGCCGGGCGCAAGAGCACGGCGAATCTCGTTCCCTTCGGAACAAAGAAGTCGCCGAGCGTCGTGTCGACATTGGCCTCCAACCCCGCGATCGGCGCGACGGGGCGCAGACGCATCGTCTCGTTGGCGAGCGCGATGGTCCGCGCGAGTTTGTTGGCGGTATCGAGATCCGCCGGGACGTCCATCGGGCCGACCACGGCGTCGGCCTCCTTCCTGAGCTCCGACGCCCATTGCGGGCTGTCGCAAAGCAGATGGACGGCCCAGGCCAGCGTAAATGCGGTCGTGTCTTCGCCGGCGATCAGCATGGTCACGAGATTCGAGAGGATCACGTCGTCGGAGAACGGCTTGCCGTCCTCGTCGACCGCAGTGATCATGGCCTCGATAAAGTTTGACGGCCTTTGCCCGCGTTCCGGCTCCGCCCTCAGGCGGGCGCGGGCATCAGTCAGCAGCCCTTCGAGCCAGGCGCGGACCTTGGCGAAGGCGCGACGGACGCGGCGGTCGGACGGCGTCGGAAGATAGCGCCAGGCCGGGAAGACGGCGAAAATCCGCCGGCTGATCGCCGGAAGGATCACCTCAAGCTCGCGCTGGATGACGTCGTCCGCTTGGCCAACCGTGTTGGCGTCGTGGCCGAAGGCGATCAACATCGTGACGTCGACCGTGAAGCGCTTGAGCTCTTCGACGATATCGAGCGTTTCGCCGCGGGTGGCCGCCCCTTCCCAGCGCATCTTCAGCCGCTCCGCGACCATGCGGATGCTCGGGTAAAGCTGACGCAGGTTGCGCTGCGCGAGGGCCGCGACGGAAAGCTTGCGCTGCGGCCGCCAGACCTCGCCCTCGGCGTTGAACACGCCCCTGATGCCGATTTCCGCCATGATGAGGTCGGTCTTGGCGCTCCGGCGGAACGTCTCGGGTCTTGCGCGCAAAGCCTCTTCGATCAGCGCCGGATTGCTCGTCGCGACGACGCGTGTCGAGCCCATCCGGAACTGGAAGGTCGAGCCGTATCGGGCCGCCCATCCCTCTAGAATAAGGTGAGCTCTGGTCGAGTCGATCTGGTGCAGATTACCGACCAAGGGCAGCCCTTTCGGGCCAGGCAGGTCGTCCAGCGAACGCGTCGGCGCCTTCTGAACAGAAGAGCGCTTCAGTCCCGTAACGTCGACGAAAACGCCGCCGTCGCGTTCGGCGACCGGACAGGACGCCAGGCATTCCGGCCCGCCTTCGCGCCGTCCGGAGTTGATCGAGAAGCGCCATCGATGGTTGCGACAGATGAGCGCGCCGCCGTCGATCTCTCCCTCGCCGAGCAAGGCGCCCTGATGGGGGCAGCGGCCTTCGAAGGCTCGCCACCCGCCGCCGGGCCGCACCAGAACGACGTCCGCTCCGTTCGCGGAGAGCGCGAACGGCCCGGCGCCATAGAGTTCGCTGGACTTCGCGACGCGAATGAAGGTCCCGGGCTTCATGACTCTCGCTCCCGTCGTGACCGAACACGGGCTTGGATGCGGCTGGTCCCGCCCCATTGGCGACAAGCGCCGGCAATTCGGCCGCGCATCATCGCCGCCTGCCTATGAAAAATACTGATCCATTTCAGAGATGCCCGCAAGGCGGCGCGGCGCGACGCGCGCGTTTTGAGTTGTCGAGCGAAAACCGCCTGGGACCTCGACGCGCTTCCGTCGCGACGCTTGTCGGCCGCGCCTCTCTTTCGTCGCGCCGCTCGCGGCGCGACTTGACATCGACAGGCTTTGAGCCCTCGATTGCGCGATCGCCGCATCAGCCGGCGGCGCATCAGACATGTGTCGGCGAGGGAGGAAATCAACATGCGCAAGCAATCGCTATTGGTAATGGCGGCGGGGCTCGTTCTGGCCCTGGCGTCGCAGGGCGCCGAGGCGGCGGAGAAGCTCAAGATCGGCTTCCTGCCCGGAGTCGTCGATCCCTTCTACCAGGTCATGCAGCTCGGCGTGGAGAAGGCGGCGAAGGACCTCGGCATCGACGTCGTCACCCAGATTCCGCCGACCTGGGGCGTCGCAGCCCAGACGCCGCTGCTCGACGCAATGGTCGCGCGCGGCGATCTCAACTACATCATCACCGCTCCGACCGATAAGGATCAGATGGTGGGCCCGCTTCAGGCGGCGGTCGACCACGGCATCAAGGTCATCACCGTCGATACCTTCCTGGGCGACGGCAATTACGTCACTGGGCCGGTCAAGTTCCCGCTTAGCTACATAGGCTCCGACAACACCGAAGGCGGCCGGATCGCGGCGCGCGGCCTCGCCAAGGCGATTGGCGGCAAGGGGACCGTCTATATCAACTCGACCAACCCCAACGTCAGCTCCGTCGAAGGCCGCGAAAAGGGCTTCAAGGAGGAGATGACGAAGGACTTCCCGAACGTCAAGGTTCTGGGCCCCGACTACAATCTGGACGACGCCAACAAGGCGACGCAGCAGACCGCGGCGGTGCTGGCGCGCGAACCGAACCTCGCCGGCGTCTTCGGCACCAACGTGTTTAGCGCCCAGGGCGCGGGCACGGCTGTCGTCAACGCCGGGCTCGGCGGCCATGTCCAGGTGGTCGCCTATGACGCGACCAAGCAGGCGATCGAGCTCATGGACAAGGGCGTCGTCAGCCTGGTGCTGGCGCAGAAGCCGTTCGACATGGGCTATATGGCGGTCATGTTCGCCCAGGCCGACGCCGCCGGCGTCACCAGCCTGCCGCGCCGCGTCGAGACCGGATTTGCGATCATCGACAAGGAGAATGTGAAGGACCCGGCCATCGCCCGCTTCATCTATCAGGTGCCGGGCAAGTGACGGTCTACCCCTTCTCCCCTTGCGGGAGAAGGTGGCGCCCTAGGGCGTTCGGAAGAACGCCCGTTCTTCCGAACGGGCTATGTGCGCCGGATGAGGGGTTCGGCGCCGTCAGGCGCCTCGCTAGAGCGCGCCCGATGGCGCGAACCCCTCACCCCCGGCCCCTCTCCCGCAAGGGGAGAGGGGAGGATTGCACCGCTGAAGTGATCATCCGGAAACCGTATGAGACGGAGCGATGCGCTCGAGGGCGCCTCGGCGCCCTTGATTTCTGCCTTAAACCAGGGACCCGCCGTGACCGAACGCGCCATCCGGACTGAGCGGAGCGCCGCCGCGCCTCCCGGCGTGCTGACGCCTGCGCAGCGCGCGGCGCTCTTCCTCAGCCGCATCTGGGCATGGGCTTTCCTCGGCGTGATGGTGCTCTTCTTCGTCGTCGCGGTGCCGCTGACGACGGGCGGCTCGGTCAATTTTCTCACCGTCCGCAATTCCCAGAACATCCTGGTCGCGATCATCCCGGTGCTGCTGCTGGGCCTCGGCCAGACCTTCGTCATCATCGCCGCCGGCATCGATCTCTCGGTCGGTTGGGTGATGAGCCTCGCCTCGGTTCTCTCGGCGCTGGCGTTGCGCGGCGCCTTCAATTCGGGCGTTCCCTTGTTTCCGTCCGTCCTCGTGGGGTTCGCCGCGGGCGTCGGGGGCGCGGCGATCGTCGGCTTCGTCAACGGGGTCATCATCGCCAAGCTCAAGGTGCCGGCCTTTATCGTGACGCTCGGCACCTCGTTCATCGTGCGCGGCGTCGCCTATCTCATGTCCGAAAACACGACCGTGATCGGCCTGCCCGACGGCATCCGCGCCTATGGCAACGACGCGCTCATCTATCATATCGGCGGCGAGGGCGGCGGGCTTTATTTCCTCCACCGGCCGGAGGTTGGCGGCGAACTTCTGCGCCGCATGGACATCATCCTCCCCTACCCGGTCGTCGTGACCGCGTTCGTCGTCGCCTGGGCGATGTTCCTTCTGCACAAGACCCAGTTCGGCCGGCACACCTATGCGATCGGCGGCAGCATGGATGCGGCGGTGCGCAGCGGCATCCCGGTCGACCGCCACATCATCGAGCTCTACATGCTCTCCGCCGCGACCTCCGGCGTCGCAGGCTTTCTCTCGACGCTGCGCTACACCGCGGGCTCGGCGGTCATCGGCGACCCGCTGCTGCTCTCCTCGATCGCGGCCGTCATCATCGGCGGCGTCAGCATGTTCGGCGGCGCCGGGACCGTGATCGGCACGGTGATCGGCGCGCTCATCATCGCAGTTCTGACCACCGGGCTCGTCATGCTCAACGTCGACGCCTTCTGGCAATTCATCGTCGTCGGCGCGGTCGTCATCGTTGCGGTGCTGATCGATCAGTCGCGCGATCTCATCATGGCTCGCGCCGGGGGACGGGTCCGGCGATGAGCGAACCCCTGCTCTCCATCCGCAACATGTCGAAAATCTTCGGCGGCCTCGTCGCGGTCGACGATGTGAGCCTCGACGTCCGCCGCGGCGAGGTCGTGGGGCTCTTGGGCGACAATGGCGCGGGAAAATCGACGCTCATCAAATGCGTCTCGGGCGTCTACCAGGCGGAAGAAGGCGAGATCCTCTTCGACGGCGCTGCGGTCGCCTTCGCCAGCCCGATGGACGCGCGCCGGGTCGGGATCGAGACGATCTACCAGGACCTCGCGCTCGCCAACAATCTCGACGTCGGCGCCAACATCTTTCTCGGACGCGAGGTCAAAAAGCGCCATCTCGGCGGGCTCGTCCAGACGCTCGACGACAAGCTTATGCTCAAGGAATCCCGGCAGACGCTGGATTCGCTCCAGATCCGCTTTCCGACCCTCACCAATCCGATCGAGAAACTGTCGGGCGGCCAGCGCCAGGCGGTGGCGATCGCCCGCGCGGTCTATTGGGACGCCAAGCTCATGATCATGGACGAGCCGACCAACAACCTCGGCGTGCCGGAGCAGCACAAGGTGCTCGAACTCATCCGCACGTTGAAAGACCGGGGCGTCCCGGTCATCCTCATCACCCACGTCCTCCCCGACGCCTTCGCCGTCACCGACCGCGTCATCGTCATGCACCGCGGCCGCAAGGTCACGGAGAAGATCACGGCTGAGACCAACGCGGGGGAGCTGGTGCAGTACATGGTCGGCGCGAAGGAGGACGCGGGGGCGTAGCTGGTTCGGCGGCCGAACGCCTCGAATTCCGGTGCGCTCGAAAGAAGGATTGCTCATGGCGCGAGCATGCGATGCGATCGTCGTCGGCGCCGGACCCGCGGGACTCGCAACCGCGGCCTGCATGCGCATGCGCGGTCTGAACCCGACCGTTCTGGAAAAATCCGACGCTGTCGGCTCGGTCTGGCGGCGCCACTACGACCGGCTGCATCTGCACACTGATCGCGGACATTCCGGCCTGCCCAGCCTGCCGATGCCGTCCTCCTTCGGACGCTACCCCTCGCGCGCACAGGTGGTCGAATACCTTGAGCGCTACGCGGCGGAATTCGATCTGAAGCCTGTCTTCAACACAGCCGTCAGCGCCGTCCGGCGCGACGGGCGCATCTGGCGCGCAGAGGCCGGGGACAAGACGACCGAGGCGCCTGTCGTCGTCGCGGCGACGGGCTTCGCCGACTTTCCGTACGGCCCGACCTGGCCCGGCATGGAGACGTTCGGGGGCTCGATCCTGCATTCGACCCGCTACCACAATCCCATGCCCTTCGCAGGCCAGCGCGTGCTGGTCGTCGGATTCGGCAACTCGGGCGGCGAGATTGCGCTTGATCTGGCGGAAGCCGGGATCGACGTCACGCTCTCGGTGCGCGGACCGGTGTGCATCCTGCCGCGCGACCTGCTCGGACTGCCGATCCTGATCTGGGCGATCGCCCAGCAGCGCCTGCCCGCGCGCGTCGCCGACGTCCTCAACGCGCCGGCCATACGCCTCGCAGTCGGCTCGATCGAGAAACTCGGGATGACCCGCGCCGCAAAGGGACCGCGCCAGATGGTCGAAGAGGACGGCCGCGTGCCGCTTCTCGATATCGGGACGGTCGCGCAAATCCGGTCGGGGCGGATCAAGGTTCGCGGCGATATCGCGAGCTTCGAGCCGAAGACCGTCGTCTTCGGGCGGTCTGCGCCGGAACGCTTCGACGCCGTCATTCTCGCAACGGGCTTCCGTCCTGACCTTCGCGCGCTGCTGCCGGACGCCCCGGGCGTCTTCAGCGATTCCGGCAAACCGCTCGTCAGCGGCCGGCCGACCGCCGAACCTGGCCTCTTCTTTTGCGGCGCGATCACCTCTCCGACCGGTCAGTTGCGCGAAATCGGAATAGAAGCCGTCCGTATCGCCGACTACGCCTCCTCTATGACCTCATAGTGCTGAACTTTCGCATCAAAATCGAGAAGCGCCGCAACGGCGCCCGGCTCCACGACGGCCTTGTCAATCTCCTCGCCGGCGAAGACTCGAATCGCATCCATCGATCTCCAGCGCGTGAGCACCAGGAACTCGAATCTGTCGGCGAGACGGACGCCGGCTCAAATGCGCGCCGACGAATCCCGGCAGGCTCGTCAAGCTCGGGAACCACCTTCGTTCGAAAGTGGGCGGGATAAGCTTCGGCCTCGTTGAGAGATGCGCGTCCGCGCCATTCGCGAATGATCATGGGACGTCTCGTGGCGGTTGCGCCTGCATAAAATCCAGGAGCGCCTCCTGCACGGCCTTCGGCTCGTCGTGGATGATCCAGTGCGTTGCCTGAGGCCAATGCTGCAGGCGCGCGTCGGCGCAGAGCGCAACGCTCTCGTCGACAAGCTGCGGCACGCCGAAATCGTCTTTGTCGCCCCAGAGGACAAGGATCCGCGGCTTGAGGCTGCCCGGCGCCGGCATCGGCGGATCAAAAAGGAAAAGCGCCCGGTACCAGTTCAGCATCGAGGTTATCGCGCCCGGTTGGCGCCAGGCGCGGCGATAGGTTTCGAGGATTTCCGGCGTAAACGCCTCGGGCCGCGCCGAGGACCTGAACGCCCTCGCCAGCGCCGAATAGTCGCCGAGCTTCAGCGCCATCTCCGAGAGCCAGGGCAGACGCAGGATCTGCACGTAGCGGCTTTTCTGCCGCTGGTCCCGGTCCTCTCGCATGGCGCGGCGCCAGACCGCCGGGTGGGGCGCCTGCAGCATCGCCGCGCTGAGGAGACGCTCGGGCTCTTGGCCCGCCATCCGCCACGCGACCGCCGCGCCCCAGTCGTGCCCGACGGCGTGGAAGGCGCGGCGCCCAAAGACGTCGGCCAGCGCAAAAATGTCCGCCGCCGCGACGTCGAGCCGATAGGCTTCGACGCCAAGCGGCTTGTCACTGAGATTATAGCCGCGCTGGTCCGGCGCGACGACGTGATAGCCCTGCTCCGCAAACGGGCCGAAATAATCCCGCCAGCCGAACCAGAATTCCGGAAAGCCGTGCAGGAGAACGATGAGCGGCCCGTCGCCGGGGCCCGCCTCCGCGCAGTGCAGCGTCACCCCGTTCACGGGGATGAAACTGAAGCGGAGTGCGGCGTCCGTCGCCAAAGGTCCTCGCTCCCTTGAGGGTCGCTGAGCTGCTGGTCCCAAAGTAGCAAACGCGGGAAGCGCGTCAAAAGGCGCTCCGTCCGGTCTTTATAAGCGCCTTACGCCTTGGCCCTGGATTTCGTCTCGAAAGCTTATCCGTTCACAGCGTACGCTCTGGCCGATGGCGAGCAAGCGGAGGCGAGCCTATGAACTGGTTCAGACGCGAGCGGACCTCGGGGGCGGATTGGGATCCGCCGAGGGCCGGTCTCGATCGCTACGATCCGTGCGAGATCGATCCGCCCGGTTACATGTTCGTTCGCCTCGGCGCAGCCGTCGCGATCGTGCTCGCCCTTATTCTGGCGGCCGACCATCTGTTCAAGCTGACCCACTAACCAAACCAGCGTCTTGCGGCCATCGGGGTTCGCCGAGCGACGCTCGCGCTAAAAGCGGCTGGCAGCGGGGGCGTTCAATTGCTGTTTCACGCTATCCACGTCGCCGAGCACCCAAAGCGTCGTGATCTGGCGACCGTCGGCCGTAAAGAACGCCGCGCCCGACCAGCGGATTTCGCGGCCGGTCGCGTCGACTGAAAACAGGCGATCGCGGTGGACGCCCGAGAATGTCATTCTCGCCGCGGCGCGATGGTCGGTCGCGACAAGATCGTCGATTGTGCAGGTGAAATTCGCCAACGCGGTGTGGATTAAGCGCATATACGAAATGAAGCCATCAGGACCGTGATATTCGGGTCCGAGCGAACCGCGGAAACGGAAATCCGCATGCAGGATTTCCTTCGCGGCCGCCTCATCGGCCCGATTCCAAACCTCGTAATAGAAACGCTCCACCAGTTCCCTCGGCGAACTCTCCATGGCGTCGAACCTTTCGGCGTTGAAGGATCAAGCGCGTTGTCACTCGGCGCTATCGTGCCGTTTTCCCACTGGATCGATCAGCGTTCACTTGCCTGGCCTCGCCCCACCAGCTCCTCCACCCAGGCCGGAACCGTCTCGCTCGCGGGTCCGTAGCGCTGCTCGTCGAAGAGGTCGGCGTTGTCGGCGGGATCCATGTTGATCTCGAAAGTGGGCAGGCCGTAAGCGCGCGCGTCGGCCACGAAGCCGGCCGCAGGATAGACGGCGCCGGAAGTTCCAATCGCAACGAAGAGATCGGCTTGGCCGAGCGCCCGGTCGATTTCGTCCATGTGCAGCGGCATTTCGCCGAACCACACGACATGCGGGCGAAGCCCGCCCGCATGGGCGCAGTCGGGGCACGCGTCGGCCGGCGAAAGATTCTCGGGCCAAAGGCGCACCGAGTCGCAGTGCTGGCAGCGCGCCTTCAAAAGCTCGCCATGCATATGGATCACGTTTCGCGATCCCGCCCGCTCGTGCAGATCGTCGATGTTCTGGGTGACGAGGGTGACGCGCCCGCCGCGGGCGGCGAGCGCGCCTTCGAGCCGCGCCAGCGCCCGGTGGGCGGCGTTGGGCCTGGCGTTGATGAGGTTGCGGCGGCGCATATCGTAGAACGCGAGCACGTCCTCGGGATTGCGGGCGAAGGCTTCCGGAGTCGCGAGCTTCATCGGATCGAACCGCGCCCAGATCCCCTCGCCCCGCTTGTCGCGAAACGTGCCAAGCCCGCTCTCGGCCGAGACGCCGGCGCCGGTTAGCACGAAGATGCTTCTTGGCGTCATCAGACCTCACCGCGCCCCGCGCAGCGCAAGCGCGATCTGCACGATCGCCGCGATCAGCTCGAGTACGATCAGGATGACGATCGCCGCCTCGAGCCGCGTCGCCCGGTTGGCGTCGATGATGTCGGTCAAGGCCTGCGCGGTGTCGCCGATCACTTCGAGCTTGCGCTTGAGGACGCCGGCGCGTTCGTTGAGCTCGTATTCGTCGACGAGGCGCGCGTAGAGGCGCTCGAGGTCCGGCCGGTCCCACAGGACGTCGGGCTTTTCCTCAACCGCGACGCGCCCCGAGACGCGGTGCTGCGCGAGCAGCGCCTGGCCGATCAGCCTCAGCATTGCGCTCCGGCGGAACGGCGGCCGGCCGCTCGCTGCAAGCTGCTCCGCGAAAGGCTCGATCACGTCGAACACCTTATTGACCTCGCGCTCGTCCCGCGCCAGCGCCACGGTCTTGGCGAGCGCATCGGCCACCACCAAAAAGCGCTGCGGCGACAGGTTCTTGATCTGGATCGCGCCGCCGGATGACTTCTGCTCGTCGCCCTCGGGCGCGATCTCGAGCACAGCGGTCTCGTCGTCGCCGCGCGCCCGCTCGCCGCTAACCCGCGACCGAAGCTTGCTCAGGGTGTCCTCCTCCTCGAGCGGCGTGAGGCCGACCATCACCGCGACGCCGAAGCGGAAAAGCGCCACCATCCCGCGCTCGCCGACCCGGAACGCGAGCGGCAAGAGCGAGATCGTGTCCGGCCGTTCGAGGCCCGCCGTGTCGATGCGCTCGCCGACGATCAGCGCCCGCGCGGTGAGGCGCGTCGGGGCCGTCGTGACGGGAAGCGTCTCGGTCATGGCCTCTTTTTACGACGCCGCGTCTGCCATCGCCAGCCGGTCAGGACGCATTGCCGACGGGTGGCGTCTCGGTTTGAATATCTGCTCAAAGCGGTTTCCCGGTAGCCTGCTCGTATGAAGCAGGACATACGAAACGGCTCCTGACGGCTTCGCGGCCGACTTATGAGTTGGAGAAGCGCATGCCGAATGCAGACGACTGGCGGATCGATCACACGGGCATCGGAGTATCCAATATCGCCCGATCAGCGAAGTTCTACGATGCGGCGTTGGGCGCCCTGGGTCTTCGCGCCGTTGCGCGAATTACGAAGACATTCGAGATCGCGGACAGCAGGAGCAATGGCGATCTTGGCGGGGTCGGCTATGGCGCCGCCTATCCCATATTCTGGATAGACATCTTTCACGCCCACGGAATGAGACAGCACACCGCCTTCCGGGCCCGCAGCCGGGAGGAGGTGCAAGCCTTCCACGCTGCAGCTCTATCTGCGGGGGGCCAGGACAACGGAGGGCCGGGATTGCGCGCCGGCGCCTATCCGCCGGGCTATTACGCGGCCTTCGTTCTCGACCCAGACGGCAACAACATCGAAGCGGTGTTTCGGGAGAGCTGACAAGCCCACACAGCGGCCACGTCCGAACGATCGCCGACAGCGCTCCGCCGACAAACGCTGTTCGAAGCCGAAAACCAAGCTGAGACCTACCTGTTCGGCCGGCCTCTTTGTCGATAGATTGGCGGCAATTCCACGCGCAGTTGGAGAGCGGCCATGGACGATCGCAGCCAAGCCCGATGGCGCCTCGACGGCGTCCGGGTGGTCCATTCGAACGAGCTCGATATCAACACGCCGCAGACGCCCGGCATGAATCGCGCCGCGGCGATCACCTACGCCCGAGCCGGCGCGGACAAGCTGTGGGCCGGAACCGTCGTGATCCACCCAATGGCGAAAACCGGCGCGCATCATCACGGGGCCGTCGAGAGCGTCATTTATGTGGTGAGTGGACGCGCCCGCATGCGGTGGGGCGACCGGCTCGAATTCGTGGCGGAGGCGGGCCCCGGCGATTTCATTTACGTGCCTCCCTATGTCCCCCACCAGGAAATCAATGCGAGTGATGACCTGCCGCTCTCCTGCGTCGTGGTGCGCAGCGGCCAGGAGCCGGTCGTCGTCAATCTCGATTTGCCGAGCATCGAATCGAACCCGGAACCAGTCGAATGGATCGACGACCTTCATCCGCCGCGCGGCGGGTGATGTTCGGCTCCCCTCGCTCCGCTTTGCGGGGAGAGGGGCGGGGCGATTGGCCGCTACCGCTTCAGCACCGGATGCGCCTGACGGCTCTGCCAGCCCAAGCGTTCGAGCTCCGGCGTCAGGCGCTCCTCCTGCGGCCAGCCGACGCAGAGATAGCCGATAAAAGCCCATTCGCGCGGGACGTCGAGCGTCTCGGCCAGCTTGGCCGGATCGAGAATTCGACACCCAGCCGACGCCAAGGCCGTGCGCCCGCGCGCCGAGCCAGAACGTGTGCAGCGCGCAGACCGAGGAATATCGGCGCGTTTCGGGCATGGTGCGCGCGCCGAGCCCGTGGCCCTGCTGGGTTCCGTCGTCGCAGAAGACCGCCAAATGCACCGGCGCCTCCCTGAGGCCGGCGAGCTTCAGCGAAGCGTAAAGCTGCGCCCGCTCGCCCTTATAGGCCGCGAGCGCGTCTTTGTTGGCCGTCTCGAAAATCGCCCGGACCGCTTCGCGGCGGGCCGCGTCTTCGACCCTGACGAGGCGCGTCGGCTGGCAGTTGCCAACCGAAGGCGCGAGCGCGACGAGGCGGAAGAGCTCGTCGAGCGTCGCCTCCGGCACTGCGCCGGAGCGGAACCGGCGCACGTCGCGCCGCCAGGCGACGAGCTCGGCGAATTCGGCCTGAAAGTGCGCGTCGAACCGACGAGCTTCGACGACGGCCTCCGCCAAATCCTGCATCGCGCGCCTCCTGCCTGTCCGGCATACCGCGCTGGCCGTGCTCTTCGCAAAGGAAATGTGACTGGGCTCGGCTGCCGGAGCGCTTTGTAGCCGCGATCGCTGATCGCGGCTGACGCGGTCGGCGACCGCGCCTACAGGGGACCGGCGTTCAGTCGATCGGCGTCAGCCCATCCGGCCCGACGGCCGCGAGCACACCGCTATGAACATCGAACCAATAGCCCTGCAGCGCGAGCCTGCCGGCGGCGACCGCCTCGGCGATCCAGGGGAAGGTCACGAGGTTGGCGAGCGAGAGGCGCACGACTTCGGCCTCGATCCGCTCGAGCCGCCCCTCCGGCGCCTCCCCTGCCGCGACCAGGGCGGGCCTGCCGATCTCGACCCAGGAAGCGATGAAATCGCGCGCCTGCGGCGGCGCGCCGTAGGCCATCGCCTTGACGCCGCCGCACTGCCCGTGCCCCAGCACCACAAGGCGCGCCACTCTTAGCACCTTCACCCCGAACTCGAGCGCCGCGCTCGTTCCGTGATGGCCGGGATCGGGCTCAAACGGCGGCACCAGCGCCGCGACGTTGCGCACGACGAAGAGCTCTCCCGGCACGGCGCTGAACACGGTCTGCGGATCGACGCGCGAATCCGAGCAGGCGATCACCATCGTCTCGGGGCTCTGCCCCCAATGCGCCAGCGCCTCGTAGCGCGCGCGCTCGGCCGGCCAGACCTCGGCGCGAAACTTCCGGTAGCCTTCGATGAGCGGGTCCATGGGGAAGCCTTGCAGCGCTTCGGATTGCTGCACTGCAATACGATGGGAGCGCGGGGGCGGCAAGATGAGCGCCGCCTCACCCAGGGGACGATCGTATGCGCTGCAGGTTAATTGCCGCAAGGTCAGTTTCGATTCAGCGCTCACCTGCCGAGTAGCGCGCCGACAACACGCGAATGTCCTTGCCTGCACAATTCCTCAGTCGCATCTTGAGACCGCCTTACAAGACGCCGGAGCGGTCGATGGCGAAATCCTCGGGCCTGACAACCAAAATCTCGCCTAAGGGGCGAGTCGCCCTACCCAAGGCGATCCGCGACAGGCGCGCATGGACGGCGGGCACGGAACTCATCGTCGAGGAAAGGCCCGGACGGAGTTTTGATGCGAGAGACGCCGGCACGGCCGCCGAGCAGGGTCAAGGAGGTTTTCGGGAGTTTGGGGCCGGTCGATCGGGTCGTATCGATCGATGAGATGCATCAGGCCCTGCTCGACGAGGCGGCGCGCCGCTACCGCGAGGCGGTCAATGATCGCGATTGATACGATCGTCATTGTTCGCTTCCTCGTCGACGGCGACCGGGAGCAGGCGCCCGCGCTCTGACCATGATGCTCCGATCCATGCCGGGGGCGCTGCTCGCCTTGATCGTCGGATCCGCTCCGCTGCCGGCAGCGCGCGCGCAAAACCTCAACACGCATTGCGCGAGCGTCGCCAATGACGACCGGGTGAAGCCGATCCCCGCGGAGCTGGTTCCGGCGGCGCGCCGGGCGCTCGGCTTAGGATCAGCCGAGTCCGACGCGTCGCTGCGGGCGAGCACTGTCTTTCGCTGCATGAGCGGCAAAGTCTGGCTCTGCAATCATGGCGCGAACCTGACCTGCGCCAAAGGCGACGTCAGCCGCGTCTCGAAGGGCGCAACCGCCTGGTGCAACGAGCATCCGGGCGCCGATGTTGTCCCGATGGCCGTGACGGGTCACGCCACGATCCACACCTGGACGTGCGTCGGCAGCGCGGCGCGCATCAGGCAATCGGAAAAACGGGACGCACGCGGGTTCATCGCCAATCAATGGGCGCCCTTGCAAAAATAGGCGTCGCCTTCGCCCGGCCAGCGCCCTCACGAATACGGCGCCCGGATCGGCGCACGACTCCGAACAAGCGAGAATTTGCCTAGTCGGAATACTGGACGATCCGATTGTCGCCCATGTCAATTACGGCGGGACGCCCATTGACCACCGCACGGCCATAGCCAGGTCGGCCCTGGATTGGAGTCGGGTTGACGCCTTCCGGCAGCGACTGACCAACGGCAGCATGGCCGGGAAGCGAGACGGTCGGGCCGCCCTCCGGAGCATCGTCCGGCGCGGAAAGAGTTGATGAGAGAGGCGCGGGGGGAGCTGACTGCGGGGAACCGTAGACTCCCCGGAGGCTGCCGGGAGCTGACAGAGGGGCGCCGTAAACCCCCTGGAGGGTTCCAGGGTCCTTCTGGGCGTAACCTGCAAATCCGGCCCCGACTAATATGACAAGCGAAAGAACAAACCGGCGCATCCAATCCTCCTCCGCAGGATTCCGCTTCAAACACGAAACTTAGCAGGCATCCGCGACGAATGCGACCACCGGCGAGGCGCGCGCCGTCTCTCCAGCGCGGCGCGAAAGGCGGACGGGCCGGAGACGCGGGCGATGCAAAGTTCCGGCGACCGCGGGCCCGCTGTTTGCCGCCTTCCCTGCCCGCGTCTATGAATCGCGCATTGAGCGGCAGGGAGAACGCGCATGGGCGCTTTGAGCGGAAAGGTCGCCATCATCACGGGCGCGACCAGCGGGATCGGCGAACGGATCGCGGAAGTGTTCGTCGAGGAGGGCGCCAGGGTTGTCGTCGCGGCTCGCCGCGAGGACGAAGGCAAAGCGCTCGAACAGCGGCTCGGCGTCAGCTTCATTCGGACCGATGTCGCCAAAGAAGACGACGTCAAGGCCATGGTCGCGCACACGATCGCGCGCTTCGGCCGGGTGGACTGCCTCGTCAACAACGCTGGCGCGCCCCTGCCGATGGTCGGCGTCGCCGACATCGATATCGCGACGTACGACGCGGTCTTCGCCGTCAACGTGCGCGGCGTTCTCCTCGGCATGAAGCATGTCGCCCCCGCAATGCTCGCCCGCGGGTCCGGCAGCATCGTCAACGTCGCGAGCGCTGTGGGCCATCGCGGCGGCGCCTCCGGCCATGTCTATACGGCCTCGAAAGGCGCGGTCCATGCGCTGACCCGCTCCGTCGCGGCGGAGCTCGGCGAGAAAGGCATTCGGGTCAACAGCATCTCGCCCGGCGCGATCGTCACCGGCTTTTTCGCCAAGGCCGCGGGCGTGGAAGGCTCCAAGGCCGACAAGGTGACGGAGATCGTGAAGGGCCTGTTCGCCACAGTGCAACCGATCCCGCGCGCGGGCCTCCCCGAAGACATCGCACGAGCGGCCGTCTTCCTCGCCAGCGACGGCTCGAGCTTCATCAGCGGGCAGGATCTGGTCGTCGACGGCGGCATGACGTCGGTCGTGCGCGGCTGGTCCGCCACGTTCGCCGCGCGAGGCGAACTTTTGGCCCGGCTGAAGGGGGCGGCGGAGGGGCTTTAGCGCAGCTTTCGATCACGTTGACCCAGCCGGATCCGTCATCGCCGTCCTCGGACTTGATCCGGGGATTGACCCGGCGATCGATGGACCCGCGGCCGACGGTCCGGGGAAGCCGCCGTACGCTAGTTCAATGTCAATACCGAGAGAGTCGTCAGCTTGGCGCGAGTGCAGGACAGGGCGAAGCGAGAAGGAGGACAGCCCGCTTACGGTATAGGCGTTACCCAGCTTGGGTAGCCATTCGGAGCCCAATAATAAGGAGGATAGTCAGGTTCAACTTTAAATCTCCGGAAACAGCTTTTCTCCAGAAAAGCGCCCAAATCGGCGCCGTTGATTACCGTCCCTCTCCATATAATGGAGCCAGCATCAACTTCGCCAGCTCGCCCAAAAGTTCTACTAGATCTGGTCTCCCAGCCCTGATCGATGCGTTGTTCAGCCGCTGCACATCCCGGCGTCACGACAATATGAGCGAACGACGACGATGAGGCAAGCAGTGTCGCCGCCAAAGATACGGCCGCACAGAAGCGCGGCAACTGAAAAAGCCGGATCATCGCAGGCTCCAACTAAGTCGTAGACAAAAGGTTCCTCTCTTTACCACTTCGCCGCTGTAGGGCAAGGTGCTGACGCGGCGCTCGGCGACCCGATATTGACCGCGTCGCCCATCCGGTCGCCGTCGCTCTCCTCGACCGCGTCGAGCTTACAAGAATGCCCTCAATATGAGTACCCAAGGAATCACAAGCTAGCGAGGCGTTCTCGGAAGTTTTTTACCTTCTGTACTTTCCCTTTCCTATCGACCGTGAAGCCCTCTTTTCTTAGGCGCTCCGCCTGACCCTCTGCGCCGCCGGGAAATCGAGTGATGAGTCCCCCGTTCGCTTTGATGACCCGCCAGTAGGCAACTTCGTTCGTGGAGTCATGGGCGACCGTCTGAAGGGCTTTTTGGGTCGTAACGGGGCACGTCCCCCGGACGTTGAATTGCTGGGTGAGTTTCTGGCAAATGAGATTGGTCGTGATGAGTTTGCGCGCCGGGACCTTCTTTATCAGGGCTGCTACAGTTGCTGGACCAGGCAACAGCATTTTGCCCGCGCCGCCAAAAAATCTCAGGCGGCTGTTGGGAATCTCGACGATGACGTCGTCTTTGGGCTCCATATCGTCCTCCTTTTTGTCGCCTTTTTTGGTCAGCGGGATCGGCCTTTGTTCGCGGCCTCCAAGGTTTGTTGAGGCATCGACGCCAGTGTGGAGCGCGTCAGAGTCTCCATTTGAATCCAGTATAGGGTTAAGTCGATCATTTGCTTAAGGTTGCTAAGGTCCATATCCCGCCAGCGACGCTCGTAATGAGTTTCGTCGTTACCAAGCCATGCCGCCCGCTTGGCGACGTCCTTTATGCGCAGATCCGACACATAGTTTTCGATGCACGCCCCAAGCTGAGTTCGGGCGATGCTTGACTTATCTTCTGGCCTCTGTTTGATAAGATAATCTTTCAGCGGAAACTCGAATGCCTTTCGATAACCTACTCCGCAAATATGTTTCAGGCGCGCGTTTTCGGCCGCTCGCGCTTCGTTATATATTTCGCAGAACGTGCGAGAATACTCTTTGATCGAATCGTCGAATTCCCGCGCTTCGAAACTTCGCGGTTTGCACTCGCGCAATTTCCAAACTAGCCCACTCTCGTTAGGGTCAAAATAGGCGATAAATAACTCTAAGCATTGACCGTTAGGGCAAAGATACACAACCTCAAGCTCGATTATCGACCGATTATTTACTCCGCGGACGAAACCATATTGCGTTCTCGGGACGACTAGTCGGTGGCATATGGGGCAATGATTGGGATGCTGATCTAATTGATAGTTACCGCCAGCTAGTTGGACTGTTTCTGACATAACCCGCTCGCAAGTCATCTTCAATTCATCAGTTGACACCGTTGCCACAAAATTGCAGCGGTCGCCATGAAGCGCGGAAGTTTAGGTCGGGGGCCGGCCTCCTATCTTCGGCCATAGCAAATTTCGCACGATCGCGCCATTTATACGATTACGTGTCGGCCGATGCACACGGGGAAAGATTGAGACAAGGCTTCGTAACCGAGCCCGGGCGGACGTGTTCGCGTCACGTTCGCGTCGAAGGCCGCGAGGCGCTATCATGGGCTCGAACACCGATCGAAGACCGCCCGGCCCGCGCCGCACTGTGTGGCGCTCGACTCGCCCTCAGGCCCGCTCGCTTTGACCCACGCCGCCCTGCTACGGCGCGATGACGCCCGCCGCGGAGATTGCCGATCTGGCGACTAGCCGAGGAGCCTGCATCTTGACATCAAGAACTTCGTGTAATAACTTGATAATACTTATATAAATTGCTCAAACTGGGCACCAGCTTCGCGATCGCTGAGCGAGGCCAAAACGCGACAGAATTTGACGCCTAATCCATTGGAATCATGCGCGCGCGGACAAAACCGCACGGTCAGAAGGGATGGTCTCTGGCTGCGCTCGGCGAGCAGGTCGTGCAAGCCCTCTTGCGTCCGTTACCCCTTTGGCGTATGACCCCGGCCTTCAGAACCGCCCGGCCGTAAAGGGCTGCCGTGGCGGTTTTTTTCGCTCGTTCCGACGCGAACGGGGCTTCGCGCCCCGCCAAACTTTCAAAAGGGCGTCAAGCCCAGGAGAGCCAAATGCCCAAGTTGAAGACCAAATCGGGCGCGAAAAAGCGCTTCAAGATCACCGGGACCGGCAAGGTCATCTACGCCCAGCGGGGCAAGCAGCACGGCATGATCAAACGCACCCCCAAGCAGATCCGCAATCTGCGCGGCACGGCCGTTCTGTTCAAGACCGATGGCGCGAACGTCAAGAAGTTCTTCCTGCCGAACGGCTAAAGGCCCCTTTTTTCCGGAGATTTGAACGATGTCACGCGTCAAGAGGGGCGTAACGTCCCACGCCAAGCACAAGAAGGTTTTGAAAGCCGCCAAGGGCTACTTTGGCCGCCGCAAGAACACGATCCGCGCCGCCAAGGCCGCAGTCGACAAGTCGATGCAATACGCCTATCGCGACCGCAAGAACCGCAAGCGCGAGTTCCGCGCGCTGTGGATCCAGCGGATCAACGCGGCGGTGCGCGAACACGGACTGACTTACAGCCGATTTATCTCCGGCCTCGCGACGGCAGGGATCGAAGTCGACCGCAAGGTGCTGTCCGAACTCGCCGTTGCCGAACCCGCCGCCTTCGCCGCGATCGTCGAACAGGCGAAGGGGCATCTGCCCAAGGCGGCGTAACGCGCCGAATCCCCTTGCCCCCTTGCGGGGGAAGGTGGCGCCATAGGGCGCTCGGAAGAACGTCCGTTCTTTCGAACGGGCTATGTCCGCCGGGTGAGGCGCCGGCGCGATAGCGCCACTTCACGACGCGCCTTGCGGCGCGCAACCCCTCATCCGTCGGCCGTTGGCCGACACCTTCTCCCGCAAGGGGAGAAGGGGCGAGCGACCCGCTGCGAGGACCCCCCCATGTCCAATCTCGCCGCCCTCCAGCACGAAACGCTCGCCGCGATCGAGGCCGCAGGCGACGAACCGGCGCTCGAGGCTGTTCGCGTCGCCGCCCTCGGCAAGAAGGGCTCGATCTCGGCGCTGCTCGCGACGCTGGGCAAGCTCTCGCCTGACGAGCGCAGGACGCACGGCGCGGCGATCAATGCGCTCAAGGATCAGGTGACGGAAACGCTCGCGGCGCGGCGCGCGGTCCTGAAAAAGGCCGCGCTCGAGGCCCAGCTCAAGCGCGAAACTGAGGACGTGACCCTGCCCGTCCCTTTGCCGGGCGTCGAGACCGGCCGCGTCCACCCCTTGAGCCAGGTGATGGACGAAATCGTCGCGATCTTCGCCGATATGGGCTTTTCCGTCGCCGAAGGGCCTGACATCGAGAGCGACGACTATAATTTCACCAAGCTCAACTTTCCACCCGGGCATCCGGCGCGCGACATGCACGACACGTTCTTCCTCGAGCCGGACGCCCATGGCGAGCGCAAGGTTCTGCGCACCCATACGAGCCCCGTGCAGGTGCGCACGATGCTGAGCCAGAAGCCGCCGATCCGCATCATTTGCCCCGGCCGCACCTATCGCACGGACTTCGACCAGACGCACACGCCGATGTTTCATCAGGTCGAGGGCCTCGTCGTCGATCAGAGCGCGACGCTCGCCAATCTCAAATGGGTGCTGGAGGCGTTCTGCAAGGCCTTCTTCGAGGTTCCGCATGTCGGCATGCGCTTTCGCCCGAGCTTCTTCCCCTTTACCTCGCCCTCGATGGAGGTCGACATCCAGTGCCGCCGCTCGGGCGGGGACATCCGCTTCGGCGAAGGCGAGGACTGGCTCGAAATCCTCGGCTGCGGCATGGTCCATCCCAACGTGCTGACCAACTGCGGGATTGACCCGGAGGTCTACCAGGGTTTCGCCTGGGGGATGGGCGCGGACCGTGTGGCGATGCTCAAATATGGCCTGCCGGACCTGCGCGACTTCTTCGACGCCGATCTGCGATGGATCAACCACTATGGCTTCAAGCCGCTCGAAGTGCCGACGCTGGCGGGGGGTTTGGGCGGGTGAGGTCCACCAGCGCGCCTCAGCCGATTGTGCTAAGATACATTGGTCGGTTTTCGCGAAAGCAATTTGATGTCAACCGCTGCACGAACTGAAAAGGCCGAACGGACCGTTGCGTCCGTGATCCACGATTTCATGGGCAAATCCGCGATCGAAAGCGTCCGGGTGAGCGCCGCAGAGGACCACACCGGCGAGCCGGCTCTTTACGTCTTGATCAGGCTAAAGCCTGGGCGTGGTCGCCCATCCGGGGCCGATTCGATTCGGTTGATGAAGGCGATGCGCGACGCGCTCCACGATATTAGCGACGATCGTTTTCCTTATTTGAGCTTCAGCGCTCCGGGCGATGAACAGGCGGAGGACACGCGCAGCGTCGCGTAGTCATCCCGCCATGTGGAAACTGATCGCGGACCAACTGGATGTCGCCGAGATGTTGGCGACAAAGGCCGACCTTAGAAAGCCGAAGCAAGCCTCACTGCGTCGCGCAGTGTCAACCGCTTACTACGCCCTATTCCAGGCGCTCTGCAAAATGTGCGCGGACAAGCTGGTGGGCTGGAGCCAGCCGTGGGAAACTTTCACGCCCATCTATCGTTCGCTTGATCATGGTCGAACTCTTAGCGTCCTGAGCGAACGCGGGAGCGAAAGGACGCACCCGCTCGGAGACGCCGTCGAAAACATTGGCATCGCTTTCAGGGAATTGCAGGCGGCGCGCGAGTGGGCCGATTACAATCCGGAACCCCATCCTGAGTTCAGCCGGACACTGGAAGGGGCTTCGTTCTCCCGGGAGGACGCACTGACGCTAATTGCGGCAGCGCGCGTCGCCATAACCGCTTTGGATGATCTGGACGACACGATCAGGCTGAAGCTCGCAACGCGCTTGGTCACGCGGTCACGAAAAGAAACCCGACGATGAAATTCACCCTCTCCTGGCTCAAGGACCACCTCGACACTTCGGCTTCCCTCGCCGAGATCGTCGACACGCTGACACGCGTCGGCCTCGAGGTGGAAAGCGTCGAGGACCCGAGCGCAAAATATGAGGGCTTCGTCGTTGCGCGCGTGATCGAAGCGGGACAGCATCCCAACGCCGACCGGCTGAAGGTCTGCATCGTCGACGCCGGCGGCGGGCCGGTGCAGGTGGTCTGCGGCGCGCCGAACGCCCGCACCGGAATGAAAGGCGTGTTCTCTCCCATTGGCACGTATATTCCGGGAAAAAAGATCACCCTCGCCAAGGGCGTGATCCGCGGCGTCGAATCGAACGGCATGCTGTGCTCGGCCGCCGAGCTCGAACTCAGCGACGATCACGAGGGAATCATCGAACTGCCCGACGACGCGCCGATCGGCGTTCCTTACGCCCGCTTTGCCGGGCTCGACGATCCCGTCATCGACGTCGCGGTGACGCCGAACCGCCCGGACGCGACCGGCGTCGCCGGCATTGCGCGCGATCTCGCCGCCGCCGGGCTCGGGACCCTCACGACGCCGGCGCCGCAATCGATCGACGGCGCCTTCGACTGCCCGACCCGCGTCCATCTCGACTTCGCTCCGCCGGACGCGCATCTCTGCCCGGCTTTTGCGCTGCGGCTCGTGCGCGGCGTCACCAACGGGCCGTCGCCGGACTGGATGCAAAAGCGCCTCAGGGCGATCGGCCTCAGACCCATCAGCGCGCTCGTCGACATCACGAACTATGTCACCTTCGATCGCGGCCGGCCGCTGCACGTGTTCGACTTCGCCAAGGTCGAGGGCGGCCTCACGGTGCGGCGCGCGCGTCACAGCGAGAGCGTGCTCGCGCTCGACGGCAAGACATACGCGCTCGACGAAAGCATGGTCGTGATCGCCGACGCGAAGGTCGTCGAATCGATCGCGGGGATCATGGGCGGCGAGCATTCGGGTTGCGACGAAAACACGCGCGACGTGCTGATCGAGAGCGCGCTCTGGGATCCGACGAACATCGCGCACACAGGCCGCAAACTCGGCATTGTCACCGATGCGCGTTACCGCTTCGAGCGCGGCGTCGACCCCGAATTCTGCGTGCCGGGCTGCGACCTCGCGACCGCGCTCATTCTTGAGTTTTGCGGCGGCAAGCCCTCGCTGATGATCGTCGCTGGCGACCCAACGGCTCCGCGCCGCTCGATCGATTTCCCTTACAGCGAGGTCAAACGGCTGATCGGCGTCGACATTCCGCGCGAGGAAGGCGAGGCGATTCTGACCCGGCTCGGCTTCGGCCTCGCAGAGGGCAAGGTCCTCGTGCCTTCGTGGCGGCCGGACGTGCAGGTGAAGGCCGACGTCGTCGAACAGATCCTGCGCATCGCCGGCATCGATCGCGCGCCGACGACGCCGCTGCCGCGATTGGACGAGGGCGTTCCCGCGCCGGTGCTGACGCTTTTGCAGAAGCGCACGCGCCTCGCCAGGCGCACGCTCGCCTCATTGGCGCTGCGCGAGGCGGTGACCTGGTCGTTCATCTCGAAGGCCGCGGCGGAACTCTTCGGCGGCGGCCAGCCTTCGCTCGCGCTCGCCAACCCGATCGCCTCCGACCTTTCCGACATGCGCCCGAGCCTTGTGCCGGGCCTTATCGCCGCCGCCGAGCGCAACGCGCGGCGAGCGTTGAACGATGTCGCGCTGTTCGAAGTCGGGCAGATCTTCCTCGGCTCCGGCGAAAACGACCAGCGCATGGCGGCTGCCGCGGTGCGGCGCGGCATGGCCAAGGGGTCGGGCGAAGGCCGGCGCTGGAGCGTCGGCGGGGTCGTCGACATCTTCGACGCCAAGCAAGACGCCATGGCCCTGCTCGACGCGCTCGGCGTCGCCAACGCCGTCCAGGTCGTCCCCGGCGGCCCGGCCTTTCTCCATCCCGGCCGTTCGGCGACCTTGCAGTTCGGGCCGAAGACCGTCCTTGGCTGGTTCGGGCAATTGCATCCGGGCGTTTGCGAAGCGCTGGACGCCGAGGGGCCGATCGTCGCTTTCGAGATCACGCTTGACGCCGTGCCGGCGCCGAAGGCGAAGGCGAGCAAGGCGAAGGCGAAGCTCGAGCGTTCGGACTTCATGCCGGTCGAGCGCGATCTGGCTTTCGTGGTCGACGCGAGCGTCCGGGCGGGCGACCTCGTGAAGGCTGCGCAGGCCGCTGAACGGTCGCTCGTCTCGGAGATCGGCGTCTTTGACGTCTACCAGGGCAAGGGTCTGCCCGAAGGTTCGAAATCGATCGCGATCAGTGTGCGGCTCCAGCCGCGCGAGCGCACGTTGACTGACGCGGAGATCGAAGCTGCGATCGCCCGCATCGTCGCCGAGGTCTCGAAGAAGACCGGAGCGACCCTCCGCGGATGAAGCCTGTGGCCAAGCGCGCCGCGCTATTGATCTTGGTATCTGCGCTCGCCGCATTGCCGCGCTCGGCTCTCGGCCAGGACGACCCTGCCTGCGCGAAATATCAGGAGCCGCTCGCCTACAACGCGTGTCTCGCGAGTCACGGACCGAAGGCAAACAGCGTTGGCGCCGCGCCGCATTCAGCCGCCCGATCATCGGCGTCGTCTCTGCCCGGGCGCGAATGGCCCGCCGCGACGCGCCGTCGCGGGCGCGTCCACATGGAATTTCGGGTCCAGTGACAGCCGTTGGATCAATTGCGGCCTTTGCCGCCGATCGTCGACAGGCAACGGGCGCGACGCCTTAAGCCCGCGGAAAGCCAAGGCGCCGCGCCCTGATCCCCGCGCGATGGGAGGCTCAGCGCGGGGGCCGCGCCCGGCGCCAATCCCCTCGGCGCCGCCACGCGGAATTCCAATCATTGGTCGCCGGACGGGGACCGCGCGGCTTCACGCGTTGGCGCCCCAATTCTTTGCAGGACGTTCCCCAACGCTTGAAGCAAGGGTAGACCCGAAGGAACGGTCCCGCTGTGAGCGCGCTCACATCAGTTTTGCGAGAGCGGCACGGACATGGGCCAGAGAAGTTGGCGCCGTTACCTTTCTGGGAAATGACTTTGCGCACAGAGAAACGCTGCAATGACCTTGACGATTGGTTGACGTTCCGCCACCGTTTTCCGAGACCCTTCGGGCGGAAACGATGTCGGTCCCCAGCACACTTGCAGCGCACAGCTGTTTCAAGACGCTCGATCCCGAGACGTGCCGGATCTTGGATCGTCAATGCACTTGGCTGAAGATTCCGGCCGGCGCCTGGATCCTCGATCAGTCGGCGAACGATCGCGACGTCTAT
The DNA here is from genome assembly GCA_963721905.1 of uncultured Alphaproteobacteria bacterium. Taxonomy (GTDB): domain Bacteria; phylum Pseudomonadota; class Alphaproteobacteria; order Rhizobiales; family Beijerinckiaceae; genus Roseiarcus. Next base: position 38,589 of record CAVRMF010000028.1, read on the forward strand.
TTCATCATGTCGGGACATCTGAGGGCGGTGCAAAACAGTGCGCGCCAGGACCTCATCTTCAGCGACATGATGGCAGGATCGGTCTTCGGCGAATTGAGCGCCTTCGACGGCGCCCCGCGCGCGCTGAGCGTGTTCGCGGTCACCGATTCGCTGGTGGCGAAAATGCCGCCCTCGGTGTTTGTCGAGACGGTGTTCTCCCATCGGCCTCTTTGCGAGGCCGTCGTCTCGACCCTGATCGACCGGCTGCGGGTGATGTCACGCAGGGTCGGGGAGCTCGGGGCGCTCAACGTTCGCACCCGCGTCCACGCCGAGCTCCTGCGGCTGGCGCGGCCCGACCACAACGATCCGAAGCGCGCGATCATCGTGACGCCGCCGAACCAGTCGGAGCTTGCAGCCCGCATCAACACGCGCCGGGAGACCGTCTCGCGCGAGATCAACGCGATGGAGCGCGGCGGGCTCATCGAACGCCGGCGCGGCGCGATCGTCATCACCGACGCGCTGAGACTGAGCGCGGCGATCGAAGCGGCGAGCAGCGGCTAGCCCCGCGCCTCTTCGGCAAGCCTCCGCCACCAGGCCTCGTCCCAGTTCCAGCCCGCCGTCGGCGAGGGAGAGGGCAAGAGCCACACGCGGGTTCGGCCGATGCGCTCGCCGCTGTCGCCGGGGCCGACTGCGCGCCCCAGATAGCGGCGGCCCGCGGTGAGGCTGGTGAAGGCGAGCAGCTTCGGCTCGGCGGCGCTGATCTTGGCGGTCAGCGCCGCGCAGGCGTCGCTTCCCAGGGCGCCAGCCGGCAACTCGCGATCCATCCCGCTCACGTGCTTTGCGATGTCGGTGAGACCGAGGCCCCATTGCGGCAGTTCGCCGTATTCCTGCGGCCGTATGAGCCGCGGCGTCAGCCCGACCGCCTGCAGGACCCGCCAGAACTTGTTCTGCGGATGCGCGTAATAGGCGCCGCGCGCGGCGGACACGGTTCCGGCGGCCGTGCCGCAGAAAATGATTCTGAGCCCTGGCTGCAGGACATCGGGAAGGACATGGCGCGTCGCGTACAAGGGCGTATTCAGATCGACTGGTTGTAGGCGCCAACCTCGGCGTTCTCGCGCAACACGCCGTCGACCGCCTTGAACATCTCGCGCATGCGCGCTTCCGAGACCGGGCTTTCGACGACGACGACGAGCTCCGGCTTGTTGGAGGACGCGCGCACCAACCCCCAGGTTCCATCTTCGACCGTCACGCGCGCGCCGTTGACCGTGACGACGTCGCGGATTTTCTGCCCTGTCAGCGGCTCGCCTTTTGCCAGCATCGCCTTGAAGCGTGCGACGACGCGGTCGGCAACCTCGTATTTCACTTCGTCGGCGCAATGGGGCGACATCGTGGGCGAACCCCAGGTCTTCGGCAGATCGCGGTAGAGATCGGCCATCGACTTTCCCGGGTTGCGGTCGAGCATGTCGAGCACGGCGATGGCGGTGACGAAGCCGTCGTCGTAGCCGCGTCCGACCGGCGCATTGAAGAAGAAATGGCCCGACTTCTCGAAGCCGGCGAGCGCCTTCAAATCGCGCACCCGGCGCTTGATATGCGAATGGCCGGTCTTCCAGAAGTCGACCTTGACCCCATTGGCGGCGAGCGCCGGATCGGTCGCGAACAGCCCGGTCGACTTCACGTCGACGACAAAGGTCGCATTCGGATGCAGCTTCGACAGATCGCGCGCCAGCATCACGCCGATCTTGTCGGCGAAGATTTCGTGACCTTCATTGTCGACAACGCCGCAGCGGTCGCCGTCGCCGTCGAAGCCAAGCGCCACGTCCGCGCCACTCTCCTTCACCGCATCCGCCATCGCGTGCAGCATGTGGAGATCTTCAGGGTTCGGGTTATAGCGCGGGAAGGCGAAGTCGAGGTCGCAGTCGAGCGGTACGACCTCGACCCCGAGCGCGCTGAGAAGCTGGGGCGCGAAAGCGCCGGCCGTGCCATTGCCGCACGCGGCGACGACCTTCATCTGGCGGCGGAACTTGGGACGGTTGGTCAGGTCGGCGATGTAGTGTGAAGGAAAATCGGGCACGAACTCATAAGTCCCGCCGGGCTCGGGCCCATAATCGCCGCCGATGACGATGTCGCGCAAGCGGCCCATCTCCTCGGGCCCGAACGTGACCGGCCGCGCCGCGCCCATCTTGACCCCGGTCCAGCCGTTGTCGTTGTGCGAGGCGGTCACCATCGCCACCGCCGGCGTATCCAGCGCGAACTGGGCGAAGTAGGCCATCGGGGTGATCGCGAGGCCGATGTCGCGCACTTTCGCGCCGCCCGCCATGAGGCCGGCCGTCAGCGCGAGCTTGATCGAGGCCGAATAGCTGCGGAAATCGTGCCCGACGACGACCTCGCGGGGAACGCCGAGCTCGCCCAGCAAGCGCGCCAGGCCGAGGCCCAGCGCCTGCACGCCCATCAGGTTGATTTCCTTTTCGAAGAGCCAGCGCGCGTCATATTCCCGAAAGCCGGTTGGCTTCACCATCGGCTGCGACTCATAGGCGTAGGTGTTGGGCGAAAGCTTGGGCGACGGCTTGGGAAACAAGGGGGCCTCGCGGCTCGTGGTTCTGAAGGAAGGCAGGAGGCGGCGGGCGCCGCCGATGTCGGCCTTACCATCGCCTTAAGACACGGGAATGCGACAGACAACCTGCGCTGTTCAATTGCTCTCACGACATCATCCCGCTTCAGAAGGACCGGACCAACCTTTTCGATCCGATCCGCATAGACTTGGGCCACTTGCTCGAAACGTGATCAGCGGATCGATGGCGCTCGCCGGCCATGTGCCAGTCGACGATCTTCAGCACGTCGGTGCGGCCGCGCCGCCGGCTGGTCGCGCTAGCCGCGTTCAACGAACCCGGCACCAGCGCGGTTTGCGGGCCAAGACCGCGCCGAGGCGCCGTTGGCCTTCCAAGGCTTGGCATTGAACCAGATCGGCGTAGACTTTCACACCTGCTGTCGTGCGGGAATGAGGGAGAGGATTTTGGCTCCGAAGGGTCTCGGCCTCTGCTTGAAGAATTCCCCCATGCTCGGCCCGGCTGTCGTATCGGTCCGAACGGAATAGGGGTTGGTTGGGGGAATGCGATCACGCTTTATCATCCAGGTGGCGCGGACACTGGGGCTCTTCGCACTCGTAGCCGCCCTGCCATTCTCCAATTTCGCTGACGCGGATGAAAACCCGAACGCCAACTCGGGGCGCACCGACGTCGAAGCCAAGGGTTTGGAATTCGTCCGCAAGCATCCCTCCGAATGGGAATACAAAGAAACGATGGACGTGATGACCGATAAGCCCGTCGCCGAAGTCAACTCAACCCAGTCCAACGACTCCGGCGTCAGCGGTAGCGTCCATGGCAAGTGCGAGGACGTTGGAACCATCTCATTTACCGTCGTCGTTTCCAACGACAAGGGACAACGCCCGATATCATTCATAGCCAGGACGGAAGCGCAAAGGTCCGATACCGGCTGAACGATTCCCTGGTCAAACAAAACCTGCCGAGCATGGACTACAACAACCGATACAAAGCGCTGGTGGTGGCCGGACCGAAAGTCGGCGCGTTGCAAATGCTCAGTTTGATGCTCGGCGAGAAAGCCAAGGGGGTCAGGCTCGCGAACTGGGATCAGGTTTGGGGAGCGCTCATATCGTTCGAGACGAGCCAGGGGGACCTAATTGTCTCCATTCCTGCCAGGCACAGCGAAATCCAGTAGCTTTTCGCCTTCTGCTTCGAGGGGAGATAGGGCGCCGCCATTTTGTAGCCGCGGTCGATGACCGCAGCCGGCACGGCCGAGAACGGATAGAAGCGCCCACGGTCGATGCGTGTTCCTTTCGGGCGAAGCGGCTTTACAAAAATTACGAACGACATCTTTCCGCAAATCTGAAGTCGTGGTAACCTCCTTGCCGTGTCCAGCTCCATCGACGAGGCGATGCGACGCCTCTCCCCAGGCCGTTCGAGGCGCGTGGCCCTCGCGCGGCGCCTCAAGACGGGCTCTCTTGCGGCGCGGGCTGGAGTTGCGTTGCAATTTTCCCGCAGAACCCTTGTAAGCCCTTGAAAACGCTAAATTCTAAGAAGGGATTTCAAGAAAACGAAAGAGAATGCAACCCCCCCGAACGCCTAAATGGGCATCCGCGAAAGAGTGTTCCAGCAAAACCAAATTCGTCCACGAGGCTCTGCACGAGCCGCTTGGATGGTTCGGGTGTCGCCGCTTCTCGCTCGCCCAGAGCCTCAGAGATATCGCGCGACGATGTTCTCGAAAAGCTCCTGCCGTCCCGAACGCGGCTTCGGATCGATCTTCTCGTTGGCGACGCGCTTGGCGATCGCCTCGAGCGTCGCCCCGGGCTTCAGCATCGCCTGCGCCGCCGGTTCGTTCCAGCCCGCGTAGCGCTCGGCGCGGAGCTTGTCGAACTTGCCGTCCTCGATCATCGCCGCCGCCGCGACCAGCGCCTCCGCGCAGGCGTCGATGCCGCCGATATGCCCGAGCAGGAGGTCGCCAGGGTCGATCGACTGGCGGCGCACCTTCGAGTCGAAGTTGAAGCCGCCGGGCGCGATCCCCCCGGCCTTGAGGATGAAATAGAGCGCCGGCACGAGTTCGGCGGCGTTGTTGGGGAACTGGTCGGTGTCCCAGCCGGACTGGTAGTCGTTGCGGTTGGCGTCGACCGATCCCAGGAGCCCGAGCGCGGTCGCGAGCGCAACCTCATGCTCGAACGAATGATGCGCCAGCACCGCATGGCCAACTTCGATGTTGAGCTTGACTTCGCGTTCCAGCTCGAAGCGCCCCAGAAAACCGGCGACCGTCGCGACGTCGAAGTCGTATTGGTGCTTCGTCGGCTCCTGCGGCTTCGGCTCGACCAGGAGAACGCCCTTGAACCCGATCTTGTGCTTGTAGTCGACGACCATCGAGAGAAAGCGGCCGAGCTGTTCCTGCTCGCGGGCAAGATCGGTGTTGAGCAGCGTCTCGTACCCCTCGCGGCCGCCCCACAACACATAGTTGGCGCCGCCGAGCTTATGGGTCGCATCGATCGCGTTCTTCACCTGCGCGGCCGCGTAGGCGAAGACGTCCGGGTCGGGGTTGGTCGCCGCCCCGGCCATGTAGCGCGGATGGCTGAAGAGATTGGCGGTGCCCCACAGGAGCTTGATCCCCATCGCCTGCATCTTCTCGGCGAAGACGTCGGTCATCTCGGCGAGGTTGCGGCCGAATTCCTTGAAGCTCGCACCCTCCGGCACGACGTCCTTGTCGTGGAAGGTGAAGAACGGAAAGCCGAGCGTCGAGACCATGTCGAACGCGACGTCGGCCTTGAGGCGCGCCGCTTTCATGTCGTCACCCTCCCAGGGGCGCACGAAGGTCGGCGCGCCGAACATGTCCGACCCCATCCAAGCGAAGTTGTGCCAATAGCAGACGGCGGGGCGCAGGTGCTCGGCCATCGGCTTGCCCATGACGACCCGCGCCGGATCGTAATGGCGAAAGGCAAAGGGATTGTCGCTCTTTGGCCCCTCGTAGCGCACCGGGGCGATGTCGCCGAAAAACCGCTTAGTCATGTTTCCTCCCGACGTTTCTCTAAGTGACCCGGAAATCCCGCGCGAAGCGGATCAGCGCTGCAAGGCCGAAAGCGCAATCCTCGACCGTGATCGATTCCAGCGGATTGTGGCTGATGCCGGCCTTGCAGCGGACGAACAGCATGCCGGCCGGACAGAGACCGCCCATGACCATCGTGTCGTGCCCGGCGCCCGACGACAACAGCCTCGGCGGGACGCCGAGCTGTTCGACTGCCCGCGCAATGCCCGCCACGATGCGAGGATCGCAGACGAAAGCTTTCGCGTCGTGCGTCTTGGCCGAGCTGGCCCGCACGCCGCGGGCGGCGGCAATGGCGTCGATGCGCGCCATGATGTCGGCGAGCGCGACCGACCGGCGCTCGTCATCGGGCGCACGAAGGTCAATCGAGAACTGCACATGGCCTGGAATGACGTTGGTCGCGCCGGGCCAGACTTCCAGACGCCCGACGGTCGCGACGAGATCGGTTTCCCGGCGTGCGCGCGCTTCGATCGCCAGCGTCATTTCGGCGGCGGCCGTCAGCGCGTCGCGGCGGAGGCTCATCGGCGTCGCGCCGGCGTGGCCGGCCATGCCGTCCACCCCGACCTCGAGCCGGGTCGCGCCGTTGATGGCGGTGACGACGCCCAGCGGCAGACCTTCCGCCTCCAGCACCGGCCCTTGTTCAATATGCGCCTCGACGAAGGCGGCGACGGAATTCGCGCGGATCGAACCCGCCTTGTCGGGGTCGCCACCGAAGGCCTTGAGGGCGTCACGCATCGCGACGCCGCGCGTGTCCCTTTGGTCAAGCGCTTCCTCGAGGTAGGCGCCGGCAAGCGCCCGCGAACCGGTCAACGTTGTCCGGAAGCGGACGCCCTCCTCATCCCCGAAAGCGACGATCTCGATGGCGTGGTCGAGCCGCTCGCCGCGCGCGCTCAGCGCCTCGACGACGGCAAGCGCCGCGAGCGCTCCATAATTTCCGTCGTAGCGACCGGCGTCGCGCACGGTGTCAATGTGCGAGCCCAGCATCAGCGCCGGCGCGCCCTCGCGCTTGCCTTCGTAACGGGCGACGACATTGCCGGCGGGGTCGATTCTCGCCGCGAGCCCCGCTTCGCTGCACCAGCCGATAAAGGCGGCGGCCGCGCGCCGATGCGCGTCGGACAGAAAGAGACGGGTCAGGCGGCCCGGCTCGTCGGTATAGGCGGCGAAAGCGTCAAGCCGGGCCATGAGCCGCGCGCCGGCGGCAAGATCGGCCTCAGACAGGGAGGGCGCCATCAGTTCTGCGCCGTCTCGAGCTTGAGCCAGCGCGCGAGCACGGCCCGCTCCTCGTCCGTCATCTGGGAGAAATTGTTCGGCGGCATCGCATGGGTCAGCACCGCCTGCATGCGGATGGCGGGCGCGAAGCGCGCAATATGTTCCGGCGTGTCGAGAAGCACCCCCTTTGGCGCTTCGCCGATTTCCTCCATCGGCGCCGCAGCATGGCACATCATGCAACGCGTCATCACGATGTCGACGACCTCGGGCGGCGCCTTGGGCTCATCGGCGCGCGCGACCGCGGTCGGCAGGTCCGCGAGCCCCATGAGACCGCGCATGCCGGGCGAAGCGGTCGCCGCGAAGCCGAACGCGCAGATCATCGCGAAGGCTGCGACAGCCCACGCCCACCATGGCGCGCGCGCGTGGTCGAGATGCCAGACATTGTAAAAGTATCGCACCAGCGCGCCGGCGATGATGATGCAGGTGACGAGCGCCGGGATGACCCTCGGGTTCGAAAACGTCATCGGATAGTGGTTCGACAGCATCAGAAACAGCACCGGCAGCGTGATGTAATTGTTGTGAGTCGACCGCTGCTTCGAGGTCTTCACCCATTTCGGATCGGGCTTCTTGCCGGCCTTGAGCGCCTCGACGCTCTTGCGCTGGTTCGGCATGATGATGAAGAAGACATTCCCGGTCATCATCGTCGCCATCAGCGCGCCGGTATGGATGAGCGCGCCGCGGCCGGAAAAAAACTGGGTGAAGACCCAGCTAGTCACCACCACATAGCCGAAGCCGACAAGCGCCAGGAGCGCATCGTTCGACGCAATCGGCGAGCGGCACAAGAGGTCGTAAACGAGCCAGCCGAGCGCAAGCGCCGCGATGCCGATCAAAGCCGCCTGCCACGGCTCGAGCGGCATGACGGCAGGATCGATCAGAAAGAAAGTCGACTGACCGTAATAGACCCAGCAGAGCAGCACAAAGCCGCTGATCCAGGTCCAGTAGGACTGCCATTTGTGCCAAATCAGCTCGTCGGGCAGCGACGCCGGCGCGAGCACATATTTGCTCATCTGGTAGAAGCCGCCGCCGTGCACCTGCCAGGAAACGCCGGCAATTGCCGGATCATCGCCCGCGCGCTTTCTAAGCGAGGCGTCGAGATGCATGAAGAAGAACGACCCGCCGATCCAGGCGATCGCCGCTGTCACATGCAGCCAGCGTATAAGCGCCGAACCCCATTCCCAGGCGTAGGCCTCAAGCGCCCCCATCAAGAACCCTCCACGGCGCGGAAACCTCGCGCGTCATGGCCACGATAATGGCGCGTTGGCTGTTTGGGTAGTGAGCAAGAGCGTGAATCGCAGACCTGCGAAAAAGGACTTCAGGCGCGGTTCGCGATTCGCCATTTGTCGGGCGCGACCTAGGGTAACCCGACCTTAACCCTATCAGGGGCTTAATTCGCTTCGCTAAACTGGGGTCACGCCTTCGCCAGACCCGGCCCCAGTTTCGGCCGATTTGGAATGCAGACCCCGCCGATTACACTGTCCGCCGCCTCTCGCCGAGCGGCCTTGCCCGCCAAAAGAGGTTCCATGAATCCTGCCGATGTAGCCGCCGCTGCCGCGACTCCGGACGCGAGCATCCTGTCGATGTTCTGGTCGGCCCACATCGTTGTCAAGGCGGTGATGCTCGGCCTCTTCCTCGCATCGCTCTGGTGCTGGACGATCATCTTCGACAAGGCGCGTCTGTTCCGCAAATTCCGCAACGAGATGGAGAATTTCGAGCAGGTTTTCTGGTCCGGCCAGTCGCTCGAAGAACTGTACACGTCGCTGTCGAACCAGCCGAACACCGGCGCGGCTGCATTGTTCGTGGCCGCCATGCGGGAGTGGAAGCGCTCTTTCCAGCAGGCCGCCGGCTCCTTCCGCGGACTGCACGCGCGCATCGACAAGGTGCTCGACGTCTCGATTGCGCGCGAGGTCGAGCGGCTGGAATCAAACCTTCTGGTGCTCGCGACCGTCGCTTCCGCCGGCCCGTTCATCGGCCTCTTCGGCACCGTGTTCGGCATTATGAACTCATTCCAGTCGATCGCGACCTCGAAGAACACCTCGCTCGCCGTCGTGGCGCCCGGCATCGCCGAGGCGCTGCTCGCGACCGCCCTCGGCCTCTTCGCCGCGATCCCCGCGCTCATCGCCTACAACAAGTTCCAGGGAGACGTGGCGAAAGCTCAGGCGCGGCTCGAAAGCTTCGCCGACGAATTCTCATCGATCCTCTCCCGGCAGATCGATCATCATCTGTCGATCGAGAAGGTCTCCTGAAGAAGGACCGCTCCGATGGGCATGACAGTCGGCGGCGGACGCAAGAGCGGCCGGGGACGCCGGGGCGTTCCGCGCTACGGCGCGATGGCGGACATCAACATGACGCCGTTCATCGACGTGATGCTGGTGCTCCTCATTATCTTCATGGTCGCCGCGCCCCTGCTGACCACCGGCGTCTCGGTCGACCTGCCGCAGACGAGCGCCTCGGCGCTCAACGTCGATCGCAAGCCGATCGCCATCTCGCTCAATGAGCAGGGCCAGCTTTACCTGATGGATGAGCCGATCGGCGATGCTGATCTCGTCCCAAAACTTCAGGCCGTTTCGCAGAACGATGTCGATCAGCGCATTTACGTTCGCGCCTCCAAGGTCGTTCCTTATGGACGGGTGGCTCAGATCGTGGCGGCCGTGACCTCGGCCGGTTTCAAGAAGGTGGCGCTGGTCACCGAGCCGATCAATCAATAGCCCGGAGCGGCTTTGGACGAGCGGCGGTCATATTGGGCTTGGGCGGCCTCGAGCGCGCTGCACGGGGCGCTGCTGGCTCTCCTTCTGTTCGGGTTCGCTTCGGCGCCGAAATTCGAGGACAGCCCGGAATCGATCCCGGTCGAAACCGTTTCGCAGAGCGAGCTCAATCAGACCATGAATGGCGAAAAAGACGCCAAGCCTGCGCCCGAGCCACCGCCGGCGCCGCAGCCTTCGCCGCCGACCCCGCCCGAGGCGCCGCCCGATTTGCGGGCCTCCGACGAACCGACCCCTCCGTCGAAGCCGGAGCCCCAGCCAGAGCCGCCCCCGAAGCCTGAGCCGCCCCAGCCGGCCCCGAAGCCTGAGCCGCCCCTCCCGCCGAAACCCGCCGCCGAGGATGCGCCGCAGCCGCCGGTCCGGCCAAAGGTCCTCGAGACCGCGCCGGAAAGGCCGAAGGAGCCGCAGGAAAAGCCGAAGCAGGATCAGATCGCCAAGGTCGTGGAGCACGACAGGACCGAGGCGAAACCGACGCATGCCTACGATCCGAGCGCGATCGCCAAACTGATCGGAGAGAAGCCGTCAACGCCTTCGACGACGGCTGCGACAAGCACGGCGGGGGCGACGCCTCAGGGCCTGCCGCATCACGACGCGCCGCACATGTCGATCTCGATGGCCTCGGCGCTCGACGCGTGGCTGACCGAAAGCTACCTCAACTGCTGGACGCCGCCGCCGACGATGCCCGAGGGCGACGTTTACGTCGCGCAGATCAAGGTGGTGTTCAACGTAGACGGATCGCTGTCGGCGCGGCCGATCCTCATCAATCCGCCGACGGACCCCGCCTGGCGCGCGCATGCCGAAAGCGCGATGCGGGCGGTCAAGAGGTGCAATCCGCTGCACGTTCCCCCGCAATATGCGCCCTATTTCGACCAGTGGAAGGTCGAGACCATCCACTTCGATCCACGAGAAACGCAAGGGTAGGCCCCGGCCTTCAAACCTCGATGAAAGTCCCCTCCATGACCAAGTCTTCGACGCGTGTCCCTTTCCTGCTCCTTGCGGCGGCCCTCGGAGTCGGCGCGGCTGGCTGTGACCGCATCTGGCACTCTTCGAGCGAGACCGCCTCGAAGGAGACGAGCAAGCCGCCCACCGCGCTGGCCCCCATCACGACGGCGACGACAGCCGCTTCACCGGCGCCCGAGCCGCCAACGCGCATGACCCCGGCCCAGCAGGCCGACTTCGACGCCTGGATGATCAAGACCTATCTCGCCTGCTGGAAGCCCGCCCCGCAGCCGGCCGATGTGGACCCCTATGTCGCGCAAGTGCAACTCGCCTTCAAGCCGGACGGCTCGCTGGCAAAGCCGCCGAAACTCGTCAATCCTCCGTCGGACCCGGCGATGAAGCCGCAGGCCAAGAGCGTCATGCAGGCCGTCCAGAACTGCAATCCGTTGCCGGTGCCGGCCCAATATCGCCCCTTTTATGAGCAATGGAAGGCCAAGACGATCCATTTCAATCCGCAAATCGCCGCTCGCTGATTCAGCGTGGCGAAGGGTCCTTTTTGCGCACGAGAGCCCCAATGAATCTTTCTTCCGTTGTTCTTCGCTTCACGATGCTTGCGACGCTGGCGCTCGCGTCAATTGCTTTCGGCCTCGTCTCGGCGAGCGCCGCGACAGGCGACGTCTATGTTCATGCCGGACCGAATTTCAAACCTGTGACCATCGCTGTTACTCCCTTCGCCAGCGAGGAGGGCGCCGACAAAATCGGAAGCATCATCAGCAACGATTTCGCCCGTTCGATCTTTCTTCTGCCCGTCAATGCGACGAGCTTTCCGGAGACGATCAGCAATCCGGATGCCAGTCCCAACATGGAAGCGTGGAAGACAGTCAATGCGCAATTCGTGCTGACGGGGCGGGTGCTGCATCCGGACGCCGGGCGCGTGGCCGCCCAATTTCGCCTTTGGGACGTCTCGACCGGCGAGCAGGTCGCCGGCGAGCAATATACGTCCGACATCGCCAACGCGCGCCGCGTTGCGCATATGGTCGCCGACGCGGTCTTCTCGCGCGTGACCGGAGAGAAGGGATTCTTCGACTCGCGCATCGTCTTTGTCGACGAGACCGGTCCGAAGGAGAAACGCCGCAAGCGCCTCGCGATCATGGACATGGATGGCGCCAACATGAAAACCCTCGCCGGCGGAGGCGACGATCTGGTCGTCACGCCCCGCTTCTCGCCGTCCGCCCAGCAGGTCGCCTATATGTCGTTCAGCTCGGAGGATCCCAAGGTGACGCTGCTCAATCTCGACACGGGGCAACGCGAGGCGGTCGGCCATTTCCCCGGCATGACGTTCGCGCCGCGCTTTTCGCCCGACGGGCAGCAGATCGTGATGTCGCTCTCCGAGGGCGCGAGCACCAATCTCTACACGATGGATCTGCGCTCGCGGGCGACGACCCGTCTGACTGACACGTCGGCGATCGACACCTCGCCCACCTACTCGCCTGACGGCTCGCAGATCGCTTTTGAGTCCGACCGGGGCGGGACGCAGCAGATCTACGTCATGAGCGCGAGCGGCGGCCCGGCCAAGCGCATCTCATTCGGCGAGGGCCGCTACTCGACGCCAGTCTGGTCGCCGCGCGGCGACCTCATCGCCTTCACCCGCATCAAGGGCGGCTCGTTCGGCATCGGGGTGATGAAGCCGGACGGCTCGGGCGAGCGCATCCTGGTCGAGGGCTTCCACAACGAGGGCCCAACCTTCGCGCCCAATGGTCTTTACGTGATGTTCTTCCGGGATTCAGGGGGCTCGGGCGGCCCTAAGATCTATATGACCGACATTTTCGGGCATGGCGAATTCCTGGTGCCGTCGCCCAACTACGCGAGCGATCCGTCCTGGGGGCCACTGATGCACTGAGGAGGCGCTAAGAGCCCCGCCTTTTTGACCCGCGCGCGGGCTGCGATGGCGTCAAGCCCTAGACTCGCCCTTTCCCTCGAAGGAATTCACGCAAATCCAGTGAAATCCAAAGGGACCTTAAGCCACGCGCCTCCGCGAGACCCGCGCCTCCCTGTCGCTCGATCGGAGCCTCGTGCGCGGGGTCGCGCTCGATCGCCAGGCGATAGAGCCGCCAGGTCGCGTGACCAAGGACCGGCATGACCAGGGCGAGGCCGATGAACAGGGGCAGCGAACCGAGGACCAGCGCCGCCGCGACGATCAGGCCCCAGAGCGCAACCGCACCCGGATTGTCGCGCGCGGTGCGCATGGAAGCGACGACGGCCGGAACGAGGCCCACGTCACGATCGAGCATGAGCGGGAAGGAAACGATGCTGAGACAGAGCGCCAGCGCGGCGAAGCAGAAGCCGATCAGACAGCCGAGCACGATCAGCGTCCAGCCGCGACCGCTCGTCAAAACGTCTCGAAGAAAGGGGATCGCGGCGGCGGGCGGCTTCGGGCCGTAGAGCCAACCGTAGAGCAGGTCAGCCGCCCAGATCCAGGCGGCAAAGAGAGCAAACAGTCCGACCCCGAGCGCGATGATCGAAGGCAAAGCTGGCGAGCGGAACACCGCGAAGGCGTCGCGCCAGGAGGTCGGCAGGCCGCGCTCGCGACGGCGGCTCATCTCGTAGAGGCCGATCGCGACAAACGGGCCGATCAGGGCGAACCCTGCCGCCAGCGGAAAGACGAGGTGCAGTGCGTTGGCGAACGACGTCAGCGACACCAGCGCGACGCCGGCCAACGCATAAAAGAAACCGATGAAGACCGGATGGGTCGGCATCGCGATGAAATCGTCGACACCTTCGCTCAGGGCGGCGAAGCAGTCTTTCGCCTCGAACTTGCGGACCGTGACAGGCGCATCGAGCGCGTGGGGCCCGAAATAGACGTGGAACGCGGACGCCATTGTTGTCCTCCGCAGTTGTCCTCCCCGGTATGCCGCGGCGTTCGGGCGTCGAGGCCTGCACCCAGCCGTATAGCCAGGATGCGTCCTAAGCGCCGCAACGACAGGTTTGGTGTCCGGGACAGGTTTAATGTCCGGACGTGCGCTGAATACGGTCGCTGTGCGGCGCTTTTGTGAACAGTGAGGAAGCCCACGCCTTATTTCGCCGGTGCACCCCTCGCCTCCGGCGCTGGCGCCCGGCGCGGGCCGAAACTCGCAAGCCCCCTCGATCGACGGTCAATCCGGGCCCTGAACCCACGACCGTCAACAATTCTGCAACCCTTGAGCGAAATTTGTTCCCGCGGGCGATAAAACCTCTTGCGTTTCAGAGCGATTCGAACAAATAACAGTTCGCCCAATACGCACGTGCCTGTGGTCGTGTGTCGGTCGGCGGGGATCTGGACAAGAGGCCAGTTAACCGCCCTTGGAAGACCGGCAGCCGGAGGCGAACCGGCGTACCCCGCCCAACGGGGGACGCGACTTGAAGCAACGACGGACCGGGCTTTTTTGGTCTCTGCTGGCCCTCCAAAGGTCGGCGATCAAAGAGGCTTGTCTATCTTGCCGGGCGTGCGGACGGGATTCTCCTCGTCCAAACGATGGCTCGTGAACTCTGAAGCCGATCCGGCTCCAGCGTGTCATGGCTACGGCTCAGCAGCTGATCGCTTCGGGCTTTCGCCGGCGGCTCTCCGTCTTCGGTGAAAGGCAAAAGCGATCGCGTCGGCGGGTCAACGACTGCGCATTCCGCGTCTCCAACGCGCGGGGCGATATGTCGCATCGCCGGTGAATCCTTCATTTGCCAGGCGCGCTCGCGCGCGCTGTTGGGGGATGCCGCTATGACGGACCGCATCAAGGACTTCCTCGCCCGTAGTCGCGAGGACGAAGGCCCTCGCCTCGTCGTCGATCTCGACGTCGTGCGCGAAAACTATCTGGGCTTCGCCAAGGCGCTGCCCGACACGCGCGTGTTCTACGCGGTCAAGGCGAATCCGGCACCGGAAATCTTAAGCCTGCTTGCCGACCTCGGATCGTGCTTCGACACCGCTTCGACGACCGAAATCGAGCAGGCGCTAGCCGCCGGCGCGACGCCTGACCGCATCAGTTTCGGCAACACGATCAAGAAGGAGAAGGACATCGCGCGCGCCTGCGCGCTCGGCGTCCGGCTCTACGCGGTCGACTGCGAGGCGGAGGTCGAAAAGATCGCGCGCGCCGCGCCCGGATCGAAGGTGTTCTGCCGGATTCTCTGCGACGGGGCCGGCGCGGAATGGCCGCTCTCGCGCAAGTTCGGCTGCGCGCCGGAGATGGCGGCGCGGGTGCTCGAGCGCGCCCATGCGCTGGGGCTCGTGGCCCATGGTCTCTCCTTCCATGTCGGCTCGCAGCAGCGCAATCCGCGCATGTGGGACGGCGCGCTGAAGACCTCGGCGGCGATCTTCCGCGATCTCGCCGAGCGCGGCGTCCAGCTTTCGATGATCAACCTCGGCGGCGGCTTCCCAACGCGCTACCTCAAGGACGTGCCGGGGATCAAAGCCTACGGGCAGACTATCTTTCGCGCGCTCAGGCGCCATTTCGGCAACCGCATCCCCGAAACGATCATCGAACCCGGACGCGGCATGGTAGGCAACGCGGGGATCATCGAGGCCGAGGTCGTGCTCATCTCGCGCAAGTCTGAGGACGACCGGCGTCGCTGGGTCTATCTCGACATCGGCAAGTTCAATGGCCTCGCCGAGACCACGGACGAGATGATCCGCTACCCTATCCGCACGAGCCGCGACGGCGATGCGCTCGGCCCCTGCGTCATCGCGGGGCCGAGCTGCGACTCGATCGACGTCCTGTATGAGAAAGATCCTTACTTCTTGCCGGTCACGCTCGAGATTGGCGCCAAGGTTCTGATCGAAGGAACGGGCGCCTATACGACGACCTATTCGTCGGTCGGCTTCAATGGCTTCGCGCCGCTGAAGTCGTACGTCATCTGAGGGCTCTCTGTTCAGGGCGCGAAGTGGGAGGGACGAGCAGCCCCTCCCACCCAGTGACTGCGCGCGCTGAGGGATCCGGCGGCGGCCGGACGCTCGACCGGGAAGGCGATATTCAGTAGACCTTGCGCCTACTTCAAGTCGAGGGGACAGGCGCTCGAATGCAAAGAGTTCTTCGCGGCGCGACGGCGCTGGCTGCAATCGCAGCCTTTCTGCATCCTGGCTCCGCCGCCTCCGACTCGCGGCCGCTTGTCACGACCCAGCCCGATCCCGGCGCCGACGTCGCGCCCTATTTCGTTAGCGACGCCGATCCGCGCTGGGGCAGCGCCCAATGGTCTAGGGAGGATATCGAATTGCTGCGCCAGAAGGTCAAATATGTCTTCGTGATCTTCAACGAGAACCGCTCGTTCGACCACGAATACGGCACGTTCCCCGGCGCCGACGGCCTCTATTCGGACGGGACGAAGCCGCGCGCGCCGGCGGACACGCCGGGATTCACTGAGACCTACGCCGACACGGTGACGGGCAAGACCGTGTCCGTCCAGCCGTTCCTGATAGGCCCCGAGCAGAATGCCTCCTTCAAGGACTCGACCGATCATTCCCACAAGGGCCTCGCCGCCAAAATCGACGTCCAGAACGGCGTCGCGAAAATGGACAAGTTCGCCGAGGTCGAGTGGCGTCGTTACGCGAGTTCGGGCAGCCCCGAAGGTGAAAAGCAGGGGACGCAATTCGCCCGCCTCGTGATGGCGCATATCGACTGCGACACGATCCCCTTCTTCTGGGGCTACGCCAGCCGCTTCACCATCTTCGACAACATTTTCGCCACCGAAGACACGCCCTCGACCCCGAACGCTGTTGCGATGATCTCCGGACAATCCGGCGAAACGCAGTGGGTCAAGCACCCGAGCAGCCCGTACGACCCTGGCCAGACCGGACATACCGGCGTCATCAGCGGATCGATCAACGGTAAGACGTATGCGGGGGTCGCCACCACGGAGGGCCCGCCGCTCGTCAACGATCCCCAGCCCTGGTGGGGCTCGGAATTCGACAACTCCTCGGCAACCGTGCGCGAGCCGACCGCCCCCGATGAGAACTGGGACCCGAACAACATCGCTTCGAACCTCACCTTCGCTTCGCTCCCTCTGACGATGATGGGCGGGTGGATCGGGTGGTTCACCGGTCAGGACCGCAATCCCGATTTCGATCTCGCCGACGTCAACAAGGACATTCCCTTCATCGCAGCGCTAGGCGGCCAGCCCGTCCAGTGGCGCTGGTATCAAAACGGCTACGACCACGAGCCGACCGACGGCGGCGGCGTCGCCTCGCACATCGGCTACGTCAGCCACCACAACGGCCCGCAATATTTCGGCTACCTCGCCAACAATCCGGCCGAGCAGACCAACATACGCGGCGAGGGCGACTTCTTCGCCGATATAGCGAAAGGAGCGCTGCCGACGACCGGCGGCGTCTTCATCATCCGCGGCGGCTACTATAACCTCAACTATCCGAGGCAAACGGCAATCATCCAGAACCCGAATTATCCGAATTCGAAGGGGCTGACCCAGGCCGAACGAGACACGATCGCCCGCACCAAATCCGGCGACGACGATCACCCGAGCTATTCCGACAGCCAGCTCACCGAGGCGATGGCGGCGCGCGCGATCAACGCGATCGCGGCCAATCCGGACATCTGGGAGCACAGCGCGATCATCATCACTTACGACGAATCCGACGGCCTCTACGATCATGTGCCGCCGCGGATCCTGAGTTACGGCCCCGACGGCCTGCCGCTCGCGCGCGGCGTCCGCATTCCGCTCATCCTGATCTCGCCCTACGCGCGCGCACACGCGGTCGCCCATGCCGAGGGCGATCACAACGCCGTCATCGAGACGATCAACGCGCTCTTCGGCCTGCCGGCGCTTTCGAGCCTTCCGGAAGAGAAACAGGCGCTCGCCGGAGGCGACTCGCCGGCGTTCAGCGCCTTTGCCCCCGCCGGCTTCGAGCAGAGATACCTCGGTCCGCGCGATGCGCCCTCCCCGATCACCGACAGTCTGCTCTCCGGCTTTGACAAGGCGCGCGTGACGGGCGCCCTGCCCCCGCTGCCCGCCTCTCTCGCAATGATCCCGAGCGACGTCGTCGAGACCTTTCCCCACTATGGCGGCAAGGGCTGCGCGGCGATCGGAGTCACGCCGGAGAATGTGCGCCAGAACATTCCCAACGTGATTCCGGAGGGGTTCAATTCGCTGCCATCGACGTTGCCGGCGTACAATTGAAAAAGATTGGGCTGGCGGCGGCGTTTTGCCTGCCGATCGTCGCGGCCGGGTTCACGTCAGGCTTGGCGTCGACCGCTCATGCTGGCGCTGTGATCGACCGCATCAGGACAGGCGGCGTCATCCGGTGCGGCGGCGTCTCACGCCCCGGCCTCGTCGGCCAGTCGCCTGATCGCCGCATCGCCGCGGGCCTCTTTCTCGATTTCTGCCGCGCGATCGGCGCAGCGCTCCTCGGGCCCGAAGGACGGATCGAGTTTCGCCCTTACGATTCCGACAAGGCGTTCGATCGCGTCAGGGACGGGACCGACGACCTGTCGTTTCTCGACGGCTCGGAAATGCTCGATCAGCGTCTCGCGGGCCGGACCACGCCGGGCCCGCCGGTCGTCTTCGTCTCGACCGCTGCGATGGTCCCCGGCGACTCAGCCGTCCGTAGCCTCGCAGATCTCGCGGGCAAGACGATCTGCTTCTACCAGGGCTCGAACGCGCACCGGAACCTGGAGGCCTGGATGGCGGCCCATCGCCTCGACTTCCGGCGCATGGGGCTGATGGAATACGGCGAACTCTACGACACCTATAACGCGCGGGTCTGCGGCGCTCAGGTCGGCGAGATCGGAGACCTCGCCGTCGCGCGCCTCGACGGCGCCGGCGCGGACCTCAAAAGCCGCATCCTGACGGAGCCGCTCGCCAGCTTTCCCATCCTCGCGGTCACGCCTGCGAGCGACCCGCAATGGGCGGCGATCGTCGCCTGGGCGGTCTATGCGCTCCAGCGCGCCGAGCTTCCAGCGAAGCCCTGGGCGGCGGGCGGCCTCGATTCGCTTGCCTTCAGCGCCAAGGACCTCGGACTCGCTGACGACTGGCAAGCTCATGTCGTCGCCGCCGCGGGAACCTATGCCGACATCTACGCCCGCAATCTTGGCGAGCGCTCGCGGCTGAACCTTCCGCGGGGACCGAACGCGCCAGTCGAGGCGGGCGGTCTTTTCGTCACGCCCTACCGGGAATAGGCGCCTGTACGTTTTCGATCGCGAGCGTTCGATTTCAATGCGTTAGGCGTCAAAAACTGTCGTACTTGCGGCCTTGGGCTCGCCGTCGGCCCGAACGCTTTGGGCTTGCATCAGCGCTGAGTTTGCCTCATATTATGCCCTATTCATAGTGCAAAGAAGAGGACATGCCTGCCAAGACGACACGCCGGACACAGCCACGCGGCACGGCCGCCCGCAAAGTTGCTTCGACCGACCTCGTCGAAGGTTTCGGGCTGTCGAAGAAGGAACTCGCCGAGACGATCGGGCTCGCTCCGGAGGCGCTCTACAAGAGCCGGCGCCTGAGCGCGGCCAAGACGCAGTCGCGCCTGCGCGAGATGAATGAGATCCTGACCCGGGTCTCCGGCTGGGCGGGCGGCAAGGCGCAGGCCATGGCCTGGTACCGAGCCGAGCCGATTCCCGCGTTCGGCGGACGCACCGCGGAGTCTCTGGTCAAGTCCGGTCAGGCGACGGCGCTCCGCGACTATCTGGATTCCATCGCCATGGGCGGCTTTGCTTGAGGTTCGAGGGCCTCGCCTATCGAGCCCACGATCCACGCTGGTCGTTCAAGCCGCTCTCAGGCGAGGGCGCGTCGGTTCACGGCGGCGGCTTTAATCCGAAAGGGACACCGGCCCTCTATGTCGCCCTCGACCCGATGACGGCGATCAAGGAGGCGGCGCAAGGCTTCGCCCGAAAGTTCGAGCCCTGCGTGCTCTGCAGCTACGAGATCGACTGCGAGGACGTCATCGACCTTCGGACGAAGGCCCAGCGGAAAGCTGAAGGCGTCGCCGAGGAGGACCTGGCTTGCGCCTGGTTCGCGGACGCCGCGGCCGGGCGTGAGCCGCCGTCCTGGCGCTTGGCGCGGGGCCTGATGGAGCGCGGCGCGGCTGGCCTCATCGCCCCGAGTTACGTCAACGGAGCGAGCGCCAGCGACGCCAATCTTGTCCTATGGCGCTGGAGCGGCCGCCTGCCCCACAAAGTTTTGGTCTTCGATCCGAGCGGCCGTCTGCCGAAGAACCAACTCTCGTGGGACTGAGCGACGTTGCGCTATCGTTTCGTGCTCCTTCGTGCCCACAAAGAGCACAAAGGCCACGAAGGCGGAGCGGACCGAGGAGTTGCGAATGCCGCAGACAAGCGCGGGAGTCTTACTGTTTCGTCATCGTCCCGCCGGCGTCCAAGTCCTGCTTGTGCATCCGGGCGGCCCGTTCTGGGCGCGGAAGGACGAGGGAGCGTGGTCCATCCCGAAAGGGTTGGCGGACGAGGGCGGAAACCTGCTCGCGGCCGCGAAGCGGGAATTCCTCGAAGAAACGGGCGCGACCATTGGTGGAGCTCTCATGGACCTTGGGACGCACAAGCAGCCGGGCGGAAAGACGATCGTCGCCTTCGGCGCCGAGGGCGACTTCGACGCCGCCTCACTCAGGAGCAATATGTTTTCCATGGAGTGGCCGCCTCATTCAGGGAAGACTGCGGAATTCCCGGAAGTGGACCGGGCCGGCTGGTTCGATTTGGACGAAGCCCTGACAAAGGTGACGAAAGGGCAAAGGCCCATTATTTCGGCTTTGGCCGCGAAGCTTGCCAAGGATGGCGGCCAACCAAGGTGAGGCTATGCCGGGGATCGCGGAGACTCTGGACCGCCGCGCCGCATTAGGGCCAAGACCCAATCAGTTCGACCGGTTTAGACCCTTTGCCGCCCCTTTCCGCTCAGCCCGGTATGGACGGAGAACACCAGAAAGCACGCGTGGGCGGGACGGGCGGGATGCGCCAGGAGCGGGCTTTGCGGAATGGCCCTGCGAGCGCGCCGCTTTGCCAGCTTTAAAGATCGCCCCTGTAAACCTGCGCAATCCCGCCAAGGCTGGACGTTCGGAACGATGCCTCGATCCTAGCTCTTGGTCACTGACCGTAGATCGTCCAAAACCTGGCCTTTGTAGGTCCAGTAGGCTGGCCCTCGTACACTGGGCCAGGGCCGCCCTGTTTCTTTGGCGAGCACGAGCGCTGCAGCAGACGTCGAGGTCCTCTCGCCTCTAAACAAAATGTGCCTGTTGTCCAATACGAATGCCTTCTCTCCCGGTTTGAAAGTTGACTCGATCTCAGCGCCAATCTCGATGCCAACTTCGGCAAATGAGAAGGGACGAGCCCGACCACCGTCTTCCTTCTCCGCGCCCTCCGCTGCCCTCGCGACCTCTGTCCCTCTTCGAGACGGCAGGCCAAGGCGCCAGCGGATCATGTCTCCAAGTACTGGATAGATGTCGTTATGCTTGGCACCAAACCTAAAGAATCCGCCCTGGAAGGTGCCAAGATCACGGTTCCCGGTCTCCTCGCCTGGAATGTATTCGGAGAGCTCATCAAGTCGATGTCTTGATCTCTCTTCAGGCGTCAATTGATAGTATCTCCACATTGGGTTGTCGTGACCAAAATCGACGTCAGTAAGACCTGATAAAAGCTCAGCAGCCAACTGGTCCCCATTTGATGGTCGTCTATTACTAAAGGTGAAATCGTATATCAACTTAGCTAGCGCCTTCAGCACCACCGGTTGAGCCGCGACTGTCAGCTCTCGTGCGTGGGGTTCTCCGAAGCCAGGGATTGCCATCACCGCTGTCCAAAATTGGCGGGCCATTTCAGTTTTCCCTTCCACCATCGCTGGGGTCGCGCCGCTGATATTTGTTTTGTTCAAGAACAACAGCGCGTTAACTGCAACCGCGTCTTTTCGCGCCATCGCCCCGTCATCCTCAGTCCAGTTCTTTATTTCAAACTCAGTTACCCGCAGACTAAGCTTACTGATCAGAACGTCCTTGATGAAAAGATTAATCGGATTCGAGTTGTCGAACTGCAGGGCAAGATTCGCGTCGACTCTCTTTCCAAGCTGATTGAGGTCATGAAAGAGTTGCCGCTCTTCTTCGGTCTTAAGACCAAGATGGACTTCTACCAAAAGAGTACAGTACGTCCGCGCAACCTCAAAACACTCCTCCCAAGCAACTGTTTCTTCGGGGGTAAGAGGTTCGCCATCCTTTGCGCTATACAGGTTCCCCTTCCTAGGGTATACACGCTGCCCCCTAACTGCTTCCAGGAAATCAAAAATCATCTGCATCCCCTTGCGGCGATGCTGGCCGTCAATCACCCAGAGAACGTGACGCTGTGCTAGGTAGATCTTGAATGCGGCTGTCTCCTGCGTCCGACTGTCCAACAATCGCTCGCCGCGAATGTCTTTTCCCTGCGGGTCGCAGGTTCGGATATTTGCCACGATGGGTTGCACGGCCATATAGGGCTGCCGACCTAAATGCTGCAGGATATGGGTTAGAGTTGGGAGTTCGGGCCTGTTCATTAAAACCCTGCGCTCGATGGCCGCCGAAATGAGCCCTTTGAGTATGTAAATCGCAAGCTTTGTCGCGTGCACGGGGTCCAGTTTCCGTTGCGCAACGCTGTCCCCGTCGCGGCCGGGATCATTGGCCACTTCTGATAAACCGTAGAACTCGTGCATCGGCATCTGCATCAGGAAAGTGCGATTTCCGAGATTATGTCCGATAAAGACCTTTATCGGTTTTTCCGAAGTGTCGCCAACGTCCAAAATCTCGTCTAGGGTCGCGAGTGGAGCCGGCATGTGAGTGCTCACGATGATTTCCTTTCCGTCCCGGCCAGTGATTTAGCCTTTCGAGCTTACGCCTGGTTGGTTACAACAAATCACCTGGAATTGTCAATCCACCTTCCAGGTGACTCATACCTGGAGCTGGATGGCACTGCGCCTTCGAGTTTTTGGCGCACCGTTAGCGTTGTCCGGCGCCGGATTCGGCAATGTCTCAAATGGGCGGACACCGGCCTTCCTAGCCGCCCTTGTACGCCCGCTATCCCGCCCGTTCGCGCCGTTCGGTCAACGGCCGCTCTCCGCCCCCCTTCCCGGCGCCAGTCTTCGCCGCGTGAGGCGGAGAGGCCCGGCTTGCCTCGCTGACAGCCGCCGCTCAAGCATATCGCGTTCGCCTCAAGACAGGGTTTTTCAACGAAATACGCCCGAAGCGGCCCGTCAACCGTAAGAAGCGATTGGGTTTGACCCCAGCGCGACTTCCGGCGCGGCCACCTCCTCGCGATTACACGTCCGGCGCCTTAAATCAGTTTCCCGCAACCTATGCGAACGGACCCATTCAATGGCTTTCTGGTTGGACATCGCCGCTTTCGTCGTGAAGGCGCTCATCATCGTCGCGGCGATCGGCGGACTTGCGTTCTTCATCGCGCGCCTCGCGCGTTCGAGCGAGCCGAAGGACGAGGCGATCAAAGTTCGCTCGCTCAACGAGCGCTACGACGACATGCGCGACGCCTTCAACGCTGAGCTGCTCGACAAGAAACAGCGCAAGGCGCTCGCAAAGGCGCGCAAGAGGGAGGCGAAGGCAGCCAAGGCGCGCCGCGATCAGGAGACGGGCAAACGAATCTACGTGCTCGCCTTCAAGGGCGACATGCGCGCGAGCGCAGTGAAGCGGCTGGGCCACGAGATCGACGCCGTTCTGACCGTCGCCCGTCCCAGGACGGACGAGGTCGTGCTCCGGCTGCATAGCCCGGGCGGCACGGTCACCGGCTATGGCCTCGCCGCAGCCGAGATTCTCCGCTTACGCGAACGCAAGATCAAGGTGACCGCCTCGGTCGATCAGGTGGCGGCGAGCGGTGGCTATATGATGGCGTGCGCCGCCGACCGCATCGTCGCCGCGCCCTTCGCCGTCGTCGGCTCGATCGGCGTCGTCGCGCCGGTCCCGAACCTTCATCGCCTCTTACAAAAGAACGAGATCGATTTCGAGGAGATGACCGCGGGCGAGTTCAAACGCTCGGTCTCGGTGCTCGGCGAGATTACGCCTGCGGGCCGGGAGCATTTCCGCGGCAAGCTCGAGGATACGCACGGCGCCTTCAAACACTTCGTCCAGCAATGCCGCCCCAACGTCGACATCGATCGGGTGGCCAACGGCGACCACTGGCTCGCCAGCGAAGCGCTGGCCATGGGCCTCGTCGACGAGCTTTCGACCGGCGACGAATACCTCTTTCGCGCCCGCGACGGCGCGCGCCTCTATGAAGTCTCGACGGCGGCGCGGAAGACGCTCGTGCAGCACTTGCTCAGCGGCATCGGCGGCGCGGCGCGGGCGGCGGCGGATTTCGCGGCGACGAAGCTAAGCGCGGGCGGATTGTAACCGCGCTCGACAGCCGGTCGAAAGACGGGCGTCCTTCTGGACGCCCTCTGGAGCGCGGCTGACGCGGTCAGCGACCGCGTCTACAAATCAGCGCACCTCGTAGCAGCTGACGATCGTGTGCGGATTGCGCGTCACGTCCGCACTGAACCAGCGCATTCTGGCCCGGGTGGCGGAACAGGATCAGCGATTGTAGACGCGGTCGTTGACCGCGTCAGCTGCGGGACGCGTCAGCCCGCTGCCTGGCCGTCGAGCCAACGGCGGATGTTCTCGACTGTGTCTCCGTAGAAGCGCTCGTACAGCCTGCGCGAGACGTAGCCGATATGCGGCGTCGCCAGGAGGTTCGGCAGGCTGCGGAATGGGTGATCGAGCGGTAGCGGCTCCTGGTCGAAGACATCGATCGCTGCGCCGGCGATTTTTTTGTCTTTGAGCGCCGCGACGAGATCGGCCTCGACCACGATCGGTCCGCGCGACGTGTTGACCAGGCGCGCTGTCGGCTTCATCAGCGCCAGTTCCGCCGCGCCGACGAGACCGCGCGTCCTGCCGCTGAGCACCAGATGGATGGAGACGACATCCGCCTCCTGGAACAGCTCGTCCTTTGTGACCAGCGCGGCGCCGACTTCGGCCGCGCGCTCGGTCGTGAGATTCTGGCTCCAGGCGATCACCTTCATGCCGAAGGCGGCGCCGATCCGCGCCACGGCGCCGCCGACGTTGCCGAGACCCAGGACGCCGAGCGTCCGCCCGGCCATGTCGTCACCGACCGTCTGCTGCCATCCGCCGCTTCGCAGCGATGTGCTCTCGGCGACCAGATTGCGGGCGCCGCCCAGGATAAGGGCCCAGGTCAGTTCGATCGTCGGCGCCGAGGTGTAGCCCGTGTGGACGACCTGCACGCCCCGCTCTTCCGCAGCCTTGAGATCGATCGAGGCATTCCGGCCCGCTGTCGAGGCGAGCAGGCGGAGCTTGGGCAAGCGCTCGATGATGGCGCGCGTCATCGGCGTGCGCTCGCGCATCACGCAGACGATGTCAAATGGCTGCAGGCGCTCGACGACCGCGTCAGGATCCGAGAGATGGTCGTTAAATACCGTGATAGTCGCCCGCTGATCCAGCACCGACCAGTCCGCGAGCGAAAGAGCGAGATTTTGGTAGTCGTCCAGGACGGCGATTCTGAAGCGTTCTTGCTTTGAAGACATCGCGTTTCTCCCGAGAGATTGGCATCCGCTCGCCTACCAGGGCCAATGGACAGCTCCCCAGTGGTATGCCGTATCATGTCGCACGACAGGTCCAATGCTGGGAAGGGGAAGTAATAGCCGATGGGCGGACGGTGGCGAGATCGCGACAATTGCGCATTAGCGTTGTAGCCGCGCTCGCTGAGCGCGGCTGACGCGGTCAACGACCGCGTCTACAAATCAGCGCAGCTCGTAGCAGTTGACGATGGTGTGCGGATTGCGCGTCACGTCAAAGAGAATTCCGCACTGAACCAGCGCGTTCTGGCTCGGGTGCCGGAACAGGATCAACGACGTGCGATTGTCGTAGCCGCTCGCATAGCCGGCGATCTCCCATCCTTCGGCGAGGAGCCGCTCGATCGTCAGTGGCGGCTCGGCGGCCGCCAAGCCGGACGCCACGAGGACCGTTGCGAGGACCAGGGCCGAACGCATGCGAAAGGCTCCTTATGCGCCCGCGCCCCTCTCGTTTCCTTTAGGCGCTCCCTAAGGTCCGCTCAAGCTCACTCCCTGGAGCGCGGCCGCCGGCCAACGTCCCAGCAGGCAGCGCGAAAATAGCGGCCGGTCCGATCGTCGTTTATGTTGGCGCACCCACGCGGTGGAGGACGAGCATCGGATGACGGACGAAAACCAGAGGGCGGCGCCTGACGATCGCGCCGAAGCCGAGCCGCCCCGCGAGCGGCCGACCGCGAGCCCAGCGCCTGACGATCGCACAAAAGCCGAGCCGCGGCGCGAGCGGCCGTCCGGGAGCGCGACGGCGGCCGCCGCCATCGTGACGCTCATTCTCATAGGGATCGTCGGCCTGTCGGTCTGGTATCTGGCTCGGCCGGAGCCGCTCATCGTCCAGGGCGAAGCCGACGCGACCCGCATCGACATCGCCGCGCGCGTCGAGGGACGCGTCGGCCAACGTCCCGTCGAGCGCGGCCAAAACGTCGCCGCCGGGCAATTGCTGTTCGAGATCGACAATCCGGAGCTGATCACCAAATGGCGTCAGGCCCAGGCCGGCGTTGAGGTCGCAAAGGCCCAGCTCGCCAATACCCTGGTGGGCACGCGCGTGGAAGTGGTCGATCAGAAGAAGGCCGCGCTCGAGAGCGCCCAGGCCAACTTCATCCTCGCCCAAAAGACTTACGACCGCATCAAGGACCTCGCCGGCACCGGCAACGCGCCGCTGCAACAGCTCGACCAGGCCACGAACTCGCTCGAAGTGGCGAGAAGGAGTCAGGACAGCGCCAAGCTCGCCTACGACGAGGCCGTCAACGGGGCGACCAAGGAAGAGCGCGAGATCGCTCGAACCAACGTGCTCCAGGCGCAAGCGAGCGTCGACACGATCAAGGCCGACGTCGACGAACTCACGGTCAAGGCGCCGATCGCCACGCAGGTCTATCAGATTGGCGCGGAGCTCGGGGAATATGTCTCTCCCGGCGTGCCTCTTCTCTCGCTCATCGACCTCAGCGACGTCTGGCTGCGGTTCAATCTCCGCGAGGATCTGGTGAAGGGGCTCAAGGTTGGCGACAGGTTCAAAATGCGCGTCCCCGCGCTCGGCGACCAGGAGATTGAGGCGGAGATCAAGCTCATCGAGACGCGCGGCGAGTATGCGGGATGGCGCGCGACCCGGGCCACTGGCGACTTCGACCTCAGGACGTTCGAGGTGCGCGCCTATCCTGTCTCCCCGCTCCCCGCCCTGCGGCCGGGCATGAGCGTCTACGCCGAGTGGCCGACCGGCGAGGGCCGATGAGGGCGCCCGCAAAGCCCGGACTGCTTCTGGTCGCGACGCGCGAGTTGCGCTGGATGCGGCGCGACGGCGTCGCGCTCGTTTTGACCATCCTTGTTCCGGTCATCGCTTTCGCTGTTCTGACCCTCATTTTCAGCAACGCGGTCATTCGCAATCTCCGGGTCGCCATCGTCGACGCCGACCGCTCCGCGACTTCGCTCATCTATGTGCAATCGATCGCCTCCGCTCCGGGCGTAACCGTCGCCGAGCGATCGAGCGACATGACGAGCGCCATGCAGGCGGTCCGCTCTGGCGACGCGATCGCCGCCGTCTACATCCCCGAGAACTTCGAGCGAGACCTCCTCGCCCACAAGCGGCCACAGGTCGTGTCGCTGTATAACCGTCAATATTATACGCCCGGCAACAACGCCGCCTCGGCGATACAGAGCGCGGTGGCGGCCGCGACCGCTGCGCTGCCGCACGAGCCAGGCCCCAGCGGCTACCAGCCGGGCGCGCTCGTCGCGGAACAATATGTTCTGTCGAACCCGGCGCTGAACTTCGCCCAGTTCCTGCTCAGGGCGATCCTGCCGACTGTGCTGCATGTCGTCACGGCGATCGCGGGCGGCTACGCCGTCGGCTCGGAGTTCGCTCAGCGCAGCAAACGCGCCTGGATGCGCGCCGCCGGGGGCCGTCCGCTGGTCGCGCTGATAGGCAAGTTCTTGCCCCTGTTCGCTATCTTCCTGGTCATGATGGCGATCGACGTGACCATCCTCCACGTTCTGTACGGGATCTCCTTCCGGGGCGACCCGGTGCTCGTCGCCGCCGCGGCGTGTCTGCTGCTCATCGCCTATCTTTCCTTCGGGGCTTTGCTGGTTCTGCTGACTCAGGCGCTGCCGACCGGACTGAGCCTGATCGCGATATTCTGCAATCCGGCGTTCGGTTTCGCCGGCGTCGGCTTCCCGATCGCCGCAATGGGAACATTCGCCCAGGTCTGGGGCTCCATGCTGCCGCTGCGCTGGTACCTGCAGGTGCTGTTCGACCAGGCGGCGCGCGGCCTGCCTCCTTCGGACTCGGTTAGGCCGTTCGCGATTTTGGCCGGCCTCGCCTGCCTTTATTTCGCGCTCGCCTGGGCCCGGCTCAGCGCGATCGCCAACGCGCCGCCGCGACGCGAAGCGGAGCCCGCTCTGCGTATCCGGTACGGGCGGGGCGTCGCCATTGCAATGGGCAACGAGGTCCAGCGAATTCTCGGCGACCGCGGAGTTATGGGCCTGATCGTGCTTGCGCCGCTCCTCTATGGGGCGCTCTATCCGCAGCCCTATCTTGGACAAGTTCTTCGCGGCATACCAATCGCCGTCGTCGATCAGGATCAAACAGAGCTGAGCCGCGACCTGGTGCAGACGCTGAACGCTGACGAGGCGACGTCGGTGGCCGTGCGCGCGGATACGCTCGCCGACGCCCAGGCCGCCCTCGACCGCCATGACGTCTTCGCCATCCTCGCGATCCCCAAAGACACGGAGCGGCAGGTCTTGCGCGGCGAGCAGGCGCGCATCGCGGCTTATGTCGACGCCGCCTATTTTCTTCTCTACAGCCGTTCCTTGCAGGGCATATCGGAAGCCGCCTCAACCGTCTCCAACGACATCGCGACGCGCGGCGCCCGCAGCGAGGGCAGCCTCGTCTATGCGGCGATGACCCGCGGCGCCTCGCCGATCGATTTCCTCTCGCAACCACTGTTCAACCCGACCGGCGGCTACGCCAGCTATGTCGTGCCCGCCGCCTTCATCCTCATCCTTCAGCAGACGCTGCTGCTCGGCATCGCGTCGCTTGGCGGGGCGGCTTATGCGCTCGGCGGCGCCGTGAACCGGCGGCTTCGATCCGGCGCGCGCGCCGTCTTCGGCCAAGGGCTCGCGCATCTGTGTTTCGCAGTTCCAGGACTCGCGCTCTATTTGATTGTGCTGCCGCGGGTATACGGCTTCTCGACGCTCGGTCGGCTCGAGGATCTTGTCCTCCTCGCGGTTCCTTTCGTGCTTTCCGTCAGCTTCCTGGCGCAGTTCGTCAGCGCGTGGTTTCGCCGCCGCGAGACCGCGATTCTTCTGCTAATCGCCATCAGCCTTCCGCTCTTCTTCCAGGTCGGCGTCTCCTGGCCGGTCGAAGCGCTTCCTGATTTCCTCCGGGCGACGAGCCGGGCGTTCCCCAGCACCTCGGCAATCGACGGATTGGTTCGCATCAACCAGATGGGCGCAAGCATCCTTGATGTGAAGCGCGACTGGACGACCTTATGGATTTTGACGATCGTCTATGGCCTGCTTGCCGCGGCATCGACCTCCATCGTCTCGCGCAGCGGGGCTCGCCATGACCAGTAACAGCCGGACATTCGCGATCCTTGCGCTCGCCGTCGTCATCCTTGGCGCCGGGGCCGCCTTATTTCGGTTCGAGACCCAGCGAAAGCCTCGGCCTCCGCTCATCGGCGTGGTCCACGAGACGGAGATCCGCCTCGCGCCAGAAATTTCGGCCCGGCTTGCCTCGTTGCCGGTGAAACCGCTGCAGGCGCTGCGGAAGGGCGAGGTGGTCGCGGCGCTGTCGAGCCCTGAGGTCGCCGCCTCGCTTGAAGAAGCGAAGGCCAACCTGGAATCAGCGCGCGCCAACCTCGCCAACGTCGTAGCGGGCGTTCGGCAGGAGGAGCGCGACACCGCGGCGCAGAATGT
Source organism: uncultured Alphaproteobacteria bacterium (assembly GCA_963721905.1). GTDB lineage: Bacteria > Pseudomonadota > Alphaproteobacteria > Rhizobiales > Beijerinckiaceae > Roseiarcus. Next base: position 68,081 of record CAVRMF010000028.1, read on the forward strand.
CGCGATCGCGGCCTCCAACGTCACGCTGGCCAAGCAGCAGTTCGCGCGGGTCTCGGCGCTGGCGGCGAAGAACTACGCCAGCAAGCAGCAGTTCGACGAGGACGCGGCAGCATTGGGCGAGGCTCAGGCGAGTCTCGTCCTCGCCCAGGCGGCCTCGGCGCAGAGCAAGGCTGGACCGACAAAGGAAGAAGTCGCGATTGTGCAGACCCAGGTCGCCCTCGCGCTGGCGGCGGTCGCCGACCTTGAGGCTCAGCTCGCCAAGACGACCCTGACCTCGCCCGTTGACGGAGTGGCGCGGCTTCTGGTCGCCGAACCAGGCGAAGCGATCAGTCCGGGCCAGCCGGTGCTCACGCTTGCCGTCGCCGGCGACCGCTGGTTCACCTTCACGATCCGCGAGGACCGTCTCCAAGGTCTGACGATTGGTTCGAAGGTCACCTTGCGAACTGCCGCTGGCGACCGTGTCGAAGCCAAAGTCACCGAACTCAGGCCGCTCGGAGAATTCGCGGTGTGGCGCGCGGCGCGCGCGGTCGGCGACCACGACATCAACAGTTTTCTCCTACGCGCGGATCCGATCGGCCCGACGCCGAAGCTCGAGCCGGGCATGACGGTGTGGATCGACGAGGCGCCAGCCGGCTAGCCCGCTGAAAGAGGGGCCGCGCGGTTCGGTCTGGCGTGCCCCTCAATCTGAGGCGCCCCGCGTGAGCGGGGCCTCGAAGAATGCTCCAGTCAGCTCAATCGGTCCCGCGTCTCCCGGAGCGTCCTTCGAGACGCCGCGCTTGGCGCGGCCCTCAGGACGAGGCGAAGAGTGTCGGACTACGCCAAATACGAATCGCCCTGCGTTCCGATCGTTCGCGCGCCGGGATTGCCTCCCCCGCGCTCCCCTGATATGCCCCGCCACAATTTCCGAACAATCCAGGGATTGCCGATGGCCGCGCGCCAGTTCATCTACCATATGCAGGGCCTCAGCAAGACTTGGCCCAGCGGCAAGAAGGTTCTGGAGAACATCAACCTCTCCTTCTACCCGGACGCCAAGATCGGCGTGCTCGGCGTCAATGGCTCGGGCAAATCGACGCTTCTGCGCATCATGGCGGGCCTCGACACCGAATTCGTCGGCGAGGGTTTTGTCGCCGAGGGCGCGAGGGTCGGCTTCCTGTCGCAGGAGCCCCACCTCGACCCGGACCTCGACGTACGCGGCAACGCCATGCTCGGCGTCAAGGAGAAGCAGGCGATCCTCGACCGCTACAACGAGCTCGCGATGAACTATTCCGACGAGACGGCGGACGAGATGACGCGCCTCCAGGACGAGATCGAGGCCAAGGGCCTGTGGGATCTCGACAGCCAGGTCGAGCAGGCCATGGACGCGCTCGGCTGCCCACCTGACGATTCCGACGTCAGCACGCTTTCGGGCGGCGAGCGGCGCCGCGTCGCGCTCTGCCGTCTGCTGCTCGAAAAGCCGGAGCTGCTGCTGCTCGACGAGCCCACCAACCATCTCGACGCCGAGACGGTCAACTGGCTCGAAGGCCATTTGCGCGCCTATCCGGGCGCGATCCTCATCGTCACCCACGACCGCTACTTCCTCGACAACGTCACGGGCTGGATTCTCGAGCTCGATCGCGGCAAAGGCATTCCTTATGAGGGCAACTACTCGTCCTGGCTGAAGCAGAAGCAGAAGCGCCTCGAACAGGAGGGCCGCGAGGACGTCGCGCGCCAGCGGGCGCTGGCCGAGGAGAGCGAGTGGATCGCGGCCTCGCCGAAGGCCCGCCAGGCCAAGTCCAAGGCGCGCGTCGCGGCTTACGACGAACTCGTCAGGAAGCAGAGCGAGAAGGCGCCGACGACCGCCCAGATCATCATTCCCGTCGCCGAGCGGCTCGGCCAGAACGTTATCGACTTTATCGATCTGTCGAAGGGCTACGGCGACCGGCTCCTGATCGACAAGCTCTCGTTTAAGCTGCCGCCCGGCGGCATTGTCGGCGTGATCGGCCCGAACGGCGCCGGCAAGACCACGCTTTTCCGCATGATCACCGGCCAGGAGAAGCCCGACTCGGGCGCGATCAAGATCGGGGAGTCGGTTGAACTCGGCTACGTCGACCAGTCGCGCGACGCGCTCGACGGCAAGAAGACCGTGTGGGAGGAAATCTCCGGCGGCAATGACGTCATTACTCTCGCCAAGCGCGAGATGAACTCGCGCGCCTATGTCGGCGCCTTCAACTTCAAGGGAGCTGACCAGCAGAAGAAGGTCGGCATGCTGTCGGGCGGCGAGCGCAACCGCGTGCATCTGGCCAAGATGCTGAAGAGCGGCGCGAACCTCCTGCTGCTCGACGAGCCGACCAACGACCTCGACGTCGACACGCTGCGCGCGCTCGAGGAGGCGCTGCTCGATTTCGCTGGCTGCGCCGTCATCATCAGCCACGACCGCTTCTTCTTGGACCGCATCGCCACCCACATGCTCGCCTTCGAAGGCGAGAGCCACGCCGAATGGTTCGAGGGCAACTTCGCCGACTACGAGGAAGACAAGAAGCGGCGCTTGGGGATCGACAGCGTGATCCCGCATAGGTTGAAGTATAAGAAGTTTTCGAGGTGACCGAGAGGCTGAATCTTTGTGCGGCGTCAAGGCAGTGCTATGGCCGCATTCCCGATTGATTTCGACTGGGACCCAAAGAAGGAGGCTTCAAACAGGACGAAGCACGGCGTGGCGTTCGAGTTGGCGATGACCGTATTTCGCGATCCGCTCGCAGGGACGATATTCGATCATGACCATGGCGGCGACGAGGAGCGATGGATAACATTGGGAGAGTCCGCGGATGGGACGCTCGTTCTCGTGGTTCACACGTGGGCTCAGACGAACGCCGATCACGCTTTGGTCCGGATCATCTCCGCGCGGCGTCCAACTCGACGCGAAGCGCGGCAGTACAAAGAAGGTGGACGCCATGAAACGTGAGTATGATTTTTCGAACGCTGAGCGGGGCAAGTTCCATCGCCCCGATATGGAGCTGGCGCCGCCAGTGTATCTTGAACCCGGCGTCCTGACGTGGCTGACTTCACACGCTCAGTCGAAGGGGACTACGCTCAACGAGCTTGTGAACGACCTTCTGAAGAAGGATATCGAGCTGATCGAAACCGCGAAGTAGGCCGCGACGGCGCCGGACCGGTTCTCTGGAGCTCAACATGGCGTTGGCGCCCTACCCCAGCGCCACCTCCACCCCCTCTGTCCGCGCCGCTTCGGCAAGTCTGCCGTCAAACGTCGCAAGCGTCGTGCCGGCGTTCTTCGCGCTCGCCAGATGCAGCGCGTCCGCCGCCGCGAGCTTCATCGAGAAATCCCGGACAAGGCGCTCGGCGAGCAGATAATCGGCTGCGCTGTGGCTCAGTCGCTCGCAATTTGCGCGCATCGCGTCGAAGTCCAGCAGCGCGCTCTCGACCCCGCCTCGGGTCAGACGTCCGACGCGCAGGTGGCGCGACAGCACCGCGCTCACCTCGAGATTGGCGAGATCGCTGACGACGACCGTGCCGCTCAGGCCGGAATACCAAGCCCCGGCCTCCTCGGTATGCTCGTCGGCGACCAGAAGAGACATGAGAACGGAGGCGTCAAAATAGATCAATCGAGTTCGCCGTCTCGCATTCGGCGAATGATGTCGACCGCGTTCTCGCCCAGACTCGGGCGAGATTTGGCCCGCTCCACGATCTTCGCCACCAGTTCACGGGGCGGTTGCCGAATTGGGCGCTCGACTGCCGGGCGGACATAGGCGACGACCTTGCCATGGCGGGTGATCGCCACCTCTTCGCCGGCAACCGCTTCGTCGACCAGCTTCGACAAATTATCCTTCGCTTTGGCGATCGAGTAAGTCGGCATGCCGCCTCCATTCTGGCCAGCGATGGCCAATATAGGCTTCGGCCCGATGATCGCAAGCCGGGATCCCGCCTCGCGCTTTCGCGACGCAATAGGCGTGGTGTTGGTGGACACGGTCGTCAAGACCCGGCCCGCGGCCGCTTGCGATCGGCGCGGGCGCGGGGCACGCTTGGCGTGCACCGATATCGCATACAGGCCCGCCCCTTGATCGTCGTCTTTGACATCGGCAACGTTCTCTTACGTTGGGATCGGCGCAATCTCTTCCGCAAGCGTTTCGACGACGAAGCGCGGATGGAGCATTTTCTGGCGACAGCTTTGAACATGGACTTCGTCTCGCATACCGACGTCGCGCCGGATTTCAGAGCCGCGGTCGAAGCGCGAGCGAAGGAGTTTCCCGAGTTCGCCAACGAATTGAGGCTATTCCACGAGCGGTGGATCGAGACCATCGGCGGGCCGATCGAGGAGAACGTCGCGCTCCTGCGCCGCCTCAAAGCGGCCGGCCGACCGGTGCACGCGCTCAGCAACTTCGCAGCCGAGACATTCGCGCTCGTCGAAGCGCAGTACGACTTCTTGGGCGAATTCGACGCGCTCGTGATCTCCGGCCACGTCGGCGCGGTAAAACCGAATCCGCGGATCTACGAAATCCTTTTTGAGCGTGCGGGGCGACGGCCGGACGAACTGCTGTTCATCGACGACTCGATCGCCAACGTTCGCGCCTCCGAGGCGGCGGGCATGCCGGCGATCCACTTCCGAGCCGGCGTCGACCTCGAAAGCGAACTGGTCGCCCGCGGCGCCCTACCTTGAGCGGCCATCCCGGGGGCGGCTCCGAAACGCGGATTGAGGCTTTTGCCCACGAGCGGCCCCGGGGTTCACATCGCACGCGCCGCTAGGCAGTCGCGAACAGCAGGCAGCGCAGGAACGCGCGTTGTCCCTCCCGGCCCTCTCGCCGAGCCGGCGCGCTTGCGGGCCTGCCCGCCCTTCAGATCGATCCCGGCGGAATGAACGCGCAATAGAGGTAGATATCTTCGAACACGTTCGAGGCGAGCGCTCCGATACGGTCGCCCTCCGTCGCTTGCCTGTAGCAGAGATGCGCGTGGTGGGAATCGCCGTCGGGCGGATCGCCGGGGATCGGCAAGAAGGTGATGCGTTCCTGGGGGATCGAAACCCATCGCCGCTCGCGCGTCAGGAACTCGTAATGTCCGCCCTGCTCGCGATAGGACGTCACGGCGCAATCATTGCCGCCGCAGCAGAGCTGGCCGTTCTTCCCATGCACGCCGGTATAAATATCGTGGGCGCTGGCCGCGGAGTACGAAGCAAGGACGAGTGCGCCGCCAAAAGTAGCCCGCAAGAGAGCATTCACCATGTCAACCGCTCCTGTTGGCGGCTGACCGCTCGAGCCTTTCGTCGACGCGATCAGGCCGCATGCCGATCGCCCTCAGAACGCTTGGACTCCTCCCGAATGTTCCCGGTCGCCTAAGACCCGGAGGCGGGGTCTCGCCCCGCGTAAAGTGAGATGTCGAGCCCACGGGGACCGCGCATCCGCTCGCGCCGCTCCTCGGGTCTCTCCGCGGCCTTTTGGGGGGCGACGGGGAGCCGGTATGGGCGCTTCTCCCGCTGAACCGACAGACGCTGAAAGCGCCACCCGGCCTTCTACCGAATCGCAAGTTTCATGCCGGATTGGGGTAGCGAGCCCCTCACTGCATGCCTTGTCAAGCCGGCCTGTGGACAACGAGCCGCCTTCCGAAGCGAGACGCCAAGCGCCGAGGGATGAGCTTTTCGTGCGATGGCGGGGCCAAGCTCTTCTGAAAAGCCGACAATTTCTTGCCAAACAGGCAGACCCGTGGTTTGCTGTTCGAAGGGCCCGTCGCAGCGAATGTGCGTCCGCGCTTTTTCACCTTCAGGAGCGATCGATCTTCTTCGTAACTTCCAGGCCGCGCACGCGGTCGCGCCCTTCGCCGGGTTCGCAGCCGATTGTCGAGGCGACGCACAAGACGCGTGCGCTGGTTTTCGCCGTGATGGCGGTCCTGATGGGCGGCGGGCCGACCGAGAGCGCTTCGCCAACTCCGTCCGTCGGCGAAGCCCTTCCCGTCACCCCCGAGAGTTTCCCCCGCGCCGAGACGGATCTCCATTTCAGCAGCGTCGTGAGGGACGCGGGCCTCGGCAAATTCAGCCATCAACGCGCGCCCGCGGGGGTCGACAAGCAGAGGGCCGTCCGGATCGACCGCGACACGCTCGCTTCAACCGCGGTCTTCGATCTCGACGCCGGCCCGGTGACGATCACTTTGCCTGATGCGGGCAAGCGCTTCCTGTCGATGCAGGTGATCGACGAAGACGGCTATACGCCTGAGGTCATCTACGGCCCGGGAAGCCATACGTTGGCCAAGGACGAAATCGGCACGCGCTATGTGATGGCAGTTATCCGCATCTTCGTAGCCGTCGACGACCCGAAAGATATCGATGCGGTCAAGGCGCTCCAGGACGCCGTCAAGGTCGATCAGAAGGGGGGCCCAGGCGCTTTCAAAGCGCCCAACTGGGACGCTTCACAGCAGGCCGAGGTTCGCACGGGCCTTGTCGTTCTTGCTTTGACGCTCCCCGACGCCAAAGGCATGTTCGGACGCAGAGGCGAAGTCGATCCGGTGCGCCGTCTGATCGGCTCGGCGACCGCCTGGGGCGGCATGCCCGAAAAGGACGCCTTGTTTTTTGAAGTGACGCCTGACCGCAACGACGGCAAGACCGTCTACCGGCTCGGTGCAACGGACGTTCCGGTCGACGGCTTCTGGTCGATCAGCGTCTATAACGAGAGAGGCTTTTTCGAGCCGAATCCCCAGCACGCCTATACGCTCAACTCCGTCACGGCGAAGGGCGAACCGGACGGATCCGTCGCGGTCCAGTTCGGCGGCTGCGTCGCAGCTGTCGCCAACTGCCTCCCGACCCCGCCCGGATGGAGCTATCTCGTGCGGCTCTACCGTCCACGCGCCGAAATCCTCAGCGGCGAGTGGACGTTTCCTCAGCCGAAAGCAGTCCCATGAGACCTCGCCAGAGAGAGCGTCGATCTGTCTGGAGAGATCCGTCGCGACGGGTGGCGATCGAGGAAGCGCCGCGCGCCGCGAATTGCTGGCGGAGACGGAGGGA
>CAVRMF010000029.1:0-307370 GCA_963721905.1 uncultured Alphaproteobacteria bacterium
TTTCCTTTTGAAGGTGCAGGGTAAGTGGAAGGAAACCACGGCTATCGAGCACTCCGGCGGGACGGGCAGCGTCCACATCGCAGCCGGCTCCAAGGTCGTCATCCTCCCCTCGAACGGTCGCGAAGGAATCGCGCAAGAGAGGCTGTTGCTCCGGCAATCTCCGCCAATGATCGAGGGCAGCGTCATCGAAGCGCTTCCGGCTTCCAAATTGCCGGCGGGCCGGCTGGCGAAGGCAACTCAGTCGGCGGCTTAGCCTCCGAAGATTGAGCTTGCAAACTCTCCTTACGAGTGTTAGAAGACTTTACACAGACGCGTTTCGAGGGCCTTCCCATGTGCAAGAGCTACGTCGGGTATCTCAGAGTCAGCACCGCCAGACAGGGCCGGAGCGGACTAGGGCTTGAGGCGCAAGAGGCCGGCGTCGCCGCATTCATCGCCAGCAAGGGCGACGACGCGAAACTCTTGGCGTCCTATGTCGAGATCGAGTCCGGCAAGCGCGATGATCGCCCAGAATTGGCGAAGGCTCTCGACCACGCCAAACTCACCGGCTCGACGTTGCTGATTGCGAAGCTCGACCGCTTGTCGCGTGACGCGCATTTCTTGCTTGGCTTGCAAAAGGCCGGCGTCGCCTTCACGGCCTGCGACATGCCGGACGCGAATAACCTCACGGTCGGAATCATGGCGCTTGTCGCGCAGCAGGAGCGCGAGGCAATCTCGACGCGGACCCGCGAAGCCCTCAAGGCCGCCAAGGCGCGCGGCGTCAAGCTCGGCTGTCCGAACGGCGCAAAGCATCTGCGCGGGCGAGGCTTCAACCTGCTAGGCGTCGCTGCGCTCAAGGCGGCGGCCGACGAACGGGCGAAGGGACTCGCTGCGACTATCGAAGCCCTCAAGGCCGAAGGCGTCACGTCCGCGAACGCTATTGCCGGCGCGCTCAATTCTCGCGGCTATGCCACACGGCGCGGCGGCAAGTGGACGGCGCGGAGTGTCCTGAACGTCACTGCTCGGCTCGCCTAGCAGGCGTCCACTAGGGTCTAGGCTCGCGTCGTCAACGCGTCCAAAGCTCGAAACCGGCTCTATTGGACGCGGTTTGAGCGCTCGGCCGGACGCGTCCGTCAATCCTGCCCTATTGGACGCTTCCCCGTAGCTCGAACTCGCCGCCGTGTCCGCCTCGAAGCGGCCGACGATCCCGCACAGCGGGCCACCTGGCAGGCTTCGAGCCCGAGGCCGGTAGCATCAAGGCCGGGAAGGCCCGGTGTCCGTCCTGTCGCGCGAGGGCGGATGCACGTTTCGGGGCGCAACAGAATTGAGTTGACGGGCCTCCACCCCCGGCGCAGCCACCCCTCCAAATTTTTCATCGGCGCAAAGGCGGCTTCGCTCCAAAAAATTTTTGATCGGGCCTCGCCGCTCGGAACGACGCTAGCCGCCGCACAGGCTGGCGTGGCCGGCGAAGTCGGACCCGCCCGCTACCCATGTAGCCGGACGAAATCTCGCCGGAAAATTCCAGCCATCCCCTACGGAGGAAAACCGAAGTGACAACGCACGCCGTTCTGATTTCCACGGCCAAGCGAACGGACAGCAAGGGCCGCGTCGCCGGCATCGGACGCTGGTTCGCCGAATACGACGGCGCCGTGATCGGCGAGTTCGCGAATCCAGAGGCCGACTCGGCCAAATATCTGCTCGACAAGGGACTCGCCGAACCAAGCGACACGATCACGACCTATCGCGGCGACATGCGCGCCATGATCGGCAACGTCGGCGCACTCGCCGGCTGGCAACCCGTCAGCGAGCAGCAAGCGGCCTTCGCCCTCGCCGGAGCCGAGCGTCTTCGCCAGATGCACGCCGCCGCCTGAAACAAAAGGACAATCCATTTGCAGCACTCTATCACCATCTCACCCGCGCAGGACGGGAAATACGAAGTATCGTATCGCGGCGAGAGCCTCGGCCTCATGGCCCGGCCCGTCGTCGAGACGGCCCGAACGCTCATCGCCGCTGGCGCGAATCCTTCCGACACGATCATCGCTTCCGGGCCGGCGATGGCGACGATGACTCCGGTCACGCTCGCGGTCGCCGGCAAATTCTACGACGCGCCGCGCTGGGTTTACACGCCGCCTCCATCGGCGCGGCGATAACGCGGCACTGCCGCAGAAAGAAGTGTAAAATGTCAAGTTCGACCGTTACAGTCCGATTTCTACCGCCAAACGCCGTTGTCAAGCAGACGATTACCGCGAACGGCCGAAGCTACACGGCGCAGCCCGGTTCGGCAGTGGACGTTCCGCTGATGGACGCGCCGATCCTTGCCGCGAATGGGTGGTGTCAGGTCGCCGGCTCCGGCACGACCGCGCAGCGGCCCGCCAATCCCTACTTTTCGCAACCCTATCACGACACGACGCTGGGATACGTCATCGTCTGGCAGGGCGCCGCGTGGCGGAATCCCGCGTCCGGCGCGGCCGTATGAAATTCTCGCGGAATCCCCGCGCGAACCGCCGCAATTCTGCGGCACAACCTGAAAGTGTAAAAATGCCCTCCATCTCCAATCCGTCTGCCCCGATCAGCGCGCCGGCGCTTCCCTCGCCTCCCGTTGTGAGAGACTTGATAACCGGCAACCCGCTTCCGCACCTTACCCCTCAAGTTCCGCTTGTTGGTCAGGCAATCCCGCCTCTGCCCGGTGCCGTCCGCATCAACATCGGCGGCTGAATCCCTCAGCAAATTGCGGCCGAGTCAGCGATTCGGCCGCCCAAAACCTCAAAATCAAGGAATCTTTCTGTGAAATTCAAAAAAATGATGTCAGAATCCCGCACGAGACTCGCCGAAGTCATCGACGCGAAAACCGCCGTGTTGACGAGGATGGCCGGTTTGCAATCCTCGCTGGCACGGCTGGCCGATGTTTAGGCCGAGCCGGCGCGCGTCGAGGACGACTTGCGGCGCCTGGACGCGGCCGAATCCCGTTCGACGCTCGAATGGTCCCGCTCGCCTGACGGCCCGGCCCCCATGCCCGACGCGGACCGGCGAGAGACGTTAAATCGCATCCTGACTTCGGCCAGAAGCGCGGCAGGCGCGGCGAAAACGGCGGAGGCGGCAATCGCGGCTGAGATCAACGTCGAGTCGGCGAAGGTCGGCGCGGTCGCGCAGCACGTCACGCCGCTGATCGGCATGATCGTCGCCGACGAAATCGAGCCGCTGATCGCCGCCTATGCGACGGTCGCCCGCACCGCCGCCGCACAGCGGGCGCGGCTTATTCAGGGTTGGGAATTGCTGCGCGATCTCGCCGAGCGCTCGCCGCAGCACCTTGCGGGCGACGTTTACCGCAAGGTCGAAATGCTGGACGCCGAGATTCGGAATGCGTTCTCGATCACGTCCGCCAACTCCGGCGTTGAAGTCGCCTCGCGTCTATCGTGGCAATCCCTCGTTGCGGGCCTCGCGGTCGACGCCGCCACCAAGCTCGCGGAGGCGTGACCGTGAAGAATGACTTTTACGTCTACCTGATCGCAGATAATACCGTAACGCCATGTTATATCGGCAAGGGTCGGGGCAATCGCGCCTCTGTGAAGCGGCGCAAGAATCCGAAGATCAATGCGCTGATCGCGTTCGGCGGCACGCTTCCGCCGGTCAAGGTTCGCGAGGGTCTGACCGAAGCCGAGGCATATGAGTGCGAACGCGCGCTGATCGCGTTCCACGGGCGCCAGTGTGACGGCGGGACGCTTCTCAACGTCTGCACGGGAGGCGCTGGCGTTCCGGGCTATACACCTTCGGCCGAGCACCGCGCCAAGCTCTCCGCCGCCAAAATAGGCCGTAAGCTATCGCCCGAGCATATCGCCAAGCGCACCGCCACCCGCCTCGCCAATGGCAATGGCAACTATTGGGGCGCCCGTAACGGGCGGATCGAAAGCCCCGAGTCTCGCGCCAAGGTCAGCGCGGCGCAGAAGGGCAAGCTGCACTCGCCAGAGTCCATCGCCAAGCGCGTCGCGACCCGCCTCACCAATGGCAACTATAGGTGCCCTAACGAGCAGCGCGCAAAAATCGCCGCCGCGCTCAAGGGTCGCAAGCAGCCGCCCGAGTCCATCGCCAAGCGCGAGGCAACCCGCGCCGCCAAGCGCCTCGCGAAGCTCAACATCGAAACCACGGCGGCAAAGGCTGCCTGAAAGAAACGAAAATGAAAAATGATGATTCCTGCTTAGGACAAGATCGCTTCGACAAGCTGAGGCGCGGCGACAGCGAGCGCGCGTCGCACGGCGAGTTGACGCTAGGATTCGCCGCCAGACAGGCCGACGCAATCGCTAAGGCCGGAGATTCATTGGCGAAGCTTGAGTTGCTCGTCGACGACCTCAAGAACCGCCTCGACCGGCTGGAAAAGGCGCCGACGTGACCGATAGCCTCAGAATCGTCGAACACTGCCGGCGGCTCGCCGCCGCCGTCGAGCAAATCAAAGACCCAGAGGCGAAGGCGCTCGCCGGCATCAGGGCGAGCCGCGCCGCGGCGAGGCAAATCTCTAACGCCGCAAAACGAAAGAAACCGAAATGACTCCTCACACACTCAGCGTCTACAACGCCCCGACGCCCCGCAGCGAGCTAATCTGGATGCGCGGTCCTGTGGGCTCTGACCTCGTCAACCACTCCGGCGAGCAACCCTTTGCGATCCACGACGACGGATTTTTCTACGTGCCTCGCCACGTCGCCAACGTGCTCTTGTCGAGCGGAGTCTCGGGCTGCGTCGAGATGCCGGCGCCGAGTCAGGGCGAAATCTTGCACGAGGCGATCAACGCGGTCCGCCGCATGGCGCCCGGCCGTATCCGCGACGCCTTGCAAGCCGCAACCGGCGAAGCAGCGTTCGCGCTCTGGCAAGGCGCCAAAGACCCAGCCTGATGACTTTCAGCGAGGGCGCCGCTTGTAGCCTTGTGGCGAAAGTGTTTCCGCACGTCCCCGCGCTGAATCCCCGCCGCTCCGTTTGCCAAGTCGGGGCGGCGGCCATTTTTTGAATCAACGTGGCCAGCGCGCTTTCCTTGGCGCGAAATGAAATGGGAGTTTCAGTTCTGGTTGCGTTGACGACTGCCGCTCGCCTTGAGTCTCGATCCGGATTCGGCGAGCGGCTTTTTCTCTGTACGCGCGCAACCAAAGGAAAAAGCACAAATGAAAAAATCACCGCTCGACGACATCAAGAAAGAAATCCTTGGCAAATCTCCAGCCGAGGAACTACTCGCGCCCTCGAAAGCCATGAAAGCGGCCGAGGAAGAGTTTCGCAGCGAGGAAGAGTTTCGCCGCAAGCTCACAGAGTCAGTTCGCAACAACGAGAAAGCAAAGCGCAAATGACCAGTATCTCAAACATCACGAGCGGCGCGCCCGCTCCACCTGTCATCGCCCCGACAGCCGCCAGCAAGGTCACGATCATCGACGCCAAGAACGCGAGCGTGATCGACTTGCGTGGGCGGCTGATCAAGGTCAAGAAGCTGTCGGCGCTGGACCGGATGCGCCTGTTTAAGGCGATGGGCGCCGTTCACGCCGAGAACCGTATGGCGGCCAGCTACGCGGCGACCGCCGCCGCCGTCACCGAACTCGACGGGATGATGGTTCCCTTCCCGACAAGCGATATTCAGCTTGACGCGCTCGTTGGCCGGCTCGACGAGGAAGGGCTCGAAGCGGTCGTCATGGCGCTCGTTGCGCTGACGCCCGCTCAAGAGGACATCGGCGCCGAAGCCAAGGGTTTCTAGAGCGCACGCCGCTGCGCCAGATCGCCTTTCTCGTTTCCAAGGGTCTGACCGTTTCCGAGGTCGACGCCATGTCCGACAGCGAAATGCTGGCGTGGCAAGTCGCCCTCGGCGAAGCGGACGGCGGCGAGTTTGATTGGTCTGCGCTCCGGTGGCGGCAAGACGCACGATAAATGGAAAAACGAAAATGAATTTTCACAAGGAAATTGACCAATGATTCAGGCTGGCGAAGTCGGCGCAACTTTCACGATTATCGACGAGGCCGGACCCGTTCTCAAGCGCCTAATGTCGCAATTCATGGCGTTGCAGGGCATCATCGAGCGCACACAGGCGGCCATGAAAATTATGGTCATGCCGCCCGGCATGAACCGCTCGCTTGGCATCATGTCGACCCGGATGACCAAAATCGCCGAAGCCTCGAAAGCGGCCGGCGACGCGAGCGCCGCGAGCTTCACGAAGATCGACGCCGCCGCCGCCACGACATCCGCGAGCTTAGCGAATGTGGCGCGCGAAATGAGGGGGATTGCGGCCGAGTCGAGGGCGGTCAACGGGTCGGCTTCCCTTGGCGCGCTTCGCGCTCGCGGGTCTGGCGGAGGCGTCCACTTCAGCGGCGGCGCTGTACCGTTGCCCGGCGATGGTCACGCCCGTTTCAGCGGAACGCCGGCCGTCGCGGCCGCTGCCGCAGTCGCTTGGGGAACGTACCAAGAGGCGGAGCTTCAAGACTTCGTCACGCGCATGTTTATGACGGGCGGAGTCGCAACTCATGGCCCGATGGCAAACGATGCGAGATACCAGCAAATTCGCTCCGCAATTCTCAGCTCGTACGTCAAGACAGGAAGACCGCTCGATCAGATCGAGGAAGGCTTTCTTGAAGGAACGCGGCTGCTCGCGCCGCTCCCGTTCGATCAGCGCGTTGCCGCCATCTCCGCCATGTTGCCAAACGCGACGCTTGAGTTGTACCTGAAGGAAGGAACGTCCGTTGAAGACGCCGTGAAGGCGATGGTCGGGCTGACCCACATGCAAGGAAAGTATGGCGCGGAGCAAATCGCCCAGATGTCGAACCATCTGGCCTATCTGTCCACGACCACAGACGCCTCGCTTCAGAAGACGACCGCCGCCGCGTCCTATGCGATTCCGATCCTCCGCATCGCCGACTTCGATCCTGGTCAATTGCTTTCGATGATCACATCGATGCAGCGCGCCGGCATCATGAACACGAAGTCAGGAACGTGGCTCGACAACATGTTTGAGCGTTCGTTCCCCGGAACGTCGCTCATGTCGGAACGGCTATTCAAGGCCCACGAGTCCGCGCTGTCGAGGCTCGGCCTGATCGACAGCAATCATAAACAGACCTTCCTTGGCGAGGACGGCAAGCCCGACGCCTTCAGGTTCATGGACATCCTCGGAAAATCAATTGCCGGAATGCCCAAGGGCGATATGCTCGCGGTCATGAAATCGCTGTTCGGAATGCAGGGCGAGAAAGCCGCCGCGTTCTTCAGCGACGCGACCAATCAGAAGATGATTCAGCAATCGCGCGAGGACGAGAAGAACTTCAAGTCAGGCAAGGCGGGCTGGAAAGACGCGAATGAAAACTCGCCAATCGTCCAGTTCCGCACATCGTTCGCCGGACTCAACGTCGAGCTTATGAATCTCGGCTCGAAGTGCTTCCGTATGTCACGGGAATGCTGAAACACGCCAACGAAACGCTCGGCGGCAAGGGCGAGCTTGCGGCCGGCGGCGCATTGGCCGCTGCGCTGATGTTCCCGAAAACGTCTTCGGCGGCGGTTAAGGGCGCTTGGGGATTGGGAGTCGAGGCCGCCGATGCTCTTGGGCCGAGCGTTCTTGGCCCCGCCGCCGCTGGCGCTGTCGGGGTCTATATCGCGTCATACCTGTCGTCACCGGAAGGCGCTAGGGCGACCGCCGCCGCAGTAGACCCCGGCGCGGCGAATAGGGCGCGGATGAATGCCGCGCTCAACCCGCCGAACCGGGACTATCTCAAGACCAATCCGAACCTCGCCGGCATCGGCGCTCCCCATGTATCGCCGCCGCCGAATGTGACCGTCGCGGCGCCGAACGTCGACATCAAGAGCACGACCACGGTCACGCTCGACGGCGCATCTATCGCGGCGGCCATCGTCAGCCGGGTCGAGAAGACGATCATGGCCGCCGTCGCCCGCGTTACCAGCGGCCCGGCGCAGGGCGACCATACGGCAATGCCGGCGTATCCCGACTCGGGCTTTATGGGGCCGTGATCCGGCTTATATAACGATTCGGAGGATGCAAATGCGCGTTTTCAGTTCCGTGCCCGTTGGCGGCGTGCGGACGATATAGTCTACGTCGATCAGCTTCAAATTCGTCATTCTGTTTTCTTTGCCCGCAAATTCGATCCGAGCCGGGGACGGTTCGAGGCCGCAGATGACAAGGATTACGAAGGCGAGGATTAATGTCCTTTGGCTCGTTTCACCGCCGCCGATCATTGGCGGCGCTGTGAACTCGGGCGCGGTTTCGAGGGTGAACCATGCTCGCTTGGTTTCGCAATCGACGTGAGGCCGAACAGCGCGCCGTAGAGCGGGCCGAGCGGTTGATCCACGACCACGGCGCCGGCGCCTACAGCGAGGCGCGCCGATGCGAGCAAGAGGCGCTAGACGACAACTCGGCGGCACACTGGCGCCGAGTGGCGCTCGGGCAAGCGAGTCGGCGTCGATACGGCGACGCGGATGCTGGAATGACTGGCGTCGGGAGAAGCAACAATGATGACCAGCTATCAAGTCGCAACTGCCGCCGAGGCCCTTGCAGCGGCACAGTTCGCGCGGCTCGGCTTTAATGTTTCCGTTCAATATGGGGCAAACCAACCCGGATATGACTTGGTGATTGACAATGACGAGTATACGCTAAAGGTCTCGGTAAAAGGTAGTCAAGATGGAAGTTGGGGCCTAACTCAAGCGTATTTGAAAAAGGCAGGCAAGGCCAACTTTAGAGAATTGAACTAGGCAGAGTATTATTCCGACCTTATGACGCGCTTCCCAAGCGTCTGCTGCCCCGTGGTACTTCGATCAGATGCCTCGAATTTTCGTGGCTTGGCCGCGCGAAATCTCCACACGTCTGCGCGAGGCTTCCGGCGGGCGCGGAGACACAATCTTGTATGAGGACTACAAGCGCGGTGCCAAGGCCGCCGGCGCCGGAACGATTGAGCGCTTGCCACAGGCGTGGCGTCTCTCGGTGGATCGTATGGACGCGCTTATGGTGGAGGCTGCCGGTCGCGACGCTGCGCCAAGCCTCTGAGACACGTTAATTTGAGATGAAAGCGCGGCGACAATTTCGCCACTGATTATTAGGGTTTAGCGAAGAGAGTCCTGCCAAGTGCTCGAACTCCGACGATGCAATTTCGCATCCTGTTTCTCGACGGTTCTGCCCGCGTCATTCGGGAATTGTACGCGGACGCGCGCAGCGTTGCCGGGGCGATTGCGCTTGTCCGCGACATCGACTGGCCGCCCCGCACAGTCACCATGCGCGTGCTCGACGTGGACGGCCGCGAGGTTCATTCCGCGATTAAGGGCGGCAGTAAGAGTTAGCTCGCGATCTCGTGGACCGGCCTACCGACGCAGTCGCACGCCATCGTCGCCGAGGAACTCAACTCCGGCCCGTTCCAGCGCGCCCCTGATCGCGTCGACCGTCCGCTCTTTCAATTCCTCGCCGCGCTCAAACCGGCTGACGGTATCGGTTGAAACCTTCGCCAGCGCCGCCAAGTCGCGGACGCCAAGGCCGAGGGCTACGCGCGCCATTTTGCACTGAACGGCGATCATATTCGCGACTCTGTAGCGATTTCGTTTGACAGTCTTGATTTCCTCGCCATCATAACAGCGTTCCAATTCCGGGACAATGCAACGAGGGAAATCAACAAAATGAGATCGGCAACAATCACGCTCGCCATCGCGGCGGGACTCATAGCTACGGCTGCGCACGCGGCCGTCGTGACCGTCACTTATGACACGCTGGCGACGACGGCGCGGAATGATTTTCTTTCGTTCGAGCCGTCGTTCAGCAACGCGCTTGGACCGAACGGCCTGCCTGTCGCCTCAAACGCCTATGATTTTTCGGACGTGCTGAACGCGCATCAACTCGCGTGGTGGACGGACGGGACTCCGCTAGCCTCGCCGCCGACGCCGTTGATCGTCACAAATCCGGAGGATATTTCGGTTAACCCGCATTTCTCAGACTGCGGGCGCATTGCAGACTGGCTGACAGGGATGTGCGCAGCGTCTGTGTGACCGACGAGCGCACGCTTTGCGCCGTTTGCGCAGTTGGATCGGGGTGTTTCGGTTCTCCTGTGGGCCGAGGGGTGGATTGCCGCGATTTGTCGGCGTCGCGGCGACGCCTCAGGCGAGGCGGACGGCGGCGAGGCGCCATTCGTCGGCGTAAGGACAAGCCGAGGCGAGCGCGAATTTGATGCGGCGCGCGCTGATGCGGACGAGGCCTGCGAGCTTGAGGAGCTTGAGCCTGATCGTGCCGCAGGTTGCCTCGGCGAACTGGGTGTGTGCGAGGCCGACGCGCCTGAGCGCGCAGATCAGAACATAGGCGAACGAGGCCAGCCAGAGCCTGAGCTGGTTGGCGCGCATGGTGGCGGTCGAGGTGCGGTCGGCGAACAGGTCGCCCTGGCACTCCTTGATCCGGTTCTCCATGTCGCCGCGGGCGCAGTAGACCGTCTCGTAGAGGAAGCGGCCGTTGATCTCGCCCTGCTTGAGCGAGGTGACGATGAAGCGCGGATTGACCTCGCCCTTTGTCCATTCCGCCTTGCCGATCACCCGGCGCCGGCGCGACCAGCTGTCGAGCGTCGCATAGCGGAAGTCCTTGAAGCGGCGGGCGGGTTTGCCGGTCGCGGCGGCTTCCGCCTCGGCCTGCGCGAGTTCGGCGGCGATCTCCTCGACGAGCCGGGGGTTGCGCGCCAGGCCGAACACGAAGTCGACCCGGTTCTGTTCGCACCAGGCCATCAGCGCCTCGCGGGCGAAGCCCGAAGTCGGCGCGCAACAGGATGCGCGTCTTCGGCCAGCGCGCCCGAATTTGCCTGACGATCCGCGCCGCCTCCTCGACCGATCCGGCGCTGGCGTCGATGTTCGAGGGCCTGAGCTTGGCCGCCAGGAGATGGCGGCCGCAGAACACATACAGCGGCAGATAGCAGTAGCCGTCGTAATAGCCGTGGAAGAACCGGCCCTCCTGATGGCCGTACAGCGGGTCGTCGGTCGCGTCGAGGTCGAGGATGATCTCTCTGGGCGCCCGATCGTGCGCCTCGAGGAACAGGTCGACGAACAGGGCCTCGATCGCCGCCGGGTCGTGGCTGATCTTCTTGTAGCGGGTGGCGATCTCGCGCGACAGTTCCAGCCGGTTCAGCGTCGACTTGCCGGCCACCGGCGCGCAATCCTCGCGCCTGGCCTCAAGCTTGCCCGCCAGCACCGCCATCAAAGGATCGTGGCGAAGCTCGTCATGGTCGTTCAGGTCCTCATAGCCGAGCGCGATGCCGTACACGCGCTGCCCGATGAGCGTGGCGACGGAATGCTCAATGAACCTCGGGTCTCTGGCGTCGCGGAAACATCCCGCAAGCCGTCGAACCAGATTGAGCCTTCGGTCGGCTGCGCCCAGCAGTAGACCGCCGGCGTCGGAGGTCAGCGCGCCGCCGTCGAACGCTGCCATCACAGGCCGCCCTTCGACCCGTCCAAACGCGCTCGGTTCTGCGCTACACTCCGTCTGCATCGGGCCACTCCTCCGAACCGGCTCAAGTCATTCTCACAAAACAACTTTTGCCTGATTCGGCGGCCCGATGCGCCCCTAATTTGAGATATGCGGGTTAACGCTTTCCCGACGCCGTTCGCGGTCGGCGACTACGCCGTCACGGCCATCGCCACCTTCACAAGCGCCGCGACCGCGACCGAACTGCTCGACGTGTCGGCAACGGGGACGGCGCTCTTATACCTGAACGGCGCGTTAATTCTAGACCATCAAGGCGAGGCCGGCGCTTATACCGCCTCCATCGCGGAGAACTTGATCGCAGGATCGAACACAATCACGGCGTTCTATTTGGATGGCGGGTCCGTTCCGTCTTTCAGCTTTGATCCAAGTCTACCGGTCGCGCCAGCCGCGCCAGAGGCCGCGACGCTGACCATGTTGCTCATTGGCGCCGCTGGCCTTGGTCTGGCCGCTCGGCGCCGCGCCAAGGCGGTGCGAGCATGAACGCCATCGCAATCATGCCGAGGATGATCGACCTGAACGCCTCGCTCGACGACGCGCTGGACCGTTTCCGGGCGCTCGACTTGGCCGGCGACACGTGCGCCGTTCTCGCCGCCAACGTCTCAATCGAGGCTGTGGCGCTCGTTGCTGCGGACACGCCAGCGCGGACGGCGGAGGAATTGCGCGCCAAGTGTCGAATGCTAGCGCGCTACGTCGGTCGCGTGCCGAACGAACGCGACCTCGATGAGATCGGCCACGCCGGCCGCACGCTCGCCGCGTCCATCATCGCCGACGCGGCGACGCTCAACTGAAGGACGAAACGGGCGTCGCCGCCCGTCTGAGCGCAAAGCGCTCACTGAGGAGTCCGGGAATGAGAACGCTAATGGCGGCGCCTGCGTTTTTCGACCCTCGCACAGCCGCGCTGACGGCAAAGTCGGGCGCGGCGAAGGGAATGCATCAGGCCGTGCCGGAAGGCCGCCAGCGCGCCTCTCTGTCGATCCTTTCGATGCTGCTCACTGATCAGTGGCGTCTCCGAAAAACCTTGGCCGTCGCCCGACTTTTTGCTTGCGAAAGCTTGCAAGTTGAACTTCCATTTTTGAACCTAATCAAATCCGCCGCGCCGATCTCGCGTGGCGACGACGGCGCCGGCGGGAAGCCCTATCCGGTCGGCGCCGTCGAGCTTTCTGAGGGAATGGAGAACTTTGAACGCGCCTGTCCTCCGACCCCTCGACGTTGCGAATCGCTGGCAATGCTCCGAGCGTCACGTTCGTGGCCTGATCGTCGCGGGGAAGCTCGGAGCTTTCAGGGTCGGCGGCAAGCTCTTACGCATTCCGGCTGCGGCCGTTGAGGAGTTTGAACGTTGCCAGAATATCGACTCGCCCGCTTCCGAGGTAAGTTCGCCGTCGTCTGGCACGACGCAGGCATCCGTCATCGAGTTACGCTTGGCACGGACAGCCGCGCGGAAGCCGACAGACTTCTCTCGCGCTTCATAGCATCGAGCGCCGCCGCAAGCCGGTCAACCGCCCTCACGGTCGCCGAGGCATGGGACGGATACGTCAACGCGCTCGGCGCCAAACCCGCCGCGACGACGATGCGATTTATGTGGCGCTCGCTCGGCCCGCGCCTCGGAGACCGCAACGCCGAGACCCTGACCGAAGATGATTGTCGGGCATACATCGCGACTCGGCGCCAGCAAGGGCGATCAGACGGTACGATATGGTCCGAACTGAGTCGGCTCCGCTCCGCGCTCAAATGGGCCGAGAACAAGCGACTGATCGACCGCGCTCCGAAAATCTGGACCCCGCCGCCCTCGCCGCCGCGAGAGAAGCGGATGACCCGCGAGCAGGTCTCGGCCTTCATCGCGGCGTGCTCCTATCCCCATATCAAGCTGTTCGCGATCCTCGCCGCCACGACCGGCGCTAGAATGTCCGCCATCCTGCAATTGACATGGGTCCGGGTCGATCTCGACGCAGGGCTGATTCGCTACCACGATCCCGAGCGCGCGACCACGAAGAAGGGCCGTGCCGCGACGCCTATCAATGACCTTGCTCGCAATGCCCTCGTGGAGGCCCGTAGAGCCGCGCTGACGCCCTTTGTCATCGAATGGGCAGGCGCCAGCCCGTTCGATCCGTCAAGAAGGCCCTACACGCCGCTGGCGAGCGTGCGGGGATGCCTTGGGTCACTGCGCACGTGTTCCGGCATTCGTGCGCCTGCATCCTCGGGAGGCTGGCGTTCCGATGGCGGAGATCGCACAGCTTCTCGGCCACAAGGATAGCCGGACCACTGAGGCGATCTACGCCCGCTTCAGCCCGACCTATCTCCGCAAGGCGGCGGCGACGTTGGAGTTTGTTTGATGGTGGGCGCTGTAGGGATTGAACCTACGACCCCCTCGATGTCACCGAGGTGCTCTACCGCTGAGCTAAGCGCCCGTGGTTCACTTGAACCGCACTACCGTCGTAACCTATTGCTCTATCAGTGGACACCGCTCTCATGTCAAGGTAGTGCTCTACCGCTGAGCTAAGCGCCCATCTCCGATGACTCGAGCGCGAAGGCCCGCTCGAGAGTGCGCGGCGGTATAGACGCTCGCATCGCGGCGCGCAACGGCGAATCTGGAAGAGGAGCGAAGCTTGCAACGATCAGCGATCGCCTCGCGAGGGGCCGCGCCAGCAGCGATCGTCGTGCGTCCCGCGTCGTTCACCGATCTGCCGGCGATCATGGCGATCGAGCGCATGCCCGGCTTCGAGGGTCACGTGGGCCGCTCTGAAGAGGCCGAGCATCGCGCGATGCTCGCCTCGCCCGCTTACGCCTATCGGCTCGGAGTCGGAGCAGGCGTCGAGGCCTTCGCGATCCTCAGCGGGCTCGGCGATCCGCACCGCAATCTCTATCTCAAGCGCGTGGCTATTTCGCATCCTGGCGAGGGTCTGGGGACCGCTTTTCTCGGCCTCGTGCTCAACGAGGCGTTCGAACGGCTCGGCGCCGAGCGCATGAGCCTCGACTGCTTCCTGGGCAACGCCCGCGCGCAACGCGCTTACGAGAAGCTCGGCTTCACTCGGGAAGGCGTGCTGCGAAAGGCCTACCGCCTGCCGGACGAGACGCGGCCGGACCTCCTCCTGATGGCGCTCCTGAAGAGCGAGTGGGAGGCGCGATAGGCTGTCCTCGCCGGCGCCAGAGGGCGCCGGCCGGCGCCCGGAATTTGGCGCACATTGCTTTCTCTTCCTTTCTCTCGCCTTTCCTTGCTTTTCTTTGAATTTGGGGCTTGAATTTCCTTTCATTTCCCTGAATTTATTCGTCCGAATCTTGACTTTTCAATTGGTTATGAGCAATTCAACCAAGACAAACGAACGGGTGGCTCCCGACATCGCATCGCCTGAAGCGACCTCGGCGAGAGCGCGGGATTCGCGCTCGTTATCACGAGCCCATTGTACCACGGCTTCCGACAATCAGAAAAGAAATTGTCGAGGAAACTCTCGGCGGCGGCGCTGTCTTTCCAAAATGGACCTGAGCTTTGTGAACGTCGCCGGCCTGGTTACGCCGCGGGTCTGCGCGCGATCATCAGCAAGCCGCCCCCTTCGTCGGCCGTCGTTTTCGGCGCGCCGAACAGCCTGAAGGCGATCGAGCCGAGCCCATGCCCGATCAGCGCCGCCGCGTGCCATGTGAAGGCGCCGCGAAAATGGACGTCGGAGCACTTGATCGGCGAACAGCGCTCGATCCAGAAGATCCGGCCGTCTCCCTGCCCCCAGGGCACATTGTCGATGCTTTCGACGACCGCGCCGGCGCTCCTCGCCAGTTCGACGAGAGCGGTCTTGCTCCACCAGGTCAGATGATGGGGCGGGGCGCTGATGAGAAAATTGGGGATCCGGGTCAGCGCCGAAGGAACGTGCGGAACGCCGACAACGATGAGGCCGCCGGGCTTGGCCGCCTCGACGATTTCAGCGAACAACGCCTTCGGATCGCGCACGTGCTCGAGGACCTGGAAGCAGCAGACCGCATCGTACGACGCCGCGCGCCCGACGAGATGCTGGGTCAGCGTCTCGTTGCGGACGCCCTCGATGCCGGCGTCCTGGGCGAAATGCGGATCGAGGCCGGTATAGTCGGCCTCAGGCACGCATTGCCGGAAATTGCAATGTCCGCAGCCGACGTCGAGCACGCGCGCGCCCGGCGGTATATGCCGGGCGGCGATCAAGAACTCTTCGCGAACGGTCTCCTCGGTGAAGAGGCGCCATCGCTTCAGACGCGCATAGAACTCAGTGTAGAATTTCTGGTCGCCTTCCAGCGGGGGATCAAAGAAATAGAGGCCCGTCGGCGACTCCCACAGGCCAATGCGGTCGATCCCGGCAAAACTGGTCAGCGCGTCGGTCCGGAAGACGATCCGCCAGAGATCGGCGAGAAGTCGGGTCGTCACCCACTGCACCAGCCGAACGGCCGGTCGACCGGTGACCGGGCAAAGCGGCGCCGGTTCTGGGGACATCGAAATCGCCAACGGCCGTCTCTCGTCGGGCCGGGGACGGGACTATTGCCCGCCCAAAGCGCAAAGACAATCGGCCTCGGGTCAGCCCGCCGCTGCGGCGAGTGTTTGGCTCGCGTTTGGCGGCGTTGTCCGCGGCTCAGCGGTCGATCATGCGCGAGGGGTCGGGCGCGGGCTCGTTTCCCGTGCAGATCGGGTCTTTGACCTCGATGCCGTAACGGGCGAAAAGGCCAGCCGTATCGTGGTTACTGCCGAGCATCTTGCAGGCGGTCGCGACGATGTCGGGCGCCATTGGAGGGGCGACCCACACACGCGCGGTGTTGTCGTCGGACGCGGTCAGCACCCGCGCGCCATCGGAGCTGAACGCCGCGCTGGTGATCGAACCCGCGGGACGAAAGGGTTGTCCGATCTGCGCCCCGGTCGCCGCATCCCATACCTGCGCAGTTCCGTCAGTGGAAGCGGTCAGCACTCGCGCGCCGTCGGAACTAAAGGAAGCGCTGAAGACCAAATCCTCATGCTGCAGGGGTTTGCCGATCGACGCCCCGGTCTCGACATCCCATACCCGCGCGGTCCTGTCCGCGGACGCGGTCACCACCCGCGCGCCGTCGGGGCTGAACGCCGCGACGTAGACCGGCCCCTCATGCTGCAAGGGTTTGCTGATCGGCGCCCCGGTCGTCGCATCCCACACCCGCGCGGTCTTATCGAAGGACGCGGTCACCACCTGCGCGCCGTCGGGGCTGAACGACGCGCTCTGGACCGGACCGTCGTGCTGCAAGGATTTGCCGATCGGCGCCCCGGTCGCCGCATCCCACACCCGCGCGGTCTTGTCGTCGGACGCTGTCACCACCCGCGCGCCGTCGGGGCTGAACGCGGCGCTCTCGACGATATCCTCGTGCTGCATGGGTTGGCCGATTTGCGCCCCCGTCGCAGCATCCCAAACCCGCGCGGTCTTGTCGCTGGAGGCCGTCACCACCCGCGCGCCGTCGGGGCTGAACACCGCGACGTAGACCGGACCCTCATGCTGCAAGGGTTTGCCGATCGGCGCTCCGGTCGCCGCATCCCAAACCCGCGCGGTCCTGTCGCTGGAGGCCGTCACCACACGCGCGCCGTCGCGGCTGAACGTCGCGCTCTGGACCGGACCGGTGTGCTGCAGAGGTTTGCCGATGGGCGCCCCGGTCGCCGCATCCCAAACCCGCGCGGTCTTGTCTTTCGACCTGGTCAACACCCTTGCGCCGTCTGGGCTGAACGTTGCGCCAATAATGATATCCTCGTGTTGCAACGCTTTGCCAATTGGCGCCCCGGCCGCCGAATCCCACAGCCGCGCCGTCATGTCGTCGGACGCTGTCACGACCCTCGTGCCGTCGGCGCTGAACGACGCGCTGTGGACCCGGCCTTCGTGCTGCAAGGGTTTGCCGATCGGCGCCCCGGTGGCCGCATCCCAAACTTGCGCGGTGTTGTTGTAGGTCGCGGTCGCCACAAGCGCGCCGTCGGTGCTAAACACGGCGCTCCAGACGCCGCTCTTGTGCTGCATGGGCTTGCCGATCGGCGCCCCGGTCGCGGCATCCCACATCCGCGCCGTTTTGTCTTGGGACGCGGTCACAACCCGCGCGCCGTCGGGGCTGAACGACGCGCTCTGGACCGGACCTTCGTGTTGCAGGGGTTTGCCGATCGGCGCCCCGGTCGCAGCATCCCAAACCCGCGCTGTATTGTCTTGGGACGCGGTCACCACCCTCGTGCCGTCGGGGCTGAACGCCGCCCTGCAGACTAAATCCCCGTGCCGCAAGGGTTTGCCGATCGGTGCCCCGGTCGCAGCATCCCAAACCCGCGCGGTCTTGTCTTGGGACGCGGTCACCACCCTCGTGCCGTCGGGGCTGAACGCCGCGCTGTAGACTAAATCCCCGTGCCGCAAGGGTTCGCCGATCGGCGCCCCGGTCGCAGCATCCCACACCCTTGCGGTGTTGTCGTCGGACGCGGTCACCACCCGCACGCCGTCGGGGCTGAACGCCACCCTCCCAACGGCATCCTCGTGCTGCATGGGTTTGCCGATCGGCGCCCCGGTCGCCACATCCCAAACCCGCGCGGTCTTGTCTTGGGACGCGGTCACCACCCGCTTGCCGTCGGGGCTGAACGCCGCGCCGAAGACCGTATCCTTGTGCTGCATGGGTTTGCCGATCGGCGCGCCGGTTTCTGCATCCCAGACCCGCGCGGTATCGTCACCAGACGCCGTCACCACCCGCGTGCCGTCCGGGCTGAATGCGGCGCTCACGACACGACCGTGGTGCGTCAATGGCGGCGTGACTTCCAAGGGGCCCGTCAGCGCCTGCCCGAGCGCCTCGATCGTGCGGGAAAGCCGCGGGCGTTCGTCGGCGGGCGAACGCGGCCACGCGGCGAGCGCAAGTTTGACGGCGTCGGTGTAATGGCCGTCGAGAACTCGCCGCCAGTGACATCCCCGCCAGCGCACGTGTTTCGTTCGCGATCGCGGTCTTCTGCTCGGCCTTCGCCTGCTGCTCCGAATCCAGCGCGCGCGCCTCATTCGCGGTTGCAGTCTTTTGCGCCGCGTTGGCCTTGAACGCCTCCCACACTGCCCCGCCGGCAACGACGGCAAGCACCAATGCCGCGGCGAGCGAACCGAATGTGACGTTCCGCCGCGTTCTCGCCTTGCGGCGGTCCTCCGCCTCGACGCTCTTGACGCTCGCCTCTATGAATCCGCGCTCTTGCGCGCTCAGTTGCGTTGGATGCTCAACCAACCATCCGCGCGCTCGGCTGAGCTTCAAGCCCGTCAGCAGGGCGCCGGCCTTGTCCTTGTCTGCCGCCCCCTCCCAATCGCGCAAATCCTGCTCGAGCTGCTGCTTGCCGATCAGGAACCCGCGCGCCGCGTCCAGCCAGGAGCGCAACAGCGGCCACTTGCGCAACAGCGCCTCGTGCGCGACTTCGACCATGGGCGTGTCGCCGTCCTGACGCACGATCAGGAGGCGCGCCTTCGCCAGTCGCTCGAGCAGCGGCTGAGCTTTGGCCGGCAGCTCGTCCAGCCGCGCCGGACGGCGGACATATTCGCCCTGGTCGTTGACCCTCACCATCGCTGGCACGAACGCCTCGCGCAGCGCCGTGAGTTCGTCGTCGCCCGGCTTCGCCTCGGCCAGCACCGCGTCGGCGGCTTTGCGCACCGCATTTTCCAGCGGGGTGAGCCCCGCCTTCCCGTCTCCGAGCGCGTTATAGCCGTCGAGACTCAGCAGCTTGTTCGGCGACCGGTCCCAAAGCTCGCGCAGCGCGAAGGCCAGAAGCGGCAGCGCGTCCTCCGTCGCCGCGTCGCGGGCGGCCTGCTGCACGAACGCCTCTTCGACGCCGACGCCGGCCACCTTCGCAGGCCCCTGGATGATCTGCGGAATGCGCGTGAGCGGCATCGGTCCGAGCGAGAATTCCTCGAACCGCGCCGTCAGCGCCGCCGCCGACTGGAGCTGCCCGAGAAAGTCCGACCGGATGGCCATCACCGCCATAAAAGGCAGGCTCTCGGAGAGCGCCTGGCTCAGAACTTCAAGAAAGCGCCTGGCCTCGTCGGGATCGGCGACGCCGAACAGCTCCTCTCCCTGGTCGATCGGGATCAGGACCTGCGCGTCGGCGGCGCCGGCCTTGACGCGCAGGTCGTTGGCGAGGTCCTCGAGCGAGCGCTTTGGGTCGGAGCCGACGAGGTCGTCCCTAAGCTTTCGCCAATCGGCGCCGGGGCCGGATGCCGCCGCGAGCGCCAAAGCCAGCGCGTCGACCGGGTGCAGCCGCGGCCGCATCGGCGGGATGACGATCCAGTTGCGGCCGGCGCGTTTGAGCCGTGGGATGACGCCGGCCCGCAAGAGCGAGGATTTGCCCGACCCGGATGACCCCAAAAGCGCGATCAACTTCGCGCCCCCCTGGGCCCGCCGCGCCTCACACCGCTCGATCAGGCGGCGGATATCGTCGTCGCGGCCGAAATAGAGCGCAGCGTCCTCTTCCTCGAAGGCGAGCAACCCGGGAAACGGCGGGCGGCTCGCATCCCAGGCGAAGCCGCCCTGGGCGTCGAGCGCAATTCGCACCAGTTCGTGCGAGAGCCGTTCGAGGCCGCCCGCGCGATCGCTGAGCAGGTTGAGCGTCTGGATGTCGGGCGATATCTGAGCGTCGCCGGTCGGCGTCTCGATCACAAGGAAGATCGCCTTGCCGAGCGCGCGGGCCTGGGTGAACTCAGCGAAGCACCATTTCGAGGCCAGCCAGTTCGGCGTCTGAATGATGATGACGGCCTGGGACTGCTCGACCTCGCGGTAGAGCGTCTTCTCCCAGTCGGCGCCTGGCGGGATGCCGGATGCCTTGTCGAAGTCGAGGAAGGCGGTCTCGAACCCCTGGCCGGCGAGCCAGGCCTTCATCTTTGCGGCCGCCTCGTCGTCGCGGCTCGAATGCGAGATGAAAATGCGCGCCATCCGCCGTCGTCCTATCCGGGCTCCGACCCGCCGTTTCCCTGACAACCGCCGGATGATTTGGGAAATGTACCCGAACCCAAGCGTTTCACAAGCATGAAAGGCCTGGCTGCACATTGACAACCCGCCCGCGCCATGGTTTTTCGAACCCCGCGCCGGCGGCTTTTCGCGCCCGGCGCCGGAGCCGTCTCGATGCCGCAGCGCCGCTCGAAAACGACGACCATAACGCGCCCCGCCAAAAAAGGCGGGACGAACGGCTGAACGCGCCTTCCGCTGTCCTCCCCGGCGGTGGCGCCGGGCGAAGGTCCGCTTGCGAGCGGACGCCAAACGGGAGGGACGAGAGCCAAAGGAATTCTACGATGTTAGGCTTCAAGGTCGCGGTCGCCGGCGCCACCGGCAATGTCGGCCGCGAGATGTTGGCGATCCTCGCCGAGCGCCGCTTTCCTGTTTCCGAGGTCGCCGCGCTCGCCTCCCCCGCCTCGATCGGCCGCGAAGTTTCGTTCGGCGACCGGACGCTCAAGTGCAAGGCGCTCGAGCACTATGACTTTTCCGATACCGACATCTGCCTCATGTCGGCCGGCGGCGCCGTGTCGAAGGAATACTCGCCACGAATCGGCGCCAGGGGCTGCGTCGTCATCGACAATTCGTCCGCCTGGCGGATGGACCCCGACGTGCCGCTGATCGTGCCGGAGGTCAACGCCGCGGCGGCCAAGGGCTTCGGCAAGAAGAATATCATCGCCAACCCGAACTGCTCGACCGCCCAGCTCGTCGTCGCGCTGAAGCCGCTGCACGACGCCGCGACGATTAAGCGGGTGGTGGTGGCGACCTATCAGTCGGTCTCGGGCGCGGGCAAGGAGGCGATGGACGAGCTCTTCTCGCAGACGCGGGCCGTGTTTGTCTCCGATCCGGTCGAGCCAAAGAAGTTCCCCAAGCGAATCGCCTTCAACGTCATTCCCCAAATCGAGGGCTTCATGGACGACGGCTCGACCAAGGAAGAGTGGAAGATGGTCGCCGAGACGAAGAAGATCCTCGACCCGAAGATCAGGCTGACGGCGACCTGCGTGCGGGTGCCGGTGTTCATCGGCCACTCGGAGGCGGTCAACATCGAGTTCGAAAAGCCGATCAGCGCCGACGAAGCGCGCGAGATCCTGCGCAAGGCGCCCGGCTGCCTCGTCATCGACCGGCGCGAGCCCGGCGGCTATATCACCCCGCACGAGGCGGCCGGCGAGGACGCGACCTATATCAGCCGAATCCGCGACGACCCGACGATCGAGAACGGCCTCAACATCTGGGTCGTGTCCGACAACCTGCGAAAGGGCGCCGCGCTGAACGCCGTGCAGATCGCCGAGGCGCTCGCCAATCGCGGCTGGCTGAAGCCGAGGGCGAAGGCGGCGTGAGGGGCGGCGGACCCTCGTGCCCTTCACGGCCGGGCGTAGCCCGTCGAAAGACGGGCGTCTCTCGACGCCCTTTGTCCCGGCCACCCACGCGGTCCCGCGCTCACGTCACGGCAGCCAACCATCGAACGCCAAAACTGTCTATGCGCTGCAGCGTCGGCCGGCCCGAGATTCGAGCTGGCTCTGATTGCACTTCGGCGTGGATGGCCGGGACAAAGCCCGGCGATGACGGGGGTGGGGCCCGTCCCGCCACAGCGTCATTAAACTTGATATAGTCGCAACTTGCGAATATCCGCTGTCCCCGTGAACCCCTGCCCGGCGATCCATGGCTGCTGATCCGGATATCCGTCTTCTCACCTCTCCGCGCATTTTCCTCGTCGGGATGGCCGCGTTTCTTGCGCTGGTCGGCTTCGTCGTCCTTATTCTCTACAAGCAGATTGCGCTCGCCTTCAGCGCCAATCCGGGGCTCAACGGGCTCATCCTCGGGGTTCTGGCGATCGGATCGC
The DNA here is from genome assembly GCA_963721905.1 of uncultured Alphaproteobacteria bacterium. Taxonomy (GTDB): domain Bacteria; phylum Pseudomonadota; class Alphaproteobacteria; order Rhizobiales; family Beijerinckiaceae; genus Roseiarcus. Next base: position 22,215 of record CAVRMF010000029.1, read on the forward strand.
TGTTTGCGTTCCGTCAGGTCATCCGGCTCTTTCGCGAAATTCACTGGGTCAATTCCCTGACCGGCGAGCAGGCCGGCAAGACGGTCGGCCAGCCTATTCTGCTCGCGCCGATGGCGGCGATGCTGAACGCGGGCGCCGGCGCTCGGGGCTTGTCGACCATCACGACGCGGGCGATCCTCAATTCGATCGCCACCCGTCTCGACGAGGGGCGAGAGCTCAACCGCTATCTCGTCGGCCTGCTGGTGTTCCTCGGTCTTCTCGGAACGTTTTGGGGCCTCCTCGAGACGGTGCACTCGATCAGCGGGGTGATCGAGAGCATGAAGACCGGCTCTGACACCGCGACGATGTTCGACGACCTCAAGACCGGTCTTTCGGCGCCGATCGCCGGCATGAGCGTTTCGTTCACCTCTTCGCTCTTCGGTCTCGCCAGTTCGCTGGTCCTCGGCTTTCTCGATCTTCAGGCCGGACAGGCGCAGAACCGCTTCTATTCCGAGTTCGAGGAATTCCTCGCGGGCCATGTCGAGACCGCCCCGCCAGCCGAAGTCCTGCCCCAGCCGACGGTCGTCGTCCAGCCGCAAGTCGAGCATCAGCGCAACACAGCCGCGATCGCGACGCTGGCCGAGGGCATCCAGTCGCTGGTCGGCCACATGCGCACCGAGCAGCAGCAGATCCGCGACTGGGTTGACGTGCAGGCCGCCCAGCAGGAGGACATCGGCAAGCTTCTGCGCCGCCTGCTCGAGGAGTTGGGAACGCGGTAGGGTGGGGATCTGTAGCCGCGTTCGCTGAACGCGGCTGACTTGTAGACGCGGTCGCTGACCGCGTCTGCCGCGCTCCATAGGGTGTCCGGAAGGACGCCCGTCTCGCGACGGGCTATGGAGCGCGGCTACATAGCCTCTGCTCGCCGAGCGGGGAGAGAGAAGAGGAGCAGCGATGGCGCTGTCGCGCGGACGCCGGTACGAGGCGGTGAACTACTGGCCGGGCTTCGTCGACGCCCTGTCGACGATGCTGCTCGTCATCATCTTTCTTCTCTCTGTGTTCATGCTGGCGCAGTTCTTCCTGTCGCGGGAAGTGAGCGGAAAGGACGAGGCGCTCGCCAGGCTCAACCAGCAGATCGAGGAGCTGACGAATCTGCTGGCGCTGGAGCGCACGCAGAAGAGCTCCGACGAGACCAAGATCTCGGCCCTGACGGCGACGCTCGACAGCGCGGAACGTGAGCAGAAAAGGCTCAAGGACGCCGCCGCCGAGGGCGCGGCCGCCGCCGACGCCGGAGCGCGCGCGGCCGCCGCCACGAGCGCGCTCGACGAGCAGAAGGAGATTTCCGCCCGCGCGCTGGCCCAGGTCGACGTGCTCAACCAGCAGATCGCGGCGCTGCGCAAGCAGCTCGCCGCGATCGAGGACGCGCTCTCGGCCTCGGAAGCCGCCAACAAGGAATCGCAGTCGAAGATCGCCGATCTCGGGGCGCGGCTCAATGTCGCGCTCGCGCAGAAAGTGCAGGAGCTCAACCGCTATCGCTCAGACTTCTTCGGCCGCTTAAGGCAGATCCTCGGCTCGCGGCCGGACATCAGGGTGGTCGGCGACCGGTTCGTGTTCGAATCCTCGGTTCTGTTCGACGTCGGCAAGGCCGACATCAGCGGCGCCGGCAAGCAGTCGCTCGACACGCTGGCTTCGGCCGTCCTCGATCTCGAGCGGGAAATTCCGCCAGATATCCCGTGGATCCTGCGCGTCGACGGGCACACCGACAACCGTCCGCTGACCGGCGCCGGCCAGTACAAGTCGAACTGGGAGCTCTCGGCCGCGCGCGCGGTCGCGGTCGTGCAATATCTGATCTCCAAGGGCGTGGAGCCGGATCGGCTGGCGGCCGCCGGCTTCGGCGAATTCCAGCCGATCGACCAGGGAACGGACGAGGACTCGCTCGCCCGCAATCGCCGGATCGAGCTCAAATTGACCGAGCGGTGAGCGCTTTCGCTCGGTCTTTGCGCGACTACGCCGAGGCCGATCTCACGGCGCTCATCGATCTCTGGGTCGTCGCCTGGCGCGATACGGGCTTCACCATTGATTTCGACGCGCGCCGCGGATGGCTCGGCAATCATTTGCGCACGCTCTGCGGCGATGGCGCGGCGATCGTCGTCGGCCTCGACGCGGACGGCGCGCCGGCCGGCTTCGTCACCATCGATGCGAAAACCGGCGCTCTCGATCAGCTTTGCGTCGCGCCCTCCGAGCGGGGTTCGGGGCTGGCGCGAGCGCTGCTCGACGAGGCCAAACGGCGCTCGCCCGGCGCCGTCGAACTTGAAGTGAACGAGGCGAACGCGCGAGCGCTCCATTTCTACCAACGCGAGGGGTTCGCTGCTGTCTCGCGAGGCACGAGCGCGCTCTCCGGGCTGCCGACGCTGAAGATGCGGTGGAAGGCGAAGGAGGGAGGCTCGCCGCCTTGAAGCGCATGGGGCTTGATCAACGGTTGCCAGCGACGGCGTTCCCCGCTAGGCCACACGCCTAGCAGCGCCGGAACGGCGACGCCGCCTAATAGGCGGGACCAACGCCCGCCAACCTCCGGGGAGGAAGCCAAACATGCGCGCTCTTATTTCTTTGTCGCTGGCAGGGTGCGCTCTGTCGGCGCTAACCGCGGCGGCTCGCGCTCAAGACGTCACGATCGCGGTCGCCGGACCGATGACCGGCCCCGTCGCGTCGATCGGCGAGCAGATGAAACGGGGCGCGGAGACCGCGGCCGCCGCGATCAACGACGCCGGCGGCGTCAACGGGCGCAAGATCAAGATCGTCATCGAGGACGACGCCTGCGATCCGAAGCAGGCGGTCGCCGTCGCCAATCTCATCGTCGGCCAGCAGATCAAGTTCGTCGACGGCCACGCCTGCTCCGGATCGTCGATCCCGGCGTCGGACATCTACGCCGACAACAACGTCTTGATGATGAGCCCGGCTTCGTCGAACCCGGTGCTGACCGAAAAGGGCCATCCGACGATCATGCGGCTCTATGGCCGCGACGACGCGCAGGGCGCCTTCATCGCGCCCTGGATCGCCGACAAGTACAAGGGCAAAAAGATCGCGATCCTCCACGACAAGTCGGCTTACGGCAAAGGGCTCGCCTCCGTCGTGAAGCAGAAGCTCAACGCCGGCGGGGTGACGGAAATCCTGTTCGAAGGCATCAATCCGGGCGAGAAGGATTACACTGCGATCATCACCAAGCTGAAGAGCGCCGGCGCCGAGTTCGTCTATTTCGGCGGCTACCACACCGAAGCGGGCCTCATGCTGCGGCAGGCCGCCGACCAGGGCTACAAGCTCAACCTGATGACAGGCGACAGCATCGCGACCTCCGAGTTCTGGCAGATCTCGGGGCCGGCCGGCGAAGGCACCCTCTTCACCTTCCCGACCGACCCGCGTCGTTCGCCAACCGCCGAGCATGCGCTCCAGCAATTCAAGGCGCAGGGCTTCGATCCGGAAGGCTTCACCCTCTTCAGCTACGGCGTCGTCCAGGCGATCGCCGAGGGGATCAAACGGGCCGGCTCCGACGATCCGGCGAAAGTCGCCAAGGCGCTCGAGGACGGCAAGCCGGTCGACACGGTAATGGGCCCGGTGCGGTTCGACGACAAAGGCGACATCAGGGATCCGAGATACGACATTAACATGTGGACGGCAGGCAAATACGCCCCGATCGCCCAGTAGGCATCCTTCGAGACGCGCCTTCGGCGCTCCTCAGGATGAGGCTTTATTTTTGATCTCAACAGCTTGAGCTCATCCTGAGGAGCGATGCGAAGCTTCGCGTTTCGAAGGACGCCCATGCGTCCGCTGCCGGTCGCGGGCTCAAAGGCGCACAATGAGCCGGTCGCTCCGTCGTTGCCGTGAAGCCGGTGGGGCGCCGGGGGCCGGAGGCGCACAATGAATTCTTGCAGCAACCGTCGTGCCTTCGTCCTTGGCCTCGCGGCCGCCGCAGCCTCCGGTCCCGCTCGCGCCGCGTCGTCCTCCGCCGACGATCGCATGAAGCTCGCAAACGATCGTCTCGCGGCGATCGAAAAGCGCTAGGGCGGACGGCTCGGCGTGGTGGTGCTCGTTTCCGGCGGCGGACCGGCGCTCGCATATCGCGCCGGCGAACGGTTCCCGATGTGCAGCACGTTCAAGCTCATGGCCTCGGCGGCGGTGCTCAAGCGCGTCGATGAGGGCAAGGAGCGGCTCGACCGCGTGATCCCCTACGGGCCGGCCGATCTCCTCGACTACGCTCCAGTCGCGAAGGCGCATGTGGCGGAAGGCGGCATGACGCTCGGGAGCCTATGCGCGGCGGCGATCGACTGGAGCGACAACACCGCCGCCAACCTGATTCTCGACGCCATCGGCGGCCCCGCGGGCTTCACCGCCTTCGTTCGTTCGGTCGGCGATTTCACGACCAGGCTCGACCGCCACGAGCCCAGTCTCAACACGTCCGTTCCCGGCGACGAGCGCGACACGACAACGCCGCAGGCGATGGCCGAGGACGTGCGGACAGCGCTGCTCGGCGACGTCCTCTCCGAGGCCTCGCGCGCGCAGCTCGAGGCCTGGCTCGTCAGCGACAAGGTCGGCGACAAGCGGCTGCGCGCCGGGCTCCCGCCGTCGTGGGGGATCGGCGACAAAACCGGCAGCGGCGATCACGGCACGGCGAATGTGGTGGCCATCATCCGCCCGCCCGCCCGGCCGCCGCTCATCGCCGCCGTCTACTACACCGAATCCGATGCTTCGATGGATGCGCGCAACGCGATCCATAAGGAGATCGGCGGGATTATCGCCGAGACGTTTTGACGAGTGAGGTCGGCCCGGAGCCTCAGCGGATCGATTTCGTAAACTCGGTCCGCCGCCCCAGGGCGTCGAGGCGTTCGATGACGTTGCGCGGGAGGCGGCGCGCTCTCGCGATGTCGACCGCGTCGCGGCCACGAGCATCCGCGATCGTCGGGTCGGCGCCGGCTTCGATCAGCAGATCGAGCGTCCTCAGCCGCTTGAGCCGCGCCGCATAGAGAATCGGCGTTTCGCTGTGCGTCCGGAGATTGAGCCTCGGCTTGCTTTTCAACAATTCGCGGCACATCTCGTCGTCGTCGCGCCAGACCGCGGCCCATAATGACGTGCTTGCGTCCGCGCCCAGCGCCAGCAGGAACCGTACGAGCGGTAGGTTCTCGCCGCGCGCGACCGCATACCAGAGCGGCGTGGCGCGAAAATCGCCTTCGTCCTCGTCCATCGGCGCCGCCAGCTCGAGATCGGCGCCAGCTTTGAGCAACGTAGCGACCGTCTCGATCCCATCGGACTCCCCGAGGCCCGAAGCGCCCGGCCGGACCGCGCAGGCCCGATGCAAGAGCGATCGCCCTTTGGAATCGACAACGCTGACCAGGCTTGGCGACGACGCGAGATACGCGCGAAGCGATGCGGCGTCCCACGTCCTGGCCGCATCGAAAGCAGCAGTTTTAGAGGGTTGTCTCATCGAGCGTTGTTCATCGCCTCTACCGCCACATCGACCGCATCCTTGCGGCGAGATCGACGCGCGGGCCATCGGCCACGACGCGCTGAGGCTCAGCCCCGGCCGCAGGCCAGGTCTCCCGCTCAAAGTGCTTGAGGAGCGGCGCGGGGATGAAGCGGGTGCGGCTCGCAAAGACGCTGCGGTCGCCGTTCTTCGGCTGGCCGTGGACATAGAAGCGCTGCGGGACGATCAGCGTCAGTTCGTCGCGGGCGCGCGTCATCGCGACATAGAGAAGGCGCCGCTCCTCCTCGATCTCCTCTGACGACCCCGTCGCGAGGTCGAAGGGAATGCACCCGTCGACGCAGTTCAAGACGAAGACCGAGCGCCATTCCTGCCCCTTGGCGGAATGGATGGTCGAGAGGATGAGATAGTCCTCGTCGCGCAACGGCGCCCCCGCCTCGTCGCTGGTCGCGTCCGGCGGGTCGAGCGTGAGTTCGGTCAGGAACCGTTCGCGCGTGGGGAAGGAGGCGGCGATCCGCTCCAGCGCCTCGAGGTCGCCGATCCGCATAGTGGCGTCGTCGTAGCGCGTCTCGAGAAGCGGGGAGAGCCAAGCGACAGCGTCGGCAAGCTCGCCCGGCCAGGGCGCGGCGCGGGACGCGAGGCGGCGCATCAAGCCGGCGAAGGCGGGGAAGCCCGCGCGCGCTCTTGATGGCGGCGCGAGCGCAGACAGCGCGGCAAAGCCGTCGTCGGCCGCCGCCGCGCCGACGATCGTCTCCGCGATCTTCGGACCGACGCCAGGCAGAAGCTGGGCGACGCGAAAGCCCGCGATGCGGTCGCGCGGATTTTCGGCAAAGCGCATCAGCGCGAGCGCATCCTTCACGTGCGCGGCGTCGAGAAACTTCAGGCCGCCGAACTTGACGAAGGGAATGTTGCGCCGCGTGAGCTCCAATTCGAGCGCGGCGCTGTGATGGGAGGCGCGAAACAGCACCGCCTGGGATTTGAGCGCGGTGCCGGCCTCGCGATTGGCGAGCACGCGGGTCGCCACGTATCGCGCCTGATCGGCCTCCTCCGCGACCGTCACCAGGGAAGGCGGTGCGCCGGACGCGCGGTCGCTCCACAGGTCCTTGGCGTAGCGTTCGGCTGCGAGCGCGATCACCGCATTAGCAGCAGCGAGAATAGGCCCAGTCGAGCGATAGTTGCGGTCGAGCGTCACGACCCGCGCCGGCGGATCGAAGGCGACCGGAAAATCGAGGATGTTGCGCACCGTCGCGGCGCGGAAGGAATAGATCGCCTGCGCGTCGTCGCCGACGACGGTGAGGCCCCTGCCCCGGGGCCTCAGCGCGAGCACGATCTCGCCCTGGAGCGCATTGGTGTCCTGATACTCGTCGACGAGGAGATGATCGAAGCGCTGGGCGACCTCGGCGGCGATCACGGGCTCCGCCAGCATCTGGGCGAAATAGAGCAGGAGGTCGTCGTAATCGAGCACGTTCTGACACTGTTTCGCCTCGACGTAGGCGCCAAACAGCGCGCGAAGAGCCTCCTCGTGCGCGGCGACCCACGGGAACCATTTGCCGATGGTCTGGCCGAGGTCGCCCCGCGCGTTGACGACACGCGAATAGATCGCAAGGCACGTCCCCTTGGTCGGAAAGCGCTCCTTTGTCTCCGTGAGGCGTGCCTCGTGCCGCGCCCAGTTCATGAGGTCCGCGGAATCTTCGCGGTCGTGGATGGTGAACTGCGGATCAAGTCCGAGGCGCGGCGCGTATTCGCGCAGGAGCCGTGCGCCGATCGCATGAAACGTGCCGGAATAAGCCGGCGTCGCCGCGGCCGCGGCTTCGGGCGCAAGGCGGCGGGCGAGCAGCCGCTCGACGCGCCGGCCGAGTTCCGCCGCCGCGCGGCGCGAGAATGTCGCCAGCATGATGCGCTTCGGATCGGCGCCGGCGAGGATCAGCGCCGCGACCCGATGGGCCAGCATCGCCGTCTTGCCGGAGCCGGCGCCGGCAATGACAAGCAGCGGGCCGGGGCCGGCCGCATCGCCGATCCCGTGCTCGACCGCGAGCATCTGAGCCGGGTTGAGCTCGACTGCGGGCGCCGAACGAATCAGGGCGAGCGACATGGGCCGAACGCAACCATGTTTCGCGCTTTGTTCGCAAGGGCGGTGGACACATGCCTCAGGGCAATCGCTTCAGGTTAGCGAGAAGTTAAGAATGGGTCTCCGGCCATACTCTTACGGCCGCGCAAGCCAATCCGGCCTTGGTCCGAACCGCCGAATTCGCGAACACGAATGCTTTTGGCGGCAATAAATTCAACGTCGAGGCAACAATTTCGACGTTTGCTAGCGTTTGCTAACGCGAATTTACCTGAAGCGATCCCCCTGACACATGCCTATGGCTTAGCTAAGTTGTGAACTAATCAGGAGCGATGTTATGTCGACCGTGACGATCCACGACGCCAAGACGAACCTTTCCAAACTCATAGCCCGCGTCGAAGCGGGCGAGGAGATCGTGATTGCGCGCGGCAAGACCCCGGTGGCGCGCCTGACGCCCATTCGCGCGCCGCCGGCGACGCGCCGTTTTGGCGCGCTGAAAGGGATCATCAGCGTGGGCCCGGAGTTCTTCGAGCCACTCTCGGACGCGGACATTGGGGAATGGGAGTAGACGGGTGCGCTTGCTCCTCGACACGCACGCATTGCTATGGTGGCTGGCCGGAGACGAGAACTTAAGCGCAAGCGCCAGAACAGCTGTCAGTGAAGATGCAAACGCCATATTCGTCAGCGCCGCATCGACCTGGGAAATTGCGACGAAGCATCGATTGGGTAAGCTGCCCGGCGCGAACGCGATAGCCTCTGACCTTGCCGGCGCGATCAAATCCCAAGGGTTCCTTGGCTTGCCGATCACGATTCGTCATGGCGAGGCTGCCGGCGCGCGGCCCGGACCCCATCGCGATCCGTTTGACCGCATGCTGATCGCCCAATCGACGCTTGAGGATCTCATGCTGGTTTCCAACGAGCGCGCCTTCGATGCCTATGGCGTGCAGCGCCTGTGGTGACGGCTTCCGCTTCGCAGAATAGGCGACCGGAAGGCGAGACACCGCGGGCTGGCGCCCGCCGGCAAGCGCGGCGCAAGGGATAATAATCCACATCCTTAGCGTTATTGTGTAAAATTGATTTGCGCCCGATAATCGTTTTGCGTAAAGTGTGTCAGCGGCGGCTTTCCTCTCGCTTGGAAGATGCCCGTGCGGCGCATCGAACAGCGGAAGCCCAGTCAAACCGGTTGTCAGTGCGATTTGGCGAGGGTTACCCTGGCATCGATATTCAAATATATGGTGCGGAGTTTATTCTATGCGTGGCGAAACGCAGTCTTTGGCGGATCTAAGCCAGGATCTTCGTGAAACTGAAGGCTTTATCAGTATATTGGAAAGCGCGAGCCGAGAGCTTAAGATCATCATCGATTGGGACGATTCCGTTCGGCCGGACCCCCAGCGCGGACAGCAGTTGACGTCCATTGCTGAGCAACTCGCCATCGCGCGCGTTAAGAAGGCGGCGCTGGCGCGGCGGATCGAACGGCTGCAGACGAAGCGTAGTCAGCGCCGCGTTTGATCCTCTGCGCCGCCTGCGCCTGGGGTCGGCGGCCAGCGGCGCCAGCGCCGAGGCGCGTCTTCATTCCAGCGTCCAATTGCGGCGCCGGCGAAATGCCCCTATGGCTCGCCGGAATTCGATGAACGTCGAGGCCGGCCGCCGCCCATGAAAGCTCCGCGCAGATATTTCGAGCCGCTCGCGATCGGCGCGCCGCGCCCGCTCCTCGAACTGCCGTCCCGGCTCGAGCGCATGATTCATTTCGTGCCGCCGCATAACGAGAAAGTGCGGGCGAAGGCGAGCGAGCTCGCGGGCCAGGTCGACGTCGTGCTCGGCAATCTCGAGGATGCGATCCCGGTCGAAGCCAAGATCGCCGCGCGCGAGGGCGTGATCGCCATGGCGAAGGCGACCGACTTCCGCGCGACGGGCCTTTGGGTGCGCGTCAACGCGCTGAACTCGCCCTGGTTTCTGGACGACATGACGCGGCTCGTCGGCGAGATCGGCGACAAGCTCGAGGTCGTGATGATCCCCAAGGTCGAGGGCGATTGGGACATCCATTTTGTCGATCAGTATCTGGCGCTGCTCGAGGCGCGGCACGGGCTTAAAAAGCCTATTCTCGTGCACGCGATCCTCGAGACCGCGCAGGGCGTCAACAATGTCGCTTCGATCGCGGTGGCTTCCCCGCGGATGCACGGAATGAGCCTGGGTCCGGCCGATCTCGCCGCCTCGCGCGCGATGAAGACGACGCGCGTCGGCGGCGGCCATCCCGACTATAAAGTGCTCGCCGACCCCCCCGAGCCCGGCGCGGCGCGCCTCAGCGCCCAGCAGGATCCATGGCACTATACGATCGCGCGCATGGTCGATGCCTGCGCGGCCAACGGCATCAAGCCGTTCTATGGGCCGTTCGGCGATTTTTCCGATCCGGCCGCTTGCGAGGCGCAGTTCCGCAACGCCTTCCTGCTCGGCTGCGTCGGTGCCTGGACCCTGCACCCGAGCCAGATCGCCATCGCCAAGAAGGTGTTCTCGCCCGACCCGGCGGAGGTCGCCTTCGCGCGCAGGATTCTGGCCGCCATGCCGGACGGCTCCGGCGCGGTGATGATCGACGGCAAGATGCAGGACGATGCGACCTGGAAGCAGGCGCGCGTCATCGTCGAGCTCGCCAAACAGGTCGCGGCGAGAGACGCCGAATATGCCGCGGTCTATCAGCTCTGAACGAGCCGTCGAATTGCGAATTGACGAGCCGTCAGCCTCGGTTTAGGTCAGATTCATGACGACGCGCATGGCCAAATTTGACATCGGTCAGGTGGTTAAGCACCGCATCTATCCGTTCCGGGGCGTCATTTTTGACGTCGATCCCACCTTCGCCAACACCGAAGAATGGTGGCGCTCGATCCCGGCGGAGATCCGTCCGTCCAAGGACCAGCCGTTCTACCATCTCTACGCCGAAAACGCCGACAGCCAGTATATCGCCTATGTGTCGGAACAGAATCTTCTGCCCGACGAATCGGGGCGCCGGTGCGCCATCCGCAGGTCAGCGAGACGTTCGAAAGAACGCCCGACGGCCGATATCGCTTTCGCGGAAAATCGCTCGCGAGCTGAGACGAGGCGCTCGCCAGAAGCCCGGACATCAAAGGCGCGCCCGGCTCCCCGGACACGCCTTTTTCTTTCGGCTCCTATCGCCGCGCTACTGTTTCGGCTCAGGGGCGGGAGCGGCGGCCGGAGCAGCTGCGGCGGCGGGAGCGGCAGGAGCGGCTGCTGAAGGCGCGGCCGCGCCGCCCTGCTGCTGTTGCAGCTCAAGCTGCTTGCGCTGCTCTTCGGCCTTTTTCTGCAACTGCTGCTGCAGCTGCTGGCGCTGCTGCTCCAGAAGCTTGGGATCGGTCGGCTTGCCGTCGAAGGACGGGCCGAAATCCTTGAGCGGGATGTTGAACGTCAATTCCCGGCCGGAGGGCGCGCCGCCGGGAACCCGCATCACGACGCTCAGATTCTGGCCCTTTTTCAGGGCCGCGAGCGTGCTCGCCCCGATTTCGATCTCGGCGGAGCAGGCGTTCTGGAAGCACATGTCATATTTGCCCTCGATCGGCTCGCCCTTGTCGATGATGACGCGGAACCCCGGCTTCAACATCATGCCGATCGGCAGCATCAGGAGGCGCAACCTGCGCTTCTCCTCGCCCGCCAGCTCGAAGACGTTGATGCTGATCATCGGCGGTTGGTCGGCCGACGTCGCGAAGTCGCGCATGGTGGCGCACGCGTCCTTGCCGGTGTTGGGCTCCTTGGCGCAGAACTTGGCCCATTGCGGCTCGGGCGACACGAGGTCGACCTTCGAGGGCGGCGGAGGCGGCGCGGGCTGGCCGGGGGCAGGCTGGCCGGGGGCAGGTTGGGCGCCGGGGGCCGGCTGCGCCGGCGCGTTCTGCGCGACGGCGGAGGCTGCGCCGAGCGCCAGGCTCAATGCGAGCGCTGCGGCGCCCAAGCGCGTGACATGAAAACTCATAATCGTCCTTTCAGGCCGTAGGAATTGATCGCGATTGCCTCGCAGCCACGCGTCCAGCGTCAGTCGGCGCCCTCGGTTCGGCTTCGGCGAGCCTTCGGGCGACAATATGACGCGACGGCGGCGGTCACGGGCGATTTCTTCAGTGCGCGCCCTCTTTCCACATTCGGCGCGACAATCCAATAACATTTTGGCCGCGGCGCCCTCCGGGGCTCTCCCGCCTTGGAAAAATGGCCGGCAGGCGAACAGTCGGCGCAATTGTCGGGTGCTAAGCTCAAGCAATGGCAGGTCTTGCGATTCGTCTAGCGCTCAGCGCCGCTTTGCTGGTCGCTGCCGTTGCCGCGCGCGCCGAGATTGGCGAGTCGGTTGGCGCGATTGCGATGCATGGCGAGCCGGCGCTGCCGCCCGGCTTCACGCATCTTCCTTACGTCAACCCCGACGCGCCCAAGGGCGGCCGGCTCAATCTCGCCTATCTCGGCGCGTTCGACAGCCTGAACCCCTACAACGTCAAGGCGTTGTCGACCGCGCAGGGCCTTATCGGCAATGTCTATCAGTCGCTGATGGCCCGGTCCGACGACGAGCCGTTCACCCTTTACGGGCTCATCGCCAGGAGCCTCGAGATCAACGAGGCCCGGGACAGGCTCGTCTTCCATCTCGACCGGTCCGCGCATTTCTCGGACGGCTCGCCAATCACCTCCGCCGATGTCCTCTACACCTTCAATCTCCTGAAGGCGAAAGGCCGTCCGCAGCAGCGCGCCGCCTTCAGTCTCGTGAAATCCATCGACGCGCCGGACGACTGGACCGTTCGCTACGATCTTTCGGGCGCCAACGACCGGGAGCTGCCGCTGACGCTCGCCATCATGCCCGTCCTCTCGCGCGCCCACACCGACGCGGAACATTTCGAGGATCAGACGCTGCAGATTCCGGTCGCGTCCGGGCCCTATCGCGTGGCGGAGGTCAAGCCCGGGGAGCGGCTCGTTCTCGAGCGCGATCCAAACTACTGGGCACGCGATTTGCCGATCTCCAAAGGCCTCTATAACTTCGACACGATCCGCATCGACTATTTTCGCGACGCGACCGCCATGTTCGAGGCCTTCAAGGCGGGGCTCATCGACTTCCGTATCGAGGAAGACGCGACGCGCTGGCGGTCCGAATACGATTTCCCCGCCATCAAGGACGGCCGCATCGTCAAGGACACAATCCCGAACGGCCTGCCGAAGGGCGTCTCGGGCTTCGCCTTCAACACGCGCCGCGCGCTCTTCGCCGACGCGCGCGCGCGCGAGGCGCTCGCCTCGATGTTCGACTTCGAGTGGATCAACGCCAACCTCTACGCCGGCGCGTTCAAACGCTCCGAGGGCTTCTTCGACGACAGCGAATTGTCGTCGATCGGCCGGCCAGCCTCAAGCCGCGAGCGCGCGTTGCTCGCGCCCTTCCCCGGCGTGGTGCGCGACGATGTGATGGAGGGCCGGTGGCGGGCGCCGGCGTCCGACGGGACTGGACGCGACCGCTCGCTTGCCCGCGCTGCGATCGACAAGCTCGAGACCGCGGGCTATGCGCTCAAGGACGGGCGCCTCGTCGATCGCGGCGGCAACCCGTTCGCCTTCGAGGTCACGGTCAAGAACCGCGAGGAAGAACGCCTCGCGCTCGCCTATGCGCGCAATCTCGCACGGATCGGGGTCACGGCGAACGTGCGGCTGGTCGACGAGGTCCAGTTTCAGCGGCGGCGCGCGCGGTTCGATTTCGACATGATGATCGGCACGTGGACCGCGTCGCCGTCGCCCGGCAATGAGCAGCGCGGCCGCTGGAGCTCGGCCGCGGCCAATGCCGAAGGCGCCTACAACATCTCCGGCGCGGCCTCGCCGGCGATCGACGCGATGATCGCGGCCATTCTGGCGGCCAGGAGCAAGGAGGATTTCATCGCCGCGGTGCGCGCGCTCGACCGGGTGCTGATCTCCGGCTTCTACATCGTGCCGCTTTACTATGCGCCCGAGCAGTGGATCGCCTATTCGAGCAAGCTCGGCCGGCCCGAGAGGACGCCGCTCTTTGGCGTCGATCTCGCCGCTTGGTGGAGGCGCGAGCCGTAAGTTCTGGTTCGTCCGCTCTTGCGCGCGCGCTCTCGCGGCGCCAGCTTAAAAAGCCGTCGTCGCCGGACGCGCGACGACGAAGGCGGGAGAGCGGCATGACAGATACGGACGAACCCCTGGTCATCGATATCGTCAGCGACGTCGTCTGTCCGTGGTGCTATCTTGGCGAGAAGCGGCTCGACGCCGCGCTCGCCGACGAACCTCAGCCGGTCACCGTCCGGTGGCGTCCCTATCAGCTCGATCCGACAATCCCTCCGGGCGGACTCGACCGCAGGGAGTACATGGAGAAGAAGTTCGGCAAGTCCGACCGACTGAAGACCGTCCACGACAATCTCGTTCGGCTCGGCGCCGAAGTCGGCCTCCCCTTCGCCTTCGACAGGATCAAGCGCGCGCCGAACACCCTCGACGCCCATCGCCTCATCCGCTGGTCCGCAACGGCTGGCGCGCAACGCGACGTCGTCGACCGGTTGTTCAAGGCCTATTTCGTCGAAGGACGCGACATCGGCGACCGCGCCGTGCTGATCGACATCGCCAGAGAGAGCGGGCTCGACGCCGGCCTCGTCGAAAAGCTCCTCAGCGAGAACGCGGACAAGGAGGCCGTGCGGCGCGAGATCGCCGAGGCGCAGGCGATCGGCGTGACTGGCGTGCCGTTCTTCATCTTCGCAGGCCGTCTCGCGGTGCCTGGCGCGCAGAACGCCGACGTGTTGCGCCGTGCGATGGCTGAGGCGCGACAGGCGACGCGGGAGGCGGCGGCGTAGTCTTCCCTGAATCCGCCGGAAAGAGCCCGAATTCGCATGACGACGCCCCTTCCCCACCCGCGCGGCGGCCTCTATTTCGAGGACTTTTCCGTCGGCCACGTCTTCCGCCATCGCCTGACCCGCACCGTCACGCAGATGGACAACATGCTGTTCTCCAACATGACGCTCAATCCGCAGCCGTTGCATATCGACGCGCATTTCTGCGCAACCGAGACCGAATGGGGCAGGCCGCTGATGAACTCGCTCTTCACCCTCGGCCTCATGATCGGCATTTCGGTCAACGACACCACGGTCGGCACGACCATCGCCAATCTCGGCATGACCGACGTCGCCTTTCCGGCGCCGCTGTTCGAAGGCGACACGGTTCGCGCCGAAACGGAAGTGCTGTCGGTGCGCGCCTCGAAGTCGCGGCCCGACGCGGGGCTCATCGAGTTCCGCCACCGGGCGTTCAAGCAGGACGGGACGCTGGTCGCCGAGTGCCGCCGCACCGCTTTCATGCGCCGGCGCGGGCCAGAAATCCTCTCGGCCTGACCCTTTCCATGCGCTCGCTCATCATCGCGCCGGGCGACGACGAGACGAGGCTTCAGGCGGCGCTCGAGAGCGGCGCCGATGCGGTCGTGATCGATCTTGTTGTTGCGCCCGGCGCGAGAGCGGCGGCGCGGGCGAACGCGGCGCGTCTCCTCGCGAAAAGCCCAACCCTTGCTCCGGCGCTGATGGTTCGGGTGAGTCCGCTCGGCGACGCCGAGACCGACGCCGACCTCGACGCCGTCATGGGGCAGGCGCCGTTCGCGATCGTGCTGCCGAAGTGTCTGGGCGGCGCGAGCGTCCAGAATTTGTCAGTGAAGCTTGCCGTGCGCGAGGCTCTGTTCGGCCTCGAGGACGGAGTGACAGCCATCATCGCAGTCCACGATTCGGCGTCGGGCGTGCTCGAGGCGCCGAGTCTGCGGGGCGCCAGCGCGCGGCTTATCGGCCTAACCTGGGACGCGGAGGCCTTGCGCGCCGAAGTCGGGGCCGTCTCGTGCCGCGACCCCGCGGGCGTCTACGTTGGGGCCTTGCGTCTAACGCGCGACATGACGCTGGTTGCGGCGACCGCGGCCGGTGTCGCGGCGATCGATGCGGCTTTCGCCGGCGGCAGCGATCCCGAGCGGCTGCGCACAGAGGCGCTCGCCGCGTTGCGCGACGGCTTCGCGAGCAAGATGGCCGTTGATCCGGCCCAGGCCCGAGTCATCAATGAAGTTTTCGCGGCCGGCCGCCAAGGACAGTCCGGCTGAATTCATCACGTTACCAATCCGGTCATCGCAACAGTGCGGCCTTGCGCGCGTTGACCTCGGCCAGCCACTGGTCGGCGCTCTTGGAAGGCGTGCAGACCACTTTTATGTACTCTGAATCGCGCACGAGATCGGTGCGCGCCATCATCATCTGCGCATTCATTGCGCACATCATGACATTGTCGGCCTCCGGCCCGCGTACGACGTCGAACGCAGTGTTTACCTGGCAGTCCGCACGCGAAAGCGCGGCGGAACAGATAAGGATAATGATGGAATAGCCAGACATAACGGCCCCCGAGTGGTTTTGTTGTACTTGTTACTTGCCCGAGGCTTGAGCCACGGTGCTGCGCGCACGTTCACCGTTCACGCGCCGAAAAAACGGTATACCAACTCCGCGGGCGCTGCGCTGTGAGCGCTGTCACATTACGCATGCCGCTAGTGGATTTACCAAGGCCTCGGCGAAGGGATGGAGCCACTGTCCCTACCCCTCGGCTCTCCAGTCAACTCTTAAATACATGTTACATTTGGTGTAGCATTTGCACACGGCGGCGACGCGGTCGGGACACGCCGGGAGCACGTCCGGTACACGATTTTGACCCCGTTCTTCTCGACTTCTTAAAGACTTATGCGGGATTCACCGAAAAAAAATGCACGGGGCCGTTGACCTTATATTTTGCGGCTAAGAAGTGTTGAAAGCGGCGCCATACGAGCGGGTTATCGTTCACGTTACCACGGATTTTCCGATTTACGGAAGACATTGTCTCGAATTTCGCCGCGCGCCGATTCCGACGCGGCCCGTCGTTCACATCTGGGGTCAAAACCCCAGAGAGAGAGAGCGCTCCAAGGTGCCTGCCGGATGCCTGATCTCAGGCGCTCAGTTTCCCACCGCTTTGCCGACACCCGGATTCGGCCCATTCCTCGCGCCCGTCGCCGTGACGTGGAATATCGCTGACGTTAGGAACCTTATTCCCTTGGAAAGATTTTGTGGTAGACCTTTCTGACGAAAAGGGAAGAATCGGTCATGCCAGCCCTCACGCAAGAGCCTCTGCTCCATCCGGACGCAGGAAGAATCCTGACCAAGGCTGTTCTTGGCGCCGCTGACAAGCTAGGCGTCCCGGCTTCCGCTCTGGCCGGGGTACTCGGCCTGAGTGCGGCGACCATATCGCGGATGAAGAGTGGCGACTATCGGCTCAACCCTCAGAAGAAGGAATTCGAGCTGGGCGTTCTATTCGTCCGCCTGTTTCGCTCGCTCGACGCCATCGTGGGTGGCGAGGAAGGGGTCGCGCGCGCGTGGCTCGCAAACCAGAATCTGGCTCTCGGCGCAAAGCCGGCCGAAAAAATCCGTACCATTTCCGGCCTGAACGATGTCATTGCCTATCTGGACGCCCGCCGCGCTATCGTCTGAGCTGCAGCCCTACAAGAGCGTGGTCTGGCGTCTTGTCGAGGCCCAGCACCACGTTTCAACGATGAAGCTCGTCGACCGCCTCGGCGAACAGGACGTGCTGGAAAACCTGATCGAGCAGACCAAACCAGCCTATCCTGTCGAATGCGGGGGCCTGCACTACCTCTTCAAGACGCCGTTCCGATACGGCGCAGCCTACCCGAGCGGATCGCGTTTCCGCCGCGCGGGCCTGACGCCGGGAGTGTACTACGCCTCCGAAGAGCCTCGCACCGCGGTCGCCGAAATGGCGTTCTACAGGCTCCTGTTCTTCGCCGAATCACCGGAGACCCAGTGGCCGACGAACCCCTCCGAATACACAGGCTTTTCCGCGGCGCTCCAGACGCGACGAATGCTCGATCTGACAGCCCCCCCGCTAGACAGGGACGCGGCGCTCTGGCGGCGCCTGGCCGACTACGGCCCCTGTCAGGCTCTCGCGGATGTCGCGCGAAAGGCCGAAGCCGAAATCATCCGATATGGCTCCGTTCGCGACGCGGCTAGCGGGGTAAACGCCGCGGTACTGTCGTGCGTGGCGTTCGCGAATGTCGAACCGCTGGAAGCCCAGACGTGGCGGATCGGCGTGGGCGAAAACGGAGCCTACGCCATTCGTGAGTTTCCGCCGGATCGGGTTGGGTTCGGCAGGGAGGCCTTCGCCGCCGACCCCCGCATCGTCCCCATGAGGTGGGAGCGAGCCTAAGTTCCTAGGTTGCTCCGACATGTGAAGCCTTGAGCCACTGCGGTACGACGCGCGCTCTCCTGTGTTCGCAAACGATCAACAGGTTGCCAGATCTCTCCTGCGCAAACGTCTCTCGATGAGAACAAGCTGAGTATCGTCTGAATGCGCGCTTAGAGTCGATTTGACCCGTTCGGGAACGGCCGCTCTTTGCGCGAAGCGGTCACCAGCTTAAGCAGATCGATGGGGTTTTGACCCTCGCGCTCTGGCGGATGACCTGGGCCATCACTCCGCCGGGACGGTCGCGTCCTTAGCCGGCCTCGCTATGCGCGCAGGGGTGGGTGCCGCGGGCTTCGCGCGTCCGGGCCCATGGTCGTGCGGCGCATGTTCGTCGCTCGGGCCGATCAGGCCGCTGAACAGGCGCCAGGTGAGACGGCCGATGTCGTCCATCACCGTGAACACGGCCGGCACGAAGACAAGCGACAGCATCGTCGACATGATGAGGCCGCCGATCACCGCGATCGCCATCGGCGAGCGGAAGCCGCCGCCGTCGCCAAGACCCAGCGCCGAGGGAAACATGCCCGCGGCCATCGCGATCGTGGTCATGACGATCGGCCTTGCGCGCTTGCGGCCCGCCTCGACCAGCGCGTCGAGCCGCGACGAGCCGCGGCCGATCTCCTCGATCGCGAAGTCGACCAGCATGATCGCGTTCTTGGTCACGATGCCCATCAGCATCAGAATGCCGATCACCACCGGCATCGAGATCGCCTTGTGGGTGATGAAAAGGGCGATGATCGCCCCGCCGATCGAGAGCGGCAGCGAGACGAGAATGGTGATCGGCTGCAGGAAACTGCCGAACAGCAGCACCAGGAGGCCATAGACCATCATCAGGCCCGCGCCCATCGCGGCGGCGAAGGAGGCGAACACCTCGCTCATGATCTCGACGTCGCCCGTCTCGCGAATTTCAACCCCTGCCGGAAGGTTCCTGGCGGTCGGCAGCGCGTGAATCGCATTGACCGCGTCGCCGAGCGCCGTGTCGCCATGAAGGTCGGCCTCGATCGTCACGCGCCTCGAGCGGTCGTAACGGTTGATCGCGGTCGGTCCGTGGCTGATCGAAAAATCCGCCACCACCGAGAGCGGCGTAGTCGCGGCGCCGCTGGTCGGGACCCTCAACTGTTGCAGAAGGCCAACGCGGGAGCGGGCCAATTCATCGAGCTCGACCCGGATCGGGACCAGCCGGTCGCCGGCGTTGAACTTGCCGAGATTAGCGTCGATGTCACCCAGCGTGGCGACCCGGATGGTCTCGGAGAGCGCCTCGGTCGAAACGCCGAGATCGGCCGCGACCTGCCTCTTCGGCTCGATCCGCAATTCCGGGCGCTCCAGCTCCGCCGTCGACATCGGGTTCTCGATGATCGGGATCGCGCGCATCTCGCTTGCGATCTGGTTCGCCGTGTCGTTGATGACGTCGATGTCGGGGCCCGCGATGATGAGCTGCAGGTCGCGCTGGCCGTTGTCTTTCATGAACCAGTAGCGGATATCGGGCTCGCCGGCGAGCATCGCGCCGATCCTCAATTGCAGGTCCTTCTGCGTCGCCTCGCGTTCGGACTTGTGCACAAGATTGATGACGAACGTGGCCTTCCGCGGCTCGGCGCCGCTGGCGCCGCCGAGGATCTGCCCGCCGAAGATGAGCGCCGAGCGGACTTCGGGAGTGGCCCTAAGCTTCTCGGAAATCCTTCGGGTGACGCGATCGGTGTCGTCCAGCCGCGAACCCGGCGGCAGTTCGACCGCGAGCAGCACCCGACCGACATCGTCCGCCGGAATGAAACCCGACGGCAACAGGCTCGTCGACCAGAGCGAGGCGGCGAAGATCAGCGCGCCGATGAAGAGGGTGATCCACCGATGGCGCACCGAGGCGCGCACCAGTCTCGTGTAGCCGCGCATGATCGCGCCGTCGGCGTGGACCGCGTCGTGCGGCGCGCGCAGGAAATAGGCGGAGATCACAGGCGTGACGAAGCGTGCGACCATCAGGGAGAACACGACCGCGATCGCAACCGTGAGGCCAAACTGGCGGAAATATTGCCCGGCGATGCCGCCCATGAAGCTGACCGGCGAGAAGATCGCGACGATCGATAGCGAGATGGCGATGACCGCAAGGCCGATCTCGTCGGCCGCCTCCAGCGAGGCGCGCCAGGCGGATTTGCCCATGCGCATGTGGCGCACGATGTTCTCGATCTCGACGATCGCGTCGTCGACCAGGATGCCGGTCACCAGGGTGATCGCGAGCAGGCTGACCAGATTGATCGAGAAGCCGATCGCGTCCATCGCCCAGAAAGTTGGAATAACCGAGAGCGGCAGCGCGACCGCGGTGACGATGGTCGCGCGCAGATCGCGCAGGAAGACGAAGACGACGACGACCGCGAGCAGCGCGCCCTCGATCAGCGTCTCCATCGTCGAACGATAGTTGCCGAGCTCGTTGTCGACCTGGGTGTCGACTTTGGTGAAGGTCACCTCGGGATGCGCGGCCTCGATTGTCGCCAGCCGCTTTTGGATCAGCTGATCGACAGTCACGTCGCTCGCGCCCTTGGCGCGAGTGACGCCGAAGGCGACGATCGGCTGGTCGAAGAGGCGGGTGAAGGTGCGCGGCTCCGCCGCGCCGTCGACCACAGTCCCGAGTTCGTCCAGTCTGACCTTGCGACCGCCCGGCAACGCGATCGGCAACGCGGCGAGATCCGCGACGCTGCGCGCGCCGGCGAGCGTTCGGATCGCCTGTTCCTGCCCCGCGACTTCGCCGCGTCCGCCGCCGAGATCGACATTGTCGGCGCGCACCTGCTCGTTGACCGCCGCCGCCGTGACGCCGAGCGCGAGCAGCTTTTCCGGATCGAGCGAAACGCGGATCTCGCGGTCGACGCCGCCGAAGCGCTTGACCTCGCCGACGCCACGAATGCCCTGGAGATCGCGGGCGACCGAATCGTCGATGAACCAGGACAGTTGCTCGACCGACATTCCGGGCGCCGATGCGGCGTAGGTGACGATCGGCAGGCCTTCGATGTCGATGCGGCTGATGACCGGCTCGTCGATCGTGCGCGGCAGATCGGTGCGGATCTTGGCGATCTGGTCCTTCACGTCGTTGAGCGCCCGGTCGATATCGACCGAGCCGACGTTGAACTGAATGATGGTCGAGGACGAGCCGTCGGTGTCGGTCGAAGCGATGTGCCAGACGCCGTTAACGCTCGCGACCGCGTCCTCGACCTTTTTCGTGACCTGCGACTCAAGCTCCGACGGCGCTGCGCCGGACTGGGTGATCAGCACCTGCACGATCGGAATGTCGATATTGGGAAAGCGGGTGATCGACATCGACCGGAAGCTGACGAGGCCGAGGATGGTGAGAACCGCGAAGGCCACCACCGCGGGGATGGGGCGGCGGATCGACCAGGCCGAGACATTGAGACGCATGAGTTCGCCTCCCTAGCCGCCAGCCGCAGTCGCTTCGGGCATCGCACGCACGCGGTCGCCCGGCCTTAAGAAAGCCGCGGCGCGCGCCACAACGCTTTCGCCCGCGGTCACGCCGTCCCTGATCTCGACCGTGTCCCCCTCGACGATGCCGGGCGTGACGCGCCGTTCCTCGACGCGGCCGTCGCGCACGACGTAGAGGCGCGCCACATCGCCGTCGCGCCGCAGAGCGGAGGCTGGCGCGCCGACCCCGTCGCGCCGCACGAGTTCGACTTCGCCCGAGGCGAAGGCGCCAATGCGGGCGCGCGACACGTCGGAGAGCGCAATTCGCACCTTTCCGGTGCGGCTTGCCTTGTCGACTTCCTCGGAGATGAGCCGCACGCGGCCTTCAACTGGATCGGCGACGCCCGGCAGACGCAGGGTTGCGGGCATGCCGATCGCGAAGCGGACCAGCGACTGTTCCGGCGCGTCGGCCTCGAGATCGATCGCGCCGTCGACGATGATGCGAAACAGAGGTTCGCCCGAGCCGCTGACGACCGCGCCGAGCCTCGCCGAGCGGTGGCTGACGAGCCCCGCGACCGGCGCCTTGATCTCCGTGCGGTCACGCCGCACCTGCAACTCCTGCCGCTCGGCCGCTCTCGCGGCCTCGTCCGCTTCGGCGACGCTCAGCGCGTGGCGCGCCGCGTCGAGTTGGGCCTGGGCGACGCGCTGGCCCGCGATTCGCGCGTCGAGCGTCGAGCCAGCGACAATTTGCGGCCCGAGCTTCTGCGAGCGTTCGAGATCGGCGGAAGCCTGGGCGAGCGAAGCCTCGAACTGGCCGATCTGGCTCCTCGCCTGCTCGATGGTCGCCCTGGCGCGAAGGATCGCCGCGTCGCTCTCGGCAAGCAGGGCGTCGAGCTGGCTGCGGTCGAGACGCGCCAGCACCTGTCCCTTCTTCACCATGTCGCCGTCGTCGGCCAGAATCTCGATCAGGCGCAGGCCGTCGAGCGGCGCGCCGACCATCGCCTCGTCGCGCGCCACCAAAGTCCCGGAAACGAACAGGCGCTCGACAAATTCGCGCCGTTCCGCCGGCGCGACGCTGACTGCGGGCGGCGGCGGAGCGGCCGGCTGCTCGGCCGCGGTCTCCGCGGGGCACGCCGCCATCTTGTTCGGAGCGAATTTTGCGAGGAGCGGTGGAGGCAGCGCGCAAGGCGCGAAAGCGGTTGCGGCCCAAACGCCCCCGAGCGCCGCGAGCGCGACGGCGCCGATGATGAGAAAGGCGCGCCGCATCTTCAGTTCTCCCTGTGCGAGGTGGCCCGGTCGGGCTGAAGCGCGCCGGCGAACAGCGCCCTCAGAACGCCGACCGCCATCGCCGTCTCCGCGTCTCGATCGAAATCGGGTTCGATCGCGATCCTCTTGAAGAGACCGGCGACGAACGTGAAGAAGAACCGCGCGCCGAAACGGGGTTCGAGCGCCGGCGAGGCCGCGCCGGCCGCCTTCGCCGCATCCATGAGCCGTTCCAGCCCCCCGAGCACGTCATTGTCGATCGCCCGGGTGATCTCCGCGACACGCGGATTGCGGCCAGCCTCAGCCCAGATCTCGACGATCATGCGCGCTTTCTCGGCCGGACGGGAAAGAACATGTTCGCGTAGGCCCGCGCACAAGGCCTCCATGATATTGCCGCTCTGGGCCATCAACTCGGCAAACGCCCGGGCTCGCTCCGCCTGATCGACCGCGCAGAGGCCCTCAACAATCGCTTCCTTGGATGGGAAGTAGCGGTAAAGATTGCCGGCGCTCATGCCGATCTCTTCGGCCACATGCTGCATCGTGGTCGCGTGAAAACCGTGCCGGACGAAGGCGCGCTCAGCCGCCTCTAGAATGCGCTCACGCCTTTCGGCGTCGGCGGCTTTCCGTGTTGCGGTGAGGGAGGTTAATGACATAGACCAACCATGAGAATGAACGTTCATTCTCATGACATCCAAACTGCGGCGCGAATATGGCGTCTACGGTTGTAGACGTGCTCGCTGAGCGCGTCAGCCGCGATCAGCGATCGCGGCTACAGGGGCGCGCGGATTCGGGAGCAGCGCCCCCAGGAGGCCGATCGCCGGCAGGAAGGCGCAGATCTGATAGACGAAGCCGATGCTGGTGCGGTCGGCGAGCGCTCCGAGCAGCGCCGCGCCGATCCCGCCCAAGCCGAACGACAGCCCGAAGAAGAGCCCGGCGACTGCGCCCACATTGCCGGGCGTCAGTTCCTGCGCGTAGACGACCATCGCCGAGAAGGCCGAGGAAATCACGAGGCCGATTGCGATCGAATTGATGATCGTGCCTGTGAGCCCGAGATGCGGCAGCAGCAGCGTGAACGGGAGAACGCCGAGGATCGATCCCCAGATCACGAATTTCGCGCCGAAGCGGTCGGTGAGCGGCCCGCCGAGGAAGGTGCCAGCCGCCACCGCCGCGAGGAAGACAAACAGCATCACTTGCGCCTGCTGGATCGACACGTGGAAAGTGTCGATCAGGTAGAAGGTGTAGTAGCTGCCGATGCTCGCGAGATAGACCACCTTCGAAAACAGCATGACGATGAGCACGGCGATCGTGCGGACGACGACCGCGCGCGGATGCGTTGGCCCCGTCAACGCCAAAGCATGCTTGCGCGCCGCGCGATGCGCCGCATACCACCGACTGACGCCGGTAAGAACCACGACCGCGATCAGCGCAAGCAGGGTGAAGGCGAGCACCGAATGCTGGCCAAAAGGCACCACCACGAACGCTGCGAGCAACGGGCCCATCGACTGGCCGAAATTGCCGCCAACCTGGAACAAGCTTTGCGCGAAACCATGCCGCCCGCCGGAGGCCGCGCGGGCGACGCGCGACGCCTCCGGGTGGAACACTGCGCTGCCAATGCCGATCACGGCCACAGAGAGCAGAATCAGCGAATAGGTATTGGCGAAGGCGAGCAACGTGAGACCGACGAGCGTGAAGGCCATGCCGACCGGCAAAATCGCGTTCAGTGGTCGCCGGTCGACTGTCAAGCCGATCAGCGGCTGCAGGAGCGAGGCCGTGAGCTGAAAGACGAAGGTGATAATGCCGACCTGTAAGAAACTGAGCGCGAGCTTCTGGTGGAACACCGGATAGAGCGCCGGAGCCAGCGACTGCATCACGTCGTTGAGCATGTGCGAGGCGCTCAGCGCGACGATCACGCTGACCGCGGTCGTTTCGGCGCCCTCTCGGCGGCCGGCGGCGGCTTCGGCAGCGGCGTAGGTCGGCGCTGTGGTCAAATCCCTCTCCCCGCACGCCGACGGATGAGCCCGCCAGCGCGACCGCAGCGACCGCGAAGAGCGGTCTCTTACCTCGAGTTGATACCCTTGAGTTCTTACACTTATTTGGGCGCCAGAACCATGATCATCTGGCGGCCTTCCATCGACGGCTCGGCCTCGACCTTGGCGATCGGCGCCGTCTCCGTCCTCACCCGCTGCAGCAGCTTGAAGCCGATGTCCTGATGCGCCATCTCGCGGCCGCGAAAGCGCAGCGTCACCTTGACCTTGTCGCCTTCATCAAAGAAACGGCGCACCGAGCGCATCTTGACTTCATAATCGTGGTCGTCGATGCCCGGACGCAGCTTGATCTCCTTGATCTCGACCACTTTCTGGCGCTTGCGCGCCTCGGCCGACTTTTTCTGCTCCAGGAAGCGAAATTTTCCGAAATCGAGGATCTTGCAGACGGGCGGGGTCGCGTTGGGAACGATTTCGACCAGATCGAGCGAGGCTTCTTCAGCGAGTTGCTGGGCGTCCGCGAGATTGACGACGCCGTGATTGTGACCCTCTGCGTCGATAAGCTGGACTTGGACTGCGCGAATGTCGCGATTGATGCGGGGACCGCCTTTCTCCGGCGCCGCGGTTGCCTTCATAGGACGACGAATGGCCACTCTCCTCTTGTTCGGTTGGCGGCACCGTTTGAGCGCACGCCGAAACTCCGCTCAGAGCCTCGGCTCTGCGGATTTCTAGAGATGGGTCAGAAGAGAGGCGAAGTCAATCGGCGTCGGGTCTGGGGACAGGGCAATCGCTTCAGGTTAGCGAGAGGTTAAGAATAGGTCTCCGGCCATACTCTTACGGCCGCGCAAGCCAATCGGGCCTTGGTCCGAACCGCCGAATTCGCCAACACGAATGCTTTTCGCGGCAATAAACTCCACGTCGAGGCACCAATTTCAACGTTTGCTAACGCGAATTTACCTGAAGCGATTCCCCTGGGTCTGGGGACGCCTGGGTCGAGACGCTGCGCGAGCGCGCGCCCGACATCGTCGCCATCGACGGCAAGACCTCGCGACGAACCCACGCGCGCGCCAAGGGCCGCCAACCGCTGCACATGGTCAGCGCCTGGGCCGCCCGTCAGCGTCTGGTTCTGGCGCAGGAGGCGGTCGATGAGAAGTCCAATGAAATCGTCGCTATTCCGCTGTTGCTCGAACGATTGCAGTTGACCGGCGCGCTCGTCACCATCGACGCCATGGGGACCCAGACCGACATCGCGGAACAAATCGTCGCCGGCGGCGGCGACTATCTGCTCGCGTTGAAGGCCAACCGACCGGTCCTGCACCAGGATGTCGTCGACTTTTTCGCCAATCCGCCCGCGGAGATGACGGAGCCCGGCCACAACACCACTGACGGCGACCATGGCCGCATCGAAGAGCGCCGCCATGTTGTCTGCCACAAGGTCGACTGGCTGTTCTCCGACCGCCGCTACGCCGACGAACCGCGTTTCCCGCATCTGGCGATGATCGGCTTGGTCGAAAGCCGCGTCGAACGAAACGGCCTCCTCGCGCGCGAACGCCGATATTATCTCTCCTCAGCCAAGCTCGACGCCAAGACCTTCGCC
Source organism: uncultured Alphaproteobacteria bacterium (assembly GCA_963721905.1). Classification (GTDB taxonomy): domain Bacteria; phylum Pseudomonadota; class Alphaproteobacteria; order Rhizobiales; family Beijerinckiaceae; genus Roseiarcus. The sequence continues at coordinate 48,212 of CAVRMF010000029.1, forward strand.
GCCGCCGTGCGAGCCCACTGGAGCGTCGAGAACCGGCTCCATTGGGTGCTCGACGTCGTCTTCCACGATGACCTCGCCCGCCTGCGAACCGCTAACGGCCCTCAAAACATGGCTGTCATCAAACACATGAACGTCAACCTGATCCGCGACCCAAAGGACAGACACAGCCTCAAAACTCGCCGAAAACTCGCCAACCTGAACCCCGATTACCTTGAGTTCCTCATCCGCCAAACCCCGCCGTTAACCTGAAGCGATTCCCCTGGGTCTGGGGAACCAGTGCGGCCAGCGGTTTTCCAGGCAATCGAGGGCGCGCGTGACGCCACGCCGCACGATCGGCAGATCCTCGGCGAGGAGGATCAGGGCGAGAGGGAACATCCATAGCCCGAACACAGGGAGGATGCTGAAAAACCCGCCGAGGATAAGGGCTACGCCCGCTGGTATGCGCGCCCACCGCGAATGTGGCTCAAGAAGTCAATGGATCGCGGACCTGATGCGGTTCGGGAGCCGGTCGATCAGGTTGGTAAGCCGTCGCCGATGGCGCTCGCCCCTCGCGGAAGATTGATCGGCCTCGACCATATTCTCACCGCTCGCCGTCTACTCCCCCTTGTAGACTGGCGTCCTTTTCTCCTTGAAGGCCTTCACGCCTTCGACATAGTCGGCGCTGTCGTAGACGACGCGCCTCAGGCCCTGCACCCGTTCCCACCCTTGCGGAACTCATGGGATGCGCGCCGGCCAGGATGCGCAACTCCTCCTTCATCACGGCGATCGAGAGTGGCGCATTGCCGACGATGTCGGCGGCGATCGCGTAGGTGAACAATTCGAGCTCGTCCGAGGGCGCGACATGGTTGATGAGGCCCGCGCTGGCCGCGCGCTCCGCGCTGATCGGTTTGGCCGTGAACGCCATCTCCTTGATCAGTCTGAGAGGCGCGGCGTTGAGGAAGGTCAGCATGCCCGACACGTTATAGGGTACGCCGAGCTTGGCGGGCGTGAGCGTGAAGGTGGCGTTCGGCGCGGCGACGATGATGTCGCAGGCCATCGCCACCTCGCAGGCGCCGCCCCAGACGCCGCCCTCGACCATGGCGATGACCGGCGCCGGATGGTTCTCGATCGTCCGGACCAGCCGACGCAGAGGATCGTACCATCCGAGCGGGTCGCGCCGCCCCTCGGGCAATTCGTCGACGTCGTGTCCGGCGGACCAGATCTTGACGCCCGGACGCGCCCTGAGGACTAGGGCGCGGACCCGGTTCTCCGCGAATGCCTCCAGCGCTTTGACAAAGTCCTCGACCAGCGCCGCCGAAAACGCGTTGCGCTTCTCGAAATAGTCGAGACAGATCGTGCCGACGAAGCCCTCGATTTTGCTCTCGACGAGCGGCATGGCCCGCGTCCTCCCTTGAAGATTATGAGCATGCCGCCGATCCCCCCGCGAGCGCAAGGATGCGCGCGGCTTCCTTCAACACGGCTGGTCCGAGGACGCCGGCGCGGGCGCATTCAAAGAAATGCCTGAATGCCGAAGCTAAGTGCGCAAGCGCAAATTTGAGAAATGTGGAACATTCAGGCAACGGTGGCCGCTATGCATAGCAAAAACGATCTTCGTCGCACGCCTCCGGCGGCGATCATCCTGTCTTTGGCGCTCACGATTGGATTGCTGGATTCGCAATCGGTTCTTGCGGACGGCTGTGGAGCCTATTGCAAGGCAAGAGCGGTGCGCGCCATTTGCCATCATGCTGTTCTCGCGAAAGGCCTGACCGGTCTTCAGCGCCACGTTGAATTTGAAAAATGCAAGGTCGATCCGATGACCCATCGGCAAATTGAAGACGAGCTCACAGACAGCAATGTGAATTTCGATTAGCGCGGGTCCACCACCGATCCAGCACCGCAGCAAATTTTTGGGGCCTTGCTCGGGACCGGCTGAAAACTCGCCCCATCCGTCCGGAATGACCTGCAAGTTCAGCGGCCAAACGGTAGCCTCGGCCAAGCGAGTGCGGCGTCAAGCCGCAACGTCAGCGACGACCGTGTCGAGCAGCGGCGCGCCCATCGGTGTGACGCGGATGCGCCCCCGCGCGTCGAGCTCGATGAAGCCGTCCTCGACAAGACTTCTTGAGCCGGTCGCGATCGATCTCGCGCCCGCTTAAGCGTTCGAAGCGCCGGGGATCGACCCCCTCGCGCAGTCTCAAGCCCATCAGCAGGAACTCGTCGCCCTGCTCTTCGCGGCTCAAGGGCGTATTCTCGACGAGGCCGTGGCCTTCGGTCTCGACCTGAGTCAGCCACATCTCAGGGTGGCGCTCGGTCTCCTGGGCGAGGCGGCCCTTGGCTGTCGCCAGCCGTCCGTGCGCGCCCGGTCCCACCCCGGCATATTCGCCGTAGCGCCAGTAAATGAGGTTGTGGCGGCTCTCGCCGCCGGGGCGCGCGTGATTGGAGACCTCATAGGCCGGAAGTCCGCGCGCCTCCGTCAGCTCGCGCGTGGCCGAGAACAGGGCAAGCGCCAGATCTTCGTCGGGGAGCTGCAATTTGCCGGCGTCCCGCAGACGCTCGAAGATCGTGTCGGGCTCGATCGTCAGCTGATAGAGCGAGACATGGTCGCCGACGAGATCGAGCGCGCGCTTGAGCTCGGACCGCCAGTCGGCCACGCTCTGGCCGGGCCGGGCATAGATGAGGTCGAAGGTGAAGCGGGGAAAGAGCGAAGCCGCGAGCTTAACCGCCTCCAGCGCTTCTTCCACCGTATGCTTGCGCCCGAGCGTCTTGAGGGCGGCGTCGCTCAGCGACTGCACGCCAATGGACAGGCGATTGACCCCGGCGGCGCGATAGCCGCGAAACCGCCCCGCCTCGACGCTGGTCGGATTGGCTTCGAGCGTGATCTCCGCCTTGGGATCGAGCCGCCATTTCGCGGCGATCGCGTCGATGACCCCCTGGACGGTCTGCGGACGCATCAGCGAGGGCGTGCCGCCACCAAAGAACACAGAGGCGACGGTTCGACCGGGCGCCAGCGCGGCGCGATGGGCGATCTCGGCCCTGAAGGCCGCCAGATACCGCTCCTCGTCGATCGGCGCGCCGCGAACGTGACTGTTGAAGTCGCAATAGGGGCACTTCGACAGGCAGAACGGCCAATGCACGTAGACCCCGAACCCGGGGTCGACGTCTGGCGCCGGGCGCGCAATCTGGTCCCGAATCATGCGCTCGTTATGCCAGCGAACGGTTCGCCGCGCCAGCGAAGCGGCCCTTAGACGTTACAGCGCCTCTTCGCCGGTTTCGCCGGTGCGCACCCGCATGGCGCGCTCGAGCGGAAGGACAAAAATCTTCCCGTCGCCAATCTGGCCGGTGCGCGCGGCGGCCCGGATCGCTTCGACGGCGGCGTCGACCTCGCTGTCGCCGACCGCCATCTCCAGGCGCACCTTCGGCATGAAGGCGACATTATATTCCGAGCCGCGATAGATTTCGGTGTGACCCTTTTGCCGGCCATATCCGTTCGCCTCGCTGACCGTCATTCCCTTAACGCCCAGCCGATCGAGAGCCGTACGCACCTCTTCCAGTTTGAACGGTTTGACGACCGCCAGGATAAGCTTCATGATTCGCCCTTCCGGACAACGCGCTGATCTTTGCTTTCTCGCTAAGACGGAGGCGTCCCTTGCGCAAGGCCGAATTCGCGGCGAGGCAGGGGATTGGGCTATGTCGGAGTGATGGTAGCGGGACCCGGACTCGAACCGGGGACCTACGGATTATGATTCCGCCGCTCTAACCAGCTGAGCTATCCCGCCGCATCGACCGCATGAGGCGCCGGCCTTTTGGGCGAAGCGGCGGTATAATGAGGCGCTCATCGGCGTGTCAAGGCGAGAGCGGCCGCACGGGTCACTCTGCCGCCGGAGTCTCGGGGAAGATGCGGGTCACGTGGCCCATCTTGCGGTCCGGGCGGATTTCGAGCTTGCCGTAGAGATGCAGGCAGAGGTCGGGCTGGGCGAGGATGTCGCGCCATTCTTCCGCGTCCTCGCCGATCAGATTGTGCATTTCGGCCCGGCCGCGCCGCGTCGGCGCGCCGAGCGGCCACCCGGCGATGGCCCGGATGTGCTGCTCGAATTGGGAGGTCTGCGCGCCCTCGAGCGTCCAGTGAGCCGAATTGTGGACGCGGGGCGCGATCTCGTTGACGACCAGTCCCTCGCGGCCTTGCCGGTCTCTGGTCACGAAGAGTTCGACCGCGAGCACGCCGACATAGTCGAGCGCCTCGAGGATCGTGCTCGCGATTCGCCTCGCCTCGAGCTCCGTCTCGGCGCTGACGCGTGCCGGCGCGCGGGTCCTGGCCAGGATGTGCTTCTCGTGCTCGTTCTCGCTGAGGTCGAAGGCGACGATCTCCCCCTCGAGGCTGCGCGCGGCGACGACCGACGCCTCGCGCTCGAAGGCCACGTAGCTTTCGAGGATCATCGGCGCCGAACCCAGCGCCCGGTGGACCGCGGCGACATTCGAGCCCTCACGGATCAGCGACTGGCCCTTGCCGTCATAGCCGAACCGCCGGGTCTTTAAGATCGCCGGGCGGCCGAGTTCCGCGACCGCGCGGGCGAGCGCGCCGGCGTCCTCGACCCCAACGAAGGCCGCGGTTTTCATGCCCAAATCGCGCAGGAAAGTCTTTTCGACGAGCCGGTCCTGGGTCAGCGCCAGCGCCCGCGCGCCGGGCCGGACCGGCGCCCGCCCGGCCAAAAATTCGACGGTCTTGACCGGCACGTTCTCAAATTCGTACGTCGCGACATCGACCGCTTCCGCGAACTGCGCCAGCGCTTCTTCGTTGTCGAAAGCGGCGACCGTTCGCGCCGCGGCGGCGTCGTAAGCCGGCGCCGCAGCCTCGGGGGCGAAAATGTGGGTGCGCAGTCCGACTTTGAGCGCGGCGATGGCGAGCATGCGCCCCAGCTGGCCAGCCCCGAGGATGCCGATTGTCGCGCCCGGACTGAGGATCATTGCCTGGCGGCCTCGTCGGCGGGACGCTCGGCGACTTCGGCCGTGCGCTCGGCGCGCCAGGCCTCGAGCCGCGCCGCGAGCGCGTCGTCGGAGAGCGCGAGCACCGCGCAGGCAAGGAGCGCAGCGTTGATCGCGCCTGCTTCCCCTATTGCGAGCGCGCCGACCGGCACGCCGGCCGGCATCTGCACGATCGAGAGCAGACTGTCCTGGCCCGAGAGCGCCTTGGACGGGACCGGCACGCCGAAAACCGGAAGCGTCGTGAAAGCCGCGGTCATGCCCGGCAGATGTGCGGCCCCTCCGGCACCCGCTATGACGACCTTGAAACCCTGCCCCTTCGCGGCCTTGGCGAAAGCGACGAGCCGGTCGGGCGTGCGGTGGGCCGAGACGATCCGGGCGTCATATCCGACGCCGAGCGCTTCGAGCGTCTCTGCGGACCGGCGCATGACCGCCCAGTCCGACTGGCTGCCCATGATGATCGCGACAGGCTTCGATGCGCCGTTCACCGGCGCCCCCCTGCTGGCGAATCGAAATCCATGAATCCCGCGATTAGAGGAAGGGCGCCGGGGGCGCAAGCGCGCGAGCCAGGGCGGCGGGGCGTGCTAACGCTTCTCCACCCACTCGTCCCCAACCTTCTCGTGGGCCCGCTTCACCGCGGCCCAGGCGATGCGAAAGGCCGCCTCCTCCTGTCTCGGATCCCGGGTATGCGTCGCGTAGGCGTGGTTGAAGGCTTCGCGAAAGATGGTCTGGGCGTGCTCGGGCAGATGCGAACGCACCGAGGGCGGCAGGTCGGCGTTGACGTCGTAGGGCATCGGCTCACCCTCAGGCTATGATGTCCGGCGTGAGCTCGTCCTCCAGCTGTGAGAGCTTGTCCCGCAGCAGAAGCTTGCGCTTTTTCAGCCTCTGCAGCTGCAACTGATCGGCTTGGCCGGCGTCGCGCAGAGCCTCGATGGCCGCGTCGAGATCACGATGCTCTTCGCGCAAACGTTCGACTTGGGCGGTGAGCGCCGCGCGCTCCCCTGGCGTTAGCTCCCTGTCGATCATCTCCGGACCACGCCTTCCGCTCCTCGGCGCCGCTGCGGCCTCTTGAAGGCGCCGGACTATGAGCGCGCCGTTTGGCGGGCGCAAGGCGCCCGCCGGGTGAGCAAGAGTTGACCCGTCTCTCGCCGAATGTGCGGTCCCTTTGGGAATGACGACTGCGCCATGGAAATTCCTCGGAATATGACCGGCTGGCTTAATAATTTGTAATAAATTTGAACGCGCATCCGCCAATTTGGCGCTTGCGCGGTTCGCCCGTTGTGTCACAATTTCGTCGTTGTGAGCCATAGGGAGCGGTTCCATGTCGATTGATTCGCATCTCAGCGAGCTGGTGCGCCGTCATCAGGCGATTGAAGAAGCGATAATGGCCGAAGAAAACCATCCGGCGTCAGACGACATCAAGGTCCACGAACTGAAGCGTAAAAAGCTGTACCTGAAAGACGAAATCGAGCGGCTGAAGCACCAGGCCGAGACGACCGCGACGCACTAAAGGCGCGGGCGAGAGGGCGGTTACGGTTCCGGCACGCTGAGGGCGAAGCGCCATTCGTCCGCGACGTCGGGCTCACGCTCGCCTTCCGCTCGCCCCTGCGCCAGGCGGGCGAGCTCCTCTCGGGAAAGAAGTTGGGCGAGGGCCCAGATTGCGGCGCCTCGCACCAAGGGTGATTCGTCGTCAAGCCGGTCGCTCGCCACCGCGGCGAGCGAAGGTTCGCTTGAGTTGCCGATCGCAATCAGCACGTTGCGCAGGAATCTGTCGCGCCCGACGCGCTTGATCGGGCCGCCGGCAAAGAGCGCGCGGAATCCCGCGTCGTCGAGGCGCCCAAGCTCGGCGAGCGGCGGAGGCTCGAGATCCGCGCGCGCGGCGAGTTTGGCCTCTCGCCCGGCTCTGGCGAACCTATTCCATGGGCAGACAGCGAGACAGTCGTCGCAGCCGTAGATGCGGTTTCCCATCCGCGACCGCAGCTCTCGCGGAACAGGTCCTTTGTGTTCGATCGTCAGGTACGAAATGCAGCGCCGCGCATCGAGGCGGTAGGGCGCCGGAAAGGCGTCGGTCGGGCAGGCGTCGAGGCAGGCGCGGCAGGTTCCGCAGTGATCCGGCTCTGGCGGGTCCGGCGAAAGCTCGAGGTCGGTCAGAATGGCGCCGAGGAAGAGCCACGACCCGAATTCGCGCGAGACGAGGTTCGTGTGTTTGCCCTGCCAGCCAATCCCCGCGCGGGCGGCCAGCGGCTTTTCCATGAGCGGAGCCGTGTCGACGAACACCTTGACGACCGCCTGCTTCGGCATTGCCGAGGCGACAAGAAACGCCGCAAGTTGCTTGAGCTTTCCTTTGACGACATCGTGATAGTCGCGATGGCGCGCATAGACAGAAATCGCGCCGGCGTCCTTGAGCGCGAGCGCCGCGAGCGGATCCCCGCTCGGGCCGTAGTTGAGGCCGAGCATGACGAGGCTCCTGGCGTCAGCCATCAGCATGCGCGGATCGATCCGCCGCTCAAAGCGTTCCGCCATCCAGGCCATGTCGCCATGCCCGCCCTCGCCGAGCCAGGCGGTCAGGCGTTCGCGAGCGTTCTCCGGCGCCATGGCGGGCGCGACCCGGCAGGCGTCGAAGCCAAGGGCGCGCGCCTTGGCGCGCAGCGCCCCTAAAAGTCGAGATTGGCGTAGGTCGCGTTCGGCGACATTCCCGGGAGTCGCTCGGCCAGCAGCGGGCGGAACGACGGGCGCGACTTCACCCGTGCGTACCAGATCCGCGCCGTTTCGTTCTCCTGCCACTGCGCGTCGCCCAGATAATCAATGCAGGACAGATGGGCCGCCGCCGCGAGATCGGCGTAGGTCAGCCGGTCGCCTGCCAGCCAGTTCCGGCCCGCAATCAGGTGGCCGATATAGCGCAAATGATACCTCAGATTTGAGCGCGCCGCTCGCACAGCCTGCATGTCGGGCGCGCCTCCGCCCTGGTCGGGGCTCATGAAGCGCTTGTAGATCTTCTCCCGCACCAGCCACTGGCTCAATTCGTTGAAAAACTTGACGTTGAACCAGATCGTGAGCCGGCGCGCTTCGGCGCGGGCCACCGGATCCTCAGGGAGAAGCCTACGATCGCCGAGGCCCAGGCCTCGCGTCTCGTCAAGATATTCGGCAATGACCTCGGCGCCCGACAGGACCGGCGCATGGTCCTCGACCAGCACCGGCGTCGCGCCCTCCGCCGCCATCAACAGGAACTCGCGCCGTCTTTCCCAGGGCCGCTCCTCGATGAGCCTCGGCTCGATCCCCATTTCGCCCAGAATGAGCCGGACGAACCGGGAATGGGCGCAGAAGGGATGATGATAGAGAGTGACCATCGCGACGCCGGGGTGGGGAGGTTGGAGCGCCGCAGGCGCCGCTTGTCGTCCTTCAATTGCGTTGAGGCGGGTTAACCAGAGGTTAACCGCTCGCGCCTGCCGTCGACTCGCGGTTAATCGCGATCGGCTCAGTCCAGGAGTTCTCGGGATTGGATGCGCCACACCTCGGCCGCGTTCATGCGCGCCCAGGCGGCGTCGAGGGAATTGTTCGCATCGATCGCCCGGCAGGCGTCTTCGATGACAAATGTCTCGAACCCGGCGGCGCGCGCGTCGAGAGCGGAAAAAGCGACGCAATAGTCGGTGGCGAGGCCGCAGGCGAAGATGCGTTTGACGCCGCGGGCCTTCAGCAGCGCCGCGAGCCCGGTCGTCGTCTTGCCATCCGCCTCGACAAACGCTGAGTACGAGTCGACGCCCGGATGCATACCCTTGCGCAGAATGAGGAAGGCGGTCTCCAGCGCGAGGTCCGGATGGAGCTCGGCTCCCGCCGTGCCCTGAACGCAATGGTCAGGCCACAGCGTCTGTTCGCCATAGGCGAGACGCGTGGCTTGGAAGGGCGCCGCTCCTTCGTGAGCGGAGGCGAAGGAAGCGTGTCCGGCCGGATGCCAGTCCTGGGTGACGGCGACATGAGCGAAACGCCGCGCAAGCGCGTTGATGAGCGGCACGATCGCATCGCCGTCCTCGACTGCGAGCGCTCCTCCCGGCATGAAATCGGCCTGCAGGTCGATGGCCAACAGGACGTCCTGATCGCTAATCGTGATCGCCGACGGCATGGGAACGATCTCCTCTAAACGGCGCCAGCGCGCGCCAGCGGTCTCTCTCGAAGACGAGAACAACCCCGAGCGCAAAGACAAACGGCAGGATGAGATAGAGCAGCCGGAACACCAGAAGCGCCGCGATCACATTGGCCTGTGGAACGTCCGGCATGCCCTCGAGAACCGCGATCTCCAGCACCCCGAGTCCGCCGGGCGCGTGGCTGACCAGCGCCAACGAAAACGAGGCGATAAAAACGCCGAGAACCACGATGAAACCAGGATTGGGGGCCGCCGGCAAAGTGAAAAAGATGATTCCGGCGGCGCCGATCAGTTCGAGCGGCCCGGCAAGCAGTTGCCGCGCAGCCACCGGCGGGCGCGGATAAACGAATTCGAAACCGCCGAACCTGAACGGACGAAAGTGCAATAACGACCCGGCGACATAAAGAGCCGGCGCTGCGATCAGGGCTAGGCCGGCGGTCGTTCCAACCCAATCCGGCGCCCCGTCGAAACGCTCGACGAGATCGGGGCGAAAGAGCAGCAGCACGCCGCCGAGCGTCACCGCGCCAAGCGCGAAGGTGAACGAGCAGAAGGCGACCAGGAGCCCTATCTCGGCCACGCTCAAACCCTTCGTCGAATATGCACGATATCGGATGACGGCCCCGGACAATACCGAGGCGCCGATGTTGTGCGCGATCGCGTAGGTGGTGAAGGAGGTGAGCGCGACGAAAGGCCAGCCGATTTTGCGGCCAAGATGCAAGAGCGCGATGCGGTCGTACCAGGCGAGCGCGCTATAGGCGAGCGCGGTCGAACCGATCGCCACAAGCCAGCGGACGAGCGAAATCGATGCGATCGCTTCGCGCAGGCTCGCGAACGAAAGCCCGCGCAGCTCCTTGAACAGAAGCCAGGACGACACAGCCACCGCACTGAGCCCAATGACCGGCCATGCGATGTCCTGAATGCGCCTCATGCTTCGTGTCCGAGATCCGCCTCGTCCTCCCTGCCCGAGCAGGGCGGCGAAGGCAAGGCTGGCGCTCGCCGTTCGGCAGCGCCCGGACGGGCAAATTCAGGCTTGCCGAGGGTGCGCCGCGCGGCCATGGTGCCAATCCCTAAAGAATCGAGCAAATCATGCCGGATTTTGCCCAGGCCTCAGGCGGAACGCAGGATTATGTGGGCGATCCCCGCAACAACTCGGTGCTCATCAGCGTCAACGGCGCGCTGACCCCGCGCGCGGAGAAGCCGGTCGCTCAACCCATTTACGAGAGGCTCGCTCGCCACAAGCTCGGCCCTCGCAAAGAGTGAGGCTGTCAATCCATGGTTGCACAGCCCGGCCTTGACGCGATCCCGACGCCAGCGCATCAGGGCTGCGCCGATGCCGACCCTCGTCCTGCCTTTCCCGGCAATCAATCCGGTCCTCGTGCAGTGGGGGCCGCTGGCCATCCGCTGGTACGCGCTCGCCTATATCGCGGGGCTTGTCCTCGGATGGCTGCTGATTCGCCGGATCGTCTCGAACGACCGGTACTGGGCGGGCGCCAAGAGGCCGAGCGCGGAGAGCATCGACGATCTCCTGGTCTATTGCGCGTTCGGCGTCATCATCGGCGGCCGGCTCGGCAACATGCTGTTCTACGACCGGCAATATTATTTTGCCCATCCGCTCGACGTCTTCAAAATCTGGGAAGGCGGCATGGCTTTTCATGGCGGCCTGATCGGGGCCTTCGTCGGCATCCTTTTGTTCGCCCGTCGCTATCACGCGCCGACGCTGACCGTTCTCGATCTCTGTTCGCTGGCGGCGCCGATCGGCCTCTTCTTTGGCCGCATCGCCAATTTCATTCGGCCCGAGCTCTGGGGGCGCCCGACCGACGTCCCCTGGGCTGTCATCTTTCCGGGAACGGACGGATTGCCTCGTCATCCGAGCCAAATCTACGAGGCGCTTCTCGAAGGGCTTCTGTCTTTTGTGATCCTTCTTGCGTTCGCGCGATGGGGCGCCTTGAAACGGCCCGGCCTCATCGCCGGCGCCTTCGGGGTCCTCTACGGAGCGGCGCGCATCTTCTGCGAATTTTTCCGCGAGCCGGATCCAAGACTCGAGGATCTTGGGCGAGGCCTGACGATGGGGATGGTTCTCTCAGCGCCGCTGATCGTCCTCGGCCTCGGTCTGATAGCCTCGAGCCTCGGCCGGAGGGCGGGCTGAGATGACGACCCTGCTCGACGAAATCAAGGCGATCATCGCGGACCGCGGGCCGATCACGGTTGAACAATACATGCAGTTGGCGCTCACCCATCCCGAGTTCGGCTACTACATGAATCGCGACCCGTTCGGGGCGACGGGCGATTTCACAACCGCGCCGGAGATCTCGCAGATGTTCGGCGAACTGGTCGGCCTGTGGGCGGCCGAAGTGTGGTCGAGCATGGGTTCGCCCCGCCCGGTGCAACTCGTCGAGCTCGGACCCGGTCGAGGCACGCTGATGAGCGACGCGCTGCGCGCCGCGCGGATCGCGCCGCCGTTCCGTGAGGCGCTCGACGTCTGGCTCATGGAGACGAGCCCGACACTCGCCGCGATTCAGCACGACCTCTTGCTCGACTGCGGCGCGCCCGTCGCGTGGGCGCAAAGACTCAAGGACATTCCCGAAGGGCCTGCAATCGTCATCGGCAACGAGTTTCTCGACGCCCTGCCCGTGCGCCAGTTTGTGCGCGCCGGCGGTCAATGGCGGGAACGCACTGTCGGCCTCAGCGACGAAGGCGACCTTGCATTCGGTGTCGCCGCGTCGCCAGAACCTCATATCGGCGCCACCGCTCAGAACGGCGAGATTCTCGAAGTCAATCCCGCCGGTCATCGGCTCATGTTCGAACTGGGCGCGCGGCTTGCGAAGCAGGGTGGGGCGGCGCTGCTGATCGACTACGGTCATGTGGTCACGAGCTTCGGCGACACGCTTCAGGCTGTGCGCGCGCATCGCTATGTCGACCCGCTTGCGGCGCCCGGCGACTGCGACCTGACCGCGCATGTCGATTTCGCGGCTATGGCGCGCAGCGCGCGCGCCACCGGAGCCGTCGTGTACGGTCCAATCGACCAGGGCGACTTTCTGCGCGCGATCGGAATCGATCTGAGAACAAAGGCCCTCGCCGAGCGCGCGGGTCCGGAACGGAGTGAAGCCCTCCAACAGGCGCGAAACCGCCTCGTCGGCAAGGCCAAGGGTGAGATGGGCGCGCTCTTTAAGGCGATGGCGGTCGCCGACCGCAGGCTGCCGCCGCCGCCCGGCTTCCAGCCGAACGCGGCGAAGACGGCGTGAGCGCTCCCTTCCTGACTGCCGGAACGTTGCACGCGCCGGGCGTGGCCCACGGCTTCTTCACCAGACACGGCGGCGTTTCCGCCGGCGTTTACGCTTCGCTCAATGGCGGCGTCGGTTCGCGCGATGCGCCCGAGGCGGTCGCGGAAAATCGCGCCCGGATCGCCGCCGCGCTCGGCGTCGCGCCGCACCGTTTGGCGATCCCCTACCAGATCCATTCGCCGGACGCCGTCGCCGTCGCGGCTCACTGGGCGCCGGACGCGTGCCCGCGCTGCGACGGGATCGTGACGGCGACGCCCGGACTTGCGCTGGCCGTCACCGGCGCCGATTGCGGCATGATCCTGTTCGCCGACGCGCGCGCCCGGGTGGTCGGCGCCGCCCATGCCGGCTGGAAAGGCGCGTTGACCGGGGTCATCGAGGCGACAGTCACCGCGATGGAACAGCTTGGCGCAAAGCGGGACGCAATTGCGGCGGCGCTCGGGCCCTGCATCGCGCAAGGCTCCTACGAAGTCGGCCGGGAGTTCGTCGCCGCGTTCGCCAAGACCGGAGAGGATGCGCGGCGCTTCTTCGTGGCGAGCCACAGGGCGGGCCACTCGATGTTCGACCTCAACGGCTATATCGCCGATCGCGCCGCTCGCGCCGGCGTCGGCCGTTTCGAGGACCTTCGAACTCGACACCTACGCCGACGAGGACCGCTTCTTCAGCTATCGCCGCACCACACACCGCAAGGAGCCGGACTACGGCCGGCTCGTCTCCGCGATCGTCCTGACATGAAGGCGCCGGCGAAGATTGCGCATCCTTGACTCGCGCCACCCGGCCGCCGCAAAAGAGCCGCAACGCGGCCTCATGCCGCCGGCTCCATTGAACGGCTGCGGAAGGATCATTGGTGCTCGCTGAGGCCTTCGCGCAACGGTTTCCCAGCGCATGTCGCGATCGCAAAGGCGCGCGCGAACGGCTCGCCGGGGCCGGCGCGTGAGCGAAAAGCGTCTGCACCATGCCGACAGCACGGCCTTCCGCAAGGCGATGCGGGCGCTGTCCTCGGGCGTTGCGATCGTCGCCTGCGGCGAAGGGGATCGCCGCATCGGCTGCACGGTTACCTCGATCGCTTCCCTGTCGCTCACGCCGCCGACGCTGTTCATCTGCCTTGCGCGTTCGTCCTCGACGCTGGCCAGCCTCGGAGAGACCGGCGCGTTCTCGGTGAACCTGCTCGCAGCGCGCCACGAGGCGCTGGCGCACCGCTTCAGCGGACGCGGCGGCGTGCACGGTCCCCGCCGGTTCGAAGGCGCCCAGTGGATCGTGCTGGCCACAGGGGCGCCCGTTCTCGCCGATGCGTTGGCCGCCTTCGACTGCATCGTCGAGGAGGCGATCGAGCGTCATTCGCACGTCGTCGTTCTCGGAGCCGTCGTCAGCCTGCGCGAGGGCATGGACGAACCCGCGCTCGCCTATACACGTGGGAACTACACGCCCGCGGCCAGCAAGATTAAACCTCGCCAATGACATGGAAGAACGAGCCGGTGACGCGGCCCCTTCGTGAACCGGCCGGCGAGGCCGCCGCGCTATAGGCGTCCGCGACGAGGGCGAAAGGATCGTCGCTCCCGGCGGAGGCGATCGTCGCATAGTGAAACTCATGTCCGCGCAAGGCCGTGCCCGCGGCCCCAACCGCGCAGTCAGCGACGAGCCGCGCCTCGCGATAGCCGAGCGTCATGCGGCGCTTCGCAAAACTTGTTTCGACGCCAAGCAGTCCAGCCATCGGATGCGAAACGCCGGAGGCGTCGATGAGGCTCACGCCGAGCGCCATGTAGCCGCCGCATTCGCCGTGCGCCGACTTCGTCTCGGCGAAACGGCGCAGCCCCTCGCGGAAACGTTCCGCCGCGGCGAGCCTCCCAGCGTGCAACTCGGGATAGCCGCCGGGCAACCAGCACACGTCGCAATCCGCGGCCGGCGGCTCGTTCGCCAGCGGCGAGAAGGCGACGATCTCGGCCCCCGCCGCCCGCCAGCCCTCAACGAGATGCGGGTAGATGAAGGAAAAAGCTTCGTCGCGCGCGAGCGCGATCCGCTGGCCGGGAGGCTTGAGCGCGATCGCGCCCCGCGGCTGTGCGGGCGTGTTGAGTTCGCCCGCCAGCGCCATCACGCGCCCGCAGTCGACATGGGCTTCGACGACCTCGGCGATCACGTCGAGGCGCGCGTCGAGCGCCTCCGTCTCGCCCGCCTGGACGAGCCCCAGGTGGCGCTCCGGCAATGCCAGCTTGTCGCTGCGCGGCAGCGCGCCGATGACGGGGATTGCGAGCGCCTCGATCGCCTCGACAGCGAGTCGGCGATGCCGTTCGCTGCTGACGCGGTTGAGAATGACGCCGGCGACCGTCAGGCGCTGGTCGTAGGTCGCGCAGCCCTTGACGACGGCTGCGGCCGACTGCGCCTGGCCGGAGACGTCGACGACAAGGAGGACCGGCATGCCGAGAGCGGCGGCGACGTCGGCCGAGGCGCCGCTGCGTCCAGACGGCGCCGGCACGCCGTCGAAGAGCCCCATCGAGGCCTCGCAGAGCGCCAGCGCATGGCCCATCACAGCGCGACCCGCCAGCGCGGCGAGGAGGTCCGGCGGCATCGCCCAGGAATCGAGATTGACGCCCTGGACGCCGGACGCGGCGGCGTGAAAGGCCGGATCGATATAGTCGGGGCCTGACTTGAGGCCGACGACGGAGATGCCGCGCCGGCGGAAGGCGCGCAGGAGGCCGAGCGCGATAGTGGTCTTGCCGCTGCCCGAACGGGGCGCGGCGATCATGAGGCCGCGGGTCAATCGGGAGCGCCGGCTAAGCTGAAATGCCCTAAGCCCTCTCTACAAACGCAATCTCCATCGCCGTTTTGAGCGATTTGAGAGGCTTGCGGCGACTTTTCCATCGCACTCAACATCGCTCCCGGCTGACCAAATCGATCTCTTCCGCGCGGACCAAGGACCATTCCAAGCTTCGCCTCCAGCCGCGCAGGCAGTTTGATTGTAGCCGCGCTCGCTAGCTCGTCGAATGACGGACGTCCTTCCGGACGCCCTACGAGGGCGGCTGACGCGGTCGCCGACCGCGTCTACAAACCCCGCGATTGGCGGCGTCGCAGCCCGGCAACCAGAAAACCACAAGGCCGCTTGATTGGCAAGAAAATGTCGGTTTTTCAGAACGAACCGCGAGAGCAAACGGCGCCGCCGGGGTCGAACCGAGCCGCCCTAGGCAAAGCCGAAGCCGCCCTCTAGACAAACTCGCATGAGCGAGGCTCGACCGGAACAGCCGCTGCGGCGCGGGTGGACGACGGGCGCCTGCGCCAGCGGCGCGGCGCGGGCGGCCTTCGAGGCGCTTCTGACCGGCGTCTTTCCCGATCCCGTTCCGGTCGCGCTGCCGAAGGGCCTGAGGCCCGAGTTCGCGCTCGCGACCCAGGACCTCGTTCAGGCGCCGGAGGCGGATTTTGCGCGCGCCGGCGTCGTCAAGGACGCGGGCGACGATCCCGACGTGACGCACGGCGCGCTGATCGTGGCGACGGTGCGCTTCGCGCCGAGGGGCGCGGGCCTCAGTTTTCGGGCCGGCGAAGGCGTGGGGACGGTGACCCGGCCGGGGCTGCCACTGCCGCCGGGCGAACCGGCGATCAACCCGGCGCCGCGCGCCATGATCCGCGCCAATCTCGAGGAGGTCGCTGGGAGGCTCGCCGTCGGGCTCGACGTGGAGGTCGAGATTTCGGTGCCGGGAGGGGCGAAGATCGCCGAGCGCACCGCCAACGGCCGGCTCGGCATCGTCGGGGGCTTGTCGATTCTCGGCACGACCGGCGTCGTCGTGCCCTATTCCTGCGCGGCCTGGATCCACTCGATCCACCGCGGCGTCGACGTCGCCCGGGCGAGCGGATGCGCGCATATCGGGGCGGCGACGGGCGAAACCTCCGAGGCCGCCATCCGCGCGCTCTATGGGCTGCCCGATCATGCGCTGATCGAGATGGGCGATTTCGCCGGCGGGCTCCTTAAATATCTGCGCGTCCGCCCGGTCGCGCGCGTCACCATCGCGGGCGGGCCGGCCAAGATGACCAAGCTCGCCGAGGGCATGCTCGACCTCCATTCGAAACGCGGCGCAGTCGATCTCGCCGCTCTCGCCGCGCGCGTCGCCGACGCCCGCGGCGCGCCGTCGCTCGCCGAGGCGATCGCCGGCGCCAACAGCGGGCTGCACGCTTTCGAACTGGCGGAGGGCGCCGGGTTCGACCTGCCCGGCCTCGTCGCCGGCGGCGCATGGGCGACGGCCGCGCGCGTCATCGCCGGTGCGCCGTCCGAACTCGAGATCGTGGTCGTCGGCCGTGACGGGCGCATCCTCGCGAGTAGCGGATTTCGGCGCGTTTAGGTCCCCTCTCCGCGGACCCACTTAAAGCCGCACCACCTCGCCGGTGCGTATGCTCTCGTCGGCGGCGAACACGATGCGCAGCGAATTGATCGCGTCGGCCCAATGATCCTTGAGGTCGACCTCGCCGTGGATCGCCTTGAGGAAGAGCCGCTGCTCGCGCTCGCAGAGGTCCTGATGGCCGGGCTCGTCCTCGGTCGACTCGATCGTATCGGGATGGGCGAAGGCGCCCGCTGCATCGAGCTTGGCGTGATGGATGCGGAGCGCATTGGTCTTGGTGTGCGCATTATGGTCGGACGACTTCACTTCGCCGGCGGAGTCTTTGGCGACGATCGACACGCATCCCTTCGGGCCGATCATGTCCTTCACGAAGAAGGCGGTCTCGCTCATCATCGGACCCCAGCCGGCCTCGTACCAGCCGACCGAGCCGTCGTCGAAGACGATATTGAGATGGCCGTAGTTGACCATCGTCGGCGCGATCTCGTCGGTCAGCCGCGCGCCGACCGCGTGCACGGCGACAGGTCTCGCCCGCGTGACCTGGCACATGACGTCGACATAATGGACGCCGCAGTCGACGATCGGCGAGGTCGAGCGCATGAGCGCCTTGTGCACCTCCCAGAACGAGCCCGACGATTGCTGGTTGAGGTTCATGCGCATGACGAGCGGCTTGCCAAGCGTCCGCCCGATCTCGACGAACCGCGTCCACGACGGATGGACGCGCAGGATATAGCCGACGAGCAGCGCCTTGTTCGCCTTGCGGGCCGCGGCGACGACCGCCTCGGCGGCTTGCAGATTGTCCGCGAGCGGCTTCTCGCAGAACACATGCGCGCCGGCCGCGAGCGCCTCGAGCGCCATCGGCGCGTGATGTTCGGTATAGGTCGCGATCGTGACCGCGTCGGGCTTTAGCGCCGCGAGCGCCTCGCCGAGACGCTCGAAGCGCGGCAGGCCGGGGAATTCCTGGTCGAGATCCTTGCGCGCGGCGGCGTTGCGGGTGCACAGGCCCGCGAGTTCGAAGCCGTCGATCGCCCGATAGGCGCGGGCGTGGCTCAGGCCCATCGTGCCGAGGCCGACGACAAGGACGCGCTGCCGTTTCGTGGCCTCGGCCGCATGCGCATCGCTCATCGGCCGTCTCCCTTTGTCGGTTGGCGCTACGCCATCAGCCACTCGTGCGCGGGGTCGTTGTGGAAGCGCCAGACGCGCTTCGGCCCGGCCATCGTGTTGAGATAGTAGAGGTCGTAGCCGTACGGCGCGCCGACCGGATGATAGCCCTTGGGCACGAGCACGACGTCGCCGTCCGCAACCGTCAGGGTCTCGTCGAGCGAGCGGTCGTCGGTATAGATCCGCTGGAAGGCGAAGCCCTGCGGCGGCTTCAGACGATGATAGTAGGTCTCTTCGAGGTAGGATTCGTCGGGCAGCGCGTCGCGGTCGTGCTTGTGCGGCGGATAGCTCGACCAATTGCCTGCGGGCGTGAGGACCTCAATCACGAACAGGCTTTCGGCCCCTCCGTCGCCCTCCGCCAGAACATTGCGAATATGACGCGTGTTCGAGCCTTCACCGCGCGTCAACGTGCGCACGTCGTCGGGCTTGATGACGTGCGCCTTGAGCTCGCCGCTCGCCGGCGCCGAACAGAGCGCGAGCTCGCAATCGGTCGCCGCCTCGATCGAAGCCTCGCTATGCGGCGGCAGATAGACCGACCAGGGCAGGCCCTCGAACACGCTCATGCGTTCGCCGATGACGCCGGAATCGAATCCGCTCGCCGTCACGCGCGCCTTGCCCGAAAGGATGACGACGCAGACCTCCTTGCCGTCCGTGTCGAGCCTGGACTTGGCGCCCTCGCTCAGGCTTCGCGTCTCGAAGCCGACATAGCGCCACCCGGCGCTCTCCGGCGTGATGCGATGACTGACGCCGTCCGCGCCGCGGGAGGCGTGAACGATGAGTCTCGATTGCGACATGACCGCCTCCTCAACTGAACACCCCTTCTCCCCTTGCGGGAGAAGGTGGCCGACCATAGCCCGACGAAAGACGAGCGTCCTTCCGAACGCCCTTTGGTCGGCCGGATGAGGGATCTGCGCCGCAAGGCGCGCTGTTCAAGGCGCTGGCGCGCCGGACCCCTCACCCCAACCCTCTCCCGCAAGGGGAGAGGGAGAATATCACTCCAACCCCGCCTCCTTCAGCGACGCGCGTATCTGGGCGACGCCCTTTTTCGCATAAGGGAGAGCCGGCGCTTTTTTCGGGTCCTGCTCGGCCTCCAGCACGACCCAGCCGGAATAGCCTTTCAGCGCCTTGAACACCGCGACATAGTCGATCATGCCGTCGCCCGGGACCGTATAGACGCCGAGCTCCGCGCCATGGCCCAGGATCGAATCGAGGAAGCTCCAGTCTTCGGCGTTGGACTGGCGCATCTTCTCTTCGCGCACGTCCTTGCAGTGGACGTGGCCGATCCGCTCGCGATAGACGCGCGCGAGGCCTGCCGGATCGGCGCCGCCCCAACGTGCGTGTCCGGTGTCGAGCAGGAGATGCACGGGCGGCTTGGTGTGGGCCATGAAGGCGTCGATGTCGCTCTCCGACTGGATGATCGTCCCCATGTGGTGATGGTAGCAAAGCTTGAGCCCCTCGCCGTCGAGGCGCTTGGCGAATTCGGTCATCTTCGCGCCGAAGCCGGCCCAGTCGCTCTTGCCGACCCGCGGCCGCTCGGAGAGGGGCCGCGACCGGTCGCCGTGGATGGCGTTCGACGTCTCGGCGGCGATGAGGATGGTCGCGCCGGCAGCCTTCGTCATCGCAATATGCGCCTCGGCCGCTTCGAACTCCTCGAGCGCGGAGCGCTTGAGAAGCTCCGTCGAGTACCAGCCGCCGACGAAGGCGAGATCGAACTCGGCGAGCTTCTCCTTCAGCGCGGCGCCGTCGTTGGGGAGCTTGTGGCCTTTCTCCATGCCCTCGACGCCGGCCTCCCTCGCCTCAGCGAGGCAGGTCTCCAGCGGCGTCGAGCCGCCGATCTCCTGAAGATCGTCGTTCGACCAGCCGATCGGGTTGGCGCCGATGCGAATGCTCATCTCAGTCTCCGAAGCGCTGGACCGCGAGCGCGTCCTCGTATTGACGGCGCGCGGCATCGACCTCCGCCCGCTCCGAGACGGCGGGCACGGCGACGTCCCACCAGGACCCGCCCGCGTCCGTCGAGCCGAAAGGATCGGTGTCGATGACGATGACCTGGGTCGATCTCGCCGCGCGGGCCGCCTTGAACGCCTCTTCGAGCTCGGCGATCGAGCCGACCTTGACAGCGCCGGCTCCCATCGAGCGGGCATGCGCGACGAAATCGACCTCGGGCAGGACTTCATGCCGCGCGTCGCTCAGCAGATTGTTGAATTGCGCGCCGCCTGTCGCCTGCTGCAGGCGCGTAATGCAGCCGAAGCCGCGATTATCGTTGACGACGATGATGAGCTTCAGGCCCAGCATCACCGACGTCGCGATCTCCGAATTCATCATGAGATACGAGCCGTCGCCGAGCGCCACGACAACTTCCCTGTCAGGCTTCGCCAGCTTGACGCCGAGTCCCCCGGCGATCTCATAGCCCATGCAGGAATAGCCGTATTCGACGTGATAGCCGAGCGGCGCTCCCGGCCGCCAGAGCTTGTGCAATTCGCCGGGCAGACCGCCGGCGGCGCAGACAATCACGTCGCTCGCCTGGCCCGCGCGCATCAGAGCGCCGAGCACTTGCGCGTCGGTCGGCAGAGGCGCGTTCGTCTCGGCCGTATATCGGGCCGCGGTCGCCTCCCAATCCGCCTTGGCCCGGGCGGCGGCCTCGCCCCACGCGCGCGGCGCGGTCCAGTCGCCGAGCGCCTGGTCGAGCGCGGCGAGCGCGGCGCGGGCGTCGCCGACCACCGGCGCCGCGCGATGCTTGGCTGCGTCGAAGGGCTGCACGTTGACGCCGATGAAGCGACGGTCGAGATTCTTGAACAGCGCCCAGGAGCCGGTGGTGAAATCGGCGAAGCGCGTGCCGACGCCGACGATCACGTCGGCTTCGCCGGCCAGCGCGTTGGCGGCCCCCGTGCCGGTGACCCCGACAGCGCCCACGGCCAGGGGATGATCGGCCGGCATCGCCGATTTGCCCGCTTGCGTCTCGGCGACAGGTATCCCGCGTCGCGCGCAGAAGTCGATCAGCTCGCGCTCGGCGTCTGAATAGAGGACGCCGCCGCCACAGACGACGAACGGCTTCTTGCTCGCCGTCAGGAGGCCGGCGGCGATTGAGACTTCCTGCGGATCGGGCGCAATCCGCCTCTGGCGATGCACCCTCTCCTCGAAAAAGGATAGGGGATAGTCATAGGCTTCGGTCTGCACATCCTGGCAAAAGGCGAGGGTGACGGGTCCGCATTCGGCGGGGTCGGTCAGCACGGCAAGGGCGCGCGTCAGCGCCGGAACGATCTGCTCGGGACGCGTGATGCGGTCGAAATATCGCGACACCGGCCGGAAGCAGTCGTTCGCGCTTGCCGTCCCGTCGCTGAAGTCCTCGACCTGCTGCAGCACCGGATCGGGCTTCCGATTGGCGAAGACATCGCCGGGGATCAGCAGCACCGGCAGGCGATTGACATGCGCCACCGCCGCCGCCGTGACCATGTTAGTCGCGCCGGGGCCGATCGAGGTCGTGCAGGCCATCATGCGCCTGCGTCGCGAGGCCTTGGCGAACGCGATCGCGGCGTGCGCCATCGCCTGCTCGTTATGCGCGCGGTAGGTGGGGAGCTGTTCGCGGGCGGAATAAAGCGCTTCTCCGAGGCCCGCCACATTGCCGTGGCCGAAGATTGCGAACACGCCCTCGAACAGCCGCTGCGCGCGGCCGTCGATCTCCACTTTCTGAGCGCTGAGGAAGCGAACCATCGCCTGCGCGGCTGTCAGTCGGATTGTTTTCATGGCGTCAAACGTTCCTCAAACGGCGCGGGCGTTGCTGGCGCCGCCTCTTGCCACAGCGCGCACAGGCGCTCGAACGCGCCCGCCATCCGCTCGACCGCCTCACGATCGCCGATGCGGCCGCCGAACCATTCGATCGCCGGCTCGACAAAGATCGTCCGGCCGACCGCGAAGCCCTTGACGAGGCCGCAGGTTCGCGCGACCGCGAAGGTTTGCGCAAGGTCGTCTTCCGGCGCCTCGAGGCCAAGCAGCACGACGCCGCGGCACCACGGGTCCCCCGCCGTGACAGCACGCTCGATCGAGTCCCACGCCGCCCGGCTCGTCTGGCCCTCGAGCTTCCACCAGTCCGGTTTGACGCCGATCGCATAGAGCCGCTCGATGACCCTGGCCGTCGTGTCATCCTGAACCGGACCGTTCTTGCTCGCGATGATCTCGATCAAGAGTTCGCGGCCGAGCGTGCGCGCCGCGTCGTAAAGGCGCAGAAGCTCGCGCTCCTGGCGCGCCTTCATCTCCGTCGGATCGTCGGGATGATAGAAACAGAGGCACTTGATCGTATGCGCGACCGGCCATTCCTGAAGCTTGGCCGCGAGCGAGCCGCCAAATTCGAAATCGAGGGGTCGCGAGCCCGGCTCCTCGACCGGCCGCGCGATCCAGAGGTCGTGATCGAGCGCGCGAAAGAGCGCCTCGCGCCCATACTTCTCGTCGAGCAGCATGCCATAGCCGGGGCGGCCCGCAGCGACTGTCGCCGCCGCCTCGACCGCCAGAAGCTTGAACGCGCTGATGCGCTCGCGGTTCGCCCCCCCGTCGTCGGCGATCTTTTCGAGCTGCATGCGATGGTCGATTGCGAGCGCCATGATCGACGAGGGCTGCGGCCGTCGCGTTGTCGCCCAGTGAATATGGTTCAGCGCCTCGTCGTGACGCAGGGCGTGGTGGGGGGAACCGTGTTTCAGGAAACCGCTGAGTTCAGCCCAGGTCGGGTATTCCGCCGAGCAAAGAAGGCGCGACACGGCGAATGCGCCGTTCGCGTTGGCGTAGGCGCAGCAGGTCTCAAGCGGCTCATCCTTCAACCAGCCGCGCAGGAAGCCCGACATGAAGGCGTCCCCTGCGCCGAGCACGTTAAGGACTTCGACGGGAAAGCCGGGTCCCTTGATCCCCTCCTCCAGCTTTGAGGGAATGGGCCCAGGAAAAACGACGCAGCCCATTGGGCCTCTCTTGAGCACCAGCGTCGCTTGGCTCGCGGCGCGCACGGCCTTCAACGCGGACAGCGGATCGTCCGCGCCTCCGGCGATCATCATCTCCTCTTCCGTGCCGACGATCAGATCGCATTGCGGCAGGATGGCGCTCAGGCTTCGCGTCACGTCGCCCGACTTGATGTAGCGCTCCTCGCCGGCGCCATGGCCCGCGAGGCCCCAGAGATTGGGCCGGTAATCGATGTCGAAGACAATTCTGCTGCCAGCGGCGCGCGCCAGGCGCATGGCCTTCAGTTGCGCGGCGGCGGCGTTGGCCCGGGCGAAATGGGTGCCGCTGACCAGAACCGCCCTGGCGCTATGGACATAGGCGGGATCGATGTCGCTCTCGTCGAGCGCGCTGTCGGCGCAATTGTCCCGATAGAAGATGAGCGGGAAGGTCTTTTCGTCGCGAATGCCGAGGAGCACAAGCGAGGTGAGCCGCGTGGGGTCGGTGTGGATGCCCGAGACGTCGACGCCTTCGCGCGCGCACTGCTCGCGGATGAACCGGCCCATGTGCTCGTCGCCGACGCGCGTGATGAGCCCGCTCTTGAGGCCGAGACGCGCCGTGCCGATGGCGATGTTGGTCGGACAGCCACCGACCGCCTTGGAGAAGCTCGCCATGTCCTCCAGGCGGCCTCCGACCTGCACGCCATAGAGATCGACCGACGAGCGGCCGATCGTGATGACGTCGAGACGCGGTTCCGACACGCGCAAACTCCCGTTCAGGGCTCGATCGGCGGGTCGGCGGTCCCGACGACGTTCTGATCGAAGTCGATGTTTGCGCCGGTCATCAGCCCGGATTCTCCGGAGCAGAGAAAGGCGCAGGCGCGAGCCACCTCCTTGGGGTCGACGAGCCGGCCGAACGGCTTGGTCTTTGCGGCGGCCTCGAGCCATCCGTCCTGCGCACCATGGTAGGTCTTCATGATCCGGTCCTCGCCGGGCGTCGACATCCAGCCGATGTTGAGCCCATTGACGCGGATGCGGAACTTGAGCAGCGAATGGGCGACGTTCCGGGTCAGGGTGGCGAGCGCGCCTTTCGAGGCGCAATAGGCGGAAATGAACGGCTGGCCGCCATGCGCCGACATCGACTGGATGTTGACGATCGCGCCCTCGATCTTCTCCCGCCGCATGATGCGCGCCGCCGCCTGGATGAGAAAGAAAGGCGCGCGCACGTTGACATCGAAAATCTCGTTGTACCGCTCTTCTGTCGTGTCGAAGATGTCGCCCCGGTCGGTCAGCGCGGCGGCGTTGACGAGCGCGTCCACGCGGCCGAAGCGCCTGTCGGCCTCCGCCACCACGTTTCGACAGGCCGCGACCTTCGCGAGGTCCGCCTTGACGAAGATGGTCGGACAGCCGGCCGCCGAAATCTCTTTCGCCACCCGCGCGCCATTGTCCGAATTGCGGCCGCAGATGACGATCCCGGCCGCCCCGCGCTCGGCGAAGAGCCTCGCGATCGCTTCGCCAAGTCCCTGCGTGCCGCCGGTCACGACTGCGATCTTGCCTTTGAGATTTGCCGGACCGCGATAGTGCTCGGGCGCGGAACTGGCTGCCATGGGCGCTCTCTCCCTTTGGGCTCGACCGGCGGACGCGCCGACGACCTTCGCGCAGAATGAAACAAAAATTCTATTCCCAAGTCAATATGGAACGGATATTCTTTTTCGTAATCGCGCGTGCGGGCGTAGTCGGGCGCAATGAATCAGGGAGGATTTTATGAAATTCGGCATCATCGGCGCGGGGCGCATCGGAAAGATCCACGGCGGCAACATCGCCGCTCGCCGCGACTGCAAGGCGCTTTACGTTGCCGACGCAGATGATGCAGCCGCTGGGGCGCTGGCGGAGGCGACCGGCGCAAAGGCTGCGTCCATCGAGGAGATTCTGGGGTCGAAGGAGGTCGATGCGGTCGCCATCTGCTCGCCGACCGATACGCACGCCGATCTCATCGAGCGCTCGGCGCGGGCCGGGAAAGCGATCTTCTGCGAGAAGCCGATTGACCTCGACGTCAACCGGATTCGCGCCTGTCTCGGCGTCGTCAATGAGGCCGGCGCAACCCTGATGATCGGCTTCAACCGCCGATTCGACCCCAATTTCGCTTCCCTACGCAAGCGCACCGCCGAAGGAGCGATCGGCTCGCTCGAGATCGTCTCCATCGTCTCGCGCGATCCCTCCCCGCCGCCTCTCTCCTATATCGCCCGGTCGGGCGGCCTCTTCCGGGACATGATGATCCACGATTTCGACATGGCGCGTTTCATTCTGGACGAGGAGCCGATTGCGGTCAGCGCCATGGGTTCGGCGCTTGTCGACAAGGCGATCGGCGAGGCCGGCGACATCGACACCGCCGTCGTCATCATGCAGACGAAGTCGGGCAAGGTCGCGCAGATCTCCAACTCCCGCCGCGCGACCTACGGTTACGACCAACGCGTCGAGGCGCACGGCGACAAAGGGATGGCGCATGCCGCCAATATTCGGGAGACGACGGTCGAGGTGGCCGGCGCGCACGGCTTCACCAGCGACAGGGTTCTCAACTTTTTCCTTGAACGCTACGACACCGCCTATCGCAACGAACTCGACGCTTTCGTGAACGCGGTCAAGGCGGGCGCCAAGCCGCGTCCCGACGGCGAGGACGGCCTCCGGGCCAACATCCTGGCGGACGCGGCCTATCAGTCCTGGAAGACCGGGCAGCGCGTCGCCGTCGCTTGAATTCGACTATTTCGCTCTTCCAGTATGTGGTTATGAGCTTGCCTGGGTCGCATGCGCGGCCTATAGGCGGCTGCGAATCGACAGGAACAAGGCATGGCGGAAACGCAGGAACGACGCCCGGCCTCCAACTGGGCGCGAGGCAGCGCGTCGCGCCCCCCGGATCCGCCCCAATTCCTTGCGCGCATCATACTCGTTGTGCGGCGGCATCGTCGGACCCTTCGACGGCTCGGCGTCGCCGCGAGCTTTCTCATCATCGCAGTTTCCGCGACGATCTTCGTGCGCACGCTGCTGCGCATCGACATCAACAAGTTCAAAGCCGCGATCGCTGCGACAGGCGGCGATCAAATCACGCTCGCCTTCGCCTTTACGGCATTGAGCTACCTTGCATTGACCGGCTACGACGGCCTTGCCCTCCGGCATCTCGGAATCAAGGTTCCCTATTGGCTGACGGCGCTTGCGTCCTTCGCCAGTTACGCGGTCTCGTTCACCCTGGGGTTCCCGCTCGTCACCGGCGGGGCGATCCGGTACTGGCTCTACGCTCCGGCGGGCCTGACCGCCGGCAAGGTCGCGAGTCTGACGGTCGTTGCAGGCGTCACATTCTGGCTGGGCATGGGATCCATCGTCGGCGTCGGATTCATGACCGCATCGGACGCCGTGGCCGAGATCAACCACTTCAATCCGCTGGCCAATCGCTTGATCGGTCTCAGCGTGCTCGCTGCGCTGGTCGCCTATCTCGTCTGGGTCGGCAGCATGCGCTGGCGCGACTCCGCCATCGTCGGAACTTTCAAACTGCCCGGCCCCCTGGTCACGCTGGGACAAATGGCGCTCGGGGTGGCCGACGTCTGTTCGGCTTCGGCCGCGCTCTACTTTCTGTTGCCCAAGGGCACGACGATCGGCTTTCCGACATTCGCCACGCTTTATTCGCTGGCGGCGATGCTCGGCATCGCCAGCCATTCGCCTGGAGGGCTCGGCGTGTTCGAGGTGACGATCCTGCAGGGAGTCGGCGGCGACGCCGACGCCTTGCTCGCTTCGCTGCTGCTTTTTCGCGGCATTTACTACGTCGCGCCCTTCATCGGCGCCATGGCGCTGCTCGGCGGCGTCGAGGCTACGCGCCGCTGGCGCTCGATTCGCGAAGCGATGACGGCTTCCTCGGACGAATAGGCGGCCTGCGATGAGCGACGCACGGGTCTTTCAACTTGCAAACCGCATTAGCTCGCCGTTCGCCGCCCAGCTTGTCGAGGCGATGCCGGAACCGGCGATCATCGTCGGGGCGGACGGGCGCGCAACGGTCGCAAACAAGCCGGCGTTCAGTCTTCTTCCTGGGCTCAAGGCGGGCGAACCCTTCGTTCTCGCCCTGCGCGCGCCGGACGTGGTCGACGCCTGGCGCCGCGTGATGGCGACCGGCGAAGCCGAAACCGTGCAATGGAGCGAACGTGTGCCGGTCGAGCGGCTGTTCGACGTCCGCGTCGCGCCGCTTGCGACGGAGGAGGGGGATGTCGTGGCGACGCTGCTCACCTTGCGCGACCTCACGGAGTTGCGGCAGGTTGAGCGGATGCGCGTCGACTTCATCGCCAATGCGAGCCACGAATTGCGCACTCCG
Organism: uncultured Alphaproteobacteria bacterium; assembly: GCA_963721905.1. Taxonomy (GTDB): domain Bacteria; phylum Pseudomonadota; class Alphaproteobacteria; order Rhizobiales; family Beijerinckiaceae; genus Roseiarcus. Next base: position 75,322 of record CAVRMF010000029.1, read on the forward strand.
CTGGCGTCCCTGCTGGGGTTCATTGAGACGCTGCAAGGATCTGCGCGCGACGACCCGAAAGCGCGCGATCGGTTCCTCGCAATCATGCGGGAGCAGGGCCGGCGCATGGCCCGGCTGATCGAGGATCTGCTTTCGCTCTCGCGCATCGAGCAGAAGCAGCATGTACGGCCTGAGACCGTCGTCGATCTCGCGCAGACGGTGCGCACGGTGGTCGATTCGCTCTCCCCGATGGCGTCGGAATTGGGCGTCGAAATCCGCATCAGCGCGGCCCAGCCTGTGCTCGTGATCGGCGACAGGGATGAACTCGTCCGCGTTGCCGAAAACCTGATCGAAAACGCCATCAAATATGGGGTGCGGCCAGAGGCCGAGAACGCCGGTCTCGTCGAGGTCGCCGTGGCGACCACGAATAAGGATGCGACGCTCAGCGTACGCGACTACGGGTATGGCATTGCGCCGGAGCACCTGCCGCGCCTGACGGAGCGCTTCTATCGTGTCGACGCCGGCCAGAGCAGAGCGAAGAACGGGACGGGGCTCGGCCTCGCCATCGTCAAGCATATCCTGACCCGGCACCGGGGAAAGCTGACGATCACGAGCCGCATCAACCACGGCTCGCATTTTGTCGCAAGCGTGCCTCTTCATGCAAGAAGGCAATAAGGATCATTGTTCGGCGATGTTTGAGATGGTCGCAAAAACGATGACCTGAGCGCCGCTGCGGCGGCGGCGCGCGCTTGGCGGCCGAAGGCTCAGTTCCCTAACGCAAGGCCAACCGACGCTCGCGATCTCGATCTCGCCGACGTTCCTGAGCGGGCTGATAGGCCAGTCCGCTGTGATGAGCGCAATAGGGGCGGGACGAAACCGGAGAACCGCAATAGCGAAAGTCAGGACTCGTCGGGTCGCCGAGAGGCCAGCGGCACATCGCCTCGTTCAGCTCCACGATGGTGACCCTGAGCGACATCGGCAGCACGACGCTTTCAAACGGTTCGACCTCCGTTTCGGTCAGCGGCAGCGAGTTGATCGCCAAGGCGGTCGCGCCTCGCACGATGCGGGGCGCGACCGACGGCGCGCGCGGGGAGGAGACGCGGCGCGGTCCGTGCTGCGGAGGCGATTGGCGGGGACGCGAGCCGGCAGAGCTCGGCGATTTCGCGCGACCGGCGAGACCCAGCCGGTGAACTTTTCCGATAATGGCGTTGCGCGTCAGCCCATTGCCAAGGAGGCCCGCGATCTGGCTCGCGCTCTTGCCTTCGAGCCAATGCTGTTTGAGCTGCTCGACTCTTTCATCCGTCCACGACATCGTCAATTCCTTGGCCAAGAACGGCAAGCCCTACGCAGAATCCGGCTCCTGCGCCGAACGGCGGCATGCCCTCGGCCGAAACGCGGACCAGCACTCTCTCTGAAGCCCTCGCCACGACATCTCGTGGCTCAATGGGGAAAAAGTACACTAGTCGTTGAATTGCGCGCAAGAGTTCTGACCCGGCGCCATACCCTGCTTTTCAACAGGTCTTCGCGTGATGACCTTCCCTGCGGTCGCGGCCGCGACCCGATTGAATGAGTTGCATCAAGGTTTTAGCAGGGCCGCAGGCTGGCGATTGGGGGGCGAAATTTTTTTGGGGCTTCCATTCGTCATTTGACGGAATATGGGGGTTTCCGGTATGTTTGCCACGCATTCGGCGGCCGCCCCAGCGGGGCGGCGTTTTTATTTTGCGCCGTGGCGCCCGCCGCAATGAAGAGCCAGGACAGGGAGTTGGACAGTGAATTCCGCGCAAGCGACCTCAGCGCAAGCGACCTCGGCGATTGTGCCGACCTACGCCCGGGCCGATATCGCCTTCGAGCGTGGCGAGGGGTGCTGGCTCATCTCGACCGCGGGAGAGCGCTACCTCGATTTCGGCGCCGGCATTGCGGTGACCTCGGTCGGCCACGCGCATCCGCATCTCGTCGAGACCCTCGTGAGCCAGGGCTCGAAGCTCTGGCACGTCTCGAACCTCTATCAGAACCCGGAAGGGGAACGGTTTGCCCGCCGTCTCGCCGACGCGACCTTTGCCGATCTTGTGTTCTTCGCCAATTCCGGCGCGGAGGCGAACGAAGCCGCGATCAAGATGGCGCGGCGGCGCCAGTCAATCGACGGCCATCCCGAGCGCTATCGCGTCTTGACCTTCGAAGGCGCCTTTCATGGCCGGACGCTCGCCACCATTGCGGCCGGCGGTCAGGCGAAATATCTCGACGGTTTCGGACCGAAGGTCGATGGGTTCGATCAGATCCCGCTGACCGACCTGGCGGCGGTCGAGGCTGCGATCGGGCCGGAAACCGCCGCGATCATGATCGAGCCGATCCAGGGCGAAGGCGGCGTGCGGGTGATCCCGCCGGCGTTCCTGAGGGGACTGCGCGAGATCTGCGACAGGCATGACCTCCTCTTGATCTTCGACGAGGTCCAGACCGGCGTCGGCCGCACCGGGCGCTTTTACGCCTACGAGCACTGCGGCGTTCATCCGGATATCCTGACGTCGGCCAAAGGGATCGGAGCGGGGTTTCCGATGTCCGCCTGCCTTGCGACAGCGGACGCTGCGCGGGGCCTGACGGTCGGCGTGCACGGCACGACGTTCGGGGGCAATCCGCTTGCGATGGCGGTCGGCAACGCAACGCTCGACGTCATTCTCGCGCCCGGCTTCATCGAGCACGTCGCCAGGCTCGGTCTGGACCTGCGTCAGCGGCTCGCAGAATTGAAGGATCGCCACAATTCGGTGATCGAGGAGGTGCGGGGCGAAGGCTTGATGGTCGGTCTCAAGCTCAAGGTTCCGCCGGCGAATTTCGCCGAGGCGGCGTTGGCGCAGAAGATTCTCGTCATTCCTGCAGGCGACAATGTCGTGCGGCTGATGCCGCCGCTCGTCGTCACCGAAGAGGAAATCGCCGAGGGAGTGCGGCGGCTCGACGCCACATGCGCTGCGGTTGAAGAGCGCCTCCTGGTCGCGATCAACTGATTGAACCCATGAACGCGCCCGTCCAGGCCGCGCCGCGGCACTTCCTCGGTCTCCTCGACCTGTCGACCGCCGAACTCCGGCGGATCCTCGACTTGGCCGCGGCGATGAAGAAGGAGCGCGTCAAGGGCGCTCCGTCCGCCAGGCGTCCGCTCGCCGGAAAGACGCTGGCCTTGATCTTCGACCGGCCCTCGACCCGCACCCGGGTGTCGTTCGACATCGGCATGCGCGAGCTCGGGGGCGATACGATCATGCTGACCGGCGCCGAAATGCAGCTTGGCCGCGGGGAGACCATCGCCGACACCGCCCGCGTTCTTTCACGCTACGTCGAGGCGATCGTCATTCGCATCCTCAGCCAGGACGATCTTCTCGAGCTGGCGGCCAACGCGACGGTTCCGGTCATCAACGGGCTCACCAAACAATCGCATCCGTGCCAGGTGCTGGCGGATCTGCTCACGTTCGAGGAAAAGCTGGGCCCGATCCGCGGCCGCAAGATCGCCTGGTCGGGCGACTGGAATAACGTGCTGTCGTCCTGGGTCGACGCGTCGGCGCGGTTCGGCTTCACCCTCGACATCGCGTGCCCGCGCGAATTGCAGCCAACGAAGCAGCGGCTGGCCTCCGCTTTGGCCGCCGGGGCGAAAGTCATTCTGCGCGAGGACCCTGAGGAGTCGGTCAGGGACGCCGCGGCGGTCATTTCCGACTGCTGGGTGTCGATGGGCGACGAGGATGAGGGCCGGCGGCAGAATCTGCTCGCCCCCTATCAGGTCAACGGCCGGTTGATGAACCTCGCCGCGCCGGACGCGATCTTCATGCACTGCCTGCCCGCGCATCGCGGCGAGGAGGTGACCGACGAGGTGATCGACGGTCCCCAGTCCGCCGTGTTCGACGAGGCGGAGAACCGCCTGCACGCGCAGAAGGGGGTGCTTGCCTGGGTCTTCGGGGTCCAGCCGTGAGCGCCGCCGCTGAGCGCGCCGCGTCCGCCACGGTCGTGGACGATATCGTTCTGCCCTTCGCCGTCGAGTCGCTCAGCATCCGCGGGCGCCTCGTGCGGCTCGGCCCGGCGATCGATCGCCTTCTTAGCCGCCACGACTATCCGGAGGCGGTGTCGAAGCTTGTGGCGGAGGCCGTCGCGCTCGCCGCGCTGCTCGGATCGACGTTGAAGCTCGAAGGCCGCTTCCAGCTGCAGACGAAGAGCGAAGGCCCGGTCAACATGCTGCTCGTCGATTTCGATGCGCCGTCGAACGTGCGCGCGCTCGCGCGGTTCGACAAAGCGCGCATGGCCCGTGCGGCCCTGGGCGAGGACCTGCTCGGGCGCGGGCACATGGCGTTCACGATCGATCCCGGCGGCGAGATGACCCGCTATCAGGGCGTCATCGCGCTTGAGGGGCAGGGCCTCGAGGGCGCTGCGCACCATTACTTCGAACGGTCGGAGCAGATCCCGACCCTGGTGCGCCTCGCGGTCGGCGAGACGGTGTCGCCGGGAGGACGCGCGTGGCGCGCCGGCGGCCTGATCGTACAGTATTTGCCGGAAGCGCCGCGCCGGCGGGCTGATTTCCATCCGGGCGACGCGCCCGAAGGGACCGAGCCGCACCGGGTCGAAGAGGACGACGCCTGGACCGAAGCCCAAGCGCGCGCGGCGACGACCGAGGCGCACGAGCTCATCGATCCGACCCTCTCGGGCGAGCAGCTGCTGTTCCGCCTCTTCAACGAGCGCGGCGTTCGCGTCTTCAAGCCGACGCCTTTGGCGGCGGTCTGCCGCTGCTCGGCTGAAGGCGTCGACGCGATGCTGCGCAGCTTCCCGCCGGAAGAGGTCAAGAATATGGTTGGGGACGACGGCATGATCGGCGTCACTTGCGAATTCTGTTCGACCAAGCGGGTCTTCAATCCTGCTGACTACGGCGCCGGAGGGGGAGGTACTTGAGCCTCGTGGAGCGCCGCGCATTCCAGGCGAGGCTGGACGAGACGGCCGCGGCGGTCGAGCGCGAACTTGAGGACCTGCTAGCCCTTGAGGCTCAGCCGGGGGAGGCCGTGCGTCCAAGGCGCCTGGTCGAAGCCATGCGCTATGCGACGCTCGGCGGGGGAAAGCGGCTGAGGCCTTTTCTCGTCGTCGAGACGGCGCGCGCGCTCGGGCGCTCGGACGGCGGGCCGAGGCGCGTCGGCGCCGCGGTCGAATGCGTGCACGCCTATTCGCTGATCCACGACGATCTGCCGGCGATGGACGACGACGATCTGAGGCGGGGCCGGCCGACCGCCCACCGCGCCTTCGACGAAGCGACGGCGATTCTGGCGGGCGATGCATTGCAGACCCTCGCCTTCGAGGTCCTCGCCGATCCCCGGACCGACCGGAGCGCCGAGATCCGCGCGGCCCTCACGTTGGGACTGGCGCGCGCCGCAGGCCTCGCGGGCATGGTCGGCGGCCAGATGCTCGATATCGCGGCGGAAACCGCGGCCGCGCCGTTGCGGCTCGAGGAAATCGCGCGTCTGCAGGCAATGAAGACGGGCGCCCTCCTCAGGTTCAGCGTGGAAGCGGGCGCGCGGCTCGCGGGCGCGGGGCCCAAGGTGAGTGATGCGCTCGGCGCTTTCGGCGGCGCGGTCGGGGCGGCGTTTCAGATCGCCGATGATCTTCTCGACGTCGAGGGCGACACGGCGACGCTTGGAAAGCGCGCCGGCAAGGACGCCGGGAGGCGCAAGGCGACGCTGGTCGCTGCGTTGGGCCTCGAAGGCGCGCGTCGCGAGCTTAAGGGCCTCGTCGACAAAGCGCGGGCTGCGGTCGACGCCGCGGGCCTCGGGGCTTCGGGCGACGGACTGCGCGCAGCGGCCGAATTCGTCGCTGAGCGAAAGAGCTGAAGCCACCCTCAGACGACGATTCTGCACGACGGCCGCTGCGCGGTTCGTCAACGCGCGGGCGCTGCGCTCTCATCGTCGACGCCGACCACGTAGCCGAGGCCGCGCGCGGTCTTGATGATGTCGACCCCGAGCTTCTTGCGCAGGCGGCCGATGAACACTTCGATCGTATTGGAGTCGCGGTCGAAATCCTGCTCGTAGAGGTGCTCGACGATCTCGCTGCGCGAAATGATCCGTCCTGCGTGGTGCATCAGATAGGAGAGAAGGCGGTACTCGTGGCTGGTGAGCTTGATCGCCGCGCCGTCGACGGTGACGCGCCCTGCGCGCGCGTCCAGCCGCACTGGCCCGACCGCGAGATCGCTGGTTGCGTGGCCGGCCGCCCGGCGCAGAAGCGCGCGCAGGCGCGCCAGCACCTCCTCCATGTGAAAGGGCTTGGCGACATAATCGTCGGCGCCCGCGTCAATCCCCTGGACTTTTTCGCTCCAGCGGTCGCGCGCGGTCAGGATCAGGACTGGCATCGTGCGGCCGGCCTTCCGCCACGCCTCGAGGATCGAGATCCCGTCGCGCTTCGGCAGGCCGAGGTCGAGCACAATCGCGTCATAGGGTTCCGTGTCGCCGAGGAACCAGCCGTCTTCGCCGTCGAACGCCCGGTCGACCGCATAGCCGGCGGCCTCGAGCGCGGCGGAAACCTGGCGGTTGAGATCGCGATCGTCTTCGACAACCAATAGCCGCATCAGCGTCCTTCTCTTGTTCTCGCGGGATCAGTTCTTGACCGGCGGTTCATGCGCCTCGTGCGGCGGGCGCGGCGCCACCTTGCCGGTGTCCGCTTCCATCTCGACGTGCACAAGGCGCCCGTCGCGGTGGAGGAGCGTGATCTCATAGATGAATTGGTCGCCGTTGTGGCAGAGCCTGGCGGACAGCGCCTCGGCCTTGCGCTGCGAGGCGGCGAATTTGAGCGCCGCGAATGGCTCGAGCAGACGGTGGGCCTTGACCTCCTCGCGGGTCTCGGTGGCGTTGAGGCAAACCGGCTTCGCGACGACGGGGTGCAGATCCGCCTCGGCCGCGTTAGCGGCGGCGCCCGTCATCGCGAGGCTGAAGACCGCGGCGCGGCTGACGAAGGCGAGCGCGGCCATGACGACGATCAGTCCCTCTCCGCAACGACGCCTTTCATGTTCGCATAGCCGGCTGAATGCAATGTGAATGATAAGGCTTCGCGCCTGCCACGAGGTCAGATGCGCGCCGTCGATTGACTTGCCGCGATTTGAGCGCATGAAGCCGTGCATGATGCTGCCGTCCCTGCGCGCCGCCTTACTCGCCATCCTTGTCACGCTCGCGTCGCTCGCCGATCCTGCCCGCGCGCTCGTGGGGGCTTCGCCCGACGGTCGTTTCGCCGATCGAGTCGCGATGGTGCTATTGCGTGGGCCGGGCGAGGCCGGCTTCTGCTCGGCGCTCGTGCTCGATTCTCGCACCCTTCTGACGGCGGCCCATTGTGTGAAGGCCACGCGCGACATGGCCGTCCATTACCGCGACGCCTCCGGCGCGCCGGTCATCATCCCGGTCGAGGCGGCCATCGCCCATCCGCTCTACCGGCCGGACGCGATCCGCGCCCGCGTCGAATCGATCGACGTTGCGCTGATCCGCACCGCCCGCCCGCTCGATCCGCGCTTCGCCGGCGCGGCGCTCGCCTCCGGTGCGGGTCCGGCGGTCGGGGCGCCGGTGATCCTCAGCGGCTATGGCGCTGAGCGGGACGGCGACTGGAAGTCGGGCGGCGAGTTGCGCAGCGTCGCGCTCGCGGTGCGCGCGCCCGCTTCGACCGTCCTGATCTGGGCGGCCGACCCGGACGGCGCGGTCGCCGGCGCCTGCTCGGGCGATTCCGGCGCGCCGATCTGGTCCGCCGACGGCCGGACCGCAATCGCCATCGCGACCTGGGCCCAGGCGCCTCACGGCCGCGGCTGCGGCGGCCTGACTCAGGGCCCGCTGCTGGCGCCGCTGAAGGGCTGGATCGAGGAGACGGAGCGGAGGCTAGAGGGCGGGAACTAGAGCAGATCGCGCTCGAAAGGGATTGGTCGGGCGGCGACTCGCGTTATGCGGCCTCGGCATGCGTTCGAGGGTAACTTTCATCCGTATAACAGGGAGAAAAAACGGAGACGCGCCCGGTCCTGCCGAACGCGGCCGGAAAAAAGATCTTTATTATCAACTTCTTCCAAAAAACACTCGCGCGCGCCGGAGTAAATAGCAGGACAATAACAGGGACATATTTCGTGTTTATCAGGGAGGTAACAGTGGATAGAGCGCGCGAAAACAGTCCGCGAAAATCACCGCTGAGGTGTTGGCGCTATGCGGACTGCGCATACGTGCGAGGATGAGGCGGCGCCGCCATTTTCATCCCTAATGGCGCGCCCCCGGGCGCTGGATTACGCAGCTCGACGCGCGCTCGACCTCGACGCAAGCCGGCAACGCCAAGGCCCCCGAAGCCCGCGAGCAGCAGAGCCCAGGTGGCTGGCTCGGGAACGGCGGCGTTGGCGACAGCGGAGACATAGTTATGCCACCCCCAATCAACTCCGTCGTACACAATCAGGCTTTTGTTATCGAGGCTTTCGATGGCAATATAGGCGTTGCCAAAGAAAAAGGCCTGGGGGTCGTTTAGCGGGTAGTAATAGTCCCTTGCCCTGTCCAGAAAAGTGTAGGTGGGGGCTGGGCAGCGAGTAAAACTGGCGCAGTAAGAAGGATTCTGGCCCGCTGTGTTCGCCATGTAGCCACTAACGTCCATTTCGTAGAACGCCGGCACGGCGTTATTGACGCCCGTGACGAAGTTATCGTACAATCCCTGCACCCAGGTAATTTGGTAGTCCTTCTTGCCCACCGGGGCGTTTGCGTTGTCGGTCGCCACGGCCTGGTCCAGGGTTTGCACGAGGGCGGCGTTAGGCGTGACCTGGATTTGAGCCCCGCCCAGGGCCACGTTGTCGGGCTGTATCGCCTTGGCGATGGAGACGTTAAAAGTCCCGCCGGGATTGCCGCCAAAGCTGAGCGTCCACCCCTGCGGGGTTGTGGCAGCCGGATTGTTCGATTTGTTGTTGGTGTTGTTCCAAGCATTGAACCCAGCGCCAAAAATGACGCTGATGTGGCCAGGGTTATTGTCAAACTCCGTTGTCAGGCTGTCCGGTTCGAAGAATGCGGTGGTCTCGCAAAAGTCATTCCTTAGCGCAGCGAACTTGGCGCCGCTGCACTTATTCCAGCCCGTGCTGGTGGTTGGCGCCGGATTGTAGTCAACAGCCGACGCCGAGGCCGATCCGGCCAACACGGAAGCTACGGCCATCGTGCCGAGCAATCGAGTCGCTGTCGCCCTCCCTGTCGAAGCCAGGCGACCTTTCAAATGCAGTCCCCACTCTCCCAACGCCATGATTTCCTCCCCTGTTGTTGCTGCCTCAGCAATTCCTTTCTGCTTGCGGGAGCGTGCGCGCCCGAGAGCCCCCAGGGGCAAAGCGGTCAAAAATATACCTGATTACGCGGCAACGTCAGCCAGCTTTAGCAAGCGGTAAGGCATCGGGGTGGTCCTCAGCGCAACGAATGCGAGGCGGGGGATCATAGTTTCGAGATCGTATCGGCGATTGAATCGATATTCGAACTCCGCGAGATATCGAGGAACGTGTTTTTCTTGCACGGCTCGGTAGGTCCCCACGAGGGCGGCTTTGATATTGCCCAACGCGGTATTGACCCATTTGAAAGCAGGGGTGCGAGCCGCTTGCTTGCCGCTTCCGGTCTTGATTGAGGTGTGGAGGCATCCGGCTTGGGTGACAGCGGCGAAGCATGCCAGACCGTCGGAGACGATATTGGCGCCCGGGTTGAGCGCGGTGCTCGCGAGCTTTCGGATCGCAAAGCTGCTGAAGGCTTTGATGGGCCGAAGGATGATTTGATCTGGCTTGCCATCGTCCGTTGTCGCGATCGCGGCGACGAACGGCGTCTTGCCTGTTGCGCCGCGCCCGCGGCGGACGGACCGGGCGCCGCCGATATAAGCGTCGTCCATCTGGACGTTGCCCTTCAAGCGTTTGCTCGCGTTACGCTCCAGCATGACTTGAGCGAGCTTGTGCTTCATCATCCAGGCAGCTGTCTGGGTGACGCCAAGGCGTCGACCGAGTTCGATGCTGGAAATGCCCTTCTTCGATTGCGTGACCAGGTAGATCGTCTTGAACCAGATGCGCAGCGGCAGCTTACTCGAAGCGAAGATCGTTCCCGCTTTGACAGAGGTCTGCTTGCGACACGCGTTGCACTGGAATAGACGCCGCGCGCCGCGCGTGACGACGCAGTGATCGGCGCCATTGCACCCAGGACATTCGAACCCGTTCGGCCAGCGCCATTTGACGAGCGCCGCATGACATTGCTCTTCGGTTCCGTAAATCTCGGCGAAACGAGCCTCGCTGAGGCCTTTCTGGAACTGGACCTGATTGCGCGCCATCGGAGAACCCCTGCGAAAACAGCATGTTCATGCTTTGTTCTACTCAAAACCTGAGGCTGACGCAAGCGCGTAATCAGGAAAATATATGAAGGCCCCGTCCCTCACTGTCACCATCGCTCGCTGCGGCGGCAGCGCCGAGAGCTGACAGCCTGATCGCAGTTGGGGCTACGCCCGTAGCAACACTTTGACAAGACTGAAATGTCGTTGCGACCGCAGCGTAGTTTGCAGCGACGCTAAATTATCTCGTTATCCGGCGAAGGTGCGCTGAGACGCCTCTCGGTTAAGGTTGGCCTATCGCGGATAGCGCTTCGCGAGCCACAGCACGGCAAAGCCGAAAAACGGAAGGAAGGTGTCCATGTAAAATATGAGACCGGTCTTGCCAGGCGCGAAATTGTGCGCCGTGATCATTTGATGGATGTGGCCGAGGGCCGCGCCGAACGGGAAGACTGATGGTTTCCAAGATTGCCGCAAGACGAAGGTCGAAGCTTCGAAACGCAGCGATGAAGCCTACAAGCGAAAAACCCAGACTCCGGTCGCTACTTCAAATTGGAAAGGACTATCGGCCCAGCCAATGAACGCCGCCGCCATTTCGCCGAAGAAGCAGTGGAAAATGAAGTTGACGAAATACGCCACCCCAATAACGAAAAAGACGTGCCAAGCGTGAAGCTTCTCCGCCACAATCGCCGGGCCGATTGGCTTCGACGATCTCCCGATGCCAACGATGGAAAAACCCAGCTCAACAATAAGATGTGTGGTCCCGGAATGTCTATGCGCGGGCGAGTCGCTTGATGGCGAGCTGGTATGTCAGGCAGTGCAGAAGGCCGCGAGGGTGTCAGCCAAGGTTCTCGTAGTCCTTGGCCAGACGTCGGTTTCGCCGAACCACGAAAAGGGCCGTTCGACGACCCAGCGACGCGGCAGGACGATAGATCTTGAAATGTCGTCGGGACGTTTGACGATCTCCACACGCAGCGGCGGCTGCGCAGCGGCGGCGCGTTTGACCTGGCCGGCGTTGTAGCCGCCATCGGCCCAGACGAGTGCGAGCCAATTGAAGCGCTGGCGGATGCGGTCAAAGACCGGCTGGGGCCGTCTCGATCCTGAATGGCGGCGGAGTGAACCAACCACGCGCAGTGGCATGCCTTCGGTATCGACCAGAGCGTGGATCTAAGCGCCCCTTCACCTTCTTGCCGGCGTCATAACCCACTGCGTCTGATTTCGACCTTTCGCGCATCCCCTTTTTCGGCCGACTTAAGCGCGGCTGTCGATGATGGCCGGCGCTGGGGCTCGCTCCCGGCCCAGCCGTTCGCGCACGGCCGCGCGCAGTTCCTCCCAGATCGCCTCCCACACTCCCTCCCGCTGGAAAGCGCGGAAAATGTTGTAGACCGTCGACCGTGGCGGGAAGAATCCGCGCGGCAAGTAGCGCCACGGGCAACCGGTTCGCAGAAGATAGAAGATCGCGTTCATCGCCGAGCGCATGCCGGTCTTGCGCGGCCGGCCACCGGGCCTTGCCGGCGGAATCCGTGGCGCCAGGCGCTCCCATTCCGGATCGCTCAGAGCGCTCGGGGCAGACAATCCCCAGCCTGGCGATACGGCTCAGCGGTCAGTCTCGGGCGCTCCATGCAGAAGCATTGCCATCAGAACATCCTCGCAGATGACCCGGTGAATCATTCCCTCCTTAACGACCTTTTGAGACAGCGCTCTAAGCGCGTGAGAAAATAGCTGGATTCGACGAACTCGATCGTCCTGCCGATCAGGCTCTGCATGTGGCTTCCCCGACTCGTCCGACGTTGAGACCGGATGGTTCGCGAACGAATGCAGACCAAAGACGCCACGCTCCTCTTGGGCTTCGCGGCCAATAGCGGGGGCCGCTCAAATCGGTCGCGGCTGCAGCGCCCCTACCCCGCCCGCGCCTCCAGCGCCTCCTTGATCTCATCGAGAACCTTCGGATCCTCGATCGTGGCCGGCGTCGTCCAGGCGTCCTGGTCCGCGATCTTCTTCATGGTTCCGCGGAGGATCTTGCCCGAGCGGGTCTTGGGCAGGCGGGAAACGACGAGCGCCATCTTGAACGCGGCGACCGGGCCAATTTTGTCGCGCACCAGCTTGACGACCTCCTTCTCGATCTCCTCGGGCGGCCGGTTGACGCCGGACTTCAGCACCAGGAAGCCGCAGGGCTGCTCGCCCTTGATTTCGTCCTTGACGCCGAGCACGGCGCACTCGGCCACGTCCGGATGCGAGGCGATCACCTCCTCCATGCCGCCAGTCGAGAGCCGGTGGCCCGCGACATTGATGATGTCGTCGGTGCGCCCGAGGATGGTGAGATAGCCGTCCTCGTCGACGAAGCCCGCGTCGGAGGTCTTGTAGTAGCCGGGGAACTCCTTGAGATAGCTCTCGCGCATCCGGTCGTCCTGCCGGTAGAGCGTCGGCAGGCAGCCCGGCGGCAGGGGCAGCCTGATGACGATCGAGCCCATTTCGCCCGTCGGCACGGGATGGCACGCTTCGTCCACGACATCGACGATATAGCCCGGCATCGGCACGGTCGGCGAGCCGAGCTTGATCGGCAGAATCCCTAAGCCCACCGGATTGGCGGCGATCGCCCAGCCGGTCTCCGTCTGCCACCAGTGATCGACGACCGGCACGCCCAAAACCTTTTCCGCCCAGGCGACCGTGTCGGGGTCGGCGCGCTCGCCCGCGAGAAAGAGCGTGTGCATGGACGTAATGTCGTATGCCTTCAGGAGCGCCGCCTGCGGGTCCTCCTTGCGCACGGCCCTGAGCGCCGTCGGCGCGGTGAAGAAGGCCGCGACTCTATAGTCCTGGATCACCCGCCAGAAGGCCCCGGCGTCGGGCGTCCCGATGGGCTTGCCCTCGTAGAGGACGCTCGCGCAGCCATGCAGCAGCGGCCCGTAGACGATGTAGGAATGGCCGACGACCCAGCCGATGTCGGAGCCTGCCCAGTACGTGTCGCCGGGCTTGACGTTGTAGATCGCCGACATCGACCATTTGAGCGCGACGATATAGCCGCCGATGTCGCGCACCACGCCCTTTGGGACCCCGGTCGTGCCGGAGGTGTAGAGGATGTAGAGGGGGTCGGTGGCGGCGAGATCGGCGCAGGGCGCCCGCTTGCCCGCCGCCTTCGCCGCCTCGACGAGCGAGGTCCAGTCGTGGTCGCGCACATCGTTCATGTTCGCGGCGATCTGCGGGCGCTGGAACACGATGCAGGAGGCCGGCTTGTGCTTTGAAAGGCCGATGGCGAGGTCGAGCAGCGGCTTATATTCAACGATGCGACCCGGCTCGATGCCGCAGCTCGCGGTCAGGATCACCTTCGGCTCGGCGTCGTCGATGCGGGTCGCGAGCTCCTTGGCGGCGAAGCCGCCGAACACCACCGAATGGACCGCGCCGATCCGCGCTGAGGCCAGCATTGCGACGATCGCCTCCGGGATCATCGGCATGTAGATCAGCACGCGGTCGCCGGCGACGACCCCGAGATCGGCGAGCACGGCGCCGAGCGTCGCTGTCTCGTCTGTGAGCTCGCCGTACGTGATTGTCCGCTTCGTCCCGGTCACCGGACTGTCGTAGAACAGCGCCGCCTGATCGCCGCGGCCGGCTTCGACATGGCGGTCGAGCGCGTTAAAGCAGGCGTTGCAGCGCGCGTCGGGGAACCAGTGGCCATAGACCCCCGCATCCGGATCGAAGATCGTTTCGGGCGGGCGCGTCCAGGAGATCTCGCGCGCAGCTTCGGCCCAAAAGGCTTGCGGATCGGCGCGCCACTGGTCATAGGTCTGCCTGTAGCCGCTCATTCGTTTTGCTCCCTGCTCCGCTCGCCAATCGACCGCAATTGTCGCGCTCCGGGACCGTGAACGCAACGGCGAGTCGTTCAAACGATCGGCCAAAGGCCTCCCGGAGCCGAGGACGATCGGCGGCGGGCGCCGCAACCGGAAGGCTTGCCGCTGAATGTCGGGCGAAATGCAATTCTACCTGGTCGCCGTGCCCGCGGTGATCGTTCTCGGCCTCTCCAAGGGCGGATTCACGGGGTTGAGCTCGCTTGCGATGCCGATGATGTCGCTTGTCATATCCCCGGTGAGGGCGGCGGCGATCGTGCTTCCGGTCCTCATCGTGCAGGACTGGGTCAGCGTCTGGGCCTTCCGCCGCGACTTTTCGCCGCGGAACCTCCTGATCCTCATCCCCGCCTCGATCATCGGGGTCGCCGCCGGCTGGCTCCTGGCCGCGCGCGTGACCGAGGATGCGGTGCGCCTCGCGGTCGGCGTGATCTCGATCGCCTTCGTCGCATACATGCTGATCCGCGACCGTCTTGGCCTTGCCGCGGTCGCAACGCCCGGCGTCCCGGCCGGCCTGCTGTGGGGCTCGCTCGCCGGCTTCACCAGCTTCATCAGCCATGCCGGATCGCCGCCCTTCCAGGTCTATGTGATGCCCCAGAACCTGAAGCCGCGCGTGTTCGCCGGCACCGCGACGATGTTCTTCGCCGCGGTCAACCTGATCAAATTCCCGCCCTATCTCATGCTCGGCCAGTTCAGCCGCCAGAACCTGACGGTGTCGGCGCTGCTGATACCCGTCGCCGTCCTCTCGACCTTCGCCGGCGTATGGCTGGTCCGGCGCGTCGCCGCCGACAGATTCTACGCGATCATTCTCGTGATCACCTTTCTCATCGGCGTGAAGCTGACCTACGACGCGGTTCTGGCGCTCGTTTGATCCGATGACCGCCGACCGGAAACCCTCGCCTGTCCACGCGGCCGCGCCTGCCCGAAACCGCCCGGCCTCGCAAATGGCCTCGTTCGCCGCGGTCGGCCTCATGGGCTATGTCGTGGACTCCGCGATCACCTACGCCGGCGCAAAATATCTCGGCCTGTCGCCGGAACTCGCCCGCCCGCCTGGTTTCATCGTCGCGACGATCGTCAATTTTGCCCTCAATCGGGCGATCACCTTCCGCCATGCGGGCGCGCCGGTGATGCGCGCTTTTCTCCGCTATTGGCTCGTTGCTTCGGCGGGGCTTGCGGTGAATTTTGCGGTCTATTCGGCCTGCGTGGTTCTCGCGCCCCGTTTCGGGCTCGCGGTGACGCCGGCGATCCTTCCGCTCTTCGTCGCGGCCGGGGTCGCGGTCTCGATGATCGCGACCTTTGTTGGCTTCCGGTTCTTCGTCTTTCGTCCCTGAAGGCGGGAAACCTCTCCCAAAGGCCGCGACGCACGGTATGATGAAGGAGATTTCGCCCCGAGGAGCCCTATGTCCCTGTCGCCTTATGATCGTGATCTCGATCGCAACGCCGCCAATTTCCAGCCGCTGACGCCGCTTGCCTTCCTCGAGCGCGCCGCGGAGGTCTTTCCGGACCGGCTCGCGATTGCGCATGGGCGCCTTCGGCGCAGCTATCGCGAGTTCCACGCGCGGTCAAAGAGGCTCGCCTCTGCGCTGGCGAGGCGCGGGTTTGGCCGCGGCGACACGATCGCCGTCATGCTCGCCAATACGCCCGCGATGCTCGAATGCCATTACGGCGCGCCGATGTGCGGCGCAGTGCTCAACGCGCTCAACACCCGCCTCGACGCAACGGCGATCGCCTTCATGCTCGACCACGGCGAAGCCAAGGCGCTGGTCGTCGACCGGGAGTTTTCCGGCGTGATGGCGCAGGCGCTGAAGCTCGCCAAGGTTCGCCCGCTCGTCATCGACTACGACGATCCCGAATATGACGGACCCGGCGAGAGGCTCGGCGGCCTCGATTACGAGGCGCTGGTCGCCGAGGGCGACGAGGCCTATCGGCGCACGGCGCCTCGCGACGAATGGGACGCCATCTCGCTCAACTATACCTCGGGAACGACAGGCGATCCCAAAGGCGTGGTTTATCACCACCGGGGCGCGAACCTGCTCGCGATGGGCAATGTGGTCACAGCCGACATGGGCCGCCACCCGGTCTATCTCTGGACGCTGCCGATGTTCCATTGCAACGGCTGGTGTTTCCCATGGTCGATCAGCGTCAAGGCTGGCGTGCATGTCTGCCTCAGGCAGGTGCGGGCCAAGGCGCTTTACGATTTGATCGCCGAGCACAAGGTCACGCATCTCTGCGGCGCCCCGATCGTCATGTCGGTGCTGCTCAACGCCCGCGACGATGAAAAGCGTCCCCTACCGCATGTCGTGCGCTTCTTCACCGCCGCAGCGCCCCCGCCCGCGTCGGTTCTCAAGGCGATGGGCGAGGCGGGCTTCGAAGTGACCCATCTCTACGGGCTGACCGAGGTTTACGGGCCCGCCGTGGTCAACGACTGGAAGGACGAGTGGAACGCGCTCGACCACGACGCCCAGGCGCATCTGAAAGCGCGCCAGGGGGTGCGCTATCAAGCGCTCGAGGCGCTCGACGTGCTCGACCCCGAGACGATGACGGCTGTGCCAGCCGATGGAACGACGATGGGCGAGGTGATGTTCAGGGGCAATGTCGTGATGAAGGGCTACCTCAAGAACAAGCCCTCGACCGACAAGGCCTTCGCCGGCGGGTGGTTCCATTCCGGCGATCTCGGGGTCAAGCATCCCGACGGCTACGTTCAGCTGCGCGACCGCTCAAAGGACATCATCATTTCGGGCGGCGAGAACATATCCTCGATCGAGGTCGAGGACGCGCTCTTCGAGCACCCGGGCGTGGCCCTCGCCGCTGTGGTGGCGTGGCCGGACGAGAAATGGGGCGAGACGCCCTGCGCTTTCGTCGAAATGAAGCCCGGTCATACGGCGACGATGGAGGAGCTGATCGAGTGGTGCCGGGCGCGCCTCGCGCGCTACAAATGTCCGCGCCACATCGTGTTCGAGTCGATTCCAAAGACCTCGACCGGCAAGGTGCAAAAGTTCGCGCTGCGCGAGCGTGCAAGATCAATGGCCGAACCGCAGGCCTGAACGTCGTGCGCGCCGGCGCCTGGCCGCTCCATTGCCAAGCCTTGCTGGCCGCATCGGTGAGGGCGGCGGCGCGGCAGTTCCCCGGACGCGGTCAGCACGCCTCGGAGCGCGTCCACGATGTGCGGAAGACCTTGAAGGAGGCACGTGCAATCGCGCGCCTCTTCCTGCCATCCCTAGGCGAGCCGGCGCGGGTGACAATCGCGGCGCTCGCCGCGACCCGACGTCGGGTGGGACGCGCGCGCGATCTCGACGTGATCGAGCAGCGCCTTCGGCGTCTCGCGCCGCCCACCGAGATCGCCAAGCTCTTGAGCGAAGCCGTCGAGCGCGATCGAGCCGCCGCGCTCGGCGCGCATGCAAGCTTCGCCGCGACCGCGTCGCGGGTGCAACTCAACGCGATCGCCAAGCGGGTCGAAGCCTGGGACCTCGGCGGCATCGAAGAGGACGACATCGTGGAGGCCGCAGCGCGCACCTATGCCCAGGCTCGCCGGCGCGCTCGCCTCGCCTTCCGCGGCCACGACCCGGCGGCGATGCATGCTCTGCGCTCGCGGGTCGTCGACCTGCGCTACCAGCTCGCGGCGCTGTCTCCCGCCTGGCCTGCGGCGCTGAATGCGCAAGCCGAGGGATTGAATGCGCTGCGCGACACGCTCGGCGCCTTCAACGACTTCACTGTGCTCGCGGCCTTCGCCGCCGAGCGCGGCGGCCTCGCCCCGGAGGCGCTTGAGCTTCTGCGGGCGCAGCTTCAGGCGAAACAGAAGAAGCTGAGGCGGCGCGCCAAGGTCGAGTTCGACCGCCTCTTCGCCGAGACGCCCGACGCCTTCGCCGAACGCCTCGCCGCCTATCTCAAGCGTCCGTTGGAGAAGCCGGCGCTCGCGGCGAAGAAGGAACCGACGACGGAGCGCTGATTGCATTGGCGCTTGTGCGCCGGCCGGCGTTTCAGAAGAGGTTTGACCGTCGTCACACCTCGCGAAGCGGGCCGAAGCTGAGTTCGCCCGTCTCTTCGCCGCCGATTGAGCGCCGCGCCAGAGCCGTCCACGCAAGCTCCGTGGCCGGCAACGGCGATCGGCCTTGGTTCGCGTCCCGGGTTCGGGGTCAGACCTTCACGGTCGAGGCTCGATAGATCTCGTCGATGGAACTGGCCAGCGCCGCATTGAACTCGGCGTCGCTCATCGATCGCCGGAGGTCTTGCGCCAGGGCGCGCGAGAAGCTCGCGATCATGCCGTGATTGGCGGCGAGGCGTTTGCACGCCTCCGCCCGAGTGTAACCGCCGGAGAGCGCGACGACCCGGGCGACGCGCTCGTCCTTGATCAGGGGCGCGTAGAAATCCGGAACCTCGGGCAGTGTCAGCTTGAACATCACTTTCCAGCCAGCCGGCAAGGTGTCGAGCCCCTTGGTCAGTTCAGCGAGAAGGATCGCCTCGGCCCCGGCCTTATCGGGACTCTTGATCGAGATCTCCGGCTCGAGGATGGGCATGAGGCCGTGGCTTGAGATCTGTTGGCCGAACTCGAACTGCTGCCTAGCGATGGCGGCGATGCCGGTCCTCGACGCCAGGTTGATGACCGAGCGCATCTTGGTGCCGAAGACGCCGAGCTTCGTCGCGCGAGCGAGCAGCTTGTCGAGGTCCGGCATCGGCTTCATCAGGCTGACGCCGTCCTTTTCCGCTTCCAGCCCCTTGTCGACCTTGACGATCGGAACCACGCCCCTCTCTTCCCACAGGTAAGCCGGAACCGGCTTGCCCTTCGCCTCGCCGTCCATCGTGCGCTCGAACAGGATGGCGGCTATGACCTTCTCTCCGGTGAACGCTGGCGCAGTCATGATGCGCACGCGCATTTCGTGCACGAGCCGGAACATCTCGGCGTCGCCGCTGTATTCGCTGTCGGGAATGCCATAGAGGCGCAGGGCGCCGGGGGTCGATCCGCCGCTCTGGTCGAGCGCGGCGATGAAGCCGGGCTTGCTCGACATTTGCGCCATCATCTTGTCATTGGCCATGATCGTCATCCTCGCCTGAGATTTTCATGCTCCCGCTTACGCGGGTTCCGCCAGATTCGTGGATGGGGCCGCCGCGGGCGCGATGCACGCCGAGGTCGAGCGCTGTGGTCAATCCATCCTGACCGACATTACACCGATAGCAGCCGGTTCCAAGCCGACTCTGCTGCGGCATGATGTTCCAGGCAAGGCCGGATCGGCGCCGTCCGGGCGCCGCCCCCCTCACGCCGCCCGCTTCACCTCGATCGTCAGATGCGAGAGCGAGCGGAACCGGGCGAGCCGCGCGCGATAGTCGGCCTCGCTTCGCGCGCTCGGCGTGACTATCGAGACAATCGCGCCGAAATGGCCGGGCCCGAGCCGCCAGAGATGCAGATCAGCGATGCGGTCGCCCTCGCTTTCGATCGCCTGCCTCAGATGGTCCGCCATGCGGCGGTCCGGATTCATGTCGAGCAGGATCGCGCTGGTGGCGCGGATGAGGGAGAGCGCCCAGCTCGCGATGACGAACGCGCCGATGATGCCCGCCACCGGATCCATCCACACCCAGCCGAACTCGCGCGCGAGCACGAGGCCGACGATCACCATCACCGAGACCGCCGCATCGCCGGTCACGTGGAGAAACGCCGCGCGCAGATTGTTGTCGCGCGCAGCGGCGCCCCCGGCGTGCACATGCTCTTCGAAGGTGACAGCGCGGCTCTCGCCATTGATCGTCACATTGGCGGCGAAAGCATGCGGCTCCGGAATTTCGTCGACCGACTCGAGAAAATCGCCGCGGTCAACGAAGGCGAAGAGCTGCCGCGCGCCGTCCGGCCGCACGGTCTCGATCAACGCGTTCTGCGCGGCGAGCCGCAGTCCCGTTTCGGCGTGGAGCCGGAAGCGCGGCGGAACGCCGTCCTCGAACACGTCGAGGACAATTTCGCCGTTGCATGTCGCGATCCGCTTCGACTCGTCGTGGTCGTGCGCATGGTCGTGCCCAGGCCCGAGGCCATGTCCGTGCGAGTGACCATGGTCGCCGCCGCTGAGCAGCCAGACGCTGGCGATATTGACGGCAAGCCCGAGCACGGCGATCGGGATCGCCTCAGCGAAATGGATCGGCGCCGGCGCAAACAGACGAGCAACGGCCTCATAGCCGATGAGAAGCGCGATCATCGCCAGAATGAGTGCGCTGGAAAAGCCCGCGAGATCGCCGAATTTGCCGGTGCCGAAGGTGAACCGCGGATCGTCGGCGTAGCGGCGTGCGAAAGTGTAGGCGACTGCCGCCAGCAGCAGCGCGCCGGCGTGCGTGCTCATGTGCAATCCGTCGGCGATCAGAGCGATCGAGCCGAACAGCCAGCCGCCGATGATCTCCGCCAGCATCATGACAGTGCAGAGAACGATCACCGCCCAGGTCTTGCGTTCGCTCGCCTGGTGCCCTTCGCCAAGGAACACGTGGCTGTGGAAGGCTGAGGCGGCGTAGCGCTCTTGTCTCATGTCGGCCTCACTTGAGGTAGGTCCGGACGACGTCGAGCAGTTGATCGGTTGCTTCTGCGTTCAAGGCGCCGGGGTGGCGCTCGGTGTCCACCAGATGTGTGCGCACGTGGTCCTCGACCACTTCCGCCATCAGCCCGCTGGTCGCGCCGCGCACGGCGGAAATGAGGTGCATCACTTTTTCGCAGCCCGCTTCGCCGTCGAGCGCGCGCTCGATCGCCTCGACCTGGCCGCGGATGCGTCTCACCCGCGCCAGAAGCTTCTGCTTATCCCGGATGGTATGGGTCATGGTGGCCATATATTATACCCCCATACCCTATACAAGGCGCCATCGAGACGCCTCCACGACGCTTGCATCGCCGAGTGTCGCGGGCACATATTTCAGTTACGCCGGGCGGCCGTCGCCGCGAGCGGCGGCTCAATGGGAGGAGCGTCATGCGAAATATTGTGGCTTTGTCCTTGCTCGCGGTCACGGGACTCGTGAGCGCAAGCGCGGCGAACGCGATGACCCTGACCAGCCCCGACATCAAGTCGGGCGCAAAGTTCGCCGACGAGCAGGTCTACAAGGGCCCGGGCTGGGACTGCACGGGAGGGAACGTCTCGCCGGCGCTCGCCTGGGCAGGCGCGCCAAAGGGCGCTAAGAGCTTCGCCGTCAGCGTCTACGACCCCGATGCGCCAACCGGCAGCGGCTTCTGGCACTGGTGGGTCGCCGACATTCCGGCGGATGTAACCTCACTGCCGAAAGGGGTGGGGAGCGGAACGGGGCTCCCAGCAGGCGCGGTTCAGGTGCGCAACGACTTCGGCTCGATCGGCTACGGCGGTCCCTGTCCGCCGAAGGGCCGGCCGCATCACTACCAGATCACCGTCTACGCGCTCGACGTCGACAAGCTCGGCGTCGACGCCAGCGCCTCGCCCGCGGTCGTCGGCTTCAACGTGCATGGGCACACGCTGGCGAAAGCGACGCTGACTGGCCTTTACGGGCGGTGAGCAAGCCAAAGCTCTCATTCTGAGCGGCGCGCAAAGGCGCGCCCGAAGGATGAGGCGCGGAGAAGCCGGCGCCGCACGCGTTTGAAATCGCACAAAACCGCGATGGAATTGGCGCGTGGATGCAGCTGGCCTTACGCCCCGCCGCGCGCCCCGAACATGAGGAGCGCCACGCCGAACGCCAGCACCACAAGCGCGGCGGCGAATTCGAAGCACCGCGCCACGAGAGCGGCGCGCGAATTCTCGCCGGCCGCCAGGCGCATCGCCGTCGACTTGGCGAACACGGCGATCGAGGCGAGCGCACCCGTGGTCACCGCGGTGCCGAGCGCCATCGCGAACGTCGCCTCGACCCCGGCGGCGAACAGACCCTGCGCCAGCGCGAACACCAGCACGAGGATCGCGCCTGAACAGGGGCGCACGCCTGCGGCGATCACCGTCCCGGCGGCGTCGCGCCAGGAGTACGCGCCATCCAGCAAGGCGGGGGCGGGCGCATGGGCATGGCCGCATTCCTTCGGCCCAGGCGAGGCGACGCCCGGTGACGCCGCCCGGAATTGAGCTGTGGGCAGCGCCAGCGCGGCGGCGTTCCAGTCGACGCCGGCGTATGCCGGCGCGGCGGCCAGCGCCTGCGCGCGTTCGAAATGGCGTTGCACCGCTGCGACGAGCGCGCCGCCCTTTCGCCAGACGAGCCAGAGGCCGATGGCGGCGACGGCGCCGTAACTTGCAAACTGGATCCAGTTGGCGGCGCGGTTCATCTCCAAGGCGGTGGCGTTGAAGATGAAACCGGCCGCGCCGACAAGGGCGATCGCCACCGACGCCTGCAACAACGCCGCGAGCAGTGAGAGCAGCGCGCCGCGCTTCAGCGAACGCTCGTTGGCGAGCATGTAGGAGGCGATCACCGCCTTGCCGTGCCCCGGTCCTGCCGCGTGGAATACGCCGTAGGCCAGGCCAAACGCGATCAGTCCCCAGACGGCCCTCGGATCGCCATGCAGTGCGTGCACCTTCGCCGCCATCAGATGAGTGAGGCGCGATTGTTCGGCGATCAGCCAGCCGGTGACGCCGCCCTCGGCCCCACCCCCGCCCTCGCCGCCCGCGACCGAAAACGGCCTCGACGCAATTTGAGCCAGCGCCGCCGCGGCGGACGCGAACCAGACGGCGGACGCGATCGCGACTGTTTGCGGCTTGGTCATGGGCACGCGATAATGGCGCTGCTCGCCATCTTGAAGCCGAAATTGGTTCCGGGTGAAAGATTGGTGAAGAAGGATTCGCTCAACTTTGTTTTGTCCGCGTCTTCGAGGGGTTTCGGCCTGGCGACGGTGGCCGAGCAGCCGGGGGGCGGGGAGAGGAGCTTCACTGGGTTCTTGTCGTCGAATTCGAAATCGATGAAATATTCCGGGTCGGCTACCCGCAGAGTGACGAACTTCGCGAGCGGCGAGGGCGTCTTCAGCGGCAGCGTGACGTGGAACTCGACCAGATGGTCGGGCCGCTCCTCCATCCAGTAATCCGTCACCGAGCCGAACTCAACCGGTTTGCCGCCGATCTTCAGCGTTGTGAAGTAGCCGATCTCGGCGAGGCTCCCGGCGTTTTCCTGGGCGAGCTGGGCGAGCTGCTCGCGCTTGACGAGTTCTCCGGGTTTGGCGAGCCCCTGCGTCGCGAAAGCCGAATACATTTCGTCAAACACCCAGTCGTGGACGACCGCGGTGACCTTGCCGTCCGGAGCAAACGCGATCTCGCTCTTCACCGTAATCCACACATGAGGATGGGCGCTCGCCGGCGCGGCCGCCAGGACGCCGAGCGCGAGCCCCAGCGCCGCCAACCGCCATTTGCCTCGCGCGCAGCCCAAAGACTCGGTTCTCCTCTGCGGCCTGATCCTACCGCGCGGGCCTCTTGGGCGAAAAGTGCGGCGGCGCGATGGCGCCCCGAGCGCACTCGAAATCGCGGCCAAGGCCCGAATCGTAAAGCGATTCTTTAAACAAACCGTGCAGATTGAAATGATGGCGCGTCGCGTATGGCCATCAGTCCCGGCGTTCATCGCGGTCCTGTCGCTTTCGGGCTGCGGCTTCTTCAGCCGTCCCGAGCGGCCGATCTGGCGCACCCAGGCGGAAAACGCCTGCTTCGCCAGGAAGCTCGTCACGCCGTCCCAGTCCATCGTTCCCATGAACGAGATCGAGGGCCCGGGCATTTGCGGAATGACGCGCCCGCTGAAGGTCGCAGCGCTCGCCGACGGCAAGGTCGCGGTCGACAAAGCGCTCGTCATCGATTGCCCGATGATCCCGGCGCTGGAAGCCTGGCTCAACGACATCGTGCAGCCGGACGCTGAGGCTCGCTTCGGGCAGAAGGTCGCGACCCTCAACGTCTTCGGCGCCTATAGCTGCCGCTCGATCGACAACATCGAGGGCGCGCGGCTCTCCGAACACGCGTTCGGCAACGCCGTCGACGTCGCGGGCTTCACCTTGGCCGACGGGCGTACGTTTTCATTTGTCCGCGACTGGAAGAATAGCGATACCCAGGAGGCCGCCTTTCTGCACGAGGTCCACGCCGGCGCATGCCAGTATTTCAACACCGTGCTCGGTCCGGGCGCCGACGTCTTTCACTATAACCACATCCATCTCGACCTCGCCAACCACGGCGCGACCAACACCGGGCCGCGCCGCATCTGCAAGCCGACGCCCGCGCCGAACCTTCTGCCTCCGCCCGCCGCCCCCGACGGCTTGCCGCCCGCGCCCGAGATCGAAGAGCCGCTCGATATAGCCCATCTCGGGAACGCCAACGCCGTCGCCCTGGCGCCCGCGTCGTCGGCGGGTCCGGTCGACGGGCCCAATGGCGCCCTGCCGCCGTCGGCGATCGGCGAGGCCGATCCTGCCCCGCCCGTCCTGCCGGCCGGCGCCGGACCGAGCATCGACCCGGAGCCGACGTCGTCGACCGGGGAGCACGACGACTAGCCAGCCTCGCGCCGACCAGCCAGGCCGGATATGTCCGGCCGGCCGCCGCGCAACAGGGTGGACGACAGTTCCGAGCGCGGCCCATGCAGGAAGATGAGCGCTGGCGGATCGAGATCGGCAAACCGCGGCGCCTCGCCCTCCGCTACGCGCCAGGGCGCAAGCGCGATCGCGGCTCGGCTCGATATGGCCCGCAGGGTGGAGCCCGGCCGGTCGACGACCGCGATCGGCGTAAGGTCGGCGATGGCGCGCCAATGGCGCCAGAGATGGAACTGCCTCAGATTGTCCGCGCCCATGATCCAGACGAACCGGACATGCGGCGCCCGCCGGGTGAGCCACGCGAGCGTCTCGTAGGTGTAACGGGCGCCAATCTCGGACTCGATGTCCGTCACCGCCACGCGCGGGCCCGCGACGAGCCGGCGGGCGGCTTCGACCCTGGCCTGCAGCGCGGCAAGCTCTGCCTTCGATTTGAGCGGATTTCCCGGCGTCACCAGCCACCAGACACGGTCGAGGCGGAGCCGCGCCAGCGCGAGGCGGGTGACGAGCGCATGGCCCTCGTGCGGCGGATTGAACGAGCCGCCCAGGAGGCCGATGCGCATGCCAGGAGAAAATGGAGGCGGACGCGGCGTCCCGGTCACAAGGCCGCCTGCTGGGCGAGCAACTCGGCCTGGCGCTCGGCGGTCAGCGCGTCGATGATCTCGTCGAGCCCTTCGCCTTCCATGATGCGCTCGAGTGAATAGAGAGTCAGGTTCACGCGATGGTCGGTAACCCTCCCTTGTGGGAAGTTGTAGGTGCGAATGCGCTGCGAGCGGTCACCAGACCCAACCTGCGACCGCCGCTCCTGCGCCCGGTCGGCGTCGAGCTTCTTGTTGCGCGCGTCAAGGATGCGGGAACGGAGCAGCGCCATCGCCTTCGCGCGGTTGCGGTGCTGGGAGCGCTCCTCCTGCATCGCGACGACGACCCCGGTCGGCAGATGGGTGATGCGGATTGCCGATTCGGTCTTGTTGACGTGCTGGCCGCCGGCGCCGCTCGAGCGCATGGTGTCGATCTTCAGATCGGCCTCGTTGATGACGAAATCGGCCTCTTCCGCGATGGGCAGGACCGCGACTGTCGCCGCAGAGGTGTGGATCCGCCCCTGGGTCTCGGTCGCGGGAACGCGCTGAACGCGGTGCACGCCGCTTTCGAATTTGAGTCGTGCGAAAACGCCGCGCCCGGCAATCTCGGCGACGATTTCCTTGTATCCGCCCGCCGTCCCTTCGCTCATCGACAGGACCTCTACTGTCCAGCGCTTCTGCTCGGCGTATTTGACATACATGTGGAAGAGATCGCCGGCGAAGAGCGCCGCCTCGTCGCCGCCCGTGCCGGCCCTCACCTCGAGGATCGCCCCGCCCTCGTCGGCGGCGTCCTTCGGCAGAAGCGAGACGCGGATCGCCTTGGCCATGGCTTCGGACTCTGTCCCGGCGGCGGCGAGCTCCGCGCTCGCCATCGCCCGCATCTCCGGGTCCAGGCCGGGATCCTTCAGCATCGCCTCGAGATCGGCGCGCTCCTTCTCCTTGGCGCGGAAAGCTTTGATCGCCGCGACCACCGGCTCGAGCTCGCTGAGCTCCCTCGAGAGCGCGGAATATTCGGCGCCGCCGACGCCCTCGGTGAGGCGCGCGCCAATTTCCTCGTGGCGGCGCAGGATGAGTTCGAGATTGTCGTTGGCGGCCATGCGAGGACCCGAAAAGAGAGCGGCGGGCGAGGGCGCGCTTCGGCGCTATAGGCGCACTTTGAAGCGCTCGGCGAGCGCGCGCAGCGACTCGCGTAGCGAGGCCTCGGCGCGCCCCGCGGTCAGCATCGCCTCGATCTCGCGCGCGATCTCGTAGATCGGGAGCGTCAGCGTCATCGCCTTGACCGGCCCGATCGAGGTCGCCGACATCGAGAGATCTCGGTAGCCGATCGCCATCAGCGCCATCGCTTCGAGCGGCCGGCCACCGATCTCGCCGCATAGCGTCACCGGCGTTCCGGCTCGCGCGCCGGCCTGGGCGATCGAGCGCAGGGCTCTCAGGAAGCCGACGCTCAACGGATCGAAACGGTTGGCGACCCGGCGGTTGTCGCGATCGACGGCGTAGAGATATTGCATGAGATCGTTCGAGCCGACGGAGAGAAAGTCGGCGGATGCGGCGATTTCGTCGAGCTGCCACAGCAGCGACGGCACCTCGACCATGACGCCGAGCTTGACCGAGCGGGGCGGCTCGTAACCGTGGCTCGCGCTCCAGTCAAGCTCTCGCTCGAAGAGCGCCCTCGCCGTCTTATATTCCTCGACGGTCGAGACCATCGGCGCCATCACCCTGAGGTCGCGCCCCGCGCTCGCGCGGATAAAGGCTCGAAACTGCATTCGTAAAAGGGCGGGCCGATCGAGGCCGATACGTAGCGCGCGCCAACCGAGCGCTGGGTTTTCCTCCTCGAGTCCCTTCATATAGGGCAAGAGTTTATCGCCGCCGATGTCGAGCGTGCGGAAGGTGACAAGCCGGTCCCCGGCCGCCTCGAGAATGGCGCGATAAAGCTTCTCCTGAGCGCCGGGTCTTGGGAACCGCGAGACCAGCATAAACTGCAATTCGGTGCGGAAGAGGCCGATCGATTTTGCGCCGGTTTCCGCCAGATGCGGCATGTCGACGAGCAACCCCGCGTTCATGTGCAGTCCGATCGCGACGCCGTCGAGGGTGATGGTGGGAACGTCGCGTAGTGCGCGGAATTGCGCCTGCTTGCGGGCGCGCATGCGCGCCTTTTCAGCGTAGGCCGCTTCCACGTCCGCCGGCGGCCGCAGGTGAATCTCGCCAGTATCGCCGTCGACGATGATCGCGTCGCCCTGTTCGACGATTTCTGAAATGTTGGGGATGTCGCTGACCGCTGGCACCGCGAGCGCTCGCGCGACGATCGCGATATGGCTCGAGGCGCCGGCCTCCTCGAGCACAAGTCCGCGGAGACGCGCCCGGTCGTAATCGAGCAGCGCCGCCGGGCTCATCGAGCGCGCGACGAGAATCGCGCTTTCCGGCAGTTCTTCGGGCAACAGAACGAGGCTCTGTCCAGCAAGCTGATGGAGAAGCCTGTTGGCGATGTCGGTCAAATCATGCAGCCGGTCGCGCAGATAGGGATCGGTTTGTCGCTGCAGCTTGGCTCGCGCGTCGTTTTGAACTCGCTCGACCGCGGCTTCGGCGGTGAGGCCCGAGCTTACCGCCTCGCGCAGACGACGGAGCCAGCCGCGGTCGTGCGCGATCATGCGGAACGCTTCCAGCACGTCGCGGTGTTCGCCCGAGACTCCGTCATCGCTGCGGTCGATGAGGTCGTCGACGGAGGCGCGCATTGCGCCGATCGCCGTCTCCAGGCGCTGCAGTTCCGACTCGACGTCGTCCGCCACGATCTTGGAGACGGCCACGCGCGGCTGGTGCATGACAACGTGGCCGAGGCCGAGGCCATCGGCAATGCCGAGCCCCTTGAGCGACAGGGGCCCTCGGCTGGCGATCGGCGCGCCTTGCGCCGCCATTCCCTGCAGCTCGCCCGAGGCGATCATCTCGGCGAGAAGCATCGCCGTGGTCTGCAGCGCTTCGACTTCTTCTTCCGAGTAGGTGCGCCGCGCCCGATTCTGCACCACGAGCACACCGATCGTCGCGCCGCCACGCAAAACCGGGACGCCGAGGAAAGACTGGTAGATCTCTTCGCCGGTCTCGGGCTTGTAGGAGAACGCCGGATGATGCTGCGCGTCGGACAGCGCCAACGGTTCGGCGCTGGACGCGATGAGACCGACCAGGCCCTCCCCCGGCCGCATGGTGGTCAGATGGACGGCTTCACGGTTGAGGCCTTCCGTAGCGAACAATTCCATGGCGCCGTCGGCGCGCACTACGTAGAGGGAGCAGACCTCCGCCACCATGTTGGAGGCGATGAGGACGACGATGCGGTCGAGGCGCGCCTGGGCTGTGACGGGCTCCGCCATGACCTCGCGAAGCCGCCGCAGCAACAGACGGGGTCCGCCCGGCGCGCGCATCCAGAATCGTCCTCTCTCGTCGCACGACCGGTTCGTCGGCGTTTTGAGCCATGCAATGAACGGGCCGGGGGTGCGAGCCGTCCGGCCGAACCGCGCTCGATAGGCCCGCTCGTCCTCCGGCTTCAGGGCGGTATAGAAATGATTTTCAGGTCCGGCAAGGGTAGTCCGCCTGTCCCCGAACGACGGCCGCCGGCTATGCTTTCACGGCGCCCGCAGGAGCGCCGCAGTCGTCGCCTGGCCGGTGGCGCGCGCGGCGAGAACCTCGTCGAGCCAGTCCGGCCGCATCTCGGGGACGGAAGACAGAAGCAGCTGCGTGTAGGGATGATAGGGCGGCGCGAACACCGTCGCCGTGTCGCCGCCCGCCACGACTTTGCCCTTGAGCATGACCGCAACCTTGTTGGCGATGCGCTTCACCGTGCCAAGGTCGTGGGTGATGAACAGATAGGCGACGCCCAGATCGTTCTGCAGCTTCTTGAGAAGACGCAGAATCTCTTCGCCGACGAGCTGATCGAGCGCGGAGGTGACCTCGTCGCAGATGATGAGGTCCGGCTCGGCCGCCAGCGCCCGCGCGATCGACACCCGCTGCTTTTGTCCGCCCGACAGTTCGCTGGTCTTCCGGGTGATGAAGGTCTCCGGCAGATCCATCTGCCGCAGCAGTTCGGCGACGCGCGCGCGCACCTCCTCGCGCGAACGGTTGAAATAGAAGGCGACCGGCCTGCCGATCGTATCGAGCAGCGTGTGCTGGGGGTTCAGCGCGACATCCGGCATCTGGTAGATCATTTGCACCCGCCGCAGCTGATCTTTGCTTCGGTCCTTGAGCCGGGGCGGCAGGCTGACGCCGTTGAACCGCACGTCGCCGGCCACGCGCGGCAGCAACCCCGTCACGACGCGCGCCAGGGTCGATTTGCCCGAGCCCGATTCACCGACGACAGCCACCGTATCGCCCTTGCGAACGTCCAGGCTGACGTCGTCAATGACTTTCGGCTTGCCCGGATAGTTTGCGCTGACATGCTCGATGGCCAGAATGGGGACTGCATTTGTGGCGTTCGCGTCAGCGAACGCATGGCCGGCGACGCGCTCAGTCACCAGGCGGCGGGTATATTCCTCTTTCGGCTCTTGCAGGATCTGTCGCGAATCCCCGAACTCGACCATCTTGCCGCGCTTGAGCACCATGATCCGATCCGCGATCTGGGCGACGACGGCAAGATCGTGGGTGATGTAGAGCGCGGCGGTGCCGTGTTCGCGGATAAGCTTGCGGAATGCGGCCAGGCACTCGACCTGGGTCGTCACGTCGAGGGCGGTGGTTGGCTCGTCGAAGATCAGGATGTCGGGCTTTGCGACCATCGCCATCGCCGCCATCACGCGCTGCAACTGCCCACCGGACACCTGGTGGGGATAGCGCGAGCCGATAGTCTCGGGATTGGGAAGATCGAGCTCCCGGAACAGCTGGATCGCCCTGGCGCGCGCCTCGGCGCGGGTCATCACGCCATGGCGGACCGACGCCTCGCAGACCTGCTCCATCAGCGTGTGCGCCGGGTTGAACGAGGCGGCCGCGCTCTGCGCGATATAGGCGATCTTCGGCCCGCGCAACGCGCGGCGCTCATCCATGCCGATCGCCCGGATGTCCGTGTCGCCGAAAATGATGTTGCCGCCAACGATATAGCAGTCGCGGCGCGTGTAGCCCATCGAGGCGAGGCCGATGGTCGACTTCCCCGCCCCCGATTCGCCGATAAGCCCGATCACTTCGCCGCGGCGAAGCTGGAGCGAGACATCGTCGACCAGCACGGGGCCGTCGCCGGCGTCGGTGCGCACGGCGACGCGCATGCCGCGAACGTCGAGGATGACGGAATTGTCTTGGGTGCGGGAATCAACCTCGGGCTGCGAACTCATGCGCCTTCTCCCTGGCCTCTGGAGTGAATTGACAGAATCCAATCTACGACAAAATTCACGCCGATCGAAAGGATCGCGATCGCCGCGGCGGGGTATAGCGGAGTGGCGCTTCCCAGGCTGATCATGTCGCGCAGGTCCTTGACCATGCCGCCCCAATCCGCGGCGGGCGGTTGCACACCAAGGCCGAGAAAGCTGAGCGTCGCTATGAACAGAAACGTAAAGCAAAAACGAAGGCCGAATTCGGCCGTCAGCGGCGGCACGGAATTGGGCAGAATCTCCCGCGTCACGATCCACCACCAGCCCTCGCCGCGCAACCGCGCCGCTTCGACGAATTCGAGACTGACGACGTTCATTGCGACCGAGCGTGCGAGGCGGAAGACTTTGGGGGAATCGAGGATCGCGATCGTGAGTATGAGCGCGGGAAACGAGCTTCCGGCCACCGACAGGATGACCATCGCAAAAATGAACGTCGGCATCGAGAGCAGCAGGTCGACCAGCCGGGCGAGCGCCATATCGACCCAGCCGCCGGCGACTGCGGCCCCGAAACCGCAGATAATCCCGATCGCGAAAGATAGCATCGTGATGACGAGGGAAAGGCCGATCGACAGACGGGCCCCATATATCAGGCGGCTCAAGATATCACGGCCCAAATTGTCGAGCCCCAACCAGTGCTGTGCGTCGGGTTCGCTGTAAGCGTCGCCGAGGACGTCAGCCTGGCCGAACGGCGCAATGAGCGGCGCAAAAATGGCGACGAAAAGATTGATCAGGACAATCGCCAGACCGATCTGCGCCCACACGCTAAGTTTGTACCCGAACAAGCGCATTGCTCAATTCCCTGCGATCCAGTGCGACCGCTTTTCGAACTTTCGTCGGCGCCCGATCCCGGATTGCGCCGTTTACGGCAAGACGCCTCCCGTCGAAGCCGATCGACGTCGCGGTTCCCTCAACGAGGTTGCCTCAGGCGCGGGTTGGACAGAATGGCGAGAATGTCGGCGATCAGGTTGAACAGAATGAACGTCGCGGCGAAGATCAGTCCGCAGGCCTGCACGACTGGCACATCGTGTTTCGACGTTTCGTCCACCATCAACTGGCCGAGGCCGGGGTAGACGAAGACGGTTTCGACGACGACCACGCCGACGATGAGATAGGCCAAGTCCAGCGCGATCACCGAGATGATGGGCGCGAGCGCATTCGGAAGCGCGTGGCGCACCACGATGCGCGACTTCGTCAGTCCCTTCAAAGTCGCCATTTCGATGTAGGGACTCGCCATCACCGAAAGCACCGAGGCGCGGGTCATGCGCATCATGTGCGCGACGATGACGAGCACTAGCGTCAACATCGGCAGGAACGCATAGTAGAGACGGTCGCCGAAACCCATGTCCGGCGTCACGTTGGCGAGCGAGGGAAACCAGCCGAGATCCACCGAGACATATTTGATGAGGATATAGGCGAGGAAGAATTCGGGCACGGAGATCGTCATCAACGTGATGAGATTGATCAGCCGGTCGAACCATCCGCCTTGCCAAATCGCGGCCAGCACGCCTAAGCCGACCGCCAGGGGCACTGCGACAATCGCCGCGTAGGCGGCGAGGAACATCGTATTGGCGAAGCGCGGCGCGATCTCGGTCAGCACGTCGCGCCCGTTGGCGAGCGAATGGCCGAAATCGCCGTGCAGCGCGCCGAACAGCCAGTCGAAGAACCGCAGGACTGCCGACCGATCAAGTCCGAGGTCGAGACGCAGCTTGGCCAAGCTTTCCGGCGTCGCGGTATTTTGCAGGATCGCCGATGCGAGATCGCCCGGCATCATCTCCGTCCCTGCAAAAATCAGGAGGGACGCGCCGAGCAACGTCAGGATGCCCAGGCCGAATCGCTGGATCACAAGCTTCAACACTACGTCCGCCCCCCGTCTCGCGGTTGCGCGTCGCGCCATGCCTCTCTCGCGGCGCCTCGATGGGGCCGCCGCCGTCGCTGCTACGTCGAGCCGATAGCCAAACCGCGGGGAATCCCCGCGCTCAGCGCGGCGAGGGACGAAGCGCGCGAGGCGCAATGCGCGCCCGCCCCAAGGAGCGGGCGCGCTGCTAGGCGATCAGGTCTTGATCCAGGCCTTCTGCGTGATGTAGCCATTGTCCATGTCGAAGCCGCCGTGAGGCGTATGCCCCCCGACTTTGTCGAGGTGCGCGTCGAGCCAGTCCTTGAACACGGGAATAATCGCGCCTCCCTGCTCGTTGAGCAGGGCCTGCATCTCCCAGATGTAGGGTTTGCGCTTGGCTTCGTCGGTCTCGCCGCGCGCGTCGGCGAGCAGTTTCTCGAACTTTTCGTTGTTCCAGTGCGTCTCGTTCCAGGGCGCGTTGGCGGCATACGCGACCGACAGCATCTGCGTCGCCGCCGCCCGGCCGCCCCAGTAGCTGGAGACGAACGCGCCCTTGAGCCAAACGTTGTCCCAGAAACCGTCGGCCGGCTCCTTCTTCAGGTCGACCTTGATCCCCGCCTTGGCGGCGCTGGCCTGAAGCAGCGCGCCCTCGTCCACAGCGCCGTTGAACGCCGCGTCGGACGCCTGCAGCAGGATCTTCGGATCGGCGATTCCCGACTTCTTGAGAAAGGCGGCAGCTTTCTCTGGATCGTACTTGCGTTGCGGCAATTCGCTGTTGAAGTAGGGATCGGTCGGCGGGATCGGATGATCGTTGCCGACCGTGCCGTAGCCGCTGAACAGCGCCTTGAGGATCTGCTCGCGATCGGTCGCAAGCTTCATCGCCATGCGGATGTCCGCATTGTCGTAAGGCGCCTTATCGCATTGCATGGCAATCACCGCATGCCAACCGCCCGGCGCGCGCACGATCTGGATCTTGGGGCTCTTCGACAGCAGCGCCACGGCCTTGTGATCCACCCGGTTGATCGCGTCGATCTGGCCGGAGATGAGAGCGTTGAGCCGCGCGGAGCCGTCGTTGATGACCGTGATCTCGACCGCGTCGAGATGGCCGCGCCCTTCCTTCCAGTAGTCGCGGGTCTTCTTGAGCGAGATGCGCACGCCCGGATCGTACTTGTCGAGGCTGAAGGGCCCGGTGCCGACCGGCTTCGCCCAATCCTTGAACCCATCCGGCACCATTTTGACGTGGTAGTCGGTCAGCGAATAGGGCAGGTCGGCGTCGGGCGCGGCGAGCGAGAGCTGAATCTGATATTTGTCCAGCTTCTTGACGTCGGTGATCGGCTTCAGCGAGCCGGCTCCGCCGGACTTGGTGTCGCCCCGGTGCAGGTTGAGCGAGTAGATGGCGTCGTCGGCATTGAACTCCTGGCCGTTCGAGAACTTGATCCCCTTGCGGAGATTGAAGATCCAGTCCTTCGCGCCGTTCTTCGGCTCGAAACTCTCGGCCAGATCCGGATGCGGCCTGCCATCTTCCCCCCATTCGATGATGCCGTCGAACAGACCAGGCGCGACGTCGATCATCACCGAGTCGTTGTAGGAGGTGACGTCGATGCTGTCGGTGGTGCTGCCGCCGCCGAGGCCGAGCCGCAACGTGCCGCCGTTCTTGGGCGTCTCGGCGGCGATCGCGTCGGCGCTCGCCAGCATGGTCGAAATCGCGAGGCTCGAGGCGCCGAGCGCGGCGGCGCGGCCCATGAACTCGCGGCGCGATACGGCGCCCTTGAGCAGCCGTCCGTTCCAGTAGTCCAGTTCACTCATTTTTCCGTTTCCTCTAGTGTGGGCGCCCTTCCCCTGACAACGATTGACCGTTCCTTTGCAGACGGGCTGTCGTTCCACCGACTTGCCGCCAGTTTTGCGCGTCTGTCAATTGCGCGGCGCGCGTCGAAATAAAATTGGGTTCAACGGTCGGAGCTGCCTGAAAAATGTGCGGAGACGCGGACCTGGGCGCGGCGGAGCGGGCGCATCTCGCCGGGGCATAGGCGCGACGACATTTTCGCCAAAGAAACGTCTTCCGAACGACCAGAGACCGGATTCCAGGTCGCGTTGACTTGCGCAAAAGCCGAGATTAGGGGTTCGGCCTCGAATTGCCGAGCAATAGGGAGTTGCCCCGCCCATGAAGATTCTCGTGCCGGTCAAGCGGGTGGTCGACTACAACATCAAGATCCGGATCAAGGCCGATGGATCGGGCGTCGAGCTCGCCAACGTCAAGATGTCGATGAACCCGTTCGACGAGATTGCCGTCGAGGAGGGTCTCCGCCAGAAGGAAGGGGGCAAGGCGACCGAGGTGGTGATCGTCTCGATCGGCCCGGCGCAGGCCAGCGAAACCATCCGCACCGCGCTCGCCATGGGGGCCGACCGCGGCATTCTGATCAAGACCGACGCGCTCGTCGAGCCGCTGGCGGTCGCCAAGCTCTTGAAGGCCGTCGCCGACGCCGAAAGCCCGGGCCTCGTCATCATGGGCAAGCAGGCGATCGACGACGACAGCAACCAGACGGGACAGATGCTCGCGGCGCTGACCGGCTGGGGCCAGGGCACTTTCGCCTCCAAAGTCGTGATCGGCGACGGCGCGGTCGAGGTCACGCGCGAAGTCGACGGCGGCATGCAGACCGTTTCGCTGAAGCTGCCGGCGATCGTCACCACCGACCTCAGGCTCAACGAGCCGCGCTACGCCTCGCTCCCGAACATCATGAAGGCGAAGAAGAAGCCGATCGACGAGAAGACGCCGGCCGATTACGGCGTCGACGTCGCGCCGCGGCTCAAAGTCCTCAAGACGGCTGAGCCCGGCGGCCGCAAGGCCGGGGTGAAGGTGAAGACGGTGGCGGAACTCGTGGCCAAACTGCACGACGAAGCGGGAGTGATCTGATGGCGACCCTTCTTCTGGCGGAAGTCGTCAATGGACAGCTCAGCGACATGACCGCGCGCGCGCTGACCGCCGCGGTCGAACTGGGCGCGCCGGTCGACGTGCTTGTCGCTGGTCAGAACGTCGGCGCGGCCGCTGCGAGCGCCGCTCAGCTTGCCGGCGTCGCCAGGGTGCGCATCGCGGACTCGGGCGTCTACGCTCACGCGCTCGCCGAACCGCTTGCCGCGCTGATCGTCTCGCTCGCTCCCGGCTACGACGCGATCGTCGCGCCTTCAACCGCGAACGCCAAGAACGTCATGCCGCGCGTCGCCGCCCTTCTCGACGTGATGCAGGTCTCCGACATCACCAAGGTTCTGGGCCCCAAGACCTTCGAGCGGCCGATCTACGCCGGCAACGCGATCCAGACGGTCGAAGCGACCGATTCGAAGATCGTCGTCACGGTCCGCACCGCCTCTTTCGCTGCAACGGGCCAGGGCGCCTCCGCGCCGACCGAAGCGGTCGCGGCGGCCGCCGATCCCGGGGTTTCGTCCTTCGTCGGCGAGGCGCTGGCCAGGTCCGACCGGCCGGAGCTGACGTCGGCCAGGATCATCATCTCGGGCGGACGCGCAATGCAGAAGGCCGAGAATTTCAAGACCTATATCGAGCCGGTCGCGGACAAGCTGGGCGCCGCCATGGGCGCCTCTCGCGCCGCGGTCGACGCCGGCTACGCGCCCAACGACTGGCAGGTCGGCCAGACCGGCAAGGTCGTTGCGCCGGAGCTCTATATCGCGGTCGGCATTTCGGGCGCGATCCAGCATCTGGCGGGCATGAAGGATTCGAAGGTCATCGTCGCGATCAACAAGGACGAGGAGGCGCCGATCTTCCAGGTCGCCGACTACGGCCTCGTCGCCGACCTCTATCAAGCGCTGCCCGAACTCACCGCCGAACTCGCCAAGATCGGGCGGTAAGTCCCGCAGGACAGCACAAAAGGCGGAGGCGTCCGGCTGGACGGCCGCTCACGCTCGTCTATGATCCGCGACCGGGGCGGCTTGGTGGATTGACAGTCATGGCACTCAACATCGACACGGTCGGCGTCATCGGCGCGGGGCAGATGGGCGCCGGGATCGCGCAGGTCGCGGCCCAGGCCGGCATGACCGTGCTTCTCAATGACGTCTCCGAGGACCGAGTGCATGCGGCGTTGGCGACAATCAACGGCCATCTGTCGCGTCAGGTGCAGCGGGGTCAGCTGGACGAACCGGGGCGCAAGGCGGTCCTCGAGCGCATTCAAGTTGCGCCGACGCTCGACAAGCTCGCCGACTGCGATCTCGTCGTCGAGGCGGCTGCGGAGAACGAAGAGCTCAAGCGCAAGATCTTCACCTCGCTCCGCACCTTCATGAAGCCCGAGGCGATCCTTGCCTCGAACACTTCGTCGATCTCGATCACGCGCCTCGCCTCGGTCACCTCCAATCCCGAACGCTTCATCGGCATGCATTTCATGAATCCGGTTCCGCGCATGCAGCTCGTCGAGCTCATTCGCGGCATTGCGACCAAGGACGACACGTTCGAGGCCGCCAAGGCCTTCGTCATCCGGCTCGGCAAGACGGCGACGATGTCGGAGGATTTCCCCGCCTTCATCGTCAACCGCATCCTTTTGCCGATGATCAACGAGGCGGTCTATACGCTCTACGAGGGTGTCGGTTCGGTCGATGCGATCGACACCGCCATGCGCCTCGGCGCCAACCACCCGATGGGCCCGCTGCAGCTCGCCGACTTCATCGGCCTCGACACCTGTCTCGCCGTCATGCAGGTGCTGCACGAGGGCCTCGCAGATTCGAAATACCGCCCGTGCCCGCTCCTGGTGAAATATGTCGAAGCCGGCTGGCTCGGCCGAAAGACGCAGCGCGGCTTCTACGACTACCGCGGCGAACACCCAGTGCCGACGCGGTAGGGGCCTTCTGAATCTAGTAGATCATCCTTGCTACTGTTTTTCTTGATTTGTTACCTTCCGCACGGCAACTGCAGAAAAGTATTTCGTCCGCCCCTTTGCAGTGAGTCGCCAGCCGTCCTCGAGCGTCGAGTAAGTACGTTTGGAATCATCTGTCCTCGTTCGCGATACTAGCTGAGGTTCGATCAAACCCAACGCGGCGAACTGGTTTACGATCGTTTGCAGAGTTGCGTTTGTTACGCGACATTTTTCCGGAAGCTGGGCTATCTGGTAATCAGAATAGGTCCTCTTCAGAGATTCGGCACCGCCCGAGTACGCGCCAAAGATTACGCGTGAAAGTGCCTTTCTTAGTTCATAGTCGCGGGCGATCGACATTAACTCTCGCCCGATTCCAAAGAAAATCTCATCCCAAGAGAGCCGTACGTTTGACGAAGCGATCCTTTGATCATCTTCATCAAGGACTGCATGCTTGTCGAGTTGGAATGGGATGTCGACCTTATCATCCCCCTGAGAGTACCTCGACGCGTCCGCAACTTCCCCCAGTTGCTGCCGCAGCGCGTCGATCTCTCGCTCAGCGGACTCGAACCTCTCCTGCAAATTTGCGAGTCGCCTCAGGAGTTCGTCGTCATTGTATCCAACTGCTCTGACCCAACCCGTCGCGGGATGAGTTTGGATAGCCCAGGTTAGCGCAACAATAACTTGGGTCTGGAGGGTCAGTAGTATCGCGCCAATATTTGCGTGTATGGCGATTGTCGACACGCTTACGAAATTCATCCAGTCGTTTCTTGGCCTTCTTGTCTATTTCGCTCTTCACGACGGGAAGTGCACTGGGATCTGCGTGCAGAAACGCAAGCACCGGTTTTTTCAATTCTACTGCGAGGTCATATTCTCGCTGTGTGTAGCTTAACCCACTTTCGTCAACAGACCCATAGCGCCCACCTATTATGAGCACGTAGTAGTCAGAGTCATTAATTATACTTCGAATTAGCTGCCAAGGGGTCGAATTTGCCGCAGGAAATATCTCCATTCCAGCAGGAATATGCCGAAGTTGAAGTATGGCGTCTAAGACGGCCTGTCTCTCTTCTCGAAGATCAATAAAAGTCGAACTAAGGAATATTTGGTATCGCTTGTCATTCATTTGGGTATTCTCTTTGTGAGATTGAGAGAGAAGTGGAGAATATAAGGCACCTTCCAGCGGGGAGTGATAATAGACAGTTGCGGGTTCTCACTGCAAGCTGTGGTTACCGGCCGTCCGGCGATAAATTCGGCCTCCTCTTCCGCGTGATCCGCTCGGCCTCGCGCCGCCGCCACTCGGCGATCCTGGCGTGGTCGCCGGAGAACAGCACCTCGGGAATCGCGCACCCTTCCCATTCGCGCGGGCGGGTAGTGCGGATATTCGAGCAGGCCGGACCGAAGCTCTCCTCCTCTCCCGACGCCTCCTTACCCATCACGCGGGGGATGAGCCGCACGCAAGCGTCGAGATTGCGAGCGCGGCGATTCCGCCATCTGAGAGTATTTTGCCAAGTAAATTATCGATTCTATAGCGACCTGACGCTGTCGCAACGTCGGGAGCGACCGTCGCGCCGCACTCTACTCTGCCAGCTGGGCGCGCGTTCAGGCGCCCTTTCCAGGCGCCTCGGCCCGCAGCAGCGTCTCGGCCGCGGATTTGAGCGCGGCGATGAACTCGGCCGGCGAATAATGCCGATTGGCGGTCAGTTCGCGTGGCGTCGGCGCGAGCGGGATCACGATGTCGGCGTGCGAACGCGATTTCGATTTCAGCCACAGCGCGCGGACGCTCAAGGCCGAAATCTGCAGGAGCCTCGGCTCATAGGATCGGCCGGCGAAGTCCCCGCCGGCTTCGGCGACCGAGCGCAGCTCCTGCTCGACCGAGCGAAACCTCGAATTCACGTTGACCCCTGAGAATTGCGGGCGCCGGCCGGCCGAGACCTCGGCCGCGACGACCTCGTCGCCGCTCGTGAATTCGTGCCGCCAGGCCGAGAGTTTCGCTTTCCCGACGCCGGCACCGGACGCGACGTCGGCCAGCCCAAGGCCGTAGACCGGATAGGACAGGCCGGGGCTGGAGAGGTTTCGCGGCGACGCGACGATGCTCGCGGCGAAATTCGGCGCGCTCTGCCGAATGCCGGCGCTGCCGACAAGCGCCGGCAACATCGCCTGCAGGGCTTCAATCGAAGGTCTCGGCGCTTCGGGCGTCTCAATCGGCACGGCTCATCTCCGGCGTCAGTGAGTGAAATAGGTGTTGGTCCAGGTTCCGTTGCCTTGATAGGTCCCGCCGGTCAGCGTGGTGTAGCTAACCAGAGATTGGCCGTAGATCGGATCGGTCACCCAAAGCAGGCTGGTTGGCTCGATGCCATAGACGCCGATGAAATGGCCGCCCCCGCCGGACCATCCGATACGGATGCAGGGCGGCGTCCCGGCGTCGACCGCCGCCGACGTCGCGGCGTAGGTTGCCGCCGAGCCCTGTTCG
Organism: uncultured Alphaproteobacteria bacterium; assembly: GCA_963721905.1. Taxonomy (GTDB): domain Bacteria; phylum Pseudomonadota; class Alphaproteobacteria; order Rhizobiales; family Beijerinckiaceae; genus Roseiarcus. The sequence continues at coordinate 114,927 of CAVRMF010000029.1, forward strand.
GACGCGAGATGGCCGACAAAGGTCAACCCCTCGTCAAGATAGCCGGTGACGTTGCAGTTCGAGGAGCTGGGGTTGTTGCAGCAATCCGTCCGCCCGAGCTGCGCGTTCACCACCTGACACTGGGTGACCGTGCTGGCGCTGTTGTAATAATGGGCGACGCCGGTCGAGACCGCCGCCCAGCACCAGTTGGATTCCGTCTGCGCCGGGACGGTAAAGTTGAGCAGATGCGCCGTCGGCTGCCCCGCGAAGCCGAAAGAACATCCCTGGAAGCCCTTTCCGGCGGCCCCGGGCTGCAAGAGAACGATGGTCCAATCCACCGACGACCGGCTCAGCGTCGCTGCGTTGAAAGGATAGGCCGCGTTGCAGCCGGTATTATCCGAATAGCATTGATCGAAAGCGGCGTTGTGCGGGATTGCGTACCAGTTATGCGCGGGGTCGCCTGACCAGCAGGGGCCATCGGCCCAATCGGCCTGAGCGAACCAGGCGAAATTCGGGTCCGGAATCGATTGCAGATTTGCGCCCACGATCTCGATCGACGATCCGGACGCGACCTCATACCAGCCGCTCTTCCGCCAGGGCTCCACGCCGCAGCCGGGATCATACCACAGGATAGCAATGTATACTGGATCCGTATAGCCGTTCTGGAACCAGAGCCCCATGGAACCATCCTCCGTCGGCGCTTGAGGTCAGCGGGCGCCGCGTTTCTTTCCGGGTTGCGATTGCGATCCCGCCGGGAGCCTGGGACCGGCGCCTTGCGTCTCATCCGGTGGCCCGCGGCCGAGCAGCAACGCCGAAATTTTGGCGGCCATGTCGTCCCGGGACCGGATTGGAAAGGCCGAATTCGGCAGCAGGTGCAGCCAAGCCAGGGCGAAGGCCGGCGTCAGCCGTCTCGTTTTCGTTTGCGTGGGGGGCGCGGCGACGCGTTGGGCTGGCGCGCGTATGGTCCGCGGCTCGCGAGACGCCTTGGCGGGCATTTCCACCTCCCAGAAAGTTGACGCAATGATTACGATATTGCCTGGAAATTGTCCATAAGGTTGAACGCTACGGAAGCGCGGCGGCTTGTGACGGCGTCGCCTTAGTCGACAAAGCAGCCGGCGGCGGAGGCCGCAACGCCGCAAGCCGCATCCCAACTCAGAGCCTGGCCCAAAAGCCTGTGCCCTCGTCCTGAGGCGCCGCGAAGCGGCCTCGAAGGACGTTCCAGAGGGCGCTGTTCGGCGCCTCTTGGAGCATCCTTCGAGGCCTTTTGCGTACCGCAAAAGGCGCCTCAGGATGAGGCGTTGCTTTTGAAACAGGCTCTCAGTCGCGCGCCCCCTTCGGTGCAGGCTTCGCCCGTGCGAGATCCGGCCGTCTCTCCTTTGTGACCCGCGCCGATCGAGACCTCGATCAGCCCGCGCACCTCGATGATCCGTTCGTCGATCCCCTCGAAGCGCGGGCAGAGGATGACGAAGCGGCGGTGCTGAGAGCGCGCTGTGGAATTGGCGACGATCCAGGGATGGCGTGAGCCGCCCTTCGAAGTCTACCTCTTCTTTGACCAGTCTTCGGGAAGGCGATCTTCGCGAGGCGGGGCGGCTCCGCGGGCGCGCGACATGATCTCGTCGAACGCTTTGAAGTCTGCACGCGCGGCGCGAGCGGAGAAATACTCGGGCCTCCTCTCCCTTGTGATCCGCTCGGCCTCCGCGCGCCGCCATTCGGCGATCTTGGCGTGGTCGCCCGAGAGCAGCACCTCCGGAATCGCGCGACCCTCCCATACACGAGGGCGCGTATAGTGCGGATATTCGAGCAGGCCGGACTCAAAACTCTCTTCCTCGCCCGAGGCGTCCTTGCCCATCACGCCGGGGATGAGCCGCACGCAGGCGTCGAGGATCGCCAGCGCCGCAATCTCCCCGCCCGAGAGCACGTAATCGCCGATCGAGACCTCGATCAGCCCGCGCGCCTCGATAATCCGTTCGTCGACGCCCTCGAAGCGCGGGCAGAGGATGATGAGTTCCCGGCCCCGCCGCCCATTCGCGCGCCTCAGCCTGGGCAAAGGGCTTGCCGCGCGGGCTCATGAGGAGGCGGGGGCGCGGATCGTTGGGCGGGGCCGCGGCGTCGAGGCTCGCAGCGATAACGTCGGCGCGCATCACCATGCCGGGGCCCCCGCCCGCCGGCGTGTCGTCGACCGCGCGATGGCGCCCGATCCCATGCTCGCGAATGTCGCGCGCCTCGAGTAACCAGAGGCCCTTCGCCAGCGCCTCCCCCGCCAGCGACTGTCCGAGCGGACCGGGAAACATGGCGGGAAATAGCGTCAGGACGGTTGCGGAGAACATGGGTGCGACGCATAGCGCGTCTCGGGCTTCGCTGTCATGAGCGAGGGGCGAACCGCTCGGCTGACGGGGCCTTCGCCACCTGTTATCTCCCTGATAACCGCGAATTGTCTCCCTGTTGACGTCCTGTTCCACGATCCGCGCGTTTTTCGGTCAAGGTCTTGGAATTCAAGGTGTTTTCCAAACAAAACGCGGTTGGAGACGCAAAATTCCCCCTGTTTTCTCCCTGCTAGCAGGACCCCCAAACGCCGGGAGCTCGCCTTTCATGGATGAAGACGCCGAGGGCGATCGCGCGCCCCGGCCGCGGCGTCGTCACACCTGCAGGATCGAATTGAAGTCGTAAGTCTGGCCCGGCGGGTTTGCGCCGACCCGCAGCGTCTTCTCGTCGGGGAAGAAATTGGGCGGCACCGGCAGGTTGTAGGGCGCGGGCACGTTCTGGAACACCCGGCCCGCCAGATCGTATTTCGAGCCGTGGCAAGGGCAGAAGAAGCCGCCCGGCCAGTTCGGCGCCGGATCGGTCGGGTCGGGCTTGGGGTCGAACAGCGGCACGCAGCCGAGATGCGTGCAGACGCCGACCAGCACCAGGAATTCAGGCTTGATCGAGCGGTGCCAGTTCTTGGCGTATTCCGGCTGCTGCCAGTTGTCGGAATCCGGGTCGCGCAGTTGCGACAGAAGCTTGGGGTCCTGTAACTCCTTCAGCGACTCCGGGGTGCGGCGGACGACGAAGACCGGCCGGGCGGCCCATAGCGTCACCACCCGCTGTCCCTCCTGGATCTGCGACACGTCGATGTCGACCGGCCCGGCCGCCGCGATCGTCGCCGCGTCCGGGTTCATCTGGTCGATGAATGGCCAGATGCTGATGGCGGCCCCGACCGCCACGACCGATCCGGTCACGAGATAGAGCATATCGCGGCGCGAGGGCGGCTCGATCGGCGTCGTGTCGGCGGTCGTATCCGATGGAATGTGCGTCATCTACCCTCCAGCTTGCGCCTCTGTTTGCGCCGCTATTTAGGATGCGGGTAGCGGCGGCGTCGAGCGAATTTATGGCGCGTCCGGCTCGCCCGCAATCTCGGCAGGCCGTTCGATCACGATCCGCCCGCCTTCGAAGTCGATCGTCGGTGCGACGACCCTGGTAAACGGCATGAGCAGGGTTTCGCCGCCGCCCTCAGGCGCAATCTCCAGAATGTCGCCCGCGCCGTAATTGCTCACCTGCGCGACGCGGCCGAGCCGTTCGCCCGTCGCGCATACCGCATCGAGGCCGACAAGGTCGGCGTAATAATATTCCCCCTCGCCCGGCGGCGGCAGCCGGTCGCGGCGGGCGAATATCTCGACCCCGGTCAGCGACGCCGCGGCTTCGCGCGTCTCGACGCCCTCAACCTTGACGACGAGCATATCGTCCTTCAGCGCGCGCAGGCGCTCGAACGCGAAAACGCGCACGGATCTTGCATCGGCGAGCGGCCCATAGGCGCCGATCGCCTTCGGATCGCCGGTGAAGGATTTGACCCGGATCTCGCCGCGCACCCCCTGCGGCGCGCCGAATACGCCGACGAGCACGAGGCGGTCCGGGCGCATGGCGTTGGCCGTCGTCAGGCGGGCGCGGACGCAGCGGCGGCCTTGGAGGCGGCCGCTTCGGCGGCGGCGGCGCGCTCCTGCGCCTTCTTCCTCGGCTTGGCCTTCTCCGGGTTCATGTGCGTTTCGCGCTTGGCGAGCCCAAGGCTGTCGAGCAGGCGCAGCACGCGGTCGGTCGGCTGGGCGCCCTTGGCGAGCCAGGCCTTGGCCTTCTCCTGGTCGAGCACGAGCCGGCTCGCGTCCTCCTTGGCTTTCAGCGGATCGAAAGTGCCGATCTTCTCGACGAAGCGTCCATCGCGCGGCATGCGCGCGTCGGCGACGACGATGCGATAGAACGGGCGCTTCTTCGCGCCCCCGCGCGACAGGCGGATTTTGAGGGACATGAGGCTTTCCTTTCAGTGTCGGTGTTGGGTCGGTTTGAGTTTCAAATCAACTTACGCAGTTGGCGCCCGTTCCCCCCTTGCGGGAGAAGGTGGCCCTATAGGGCGTCGAAAGACGCCCGTTTTTCGACGGGCTATGGGGCCGGATGAGGGGTGCGGCGCGATAGCGCCGAGATTCAGCGCGCCTTGCGGCGCGGACCCCTTACCCCTAACCGCCCTCCCGCAAGGGGAGAGGTGAATCGCAATGTGGTCCCTCACTTCTTCTTCCCGAACGGGTTGAACCCGCCTCCCAGGCCGGGCAGCTTCGGCCCCGACCCGAGGCCTGGGAATTGCGGCGGCAGGTTGAACGCGCCGGACGGCGGGGCGACGGGGATGCCGGGCGGTCCCGAGGGACCCCTAAGCGGCGGCCCGCCCCTGCCCATCTCGCGCTGCATGGCCTCGATCTGCTCGGGCGTCGGCATCGGCATGCCCCCGCCCATCCCCATCATCTGCCCGAGCTTGCCCATCATGCCGCGCTTGGCGTTCGGCCCGCCCATCATCTTCATCATGTCGGCCATCTGCCGGTGCTGCTTCAAGAGCCGGTTGACTTGCTCCACGTTGACGCCGGAGCCTGCGGCGATGCGCTTCTTGCGCGAGGCCTTCAGAAGATCGGGATTGCGCCGTTCGAGCGGGGTCATCGACGAAATGATCGCGCGCTGGCGTTTGACGAAACTGTCGTCGAGATTGGCCGAGTTGAGCTGATCCTTGATCTTGGCGACGCCGGGCAGCATGCCCATGATGCCGCCCATGCCGCCCAGCTTCTCGATCTGCGCGAGCTGTTCGGAGAGGTCGTTCAGGTCGAAGACGCCTTTTCGCATCTTCTCGGCCATCTTGGCCGCTTGCGCCGCGTCGATCGACTGCGCCGCTTTCTCGACCAGCGTGACGATGTCGCCCATACCCAAAATTCGGTCGGCGAGACGCGCGGGATGGAAATCCTCAATCGCGTCCATCTTCTCGCCGACGCCCAAGAGCTTGATCGGCTTGCCGGTGATCGCGCGCATCGAAAGGGCCGCGCCGCCGCGCCCGTCGCCGTCCATGCGGGTCAGCACGATGCCGGTGAGGCCCACACGCTCATTGAATTCCCGCGCGAGATTGACCGCGTCCTGGCCGGTCAACGCGTCGGCGACGAGCAGCACTTCATGCGGGCGGGCGGCGTCGCGGATCTGCACCATCTCCGCCATCAGCGGCTCGTCGATATGGGTGCGGCCGGCGGTGTCGAGCAGCACAACGTCGTAGCCCTGCAGGCGCGCGGCCTGCTCGGCGCGCCTGGCGATATCGACCGGGTCCTGGCCCGGAATGATCGGCAGCGTGTCGACGCCGACTTGGCTCCCGAGGACCGCGAGCTGCTCCTGCGCGGCCGGGCGCTTCACGTCGAGCGAGGCCATCAGCACTTTGCGCCTGTCGCGCTCGGCGAGGCGCTTGGCGATCTTGGCGGTGGTGGTGGTCTTGCCCGCGCCCTGCAAGCCGACCAGCATGATCGCGACCGGCGCCGGGGCGTTGAGGTCGATCGCCTGGGATTCGCCCCCGAGCGTCTCGATGAGCGCGTCGTGGACGATCTTGACCACCATCTGGCCGGGCTTGACCGACTTGACGACGGCGGCGCCGATCGCCTTGGTGCGCGCCCGATCGACGAACGAGCGCACGACCTCGAGCGCGACGTCGGCTTCGAGCAGCGCCCGCCTCACCTCGCGCATCGCGGCGTTGACGTCCTCCTCCGAGAGAGCGCCGCGGCCGGTCAGCTTGTCCAATATGCCGGAGAGCTTTTCGGACAGGCTCTCGAACATGGGTTGCTCCTGTTCAGACTACGGATGACGGACGACAGACGACAGATATCGTTGCCGCCTTCACTTTCCGCTCATTCGTTCTCTGTTCTCCGTCGTCTGTCGTCCGAAACCAACACCAATCGCGCCCGGGGGCGCGACGCGCTGCCGGACGGGGACCGCCGATCTCGGAGGGTCGGACGGCTTGATCGACGAGGCTGGAACCTGACGAGAGCGTAGCTTTTAGGCGCGCGACCGCTGGAATGTCAAACCCATGGGCGAGCGCTCGCGTCCCTCGCGCGCTCACGCCCCCTCGATTTCCAGGTGAAACCTGAGCGCCGCCCAGACGCCAAGAGCGATGAAGATCAGCAGCACGACGGCCTGGGTCACGACGAACGGCGGCTCGGATTGCGTCGGCGCCAATGCCTTGAGGAACGGCAGCTTCATGAAAGCCTGCACGACCCCGACGAAGACATTCAGATAAAGCGCCGCGACCGCAGAGCCGACAAAGATCCAGCGCCATGCTCCGACGAGGTGAAATCCGTAATAGGCGGCGACGGCCACCGCCAGGAGGACGAGCGAAATCACGCCGACCGCGCGGGGCGGGTCGAAGCCGAACGGCGGCAAAGGGAAGCCGGTCAGGCTAGTGAGGATCGTTGTGACGAGAAAAATCGCGGTCCAAGCGCGGGAGAAACTTCCGGCCAGCAGGCCGTACAGGAACACCAGTCCGGAAAGAATGCCGATCAGGCTCAGGATGACATGGATCTGAAGCATCGCGGAACGCTCCCTCAAGCGGTTCGCGCAATGATGGTCGTTTCGTTAGATCCTCTCCAGTGGAATTTTTGTGTGCCCTCGTCAGCCCGGCGCGCCGGCGACCCGCGCGGGGGCGCTGAACACCCCTGAATCCGGACTGCCCCGTCCGCAAGAGGACGCCGGCCGCAGCCGGCGTCAGCATCCAGGACAAAAGCGCGGAAACCAGAGCGCCCGGGCGAGGAGCCTGGGCGCTCTGGTCTGGCGCGATGGGCAGTGCACCTAGTCTTCGATCTCGATGGACTTCTTTGACCGGCGCCGGCCGAGGAAGCCTGAGCCCGCGACACCGGCCAGCACCAGCGCCCAAGCCGCCGGTTCCGAAACTGATGAGGTCAAGAGCCCGGCCACCCCGGCGCCAGCAACAGCCATAATCAGGACGTGCTTCATAAGGGAGCACTCCATCCAGTACGATGGCGTTCCGAAACCCCTCGGCCGCCTTCTTCACAGGACACATTTAACAATAGCACCAGTGGTGCGGCGCAGCAAGCTGCTAAATTATGGTAATTTGGCGGCATAACATGACAATTTCTCGCCATAAGCGCCGGTTCGTGATTGGGTGTCGCTTGGGTCTGTTCTTGTTGATGTTGACGCCGTGAATAGGAGTTGTTGCGGAGCCCATAGTTGTGCTGACGCTGTAAATCGCTACGTCGTTGCGGTTGAAAACGCATGTTGGCGCGCTGCAGCGCGAAGTGGGCAGATCCCGACCCGGCTGCATGCCTGCGCCCCAAGCAAAGCTAGCGGTTGCTGCTCGTATTGTGAAGGCCGGAAGGCCAACGCGGACGAGGCCCGCCTTACTGCGAGTGAAGGGACGTCGGCTCGGGAGTCAACGGGTAACTGCCAAGCCGCCTGCGTCCTCGGGACGCCAAGCTTGGAGTGGATCCTTTGGTCCGCCGCGGAGAGATGGATTCGTGCCGGCCATTGCGAGGGATGTCGAGTGCGATGGAAAAGTCGCCGCAAGCCCTTGAAGTCGCGTAAAACCGCGATGGAGATTGTCCGTGTTGGAAGGGCGGTCCCGCAGGCTGCGGCTCTTGTCTTTCGCCGGACGTTCGTGACACTTTGACGTGCTGCCGCAAAAGCGCGAGGCTCGCGCCATGGACCAGGTGAGGGAGAAGGTCTTCGAGGGCCACAACCGGCCCCGCAATCCGGGCGCGCCGCTTGAGCCAGCCTGGTTCGAAAGCGTCGGCGTCAATGCGAACGCGGTCGAGCGCCGCGCCGCGACAATCACGACCCGCCGCTCGGTCAAGAAGGAATATCAGGCCGCCTGGCTCGTAAAGGCGCTGACCTGCGTCGACCTCACGACGCTCGCGGGAGACGACACGCCCGAACGTGTGCGGCGCCTCTGCGCCAAGGCGAGGCGACCGCTCAGCGACGATCTTCTCGCCGCGCTCGGCCTTGTCGACGCGCCGCCGACCGTCGGCGCCGTCTGCGTCTATCCGACGATGGTCGCGCCCGCGGTCCGCGCGCTCGAAGGCTCAGGGATTCCCGTCGCCTCCGTCGCGACCGGCTTTCCTTCCGGCCTCACGCCGCTCAAGCAGCGGCTCGAGGAAATCCGCTACGCCGTCGGCGAGGGCGCGCGCGAGATCGACATCGTCATCACGCGAGCCTACGTGCTCGGCCGGGACTGGACGGCGCTCTTCGACGAGGTCGCCGCGATGCGTGAGGCGTGCGGGCCCGCGCATCTCAAGGCGATCCTCGGCACGGGGGACCTGAAGACTTTACGCAACATCCATGCGGCGAGCATGGTTGCGATGCAGGCGGGAGCCGATTTCATCAAAACCTCGACCGGCAAGGAGGACGTCAACGCGACCTTGCCGGTGAGTCTCGTGATGGTGCGCGCGCTGCGCGACTATCGCGAACGAACGGGCGCCGATATCGGCTTCAAGCCGGCGGGGGGCCTGCGCGCGGCCAAGGACGCGCTCGCCTGGCTTATCCTGATGAAGGAGGAACTCGGCCTGCCGTGGATGCAGCCTGACCTCTTCCGCATCGGGGCGAGCGGCCTCGTCACCGACATCGAGCGGCAGCTCGACCATTTTGCGACCGGCCGCTATTCGGCGGCCCATCGCCACGCGATGGCCTGAGGCAGGCGATGGCCCTGATCAAGGATATTCTGCGCACGATGGACTACGGTCCTTCGCCCGAGAACAGCGAGCATGTCACGGCCTGGCTGGAACGCCACAAGGCTGGCTTTGGCCATTTCATCAATGGTCGATTCACGAAGCCGGGCGCGCTCTTCGATGTGTTCAATCCCGCGACCGGCGAGCGCGTCGCGGGCGCGACGCAGGGGTCGCCGGCCGACGTCGACGCGGCGGTCGGCGCGGCGCGAAAGGGGCAGCCGAAATGGGTGGCGCTCTCCGGCTTCGAACGGGCGAAGCATCTCTATGCGCTGGCGCGGCACGTGCAGAAGCGCGAACGCTTTTTCTCGGTGCTGGAGACGATCGACAACGGCAAGCCGATCCGCGAATCGCGCGACATCGACATCCCCCTCGTCGTCCGTCACTTCTATCATCACGCCGGCTGGGCCTCGCTGATCGACGTCGAGTTTCCGGACACGCGCCCAGTCGGCGTCTGCGGGCAGATCATCCCGTGGAACTTCCCGCTCCTGATGCTCGCCTGGAAGATCGCCCCCGCCCTCGCCGCCGGCAATGCGGTCGTGCTGAAGCCCGCCGAGTACACGCCGCTGACGGCGCTCGCCTTTGCGGAGATCTGTGTCGAAGCGGGGCTGCCCGCGGGCGTCGTCAATATCGTGACCGGCGATGGCGCGACCGGCGCGGCGCTCGTCGCGCACGCGGGCGTCCACAAGATCGCCTTCACCGGGTCGACCGAGGTCGGCCGCGCCATCCGAAGGGCGACCGCCGGAACGGGCAAGAAGCTCTCGCTCGAACTCGGCGGCAAATCGCCGTTCGTCGTGTTCGATGACGCCGATCTCGACAGCGCGGTCGAGGGCGTTGTCGATGCGATCTGGTTCAATCAGGGGCAGGTCTGCTGCGCCGGCTCGCGGCTACTCGCGGCCGAAGGGATCGCTGACGCAATGTATGCGAAACTGCGGGCCCGCATGGCAAAGCTCCGGGTCGGCGATCCGCTCGACAAGTCGACCGACGTCGGCGCGATCGTCGCGCCTCCCCAGCTCGAGCGGATCGAGCGGCTGATGCGCGAAGGCGCCGAGGAGGGGCTCGAATTCTGGCGGGCCGACCACGCCCTGCCCAATCGAGGCTGCTTTTACCCCCCCACCCTCGTCACTGGAGTCGAACCGGCGTCGATCCTGGCGCGCGAGGAGATCTTTGGCCCGGTGCTCATCGCCACGACCTTCCGCACGCCGGACGAAGCGATCGCGCTCGCCAACAATACGCGCTACGGGCTCGCGGCGTCCGTCTGGACCGAGAACGTCAACCGCGCGCTCGAGGTCGCGGCCCGAATCAAGGCCGGGGTGGTATGGATCAATTCGACCAACCTGTTCGACGCCGCCTCGGGCTTCGGCGGCTATCGCGAGAGCGGTTTTGGCCGTGAGGGGGGCCGTGAGGGTCTCATCGAGTACAGGGCGACCGAGGCGTCGAAGGGCAAGCCTTATGCGCTTGCCGCGCACTTGAGCGCTTCACCAGGGCTCACCCCGTCCGCCGAGAGCGGAGGCGGCCTCGACCGCACCGCCAAGCTCTATGTCGGGGGCAAGCAGGCCAGGCCCGATTCCGGCTACAGCTACGCGGTGCTCGACCCCAAAGGGTACGAAGTGGGATTGGCCGGTCTCGGCAATCGTAAGGATATCCGCAACGCCGTCGAAGCCGCGATCAAGGCCGTGTCCTGGGGCGCGGCTACCGCGCACAACCGGGCGCAGGTGCTCTACTATGTCGCCGAGAATTTGAGCGCACGCGCAGGGGAGTTCGCGCAGCGCCTGCGGACGATGACGGGAGCTTCGGCTCGCGCTGCCGAGGCGGAGGTCGAAGCATCTGTTCGTCGCGCCTTTTTCTACGCGGGCTACGCCGATAAGTTCGACGGCGCGGTCCATGCGACGCGTTCGCGCTTCGTCACGCTCGCAATGAACGAACCCTGGGGCGTAATGGGAATCGTTTGCCCAGACGAAGCGCCTTTGCTCGCCTTTGTCTCACTCGTCATGCCGGCGGTCGCCATGGGAAATTGCGTCGTCGTCGTTCCCTCGTCCTCTCATCCCTTGAGTGCGACCGACCTTTATTCGGTCCTCGACACCTCGGATGTTCCCGCCGGTGTCGTCAACATCGTGACGGGCGAAGCGAACGCGCTTGCCGCGACGCTGGCCGAGCACGACGGCGTCGACGCGTTCTGGTATGTCGGCGACCCTGCTGGCGCGACAAAGGTCGAAGCTCTCTCCGCCGGCAACTTGAAGGCGACCTGGGCAATGTCGGCCGCCCTCGACTGGTCGCGCGCCCAAGGGCACGAATTCCTCCGCCGCGCTGTCCAGGTCAAGAACATCTGGACGCCGTACGGCGAGTGATGCGTCACCATTCCCTTGCGACTGTATAGCCCAGCGCCCGGAAGCGCTCGATGAGGCCGTCCTCGCCCGGAAGATGAAGCGCTCCGACGGCGATGAAGGCGCCACCCTCTTTCAGGAGCGGGGCTGCGCGCTCGGCCATCGTCGCGTTGCGGCCGCTAATCAGCAGCCGGAGGAATTCGTCCTGCGCCGCGCGCTCGCCCTCGCTCATTTCGCCGATTATGTCGGCGATCGGGAGGATCTCCGCCGGCCGGCTCTCGCGGTAGAGCCGCAGCAAGGTCGCATAGATGTCGCCGCTCATATCGGGTCCGCGCGAGGCGACGGAGAGCAGCGCCACAGCGATCTCCGGCCGCATCGTTGAAATCACGTCGATCTGCTCTTCGGCGGTTTCGAGGCCAACAACTTTGACGCCTGAGGCCTTTGCGGTCTCGGCTAGGTACTGGTCGACTTCGGGCAGGCCGAGCGCCTGCCGGTTCGTCTCGCAGGCCGGCGTCGCGGTCAGGATCGCGAGAAACCATAGCTTCAAATGATGGGCGAATTCGCTCGAAATACCCTGAGCGGCCGCAAACGTCTCGATCCCGGCGCGGTCGCTCTCCGGGACGCCCTCGAACGTGTCGTGGTCACGATCGAGCGCCGTGGTCAGCATCGCCGCGGAGATATTGGCCTTCTCGACCGCATCCATGGATCCAAGCTCCGTCGCGACGATCCTGGCGCCGCTGATCCGCTCGGCCGCCCTACGCGCCAATGCGATCGCAGAGTCGTCCGTCGAATGGATCGTGCCGTAGAGATAGGAAGGCGCGAGGCCAGGTTTTTCGATCCGCCACAAGATGCCTTCGTCATCGACGAGATCGTCCACGCGCTTGGCCCTCGCCACGACAAGCCCGGCGATATGGGTCAGGTCCTTGCCCTCGCAGGTCGGCAGGGCGTCGGCTCCCGCCGGCGTCGCCGCCAGGAGGGCGAGAGCGAACGCGACAGCGCGCCAGTTCCAACCTTGCATCGCCGCCATCACAGTTTGCGCAACGCCACTTCCTCGATGCGGTGGCTCGCGCCTTTGGTCAGCAACAGGTCGGCGCGCGGCCGCGTCGGCAGGATGTTTTCGTGCAGGTTGACGAGATTGATGCGCCGCCAGATCGAGCGTGCGGTCGCCTCGGCAGCCGCGTCGTCGAGATCTGCGTATTGGCGGAAATAGCTGCGCGGATCGCGGAAGGCCGTGTCGCGCAGCCGCATGAAGCGTTCGATGTACCAGTGCTCCAGCAAGGCTTCATCGGCGTCCAGGAACACGGAGAAGTCGAAGAAATCGGAGACAAACGGGATTTCCTTGCCGTCGCGCGGAAGCCGGTTCGGCAGCAGCACGTTGACGCCTTCGACGATGAGGATGTCGGGCCGATCGACGATGATCGATTCGCCCGGCACGATGTCGTAGGTGAGGTGCGAATAGACCGGAGCCGCCACGTTGTGACGTCCCGCCTTCACCGTCGAAAGAAAGCGGATCAGACCGGTGCCGTCGTAGCTCTCCGGGAAACCCTTTCGGTCCATAATGCCTTGGTGGATCAGTTCTGCGTTCGGATGCAAAAAGCCGTCGGTGGTGACCAGCTGCACCTTGGGCGTGTTCGGCCAGCGGGTCAGTAGCGCCTGCAACACGCGAGCCGTTGTCGATTTCCCAACCGCAACCGATCCGGCGACGCCGATGATGTAGGGCACCTTGCCGTCGGTCGCGCCGAGGAACCGCTGTGTCGCTTTGAAAAGCCCCTGCGTCGCGGCGACATAGAGCGCGAGTAGCCGGGAAAGAGGCAGATAGATCGCGACGACCTCGTCGAGCGAGATCGGATCATGCGTCGATTGCAGCTTGCGCAGGTCATCGATCGTGAGCGTGAGTTGCGTGTCGGCGCGCAGTTGCGCCCATTCGTCCCGGGTGAACCGCCTGAAAGGGGATTCGAGGGCGTGGTCGACGACTTTGAGATCCATGGCAACCTCTTGGCGCTCGGCCTAAGGCGTCAGTCCTTTCGGGACGCCTTCTCCTCGTGTCCGCTGCGCCGGCTGCGGCCTTCGAGTTCGCTCACGACGGAAGCGAAGGTCACCCCGCGAGCTTGCAGCACGACCAGCAGATGATAGAGCACGTCCGCCGCCTCGGCGCGGACCGCGTTCTCGTCCTCGGCCGCCGCGGCGACGGTCAGCTCGATCGCCTCCTCGGCAAACTTGCGCGCGCAGCGCGCCGCTCCCTTTTCGAGGAGAACTCCTGGTGTACGAATCATTTGCGTTAGCGTCGGCTCGTTGCGCGATGGTCTCGGCAAGCTCGTCAAGTGTGAACATGATCGATCCGTAGCGCTCTTTCCTTGTCGCGGATAGCAGGAAGAAAGGAAGGGGGCGCGATCACGCGCGGTAGCCCACCACCGCCTTCAGCTCGACATAGTCGTCGATGCCAAAATCGGCGTATTCGCGCCCATTGCCTGAATGCTTGTAGCCGCCGAAGGGCGCATGGACGTCCCAGGCAGGATAGTTGAGATTGACCGTTCCTGCGCGCAGCCGCGCAGCAATCGCCCGCGCGTGGTCGATGTTGGATGAGGACACGTAGGCCGCCAGGCCAAAGACCGTATCATTGGCGATCAGCACAGCCTCGTCCTCGTCTTCGTAGCTCATGACCGCGAGCACCGGACCGAAGACTTCTTCGCGCTCGATTGTCATCCCGGGCCTGACGGCGCCAAACACGGTTGGGCGAACATAATAGCCCCGATTGAGCCCGTGAGGGCGTCCCGGACCGCCGGCGGCGAGACGGGCGCCCTCTCCGATTCCGGCCTCGATCAAGCGCTGGATCTTGTCGAACTGGATCTGGCTCACAACCGGGCCAAGATCGACGCCCGGCTGATGCGGGTCGCCGACCTTCAACCCTTCGGCGACCTCGGCAGCGATGCCGAGCGCGTCTTCGTGCCGCTCGGCGGGGACCAGCATACGGGTCGGCGCGTCGCAGGACTGGCCACTGTTCGAGAAACAGGCGGCGACCCCGGCGCGCACCGCAGTTTCGAAATCCGCGTCGCGCAGAATGATGTTGGGCGACTTTCCGCCAAGTTCTTGCGCGACCCGTTTGACAGTGTCGGCGGCTGTCTTGGCGACAGCGATTCCGGCCCGGGTCGAACCGGTGAAGGAAATCATGTCGACGTCCGGATGGCCCGCCATCGCCTGCCCGACATCGGGCCCGGTCCCGTTGACGAGATTGAAGACGCCGTTGGGCGCGCCAGCGGCATCGACGATTTCAGCAAACACGATCCCACTGATCGGCGCGATCTCGCTCGGCTTCAAAACCACCGTGCATCCAGCCGCCAATGCAGGCGCGACCTTGCAGACGATCTGGTTTAGCGGCCAGTTCCAGGGCGTGATCAGCGCAGCAACCCCGATCGGCTCCTTGACGATGAGGCTCGTTCCCCTGAGTCGGGTGAATTCATACGCCTGAAGCGCTTCTATCGTTGCTTCGAGATGCACCCGACCGGCCCAGACCTGGGCTTCGCGCGAAAAAGCCAGGGGCGCGCCCATTTCGTGCGACACGGCCTGCGCCAGATCCTCCGACCGACGATTGTAACACTCGAGAATTCGGCGGAGTAAGCCGAGACGGTCCTCTCGCGATGTTTGTGAGAACTTTGCGAAAGCGCTTTTCGCGGCGTCGACTGCGCGGTCGACATCAGCCTTCGAGCCCAGCGAGATGGCTGTAAAGGGCTGTTCGGTCGACGGATCGATGACGTCGAGCGGGGCAAGCTCCGCCGGATCGATCCAACGGCCGCCGATGTAAAACTGCGCGTGACGGTTCATTGGCGATCTTTCCGAAAGGGCAGTCCCCTTGCATGTATCTCCCAGCCGGCAAAGACCCGCAACCAAACCCCACATCAATACGCGGCATCACCGGCAAGGTCGAAGTGAGCCGTTCCTGAAGCCTGGTCCATCGGGAAAATGGTCCAGCAGCATTAAGCATTCCGCTGATGTGCACGCCTTGACTTGGCGAGGACGCGGGCCGTAAAGCAAAGCGCTCCGAGGTCCGGGCGATTAGCTCAGCGGTAGAGCACTCCCTTCACACGGGAGGGGTCGCAGGTTCGATCCCTGCATCGCCCACCATGCAGTCCCTGCAAACCGACGCAGCGCGCCTAGTCGACGCCTCCTTGAGGTGGCTCAGCAGAGCATCAATGGAAACCGAACTCACCCACGCTGGTCGGGCTGGCCGCCCCGCGGCGCCTTCGAGGCATGATCGGGGCCGCCCGCGGTTGTTCGCGTGCTCGCAAGCGGGTTGCTCGCAGGAAACGATGCCTCGATCGCCTCGTCGAGCGCGCGTTCGGCCTCTGCACGCCTTTCGCGCCGCGGCCTCTTCGCGGCCTCCCTCATGCGAAATCTCTCCCTCGCCTCACCGTCATGTCCTCGATCATGCGTCGGCGGAGAGGGCTCAACTGGGCCCTCGCTAACTCCTGTCTGAGGGACGGGCTTCAACATCCACATCCTCTCAGGGCAAGAATTGCTCACCTCGTCACTCACGCCGCGGCAGCGGCTTCGTTCAATCCAGATTTCGTCAAGACGCAGCGTGCCTTAAGTGCTAGACTGGCACAATCGGCGCCTTTTCCTTTCTCAAGGCGTCCGTCACCTGCTTGTCCAGATTCAAGTGCGCTTGCAAAAGCTCCGGTGGAGTCAGCGCCAGCCACTGATCTAACGACAGATCGGCATAGTAGCTGCTCTTGAACATCTCCAGGAATCGCAAGTTCGTGGAGCCCGTATTCTCGATGTAATGGCCATTGGCAAACGGAACATAGCCCACGTCACCGGCCTGAAAATCAAAGGTTCTCGCTTGGCTGTTTGCCGCGAAGACGCCCATGCGGGCCTGTCCGATGAGGTAATATTGCCACTCGTTGGTGTTGGGATGCCAGTGAAGCTCCCGCAATCCGCCCGGTTCAACTTCCACAAGCGCGGCCGCGATCTGCTTGGAGGCAGGAAATACCGCGGAATCGGTAATCCGCACCGTTCCGCTCTTGGTTCGGATCGGTTCTTGCGCCATCATCCGGTGGCTGAAGCTTTGCGGTACAGGCTCAGCGCCGAGCAGCTTGTCAGGCCCAAGGGGTCCGGGAACGGGCGCCGCGAAGATGTATCGGTCGCGCGGATCGGGCAAATGTGCGAACAGCGTCGCCGGCGCGGCGAAATTCTTGCTCAGCACCTCGGGAGGCACGTGCTTGAACCAGTCGGTCAGCAAGAACGTGCTGTCCTCGTCGAAGTCGCCGTCGTCGAAGACCAGAAGGAATTCACACCCGTCGGGATCGAGCCCTTGGATCGAATGCGGAATGCCGCCGGGGAAATACCAGAGATCGCCGACGCCGACATCGTCGACAAAATTCCGGCCTTGAGCGTCAATCGCCGTGATCCGGGCCGTTCCATAGAGCATGTAGGCCCATTCCGCCTGCTTATGCCAGTGCAGTTCGCGTATCCCTCCTGCATTCAGCCGCATATTCACGCCGGCGATGTCCTTCGAAACACCAAGCTCCCGGGCGGTCACCTGGCGCGTCCAACCACCGCTCGACTGCCGCATATGCCCGTCCGCGAAGGAAAACCGCAGATTGGGCAGCGTCCCGGAATCGGTTGCCGGAGGGTTGATCATGTCCGGATTTTGACGCTCGCGGGCCACGCCGCCCGGGAAGGGGTCGGTCCCGCCGACGCCCGGCGCCCGGCTCGGGTTGGGCGCCTCATCCGCGGTTTGGGCGATTGATGTTGACGCCGCGGTCAGCGCCCCGCCCGCGATGACGGCGGTTGACAGGATATCCCGTCGGGAGAATTTACTCGTCGTGTTTCTTTCATCCTTGCGCGCCATGTCGCTCTCCCATCGTAGGGTGGTAGCAAAAATTCGATTTCATCGCCACAGGCCTTGCTATGGGGCATCGCCTATCGGGCCGTTGATACGGTCATCCTGTCGCTCTAAGGAGCTATCGGGTGGCGTCTCACCCGCCGACTGCGGAAATCACCTGGATCACGCGACCGGTGCTTGGATCCGCGATCACGACCTGTTCCCCAATGACGACGTAATGATAAAACGCTCAAAATAGGAACGACGGCCTCTTTGTTTGCCCGGCCGGCCTCAATTGCAAAGAAGAGCCAGCATCCGAGCGTGACGACGACGGGCCCGTCGATCAGAGAAAAATGACGGAGTCGACCATATCGGTCTCCCTTGCGAGGCGCGGCTTCGAAATCACATCGCTTGACCGAGCTTTCCTGTCTCGCCGCGGCCGACCTCATCAACAACGCGCTCGAGCCAGTCGGTCGCCGGGAAGACCGCGCAGACCTGGCCCGCATCGTCGAAAAGGCCAAGGACAGCGATGCCGTCCGGTTCCTTGGCGAGGAATGTCTTGTCGCCTGGCGGCAATTCTTGGCTTGCCGGCGGAATCGCCATCCAGAACGCGCGCACGAACTGGAATTGCTCAGGTGTGAGTTGAACGGTCGCGCCAATCGCGCGCACGTCATCGATCCTGACGCACGCGCCGTGAGTGAGCGGTAGGAACAGTTCCTCCAGGGTTTGCGGCTTGGCCGCAGCTGGCCCGCACATGCAGAGAGAGGCCGCGGCGAAAGCAGAGAGCGTGAAGCGTCGCATCGTGAACGGCTCCTTCCGATTAGACGGCTTCTGGCCGTCTAGCTCGCCGGGTTTTGCCGTCGAATTCGGCCTGAATCCGTGGTAGTTCGAATGTTCCCACAGGACATAAATTAGGTTCCCGCTCCGGTCATCCACGAGGGGCCGCCGCCTCGCGATGCTTCGATCCGGGCGGAGGCAAGAGCGTCCTTACGCTTGACGGCGTAACAATGCAGGATCAGCTTTCTGATTGCTGCCGCCAGGGGCGCGGCGTGATCGGAGCCAGTCGGGGGAATGAGGCGGAAATGAAAGGTTCGGGATCCGCCCGTCTGCGTGAGTTGCCGTCTGTTAATGCCGTTCTTGGCGTCGCTGCAGCGTCAGCGTTGATCGAACGTTTCGGTCGCATCGCATCCACCAGCGCCGTTCGCATCGCGGTGGCCGAAGCGCGAACGGCGCTACGGGCAGGCGCGTTCTTCGTCCCGACCGCAGAGGAGATAGCGCTCCAGGCGCTCGTCAGATTGGAGGAGGAGGATCGCTCTGGCCTGCGCCCGATTTTCAACCTGACCGGCACGGTGCTGCACACAAATCTCGGCCGCGCGGTCCTCGCCGAGGCGGCGATCGAGGCGGCGGCGGCGGCTATGCGCGACCCGGTGGCTCTGGAGTTCGATTTATCGGCCGGCCAGCGGGGCGAGCGGGACGATCATGTGCGGGCGCTGCTCTGCGCCCTGACCGGCGCAGAAGATGCAACACTGGTGAACAACAATGCCGCGGCGGTCCTTCTCGCTCTCAACACCTTGGCGGACGGCCGCGAGGCAATCGTATCGCGCGGCGAATTGATTGAAATTGGCGGCGCCTTCCGCATGCCCGACATTATGGCTCGGGCGGGCGTACGGCTGGTCGAAGTGGGTACGACCAACCGCACTCACCCCAAAGACTATCGCGCAGCCTTGGGGGCGCAGACCGGAGTGATCCTCAAGGTCCATCCTTCCAATTATCGCATTCAGGGGTTTACCGCTGAGGTCAGCGCCGCCGAACTGGCCGCGATCGCCGACGAAGCAAATGTGCCGCTGATGAACGACCTCGGTTCCGGCACGCTCGTGGATTTATCGCAATATGGGTTGAAGAAAGAGCCGACCGTGCGCGAGGCGGTGGCCGACGGCGCAGGCCTGGTGACGTTTTCCGGCGATAAGCTGCTTGGCGGACCGCAGGCCGGCTGCATCGTCGGCAAGCGCGCACTGATTGCGGCGATCAACCGCAACCCGATGAAACGCGCGCTGCGTGTCGATAAGATCCGACTGGCGGCGATCGTGGCGACGTTGAAGCTCTATCGCGACCCCGATCGCCTTGCCGAGCGTTTGCCGACATTGCGGCTTCTGGCCCGACCCCGCGCGGAGATCGAGGCCCAAGCGCGCCGCCTGCTGGCGCCCGTGGCGAGAGCCGTCGGCGCAGCTTTCACGGTGACGCTGCGCGAATGTCACAGTCAGATCGGGTCTGGAGCTTTGCCGCTTGATACGATCGCCAGCGCCGGCCTCGTCATCCGACCGCGCGCGGGAGGCCGAGCGCTGGATCAGCTGGCGGCGGCGCTGCGCAGCCTGACCCGGCCGGTGGTCGGGCGGATCGAGGATGGCGGCCTGATGCTCGATCTGCGATGCATGACCGACGAAGCCGCATTTCTGTCCCAGCTCTCAGACTTGGATAACCATGCGCTGGCTTGAGCGGATGACGGGTTCGCGCGCGCCGCCGGTCAACCCGATGGACGAAGCGAGCGCGGCGGCCAAGGCTGGCGACTACGCCGCCGCGCTCGCCCTTTGGGAGCCGCTCGCCCGCGCCGGCGTGGCGCGCGCCCAGAACAATATCGGCGCCTGCTTCTCCGAAGGTCTGGGAGTCGAGCGCGATCCCGCGCTTGCTGTAAAATGGCTGTCGCTCGCCGCCGAAGGGGGCGACCCATTGGGACAGCGCAATCTCGCCACAGCTTATTTCAACGGCTGGGGCGTTGTGCGAGATGTCGCGCGCGCAGCCGAGCTGTACCGGGCCGCCGCGGAGCAGGGTGACGGCGAGGCCCAGGACATGCTGAGTTGGATGCTGCTGGAGGGCGGCCTGATCCAGGCCGACCTCGAGGAGGCGCATCGCTGGGCGCTCGCGGCCGCCGACAACGGCGTCGCCCCCGCGATGACCCGGTTGGGAATGCTCTACCATGGCGCGATCGGGGTGGAGCGCGATACAGCCAGCGCCGCCGAGTGGTGGCGGCGAGGAGCTGAGCGGGGCGACGCCGATGCGCAGGCGATGCTTGGCGCCGCGCATCATCTCGGCAGAGGCGTAGCTCTCGACCGGGTGGCGGCGCTGGCCTGGCTGCTGCGCGGCCAGGCTGGCGGCAGCGCGTTGGCTGCGCCGTTCCTCGGGGCCGCGCGCGCGGCGCTGTCGACGGACGAGATCGCCGAGGCCGAGCGCCGGGCGAAACAGGCGCTGCCGGGCGCGTCGCAATGATCATCGGCGCCGGCGGCCATATCGACCATGGCAAGACCGCATTGATCAAAGCACTGACCGGGGTCGACGGCGATCGGTTGAAGGAGGAAAAGGCGCGAGGCATCACCATCGATCTCGGCTTCGCCTATCTGCCTGTCGAGGGCGGGCGGGTAGTCGGTTTCGTCGACGTGCCGGGCCATGAGCGCTTTGTTCACACCATGGTGGCGGGCGCAAGCGGGATTGATTTCGCGTTGCTTGCGGTCGCCGCCGATGACGGGGTCAAGCCCCAGACGCTCGAGCATCTGGCGATCATCGATCTGCTCGGCGTCAAACGCGGCCTTGTTGCCTTGACGAAGACCGACCTCGTCGGGCCCGAGCGTTTGGCGGCGGTCGCGGGCGAGATCAGGGCGGCGGCCCTCGGCACGATACTGGAGGCAGCCGACATCCTGCCGGTTTCGGCGCTGACGGGCCAGGGCGTGGATCAACTGCGTGCGCGCCTCGTCGCTCACGCCGCCGACACGGCGGACCGGTCTGAAGAAACCCGGTTCCGCCTTGCTGTCGATCGGGTTTTCACCCTGCCCGGCGTCGGCGTCGTGGTCACAGGCACAGTGCTGTCCGGATCGGTGCACGTGGGCGATCGGGTCGTGATCAGTCCGCCAGGCCTGCGGGCGCGGGTGCGCTCGCTGCATACTCAAAACCGCCCAGCGGAGATGGCGCGCGCGGGCGAACGCAGCGCGCTCAATTTGGCGGATCAAGGCGTCTCCAAGGACGCGATCCAGCGAGGCGACATGGTGCTCGATCCCGAATTGCACGCGCCGACGGATCGCATAGACGCGAGACTGCGCCTGCTGCCGCGCGAGGCAAAGCCGATCGGCCAGTGGTCTCCGGTGCGGCTGCATCACGCCGCGACCGAGGTGGGCGCGCATATTGTCTTGCTCGGCGACGATCCGATTCTGCCTGGCGAGACGGCTGACGTCCAGCTGGTGCTCGATCGGCCGATCGCCGCTGCGGTCCCAGATCGTTACGTCATCCGAGACGCGTCCGCTCAGCGCACGATCGGCGGCGGTCAATTCATCGATTTACGTCCCCCGACCCGGCGTAGGCGTGCGCCAGAGCGGCGCGCGCAGCGCGAGGCAATGGCCATTGCCGACCCTTCCATCGCGTTCGCCGCGCTTTTGTCGGCGCCGCCGTTCGCGTGGGATCTCGTGGCGTTCGCCCGGGATCGGGCGTTGTCCGCCGCGCACTCGGATCGGTTCGCCGAGAAACTTGGCCTCGTCCTTTTGCCGTCAAGCGCGTCGAAAATCGCGGTTTCGCCGGAACGCTGGCGGATTTTTGCTTCAAGCGTCTTGGAAGAGCTTGCTCGCTATCACGCCGAAAACCCGGACCAGCAGGGCATTGGCCGGGAAAAATTCCGGCTCATGCTGCAACCACGGCTGCCGGCACCGGTTTTCGTTGTCGCCCTTCAAAAAGCCGCCCACAACGGCGAGTTGGTTTTGGACGGCTCCTTCGTTCGCCTGGCCGCGCATATCGCCCGCCTGACGCCTCAGGACGAGGCCGCCTGGAGCGTGATCGTGAGTCTGTTGGGTGGCGCGGAGCGGTTTCGGCCGCCGAGAGTGCGCGACATCGCCGAGACGACGGGGCAGCAGGAGCGCGATGTCCGGCGATTGCTGAAGCTGGCTGGCCGGATGGGCTGGGCGGACGAAGTGGCGCACGATCATTTCTTCTTGCGCGCTACCGTCCGCGAGATGACGAGCATTGTCGCCGATGTGGCGGCGCAAGCGGAAGGCGGCGCGTTCGGCGCCGCCCAGTTTCGCGACCGCGTCGCCAACGGCCGCAAGGTCGCAATTCAGATCCTCGATTTTTTTGACCGCCATGGCATAACGTTGCGCAAGGGAGACTTGCGCAAGATCAACAAGCATCGGCTCGACCTGTTTGGACCCATCATGTTTTCTGCTGATGTAGATGGAGGAGAATCGTCCCTGGTGGGGCGTTCGGACTTCAAATCCGAATGGGGCAGCGAGCCTGTCTCAGGTGGGTTCGACTCCCGCTCTCTTCCGCCAACACCGCCCGAGGCTTCAGGCCTCAAATCGCCGTAGCCGTTGAAAAGGCTAGGTTGGACCGTGCGGTGCTGGGGCGGCTGCGCTCGCTGCGGGGGACGGGGCGAGTCGTTCAGCGATGTCATTCTAAGGCTAGCGGCCAAGCTGTCTACCGGGAACCGCCGCCGGGTCTCCGTCCGCCTGCGGCCCATGTGCTGGGCGGTTAGGGCGGAGACGCCGTCCGCCCTGCCTAACAATGGCGGAAATTGGAGGGATGTTTCGAACGAAACACCCTCGATTTTCCATGGCCTCGCCAGCCGGACAAATTCAAGGCCGGCCGGTCTGACTGGCGAACGAGGCCTCTTGGCGTGCCGGAGTGTGATCCCTATCACACTTGCCAACGCGAAGTCGTGTTACTCAAAACATATCATACTTCTTCATAGCTGTTAGACTTTTCGACTACGGAGGGAGAAAAACGCAATGACTGCGATGAACACCAAAATTCTTGGAGCGATAGTGCTCGTTGTCATCCCCAGTCTGGCGCTTGCACAAACCGCCGGCCAAACGCTGGCCAGCGTCGATAAATCGGGTATTCAAGCCAGCCAATATGGGCCGTGGCTGGGTGGGAGCGGCGCCAATGGCTCAGACGGTGCTGGATGCGTAACGCCGTCCGGTGGCGAATCCGATGCAAACGCAACTACCGCGCCCTCGTCTAAGGCGCCTATCGCTTTTCGCGGCCAAGCCCCGATGTAGCCGATGGCGGCTCCTTTTGGCGCCGGGAGCCAGGCGCTGCACCGCGCCAAATGACGGGGAGGGCGCTCAAGGTTCGACGACTACGATCGGATCGCCGCGTTCAACCGATCCAATAATCGCGCCGCGTGGATCGCCTTCTCGGATGCGCGAGCAGATCCCTGGCGCGGCGTCAGCGTCGCACGCGACCAAGAGACCGCCCGAAGTCTGCGGATCGGTCAGCAAACGCCGTCGCCAGTCCTCGAGGCCCACCGGCAAATCAACAGCGTCCCCATAGCTCGACCAATTGCGCTCCGACGCGCCGGTGAAGTAGGCCGCCTGGACAAGGCTCTCCGCTTCGTCGAGCAGCGGGACATCGTCAAGGCGCAGACGGACGGTGACGCCAGCGCCCCTCGCCATTTCGAGCGCGTGGCCGAGGAGGCCGAAACCCGTAACATCGGTCATCGCGTGAACTTCCTTCATTCGCGCGAGCTCCGCTCCGACGACATTGAGGCGCGTCATGAAGCCCAGCATCTCGCGATAGCCGTCGTTGGACAGCGCGCTCTTTTTGATCGCCGCCGAATAAATCCCGACGCCTATCGGCTTGGTGAGGATCAGCGCGTCCCCTGGCCGCGCTTCCGAATTGCGTCTGAGCGCCTTCGTCGAGACAACGCCGATGACGGCGAGACCGTAGATCGGCTCGGGCAAATCGATGGAATGGCCGCCGGCGACCGGGATCCCCGCCTCCGCCGCCATTGCCACGCCGCCGCGCAGGATTTCGCGGATCATGCTGGTCGGCATGCTGTTGATAGGCATGCCGAGGACCGCGAGCGCGAAGATGGGTTTGCCGCCCATCGCGTAGACGTCGGAGAGCGCGTTGGTCGCAGCAATGCGGCCGAAGTCGAACGGATCGTCGACCATTGGCATAAAGAAGTCGGTGGTGGCGACAATGCAGGTCTCGTTGTCAAGCCGCCATACTGCCGCGTCGTCGCCGGTCTCCGTGCCGACCAGCAAGTTGGCGAAGGGCGCGGCGGCGGGCTGCTCGGCAAGCAGCTCGCGCAGTACGTCGGGCGACAGTTTGCATCCGCAGCCGCCGCCATGGGCGAGAGCGGTCAGGCGAAGGAAGGGAGCGTTCAAATGGAGATCTCGCGCGCTTCGATGCGATAGCGGAACGCCGCAGGATCGAGGCAATCGAGCCGGAGGCCGCCAACCTCGCCCTCAGGATACATGAGAAAGCCGACCGGCCCGCCCGAGGCGTCCGGCAAAGCAACGTCGTGCGCGCAGTTGAACCCGACCCAATTGCCTTCGCAGCCGCCAATCAGCGCCTCGCGCGCGGCGACGACTTTGGGCTCGTCCGCGCTCAGATGAGTCGGCGGCTCCTCCAGGATGACCTTTCGGACGTCGGCTGCGTCCATCGGCGTCCAGCCAATCCCCTCGAGCCAAACGTCGGCCCGGCAATGCTGGGCCTTGGTGATGTCGGTCGAACCGGCGCCGAGGCTCTTGTAGCCGAAGCGCGAAGGGGCGACGCGAATACCGTAGAGGTCACGTGCCGGAAGACCCGCCGCGCGGGCGAGGCCGACAAAAAGGCCGTTGATGTCGGCGCATTTGCCGCCGAGCTTTTCCGCCACCAGCATCGCTTTGATGTCGCCCGAGCCGCAGCCGCGCGTCGCGGCGATACGCTCGGTGTTCGCGACGAGCCAGTCGTAGATGGCGCTGGCTTTGGCGACATCGGTCGACGCTCCGGCGACGATCTTGTCGGAGGTTTCCTTGACGATGCCCTCGGTCGGAATGAGCGCGGTCGGCCGGAGGAAGAGGGTCCGTTCTTCCGCACTCAGCGAAGCGGCCTGACCCCCGGACACGAGCGGGACGGACCGGTCGCGGGTGGCGACGCGGCTCACGATCTCCGCGCGGCGGGGACCGGCGCCAGCGCGCCATTCGAGATGGACGATCTGGGCGCCATAAGCGGGATCGCTGACGAGCGCGGCGGAATCCGCATTGCCGGTCCAGTTCGTGCCGAGCGGACGGCTCCAGCCGGGTGCATCGAGAGCGGCGGCGGGAGCCCAGATCTGCACGGGCTCGGCCGAAGCGACCTCGACGATGGTGTGGATTTCGTAGCCGCGCCAGTCGCAGGGCGCGGGCTGGAAGACGGGGTCGGCGGCGCGGGCCGCGCGCGGCTCGGCGGCCAGGGTCGCAAGCGCCGCTCCGGCTTTCAGAAAGGTGCGACGGTCAAGCATGGTTTTCCTCCGACGTTCGCCGCCTCCCGCGTGCCAGACCTCGCCTCGTGGCGTACGAGCTTTGTCCATGAGCGGACTCGTTCCGAGCCGCAGGATTCTTATCGGAGTTTTCTCGCAGAGGGAACCGAAGCACGGACGACCTCCGAGCGGCTCCAATCTATCCGATCGAGCGGCAAGCCGATGCCCGGCGCCTTTGGCGAAATCGCAACCTTGAGGCTCGCGATATATTCGAAGGTTTATCTCGTCTACTGCAAACGGAGCGCCGCTCAGTCTCCGGTTGTGGCGTCGATGGCCGTCGCCTAGTTTATGCCCAGTTCGCCGTCGAATATATGTTCGCCTCTTGCGAAGGATTGGAGGGCGCTGCAATAAATCTGAGTCGTCGCGGATTTATCAAGCTCACCGGCGCAGGTTTGGCCGCGTCGAGTCTTGGCGCTCTCGGCTTCGGCGCGGCCAGCGATGCTCTGGCCGCCTCGGTGCGGCCATTCAAGCTGACGGCGGCGACCGAGACTCGCAACACCTGCACCTATTGCTCCGTCGCCTGCGGCATCCTGATCTATACTCTCGGCGATCGCGCCAAGAATGCCGTCTCCGACGTCATTCACATCGAAGGCGATCCGGACCATCCGGTCAATCGCGGCACATTGTGCCCCAAGGGATCGGCGCTGCTCGATATCGTCCATTCACCGGGCCGCCTGAAGGCCCCAAAATATCGCGCGCCGGGCGCGAGCGAATTCAAGGAAGTCTCCTGGGATTTCGCGCTCGACCAAATCGCCAAGCTGATGAAGGCGGATAGGGACGAGAACTTCATCGCCATCAACAAGGACGGGACGACGGTCAACCGCTGGCTCTCGACGGGCATGCTGGCGGCGTCTGCCTCCTCGAACGAGACATCCTACCTGACCTGGAAAGTAGCCCGGGCCCTGGGGATGGTGGTTTTCGACAACCAAGCGCGCGTCTGACACGGACCGACGGTGGCCAGTTTGGCCCCATCATTCGGTCGTGGCGCGATGACCAACACCTGGCAGGATATCAAGAACGCCAACGTGGTCCTGGTCATGGGCGGCAACGCCGCCGAGGCCCATCCGTGCGGTTTCAAATGGGTGATTGAGGCGAAGATCGAGAACGGCGCCAAGCTCGTCGTCATCGACCCGCGCTTTACCCGCACCGCGTCGGTCGCCGACGTCTACGCCCCGATTCGCCCAGGGACCGACATCGCTTTCTTGAGCGGCGTCATCCGCTATCTGCTCGAAAAGGACCAGATTCAGCACGAGTATGTGCGCGCCTACACCAACGCCAGCCTGATCGTGAAGGACGGCTTCGGCTTCGAGGACGGGCTCTTCACCGGATACGACGAAGAGAAGCGCGCTTACGACAAATCGAGCTGGGACTACGACAAGGACGATCAGGGCTTCGCCAAGATTGACGACGCGTGGCAAAATCCACGCTGCGTTATCAATCTCCTCCGCAAGCATGTCGACCGATACACGCCGGAGATGGTGTCGCGCATCTGTGGCACGCCGCAGGACAAATACCTGCAGGTCTGCAAGCTTTTCGCGAGCACCGCGGCGCCCGACAAGGCGATGACAAGCCTCTTCGCCCTCGGCTGGACTCAACATTCAGTCGGCGCCCAGAACATCCGCACCATGGCGATGGTGCAGCTGCTTCTGGGCAACATCGGCGTGGCGGGCGGCGGCATGAACGCGCTGCGCGGCCACTCCAACATCCAGGGCCTGACCGACGTCGGGCTCCTGTCGAACGCCATGCCCGGCTATTTGACTTTGCCGCGAGACGGTGACGAAACTTTCGATGATTACATGAGGACGCGGCTTTTCAAGCCCTTGCGGCCAGGGCAGGTCAGCTACTGGCAGAACTACAGGAAGTTCTTCGTGAGCTTCCAGAAGGCGATCTACGGGAACGCCGCGACCGTCGACAACAACTGGGCCTACGACTGGCTGCCAAAACTCGACATCCCGCTCTACGACATCATCGCCGCGTTCGAGATGATGGATAAGGGCGAGATCAACGGCTACATCTGCCAGGGCTTCAACCCGCTTCAGGCCTTCCCGGACAAGGGCAAGATCCGTCGCTCGCTCGGCGAGCTCAAATACCTCGTCGTGATGGACCCGCTTGACACGGAGACATCACGCTTCTGGGAGAACTTCGGCCCGAAGAATCCTTCTGATCCGGCGAGCATCCAGACGGAAGTCTTCCAGCTTCCGACCACCTGCTTCGCCGAGGAGAAGGGCGCCCTCGTCAATTCGGCGCGCTGGCTGCAATGGCACTGGAAGGCTGCGCCCCCGCCGGGAGAAGCCCAGTCCGATATCTGGATCATTGCCGGCTTGTTCCATCGCTTGCGGGAAATGTACCGCAAGGACGGCGGCGCCTTCCCTGATCCGGTCCTGAACCTCACTTGGGATTACATCAATCCGGTCGCCCCCGATCCCGAGGAAATGGCCAAGGAAATGAATGGCCGCGCCTTGGCCGATCTCAAGGACGCCAAGGGCCAGGTCGTGCTGAAGGCAGGGCAGCAGCTCGATGGTTTCGCGCAATTGCGCGATGACGGGACGACCATGTCGGGCTGCTGGATCTTCTCTGGGAGTTACACCGAGAAGGGCAACCAGATGGCGCGGCGCGATGCGAGCGACCCGCGTGAGGCGGGCATCGCGCCCAACTGGGCTTGGGCGTGGCCGGCCAACCGGCGCATCCTCTATAATCGCGCCAGCGCCGATCCTGCTGGCAAGCCGTGGAACCCGGCGAAATCGGTCATCGAATGGAACGGCAGCAAATGGGTCGGTCTCGACGTGCCGGACTATACGGCCGCCGCGCCCTCCGAAAACGTCGGCCCGTTCATCATGAACAACGAGGGGGTTGGGCGCCTGTTTGCTCTCGACCTGATGGTCGAGGGGCCGTTCCCTGAGCATTACGAGCCGTTTGAATCGCCCTCGGAGAACGTGCTGCATCCGAAGGTGCGCAACAATCCGGCGGCGCGCGTCTACGCTGACGACAGGGCGAATTTCGGGACCTCAGCGGATTTTCCCTATGTCGGCACCACCTATCGCCTCACCGAGCAATTCCACTTCTGGACCAAGCACGCATTGATCAATGCGATCCTCCAGCCGGAGGAGTTTGTCGAGATCGGCGAGGCGCTGGCGAAGGAGAAGGGCATCGAGCAAGCCGGCTGGGTGCGCGTGTCGTGCAAGCGCGGCGCGATGGTTTGCAAGGCTTATGTGACGAAGCGCATCAAGCCGATGACCGTCGACGGTAAGCCGACACACGTGGTCGGCGTACCGCTGCACTGGGGCTTCACGGGCCAGGCGCGCAAAGGTTATGGCGCAAACACGCTGACCCCTTCGGTCGGCGACGCCAATACGCAGACGCCGGAGTTCAAGGCGTTTCTCGTCAATGTCGAGAAGGTTGCAGCGCCCGTGGCGTGAAGGGTCGAACTCATGTCTAATTTGCAGTCGCAGGACTACATCCGCATCTCGGCCACGACTATCACGCCGCCGTCGGTTCGCCGGCACGAGCAGGAAGTCGCCAAGCTCATCGACGTCACGCGCTGCATTGGTTGCAAGGCGTGCCAGGCCGCCTGCATGGAGTGGAACAACCTGCGCGGCGAGGTCGGCTATTTTGAGGGAACCTACGACAACCCGCTCGACCTCGATCCGAACACCTGGACTCTGATGCGCTTCACCGAGTGGGACAACGATCAGGGCAACCTCGAATGGCTGATCCGCAAGGACGGCTGCATGCACTGCGACGATCCGGGCTGCCTCAAGGCATGTCCGGCGCCGGGCGCGATCGTGCAATACGCCAACGGCATCGTGGACTTCATCAGCGAGAACTGCATCGGTTGCGGTTATTGCGTGAAAGGCTGTCCTTTCAACATCCCGCGGGTCAGTCCGGTCGATCATAAATCGTATAAGTGCACCTTGTGTTCGGACCGCGTTACGGTCGGGCTGGAGCCGGCCTGCGTCAAGGCGTGCCCAACTGGAGCGATCATGTTCGGTTCGAAGACCGACATGACGAATTGGGCCGGAGAGCGGATCGTGGACCTGAAGTCGCGCGGTTTCGCGAATGCTGGATTATACGATCCGCTAGGCGTAGGCGGCACCCATGTGATGTACGTTCTGCATCACGCCGACCGCCCGTCGATCTACGCCGGGCTGCCGGACAACCCGCATATCAGCGCTTTCGTCGACGTATGGAAAGGAATTCTGAAGCCCCTCGCCCTCGCCGGCGTTGCATTCGCGGCTGTCGCCGGCTTCGTGCATTGGATCGTCGAGGGGCCGAATGAAGTTCAGCCCGAGGACGAGGCGCAGGCGGCTCAGCTGCTGCGGGATCGGGAAAAAGCGCCATGAACTATCCCGAAGGAACGCTCATCCGCAATACGACCGCGACGCGGATCAACCATTGGATCACGGCGGCTTGCTTCGTGCTTTTGATGCTGTCCGGCCTCTCGATGTTTCATCCCATGCTATTTTTCCTGTCGGAACTGTTCGGCGGCGGGCAGTGGACGCGAGCGGTTCACCCCTGGATCGGGGTCGTGCTGCTGATCAGCTACGTCGGGCTGATCATGCAATTCTGGCGCGACAATTTCTGGAACCGGGATGATATTGCGTGGCTGCGGTCAATCGGCCGCGTTATGGCGAATGAGGAAGAGGGGGTTCCCGAGCTCGGCCGTTTCAACGCCGGCCAGAAATTCGTCTACTGGTCCATGGCGTTGCTGATTCTTTTGTTGTTCGTCACCGGCATTCTGATCTGGGCGGTCTATTTCTCCGCCTACACGACGATAGAGACGCAGCGCGTCGCGCTGCTGCTCCACAGTCTGGCGGCCATCGCGGCGATCCTCGTGTGGATCACCCATGTCTATGCCGCGATCTGGGTGAGAGGCTCGGTGCGCGGGATGACGCAGGGCTATGTCACGCCTGGCTGGGCTTGGCGGCATCACCGCAAGTGGCTTCGACGTCTGGCGGCGACGGGTTCAAGGGGACCAACGCCGCGCGATACGCCCACATGAGGACGGGCGCGTGAGACAAGGCGGTGCGGCGCCGAAGGGCGCGTGGACGGGAAATCCGCTCGGCGGCGTGAAGGCGCCGGAAGCGCTTATGCTGC
The DNA here is from genome assembly GCA_963721905.1 of uncultured Alphaproteobacteria bacterium. Classification (GTDB taxonomy): domain Bacteria; phylum Pseudomonadota; class Alphaproteobacteria; order Rhizobiales; family Beijerinckiaceae; genus Roseiarcus. The sequence goes on from CAVRMF010000029.1 coordinate 145,395, forward strand.
CCGATCCCGCGACAAGGTTTGCTCGCACCGCAGCCCGACTGGAAGCTTTGTCCGACGGGCATCCGATGATGGAATGGCTGCGCTTCATGGGGCAGCTCGCACAAGCCCAGCACGCCGCCGCCAGGGAGCTAAAACCGTTCGCCGGTCCGGACCAGACGGCGGTGGACCGGGCGGTGGAGGCGCGCATGCCGCCGCTCGCTGCGGATGGACATCGGCGGGACCGAGCCTGGCGCGACGGCCTCACGATACTGCTCGATGACATCAACCAGAGATCGATACCCCCGCAGGCGCGGGCGGTCATCGAGAAACTGCGCAACAGTGAGATAGGCGCATTGGAAGCCCTGGCCGACGAGTTTCTACACGGCGCCGTGACCGATGCGGGCGCCGCGGTCTATGTGGCGGCGGCGCTGCAGGTGTATTTCACGCGGTTGGCTGGAGATTTGCCCGCAGCCTCATTGCGGCTGCTGCCGCAACGCGGGCTGTGCCCCTGTTGCGGTTCGACGCCGGTTTCAGGGGTGATCACAGCATCGGGCCGGACGCCGGGAACGCGCTATCTCTATTGCTCGCTTTGCGCGACCGCGTGGAATCATGTGCGAGCGACGTGCATCACCTGCGGCGAGACCCGTTCGCTGTCTTTGAAGGGAATCGAAGGCGACTCCGGGGCGATCAAAGCCGAGACCTGCAACGAGTGCCACACCTACGCGAAGATACTGTATCAGGCGCGCGATATGGAAGTAGACCCCTTCGCCGACGACCTCGCCACGCTGGGGTTGGATCTTCTTGTCGCCGAGGCCGGCTGGGCTCGCCACGCTCCTAACCCGTTGCTACTCGTTGGATAGGATAGCCGCCTGCCACGGCAGGGTGCGCTTTCCTGGAATCGCATCATCTCCCTCCTAAGATGGACGCCAATGTCTTCCTGGCTGCCTTGAGATGAGGAATGTCGACCATCTTGCCGTCGACGCCCAGCGTCCCAGCGCCCGGATTGGCATCGAAGGCGGCGACGATCTTTCGCGCATGCTCGATCTCGGCTTCGGACGGCGCGTAGCAGCGATTGATCGTCGCGACTTGATCCGGATGAATCGCCATGCGGCCGGTGAATCCGTCGCGCCGCGACCGCCGGCAGTCGCGCTCGAGCCTTTCCGCATCGCGAAAATCGACAAATATGGTGTCGATCGGCGCGACCTCCGCAGCCGAGGCCGCGAACAGGCACTGAGCCCGGGCGACCTGATAGGGGAAAGTCCAGGCGCCGTCCGGCTCCTTGTTGTCGGTCGCTCCGAGCGCTGCGGACAGATCTTCGGCGCCCCAGGTCAACGCCGCGAGACGGGGATGCGCCGGAGCATAGGCGCCGAGCGCGAACATCGCCTTCGCCGTCTCCGTCGCCACAACCACAAATTTGACAGCTCCCTGCGCCATGCCGGCCTTCGCCTCGAGCGCGTCGAGATAATGACCAATCCGCTCGATATCGGCCGCGCCGTTCGTTTTCGGAATCATCACGGCATCGACGCCAGGCCGCACGACAGCGACAAGATCGTCGACCGCAAGGCCGGTATCGAGCGCGTTGACCCGCACAAAAAACCGCCAGCTGCGCTTGTTGCTCCGGTCGATGAGCTTTGCAACATGGTCTCGAGCGAAGGCTTTCTGCGCGGGCGCGACCGAATCCTCGAGATCGAGGATCAGCGCGTCGGCCCCGCAGTCGCTCGCACGCGCGAATTTGCGTTCGGAGTCGCCCGGCACGAACAGGAGAGACCGGAGTTTCATACCGGCTTCCGGCTACATACTCGGTGACCCCAAGCCGGCTCCGCTCGTCTCGAAATGTGCGCCCGGCCCGCGCTCCAAGACTTCGGACCTTATTGACATAAACCCTCCCAACATGCGCAATCTCCATCGCCATTTTGAGCGATTTCAAAGGCTTGCGACGACTTTTCCGTCGCACCCGATTTGGCCGGCTTGGCAGTCACCGGCCGGCGTGGAGGTCTTGCCGCCGCGGTCGCGCCAGTCTGACCACTCAGCCTTGGGTCCGTCTCCGGCCGTTGGAGACATCATACCACGGCCTTCTAATTTGCAGAAGCAAATGTCAACATATCCCGCTTCACATGGTGAAGAGCAGGGCCGGCTCCCGGGCGCCGCCCTGATCGTGTCAGGGCGGCTTTTCAGTGACTCGGGGCCGCTTCAGGTTGGTGCTGGAGGGCAACGGTGGGCGAGGCATGCGGCCGCAGCAACCCCATCTGCGGTTTGTAGGGGGCGCCGACCGACCCGATCAGATACACCAGCAGCCAGAGCGCGACGATGATGCCGAGCACAATCGTCAGCGGGATCAGGCTGCGATCGTCGGTCAAATATCCGCGGTAAAATCCCGCGCGCTTCTCGGTCCCGTTCATCACGGTCTCCATAACGATCAGACTCTTTCCTTCGTTGTGGGCCCGTCCCTTTGTGGCGATCTCTTCCAACGTGCGTGGCATTAACCACGGGCCACTCCCCGCCGCTGTGACGCACGTCACACGTCGGACGGAATCAGCGAGCGTTATCGAAAAATCAGCGCCACGAGTTGCTGGCCGGCTATGGGCGGCTCCGGACCACGTTTCCGGCTGTGTCGGACGTGTCCTCGTGACCCAGAGGCGCTTCTCAGAAAACGAGCTGGGCGTCCACCGCCCAACCGGCATCATTGACTAATTTGATCGCCTTTCTGTATCTTGGGGCGCTGACGGCAATCGCGGATCGGGCGAGGGGGCCATGGCCGACGTCCGAAGCCGGCGCCCGTATCGGCGCTGCTTGGTCGCGTTCGATAGGTCTCATGCAATCAGCTGCGGGCCTCTCCAAGGACGTTCACGTCTCTGTCCCATCGCTGCCCATGACCGATTGGAATCCGACCCTCTACATGAAGTTCGAGGACCAGCGGATGCTCGCGGCCCGCGATCTCCTCGCGCGCGTGCCGCTCTCGAAGCCTCGTATCGTCTATGATCTGGGCTGCGGACCGGGCAACAGCGCCGAACTGCTGTCGCACCGCTTCCCCGACGCCGAGATCACCGGCCTCGACACGTCCGAGGCGATGCTCGCGCATGCGCGTGCGCGCCTTCCGCGGGCTCGGTTCGTCAAGCAGGACATCGCGGACTGGCCGCCGCCGGATGAGCCGCACCTCACTTTCGCTAACGCCGCGCTCCAGTTCCTGCCCGACCACCATACGCTTTTCCCCCGCCTCGCCGCCATGCTCGAGCGGGGCGGCGTGTTTGCGGCGCAAATGCCGATGACAGCGCGGGAGTCGTCGCACGCCCTGATGCGCATGGTCGCGGCGGAGGGGCCGTGGTCGTCCCGCCTCGTGCCGATCGCCAAGACGCAGCCGTTGATCGCCTCCTTCGAGGACTATTACGAATGGCTGCGGCCGGTCGCGTCGCGGATCGACATATGGATGACCACGTATGTTCACGCCTTCGACGGCCCGGAAGGCATCGTCGACTGGTTCGCCGGTTCGGCCTTGCAGCCGTTCCTGGAGAGGCTTTCCGATGACGAGCGCTGCGCGTTTCTGGAGCGCTATCGCGATGGGCTCCGGACCGCATATCCCCCTCAGTCGGACGGCAGGGTCCTCTTCACCTACCCGCGCCTCTTCATCATCGCGAGCAGCGCCTGAACCGATCTTTAGAAGACGAGCTTGCCGCCGATGAGCGCGAGCGTGCCGGCGAGCAGCGGGCGCAGCACGCGGTCGGGCACTCGGGAGGCGAAGTGGCTCCCGATTGCGATGCCCGGAATGGAGCCGATGAGCAGCGAAACAAGCAGTTGCCAATCGACTGACCCGATCCACCAGTGCCCGGCGCCTGCGATCAGCGTCAGCGGAACGGCGTGCGCTATGTCGGAACCGACGATGCGCACCGTCGGCATTTTCGGATAGAGCATCAGGAGGACCGTGACCCCGATCGCGCCAGCGCCAACGGAGGAAATCGACACCAGCACGCCGAGAGCGGCGCCGAGGGCTGTTGTCAAAGCCGCGATTTCCTTGTCGTTCCGCTTATCGAAGAACAAGGCGACGGCTTTCAGCAGCCGTCGCCGGAAAAGCAGCGTCACGGCCGTGAGGATCAAGGCGAAGCCGAGCGTGGTCGTGATCGCCACGCTCGCGCCCTTCGAGTCCACCCCGAAATGGGCGAGCGCCCAGAGCGTGAGCGCGGCGGCGGGCACGCTTCCGAGGGCCAGCCTGCGCGTGACCTTCCAATCGATCGCGCCATTGAATCCGTGAACGACGGAGCCGCTGATCTTGGTCAGGCCCGCATAGAGCAGGTCGGTCCCGACCGCGGTCGCCGGATGGATTCCGAACAGCAGCACCAACAGCGGGGTCATAAGGGACCCTCCGCCCACACCGGTAAAGCCGACGAGCGCGCCGACCAGGAAGCCGGAGGCGGCGTAGAGCGGATTGATCATGTGGAGAATATTGATCACCGCGGGTTCTCGTCCGGAAGGCCAGTCGTCACATTAAGATTAGTCCATAAAAATTGTCAACTTTGTCCGTTCGGCTGGACTTTTCCTCCTCGCCGCTCTCCAGTGTCGCGTGATCCGCCGCGGAATGAGGCGGACCGCGACGAGGAACGCCTGTGCTGACCAACAAAGGAAAATACGGCCTCAAGGCGATGGTGCACCTGGCGGGCCTCGAGCCCAACGCGCTTGCCCAGGCCGCCGACATCGCCGAGTCGAATTCGATCTCGAAGAAGTTTCTCGATCACATTTTGACCGAGTTGCGCCGAGCAGGCTTTGTCTATTCCAAGAAGGGGAAAGGCGGCGGATATGCGCTGGCGCGTCCCGCGCACGAGATCCGGGTGGGCGCAATCGTCCGGGCGCTGGACGGCCCGCTCGCGCCGATCCCCTGCGCTTCCGTTACGGCCTTTCGCCCGTGCGACGACTGCTCCGATCTGAAAACCTGCGCGGTCCGGCTGATCATGATCGAGGCGCGCAACGCCGTCGCCAACGTGCTCGACAATCGCACGCTCGCAGAAATGCGGATGCTGACCAATCCAGGCGACCTGGCGGAAATGTATCACATCTAGCCCCAGCCCAACGCTGTCGGGGGACGCCGACCCCCAAAAGCTCTCGACTTTCGCCGGTCATATTGCCAAGAACCGCATCCCCTTTTTGATCCAGAGGAGCGATTGTGATGTCCAGGCTGCGTGCGCGCATTTCGCTATTCGGTCTGGCGTTGGCTTTTGGGAGCTTGGCCGCCGGCGCAAGCCTGGCTGACGAGACGGATCCCGTGCCAGAAATTCGCCCCGGCTTTCTCAAAGGCTATTTGTCCAAGGAAGCGCTGCCCGACAGCGCCGCCCTTTTGCCGCCGCCGCCCGCGGTGGGCTCGGCCGCCGAGGCCCTCGATCTCGATATCGCCCGCGCCAGTCTGGCGCTCAGGGACACACCGCGCTGGCAGCTCGCCGTCATGGACGCCAACCTGAATTTCCCCGACGCCGCCGGCAACTTTTCCTGCGCGCTCGGAGCGCCGGTGACCGAAGAGGACACCCCGCGGCTCTATCAGATGTTGCGGCGCGTCACGACCGACGCAGGCCTCGCGACTTTCGCAGCCAAGGACAAATACCAGCACGCGCGCCCGTTCATGCTCGATGGCCAGCCGATTTGCACGCCCGACAAAGAGAAGGCTCTCAGGCAGCAAGGCTCGTACCCTTCCGGCCATACGTCGATCGGCTGGGCCTGGGCGCTCGTCCTTGCCGAGGCGTCCCCGGATCAGAGCGAGGCAATCCTGGCGCGCGGCCGCGCCTTCGGCGAGAGCCGCGTCGTCTGTAATGTCCATTGGGAGAGCGACGTGATCGAAGGCCGTTTCATCGGCGCGGCGACTGTGGCGCGCCTTCATGCCGAACCGGCGTTCGTGGCCGATCTCGAGGCGGCGAAGGCCGAACTTGCCGCGGCGCGCGGCAAGGCTCTGCCGCCCCAGCGCGATTGCAAGTTCGAGGCGGAAGCCCTCGCGCAGACGCCTCCGCAGGCGCCATAGATTGCTCACGCGCCGCCCGCCGAAGTCGATCTGACCCGGACATTCGTCGCAAGCTCGAACGTCGAGGGGTCGAGGTAAGGTCGTCATTGCCGATCAGGACGTCGCAGACGGGGGTTAGCCGCCGCTCTGCGTACGGCGTCGACGCCGGCAAAGATGGCTGTCAGTTGGCTTACTAATCATTCCACCGGCAGCCCCGCCTTGAGCAGGCCGCCAACGATGCCCTGATTCTCGCGCAGAAATGTCGGATTGTCTGACCATTTGATCTTGGCCCAATCCTGTACGGTGAATCCGGGCCTTGACTTGAGGAGCCCGGCGACCGCGGTACCCGCCTCGGCGTCACGGCCCATCCATCCGTACGCAGCGGCGAGATCAACATAGGGCATCCACCACGAGGAATTCGCGGCGATCGACTTTGCGCACCATTGGCTCGCCTGATCCCATTGCGTCAGATGCGCGTGCGCGTGGCAATTATAATAATCCCACTCGTACCGGAGCGGGTCGCGTGGGCTTAGGCGCAATGCGGTTTCGATCTCCTGAAACGCGTCGGCAGAGCGTCCGACGAAGATTTGGTAGAATCCGACCTCGGCGTGCGCGTCCGGAAGATTGCGATCGTCCGAAATCGCCGCATTGGCTTCAGCAATCGCCGCGTCAAACTGCGCCTTTCCGAAATAGACCTGACTCTTTACGACATGCGCCTTCGCGTTGTCGGGCTGATCGGACAAGACACGCGAGACGAGAATGTCTGCGCGTTCGACCTTGTCGGCTCGATCGGCGCCGGGGTAGTCGTTCGCTCTCATGATCAGGGCGCGAGCTAAACCGAGAAGCGCCTGCGGAAGCTGCGGGTCGATGACTAGCGCCTTCTCGAAATATCCCCGGGCCTGAGTGAGGTCGACCGAGGTGGCGCCCTGATTGATGACCGCCCATCCGCGCATGGCGAGGTCGACAGCATCCGGATCGTTGGCGCGCTCACGCGTCGCGCGCAGGCTCTCGGCCCGGATAAGCTCGACATCGAGCGAGCGCGCGAGCCTCGCCACGAACTCCACCTGCAATTGACCAAGCCGCGCCTGCTCGCCGTCGAAGCGGTCCGCCCAGACATGCGCGCCCGTTTCGGTCGAAATGAGCTGCGCGTTGACCGTGATGGTTTCGCCGACGCGCCGCACGCTGCCCTCGAGCGCGTAGCGCACGCCGAGTTCCCGCCCGATGGCTCTCACGTCGACGGCCTTGCCCTTGTAGGTGTCGGCGGTGTTGCGCGCGATGACGAAGCTATCGGAGAGATGCGACAAATCGGTCGTGAGGTCGTCGGTGATGGCGTCAGCGAAATAGTCCTGCTCGGGATCGCTGCTTAGGTTCTCGAAAGGCAGCACGACAATCGAAAGATATGGCGCGTTCGCGAGCTTGCCCTCAGCGACTGGGACCCCGGTGATGCGCGAAGTCAGACCGGAACGCCAAGCATAAGCTCCGGCCGCGAGGGCGGCGACAACAAGCAGGGCGGCGATCACCGGCCAGCGCCGAAGGAGACCGCGCGGTCTCGTGGCCGGCGCGGGCCGACTTTGGGGGGCCGGCTTCGCCCCGGCGGGCATGCCGACTTGAAGCGAGTAAGCGCGGATCGGCTCCGCGATGTTCTTAAGCTGGGTCGGGCCGAGGTCGCTGACCGCAACATCAAGCCGTGTTTTGACCTGACGATAGGCGTCCTCGGACAGACAAATCGCGCCCGGCTTGGCGATCCCCTCAAGCCGCGCAGCGATGTTGACGCCGTCCCCCATCAGGTCGCCGTCGCTCTCCTCGACCACATCGCCGATGTGGATACCGATCCGAAAGACGATCTGACGGTCCTCGGGCACTCCGGCGTTGCGCTCGACCATCGCGTTCTGCACTTCAATGGCGCACCGCACGGCGTCGACGGCGCTGCGGAACTCGACGATGCTGCCGTCGCCGGTGCGCTTGACGATGCGGCCGTTATGCACCGCGATCGTGGGGTCAATGAGATCGCTGCGCAGCGCCCTCAGCCGCGCCAGAATGCGATCTTCATCCGCGCCGGCGAGCCGACTGTATCCGACAACGTCCGAGCACAGAATGGCCGCGAGTTTGCGGGTCTCGCCCATCGCACCCCCTTTCGCGTGATCGAGGTAGCACAATCACCTGCCAGAGTCGCCATTTTCCGCGAACGAGAGGCAAACTGGAGCCCTTAAACGAATGCCGACTGAGGGTCGATTTGACCCATGTGCCCCCAGCGGTGAGCGGATGCTTTTTGCGCATTGCCGTCGTACACCGCGTTGTATTCGCGCTGATGAAATTTAACCACGAGGGCATAGGGCCGAGAATCGCGCGCCCCGGCAAAAGCATTGCCGGCGCTTTGCACCGAGGGGATCAAAACGCGTTTGCGAGACCCCACTATTGCGCGGGCGCTCGGTGAGTCGCTCCTCTCGTGTGGACGCCATGCGAGATTTTGGGTTGAGTGTGTCTGAAAGGACAGTTACGCCTGAACCCAGATTGACCCCGCGAGCGAAATCCGCGCGAACTAAATCGCCCGGATGAAGTCCTGTCGGGGCGCGACGACGTGTGACGAGTGAACAAGGGACCGCCAGTCCGCAGCTTCGCGGCCGGAACGAGGGAGAGGGACAATGCAACTCGGCATGATCGGATTGGGGCGCATGGGCGCGAACATGGTCGAGCGCCTGGTAAAGGCCGGACATGAACTGGTCGTGTACGACTCACATGCGGACGCGGTGAAGGCGGTCACCGCAGTGGGAGCGGCCGGCGCCGGAAGTCTCAAGGATTTCGTGGCGAAGCTCTCCAGGCCGCGCGCCGTCTGGCTGATGGTTCCCGCGGCCGTGGTGGATCCCGTTCTCGCCGATGTCGTTCCGCTCCTGGATGCGGGCGACGTGGTGATCGACGGCGGGAACTCCTTCTATCACGACGACATCAAGCGGGCGGCGGCGCTGCGGCCGAAGGGCTTGCATTATGTCGACGTCGGCGTCAGCGGCGGCGTCTGGGGCAAGGAGCGCGGCTATTGTCACATGATCGGCGGGGAGGACACGGTCGTGCAGCGCCTTGACCCGATCTTTCGCGCGCTCGCTCCGGGCGTCGCGGCCGCGCCCCGCACCCCCGGCGCGAATGGAGAGCCGGACCAGGCGGAAATGGGCTATCTGCACTGCGGCCCGAACGGCGCCGGCCATTTCGTCAAGATGGTCCACAATGGCATCGAATATGGACTCATGGCCGCCTACGCCGAGGGCATGAACATTCTCCGTCACGCCAATGTCGGCATGGAGAAGCACGAGGCGGACGCAGAGACGACGCCGCTTCGGCGCCCCGAATATTATCGCTACCAGATCGAGCTCGACAAAGTCGCCGAAGTCTGGCGTCGCGGCAGCGTCGTCAGCTCGTGGCTGCTCGACCTGACCGCGTCCGCATTGCGGTCGGACCCGTCCTTGAGCAGTTTTGCCGGCCGCGTCTCCGATTCCGGAGAGGGACGCTGGACGCTGCACGCAGCTATCGACGAGGGCGTGCCGGCGCCGGTGCTGAGCGCCGCCCTGTTCGGACGCTTCGAGTTCGCGCGGCGCGGCTGAATACGCCGACAAGCTGATGTCGGCGATGCGCCTCGAGTTCGGCGGCCACCACGAGAAGCCGACGGAGCTCTGAATGGACCCCGCACCATCAGATGCCCTCGTCTTTTTCGGCGCGACCGGCGATCTCGCCTATAAGCAGATCTTCCCGGCCTTGCAGGGACTCGTCAGTCAGGAAGGCCTCGATGTTCCGATCGTCGGGGTCGCCAAGTCCGGCTGGAGCCTCGAACAGTTTCGGACGCGCGCCAAAGACAGTCTTCAACATCACGGGAGCTTCAACGACGCGGATTTCGCGCGCCTCGTCAAACTCCTGAAATATGTCGACGGCGACTACAACGATCCGCAAACCTTCGAGCGACTGAAACAGGCGCTGGGGCCCGCCAGGCGCCCCTTGCACTATCTCGCGATCCCGCCCGCGCTATTCGGCGCCGTCGGATCGGCGCTCGCTGCGAGCAAGCTCAACGAGAATGCGCGCATCGTGGTGGAGAAACCGTTCGGCCACGATGTCGCGTCGGCGCAGGCGCTCGACCGGACGCTGGTCCGGTACTTCCCCGAAGAGGCGATCTTCCGTATCGACCACTACATGGGCAAGGAGCCCGTGCAGAACATAGTCTACACCCGGTTCGCCAATGCGGTGATCGAGCCGCTATGGAACCGGCAACATGTCCGCAGCGTCCAGATCACCATGGCGGAAGCTTTCGGCGTTTCAGACCGCGGCAGCTTCTACGACGCAACCGGCGCGCTCCGCGACGTGGTTCAGAACCACCTTCTGCAGGTCGTGGCCAACCTGATGATGGAGCCTCCGTCCGGCGAGGGTCACGAGGCCATACGCGATCAGAAGGCCGCGCTGATGAAGGCCATCCGGCCGCTCGACGCGGCAAGCCTGGTGCGCGGGCAATATCGGGGCTATCGCGCTGTCCCGGGCGTCAGGCCCGGCTCGCCGGTCGAGACCTATGTGGCGCTCAAACTCTATGTCGACAGTTGGCGTTGGGCCGGCGTGCCGGTATTCATTCGCGCCGGCAAGAATTTGCATTTGACCGCCGCCGAGGTGATCGTCGAGTACGAGAAGCCGCCGCGCACGGTGTTCGGCGAGAACCTATCGCATGGCTATGTGCGCATGCGACTGAGCCCGGACGTCTGCGTCGCGATAGGCCTTCGTATGAAACGTCCCGGCGAGCGGATGATTGGCGAGGATGTCGAGTTGATTATGACCGAACAGCCCGGCTCGTTGACGCCGCCATATCAGCGCCTGCTCGGCGATGCGATGCGCGGCGACAGCGAATTGTTCGGCCGGCAGGACATTATCGAGGCGCAGTGGCGCATCGTGGAGCCGATCCTGAGCGATCCGCCCGCATGTTTCGAATACGAACCAGGAAGCTGGGGCCCGGAGGCGGCGAATGCGCTCCTGGGCGCTTACGGTCCGTGGCGGGACCCCAAGCCAACGACGGGGGCGTGATCGCCGTGCACGATCTCGTCTTCCTGTTCGACGTCGACAACACGCTCATCGACAATGACGCCGTCCAGGACGATCTGCGCTCGCATCTGAGGCTCAACTTCGGCGAGGCAGCGGAACAGCGCTACTGGGCGATCTTCGAGGAGCTGCGGAACGAGCTCGGCTATGCGGACTACCTTGGCGCGCTCGAGCGCTACCGCGCCGAGGATCTGCACGATCCGCGGCTTTTGCGGATGTCGAGTTGGCTGGTAGACTATCCGTTCGAAGACCGGCTCTATCCCGGCGCGCTCGACCTCGTGGGCCATGTCCGTCAATGGGGCCGCCCGGTCGTGCTTTCTGACGGCGACGCCGTCTTCCAGCCGCGCAAGGTCGAGCGGTCGGGACTCTGGAAGGCGTTCGAGGACAACATCCTCATCTACATCCATAAAGAGGAGGAGCTGGCTGACGTCGAGCGCATGTATCCGGCGAAGCGCTACGTGCTGATCGACGACAAGCTCCGGATTCTTGCGGCGGTGAAAGCGATCTGGGCCGATCGGGTGACCACGGTGTTTCCCCGGCAGGGACATTACGCCAACGATCCGAAGGCGCTCGCCGCTTATCCCGCGGCCGACGTCGAGGTGGAGCGTATCGGGGACCTCATGGCGCTCGGCCGGGCCGCGTTCGAGCGGAACTGATCGCGGCGCCAGCTTTTTGAGCGCTGGCAAAATTCGATTATGGTTTCGGCGCCCGGCGGGACGCCGCGCAAGGGTCGATCAATCGTCGGGACGAGAGACTGGAGGACGATGCAATGAGCGACATGGCGCCGCTGTCGGCTTCGAAGGAGTGGAAAGCGCTCGAGGCGCACTACGAAAGCGTGAAGGAGCTGCGCCTGCGAGCCCTGTTCGCCGGCGATCCCAAGCGCAACGAGCGCTTCAGCCTGGAGGCCGCGGGCCTCTTCCTCGACTATTCCAAGAACCGGATCACCGACGAGACCATCCGCCTGCTGCTCGACCTTGCGCGCGAGAGAGGGGTCGCCGCGCGCCGGGACGCGATGTTCGCCGGCGAGAAGATCAATGTCAGCGAGGACCGCGCGGTCCTGCATGTCGCGCTGAGGGCGCAACGCGGGGAGCGCTATCTCGTCGACGGCAAGGACGTCGTGCCCGAGGTTCACGCGGTGCTCGACCAGATGGCGGCGTTCGCGGATCAGGTGCGCTCGGGCGCATGGAAGGGCCATAGCGGCAAGCGCATCCGCAACGTCATCAACGTCGGGATCGGCGGCTCGTATCTGGGGCCCGAGATGACGTATCGGGCGCTGCGCGAGCAGTGCGATCCCGGCCTCACGGCGCGCTTCGTCGCCAACGTCGACGGCGCCGATTTTACCAAAGCGACGCAGGGCTTCGATCCGCACGAGACGCTGTTCATCATCGCCTCGAAGACCTTCACGACGCTGGAGACCATGACCAACGCGGCCGCCGCGCGAAAGTGGGTTCTGGACGCCATCGGCGCCGAGGAGGGGATCAAGCGCCACTTCGTCGCCCTGTCGACAAACGCCGAGGCGGTGCGGGCGTTCGGCATCGACGCGGCCAACATGTTCGGCTTCTGGGACTGGGTCGGCGGGCGCTACTCAATGGATTCGGCCATCGGGCTCTCGACCATGATCGCGGTCGGGCCGGAGAATTTTCGCGCGATGCTGGCTGGATTTCATGCGATGGACCAGCATTTCCGCACCGCGCCGCTCGAGCGCAACATGCCCGCGCTGATGGGGCTGCTCACGGTCTGGTACAACAATTTTTTCGGCGCCCAGACCCTTGGCGTCATGCCCTATGCCGCCGATCTCGCGCGCTTTCCCGCCTACCTTCAGCAATTGCAGATGGAGAGCAACGGCAAGCACGTCGACCTTGGCGGGAGGCCGCTCGACATCCAGACCGGGCCGGTCATCTGGGGCGAGCCGGGAACCGACGGCCAGCATTCGTTCTACCAGCTCATCCATCAGGGCACGAAGCTGATTCCCTGCGATCTGATTGGCTTTTGCCGCCCCTTAAGCCCGCTCGCCGTGCAGCACGACCTCCTGATGGCGAACCTGATCGCCCAGTCGGAGGCGTTGGCGTTCGGCAAGACGGCGGAGGAACTCGCGGCCGAAGGATCGCATCCGGCGCAGACCCCGTTCCGGGTCTGCGAGGGCAACCGGCCGACCAACGTCATTCTGGCCGAGCGGCTGACTCCCCATGCGCTCGGGGCGCTGGTGGCGCTCTACGAACATAGCGTGTTCACCCAAGGCGCGATCTGGAATATCGACTCTTTCGACCAGTGGGGCGTCGAACTCGGCAAGGCGCTCGCGAAACGCATCATCCCGGAACTCGCGCATGGGGCCGAGCCGGCGCTGGCGCACGACAGTTCGACCAACGCGCTGATCAGCCGATATCGGCGTCTGCGGGATGCGGGCTAAGTGCTCGATCCCGCGATCATCGCCGCGCCGGACGGCTCCATCGCCGAAGTGATGATCTACCCCGGCGCGCCTGCGTTGACCGCCGGCGCGTCGGAGTTCATTGCGACTCTGGCGACCGAGGCGATCCCCGGGCGGGGTCGCTTCACGATCGCGCTCTCGGGCGGCAATACGCCAAAACCCGTCTACGAGCGGCTGGCGCTCGCGCCGCTCGACTGGGCGCGCGTCTATGTCGCGTTCGGCGACGAACGGTGCGTGCCGCCGGACGATCCCCGCAGCAACTACCATATGGCGAAGGCCGCGCTGCTCGACCGCGTCCCGATTCCCGCCGGGAACGTGCTGCGCATGCGCGGGGAAGACCCGCCCGAAGAGGCGGCGGCGCGCTACGCCGATGACCTTCGCAACGCCTTGGGCGAAAACGGGCGGTTCGATCTCGTCCTGCTCGGCCTCGGCGACAACGGGCATACCGCGTCGCTTTTTCCGGGCCTGGCTGCAGTCAACGAGACGACGCGGACGGTCGTGGCCTGCTATGTCGAGGTCGTGGGCATGTGGCGCCTGACCCTGACGCCGCCGCCGATCAATGCGGCCCGCAGGGTCGCGTTCCTGGCGTCCGGCGAAGGCAAAGCGGACGTCCTGCACAGGGTGTTGCAGGGCCCGCGAAAGCCGGTGGAGTTGCCAGCCCAGGCTATTCGCCCATCGGAGCGCCCCGCCGTCTGGCTGATCGACGCGGCGGCGGCGGCAAAGCTTGAGCGCTGAATGAAATTGCGCTGACGCCGGCGACCCTCCCTCCGGGGCGCGCGTTGAGCGAGAAGCGGTTGCCGATGGGCCTAGGCGGCCTCGATCGCCATGGCCGTCGCCTCGCCGCCGCCGATGCAGAGCGACGCGACGCCGCGCTTGAGGCCGCGGGCGCGCAGGGCGCCGATCAGCGTCACCAGAATGCGCGCGCCCGAGGCGCCGATCGGATGGCCAAGCGCGCAGGCGCCGCCGTTGACGTTGACCTTGTCGTGCGGCAACGCGAGATCGCGCATCGCCGCCATCGCGACCACTGCGAAGGCCTCGTTGATCTCGAAGAGATCGACGGAATCCCTGCTCCACCCGGTCTTGTCGAAGAGCTTGCGCAAAGCGCCGATCGGCGCGGTCGGGAAATCTTTCGGCGCGGCGGCGTGGGTCGAATGCGCGACGACGCGCGCGAGCGGCGCAGCGCCCCGCTTCTTAGCCTCGCTCTCGCGCATCATCACCAGCGCCGCGGCGCCGTCGGAGATGGAGCTCGAATTCGCGGCCGTCACCGTCCCGCCCTCGCGAAACGCGGGCTTCAGCGTCGGGATCTTGTCCGGCCGGGCCTTCGGCGGCTGCTCGTCGGTCGCGACCAGCGTCTCGGACTTGCCCGCCTTCACGCTGACGCCGGCGATCTCCCAGGCGAACGCGCCCTCCTTGATCGCTCGGTTGGCGCGCTCGAGGGAGCTCAGCGCGTAGGCGTCCTGCGCCTCGCGCGTGAACTGATAGGCCTCGGCGCAGTCCTCGGCGAAGGTCCCCATCAGGCGGCCCTTGTCGTAGGCGTCCTCGAGCCCGTCGAGAAACATATGGTCGAGCGCGCGGCCGTGACCCATCCGGTAGCCGGAGCGCGCGCGGTCGAGCAAATAGGGCGCGTTGCTCATGCTCTCCATTCCGCCCGCAACGACTACGTCGGCGGAGCCCGCGCGCAAGAGGTCGGTCGCGACCATCGCCGCCTTCATGCCCGAGCCGCACATCTTGTTGATCGTGGTGCAGCCGGCGCCAAGCGGAAGGCCCGCGCCGAGCGAGGCCTGCCGCGCCGGCGCCTGGCCTTGCCCCGCCGGCAAGACGCAACCCATCAGGATTTCCTCGACGCTGTCGGCTGCGACGCCCGCCCGCTCAACTGCGGCGGAAATCGCCCGCGCGCCGAGCGCGGGAGCGGAAACATCCTTGAAATCGCCGAGAAAGCCGCCCATCGGCGTGCGCGCCGCTCCCACGATGACGATGGCGTCTGCGGCGTTCATGGCTTTCGTTTCCTCCCGATTGGTCACCGGACTATCGCGCGCGGGCTGCCCCCGTGTAAACTCGATCCTCGATGGGCCTCTCAAGCGAAGAAGTCGAGCGATACGCGCGTCAGATCGTGCTGCGCGGGGTCGGCGGACCGGGACAGAACAAGCTGAAGGCGGCGCGCGTCCTTGTGGTTGGCGCCGGAGGACTTGGTTCGCCTGCTCTGCTTTATCTCGCGGGCGCCGGCGTCGGGACGCTGGGGATCGTCGACGACGACGTCGTTGCGCTCTCGAACCTGCATCGGCAGGTCATCCATCGAACGGGCGACGTCGGACGGCTGAAGGCCGAGAGCGCCGCTGAGGCCATCCGGCGCATCAACCCGCATGTCGCGGTCGAGCCGATCGCTGTGAGAATAAACGCCGAGAATGCGCGAGGAGTTGTCGCGCGTTTTGACGTCGCGCTCGACGGCTCTGACAATTTCGCGACCCGCTACGCGCTCTCCGACGCCTGCTATTATGAGCGCCGCCCGCTGGTCACCGCCGCGCTCGGCGAATTCGACGGGACGCTGACGACCCTGAAACCCTACGAGACGGGTCCCGACGGCAGGCCGAACCCGACGTACCGCTGCCTCTTTCCCGTTTCCCCCGAGCCGGGGACGATCCCGACCTGCGCGGAGGCCGGCGTCCTCGGGGCGCTTGGCGGCGTGCTCGGCTCGCTGATGGCGCTGGAGGCGATCCGCGAGATTGTGGGCGGGTTTGGCGAAGGCGACGCCGGCCTCGTCGGCCGGCTCCTGATGGTCGACGCCCGCGCGATGCGCTTCGAGACCCTGCGCTACCGCTGGGACGAGACGAATACCCTCAGCGGAACGGAGGCCGCTCTGGCGTTGCGCTGACGCGAAAGAGTGTTCTCTCTTCGCCGCCGCGGTTCCAGAATTGCCGGCGCTGGAAGGTGCTTCAGACGTCGTCATAGCCGCCGCCCGACGAATCGTCGAAGGACGAATCGTCCAGATAGCCTGCATCGTCCGGGGCGCTCGGTTCGACCTGGCCGGGATCGAAGGCGTTGTCGGGCTTGCCCTCATAGAAATTGTTAATGGTCTCGCTCCCGCCGCCCGGAAGGCCGGCCCCGCCAAAACCGCTGCCGAACATGCCGCCGCCTGAATGGCCGCCGAAGAGCCCGCCGAGCAGATTGCCCAGCGCCACGCCGCCGGCGACGCCGGCCGCGGTCGACGCGGCGTTCTGGAGGAAGCCTCCGCCGCCGCTTTGTGCGGGCGGGGCTCCCCACGGGCCGCCCTGAGGGGCGGGATACGCCTGCGGCTGAGAAGGCGGGGGTCCATAGCCGGGTCCCGGACCCGGGCCGCGCTGCTGATAGGGGGGCGCGTCGTAGCCCGGACGAGGCGGCGCCGAAGGCGCGCCGCCGCCGAAGATCGATCGCCCCAGATTGCCGAGGAAACTCGTCTGCTCAGGCTGCTGTTCGCCGCCCTGTCGGGTAGCCGCTTCCAGCTCGGCCATCCGCTGCGCAGCCGCTTCCAGAGCGTGCTGCTGAACGAGCACAGTCTGGGTGAGGACATAAGGCGCGAAAGGCATGCCGCGAACGGCGTCGTTGATTAAGGCTTCGGCCTGCGGATCGCGCGGCGTGGCGCTGGTCGCATTGACGCGTTCGAAAAGACTGGCGAGCATCTTGCGTTCTTCGGGGGTCATGTCGCTCTCCCATACGGACCTCGACGGCCGCGCCCGGCATATGGACATTGCGTGCCGCCAATCCAAGACGGCCCCCCGGCGTTTTTCGTCCGGTCGCCCGCGACGCAGCGCGGCTTTACTCCAGCCGGCCGATCGTTTACCCCCCGTTCGGCAAATCCGCCCCGGCTCCAGTTCATTTTGGCTGTCGCCGGGGTTTTGCGCGTTTGAGGGACCAAGGAGAGCAAGCCGGAATGGCCAATGTCGTCGTTGTCGGCGCCCAGTGGGGCGACGAGGGAAAGGGCAAGATTGTCGACTGGCTGTCGCTTGGAGCGGACGTCGTCGTGCGCTTCCAGGGAGGCCACAACGCCGGGCACACTTTGGTCATCGACGGCAAGGTGTTCAAGCTCGCGCTGCTTCCGTCCGGAATTGTGCGTCCGGGCAAGCTCGCTGTCATCGGCAATGGCGTCGTCCTCGACCCCTACCATCTGATCGAAGAGATCGAAAAGATCCGCGCTCAGGGGGTCGAGGTGACGCCGGCAAACCTCAAGATCGCCGAGAATGTGCCGTTGATCCTGTCGCTGCACCGGGAACTCGACGCCCACAGGGAATCAGGTGGCGATCGCGGGACGAAGATCGGCACGACCAAACGCGGCATCGGCCCGGCCTATGAGGACAAGGTCGCGCGACGCGCGATCAGGCTCATGGACCTCGCCGAACCCGACGGGCTGGACGACAAAATCGAGCGGCTTCTCGCTCACCACGATCCGCTCTGCCGTGGAATGGGGCTACCCGCCCCGAGCGCCATTGCCCTGCGCGATGAACTCCTCCGCATCGCGCCGAAGGTCCTGCCGTTCATGGCTCCGACTTTCGAGCTGCTCGATCGCGAACGGCGCGCGGGCAAGCGAATTCTGTTCGAGGGCGCGCAGGGGGCGATGCTCGACGTCGATCACGGCACCTATCCGTTCGTCACATCCTCCAACACGGTCGCGGCCAATGCGGCGACCGGCTCGGGCCTCGGTCCGAAATCGATCGGCTACGTGCTCGGCATCGCCAAGGCCTATGTGACCCGGGTTGGCGCCGGTCCCTTCCCGACGGAGCTCGACAGCGACATCGGTCGTCGAATTGGACAGCGCGGCAATGAATTTGGCACCAATACCGGCCGCCCTCGCCGATGCGGCTGGTTTGACGCAGTGCTTGCGCGCCAGGCCGTGCGGACGTGCGGCATCGATGGGCTTGCTCTGACCAAACTTGACATTCTCGATGGCTTCGAAGAAATCAAAGTCGCAACTGGTTACCGGCTGGACGGCAGGGAAATTGACTATTTGCCGGCCGCCCAATACGCGCAGGCTCGGATAGAACCGATTTACGAAACGGTCGAAGGATGGAGCGGCGCCACGAGCAAGGCGCGTTCCTGGGCCAAGCTCCCTGCGCAGGCCATAAAATACGTTCGGAGAATCGAAGAACTGGTCGGCGCTCCTGTCGCGCTCTTGTCAACCAGCCCGGAGCGCGACGACACGATTCTTGTGCACGATCCGTTTCAGGACTAAGGGACGCTTCGCGCTTTCCGAGAGAGCGAGCGAGCGAATAGTGCATGGCTGATTATCAATCGCTGCTCACGCGCGCTGTGGCGAATCTGCCGAGCACGAGTTCGGCCGCCGCGCGTCAGGCGATTTACGAGCGTGCGCGCAAAGCGTTGCTGACGCAGCTCAGAACGCTGCGTCCGCCGCTTCCGGAGAGCGACATCACTCGCGAGGAGAACGCGCTCAATCGGGCGATCGCGCAGGTCGAGGCAAAGTTCGGCGGGACGGACGCCGCTCACGCCGAGCCAACGCCCGCCAAGACAGCGGCGTCCGCTGCGAGTCATCCCGCCGGCGAAAAGCCCGCAGCGGCCGCGGCGCCGAGGCTGGCCTCGGCGAGCCAACCGTCTGTCTCCGCTTCCGCCCCGACCGCACACGCTCAGAACGCGCCCGCGCCCGGTTCTCTGGCCCGCGCCGCCGCGCCGGCTGCGGCGACGTCGTCCGGTCTCCCACTTCCGCCGGCCACGCGGCCGCCGGCCGCCCAAACCCAGCCTCGTCTCGACGCCGCCCGTGCGTCTGCGCCTGCCAGCGCACAGCAAAACGCGCCGGCGCCGCCAATCAGACCAGATCAAAAGCCGCCCTCAAGTGCGGTCACTCCGCCTGCGACTCGCGCCTTTCAGGGCGCCGCCGCGACAAAAGCGCCGCCCGTGCGGGCTGACCGTGCATCGCAGCCGGGAGAGACCGTCAGCGTCGCCGCGCCCATAGTCACGGCGAAAACGGAGGGCTCAATCCCTGCATCGTCCAACCTTGCGAAGGTTGTTCCGTCCGCCGCTGCGCCCGCCGGCGGATCCGGCGCTCCGCCCGTGGTCGCCCGAATCGAGGACGGGGCGGAACTCGGCTCGGCTCCCGAAGTGCCGGTCGGCGACGATCGTTTGGGTGCTGCGCCCCGGCTCGACCCAGAACGTCCGCAGGCGCCCACGGCGCTCACGGAGACGAGCAAGTCCTGGCTTTGGCTTGCGCTTGCGGTCGTGCTCGGCGTCGTGCTCTCCGTCGCGGGGGCTGCGATTGTGATGCGGCAGAAGCCACAAGACCTCGCGATCGCCCCACCTGAGCCGCAGCAGGAGGCTTCGTCGCAGCCGCCGGCCAAAATCGCCCAGCGCGCGCAACCGTCACCGACTGAAGACAACTCGACTGCCCCCGCGACGAGCGAGCCGCAGGCAAGCCAATCGACCGCGCAGAGCGGGCAACAGCCTGCCAACCCGGCGCCGGAAGGGGACAACGGGACATTGCCCGGCGCGGCCAGAGCGGCCATGCTGATCGCCTCTCCCGACAATCCGCAAAAACCTGTGGTCAACCTCGGATCGACGGTCTGGTCGACCGTCCCGCCGGCGCCGGGGCAGCCGGCGACGGTCGCAGTGAAGGCGGACGCCGAAATTCCCGACCTCAAGATGCACGCGTCAATGACCTTGCGGAAGAACACAGACCCCACCCTGCAGGCGACCCATACGATCGATCTGAAATTTTCCTTCGCCGACGGCGCGCCGATCGCCGGCTTCAAGGATGTCGGAGCTCCTCAGATGCGCAAGCTGGACTCCACGGCGTCGGAGGCGCTGACAAGCGTCAAGGTCAAGGTCAGCGATGTCTATTTCCTCATCGCGCTCGCCAAGGGCGACCAGGACACCGCGCGCAATCTCGACTTGATGCAGACGCGGGCTTGGTTCGACTTTCCGCTGCTGCTCAACGACAACCGCATCGCGAAGCTCGTGTTCCAGAAATCCTCGGAGGGAGAGGCGATGCTGGCGAAGGCCTTCGACGCCTGGAAGTGACCGGCTATCCCTTCGAGTTGAATACGCGCGACGAGACGAAATAGCCGTCCTCTATGACGCCGAATGCAATCGGCGTTCCGAAGCAGGCGGCCCAGGCGGGCCCTTCATGAGGAAGGGCGCCGCGCAGCAGCAGCGGCTGTCCCTGTCGCAGGATCGCCGCGCCGGTGCGATCGACCGGCAGCATCGGGAGTTCGGCGAGGCCGGCCTGGAGCGGCAACATGGCCCGGGCCATAAGTTGGCCGTCGTCCGGCAGTCTGTCGAGCAGAACGGCGGATTTGACCTCGAAGGGGCCGACGCGAGTGCGCCTCAGTTCGATCACATGACCGTAGCAACCAAGCGCGCGGCCGAGGTCCCGCGCAATCGCGCGCACGTAGGCGCCTTTGCCGCATTCGGCCTCGAGCACCGCAGATTCGACTTCGGCGGAAATCAGCGCGAGCCGATAGACGGTTATCGGCCGCGACGCGATCTCGAAGCTTTCGCCGATGCGCGCAAGATCATAGGCGCGCGCACCATCGATCTTGATCGCGGAATAAGTCGGCGGCGTCTGCTGCACGAGGCCGAGGAAGCGCGGGAGCAGGGCCTCGATCTCGGCCGGCGCGGGACGCCGGTCGGAGCGAGCGACGATTGCGCCTTCCGCATCGTCGGTGGCGCTTTCTTCGCCCCAGCGAACGCGGAAGCGATAGGCCTTGGCGCCTTCCTGCACGATCGGAACGGTTTTCGTCGCCTCGCCGAACGCGACCGGCAGAACGCCTGAGGCGAGCGGGTCGAGCGTGCCCGCGTGTCCAGCCTTCCTGGCGTTGAAGAGATACTTGAGCCGGCCGACCGCCTGGGTGGATGTGACGCCGACCGGCTTGTCGAGGTTGACCCAGCCGTTGACTTCAACTCGCGTCGAGCGCTGTTGCGGACGCTTGCGGCGCGCTTCGCGATCGAGCTTTGCATCGCCGGACGGCGCATGGTCGGCGGCGTCGCCGGTCATGTCTCGCCCTTGTTTTCGCCCTTTTGACCGCCCAGATCGCGTGCGACGTCCGGCGATTTCAGAAGCGCGTCGATGCGAGCCTGCGCGTCGAACGAGGAGTCGAACGCAAAGCGCAGATCGGGAGCGAATTTGAGATTGATCCGATGCGCGACCAGGGCGCGCAGCTCCTTCTTGTTCCGGTTCAACGCCTCGACGGTCGCCTCTCCGTCCTGGCCGCCCAGCGGCATCACGGAGACAGTCGCGAGCTTGAGGTCAGGCGACATTCTGACTGCCGGAATGGTCACGGGGCGCCGATCGAGCGCCGGGTCGAGAATGTCGCCGCGCGTCAGGATCTCCGCGATCGCCTGACGGATAAGCTCGCCGACCCGCTCGGTGCGGTGCGTCGGACTGAGCCTTGAAGACATGCGGGGCATTGGAGTCACCAGGCGCGAGCGCAAGAGGAACTGGCTGGAACAATTCTTAGAATGGACTACGCGCCGTTCGGCTGCGCGCGGAGCGACGTTCAGATCGACCCCAGCTGCATCAAAAAGCCCGGCAGCGCGACTGCGGTCAGGGCGTCGTTCGGACCAAGCTCGATCACTGAACGCCAACCCTGCGACCCGGGGCAGCTGTGGACGAACGTCCGTCGCCGCTCCGCATCAATCACCCAGAGCTCGTTGACGCCGTGACGCGCGTATAGGCGCGCCTTGAGCCCGCGATCATAAGCGAGGCTCGTCATCGCGACTTCGATCGCGAGCAGAATGTCCGAGCCCTTGACCTCTTCGAGCTTGATGCCCCTGGGATGGATGGCGAGATCCGGCTCTACGAAGGTGTCGGTGCTGAGATAGATGGTGGTCTCGACCCCGAACCAAAGGCGATCGGGCAGCGCCCGTGCGACCCCAAGGGTGAGCGCCGATTTGATCAGTTCGTGAGCATGGGTTTTCGCCTGCATCGGCACGATCTCGCCTTCGATCAGCTCGAAATTCTCGTCTTCCGAGATGATGCCGGCGTCCTGCATGCGCAGGATCTCGGCCACCGTGAAAGAACGGCGGTCGAAACCCTCCGCAGCGCGCGTAACGTTGGCCCTCATTTTCCGCCATTCCCATCGGCCGCATCACAGCGTGCGGCGGATTTCCTCGACGCTGTAGCACTCGATGACGTCGCCAACGCGCATGTCCTGATAATTCTCGAAGGCCATGCCGCATTCCTGGCCGGCCTGCACCTGGGCGACTTCGTCCTTGAAGCGCTTGAGCGTCGAGAGCTTGCCCTCGTGCACCACGACATTGTCGCGTATAAGCCGCACATTCGCTCCGCGCTGCACGACGCCGTCGGTGACCCGGCAGCCCGCCACCGTCCCGACCTTCGAGATGTGGAAGAGCTCCAGAATCTGGGCGTTGCCGAGCATCGTTTCGCGTAGCGTTGGCGAGAGCATCCCGGACAGGGCCGCCTTCACGTCGTCCACGAGATTGTAGATGATATTGTAGTAGCGGATCTCGATGCCGGCCTGTTCCGCGAGATCGCGCGCTTCCTTGTGAGCGCGCACGTTGAATCCGATGATGACGGCCTTGGAGGCCTCTGCCAGCGTAACGTCCGACTCGGTGACGCCGCCGACCCCTGCATGGATGATGCGCGCCAAGACTTCGTCGTTGCCGAGCTTTTCCACCGCTGCGCTGATCGCCTCGACCGAACCTTGCACGTCTCCCTTGAGCACGATCGGCAATTCCTTGTGGCCCGCCGCCTTAAGATTGCTCATCATGTCGGCAAGCGAGGCGCGGACTGTGGGTCCGCGTGCGGCTGCTTTCTCGCGCCTCTGGCGCTCGCGGTACTCTGCGATCTCTCTCGCGCGCGCTTCCGTCTCGACGACGGCGACGCGATCTCCCGCTTCCGGCGCGCCGGAGAAGCCCAGCACTTCGACCGGCATCGAGGGGCCGGCCGAACTCGACCGCCTCGCCCTTGTCATTGAGGAGCGCGCGGACGCGGCCCCAATGCGAGCCGGCGACGACGAGAGCGCCGACCCTCAGCGTGCCGCGCTGGACGAGAACGGTGGCCACCGGGCCGCGGCCGCGATCGAGCCGCGCCTCGATCACGGTTCCTTCGGCGCCCCGCTCCGGATCGGCGACGAGGTCGAGCAATTCGGCCTGAAGCGCGATCGCCTCAAGCAGCTTGTCGAGGTTGATCTGCTTGGTCGCCGAGACCTCGACAGCCAGGGTATCGCCGCCGAAGGCCTCAACCTGAACATCGTGCTGCAACAGTTCCTGCATCACGCGCTGGGGATTGGCCTCGGGCCTATCGATCTTGTTGATGGCGACGATAATCGGCGCTTTGGCCGCCTTGGCGTGACGAATCGCCTCGATCGTCTGCGGCATGACGCCGTCGTCGGCCGCCACCACGAGAACGACGATGTCGGTGACCTTCGCGCCGCGCGCGCGCATGGCGGTGAACGCGGCATGGCCAGGGGTGTCGATGAAGGTGATTGTCTGGCCGCCCGGCGCCACAACCTGATAGGCGCCGATATGCTGGGTGATGCCGCCGGCCTCGCCTGCGACCACATTGGCGTGGCGGATGGCGTCGAGGAGCGACGTCTTGCCGTGGTCGACATGGCCCATGATGGTGACGATTGGCGGGCGCGGCACGGGCGCGCCTTCCTCGTCGGGGCGATCGAACAGGCCTTCCTCGACGTCGGACTCGGCGACGCGCTTCACCTTATGGCCCATTTCCTCGGCGATGAGCTCGGCCGTGTCAGCGTCGAGCACGTCGGTCAGCGTCACCATGCGGCCCTGGCGCATCAGGAGCTTGATCACGTCGACCGCGCGTTCGGACATGCGGTTCGCCAGTTCCTGGATGGTGATCGCCTCAGGAAGTACGATTTCGCGCGCAATCTTTTCCTTCTGGTCCTGTGCGCCGTGGCCCTTCAGTCGCTGGGTGCGGCGGCGGAAGGATGCGACCGAACGCGTGCGCTCCTCTTCGATCGAGGTCGCGTTGGCGACGGTGAGCCGGCCGCGATTGCGCTCGCCGCCGCGCGCCGGGCGAGGCGTCGGCACGAGGACTTTTTGCGGGACAAGAGGCGACAGTGTCGGGCGGCGCGCGACGCGCGTCTCTTCCTCGCCGGTCGTTCGGGCCAGCGCAGCCGCGGGCGAGGCAACGCCAGACGGCAGAGGTTTGCGCGGAACAGAAGGTCCGGGGGCCGGCTCGCCGCCGGCCAGACGCCGGCGGGCCTCCTCCTCCGACTGGCGCCTGAAATTGGCCTCCTGGGCGCGGCGGAGCTCTTCGTCGCGCTTTCGCGCTTCGGCGGCCTCGCGTTCAACGCGCTCGCGCAACTCGCGCTCGCGGCGCGCCCCGGCCTCGCCTTCCTGGCGCCGGCGATCCTCTTCCTCACGCACTCGCGCGTCGAGCAGCGCCCGCGCGCGGGCTTCGCGCTGTTCGGCGGTCAGCGTCGGCAGCACGACGCCGGTCTTGGGGGGCGGCGGGGCGGACGAGGCCGGCTTCGTAGGCGCGACCGGGGCCTGCGTCGGCCTTGCTGGAACGACGGAAATCGTCGGCTTTGCCGGCGCCGTGGCGGGCGCCGCCTCGCCGGGGCCCAAGACGCGACGCTTCACCTTCTCGACGACGACCGCCTTGCTGCGCCCATGCGAAAAGCTCTGTCGCACCGTGCCCTGCTCGATCGGACGCTTCAAATGCAACGTCGATTTCGGCGGCGCGGCGCCCACAGGCTTGTCGGTATTGTTCGTTTCGTTCATGCCCATTCCTAATCGCTTGGCCTGTCAGCCAATTCGTCCGGCCGGCCAAGCGTCGCGGCGCTGTCGGCCGGCGCGCCGCCGCTTTCTGTCCTGGTTGTCGCGTCCCCATCGCTCGCGCGATAACGACGCAAACGCTCCGCCCTTGCGAGAAAGGCCGAACTCGCCGCTCCAGATTTGAGCGCAGCATGTATCACATTTGCCTTCCCTAACGCCAAACCCAATTGGCTCGAAGAGAAGACATTAATGCGCGCGATTGTTTCAGCCGCCGGACCCAGCTTGACCCGCAAGGCTTGGCCCCGCTTGGCGGCCCCATGCGGCGCGCCGTCACTGGCCTGAATCAGCGCCGCGACCCCGCCGGCCGCGATCGCCGCGTCAACCTTGAACGCCCCAGCGACGACGAGTCCGGCCTTGTTGGCTATCGACAGGGATTGCAGCGCGTCGCGCTCGAGGAGCGCATCCACCGTCTCAGCGAGCGAGACAGGAGCTTCCGCCCTGGCGCGAAACGCGCGTGAGAACGCGCCTTTCGCCGCGGCGCGCGTCACCGCTTCAGCGCTCAGGCGCGTCCACACGCCCCGGCCAGGCAACTTGCGGCGAATATCGGGAACGACCGCGCCGTCGGCGGCAAGCGCGAAACGCAGCATCGCCTCGGGGTCGTCCTTGACCCCGGTCACGATGCAGGTTCGCTCCGACCCGCTCTCATCGGCGCTGGCGTCCGTCTGCAAGGGTCTACCCGTCACCGTTCAGGCGCCGCCCTCGCTCTCTTCGGCTGGAGCCTCGGGCCCGGGTTCCGGCGCCTCGATCCAGCCGGCGCGCACCCGCGCGTTCAGGATCATGGCGTCGGCCTGCGCACGCGAAACGTCGAATCCGCCGAGATATCCGGGTTTGGCGGTATCGCCGTCGGTCCAGCCGACGAGATCGTCGCTGGCGCAGTCGGCGAGATCTTCGAGCGTCTTCACGCCGTTCTCGCCGAGCTTGACCAACATCGGCGAAGTGAGACCCTCGATCTCCTTCAATTCGTCCGTGACGCCGAGCGCCTTGCGCTGCTCGTCGAACTCCTCCTCGATCCGGGCAAGATGGGCTTGTGCGCGCGCCTGGATTTCGGCGGCGGTCTCGGCGTCGAAGCCTTCAATCATCGCGAATTCGCGCGGCTCGACATAGGCGATTTCTTCAACGGAGCGGAAACCCTCGGAGGCCAGGAGCTGGGCGACGGTCTCGTCGACATCGAGAGCTTCCATGAATGCGCTCGTCCGCTCGGCGAATTCTTTCTGACGGCGTTCCGATTCCTCCGCTTCCGTCAGGATATCGATGTCCCAGCCGGTGAGCTGCGACGCCAGGCGGACGTTCTGCCCCCGCCGGCCGATCGCCAGCGAAAGCTGATCGTCGGGCACCACAACTTCGATGCGCGTCGAATCCTCGTCGAGCACAACCTTCATCACCTCGGCCGGCTGCAGCGCGTTGACGATGAAGGTTGCGGCGTCCGGCGACCAGGGGATGATGTCGATCTTCTCGCCCTGCAGTTCATTGACCACAGCCTGCACGCGCGAACCGCGCATGCCGACGCAGGCGCCGACCGGATCGATTGAGGAATCGTTCGAGGTGACCGCGATTTTAGCCCGCGAACCGGGGTCGCGCGCGACGGATTTCACCTCGACAATGCCGTCATAGATTTCCGGCACCTCCTGGGCGAAGAGCCTGGCGGTGAACTGCGGATGAGTGCGCGACAGAAAGATCTGCGGTCCGCGCGCCTCGCGGCGGACGTCGTACACAAAGGCGCGAATGCGGTCACCGGGGCGGAACATCTCGCGGGGGATCAGTTCGTCGCGGCGTACAACAGCTTCGCCCGCGCCCGCGCCGCCGAGGTCGACGACCACGTTGCCGTATTCGACCCGCTTCACCTGGCCGTTGATGATCTCACCGATCCGGTCCTTGTAGACCTCGTATTGTTTGTCGCGCTCGGCTTCTCGGATCTTTTGTACAAGCACCTGCTTCGAGGCCTGTGCTGGAATGCGGCCGTAGTCGAACGGCGGCAGCGATTCGGCGATCCAGTCGCCGATCTGCGCCGAAGGGTTCTTCTTCTGCGCGTCGGCGAGCGTAATCTGGGTCGCGTCGTTCTCGAGCTGATCAACGACCAGCAACAGTCGCGAAAAGCGGATTTCGCCGGTCCGCGGATTGATCTCCGCGCGGACTTCGGTCTCCTGACCGTAGCGCGAACGCGCCGCTTTCTGCATCGCGTCCTCCATCGAGGCGAGCACGATCGAACGGTCGATGGATTTCTCGCGCGCGACCGCGTCGACGATCTGCAAGAGTTCAAGTCTGTTGGCGCTAACGGCCATCGGAATCTCCTTCGTGGGGCTCGAGCGGCTCTGGCGCCGCGCCGCGAGACGCGGCTTTCCGGTTCGAATTGGTCTTGAGTTTGGCGGGCTTCGCCGCGGCCGCAGCTCCGGGAGCGCGCGCAGCGGGACGACGGGCCTCCTTCAGCGCAGCCTTTTCGCGCCTCAGAGCGGTGCGAATGAGATCTTCGGTCAGCACCAGCCGGGCCTCGCCCATGGCGCGGATCGGCAGATCGACGCGGGTCTGGCTCATGTCGTCGCCGGTCACCAGAAGCCGTGCGGCCGGCCCGTCGGGGCCGTGCGCGACGGCCTCGATGAGGCCGCGGAATCGTTTGCGTCCATCGACCGCCGTCGCCATCTCGATGCGCGCCTCGCCGCCGACCGCTCGCGCGAAATCCGATTGCCGGACAAGCGGCCGGTCGATGCCCGGGGAGGAGAGCTCGAGCCGATAGGCCTGGGTCATGATGTCCTCGACGTCGAACACCGGCGAGAGCGCGG
Organism: uncultured Alphaproteobacteria bacterium; assembly: GCA_963721905.1. Taxonomy (GTDB): domain Bacteria; phylum Pseudomonadota; class Alphaproteobacteria; order Rhizobiales; family Beijerinckiaceae; genus Roseiarcus. The sequence goes on from CAVRMF010000029.1 coordinate 173,344, forward strand.
CGCTCGCGCGCTCGCAATCATCGATCGACATCGCGCCGTCCGGCCGCTCGGCCATGATCTGCACCGTCGCCCCCGCGGCCGCAGAGATCTTGACCCGCACGAGCCGCAACCCGAGGTCACGCAGGACCGGCGCGGCGATTCGTCCGACGCGCAGAGCGAGCCCCGCATCCTCGATGAGGCGAGGCTCGTCCAGTCCTGAAACGCTCGAAAGTTCAGCTTCGACCATGCGTCCGTGGCAATAAAAAAGAGCGGGTCCCCGGCGGGCCCACTCTCAAAAACTCCCTTCGTCACATCGACGAAGAGCTATGAGACTGTTTACGGGAGTCGATATAGTGCATTCCGGCTGCCGGCGCAAGGAAAAAGCGCGCGGGTCGCCGATGCGGTCCTCGCCCGCACGCGGCTATCGCCAGGGGGCTAGCCGCCGCTCACGAGGTTGGCAGCTTGTAGCCCTTGAATGTCTCACGCAGCTTGAGCTTGTTGATCTTGCCGGTCGCGGTATGGGGGATTTCCTTCACGACCTGCATGTCATCCGGCATCCACCATTTGGCGATTTTCGGCTTCAGAAATTCGAGGACGTCTTCCCTGTTCGGGTGGTGGCCCTCCTTCGGCACGATGACGAGGAGCGGCCGCTCGTCCCACTTGGGGTGGGCGACGCCGATGACTGCGGCTTCGGCGACATCCGGATGGCCGACGGCGAAATTCTCGATGTCGATGGTCGATATCCACTCGCCTCCCGACTTGATGACGTCCTTGGCGCGGTCGGTGATCTGCATGAAGCCCGTGGGGTCGATCGTCGCGACGTCGCCGGTGTCGAAAAATCCCTGCTCGTCGAGGATCTCGCCGCCCTCATCGCGGAAATAGGTCTCGACCACGGCGAAGCCCTTCACCTTGAGCCGGCCGAAGCGCTTACCGTCCCACGGCAGGTCGTTGTTCTCGTCGTCGACGATCTTCATCTCGACGCCGAACGGCGCCCAGCCCTGCTTCGCCTGAAGGGCGAGCTTTTCCTCGTGCGACAGCGACATTTGGCTTGGCTTGATCGACCCGGCCGAGCCGACCGGGCTCATCTCGGTCATGCCCCAGGCGTGGCGCACCTGGACGCCGTAGTCATCCTCGAAGGCGCGAACCATGTCAGGGGGACAGGCCGAGCCGCCAATTGCGACGAGCTTGAGCGTCGAGAGCCGCTTGCCCTCCTTGCGCAGGTACTGCAGCAGGCCAAGCCAGACGGTCGGGACGGCTGCGGTCATCGTCACCTTTTCCGTTTCCAGAAGGTCATAGACCGACGCGCCATCGAGCCGCGGGCCCGGCATCACCATTCGGGCGCCGCGGATCAGGCAGGCGAGCGCAAGGCCCCAGGAATTGGCGTGGAACATCGGCACGACCGGCAGCACCGAGTCGTAGGCGTTCAGCGTCAGCGTTTCCGGGCCGGTCGCCATCATCGAATGCAGGATGTTCGACCGGTGCGAATAGAGCACGCCCTTCGGGTTGCCGGTGGTGCCCGAGGTGTAGCAGAGGCCCGCGGCGGTGCGCTCGTCGAACTCCTTCCAGAGGAAATCCGTGTCGACCTCGCCGATCCAGTCCTCATAAGCCACGGCGTTCTTGAGCTTCGTCGCCGGCATATGCGCGGCGTCGGTCAGGACGATATAGCGCTCGACGGTCGGCAAGTGGCCGGCGATCGCCTCGAGGAGCGGCACGAAGGTGAGGTCGGTCATCACGATCCGATCCTCGGCGTGATTGACGATCCAGGCGATCTGCTCCGGAAAGAGGCGCGGATTGACGGTATGATAGATCGCCCCGATCCCGGTGATCCCGTACCAGGCTTCGAGATGGCGGAAGCCGTTCCAGGCGAGCGTCGCAACCCGGTCGCCGAGGCGGATCCCGTCGCGTTCGAGGCGCTTGGCCACTTTGATGGCGCGATCACGGATCTCGCGGTAGCTGGTGCGGTGCATCGGGCCTTCGACCATCCGCGACGCTACCTCCCGTTCGGGAAACTGGATGGCCGCGAAGTCGATGATCTTGTGCATCAGCAGGGGCCATTCCTGCATCCGTCCGAACATTCCATCCTCCCCGGTCAGGCGGGCGCTCGCGCTTGATTGCGCAGAGCGGATTTGATTGATGTCCCTATCTGGCGCCGGTTGCGCCGCTTGGCAATCGCGCGGCCTGGATTTTCCCCGCGCCGGAAGGGACCTGCTCCGTCATGAAGCCATCACAGGGACATTTGACGCCGAGCCGGAACAATCCCGAACGATCGATCCGCGTCTGGTTTCGGCTCATTCGTCTCGAGGCGCGGATGCAGGCGGCCGTCGGCGAACGCCTCCGCCTGATCGGCCTATCAATCCCCCAGTGCGACGTGCTGACGACGCTGAGCGAGGAGGAGGGGGTCAGCCAGCAGGAGCTCGCCAAGCGCCTCTACGTGACCAAGGGCAACATTTCGGGCCTCATCGACCGGCTGGAAAGCGCGGGCCTGGTGGAGCGCCGGAGGGCCGCGTCCGACCGGCGACAGCATTCGATCCACCTGACCGAGGCCGGGCGGGCGGCGGCGATGAAGGCGCTCGCCGTCCAGCACCGCTGGGTCGCCTCGACCTTGGGCCGGATGAACGAGGCCGACCTCAAGGCATTGGAAACGCGCCTGATTGCGCTGCGAGACATCGTTCGCGAGGCGCAACAGTCTCAGCAAGAGAATGCCGCGCCGGCGTTAACCAAAGACCGGTCGTTTTCGAGGTGAACTAAGGGATTCCAAAGGGTTGCAGCGCCTTTTCTGCAGGACCCGCGCGAGCCGGAACTCGATCTCAAAGTCTATCTGATGAAATGAGAGCGTTATCAGAGATTGATTATGTACATTATGCTTAATGAGGCGTTAATGAGCCGGTCATTGCGGGCGTGTTGAAGCATTCGAAGGGCGACAGCTCCGCCCTTCGAATGTTTAGATTGGTTCATTGTTATGGCGGGTCTTCGGACAGGCGTCTTTTGACGCCCTACGGCTCCTCGCAAGGACGACTGAATCTCACCGGTCCAGCCCGCCCATCAGCATATATTTGATCTCGACGAACTCCTCGGCGCCGTGGCGCGAGCCTTCGCGGCCGAGGCCGGATTCCTTCACGCCGCCGAACGGCGCAAGCTCGGTCGAGATCGCGCCAGTGTTGATACCGACCATGCCGTATTCCAGCGCCTCGGCGACCCGCCACACCCGCCCCAGGTCGCGGGCGTAGAAATAGGAAGCGAGGCCGTATTGGGTGTCGTTGGCGAGGCGAATCGCGTCCGCTTCGTCCTTGAAGCGGAAGACCGGCGCGACCGGGCCAAAGGTCTCCTCGCGCGCGATCAGCATCGAGGCGTTCAGGCCAGCGAGCACCGTGGGCTCGAAGAACGTCCCGCCCAAAGCGTGGCGCTTGCCCCCGATCGTCGCCTTCGCGCCTTTAGCGAGCGCGTCGGCGACATGCGCCTCGACCTTTTCCACCGCCTCCTCGTTGATGAGCGGCCCTTGCGTGACCCCGGGCGCCGTCCCGTCGCCCACGTTCAGCTTCGCCACGGCCTCGGTGAGTTTGGCGACGAAGGCGTCGTAGATCTTGTCCTGCGCGTAGATGCGGTTGGCGCAGACGCAGGTCTGGCCCATGTTGCGAAATTTCGACAGGATCGCGCCCTCGACCGCGGCCTCGACATCGGCGTCGTCGAACACGATGAACGGCGCGTTGCCGCCAAGTTCGAGCCCGACCTTCTTCACCGTGCCCGCCGCCTGGCGCATGAGGAGCTTGCCGACCTCGGTCGAGCCGGTGAAGCCGACGAAGCGCACGGCGGGATGCTCGCACATCGCCTTGCCGATCGCCGGCGCATCGCCCGTGAGCAGGTTCAGCACGCCCGGCGGCACGCCGGCGCGCAGCGCCAGTTCGCCGAGGGCGAGGGCGGTCAGCGGGGTCTCGGGCGCGGGCTTGGCGACCGCCGCGCAGCCGACCGCCAGCGCCGGCGCGAGCTTGCGGGTGATCATGGCGGCGGGAAAGTTCCACGGGGTGATCGCGGCGACGACGCCGATCGGCTGTTTAAGGACAAGGATGCGCGAATCCGCGCGGAAGGTCGGGTTGATCTCGCCGTAGATCCGCTTCGCCTCCTCGGCGAAGAATTCGATGAAGCCAGCGGCATAGTCCACTTCGCCGCGCGCCTCGGCGAGGGGTTTGCCCTGCTCGCTCGTCATGATGAGCGCGATGTCCTCGCGATTGGCGATGATGAGATCGAACCAGCGGCGCAGGATTTTCGCCCGCTCCTTGGGAAGCGTTTTCGCCCAAGGGCCGAACGCCTTCTCCGCCGCCTCGATCGCGCGAACGGTCTCGGCATGGCCGAAGCGCGGAACCTTGGCGATCAGGGCCCCGGTCGCGGGATTATGGATCGCGTCGACCGCCTCGCCGACCCATGCGCCGTCGATCAGGCACTGGCGTTTCAGTAGGGTGGGATCGGCGAGTTTCATAGGGCGGCCTCCGGAAACGGAGAGTTATAACAAATGCCGCGGCGATTGGCATGGCGCCCGGAGCTGCAGACCTCTGCGGCGATTGTTCGCTGCAATTACCATAGCCAATTGCAATTTCGCAGTGGTACGGATCGCGTTGCGCTGAGTTCGCGCGGAGGGGAACGCATGGGGTTCGTCGATAACCCGATCATTACATCGCCCTTTGATGTTCCGACGTTTCACTATGAACTCGACGACGAGGGCCAGCCAACCGGGGCGAAGCTGAAGGATCGGCGCGACAGCATCCAGATTGTCCCCGTCCCCGCCGCGCGGCGACGGGGGCCGAGACAGGCGGAGCTTGAGCTTTTCGATTCTGACGGTTCCAAGGTCACGCTGAACGCGCTCATCAACGAAATTCGCAAACACGTCGGCCAGTGGCGCGATTTGCCTCCCGGCCAGTGGGGCGTCAGACCGGAAACGCAGCGGTTGCTTGAGCACTGGCGCGACCCGTCGCGCGAGCGAAAACTGTTCTTCTGTCAGCGCGAAGCGGTCGAAACGCTGATCTATCTGTCCGAAGTGGCCCCGAAGCGATTTCGCAAGCAAATCGAGGATGCGAACGCGGAGGCGAATCCCGGCCTCTATCGCCTCGCGTGCAAGATGGCGACAGGCTCGGGCAAGACGATTGTCATGGGGATGATCATCGCCTGGCATGCCGTCAACAAGGCGCGCCGCCCCAAAGCAAGAATGTTCTCCGACGCCTTCCTGATCGTCGCTCCGGGAATCACCATCCGCGACAGGCTTCAAGTGCTCCATCCTTCGGATGCCGGCAACGTCTATCAGGCCTTGAATCTCGTGCCGACCGACCTTCTTGACGGCGTGCAGAAGGCGCGCATCGAGATCACGAACTATCATGCTTTCATGCTGCGCGAAAAAGAGCAGGTCTCAAAGCTCGCGCGCCAGATTCTCGGAGGCCGTGTAGAGGAGAAAACGTTCACCGAAAGCGAAGGCGAGATGGTCGCGCGGGTCGGCAAGCACTTTATGACCCGCAAGAACATCATCGTGCTCAATGACGAGGCCCACCATTGCTACCGGCACAAAGTCGGTGGCGAGAATGAAAAAGGCGAGCCGCTGACGGCGGAGGAGAAGGATGAGGCGAAACGCAACGAGGAGGCCGCGCGCGTCTGGATCAGCGGCTTGGAGGCGTTTCAGCGGAAGATCGGCGTCCAAGCTGTCTACGACCTCTCGGCGACGCCGTTCTTTTTAAGTGGGTCAGGCTACGACGAGGGGTTGCTGTTCCCCTGGGTCGTCTCCGACTTTGGGCTCCTCGACGCGATCGAAAGCGGGATCGTGAAGGTGCCCCGCCTGCCGGTTCTCGACGATTCCATCCAAGGCGATCTGCCGAAATTTCGCGACGTCTATCGACATGTCGCGAAAGGCCTGCCGCGGAAAGGCCGGGGCAAACAATCAAAAGCGCTCATGGACCCGCAGTCGTTACCGCATCTACTGCTTCAGGCGACGTCGGCGCTCTACGACCACTACAGAGAAATCTATCTCGCATGGGAAGCTGCGCCGGAATTCGGTCGCCCTCCGGTTTTCATCGTCGTCTGCAACAACACAGCGACCTCGAAACTGATGGCCGATTGGATCGGCGGTTATGAAGTGACAGAGGGCGAAGGCGATCAAGCGAAGTCGCGAATCGCCCCCGGCAAGCTTCCGCTTTTCTCGAATGTCGACGGCGCCGGACGATGGCTGACGCGACGCCGGACCCTGCTCATCGACAGCGAACAACTCGATTCCGGAGAGGCGTTGTCCGACGATTTTCGCTCTATTGCTGCGAGTGAGATCGAAGCGTTCAAGAAGGAGCTTCGCCTGCGCGGCGATCCGCGCGATATCGATAAGCTGACAGACGCCGACATTCTTCGCGAAGTGATGAACACGGTTGGTCGCCCGGGTAAGCTCGGGGCGGACATTCGTTGCGTCGTCTCCGTGTCGATGCTCACGGAGGGTTGGGACGCCAACACCGTCACGCACATTATGGGGGTGCGCAAATTCGGCACACAGCTTCTTTGCGAGCAAGTGGTCGGCCGGGGCCTCAGGCGCATCTCTTACGAGATCGATCCCTCGACCGGGCTTTTTCCGGTCGAATATGCGGACGTTCTCGGCGTGCCTTTCACATTCGCGCAGCAGGGGAAAAAAGTTGCGCCGAAACCGCCGCCGAAAGTGACCCGCGTGCGCGCGATCGAGGATCGCGCGGCGCTTGAAATCCGGTTTCCCAATGTCGTGGGCTATCGCGTCGCCTTTCCGCGAAAGCCGCTCCGTTCAACTTTCACGCGCGACAGCGAGATGCCGCTGAACACCGACGACATCCCGGTGCGGACGGAAATCGAGCCGCTGATCGGCGAAGGATTTACAATCGACCTGCGTCGGAATGCGGACCAGTTGCGCGAGAAGACGGTGATCTTCGACGTGGCCGGTCTCCTGTTGCGGACCTATTTCATTGACGAGGACGGAGCCTTGCAGGTCTGGCGCTATCCGGAGCTCGTGCGCATTACCGAACGATGGTTCAAGGAATGCCTCAAGTGCTCTGGTGGGACGCTGCCGCAGTTCCTCAAATGGCGGTCGTTGGCGATCCGAGCCGTCGAAAAAATTTATCGTTCGCTGGCGCCGTCGCTGTCAGGTCCGCCCGATGGGTCGGACGGCGCGCTGTTGCCGATCCTCAACGCCTACAACCCCGAGGGAACGACCAAGTACGCCGATTTCACTACGACGAAAACGACGCTGTTCGCCACGCGGCCGGACCGGTGCCACCTCAACTACGTCGTCTACGACAAGGATTGGGAAGTCGGCCTCGCCGAGCGCCTGGAAGGGATGGACGAGGTCTTCGCCTACGTGAAGAACCACAACATCAGTTTCGAGGTCCCCTACGACTTTGCAGGCGACGCTCTAATTCTACTGAGTCACGTTTTCGCAGATTCGTGGCGCCTTTGGATTTGCTATTTTGCTGATTCGGCTTCGGCTGAACGGCGAATGGCGGGGACAATGGAGCCTTTGGCGCAATCGAGTGAAGCGCGTTTTGCTGATTATGTCGATGCCTTGACGACAGTTGTGGGGCGCCGGGACCGGGCGGGGCCTCTCAAGGATTATTGCGTTGGCCTGTTGATGCCCGGTGAACGCAAGAGCGTGGAGCCGATGGCGGCGGTCGTTGCGCCTGCTCGGGTTTCGGCCAAGCATCAATCGCTTCTGCATCTGGTCGGTCAGGCGGCTTGGTCGGATGAGGCGGTTCTGGCCAAAGTGCGCGAACTCGTCCTGTCGGCGATCGAGGCGCAAGGGAAGATCGAGGCGTGAATTGTCGACGACACGGGCTTCGCGAAGAAAGGCGTTCATTCGGTGGGCGTCGCGCGGCAATATTGCGGGCGGCTCGGCAAGACCGACAATTGTCAGATCGCGGTGACGCTTTCGATCGCCAATCACACCGCCAGCCTGCCGATCGCCTATCGGCTGTATCTGCCGGAAGATTGGGCTGGGGACGAGGCGCGGCGCAAGAAGGTTCGTGTCCCGGATGAAGTGAAATTCCGGACCAAACCGGAGATCGCCCTCGCTCAGATCAGGACCGCGCTGGCAGCAGGCGTCGCTCCGGGCGTCTTGCTGGCCGACGCTGGGTATGGCGCCGACGGCGCGTTCCGCTCCGACGTCACGGCCAGCGGTTTGGCCTATGTAGTCGGCGTGCAGTCGACGCTGAGCGTCTGGCCCCCCGGCGCCGAACCGCTGCCGCCCAAACCCTGGAGCGGGCGGGGCCGCCCGCCATCGCGCATGCGCCGCGACGGCGAACATATCCCTGTTTCCGCCAAGACACTGGCGAGGAGGCTTCCCGAGGAGGCTTGGCGCATCGTTCCATGGCGGGAGGGCTCTAACGAAATCTTGTCTTCGCGCTTCGCGGCCGTGCGGATTCGGCCGGCTTCGCGGGACTGGAAGGTTTCGACGCCCCATCCGCTGGAATGGCTTCTCATCGAATGGCCCGAGGGCGAAAAAGAACCGACGAAATACTGGCTTTCGACCCTGCCCGAAGACACGCCCATCGACGTTCTCGTCGACACGGCCAAATTGCGCTGGCGCATCGAGCGCGACTACGAGGAACTCAAAAGCGAACTCGGCCTCGCCCATTTCGAAGGGCGAAGCTGGCGCGGCTTCCATCATCACGCAACTCTGTGCATCGCCGCTTATGGATTCCTTATCCGCGAACGAGCGGCGATTCCCCCCTCAGGCCCCCGGCGGCGCCAAACATCTCACATATCCACCCGTCCCAGACCCCGAGGCGCCGCCGATCCGACCCGAACGGCATATCGAAAACTCGATCGCGACAATCCGAAGACAACTCACGGTCGCGCTGGCCCGAACCCTCTTGCGCTGCCCGTGTTGCCAAGCCTTCCCAGCTCGACCACCTATGCCACAACGACCACCCTATCGAGGATCGTCGTGACACAGTAGAACTAAGCTACCGGCCCGATTACATCGCGCGAGTCGACGACGGCGGACCTGAACCGCTGAATCTCGTCATCGAGGTGAAGGGCCAGCGCGACGAGAAAGACAAGGCGAAGGCCGAGACGATGCGCAATCTCTGGGTTCCCGCCGTCAACAACGCCAAGCGGTTCGGGCGCTGGGGATACCTCGAATTGAGAGATGCTCCCTACGACGCCGCGGCTCTCATCCGCGAATTCATCCATCCCCTGCTGGCGGCGGAATGAACGATGAAGTCTTATGGTCTTGCCGTCGAACCTTCGACCAACGCGGCCCGCGCATCCCTTCTCCCCTTGCGGGAGAAGGTGGCGCGAAGCGCCGGATGAGGGGTTCGCTGTGCCGCCTTCGCGTCACCTCGTTTCCATATCCGCCAAGGCCAGCGCCCGCGCGATGCGCAAGGCGCCCACGGACGCGGAAAGGGCGCTTTGGCATCTGCTGCGAAGCCGGCGCCTCGCGGCGATGAAATGGCGCCGCCAGGTCCCGCTTGGTCGATTCATTGTCGATTTCGTCTCGTTCGAACATCGGCTGATCGTCGAGTGCGACGGCGCGCAACATGCCGACAGTCCGCGAGACGTAGTGCGCGACGAATGGCTGCGCTCGCAGGGCTTCGATATCCAGCGTTTCTGGAACCACGAGATTCTCCAGCAGGCCACGAACGTGGCCGACACGATTCTCGCTCGTTGCGGGCTCCCGTGGTGACGCCGCCGACCCCTCATCCGTCTTCGCTTCGCGACGCCACCTTCTCCCGCCACAGCCCGTCGAGAGACGGGCGTCCTGACGAACGCCCTTTGGGGAGAAGGGACTGGACGGCGCGGACGAAAGCGTTGTCGCCTTGCCAGCGCAACAGCGAACAGGACTCGAGATGAGCAGGAAGCCTACCGGCGCCGACGTCGAGAACTATCGCCACGACAAGGCGAAGCGGATCAACATTCCGACCGCCGAAAACCAGTCGCTTGTTCCCGACGACGAGAAGGCGCTGAAGGTGTTGCGCTATCCGCGCGACCCGGACCTCGATCCTCAACTCGTCTGGCGCGGCAAGGACGCGGAGGACGGCGCGCCGCTCGAAGTCGCGTCGCCGCCGATCTACATCCAGGAGAAAATTCATCCGCGCGCGCTGATCGAGGACCTGCGCAAGCAGTCGGCGAGACGCAAGAACCAGCGCGCCGAGCAGACCGACCTCTTCCACGACTTCAACGGACTGCCTGACGGCTGGGTCGAGGACGCGGCGGCGAGCTACTATCACGACGAAGGCCGCTGGCAGAACCGCATGATCCTCGGCGATAGCCTGCTCGTCATGGGTTCGCTCGCCGAGCGCGAGGCGCTGCGTGGCAAGGTCCAGTGCATTTATTTCGACCCGCCCTACGGCATCAAATTCAACTCGAACTGGCAGCCTTCGACGAGGAGCCGCGACGTCAGGGACGGCAAGGAGGAGAGCGTCAGTCGAGAGCCGGAAGTGGTGCGAGCGTTTCGCGACACGTGGAAGGACGAGATTCACTCATATCTGAGCTACCTTCGTGACCGGCTCACGGTGGTGCGGGACCTCTTGAGCCGGACCGGGAGTATATTCGTCCAAATTGGCGATGAGAATGTCCATCGCGTTCGAGCCGTAATGGATGAGGTTTTTGGGCCGTCGAACTTTGTGAGCCAAATATACTTTGTCACGACGTCTGGACGACAGGAGGACTTCATTGACCGCGTCGGGAACTATATTCTTTGGTTTGCCAAAAATCGAGACGCCGCTGGCAATCGCTACCGGCAACTGTATCTACCAAAGGAAAGTGCGGCGGATGAGTCAGCGAGCGATCTCCAGTCCCAAGGCGTTCGTTCGACCGGTTCATTCGAAGTTCGGGCCTTTGGACGGTCTTTTGTTCCACTTTCAGGGAATCACTGGAAGGTCACCGAGCCGGGACTTGAGCGACTGCTGAAAGCAGATCGCGTTCTGGCGATGAGAAATGTGATCCGTTACCGGAGAATGAGCCAAGACTTCCCCGTTAGACAGATGGCCGACGTTTGGTTGGACACGGGCGGCGGAGCAGGGTCGGAGAAAATTTACGTTGTCCAGACGAACTCCAAGGTCACCGAACGCTGCGTCCTCATGTCCACGGACCCCGGCGACCTCGTGCTCGATCCGACCTGCGGATCCGGAACGACCGCCTATGTCGCCGAGCAGTGGGGCCGTCGTTGGATCACAATCGACACGTCGCGCGTCGCGCTAACGCTGGCGCGCGCCCGGCTGATGGGCGCAAAGTACGACTACTACCATCTCGCGGATTCCGAGACCGGCGCCGCGGAAGAAGCAAAGTTATCGGGCAAGCCGCCGAGCGAAGGGCCATGGAACGGCGATATCCGACAGGGCTTTGTTTACGAGCGGGCTCCGCACGTGAAGCTTAGCTCGATAGCCAGCAATGCCGAGATCGACGTTATTTGGGACCGCTACCAGCCCAAGTTCGAGCACCTGCTGGCGCGCCTTAACTCCGCGCTCAAGATGCAGTGGGATGAGTGGCAGGTGCGGCGCGAGCTTGACGCCAAGTGGCCTGAAGCGGCGAAAGCCGATCACGCCGCATGGTGGGAACTACGGCGTGAGCGACAAAAAGAGATCGACGCTTCCATCGCCCGCAACGCCGACGTCGAGTTGCTCTATGATCACCCCTTGAAGGCGAAGGGGATAGTGCGCGTCGCGGGACCGTTCACGGTCGAAAGCCTTTCGCCCCATCGTGTCCTGCCGCTGGAAGAAGACCCGTTCCTTGCCGAATTGCTGGGCGCAGACGAGTTCCCCTCGCCCCTTGCGGGAGAGGGGTCAGGGGTGAGGGGTCCTGCGGCGCAAGCCGCGGCTGACGCCGCGAACCCCTCATCCGGCCCTTCGGGCCACCTTCTCCCGCAAGGGGAGAAGGGAGCGCTAGCGACCGACTTCGCGCAAGTCGTATACGACAACCTCCTGGCCTCGGGCGTGCAGAACACCAAGAAGGGCGAGGCGATCAAGTTCGAATGGCTGAAGCCTCGCGTGTCGCGCTCCGGCCTCGTGCCGTTCGAGGGCCGCTACGCGGAAGCTGGCGAAATCAAGCGCGCCGCCATCTGCATCGGCCCGGAATATGACACCGTCGGCTACGACCTCGTCAGGAAAGCGGCGCGAGAGGCGGCTGACCTCTTCGACACGCTGATCGTCTGCGGCTTCGCCTTCGCCCCCGAGGTCGATGAAAGCCGTCTCAATTTCGGCTCGCTCACCGTGCTCAAGGCGCGGATGAATCAGGACTTGCGCATGGGCGACAAGCTCAAGGCGACCGGCGCGGGCAATCTCTTTGTCATCTTCGGCGAACCCGACCTGAAACTGCATTCGGTCGGCGACGGCATGATCCGGGTCGAGATCAAGGGCATGGACATTTTCGACCCGACAACGGGTGAAGTGCGTTCGTCCGGCGGCAGCGATCTCAAGAACGATGTCGCCGCCTGGTTCATCGACGACGATTACAATGAAGAGAGCTTCTTCGTCCGCCAGGCCTATTTCGTCGGCCAGGACCCTTACGAATCGCTCAAGCGCGCGCTCAAGGCCGAAATCGACGAGACCGCCTGGGAGGAGATGAGTTCAACCATCTCGCGTCCGTTCCCGAGACCAGGGTCCGCCCGCATCTGCGTCAAGGTCATCAACCATTTCGGCGACGAGGTGCAGAAGGTCTTTCAGGTCTGAAAGTCGATAGCACGGCATGGCCTCGCCCTGAATCCGAAGGGGCGGGATGACCCCGCCCCTTCGAGCTTGTGCCTTGCTGTTGAGCTCGTTGTCAGCCGATCAATAGTCCATTCCGCCCATGCCGCCGCCGCCGCCCGGCATGGCGGGAGCCTCGGTCTTCGGCCGCTCGGCGACCATCGCCTCGGTCGTGATCATGAGGCCGGCGACCGACGCGGCGTCCTGCAGCGCGACCCGCACCACCTTCGCCGGATCGACGATGCCGGCGGCGAGCATATCGACATATTGCTCGGTCTGGGAGTCGAAGCCGTAGGCCTGCGACTTGTTTTCGAGGATTTTGCCGACGACGACCGAACCCTCGACGCCGGCGTTCTCCACGATCTGGCGGGCCGGCGCCTCGAGCGCCTTGAGCACGATGTTGATGCCGGCCTGGACGTCGGCGTTCTCGCCGCTGAGCTTGCCGATGGCGGCCTTGGCGCGCAGGAGCGCAACGCCGCCGCCGGGAACGATGCCCTCCTCGACCGCCGCTTTGGTCGCATGCATGGCGTCGTCGACGCGGTCCTTTTTCTCCTTGACCTCGACCTCGGTCGACCCGCCGACGCGGATCACCGCAACGCCGCCCGCGAGCTTGGCGAGGCGTTCCTGCAGCTTCTCCTTGTCGTAGTCGGAGGTCGTCTCCTCGATCTGCGCCTTGATCTGGCCGATGCGCGCCTGGATATCGGCCTTCTTGCCGGCGCCGTCGATGATCGTGGTGTTCTCCTTTTCGATGCGCACGCGCTTGGCCTTGCCCAGCATCTGAAGGGTGACGTTCTCGAGCTTGATGCCGAGGTCCTCGGCGATCAGCGTGCCTCCGCTGAGGATGGCGATGTCCTCGAGCATCGCCTTCCGGCGATCGCCGAAGCCGGGCGCCTTGACGGCCGCGACCTTCAAGCCGCCGCGGAGCTTGTTGACCACCAGCGTCGCCAGCGCCTCGCCGTCAATGTCCTCGGCGACGATCAGGAGCGGCTTTGCCGTCTGGACGACCGCTTCGAGGATCGGCAGCATCGGCTGCAGCGACGACAGTTTCTTCTCGTGCAGGAGGATAAAGGGATCCTCGAGCTCCGCGACCATCTTCTCGGCGTTGGTGATGAAATAGGGCGAGAGATAGCCCCGGTCGAACTGCATGCCCTCGACGACGTCGAGCTCGGTCTCGGCGGTCTTCGCCTCTTCGATCGTGATCACGCCTTCGTTGCCGACTTTCTTCATCGCGTCGGCGATCATCTTGCCGATCGACGCATCGCCGTTCGCGGCGATCGTGCCGATCTGGGCGATCTCCTCGGAGGACTGCACCTTCTTGGCGCGGCGTTCGATGTCCTTCACCACTGCGGTCACGGCGATGTCGATGCCGCGCTTCAGATCCATGGGGTTCATTCCGGCGGCGACGAGCTTGAGCCCTTCCCTCATGATCGCGGCGGCGAGCACGGTCGCGGTCGTCGTGCCGTCGCCCGCGAGATCATTGGTCTTCGAGGCGACCTCGCGCACCATCTGCGCGCCCATGTTCTCGAACTTGTCCGAAAGCTCGATTTCCTTGGCGACGGTGACGCCGTCCTTGGTGATGCGCGGCGCCCCGTAGGACTTGTCGAGAATGACGTTGCGGCCCTTGGGGCCGAGCGTCGCCTTGACCGCGTTATTGAGAACGTCGACGCCGCGCAGCATCCGGTCGCGGGCGTCGGTGGAGAATTTGACATCTTTTGCAGGCATAGTTTTCGGTTCCTTATGTTGAGACGAGATGGCCGCGTCAGGCCGCTTTCTTCTTCGCGACGCCGGCGCCCTCGATGACGCCCACGACGTCGGACTCCTTCATGATCAAAAGGTCCTCACCGTCGATCTTGACTTCGGTGCCCGACCATTTGCCGAACAGCACCCGGTCGCCCGCCTTGAGTTCGAGAGGCTGAAGCTTGCCGCTCTCGTCGCGGGCGCCTGGCCCCACCGCGACCACCTCGCCTTCCTGCGGCTTCTCCTTGACGGTGTCGGGAATGATGATGCCGCCTTTCGTCTTGTCCTCGCCCTCGAGGCGGCGGATGACGACGCGGTCGTGTAGCGGACGAAATTTCATTTGGATTCGCTTTCCGTCGACTGCCCTGACCGGCTCGCGAGCGATGGCCCCGGCTCTCGGCGGCAGTCCGACGGGCGCTATATGGCAAGATTTGGCACTCGTTACAAGAGAGTGCTAACAGTTCGGCGGGTTCGCCTCCGCCATCGCGGTCGAGGCCCGACGGCGCTTCGCCGTCCTCACCGTTCCCGCATCGCCCGCGAGGCGACTTCGACCAGCGGGGAGAAGATGTATTCGAGCAGCCGGCGCGCGCCGGTCTTCAGCTCGACCGTCGCCGCCATGCCGGAAGTCAGCGGCTCGTCGACGCCGTCGACAGAGATCGTCGAGACCTCCGGCTCCAGGACCACCGCGAACACCAGATTCTGGGTGCGCTCGCCGCCGGCGAAGCCGGTCGTATTGGAGGGCCGCGTCGGATCGCCCTCAATGGCGCTCGCGTCGGGCGCCGGAATCGCGTCGCTCGCGATCCGCTTCACCCGCGCCTTGATCGAGCCGTAGCGCGTGTACGGGAAGGCCTCGATCTTGACGACCGCCTCCTGGCCGACGGTGACGAAGCCGATGTCGCGGTTGGCCACATAGGCCTGAATCTCGAGCTTAGAATCCTGCGGCACCACGCGCATGATCTCCTGCCCGCTGGTGACGACCTGGCCGACGTTGGCGATGATGGAGGACTGCACCCGCCCCGCGATCGGCGCGCGCAGCGTGAGATGATCGACGGTCGCCTCCGCCTTGGCCGTTCGCTGGCGTGCGTCCTCGACGCGCCGTTCGGAGTCGCTGAGCTTCTGGGCGTCGTCGGAAAGGAACGACTGGATCGCCTTCTCGGAATCCCGGACGATGATGTCGAGCCCGGTCGAAAGCGACGCGAGCTGGCCGAGTTGCATCGCGAGCTGCGTCTGCTGGTATTGCAGCGTCTCGGTGGCGTCGATGACGGCGGCCTTGGACCCGGCCTGCGCTACGACGAGCTTGGTGCGCATGTCGACGCGCTCCTGAAGGGTCGCGACAAGCCTCTTCTGCGTCGCGATCGTCTGCATGAGCATGTCGCGCTCAGCCGATTTTTGCGCCCGCTGCGCGTCGAAAGAGGCAAGGGCGGCGGCGAGTGCGCCGAGGTCGGCCGCGAGAACCTGATCTTCGCGCTGGCGCAAGGCGGGGGATACGTCGTCCGGCCAGTCGATCGCGGGGACGGGCGAGAACGCCCGCGCCCGCGCCGCCGGGAGCGCCGCCTGCCGGCGCAGCGTTTCGGCGCGAGCGGACGCCAACTCGTCCTTCGCCGCGCCGACGTCGGCCTCGGCCGCCGACCGGTCGAGTTCGACAACAATGTCGCCCGCCTTCACCGGGGCGCCGTTGCTCGCGTAGATCGCCGCGACCCTGCCGGTCTCGAGCGGCTCAATGACCTTGACGTTTCCCGTCGGCTGGAACTTGCCCTGGGCGGAGGCGATGATGTCGATCCGGCCGAAATAGGCCCAGAGAAGCGCGACCGCGACCAGGGCGCAGATAATCCAGAGGAACGCCAGATGCACCGGCGAAGCCGGCGTCTCCAGGATTTCCAGGGCCGGCGCGAGGAACTCGCGGTCGGACAGCGCGTTGCGGCGAATGGTCGGCAACGCAAGCGCGCGTCCTTCGACCGGCTTCGCCGCGGGCGGGGAAGGCGGGTTGATCGGCGCGATGGCGCGAACGGCCTCGGTCACGACATGACCTCCGCCGGTTGGGTCTGGAGGCCCCAGAGATAAGCGTAGAGCCCGCCGGGGCGGCGGATCAGTTCGTCGTGCGATCCGGCCTCGACGATCCGACCGTCCGCGATGCCGATGATCCGGTTACAGCCGCGCACCGCCGCGAGCCGGTGGGCGATGATGATGACGGTCCGGCCTTTGACGATACGACGCATGTTGCGCTGGATGATCCGCTCGCTCTCGTAGTCGAGGGCGGAGGTCGCCTCGTCCAGGATGAGAATGCGCGGGTCGGTGGCGAGCGCCCGCGCGATTGCGATGCGTTGCCGCTGGCCGCCGGAAAGATTTGCGCCGCGCTCCTCGATCATCGTGTCGTAACCGTCGGCGAGCTTGTCGATGAACTCGTCGGCGCCGGCAAGACGGGCGATCTCGATCACCTTTGCCCGCGGCATCGCCGGATGGGCGAAGGCGATGTTCTCGTGCACGGTGCGGTTGAACAGGAGATTCTCCTGCAGCACGACGCCGATATGGCTTCTGAGCCACGCCGGATCGACATGGCTGAGGTCCGCGCCGTCGAGGAAAACCTGTCCTTCGCTCGGCAAGTAGAGGCGCTGGACGAGCTTCGCCAGCGTCGACTTGCCGGAACCCGAGGATCCAACGATCCCGATGGTCTCGCCGGGCGCGATGGCGAGCGAAACGTCCTTGAGGACTTCGGCTGCGCCCGGTCGATAGCGGAAGACGACGTTTCGAAATTCAATGGCGCCGCGTGGGATCGGCGGGGCAAGTCGCGTCAGCGGCGCCGGCTCAGGCGGTGAGTTGAGAATGTCGCCGAGGCGCTCAATCGAGATCTGGACCTGCTGGAAGTCCTGCCAGATCTGCGACAGGCGCAGGATCGGCTGAACCGCCTGCATGGCGATCATGTTGAAAGCCACAAGCGCGCCGACGGTGAGCTCGCCGTCGATCACCGCCTTGGCGCCGAACAGCAGCAACGCGGCCGTGGTGACCTTGCTGACATATTGAATGGCGAGCTGGCCGCCGGTGCCCAGCATCGTCGCGGCGAAGCTCGTCTTCACATAGGCCGCGAGCTTTTCCTCCCACTGCGCGCGCATCATCGGCTCGACGGCCGCCGCCTTCACGGTCGCGACGCCAACGACCGTCTCGACCAGGAACTGCTGGCTCGCCGCGCCGCGATTGAATTTCTCGTTCACGAGATCGCGCAGCGCCGGCCGGACGCTAAAGCCGATCAGCAGGTAGATGGGGACCCCCGCAAGCACGATCAGCGTCAGCGTCAGGGAATAGGCGAACATCACGCCGATGAAGACGAAGGCGAAGACAAGATCGATCGCCGAAAATAGCCCCTGCCCTGTCAGAAAACTTCGAATCGTCTCGAGTTCGCGCACGCGGGCGACAGTCTGTCCGGCCGGGCGCGTCTCGAAATAGCCCATCGGCAGTCGCAGGAGATGCGCAAACAGGCGCTGGCCGAGCTCGACGTCGATGCGGTTGGTGGTGTGGGAGAGCGCATAAGCGCGCAAATACTGCAGCGCGACGTCGAAGAGTCCGATCACGACGAGGCCGCCGATCATCACGAACAGGGTTTCGTAACCCCTGTGGGTCAGCACTTTGTCGACGATGACCTGAAAGATCAGCGGCGCAGTCAGACCGAAGATCTGAACGAACAGCGACGCCGCCAGCACATGTCCGAGCGGCCGGCGATAGCGCCAGAGGGTCGGCAGGAACCAGCGGATGCCGAACGTCCTCGGGCTGACGCCGGCCCCTCCGACGCGGCGCGCAATGAGGAGCGCCTGGCCGCCGGTCTCGCGCGCGAGCTCCTCGAGCGGCATTTCGCATGCCATGTGGCTGATCGGGTCGACAAGCCGGCAGAGACCGGACTGCGCACGGCCGCCGAAGACGGCCAGCGCGCCGCTCTTCAGCCTGATGATCGCCGGCGTCGGCATTCGCCCCATCCGCTCGGCGCTCGCGCCGGTCACGAGCCTCGCCCTCATGCCGATCATCCGGGCGGCGCGAATAAGATCGAATTCGTCGGCCTCCCGGGCGCCGAGCGCGAGCTCTCGCGAAAGCTGGATCGGATCCGCGCCGATGCGGTAGTAGGCTGCGATTCCGCACAAGGCGCGCAGTCCCGGGTCAAGCGGCGTTGCGTCGCGGGGCGGAGAGCGGGTCTCTTTCATCGACAGCTGCCTTCTCGCGCAGCCGTGCGATGTGGGGCTACGCTTGCGGTTTCCGTTCGGCGCACTCGCACGGGAACTGCCCCCAGCCTCGCGCAAGCTTGGCCACCTTTCGGCAAGGCTCAGGCAAAATCAAGTCGAATGCGAGAACAGACTTATCCATTTGTTGAACATCTGATCAACCCTGCGGCATGGCAAAGGACCAGATCTGTTCTTACGCAGTGATTTAGGTCATATTATTGTCACATGCGAGTAAACAGACGAGTGTAAACCAAACATCGATAATGTTACTTCGAAAGATGAGCGTTTGAAACGCAGTTCCGTCTGGCGCGCGCCGGCCAATTCCTTTGCGCATTGCAACGATGGGAAATCTCCCACGCGATACGCCTTCGTGCTCGAACGGGTCGCCTCGAGGCTGCCCGCTCGTTGCCGCTTCAGGGCGCGGCTTCCAGGGAGGGCGCGCCGGTAGGTTGCAAGCCGCCTTTCAGGCGCCGTGCGCGATAACCTTCACGTCGACATTGCCGCGCGTGGCGTGGCTATAGGGGCAGATCTTCTCGTGCGCCTCATTGACGAACGACTGAAGCTCGGACTGGGGCAAGCTCGCATCGGTCACGTCGAGCTGGACCGCGAGGCCGAAGCCGCCCCCGTCGCGCGGGCCAATGGAGACGGCGCATTTGACCGCGGCCTTGGACGCGTCCTTCTTGTGCTGCTTGGCGACGAAGTCCAGCGCGCCGCCGAAGCAGGCGGCGTAGCCCGCGGCAAAAAGATGCTCGGGCGTCGCGGTGTTCGGCTTACCAGGGCCGCCCATTTCCTTCGGCACGGACAGGTTGACGTCCACCATGCCGTCGTCGGAGCGGGTATGACCATTGCGGCCGCCGGTCGCGGTCGCATGAGCGGTGTAGAGAGGTTTGATCGCGTCAACCATACTATTCCTCCTCGGCAAAGCGTTTCCGGCTACGAAGGCGCGAATTGGATCACCCCTCCCTGCCTGCGACAAGCGACGGTTAGGCTCAGTCGCGGCTGGTCTCACGGACGATCTCGGCCATCGCCCGCGAGTCCTCGTCGCCAAGCGCGTCGAGGCCAGCGACGACGCCGGCGCGGTCGGCGGCGCTGCGGTTCTGGCTCGTCTTCCATTTTCCCCGGATGTCGACAATCTCGATCTCGATCCCGACAATCGCCCGGCGCTGCATGGCGATAAAGTCGGCTGGGGCGTCGCCGACCGCCCAGGGGCGTTCGCGGCGCGATTCGAGCGCCTGGGTCAGTTCCTCGATCTGCCGGGCGAGCCAGACGTCGTCCATCACGGTCGCCCGGCCCTTCACCTGGACCATCGTGTAATTCCAGGTCGGCACGACCTTGCCGGTCTCCCGCTTGGTCTCGTACCAGGACGGGGTGATGTAATGGTCGTGGCCCTGAAACACGACGAGCGCATCCGGCGACGTTTGAAGATCGCGCCACTGACTGTTGGCCCGCGCGACATGGACCTTCAGCGCGCCGAGCCTTGAGGCAGCGGGATCGAGAATGAACGGAACCGAATTGGCGACCAGCCCCTCGGCTCCGTTGCTGATGAGGAGACCGAACACGCGGTCCCGGATCAGCGCATGCAGTTCCGCCAAATTCTCATTGCGATGGAGAGGGGGTTCGTACAAGGCAGCCTCGTCGTCCGCTTATGTGGGCCTCGATGCGGCGGCGCCGGGTCGACGCAACCAAGCTAACCTCCCTCGGCGCAGAAGCAATAGGGAGGGGCTATTCGGCTGCGCGGCGCTTCCCACCATAGCGTCTGACGATATAGTCATCGACCAGCGCCTTGAACTCCTCGGCGATGCGCGGCCCGCGAAGGGTAACGGTCTTGACCCCATCGACGAACACCGGCGCCGCCGGCGTTTCGCCCGTTCCGGGCAGCGAGATGCCGATGTCGGCATGCTTGCTCTCGCCCGGCCCGTTGACGATGCAGCCCATCACCGCGACGTTGAGCCGCTCGACGCCGGGATAGAGCGTGCGCCATCGCGGCATCGATTCGGCGAGATAGCCCTGGATATCGCGCGCCAGCTCCTGGAACACGGTCGAGGTCGTGCGCCCGCAGCCGGGGCATGCGGCGACCTGCGGCGCGAAGACGCGAAAGCCCATCGTCTGCAGAAGCTCCTGGGCGACCCGGACCTCCTGCGTGCGGTCGCCGCCGGGCTCGGGGGTGAGCGAAATGCGGATCGTGTCGCCGAGACCTTCCTGAAGGAGCACGCCGAGGGCGGCAGACGAGGCGACGATCCCCTTCGACCCCATGCCGGCTTCGGTAAGGCCGAGATGCAGCGCATAGTCCGACCGCTCGGCCAGCATGCGGTAGACCGTGATGAGGTCCTGCACGGCGGAGACTTTCGCCGACAGGATGATGCGCGAGCGCTCGAGGCCGATCTCCTCCGCCCGCACCGCGGAGATCAGCGCCGAGCGGACCATGGCCTCGCGCGTGACCGCGCGCGCCTCGAGCGGAGCGGGCTTGAGCGCATTCTCGTCCATGAGATGGGTCAGAAGCTCCTGATCGAGCGATCCCCAGTTGGCGCCGATGCGCACCGCCTTGCCGTTGCGGATGGCGATCTCGACGATCTGGCCGAACTGAAGATCACGCTTATTCTTGAAGCCGACGTTGCCGGGATTGATGCGGTACTTGTCGAGCGCCTCGGCGCAGGCCGGATGATCGGTAAGCAGCTTGTGGCCGATGTAATGGAAATCGCCGATCAGCGGCGCCGTCACGCCCATCGCCATCAGCCGGTCGCGGATGTGCGGGACGGCGGCGGCGGCCTCGTCGCGATCGACCGTGATGCGAACCAGTTCGGAGCCCGCGCGGGCGAGCGCCGCGATCTGGCGCGCGGTGGCCTCGATGTCGGCGGTGTCGGTGTTGGTCATCGACTGGACGACGACCGGCGCGCCGCCGCCGACGATCACGGCCTTTTCGCCTTCGCCGATGCGAACGGCGACGCTCGTCCGACGCGGCGTCGGGCCGAAGGGCGGCTCGGTTGTGGTCATCTGACGTTCCCTTTCAGGCGCCCGCGCGCCGGCTTTTGGCCCCCGATTTTAGGTTGCGGCCGAGGATTTGTCATCGAAGTCGCCGTCCACTCTCGAAACCTTCATCGCAATGCCATATGACCACTTTACGCCGACACGTTCTGCGTAAATTTCCATCCGGAGATCGTTCATGTCGCTCGCCAAGCGCCACGCCGTCGTCACAGGCTCAACCAGCGGCATCGGCCTCGCCATCGCCCGCGCACTGGCGAAAGAAGGCGCGGACGTGATGATCAATGGCTTCGGCGACGCCAAGGCGATCGAGGCCGAACGCGCCGGGATCGAAAAGGAGTTCGGCGTCAAGGCCTTCTACAACGGCGCCGACATGTCGAAGGGCGCCGAGGTCGAGGCGATGATCGCCGACGCTGCGGCCAAGATGGGAACTGTGGACATCCTCGTCAACAACGCCGGCATCCAGTTCGTCTCGCCGATCGAGGATTTTCCGCCGGCGAAGTGGGACGCGATCATCGCCATCAACCTCTCGTCGGCGTTCCACACCATCCGCGCCGCGGTCCCCGGCATGAAGGCGCAGAAATGGGGCCGCATCGTCAATACGGCCTCTGCCCATTCGCTGGTCGCATCGCCGTTCAAGTCGGCCTATGTCGCGGCCAAGCACGGTCTCGCCGGCCTGACCAAGACGGTCGCGCTCGAACTTGCGACCTTTGGCGTCACCGCCAACTGCATCTCGCCCGGCTATGTCTGGACGCCGCTGGTGGAAAACCAGATCCCCGACACGATGAAGGCGCGGCATATGACGCGCGAGCAGGTCATCAACGACGTGATGCTGGTCGCCCAGCCGACCAAGCAGTTCGTCACGGTCGACCAGGTCGCCTCGCTCGCCGTCTATCTCTGCTCGGACGCAGCCGCGCAGATCACGGGCGCAAATCTGTCGATCGACGGCGGCTGGACGGCGGCGTGAACTCGCGCGCGGGCGCCGTCGCCAAGTCGAGAGGCGGCGTTAAGACGGTCAACCTCGCCCTGCAGGGAGGAGGCTCGCACGGGGCCTACGGCTGGGGGGTGCTCGATGCGCTCATCGAGGACGGGCGCATCGACATTTGCGCAATCAGCGGCGCGAGCGCCGGGGCGATGAACGCGGTCGTCTATGCCGATGGCCTCGGCGAGGGCGGGCGCGATGGCGCGCGCGCCAGACTCGAGAGTTTCTGGCTGTCCGTCTCGACGGAGGGCTCGCTCCTGCCCGTTCAGCGGAAGCTCGCGGACGCCTGGCTCGGCGCCTGGGGCCGGTCATGGCCGGCGATCAGGTGGCTCGGCGCCTGGGCGGAGGGGATGTCGCAATTCGTGAGCCCCTACGCATTCAACCCGTTCAACGTCAACCCGCTGCGCGATCATCTCGTAGCGGCGGTCGATTTCGAGCGGCTCCGCTCGGGCGACGCGCTCAAGCTCTTCGTCGCGACGACCAACGTCAGGACCGGGCGCGGCGAGATTTTCCGAAGACAGGTTCTGACCGTCGACCATGTCATGGCCTCCGCCTGCCTGCCCCAACTGTTCCAGGCGGTTGAGATCGACGGAGAGGCCTACTGGGACGGAGGGTTCGCCGGCAATCCGCCGCTCTGGCCTCTCTTCTACGAGACGCATTGCCGTGACGCGATCATCGTTCAGATCAATCCGATCGAGCGCCCCGAGATCCCGCGGTCGCCCGAAGCGATTTCCAACCGGGTCGATGAAATCACCTTCAATGCGAGCCTCATCGCCGAGCTTCGCGCCGCCGACTTCGTCGCCCGGCTCATCCGCTCGGGGGTGCTCGACAGCGAAGACTACCGGCTCGAACGCCTGCACCGCATCGGCGGCGCCGGCCGGCTCGAGAGCTATGACGCCGCGACCAAATTCGACGTCTCCTGGCCCTTTCTGAAAGAACTGCGCGACCTCGGCCGCGAGGACGCCAAGGCGTGGCTCGAGCAGAATTTCGACGCGATCGGCGTCGAGGGCACGCTCGACATCGACCGCGCGCTCCAGCGCGAGCCGGCGAAGGAGCCCCTCAAGGGCGCGGCGGCGACGTAGCCATCGATGGTGGCGAGCAGCACCAGGGGCTTTCAGCAGCGGCGCGCCCGCATGGACGGGCATGCGTTATTGGTTGGCTGGCGCAAGCGTACAGTTCCGCGCGCGAGGACATGTTTTCAGCGTCTTAGGCGCCTTTTTCTGCAACTGCGCCACGCTCGATCCGAAGGGTCGTCAGCGTCTACTGCATAGCTCTTACATACATATATAATATGTTATTATCTACCGGTTCTTGAACGCCGCTGGCCGCTTCTCGACGAAGGCGCGCATGCCTTCCTTCTGGTCTTCGGTCGCGAACAGCGAATGGAAGATGCGCCGCTCGAAGCGCACGCCTTCGGCCAGCGTCGTCTCGTAGGCGCGGTTCACGCTCTCCTTGGCGGCGTAGACGGCGGGCGCGGACAGCGAGGCGATCGTCGCGGCGACTTTCAGCGCCTCCTCGATCAGCGAGGCCGCGGGCACGACGCGGGAGACGAGGCCGGAACGCTCGGCTTCGGCCGCATCCATCATGCGGCCGGTCAAGATCATCTCCATCGCTTTCGACTTGCCCACGGCGCGGGTGAGCCGCTGCGTGCCGCCGGCGCCCGGAATGACGCCGAGCTTGATCTCGGGCTGGCCGAATTTGGCGGTGTCTGCGGCGAGAATGAAATCGCACATCATCGCGAGTTCGCAGCCGCCGCCGAGCGCAAAGCCCGCCACCGCTGCGATCACAGGCTTGCGGGTCTTCGAGACGTTCTCCCAGCGCGAAATGAAGTCGCCGAGGAACGCCTCGGCGAAGCTCTTGTCCTGCATCTCCCTGATGTCGGCCCCGGCGGCGAAGGCCTTCTCCGACCCGGTCAGCACGATCGCGCCGATCATCGCATCGCTCTCGAATGCGGCGAGCGCGACATTAAGCTCCTCGATCAGCGCGCTCGACAGCGCGTTCAGCGCCTGCGGGCGGTTGAGCCTGATGAGGCCGACGCGGCCATGCGTCTCGACGATGATGTTGACGTATGCCATAGGGCGCGTTGTCCTCGCGAAAGCGGCGGGGGACACCTAGCGAATGCGGGGCGGCGTGAAAAGGGGCGTGGTGCGGTGAGCGTCTCTTGCTTTGCCCAAGCTCCGGAAGATCGCGCAGCCGCTGAGCGGGCGGCCTCTCTCTTGAGGTGTCAGCCCTTTCCTTGCGTCTTGATGCGGGCGGCGAACTGGGCGAATTCGACATCGTCGATCGGCACGGCATGCTGCGGCGCGGGGTATCTGCCGGTGTTCACGTCGGCGGTGAACTCCTTGTACGCGGCGATGCGTTCCTGCTGGAGGCGCGCGAATTCCGCGGCGAAATTGCGATAAGTCTTGGCGTGCGTGGTATGGCCATGCGTGTGTCCGAGCACGTCCTCGGAGAATAAATATTGCGCGTCCGCGCCATGCCCCGCACCCATGCCGAGCATGATCATCCGCGTGCTTTTAGAGATCAGCTCCGCGACTCGGTCCGGCACGACTTCCAGCTCCGCGCCGAAGCAGCCGATCGCCTCAAGCCGCCTCACGTGGTCCCAGACCGCCTTGGCGCTGTCCGCGGTCTTGCCGACCGCTTTCCACCCCCCGGTCCAGGTGTTTTGAGAGGGGATCAATCCGACGTGGGCCACGACGGGAACGGCGTTGTCGCAAAGAGTTCTTCTGGATGTCGAGCGAGGCCGCGCAATAGAAGCAATCGCCCCCGATCGCCATGAAGCGGAAGGCTTCCCGCAGATAGTCCTCCGCGGTTGCGAGCTTGCCGAACGGCCCATAGGGCAACCCGACCTGAACGAAACATCTGCCGGCCACCTCTCGCATCTCGGGCGAGAAGAAACGGCTTTCGATCGAGAGCATCGTCACGCCGGCAGCGTCCGCGGCGGCTGCCTCCTCCAGCGTCGTGACATACAGCATTGAGATCTTCTGACCGCGCGCCTTCATCGACTGGATGTCGGCGACGGTCTGACGGTTTTGGCGCATTGCCATGGGTGGCACTCTTCAGACGGTGAACGCAGCGCGGAAAGCTTCAAGCGCGGCTTCGTCGTCGCCGGATGCGAAGGCTTCCATGCACACAGGTCCGCGATATCCCATACCTTTCAACGCACGCGCGATGCCGGGATAGTTGATCTCGCCAGTTCCTGGCTCCTTGCGACCGGGAGCGTCGGCAACCTGGATCTCGCCGATCCACGGCTGACATTTGCGACACCACTCGATCAAATTCCCCTCGCCGATCTGCACATGATAGAGGTCGAGGTTGAGGCGCAGTTCGGGTCGGTCGATCGAGGAAACGAGCGTGAGCGTGTCCTCGACCCGCGCAAAGGGAACGCCGGGGTGATCGACCGGCAAGTTCAGGTTCTCGATCATGAAGGTGACGGCGTGCTCGGCGCCGAGATCGGCGATGCGGGAAAGCGTATCACGCGCCTTGAGCCACATTGCGCCGGTCACGATCTCGCAAGGGGTGACGGGTAATCCGCCTTCGCCGAGGCCGGTTCCGTGCAGGTTCAGCCGCGCGACATTGAGGCGCTTGCCGACCTCGATCGACTTCCGGGCGGTTGCGAGCAGTTCCTCTGCCCCCTCGTCGTCGGCCAGGCGTCCCCGGATATAGCCGGTCATCGAAGAGAATGCCGCGCCGGACTTTTCCAGCATGCCGAGATCGTGCGCCCTGCCAGCTCCAGATGCCAGCCTGGAAACCAAGCTCCGTCAGGCGGCGGAGCCGCCATTCCATCGGCCTGTCGCGCCAAAGCATCTCCGCGCGCGCAGCGAGCGTGAAAGGTTGGGTCATCGTCAGATCTCGATGAGGACGCGGTCGTTTTCGACCCGAACCGGATAGGTCTTGAGGTCGATGCAGGCAGGCGGTCCCTTGACCTCGCCGGTCATGTAACTGAAGGAGCTGTTGTGTTTCGGGCACTCGATGAGGCCGTCGGCGACGAAGCCGTCGGCGAGATGGACGTTCTCGTGCGTGCAGAGCCCGTCGGTAGCGAAATATTCGTCGTCCGGGCTCCTGTAGATCGCGAAAGTCCTCCCAGAGTGATCGAAACGGATTACGTCCTCGGCGTTGATGTCGTCCTTCGCGCAGGCGTCGATCCATTGCGCCATAGCATTGTGTCCTTTCGTGTCTGCACCCACGCGCCCTCTATGCGTGAGGTATTCCTTTTCGAAACGTGCGGTCCGGGCGCCGGCCCGGACCGCACAGCCCCGTGAAAGGCTGGGAGGAGAAGCCCTTCACGTTGCCCTTAATCGCCACATCCACCGCTTGCGTCGGCCGTCAAACGTCAGCCGGCGATCTGTGGCGAGTGGCCTTCGTGGGTCGCCATGTAGCTTTCGATCTCGGCCTCGAGTTCGGCCATGTGCTCGCCGCCGGCCATGAGGTCCGTGATCTCTTCGCGGGACTTTTCTCCCTTCCGGAAGTCGGCCGCCTTGGAGCCTTTGATGAGGACCGCGAAGTGGTCTCCGACCGTGAGAGCGTGGACAACATTATGAGTGATGAAGATGACCGCAATGCCCTTCCGCCGCGCCTGCAGGACGATGCGAAGAACGTGCGCCGCCTCCTTGACGCCGAGCGCGGCGGTCGGCTCGTCGAGGATCAGCACAGTGGCGCCAAAGTGCACAGCTCTGGCGATTGCAAGGGCCTGTCGCTCGCCGCCGGACAAGCCGCCGACGAGGCGGTTGCCGTCTTCAATGCGCGTGATCCCGAGCTGCCGCGTCTCGCGAACTGCAATCTCGTTGGCCCGCTTGCGGTCGAAGACAGAGAACGGCCCCCACCGCCTGGTTGGCTCGGCGCCGACGAAGAACGAGCGTCCGATGGTCATGAGCGGAAACGTTCCGCCGGATTGGTGGACCGTCGCGATCCCATGCTCGCTGGCGTCGCGGGGGCTGTCGAAGGTGGCGGCCTTGCCTTCCATTTCCATTGTGCCGGACGTCGCCTTGTGGACCCCCGACAGGATCTTGATCAGCGTCGACTTGCCGGCGCCGTTGTCGCCGAGCAGGCACAGAACTTCGCCGCGGCACACCTCAAGAGAGATGTCGTGAAGAACGTCAATGGGCCCGAACGACTTGTTGATTCCAGTGAGTTTGAGCAGAGGCGAGGTCATCAGCGGGCCTTCCCTTTCGCGCGGGGGGCGTAGGTCAACGCCATATTGCGGAACGTGTTGTTCATCACCACGGCGAGCAGCAGCAGGATGCCGATAATGAGGCTCGCCCAGTTGGCGTCGAAGCCCGTGTAAAAGATGCCTTGGTTGACGATCGAGAATGTCAGCGTGCCGAGGACGATGCCTATCACCGAGCCATATCCGCCGGTGAGCAGAACGCCGCCGATGACCACCGCAATGATCGAGTTGAAGATAAAGGACTGTCCGGCGGCCACCTGGGCGCTGTTGTAAAGGATCGCCTGCGACATGCCGACGAACGCCGCACACAGGCCGCTGCTCATGAAAAGCGCGATCATGAGACGGTCTGTGGGAATTCCAGCATTGCGGGCGCTTACGCCGTCGCCCCCGATCGCCAGGATCCAGTTGCCGTAGCGTGTGTGGTTCAGAATGAACCCGACGAGCGCCATGACCGCGATCCACCAGAAGAGCGTCACCTGGAACTTGCCGCCAAGATACTCACCCAACAACAGCTTGGCCGCCGGAGGGGCTTTGAGCGCGACGCTCGTGCTCCCAGTCAGAATAACCGAGAGGCCAAGAGTGAGGCCGGCCACCGCGAACAGCGTCGCCAGCGTGACGACGAAGGACGGGAGCTTTGTCCGGACCACGAGCACCCCGTTGAGGAAGCCGACCAGAAGTCCGAGAGCGAGAGCGGCCAGGATGCCGACGACAATCGGCGCCTGGTAATGGCCTGAGATGATGGCGATGGTCATCGAACTGGCGGGGAGTACAGAGCCGACAGAGAGATCGAGTTGACCTGCGATCATCAGCAGGCCCACCGGCAGGGCGATGATGCCGAGCTCGGAAGCGACGTTAAGCCAGCTCGCCGCGCCGCCCGCCGACATGAAGTTCTCGCCGCCGAAAACCGAGAAGAAGGCGAAAACGGCAATGAGGCCGATAAACGATCCCGTTTCAGGTCGCCGCACAAGGCTGCCGAACGATGGCCCTGGAGATATCAACGCAGACGCCGCAGCCACGTCCCTGGATGATGTGTCTTGGACACGAGATGCCATTGAAGCCTCGCCGACGAGTTCGCCTGAAGAAATGACTTCGTTCTCCGCTTTCGAGACGGCTGGAGATGTCCTGCCCGCGGGCAGGACTCGTTCGCGAGGGATCAGCGAGCCCCGGCGCTCGCGCCCTTTACGGTGGCGTCCACGTTGCTTGCGTCGACGATGCCCGGTCCGGTCAGGACCGGTTTCGTCGGCAGGTCGAGACCGTAGTTGACATAGCCGTTCAGCAGCGACACGGCGAGAAAGCCCTGCAGGTACGGCTGCTGGTCGACCGCAAACATCTGCTTGCCGTCCTTGATCCGCTCCATACCAGTTTCGTCCATGTCGAACGAGGCCAGCTTCACCTTATCGCCGGCGTTGGCCTGGCTGATCGCGTTAGCCGCGCTGTTCGCGTCCCCGGCGCTGATCGTGATGGCGCCGTCGACGCTCGGGTCTTTGAGTAGGGCCGCCTTGATGGCCTGGGCGACCGCGGTGGGGTTGCCGAAACTGGATGACGGCAGCGGCAACTGGCTCGACTTGCCGCCATGCTTGCCGATGGCCTCGCCGACGCCTTTGCAGCGGTCTTCCGTATTGTTGGCGCCCGGCAGGGTGTTGATGCAGAGCACGTTCTTGACGCCATGGCTGCCGAAATAGTCGCCGCCGCCGAGACCAGCGGTGTATTCTTCGTTGCCCACATAGTTCATGGCGCCGAGCCTTTCGGCCGCATCCATGCCGCCGGAGTTGTAGATGATCAACGGCACATGAGCGGCGACGACTTCCTTGAAGGCGTCGTCCATGGCTTCAGGAACCCAATCGGGGCCGACGATGGCGTCGGGATGCTGGCTCAGCGCGGTTCGGATGAGCTTCGCCGCGTCCGGGCCCAGATTGTCGTAGGTCTGCGGGCCGAGCCAAGTCACCGAGCCGCCCGTCGCCTTGGCGACGAGGCCAGCGTCGTCGGCGCCCTTTTTGACCTTCGACCAGAAGGGATCATCGGCTTTGCCGCCGATGACAAAGATCTTGGCTCCATGCGACTGGGCCATGGCGGCCGTCGCCCCTAATGTGATTGCGGCGGTTGTGACGAACGCCGTTATGAGTTGATTGATGCGTGTCATTCACTCTTCCTCCCTGTCGCCGTCGGATGACGGACTTGAATAAACGGCGCCCTTCAGGCTGCCCGCTCGGGTTACGCGCTGGCGCCGCTGGGCTTGGCGTTCAGTCGCTTTCGCTTTTTCTCGAAGCGCGCCTGCATCCGCGCGTCGCCCTGCTTGGTCCCGTCGTGCCAGGTGCCGAACCACTTATCGAGCGGGATGAGCCCGTCGCCACCGTAGTTCACCTCAAAATACTTGTGGTGGAGGTAGTGGGCCCACGCGTGGCTATCGAGCGCGGAGTCCTCGGTAAGCTCGAGCTTGTCGAATCCGATGTGGCCGTTGAGCGCGCCAAATCCCGCGACGTGAAGCTGGAACAGCGCCACGATCGGGTTCGAGGGGATCACGAGATGCCAGAACGCAACCGAGTGATAGAGAAAGGCCTCGACCGGATGCATCGAGAGTGACGACCAGGGGGAAGGATTGATGGAGTTGTGGTGGATCGAATGGATCCAGCGATACAGCGGCGCCCAATGGATCGCGCGATGAACGATAAAGAAGTGAACCTCGTGGATCGCCGGAACGAGAAGGACGAGAGCCGCGAGATAGATCGGATCGTCGGCCCAACTCAGCCAGGGCGCGCGGCCGGTGGCGAAGGCCCAGAGAAACAACACATCAACCAGCGTCCAGAGCGGGATCGAGATGAGGAAGCTGCGCAGGACGTTGTCGATATTCTGGCGCTTGAACCAGAACACATCGGAGGGGTCATCGGACGGGAATTTTCCGTTAAACTTGAATCGCGTCCCCTGTTTCCGCTTCACGTAGTAGAAAAGTTCGACTGATCCATACAGGGCGAAGATAGCGAGCGCGTTCGCCGCGTAGAGCCAAAGCGCCCATCCCCAGGCGAGCGTCTTCATCGTCTCTACGCTGGGGATAACAAAGTGCCAGTAGAGGAGCGCGGTCGCCATGTGGAACGCATTCCACGGCCAGAAATAGCCCGGTAGCCAGCCCAGGACCTTCGCTGCATTCGGCGGCCACGTCCAGAACGGGGCAATTTCTATGACCGCGTTCGGTTTCCAGTCGCCGCGTTTGTTGCGGACCCCGTATTTCAGATCGTCCATGTCAATCTCCGACGGCCGAACCGAGACCCACTGTCTTTCGTGTCAGCTTTCGGAAGAGCCACCGCGCCTCGGCCCGCACCGCATGATGGCCTCATCCCTGTGCAATCATTTGGCAAAGCTTGTGTTTCCTCCCCTTGCGTCGCGGCCTAAGCATGACGTCGTTCTTCAAAAGTGCTAGCCAGAATGAAACATTTGTTCTAAATAAGGTCAAGAGTGGAACAGAAAGTCCAGCGCAGATTGTCTCATCCGTGTCAGACTGTGCGTGCGTGCTGGCATAAAATGATATAGGAGGAGTGACATGAATCGTCCGACGATCAATGATCTTGCGACGGCAGCCGGGGTATCCGTGTCAACCGTCAATCGCGTGATCGGCGGGGGAAATAACGTTCGTTCCGCCACGATAAGACGCGTCAGGGACGCTGCGGAGACCATCGGCTTCTATGGGGTCGGCTCGATCAAGAGCCGTCTCGATGCGGCGCGCCCCAAGTATCGTTTCGGCATGCTGCTTCAGCAGCCGACGCGCGCGTTCTACAAGATGCTCGCGCAGGCGCTGAAGCTGGCGGCCGAGCGAATCGTCGACTGCGATATCGACGTGAAGATCGAATTCATGGAGGAATTGACTCCCCAGAACGTCGCGGCGCGCATGATGGGGCTCGCCGAAACCTGTGACGCCATCGGAGTTGTCGCGGCGGTCCACCCTTTGGTCACGCAAGCCATTGATGCCTTGCAACAGCGCGGCGTGCCCGTGTTCGCTCTGATCTCTCAACTCGCTGCGACCGGCGAAGTCCACTATGTTGGTCTCGACAACTGGAAGGTCGGGCGGACCGCGGCTTGGGCGATCGAGCACATCTGCAAGACACCCGGAAAGCTGGGCATCCTCGTCGGCAACTATCGCTATAGCTGTCAGGAAATGAATGAGAGCGGCTTCCGCTCCTACTTTCGCGAATACGCCCCGCAATTCACTCTGCTCGAACCGCTGTCCACGTTCGAGTCGAGCACCGTGGCGCAGGAAATGACGGAGCGGCTTTTGCGCGAGCACCCGGATCTCATGGGTCTCTACGTCGCGGGCGGGGGCATCAGCGGCGCGCTAGCAGCGCTGCGCGCAAGCGACACAGCCGGCAAAGTCGTAAGCGTGGGCTACCAACTCATGGACAATACACGAGCGGCGCTGGTCGACGGCATATTAACGCTTGTTATTTCTCATCCACTCGAGCGGCTGTCGGACGAAGTGATTTCCGGCATGATCAAGGCGCTGAACTCCCGCCCGAAAGGCGCTACTTTCACCTCAGTGCTGCCTTTCGACATGTACACGCGCGAAAACATCTAGCTAAAGCATAATCTGGAATGGCCGCTATGGCGGAATCTTGCGGTTGCGCGGCGACCCTTGGACGGCAGAATTGCTCGACGCCCACCGGCGATGAGCTATGTCCGCTCAACGACGTCGATTCGCGACGTTCGATCGCTCGCCAACGGCCGCGTCTCGGCGACCATTTCGCACTGAGCCAGGCCGGCGGAATACCGCGCTCTTCAAGGTCACCCGAGCAACTCCCGACACCCCAAGTCGTCGACCGCCATGAAAATGCGCTCGAAATTGTTCCACCAGATCACGGTCGGAATGTTGGCCGCCGCCTGGAAGACCGGCGTCGCGACCTGCCACAGGGCCGACAGGCGATAATCATCCTCCAGCGCGCGACGGTCGAACCCCCGCACCCCATGTGATACGAGCTCGGCGTGATAGCCGTCCAGGAGCGGCCGCTCCATCAGGCGCCGACGGTCGGGATACCAGTGGACCGCCATCATATAGGCGAGATCTCCGGTAGCGAGGCCGAGGCGCCACGAGTCCCAGTCGAACAGGCGGACGTCGGCGCCGCCGTCGCGCGGCAGGAAGCAGTTCCAGACATGCGCGTCTCCATGCACGATGGTCGAATTTCGCCGGCTCTGGGTCAGCCCGAGCAGGCGAGGCGCGCGGTCGAGCAACGTTTCGTAGAGATCACGCCGCTCCCGCGGCAGGCGGTCGCCGAGGCGGTCGGCGAATTGCGCAACTTTTTCTGCGAAACGGCGCAGGAATCCGTCGACAGCGGCGGCGTCGCCCCAGCGCCCTATCGATACGCCAAGGCGTGGGTCGTCCCACCATTGCGCGTGGAAGCGCGCCCAGGTCCGAATGATCTGCTCGCACTGCTCGCGCGTCGGCGGCAACGGCCATGTCGTTGCGATCCGATGCGAGTTGGTCAAGTCTTCGAGGAGAAGACGCCAGTGTTTCGTATCCTCGTCCCACTCCGCCTCAAAGCATCGCGGGACCAGTCCGGCCGGCATTGCCGAGGCAATCTCAGTGTAAAACGCCACTTCCTGCCGCCCGCCGTTCCGCCCGTCGGTTAGACGTTCGGGAAGCCCGGTCTTGAAGATGAGCGTGTTCGGAGCGCCAGCGGCGGGGCGATCGTAGGTCAAGCGCAGTCGAACGATCTTCGACAACACTGTCGCCCGCGTGCTTTCCACCGCGACCGCGCTCACGCGTCCGTTCGTCAGCGCGCCGCAACGGCGAAGCGCGCTGGTGAGGCTCTCGCCATCGGCAGCTTCCGGCAAAGGCTCCGTCATGCATCCGCCTCAAAAGGGCCGGCGAGAGACCTATCCGGCGGCTCCCCCTGCGCTCACTTCCGACCCACCTTGTGAAGCGCGCTCTCGATCGCCATGCGAATGAACCGTTGATACGGAACGCCCTCGCGCTTGGCCTCGCCGCGGACCGCCTCCAGCAGCTTCTCCGGCAACCGCAGACTGACCGCCTTGTCTTTGGGGCGCATCTCGAAACGTACGACCTGACCCCCCGAAAGATCGTATCCGGTCAGGTCCGCCTTCGCCACAAAGTCCTCGGCCTCTCTATCGGTGCTGAATATCGGGATAGGCTTCTTCATAGCTCTCGACTTCCTTTCTGTGCATGAATCGCGCGCTGATCGGCCGCAACATCGCGCTGCCGCCGCGTTCGGCGCGCCACGTGAAAACGATGAAGGCATGCCGTCCGCTTGGCGTCTTCCCGATCGGTTTCAATCGGGATTCGCCCTGAGGGTTATCCTTGTCGGGAAGAATCACGACCGGACGGGTGAACACGCCCTCGATCTCCTCGATTGACATGCCGTGCTTCTGACATTTCTCGCGGTTCCCGCGATCCCAATCGAAGCCGCGGATCGCCGGCTGCGTCATGATGCGGGCTTAGCGGCCTGTATATACAAATGTCAATAACCGTTGTCGACGCCCGCCGAATAGCCCCTCGAAAGGCGGTCAGTGCGTCCCGCCGGGCGATCCGACAAGCGCGGCGTCCGACGACTCGGCGGGCTTCGGCTTTGCCTTCGCCCGGCCGCGCGTCCGCCACTCCTCGAGGCGCTGCATCACCACATAGAAGGAGGGAACGAACACAACCACGAGGCAGGTCGAGGCGATCATGCCGCTGAACACCGCAATGCCGATCGAGCTTCGCGCCGCCGCGCCCGCCCCCGTCGCCAGAACCAGCGGCAGCACGCCCAGGATGAAGGCGAACGAGGTCATGATGATCGGACGAAAGCGCAGTCGCGCCGCCTCGACCGCCGCATCGTGGATCGACTTGCCCGCGTCGTGCTGTTGGCGCGCATATTCGACGATGAGGATGCCGTTCTTGCTGCCAAGCGCGATGAGCAGGATGATGCCGATCTGGGTGTAGAGATTGTTGTCCGAGCCTTCGATGTTGAGCCCAGCAACGGTCCCGAACAGCGCCAGCGGCACGGCGAGAAGCACGGCGAAGGGCAGGATCCAGCTCTCGTATTGTCCGGCAAGCACAAGATAGACCATCAGGATCGCGAAGCCGAAGATGTAGTAGATCGTGTTGCCGACCTGCTTCTCCTGGAAGGACATGGCCGTCCAGTCGAAGCCGGTTCCCGTGGGTAACGCTTGAGCGCCGACCTGGTCCATGATGTCGAGCGCCTGGCCCGAGCTGAAACCAGGCGCGGGCGAGCCGACGACAGTTGCGGTCGGGTAGAGATTATAGAGGCTGATCAGCGGCGGGCCCGTCACCTCGCTGACGTCGACCACCGTGCCGATCGGCGTCATCGTCCCGTTGCCGGCCCTGACCTTGAGATTTCGCATGTCGTCGACCGAGGCGCGCTTGTCCGCGTTCGCCTGGGTGTAGATCTGGAAGACGTGGCCGAATTGGTTGAACTGCGCCACATAGTTCGAGCCGACATAGCCGGATAGCGCGGCGAAAACCTGGCCGACGGTGATCCCGAGCGCCTCCGCCTTCGTCCTGTCGACCACGACCGAGAATTGCGGCGCGCCGGCGCGGAAGGTCGTGGCGAGCCGCTGGAGGCCGGATTGGGCATTGCCATCAGCCACCACGGTGTTGGCGAGACTTTGCAGAAGGTCGTAGTCGAAATCGCCGTTGCGGATCTCGACCTGCATCGTGAAGCCGCCGACATTCCCGACGCCCTGGATTGGCGGCGGCAGCACCGCAAAGGAGAAGGCTTCGGGAATCGACTGCAGACCGCCGTTGATGCGGCGCTGGATCGACTCCTGGTCCTGCCCCTTTTCCTTGAGGCGCGCGTCCCAGTCCTCTAGCACAACGAAGACGACGCCGGCGTTGGCGAGGCTCGCGCGATTATCGAGAATCGAGATGCCGCTGACCGTCACGACATGTTCGACGCCAGGGACTTTCGCCGCGACGTCGTGGACCTTCGCCAGCACCGCGTCGGTGCGTTCCTTCGATGCCCCGTCCGGCAATTGCACGACGACGATCATGTAGCCCTGATCCTCGGTCGGCAGGAATCCGGTCGGGACGCGGGTCAGCGACCAGATCGCGAAGACAACGAGCGCGAGCGCCAGGCAGACCATGAGCAAGGCGCGCCCGGTCATGCCCGACATCAGCCGGACGTAGCCGCGCTCTGCGGCGAAATAGACCCTGTTGAAACCGCGATAGAAGATGTTCCGCCTCTCCGGCGGCACGGCGGGCCTTAGCCAAAGCGCGCTTTGGGTCGGCTTCAGGGTCATCGCGTTGATCGCGCTGATGAGCGCGGTGGCGGCGATCACCAGCGCGAACTGCCTGAAGAGCTGCCCCGTCAGGCCGGGCAGGAAAGCCGCGGGGATGAACACCGACATCAGCACGAGCGTGATGCCGATGACCGGTCCCGTCAGCTCCTCCATCGCCTTTATCGCCGCCTCGCGTCCGGTCATGCCGTCCTCGACGTGACGGGACACGCCCTCGACGATCACGATCGCATCGTCCACGACGATTCCGATCACCAGCACAATAGCGAACAGCGTGGGGAGATTGATCGAAAAGCCGAGCGCCGCCATCGCTGCGAAGGCGCCGATGATGGTCACCGGCACGGTCGTCGCCGGCACCAGCATCGCGCGCCAGTCCTGCAGGAAGACGAGGATGACGATGAGCACGAGGATGCCGGCTTCGATCAGCGTGCGCCAGACCTCGCGGATCGCGGCCTTGACGAATTTCGTCGTGTCATAGGGCACAATATATTCGAGCCCCTCGGGGAAGCTTTTCTTGAGCTCCTCCATTTTGTCGTGGACCTCGTTGGAGACGGCGACCGCATTGGCCTCGGGCAGGAGGGAGACCGCGATACCGGCCGCCGGCCGGCCGTCGAGATTGAACGCTTCGCTGTAGGTCTGTGCGCCGAGCTCGACGCGGCCGACGTCGCGGATCCGTGTAATTCGTCCCCCCGCGCCCGGTTCGACTTTGACGATGAGGTTCTCGAAATCGGGCGCCTCGCTGAGGCGGCCGTTGAGGTTCAGCGTATATTGGAAATCCTGCCCCTTCACGGCCGGCGGCGCGCCGATCTGACCGGCGGCGACCTCCTGGCTCTGCAGCTGGATGATGTTGATGACGTCCTGCGGGACGAGGCCGCGCGCCTGCATAAGGTTCGGGTCCAGCCAGACCCGCATGGCGTATTGCCCGGCGCCGAGCACTGACACGTCGCCCACGCCGCTGAGGCGCTCGAGTTCGTTCACGACATTGATGACCGCGTAGTTCGCAAGGAACAGGCTGTCGAAGCGGCTGTCCGGCGACCGAAGCGCTACGAATTCGAGGATCGCCGTCGACTGTTTCTTGGTCGTCACACCCTGGATCTGCACTTCCGCGGGGAGGGACGAGAGCGCGGCCGACACCCGGTTCTGCACCAGGATCTCGTCTTCGTCGGCGTTGGTGCCGATGGCGAAAGTGACGGTGAGATTGTAGGTGCCGTCGCTGGCGCTCGTCGACTGCATGTAGAGCATGTTCTCGACGCCGTTGACGTTCTGCTCGAGCGGCAGGGCGACGGTGTTGACGAGCGTGGTGGCGCTTGCGCCGGGATACCGCGTCGTGACCTGCACGGTCGGCGGCACGACGTTTGGATATTGCGAGGTCGGCAGGTTGACGAGCGCGACGAGGCCAATGACGACGAAGAACAGCGCCAGAACATTGGCGAGGACCGGCCGGTCAATGAAGAAGCGGGAGATCATGGGCGTTTCTCCCGCGCCGTCACTTCGCTGGATCCGCGGCGGCCGGCTTCGCGGCCTCCTTCCGCGCGGCGGGGGCCTCGCCGGATTTTTCCGCTTCCGCGTTGAGCTTCGTCTGCTGGGGATTGACCTTGGCGCCCGGGATTGCGCGCTGGACGCCCTCGGTCACCACCCAGTCGCCGGGATCGATGCCGGATTCGATGATCCGGTAGGGCCCCTCGCGGTCGCCGATCGTGACGTTCTTGCGCTGGACGACATTGTCCGGCCCCACCACCAGCAGATAGCGCCCCTCCTGGCTCGTCCCAAGCGCCACATCGGGCACGAGAATCGCGTTGTCGAGCTTCCCGACCGGAGTGCGCACCCGGGCAAAGAGACCGGGCAGCAGCCTGCGCTCCTTGTTGTCGAAGATAGCGCGGGCTTCCAGCGTGCCGGTCGAGGCGTCCACCTGAGGCGCGGCGTAGTCCATGTGACCTTCGTGCGGAAAGCCTTCCTCGCCCTGCAGCCCGATCTCGACCGGGATGCTGGAGAGATCGGTCGTCCGAAACTCGATCCCCTTTTTCGCGTTGTTCTCCTTGATCCGGAGAATCTGCGGCTCGCTCATGGTGAAATAGACGTAGATCGGGTCGAGCTGGATGATCGAGGCGAGCCTGGTCGGCGACCCGACGCCGACGAGCGCGCCGATGTCGACAAGGTGCCTGGTGACGACCCCATCGAAAGGCGCGATCACCGTCGTGTAGTTCAGATTGATCTGGGCCGTCTCGATGGCGGCTTGTGCGTTGAGCACGTCCGCCGCGGCCTGGTCGGCTTTCGACTTCCATTCCTGCACCGTCGCCTGGCTGGCGAAATCCTGCTTCCCGAGCTGCGCCTGGCGCCCGTATTCGGTTCTGTTGTATTCCAGCGTCGCCTGGTTAGCGGCGAGCGTCGCCTTGGCCTGATCGAGCTGCGCCTGGTATTGATCGCGCTCGATGCCGAACAGCTTGTCGCCGGCCTTGGCCGCGGCGCCGTCGACGTAGTCGATGTCCGTGAGAAACCCCTGCACGCGAGCCACAAGATCGACCGAATTGATGGGCGAGGTGTTGCCCGTCAGATTGAGATAAATCGTCACCGGCTGCTGAAGCGGCTGGGCGACGACCACTTTCGGCGGTGGTGGCGGAACGTAGGCGTTCTTGGAGCCGCCGCACCCAACCAGCAACACGGCGACCATCACGGCGAGGAGAGCGCGGGCGCGTGGGCTCGGCAGGCGAGCGTCAGCGGCGCGCCGCAATCGCTGCTTGAGACGGTCTGCAGAAAGGCTCACCACGCACTCCCGAACTGAAGGTCCGTATCGCCGATCTCTGCGGGATCGCGCGTCTGCGACCAGTGAGACGCTCCGAGAATATTATGTTCGCCACGATAGTCCAATTGATCGCTGATTGGCGTCAAGGCGCCGTCAAATATGCAGCGGCTTGCCGAGAGCCTTCAGCGCCGCCTCGTGGAAGGCTTCGCTTTCCGTCGGGTGCGCGTGGATCGTGCCGGCGACGTCCTCGAGGCGCGCGCCCATCTCGAGCGCGAGCGAGAACGCCGCCGAGAGTTCGGAAACTCCGGCGCCGACCGCGTGAATGCCGAGCACGACATGGTTGTCCGTCCTTGCGACGACGCGCACGAAGCCCTCCTCGGCCTGTTTTGTCATCGCCCGTCCGTTGGCGCGGAAAGGGAAAAGTCCGACCAGAACCTCGCCATGCGCCGCCTTCGCTGCTTCGGGGGCGAGGCCGACCGCGACGATCTCCGGGTCAGTGAAGCAGATCGCCGGCATCGCCACGCGGTCGAAGGCGCGCTTCTCGCCCGCGATGATCTCGGCGACCATTTCGCCCTGCGCCATGGCGCGATGCGCGAGCATCGGCTCGCCGGTGACGTCGCCGATCGCCCAGACGTTGCGCATCGAGGTCGCGCAGCGGTCGTCGACGCGCAGGAACGGGCCCGCCATCGTCAGATCGAGCGTCTCGAGCCCGAAGCCGCTCGAACGCGCCCGCCTTCCGACCGCAACCAGGACCTTGTCCGCCGCAACCGTCGTCTCGGCGCCGTCCGCGTCGGCGACCTTAATCGCACCCTTGGCGAACCCATGCGCCCGCGCGCCCACCATCGCCTCGACGCCGAGGTCGGCGAGACGGCGCGCGACCGGCTGCGTGAGTTCTTCATCATAAAGCGGCAGGATGCGCGGGAGAGCCTCGACGATCGTCACTTTTGCGCCGAGCTTGGCGAAGGCGATGCCGAGCTCCATGCCGATATAGCCGGCGCCGACGACGGCGAGTGAGCGCGGAACCTCCGTCAGCGCCAGCGCCTCGGTCGAGGACAGAATGTCGCCTCCGAATGGCAGCGCGGCGAGCTCCATTGCCTCGGAGCCGGTGGCGATGACGAGATGCTCGCAATGGATGCGCTGGTCGCCGGTGTCGGCGTGGACCAAGGCCGACTTGCCGTCGAGGAGCGTTGCGCGGCCGCGCAAGGACCGCACATGGGCCTTCTTCAAGAGCGCGCCGACGCCGGTGTTGAGCCTGAGAACGATCGCATCCTTCCAGGCGATCGTCCTGGCGTAGTCGAACGCCGGCGGAGCGAGCGAAACGCCGAGCGTGTTGAGCGCGTGCGGCTCGGTCAGCGCATGGACGGCGTCGGCCGCGTGGATCAGCGCTTTCGAGGGAATGCAGCCGACGTTGAGGCAGGTTCCTCCCAGCCGGTCGGCTTCAACGAGGACCGTGTCGAGGCCGAGTTCGCCGGCGCGGATCGCCGCGACATAGCCGCCCGGCCCGCCGCCGATGATGAGAACCTTGCAGCGAAGCTCGGTCATTCAGTCCTCTAAAATGAATCTGCCTCAATAAAGAGCGACGCGGGGGTTTCGATGAGCGCCCGCACCCGCTGGATGAAGGTCGCCGCGTCGTAGCCGTCGACCACGCGGTGATCGAAGGACGACGAAAGGTTCATGGTCCTTCGCGGAACGAAGCCGCCGTCGCGCCAGACCGGCTTCACGACGATCTTGTTGACGCCAACGATCGCCACTTCCGGCCGGTTGACCACCGGCGTTGACGCGACGCCGCCGAGCGCGCCGAGCGAGGTCAGCGTGATCGTCGAACCCGAAAGCTCCTCGCGCGCCGCGACGCCCTGGCGCGCCGCCTCGCTGACCCGCCGCATCTCGCGCGCGCACTCGTGCAAGCTCAGCGTCTCCGCGTGGCGCACCACCGGGACCATCAGCCCGACCGGCGTTTGGGTGGCGACGCCAAGATGCACGGCGCCGAAGCGCGTGATGACGTCGTTGTCGTCGTCGTAATGCGCATTGACCTGTGGAAAGTCCGCGACGGCTTTAACGATGGCGAGCATGAGGAAGGGCAGCATCGTCAGCTTTGGCCGCTCCTCGGTGGCGC
Source organism: uncultured Alphaproteobacteria bacterium (assembly GCA_963721905.1). Lineage (GTDB taxonomy): Bacteria > Pseudomonadota > Alphaproteobacteria > Rhizobiales > Beijerinckiaceae > Roseiarcus. The sequence goes on from CAVRMF010000029.1 coordinate 214,140, forward strand.
GCGCGTTGAGCGAGGCGCGCAATTCCTCGAGCGCCGTGACGTCGACCTCCTCGACGTAGGAGAAATGCGCGACGCGCCGCGACGATTCGGCCATGTTCTGAGCGATGCGACGGCGTAGTCCCACGACCTTGATCGCCTCGACCGCCATGTTCGGCTCTTTGCCTGCGCGTTTCGACGGCGCCTGGGGCGGTCGGGCGATGTAAGCTTCGAGATCGTCGTGGGTGATACGCCCGGCGGGCGCCGAGCCGCGCACGAAGCGGAGATCAACGCCCGCTTCGCGCGCCCTCGCCCGCACCGCAGGCGAGGCGAGCGGCCGTTCCCCCGGGGGACGCGGCGCGCCGGTCTGGGGCGCTGAGGGAACGGCGGGGGGCGGCGGCGAGGCGACCGGAGCCTCAGCCGGCGCGGCGCGCGGCGCCTCACCGACCGGGGCCGCCTCGGCCGCGGGCCTCGCCGCGACCGCCGCCGCCCCCGCGGCAGGCGTCTCGGTCTTCGCAGCGGCGGCCTTTCGCGGGGCGGGAGGCAGGGAGTCCGGCAGGCCGGGCGCATCAATGCGGATGAGTTCGGAGCCGACCGCGAGCACGTCGCCCACGCCGCCGCCCAGCGCCAGCACCGTGCCTGCGACCGGCGTCGGGATTTCGACCGTCGCCTTGTCGGTCATCACCGCGGCGACCACCTGATCCTCGCGCACGAGATCGCCGACTTTCACCGACCATTCGACGATCTCGGCCTCCGCCACCCCTTCGCCGACGTCGGGCATCCGGATCGAGCGCTGGCCCATGGGTCACGCCTCCATCGCTTTGAGAAGCGCCTGGCCGACGCGCGCGGGGCCGGGGAAATAGTCCCATTCCTCCGCATGCGGATACGGCGTGTCCCACCCCGCGATGCGCTGGATCGGCGCTTCGAGCGAATAAAAGCAGCGCTCCATCACCTGCGCGGCGAGTTCGGCGCCGAAGCCGGAGGTCAGCGTCGCCTCATGCACGATGACGCAGCGGCCGGTCTTCTCGACCGAGCCTACGATCGCGTCGATGTCGAGCGGGATCAGCGAGCGCAGATCGATGATCTCCGCGTCGACGCCTGTCTCCTCCGCCGCGGCCTCCGCGACATGCGCCATCGTGCCGTATGAGATGACCGTCACGGATTTTCCCTCGCGCCTCACTGCGGCCTTGCCGAGCGGCACGACATAGCGGCCCGCCGGAACTTCGCTCAACGGGTGCTTCGCCCAGGGAGTGATCGGCTGGTCGGGATGGCCGAAGAACGGGCCGTTATAGAGCCGCTTCGGCTCGAGAAAGATCACCGGATCGTCGTCCTCGATCGAAGCGATCAGCAGGCCCTTGGCGTCGTAAGGATTCGAGGGGATGACGGTTTTGAGGCCGCAGACATGGGTGAACAGCGCCTCCGGGCTCTGGCTATGCGTCTGGCCGCCGTAGATGCCGCCGCCGCAGGGCATGCGGATGACGATCGGGGCGAAGAACTCGCCGCCCGAGCGGTAGCGGAGCCGCGCGGCCTCCGACACGATCTGGTCGTATCCGGGATAGACGTAGTCGGCGAACTGGATCTCGGCGACCGGCCGAAGCCCATAAGCGCCCATGCCGATGGCGACGCCGACGATGCCGGACTCGTTGATCGGCGCGTCGAAGCAGCGCGACTTGCCGTATTTGCGCTGGAGCCCCTCGGTGCAGCGGAAAACGCCGCCGAAATAGCCGACATCCTCGCCGAACACCACGACGCTCTCGTCCTCGGCCATCTTGCAATCCATCGCGTCGCGGATCGCCTCGACCATGGATAGGCGCGGCATCTTTCAGACTCCAAGCTGCTGGCGCTGCTCGCGCAAGTGCCGCGGCATCTCCTTGTAGACGTCCTCGAACATCGTCGCCGGGCTCGGCTTCGGCCCGTCGTGCAGGGTGCCGTGGCTTTCCGCCTCCTTCGCCGCCTCCAGCACTTCCGCGTCGACCTCGGCCTGCATCTGCTTCTGCCGCTCCTCGCTCCAATATCCGTGCAGGACGAGGTGGGTCTTGAGGCGCTGGATAGGATCACCGAGCGGCCAGGCGGCGCCCTCGTCCTTGGGGCGGTATTTCGACGGATCGTCCGAGGTCGAATGCGCGCCAGCGCGATAGGTGACCCATTCGATGAGCGTCGGGCCAAGATTGGCCCGCGCCCGCTCGACTGCCCAGAGCGAGGCGGCGTAGACGGCGAGATAGTCGTTGCCGTCGACCCTGAGCGAGGGGATGCCGTAGCCGTGGGCACGGGCGGCGAATTTGGCGGCTTCGCCCCCCGCGATGCCCTGATAGGACGAGATCGCCCACTGGTTGTTGACGATGTTGAGGATCACCGGCGGCCGGTAGACGGAGGCGAAAACGAGGGCCGAGTGGAAGTCGGTCTCCGCGGTTGCGCCGTCGCCGATCCAGCCCGAGGCGATGCGCGTGTCGCCCGCGATCGCCGAGGCCATCGCCCAGCCGACGGCCTGCGGATACTGGGTGCCCAGATTGCCGGACACGGTGAAGAAACCGGCCTCTTTGGACGAATAGAGTCCGGGGAGCTGGCGCCCCTTCAGCCGGTCCTTCTCGTTCGAGAAGATCTCGCACATCATGTCGCCCAGTGGCCAGCCGGCCGCAATCAAGAGGCCCTGCTGGCGGTAGGTCGGAAAGCACATGTCTCCGGGCTCCAGCGCCTTGCGATGAGCGCAGGCGATCCCCTCCTCACCGAGGCAGGTGATGTAGAAGGACGTCTTGCCTTGGCGCTGCGAGAGCAGCATGCGCGCGTCGAAGGCGCGCGTCAGCATCATGTCGCGCAGGCCCTTGCGCAATTCGTCGGCCGAAAGCGCGCCGGCCCAGTCGCCGACCGCCTCGCCCTTGTCATCGAGCACGCGGATCATTGTATAGGCGAAGTCGCGGATTTCCGATGGATTGACCTCGATCGGGGGCTTTGGAACCTCGCCGGCCTCAGGCACGTTGACATGGCTGAAATCGGGCCGCCCGCCCGGCCGCACGCTGGGTTCGGGCACATGCAGCGAAAGGCGTCCGCTCATTTACGCGTTCCTGTTAGCCGCAACCGAAATGCGTGCTCAAGGGCGGCATCTTAGCGCCCGGAGCGAACGCTTGTCATGCGCCCGGCGCTCCGCGAGAAGCCGCTTTATTTCGCAAGCCGGCCGATCAGATAAGCACGGTCCGAGCCTGCGCTTCGACTGTGACGAGGCTCACGGTGGTTAACGAATCGTTATGCTCAAATAACCTTGAAACGCGCAACGCGGGACAATTTGAGAGGGTTTCAGATGTTGTATCGGCAACGTTCCCGTGGGCTTCGGCTCGGGGTTGACCTCGAGGCGGCGACTCTATTTTCCAATTTGGGCGCGGACGCCTACTGGGTCGCGCGCCGGCGCGCGGAAGAAGCGAGCGACGAGGATCTGGCGAAAGACTGGAGCCGGGTCGCCGCTGCGATCGCGCGCAAGTCGAGACCTTCCCTGCTCGCCGCGATGTTTCACTAGCCGTTGGCGCCTCAATCGGGCGCCGCAGGCCGATGCTCCAGGTTGCGCCGGCGGCGCGCCGAATGCAACGTTGAGCGCCGCGCGCCGCCATTGACATCCGCCCGCCGCCGCCCCTAAGAGACGCGCCCGTGCCCAGGTGGCGGAATTGGTAGACGCACTGGTTTCAGGTACCAGCGGTGCAAGCCGTGAAGGTTCGAGTCCTTTCCTGGGCACCACCTTAGGCTTCTTAGACGTCGCTCTTCGTCCAAAAGTCTCCTAAAATCAATGGATTATGCCGCTGTTGGCGTCCAACACCGTGCGGAGCGGCTCGTGCTCCGGGAGGCAGCGCGTCAGCCGGTTCTTCAACGCTCCACGCGGCGGCCAAGATCACCCGCCAGGATATGGATGCTCAACAGCAGCACCCAAAGCGGAAAGAGCGCGAAACTCCAGCGGAGGAACGAGCTGCCGATAAGCAGCAGGGCCGCCAGAAGGTAACCGAGCCCGGCGAGCCAGCGCGGCGCGAATCGTGTCGACATCGCGACCGTCGAGGTGGAGATCATGAACACGCCGGCCATCTTGACCATGTAGACGTTGACGAGGCTAACGGAGACCGCCCGGGCGAAGCGAAAGGCGGGCGAGGCGCCGAACGCAGCTGGTTCGTCTCCGAATGCGGCCAGCATCGCGCCGACGACCGCCGCGGCGACGAACAGCATGCCCAAGAACAGGAGGCCGCTTCCGAAAAATACGGTTGCAAAAAAGCGATCCTCGCGCTGGCCGAGCTGGTCGCGAATGACGCCGATGAACCACAAAAAGGCGATCCCGGCGAACGGCAACAAATTGAGCGCGAGCTGAATGACGCTCGCGTTGGCGGCGACCCACGCGCCCGACGCCAGCGGGTCGGCGGGGATCGCGCTCCAGAGCAACCCGAAACTCGCCAGGGTCAGCAGCGAAAAGACGACGCCCGCGATGGCGGCGGCCTTCGGGGTTTTCAGTCCGGCCTCGGTCAGCCCGTCAACCCGGCTCATGCTCTCAACTCTTTCGGCCGACGCTCGAACCGACTGTTTGGATCGCGGCCCCTGAAGACTCTACTCCCGGCGCGAACGGTCGAGTCGACGTCAAAAAATCACGGGCTCAATCCTCCGACACAACCGCTATTCGACCCTCGCGGATCGCCTTCACGAAGGCGCGGTAGTCGCGAAGGTTCTGGTCGGCGTATTCGACCGCGAACTCGCACACGGCGTCATCGAAGGTTGTATTGGAGCCCATGTAGCCCGCGATCATCGCCGAATCGCCGGACCGCGCATGCGCCCGAGCCAGCGCCCAGGCGCAAAGCTTGCCGTACTCCCGCAGCATCGTAACATCCCAGTCCTCCAGGACGGCGGAAATCTTCGCGTCGCGAAGCTGGCGGAAATAATAGTCGCGGCCGTTCTGCCCGCGCGTCCAGCCGAGGAAAATGTCGCTCGCCGACTGCATGAGGCGTTGGCCCGCCACGACCCGCTCGCCCTGGTTCGTGTGCAGGGATTTGCCGGCGTAAGGCTCGAGCACCGACTTTCGGGCCTCCTTGACCTGCAGGAAAATCGGATCGTCGTCGGCCGCCATGAACAGTCCGAGAGCGCAGTACGTGCCGACGCTGCCTACGCCGACAACCTTGATCGCGAAGTCGAACAGGTGGAAGCGGTCGAAGAGCGTCCGAACATGCTCGGGCAACGACTTCCGATAGCGTTCGAGCGCGTCGGCGTATCCCGACGCGACGCCCGGGGCCTGCTTTTCGGTGGGGTGGAAGATCAGCGGCGGCTCGTCCTTGATCCTTGGCGCCGAGCCGTAGTGCCCGACCAGCTTGGGGAACAGGCTGTCCGGCAGGCTTTTCCGGCGCGCCTGCTCGAACTCTTTGCCTCACGCGCTCCACCTCCTCGCCGGTCGGCAGGACTTTGAGAACGCGGTCGAGGTCGATGCGATCGTACCAGACGTCCAAGGCGCGCATCGACGCATAGTCGATCATTCGTTCGCGATAGGAGCACACAGCTTCCGTCGCCGCCTTCGCCGCCTCGCTGTCGAGCAAATTGATATGATGGCCCGCGATGACGATGCTGGCCGCAAGGCGCTTGACGTCCCACTCCCACGGCGCCGGCAGAGTTTCGTCGAAATCATTGATGTCGAAGAAGATGTTGCGCTCCGGCGTGGCGAAACCGCCGAAATTCATCAGATGAGCGTCGCCGCACGCCTGCACGCGAAGTCCGGAGGCGGGGGTGGAGGCCAGGTCCGCCGCCATGACCGCGGCCGAGCCGCGATAGAAGGCGAAGGGCGATTGCGACATACGCCCGAAGCGGATCGGGATCAGCTCCGGAATCCGGCTTTCATTGGACTCGTGCAGAAGCTCGATCGGATCGCGCCGGTCCCTGGGCGACTTCCAGCCGCCATGCGCAGCGCGCGGCGCGGCGTCGCGCAGCGCCTTCCCCGCGGCGCGCCGCTCGTCCGCGGATGTGTATCCGCCGGGGAGACCCGCGGCGGCGTTCGTCGGCTCATGGTTCGGTTTCGCCCTGCGCATGCCTGCGCTCCAAGTCCCTTCGCGTCGGCGATCGCGTCACGCTATCAAGGAAGTCCACCGACCTCCAGAACTCACGCAATCAAATTGACCCCTCCGTCGACATAGACCGTGTCGCCGGTGATCCTCTTCGCCAGCGGAGTCGCCAGATAGGCGCAGGCGAAGCCGACGTCCATGATGTCGACAAGCTCGCCTATCGGCGCTTTTTGCGCTGCTTCATTCAGCAGGAGTTCAAAGTCTTTCAGACCCGACGCGGCCCGCGTCTTGAGCGGACCCGGCGAAATCGCATGGACCCGTATTCCTTGAGGCCCAAGTTCATAGGCCAGATACCGGCACACCGCTTCCAGCGCCGCCTTCACCGGGCCCATGACATTGTAGTTCGGCACCACTCGGTTCGCGCCGTAGTAGCTCATCGCGAACATCGTCCCGCCATTCGTCATCAACGGGGCGGCGAGTTTCGCCATGCGAACGAAGGAATGGCACGAAACGTCCATCGCCTTGGCAAAACCTTCGGCCGAACAGTTGAGAATCCCCCCTTGAAGATCGGCCTTGGGCGCGAAGGCGATCGAATGCACCAGGATGTCGAGCCGGCCCCACTTTGAACGGATCTGGTCGAACATCGCTTCGAGCTGTCCGGGAACCGTGACGTCCACTTCGCCGACGATCGCCGCCTCGAGTTCCCGCGCAAGCGGTTCGACATGCTTTCTCGCCTTTTCGTTCAGCCAGGACATGGCGAGCTCCGCGCCGACGGTGCGAAAAGCTTTCGCGCATCCGTACGCGATGGAATCGTCGTTGGCCACGCCAATGACGAGCGCCTTCTGTCCCGCAAGGACCGGGCGGAATGATGCGTCGCTCATCTTCTCCCTCACTGCACCGTATGGACCGCAGCCTTGCGCTTTGCGGCCGCGACCATGACGGCGACGGCGCAGGAAGCGAGGCGGCTCGAAAGCGAATCGGCGCGGCTGGTGAGAATGACCGGCACCCGCGCGCCGAGCACGATTCCTGCGGCGTCCGCCTTCGCCAGGAACGAGAGGCTCTTGGCGAGCATATTACCGGCCTCGAGGTCTGGAACCACGAGAATGTTCGCGCGCCCCGCAACCGGGGATGTGATCTTCTTGATCGCCGCAGCTTCAGGGCTGATCGCGTTGTCGAGCGCGAGCGGTCCGTCGAGGATCGCGCCTGTGATCTGCCCGCGCTCCGCCATTTTGCACAGGGCCGCGGCTTCGATTGTGGAAGGGACCTTCGTCGTCACGGTCTCCATCGCGCTTAAGATCGCCACCCGAACCTCGTCCGCGCCCATCGCGTGCGCCAGATCGATCGCGTTCTGGATGATGTCGACTTTCACATCGAGATCGGGGGCGATATTGACCGCAGCGTCTGTGATGATGAGAGGGTCCGGATGGCCCGGCACGTCCATGATGAAGCAGTGGCTGATTCTGCGCTCGGTGCGAATTCCGCTTGCGCTCGAAACGACCGCGCCCATCAGCTCATCGGTATGGAGGCTGCCCTTCATGAGCGCTTCCGCTCTCCCGGCGCGCACCAATTCCACAGCCTTGGCCGCCGACGCATGGCTGTGTTCCGCGTCCACCAGCTCCACGCCTCCAAGGTCGACACCGGCCTCATCAGCGGCGCGGCGGATGCGCTCGACGGGACCGACCAGTATCGGATCGATCAGGTGCAGCCGCATCGCCTCGCCCACTCCGCGCATGGACGACTCGTCGCAAGGGTGCGCGACAGCCACCTTGATCGCCGCCTGCTTCTGGGCGGCTGCAATGAGCTGTTCGTATCTTTCGTGACGCGTCGCCGCAGCGTCTCCCGGCCCGTCAACCATTGGCTTTCCTCGACTTCGTCGGCTTCGCGCCAAACAGTTTCTCGACCCGCGCGAGGCGACGCTCGCCGTCCAGGTCCAGCGCGCCCGCGGCGCCGGCGAGCTGGCGCAGCGCATCGAGCGCCGCGGTGGTTTCCGATTCGTCCGTCTGCAGCAGTTTCGGCAGGGCGGCGATCGCGCGCTCTTCATCCTGGATGACAAGCTGGAGCTGCTCGTTCAGCATCTCCCGGAATCGCGGGACGCTCAGGCGCTCGTTCGACTTGCGCGTCTCACGCATATTTTTCAGCATCCGGTAGCCCCGCTCGTCAAACCCGCCTTCGGGCCTTCGCACATAGATCAGCGCGCGTAGGATCGCTTCCTCGATTCCGCCTTCCTCGAATCTCTGGTCGAGGTCGAGCCGCAATTCGGCGGCGGCGGCCTCATGCACGAGATCGCGCGCCGTGCGGTGGGACGTCTGATCGCCTGGGGCGCCGAGACCGACCATTGCCCGCAGCAGCGGCGACCCGTAGGTCGTGAGAAAGAACGCCTCGGTCATGCTGTCGCGGATTTCGCCCCAGCTCTCCAGGGTGGACGTGATCCAGGACGACGCCTGCTTCTCCATCGCGAGCAACGGATTGTCGGCGCTGACCGGCTTGCGGTTCGCGCGAACCTGCTCCGCCATCGGCTTGATCGCCGACATGAACGGGTTACGGTCGGAGAAGATCTCGAAGCGCAGACGGTTTGGGTGTAAGACCCGCATCGCCTCGGCCATCGGCTCCGTGGCGGCGGCGCGAACCCAGGGTTCCGCGAAAGTGCGATAGAGTCCGAGATTGATCTCGGACAGTCGCGCGACCGTCGCAAAGCGCTTGTCGTCCTCTGCGCTGTTGACGCCGAAGGCGCGAATGTCGTCGAGAGTTCGCGGCTCGAGGCGGAAGAGATACTTGCCGTCAACGAGATTGCGGTTCGCAGTGTCCTCACCGACATCGTTGATGACCGCCTCATAAAGGCCGGGCGGCGTCGCCTCGATCATCTCCATGCAGGAGACGAACTCCCTGTGCTCCTTCGCCGCCACCTTGCCGGAGACGAAGATGCCTAGGTGCCCGATGGTGTGATGCAGCGAGTAGATGATCGTCTGCCCGCTGGCGACGATCTCCTCCGCGTCGTCATAGAGATCGAGAATCCAGTCCAGCGCCTGCTGCGGCGGGGTGATGTCGTCGCCCCACGAGCAGAAGCAGACGATCGGCGACTTGATGTTGCGGAGATCGACGCGCACGCCGTCGGACGTCCGGATCTCGCCGGTCGAGAGCTTGTTGCCGACGAACAGGTTGTCGGCGATCCACTGCATCTCGCCGGCGTTCAATAGCACCGGGCTGCCCCACCAGGTCTCGAACTCGAGGAATCGCTCGGTCTCCGAATCGACCTTGGAATAGACGTTGTAGGCCTTTGTCCAATAGGTGTTGGCGGGATTGAGCGACTCGAAATTGGCGACGAGGCCGGCGCCGTCGAAAATCCCTGCGCCCATGTCGCCTGCGAGCGCCGTGAGCCATGTTCCGCCCAGCGTCCCCCCGAGATAGCGCATGGGATTCTTGCCGCGAACCCCGGCCCAGTAGGAGAGCGGGGTTCCGGCCAGCATGATCACGCCCGCCAGCTCCGGCCGGACCGCCGCCGTCATCATGATTTGCCAGCCGGCCTGGCAATTGGCGATGACGATCGGCTTGCCCTCGGCCTCGGGATGTCGCTTCGCGACTTCCTCGAGGAAGACCGCCTCGGCGCGACAGACGTCTTCGATCGTCTGCCCCGTCATAGGTTTCGGCAGGAATCCGATGAAATAGACGGCGTGTCCTGCGCGGAGCGCCACGCCGATCTCGCTCTCGGGCTTCATGCCGCCGATTCCCGGTCCGTGACCCGCGCGCGGGTCGACGACCACGATCGGAGGCTTCGCGGGATCGATCGTCACGTCCGCCGAGGGGACGATGCGCACGAGCGCGTAATTGACCGGCCGGTCCAGCTTGCGGCCGTCGAGCACGACTTCGGCGGGGAAGCTCAGCACATGCGGCGCTTCCTTGGCCGCCTGCGCAACCTGGATGTTGCCCCGCTCGTTGAGAAGTCTCGAGGAACAATACGCCACGCTGCCACGCGTCCGTCCAATATTGCGCGGCCGCGCCTAACGGTGACTTCTCCTGGGCCATGAACGCCTCCTCGCCCGCCCGAGCGCCACAGCGAAAACCCGCTTACCTATCTTTCACGCGGGACGCTATTCATCATTTCTAAAACGAACTCGTGAGGGGCCCATTGATGTTCGTCAAGTTTCTAGTCAAGCGGCGCACCCTGCCGCTGACGCAGATCAATGCGTATTCTGTCTCGATTGGAGAGCGAAAGCGACGCGAGTGTGCGCGCAACCCTCGCAGCGTCGGTCTTGCGGACTCGCTTCCGACCGAAGAAAGGGCGCAAGCGGCGCGGCGATATGTCGAGCACCTCGATCGTTCCGTCGAGGCCTCGCCGTTCGACGTCGAAGACCGGCGCATGTCGCTCCAGCAAGACCGGCAGGGCATCGGCCTGTCCCGCTGCCCCATCGACATCGCCTGAGGCTGATCGGCTGTTGGATGCTTCCAGGACGCCGGCCGACGCTCCCAGTGGGCGCTACCGATCGCTGGCGGGGGAGGCGAGGAACGCCAGCGCTCCCTTGCATTGGTCGCTGACCTCGCCGAGATGCGGCTTCATGCAGTGGGCGATGCCGCCGTATTTGGCGTGGGGGCAGAACTGCTCGATATCCGCATGGCATTCCTTGGCGGCCCATGCAGCCTTCGCCAGCCTATCCGAGCAGCCGACCGAGAGTTCGCTGATGTGCGCCTGTATGCACGCATGAATGCGTCCCTCGCCGGGCGTTATGCCCGCGCACAGGGACTTGAGATCGACTGCACATAATCGCTCCGCCGCTTGAATTGATGCTGTCGGTGCCGTGAGAAGCATTGCGGCGCCGAGCGCAACCGCATAAAACGCCGTCTTCATGATCGCATCTCCCTTCAGTTTGATGACAAACACGCTCCTACCTTAAGATATCCCAATTATCTTCGTATTTTTCGACCGACTTAATGTCGATAAGGCCAAATGCCTTCCAAGTCGGCGGCTGCCGAATCTGAGACACGAGGTCGCCGTTTTTGACCACGAAGAAACGAGCAGGCCTCATACGTTCGGCTCCCAGAAGGACGTACACAGCCACTTGATCCGCACGCTTCGCAAAGCTCGCGCGGCGGACGTACCACGGCGTCGAATACACGGTCCTGACTTGAACGGCCTTCGGTAGCGAGTTGCCCGCCCGAACGAGCACGACATGTTCCTCGTGATTCGAAAGCTGAGCATCGAATCCGCGTCTCAACAGCTCGCCCATCACAAGATGTTCGCCCACTGGACCGCGGGACTTTCGCTTCCTCCTGTTTTTTCCGCCCGCGGTCTCACCCATCGCGCAACCGGCTGGATGCATGCGGCGATTCGAAGTTCATCAAACCGCGCAGTCAGGCGGTTGAGAGCAGACGGACCGCTATTGCGGTGGAGGTGTTGCGGCGGGCGCCGTCGCTTCTGGTTTCTCGCCCGTTCGTCGCTCGTGGCGTCGCTCATGGCGGCCGTGGCGACGCTCATGGCGGCCGTGGCGCCTCGACTGGCGGCGGTTCATCCCGTGGGTCCCGGTGGCCTCAGCGGGCGCAGCGGCGGGCGCAGCCTCCTGTGCTTCAGCCTCCGGCGGCTCCAGCGCCGCCGATAGCGTGAAGCCTAATGCCGCCCCGAGCCAAAGCAAGGAAAGCGCCTTTCGCCGCGAGATCATTTGCGTTGTGATTTTTTCGTTCATTTCCGGTCTCCCTGTCACTCACGATTGTCGAACTGGATTGGCGGTAGGTTGAACGCGGTCACCTCAACGTCCGAACGGAAACTCGCCGCAATCGGCTGTCGACCGGAGACGCAGTCGGACGTCGTCTTGAGTTTGGCGCGCCCCTCATCTCTGATCTCGCCGCCAGCACGTGATAAAGTGAAAAGTCCGAGGCTTGCGATTGTTGCGCCCGCCAATCCGACGACGAAAGCTCGGTTGAGTTGACCGAATATGACCATCGGCGCGCCTCCCGATTCAATGCCGCGAACCGCGATCGAAGACCAGGCACAGACTCGCTCGCTGTCTTCGCCTTCGCGTTCCACTTCCGATGTGGTGCGCGTGACGAGGATGGCCAAGCGCTAGCGACGCTACGTAAAGGGCAGCCCCATGTAACCTCGTAGAACTACGAGGCCACATCCTGAAAAATTACGAGGTTGCTCGCATGTGGGGAAATCAACGCGCGCCGCGACAATGGCCATATCAGATCGTCGCGATCCCATGCTTGATCGCGAAGTGAATCAGTTCAGCGCTACTGCGAAGTCCGTTCATCTCCATCATTTGGTACTTGTGGAATTCGACTGTTCGCGCGGAAATCGCAAGATCACTTGCAATCTCCTTCGCCGAACGCCCCTCTGCAAGCAATTGCAGAATCTCTCTCTGGCGTGGCGTGAGCGACTTCGCGCCTTCCTTCTCGCCTCGAGCGCCGCTCTCGGCTTGCTCTACCACCTGTTTCGTCAAGGAAGGGGTGATGAAAGTCTTCCCTTTCAAAGCTGCATGGATGGCCAGCACCAATTCCTCTGGGGCCGAATGCTTGACCACGAAGCCGGAAGCGCCGGCGTCTAGCGCGCGGCGCGCGTACGCCGCGTTCTGATGCATCGTCAAGAAAACGACCTTGATGTTCGGGTGGGACTTCCTCAGCCGAGCCAACGCCTCGAACCCGTTGAGATTTGGCATAGCGACGTCGGCGATGATCACCTCGGGCCGCAGCCTTTCTGCGGCCTCAATCATTGCGCGCCCATCTTCAACAATCCCGACGAGCTCAAACTCATCAGGGAGAAGCGCTTTGAGACCTTCGGCCATCATGCGGTGGTCGTCGGCCAGCAACACCCGCGGACGATTCACGGCGCGCCTCCTTGCTTCAATGGCGCCCGAGCCACAATGGTCGTCCCAACGCCCTGCGCACTGTCGATGAGGAGTTCGCCGTCGACCAGGAAGAGGCGTTGTCTCATTCCAGCGACCCCGAGGCTTGGCCGACCGGGTTTTCGACTTGGATCGAAACCGCCGCCATTGTCCTGTACGGCAAGCTCAAGTCCGCCACCGACCGCGCGAAGCTCGACCTCGACCGAGCTGGCGCTTGAATGGCGCGCGACGTTGCGAAGCGCTTCCTGCGCGACCCTGTAAAGACATAGGGACAGGGCCCCGGTCGGCTCGTCGACGTCGTCAGTAGCTCTGAAGCTCGTTGGAATTCCCTCTACGGCGCCGAACCGCGCGCACTCCGCCTTCAGCGCCTCGATCAATCCGAGGTCCCGGAGGATAGCGGGATGCAGCGCGTAGGACAGCGCGTGCACGTCCTCACTGAGTTGGACCAGATCGTGACGTATCGAATGCATCGCCTGGCCAGCGATCGTATCGCCCAGTCCCTTCTCCTTTTGTCCGGCATCAATCGCAAGCAAAGCTAACCGCTGGGTGACGTCATCGTGCAGCACGCTCGCCAACCGCGCGCGTTCATCCTCGTGAGCGGTGATCAGGCGTCCGTTCAGGTCCCGAGCTTCGTCTTCAGCGCGCCGACGTTCGGTGATATCGATCGATATAGCACGCAATTGCCTGGGCTTGCCATTGTGATCGAATTCAATCCGCCCCCGAGCCGCGATCCAACGCACGGTCGAATCCGGCGAGATCACTCGATATTCCGTTTCATATCGCCCGTCGCCCTCGAGCGCCCCGCGGACCGCCTGCCGTAGCGACGCGCGGTCGTCGGGATGCACCACGTCGATGAATTGATCAAAATGGACGGGATGCGCCGAGTGCCAGTTTCCGGAACTCCAGTCGCTCGCGCTCGCCCGGACCTCGTCCCGCGGAATGTCCCAAACCCAGAAGCGCAGCTTGGCCGCGATCGCGGCCAGGCTCATTTCCTCTTCGCTTGTCCGCAGCCGGTCATGCGCACGCCGCAGCCGCAGCCGGTTGAGCAGCAGACCAACGATAAGGATCCCCTGAAGCCCGGAGAAGCCCGCGACCGCAAGGATATACCACCTGTATTGCTCCCACAGCGTCGGCTCGCGGAACCTGACAGTGCTGTCGGACGGCAGATTTGCCTCAGCGACTCCCCATCGCCGCAACTCCCGCCAGTCAAACTCAGGCTCTCCAAGTTTCTGTGGCGGGGTCTTGATGTCGCCGGGCGACGCTCCCCCAAGGATCCGCGCGGCGACCTCGGCGGTCTTCCGGCTCAGTGTGCGGACAGAGAGGAGAGGTCCCCCCACAATGCCGCCGCCGAGCTGATAGTCGTACTGTCCGAATATCGGCGCGTTGGCTATTGCGTGCAGCCGGGCGAGAACCTCCTCCTGTCTGTATGGGATGCCCTGCGCATCGATGACGAGATCGCCGAAATAAATCGCGGAGGCAGGCGGCAGGGCGGCGACGCGCTTCTGGATCTCGCCGAACGACAAGTCGTTCATGAAGACAGGCTTGACCCGACCCTCGAACGGATGGAACGCCTGAAGAAATTCGTTGACCCAGAATTTTTCGATCGGAGAATCGCCGATCACGACCGCGAGCGTCGTCGTGTTTGGCAGCGTTCGCAGGATGTTTTCAATGATCGCGTTGAGGTCAGTCGAAACCGTGACCATCGTGTCGTTGGCGGTGAGCGTCGCGTCTTTTATCGCTCTCGCGTCAAGGGCGGCAAAAATAACGGGCGTGGAAGGAAAGAGATCTCCTCTATGGCGCTGAATGAAGCGCGCCGCAGGACTTACCATTGTAACGATCAAATCGGGAGGATGGGTGGCGAAAAGGCCACGCAAATAGTCCGCGAACGCTTCGTCGCGCTCGCCGTCGCCGAAGCGCGCGATCTCAAGCACCACCTCGTAGGGGTCTAGCGGATAGGGCGATTTCTCAGCCAAATCCGTACGCAGATAGTCTCCGAAGGCATCCTCGGCTTGAAAATTCCAGCCGAATGAGTGCAACAACAGCACTCGCTTCGGCTCCGCAGCCGCCGCGCTCCCTGCGGCGAAAGCCAGCAGAGTGACTGCCATCCACGTGCTGCGCGCCCATCCCATGGGATACTCGGGCAATCAACAATATTCGTCCGTAATCATCGGGACATGATCGCGCCACTAGCCGACGAGAGCGCACGCGGCTTGGCAGTTACCCGAACGCCGAACAGCCTAAATCACGAATTTTCTCGCAATCTTCTTAAGCCTGATTATTGGATCGTTTCGTTCAATATCGATAATGTTACTCCCAGGCATGGTAGAAATCAAGCTTGAGATGTATGAAAAGGTAGAACTACCAGCAAATACCAAATATTGACATTTTGCGAGTGTGTACATATCAATGAGCGCGTCGATTGCGTTTTGCAACCGATCCGGGCAATGCTCGCTCAGGTGCATCGTGGCGCCCTCATCGGGGAACCATTTCTCGTTGGTCACCACATTCTTATAGCGCTGAACCATGGCTTTTTGGACACCAATGTTGTCCGTTGCAAGGAGCAATTTGTAGTCTGGAACTGAATGTATGAGTTCATCAACGGCGTTATAGGTTGACCCAAGAGTTGTTTTCACATCCGTATAGCGCACGTGCACTCCGATCATAGTCTCGTCACCAGCAAGTTTTTTCCACTGGCTTTCAACTTCTGCCCTAATGTCTTCGTTAAGGACAAAGACTTCGCGAAGCAGCCATCTCATAATATCTTCATCGGACATTTTCGCTAACCAGGAAAATGGACCACGAAAGTGACGCCTAAGCTTTGGTATCAACTGAGTGTGTGAAAACATGACCAAAGTCTGTTCATCATATTCCAATTTAGACAATTCGAAAGAAAACCGGCGATAGGCTCTCAAGCTTCGATGTGCAGCAGGATCAATTTCCTGGATGAACTCGGCAGCCTGTTGGTTCAATCGACCCTTCCACAGCGATGGCCTCACGGACTGGTATGCTGAGATCGGCAGTTGCGTTTCAGAGTTTGGCGCTCTAAATAACTTAGGAAAGACGTTTTGACCGTCGTCGGAATAGGTCGAGTTGCTCCAATCGATTACCAGATTTCGTTGGGAGAGCATCGCATACAAAATGCCCGTCATTGCCGACAACATTCGATTTCCCAGGCCGGCTTTGCCTTTGACAAGTACGTAGCCATTCATTGGTATTTTAGCCCTCTGAGTGCGGACTTTCCGCTCGACCTGCAAATTGTTGAACGGAGAGTTTCTAACTTAAGAGAGAGGCTTTTGGCTAGAGTTCGCAGTTCCCCGCTGAAGAGCCGCAATTTTCGGCAAGGCAAAGCCTCGGCCGCACACTGACGAAAAGAACCTTCATATGACTTCGCCGTCCCCTTCGCCAACAATGAGGCCGAGCGGGATCTGCGGATGCTGAAGGTCAAGATGAAAATCTCCGGCGGCGTCCGAACAACGGCCGGCGCGCAGACCTTCGGCCGATCCCCGGGTTCAAGCCGGGGATGGCCATAGCATCGACCCCCATAAGGTTGTCCTGCAACGCCGCCCGCCCTCCGGGCATTGCCGACGTCGATCACATTCATAAGAACCATGATAGGGTGACCAACCCGCCCATCCATGGAGAGTCAGCAATGCGAGGTGCGATGGACGATTTGCAGCAGCTAATTGATACCCACGCCTCAAGCGCGACCTACGACCCTGTTCGGCTGCTCGAGGCTGGATGCGGTTCCAGGTCCAGACTTCGATTTGGTGAAAACGTGAGAGTTACTGGCATAGATATTTCAGCCGCGCAACTGGCACGAAATACAGGTCTGTGCGAGAGGATTCTCGGCGATATCCAAACTTATCAATTTCAGAAAAACTCGTTCGACATGATCATTTGTTGGGATGTTTTGGAACATCTCAAGGCTCCTGAATCGGCGCTCCAAAACTTCTTTCATGCGATCAAACCAGGGGGCTTAATTATTCTGCACTACCCGAATTTATATTCGCTGAAGGGCTTTGTTACGAAGTTTTCGCCACATATAATCCATGTCTGGTACTATCGATACCTTCAACATCAGCCTGATGCAGGACTTAACGATACTGCGCCGTTCGTCACGCACCTTCGCTCAGCTTCGACATATCCAGCAATCCGCAAACTGGCGAATTCGAACCGTGCCCGGGAGGTTTTTTTCGCGCTGCACGAAAGCCTTTCGATGCAATACGTGCGCAAGAACTTCCGATTATTCAATCTGGGCATGAAGGCCGTAAGTCTCATTTCGCGGACGCTGTCGTTCGCGACAGTTGATCTTATCGAAAGCGATTGTATCCAGGTGTTCGAAGCGGGGCCAACCACCCCAGTGACGTCCGGATGAGCGGAGGGCTGGCGTTATGCGGCCTCGGCATGCGCTCGAGGATCACTTTCATCCGTGTAACAGGGAGAAAAATGGAGAGGCGCCCGGTTCTGCCGAACCCAGTCGCAAAAACACCCTTATTATCAACCGCTTCCGGAAAAACCCTCACCGCCCCAGAGCAAAATAACAGGCAAAATAACAGGAACACAATTCGCGCTTATGAGGGAAATAACAGGTGGGTGGAGCGAGCGAAAAGAGCCCGCGAAAATCGCCTGCGAGGTGTTGGCGTTATGCGGTCTGCGCATGCGTTCAAGGGCGAGGCGCCGCCTGCGGCCCTCAAGGCCGCGCCGGCGCGCCTCGGACGGAAAGCCGCGGGAAACGCGAAAGCCATTCATGCGGGCTGGGAGCACCATCGGTGAACTTCCCCGTGATCTTGAAACTGGTGGGGAGGATCTCCCCGCTTTTCCTTGTGAATGCATACGATTTGGGGCTTCCTTTCATCCGGATGGTGATGCTGAGCCATTTCCTGGACCTGAAGGAGCTGGGATTTGCGTCCCTCCTTACCGCCGTCTACTCAAGCTTCGAACTGATCACCGACATCAACATTTCCCGCTTCGTCATATCCGCGCCACGCGAGAAATACGAGGAGGCGCTCGCGGCTGCTCACGCACTTTCGGCGCTACGAGGCTTCGTGGTCGCCTTGGCAATCGTCGCGCTTTCGCCGATTATCGCCGCCACGTTTTCACTGGGTTCGCAGTGGCCGAGCTTTGCGGCGCTCGCGCTGATCGTCGCCGCCCGCAGCCTTGAGCATTTGGGGCCACGCATCGCCGAGCGCGAGTACCGGTACACGCCGCAACTCAAGGTCGCAACGGTTTCCTTCGGCGTGGGTTTGGCGGCCTTGTTCGGTTCCATCTTTGTTTTTGCCAATCACCTTGCCCTGGTCGCGTCGCTGTTCGGGCAAATGTTTGGCCTTGCCCTGGCCAGCAGGATTTTTGCCACCACCCCATACCGGTGGCGCTTTCGCACGCCGTTGTTCGCCAAGGCGTTCTATTTCAGCTATCCACTCATGTTCAACGGCCTTGGCCTTGCGGTCTCCGGCCTAGCCGACCGTCTACTTGTCGGCGCCATGTTGGGCCTGCCTGCGCTCGGTGTCTATTCGGTATTGATGCTTGTTACGCTTGTTCCCGTGGGCATCGGCGCCAAAATCGTCAGCAGCGTGACGCTCCCAATGTTGTTCAATCGAACCGACACACCGGCGGCGTTTCAGGCTCGCCTGAAACTGGCCTCGCGCATCATCCCTCTGGTGGCGGCGACGCTGGGGGCTGGCATGCTCGCCATGTTCAATATTGTGGTTCCCCTGGTTTTTGGCCACAACTTTACGGCTTCGCGATGGATGATCCTTTTCCTAGTCTTTACGGCCTTTTTTCGAATGGCCAGGAGCGAACCCGGAACGGCGATCCTCATGATCGCAGGGCGCACCAAGCGGCTTGCGTTGGCCAATCTGATTGTCGGTGGTGGACTGATCTTCTCCGCAGCCTTCATGGCGTTCGCTCCGACGATCGAGGCCGCCACGCTCGGCCGATGCCTTGGGGAGGTGCTGGGTCTCGCGGCAATGTTGTATCTGACGCGCTCAGTGATGAAGGCGGCGATCAGAGACAATTTGATGACAATCGGGCTCTCGTCAGTTGTGCTATGTCTCGGCGGGGCATTCGTGGTCCTGGGCGCGGTCGGCAACAAAATTGCTCCGAGCCTTGCCTACTTATGCCTGGTTGCGGCGGTTCTCGGCTTTTGGGTCCTCCGCTCGCGGCCGCTGATGGCGGAAGCCGGCTTCTCCGTGCTGTACCGAGGCGCTGCGCCCGGAGGACGTCAGTAGCGACGCACGGATCTACGGATTGGGGACCAGCGGGCTCGCGGAGGCGGACATTCAATTGGACTTGTGCTTTGCTTTAATTAATCCAGATACAGCTCCTACTGAGCTTAATATCTCAAACCCCCCGTTCTCTAACAATTTATCGAGTTTCTCCACCTGTCCCTCGTGGAACTCCAAGGCAATATATCTTACCTTATCGAAAGAATAATCTGTCGCGGCAGTCAGTATTTGGTACTCAGCGCCCTCGCAATCCATCTTGACCAGATCGCATGAATCAATGCCCTTATCCCGAAAAACGTCATCAAGTGATATCGTTTCTATACGACTCTCCAATACACTATACCCACCTCGATTTTCGTCAACGACTGATGCGCTGTTCGACAACAATTGCCCATTCTTGTCAAATCCTTCGTAAAATTTTGTAGTTCCGCTCTCTGCCGTCACAGCCATATTGAAACATTTGATTAAATTGCTCATATTATTTCTTTCGACGTTTCTTACAAGAATATCGAACGTAATCTTGCTTGGCTCGAAAGCAAACACCCGCGCACCCCTTGACGCGGCATACAGCGAATAAAATCCATGATTGGCCCCAATATCGATTACTGTCATGCCTGGTGAAAGCTCAAGACCTGCTATGCCATAGCTATCCTTATCCCAAGTCTCGTGGTACATCCATATACTATTTGTAAGCGCTTCAATTTCTAGTCCATTCTTGGTGACAAATTCTCTTTTGTGCATGCCGAGGGAGTCAAGAAAGCGATAATAAGGACGAAGGACACGACCAGGAATCCTACGTTCGATAAAAATGATATGAAGCAATTGTTGAAATTGTGAGGGCATCGCGTAAATCTTTGCGGAAAACCGCCCAAAGGGCGAATTAGCATTATATGTGAGGTCAGATCCCATATTTGACACTCCTTAAGCACGCTGCTTCAAGGTGCCTTATCGATCGAACAAGCATACGCCGAGATTCTTCAGGTTGAGGGCCGCGATGCAGAGGTTGCCACCGCTGACGGCGATTATCGAGACGGAGTCGTCGTTGTGAGTTGGCGATGCGCTTCATAAGGACTCTGTTACACAAATCGACTTCGTTCATCTGGCTTCAGCCACAGTTTGCAAGAGGGGCCAAACGGAAATATAATCTTTTTCGCGAGCGGGATGTTCATGATCCTCCCAAGGCGACCCTGCGGGCGCCCGCAATCGCTTCCAAGAGGTACGATGGCTTTGTTCAGGGTTGCCAGCAGCGTTGCTCCATGGCTGACGGGATACCAATTGGGCGCAAGACGGGCAAGCGGATTCGTCCTAGGGCAGGCAGCGTGGTTTGTTCGTAGCGCACCGCCGGTTATCGCCTGGGCCGCCGCCGCAGTATTTCTGGGGGTCCTAGTCGGATTTTCAGCGGTCATTTTGCCGCCGGCTGGCGCATTTGCAATCCCATCCATAATCTTCATATTTGTCCTTTGGGCAATGCCCGATCTCTACTCAGTTCCCCGTGGACTTGTTCGAAAGCTGTTCTTCGTCGTTTTGGTTGTCGATCTTTGCGTGCCCGCCTACTACGCCATTGTGGGTACTGGCCTGCCCTGGATTTCAATTCGCCGCCTTGTGACGTTTCCGCTCATCCTCGCGTTTGCGATCGTCATAGCGGGTTCATCTGCGGATCGCGCCCGGCTCGCCGAGCGTTTCGGCGCCGCAAAAGCCATCTCGATTTGCGCTTTTGGCTTTCTTGCGATGATCTTGCTGTCGATCGTCACTGCGGACGTCCCTTTCGGGAGCATTTCGCCAGCGGTTGACGCATTTCTGACCTGGTATGTTCCATTTTTTGCACTGGTCTATCTCGTCAGGGATCAAGACGATATCGAAAGAATAATTAGAGTTGCTTGCTGGTGTGCAATATTCGTTACGATTGCCGGCTTCGTGGAGTTCTTTTTTAAACATAACATTTTTGTTTATCTTCTCCCGCCGCCGATGCTTCAAGCATTGCTCGAGCAGGATCCCCTCGCCCAAGCCCTTCTGAAGCCCGCATTTCGAGACGGTGTCTACAGATCATCGTCAATCTATACGGACGTCTTGTCGTTCGGCGAGTTCGCGGCGATGATCATGCCGCTGAGTTATTATTTCCTGTTTCATCCCCGGCGGTCTTACGATCGTATCTTTGGCTCGACGATTTTACTCGCCAGCCTCGCCGGTCTCTTTGCTTCAAACTCTCGCGGCGCGTATATTTCCGTGCTCGCCGCGGCGCCGGTCTTCGCTGGGCTTTGGGTCATCAGGACGAACCGATCCAGCAAAGCGAGCCTGGCCGCGGCGACTGTGGCGGTCGCGGGCGCGATCGGTTTCATAGCGGTTGTCACGTCAATATTCACGGTTCAGAGATTTTATAATACCGTGATCGGCAGCAGTTACGCGCAACAAATGAGCGCCCAGGGGCGCCTCGATCAGTGGCACATGGCCGTGCCGCACATCATCAAGAATCCGCTGACAGGGCATGGCTTTGGCAACGGCGCCAACGTCGTTGGCTATATCACTCCAGGCGGTCTGCCGACGCTCGATAGTTCATTCGTTTCGTTTCTTGTGGAGACTGGCGTCCCAGGCCTGGTGTTCTTCTTCGGTTTGCCTGTGCTCGGAATCCTCTTTGGCGCGCGCGAATATATTTCGGACCCGTCCCCCCGCGGCGCAATCGCCGGTCCACTGGCATGCTCGCTCGTCGCATTTCTCGTCCAGAGAAGCGTGCTCTCGCAGCGCGAGAATCAGATGCTCCTTTACTTTCTCGTCGGCTCGGTCATCGTTTTGATGTATCTGAGAAAAACTGCGGCCTTGGCTGCGCAGTCTCGGACGAAGGAGGCGCTCAGGCCGAAGGGGGCGCTCAAGCCTCGGCTAGCGGAATCAGCTTCAACCTGAGGGTTTCTAAGACGGGACACTGCTTTCGACCACCTGACCTCCTGTCGCGGCCGCCCTTTATTTTCGGCAAACGAAGACCTTTTCGCCGGCGAGGAGTCCGTGCTGAAACATCAGCGGCGGACCTGCGGTTATCTCTTCAAGCTGGAATCCAGCTTTCGATATTCGATCGCGCAAGTCACGACCGTAGGTCCGCACATGGTCCCATTGTCCAAAGTGAGCAGTTCTTTCCGCAGGCCGGACAATTGCAGAGTTTTCGTAGGTTATGTCCCAGCCTTCCACGACAGGAACCATAACTATGAGTATGCCGTCCCTGGCCAAAATCCTCCTCAATTCCAACAAAGCTCCTCTGTCATCAACGTGTTCGAGCACATGCAAGCATATGATTAGATCATAGCTTTCGCTTGCCAAACCAGTTTTCTCGATGTTAAGCGCCAGTTTTGCGCGCTCGGGTTCAAGATCAGCAGAATGGTACTCCCCGACTTGGGGCTCAACAAACTGCTGCACATTAGGCTCGGGTGCAAAATGAAGAACCCTCGCCCCCCTCACGGATTCCTTATTGGCATCCCACCAAAGTTTCAGGAGTCGATGACGTTCGAATGAGCCGCAACCTATGCACTCTGCTCCGTATCGGGGTGGCTGTCCGAAAGGACGGAACCGGCCATGGTAATTGCATATGTTGCAGGTTGCCCTGCTAGCCGGAAGTATGAGCTGCCCAATGACCTTGGACGTATTCACAAGATAACGCACACGGCGAAATTGCCTATCCGACAAGTATTTCTTTAACGTAAGTTTCGAAATACCCAACATAAATCTACTCCTACCCGAGCGCGGTAACCTACAAAAGCCTTCCCCATCCGCGCGTTCTTGTCGCCAAGGCTTCGGTAAAAGGTCGGTCTGCGGCGTCCATAGCCGATCCGAGCGTGCCCGGCAAAGCGAAATCAAATATCCAGAAACGATTGGCGGCTAACTGGAGGCCCAACAACGACGTCCTTGTAATGTTCCTAATTGGCATGATGGTCCTGTGTTGTGAAGCGCCTCGGGAACAGGTATGGAGGCACGCGATATCGAAGTGTGAGTAAGAGGGACGCCCGGAATGTTTAGAAGGTTACGAAAGCTGGCCCGACTCAGCAAAACACCATCGTACCTTCGCGGTCTTTCATTGGGCGTCGCTGCGGGAATAGAGAACGAACGTTTCCTGAAAAGCCATTCTTACCGAACAATTCTTGACGTCGGCGCGAACAAAGGCCAATTTAGCTTGGTCGCTCTTGCCTCCAATCCGGCGGCTCGCATTATTGCGTTCGAACCTATCGGTCACGTGGCGAAGCGCTTCAAACGTTTGCACGGCCGCACGCCCAACGTATCTTTGCTGGAGATCGGGCTTGGCGATGAGAACGGCGACCGCATTTTTCACATGTCGAAGCGCGATGATAGTTCGTCATTCCTTCCGATCGCTTCGGCGCTTCGGGACCTCCACCCGGGAACAGAGGAGGCGTATACGACCACGTTTCCGGTGCGGCGGCTCGATGACGTGTTGCGTGAGCAGGATCTTGTCAGGCCCTGTTTGCTCAAACTCGATGTCCAGGGCTTCGAACTTGAGGTTCTCAAGGGCGCCATAGAAACGCTGAAACGGGTCAACTCCGTATATTCGGAAGTATCCTTTGTCGAATTGTACGAAGGACAACCGCTCGCGAACGATATAGTCGCGTGGCTAGATTCACAGGGATTTAAATTGGACGGGGTGTATCATACGTCGTTCGATCGAACTGGACGCTCGACGTGGGGTGACATGCACTTTTCTCCGAAAAAGCCCTAGTGCACCGACTCACACGGATCTGAGCGAGTTTTTCGAAGATCGCTTTGCCAGGGCCAAAGCAGGAGGTGCAGTTATGAGTCTCGCAAAGAAAATGGCCCGTGCGTTTGCGTCTCGATTGCCTGAGCGCCAAATCGTAAGGAGATTTCCCGATTTCAAAATTAAGCTTCTTACGTCTCATAATATTGATTTCAAGATTTTATGTGGCGTTGGGCACGAACCCAAGACGGTTGCTGCGATAAGGCGCTTAGTTCGGCCCGGAATGACTGCTCTTGACGTCGGCGCAAACATTGGTTGGATGACTCTTCATCTCGCGTCTTGCGTGGGGCCGACCGGACGAGTTATGGCGTTTGAAGCCTCCGATTGGACCTATAGGCGCCTTGAACAAAATATTCATCTGAACAATTTTTCCTGGGTCGATCCTGTCCGGGCCGCGGTCGGCCCGAGCGATAGTCAAAGCGTTGAACTCGTGCTTCCGTGCGGATACCGCCTTGATGGCGCCGATACGGCGACGAGGCAGATTGTGCCGATGGTCAGGCTTGACACCGCGGCCGGAGGACTGAATCGAATCGACTTTATCAAAAGTGATACTGACGGATATGAACCAGGGGTGTTCGAGGGCGCTCGCGCAATTCTACAACGCCATCGACCAATATTGCTTTTTGAGGTGGCTCCGCATTATTCAATTGCCAGTCGACAAGGACTTGACAAATTATTCAGTGAATTAAGTAACTTAAGATACACTTTCGAAAACTTGACAGGAATTGAAATTGATCGGGCGAAAGAAATGGAAAATTTGGAAGCGGCTCAGTCAACTGAAATAGTGGCGCGGCCACTATGATTGCTATGCAACGTGGCGTTAGCGCTGGTTTTTCTGGAACAGGGCCTCCCTCGAAGGAGGCCTCGCTAGGCTCCCAACTAGACGAACGAGATATGCGCCGAGGCCGCCAAGAGCGTCGTGGAGGTGAACCCGCTCAAGGTCAGGCGATCGCCGGCGGTGTCGGCGATTGTGGCGCCGCCGCTGCCGAACGAAGCGTGGGCGATCACAGCGGCCAGGTCGACGCACTGGGAAGCCGACGGGCTGATATAAGAGAACATGCTCTTTTGCAGCTGAAGCGTATCGGACCCGCCAAAACCGTTGAGGGTGTCCTGACCGAAGCCGCTTTGGAAAACGAAGCTGTCGCTTGCCCCCGTCGCGTTGATTGTCTCGGTCGCGTGAGCAGTGATCGACACCGCGGTCCCTCCCACCGTCACGGAGTGCGTGGACGCGCCGGCGGTATACGTCGCATCTGCGCCCGACAGCGTCAGCGATCCGGTTCCGTCGGTGTTGTTGAAGGCTTCGGCGGCTTCGTTGGCCACGACGGTCCCGCCCGCGGGATAGATCTCGGTAAACGACGAGTAGGGCCGGCCTTGCACGTTCGTGTAGACGAGTTCGTGCGTCGCATTGGTGGCGCCGACGATGGTCATGTGCAGCGCTGCGCCGGCCGCCATGTCGGCGGACGACTGCCCCGCTGTCAGGGCGAAATTGGCCGCGGTAAGGCTGACGTCTCCTGATAATTTAATCTCGAAGTCCGGATTGTCGCTGCCGGCGAGAAAGTCGCCGACGAGCTCGGCCTGCACCAGCGTTTCGTTGGTCGTCGGATCATACTGATAGCGCACCTGTCCGGCGGACCCGCTGAAGGGGGCGGTGCCAATGAAGGTGAAGTTTTGCATGGCTCCTTGTGGATCGGCGTTGATTGCGCTCAAATCGATCACGTCCTTGGCCAAATCGAAATTGCCTTCGATGGTGTCCGGGTGTATCGCAATGGAGTCCGAGATCGCCAAATACTTGAAGATGTTCGCGCCGAAGCCGCCGGTGATATATTGACCGCCGGCCCCGCCGATGAACACCGTCTCGCTTGTTGACCCGAACATGTGGACGTTCTGGCCCGCGCCGTAGAGCGTCGTGCTGCCGGCCGGGTTGGCCGTGACACTAGTGCCGCCGGTGGACGAAACCAGATACGTCGTCCCCACGCCTTTGGCGAGGTAGGCGTTCCAGGCGTTGATCGAATATTCCGGATTCGTATAGTCGAAGATGGTGTTGCCGGCGATCGAGACGCCGGGCGCTGGCGTCGGGTAAAAGGCGCCGCTAAGACTAAAGCCGATATAGTTGCCGCTGATATTGACATTGGACAACGTGCCCAATTGGCCGACGACGCCTTGAGACCCACGACCAACATCGGTTATTATGGTCGGCTCGGCGTATATGGTCCACCCGCCGCCGAGGATGACGTTGCCGGTGACAGAAACATTGCTCGTATCGCCGCCGTCGGTTGCGATGCGGATCGCAGAGCCTGTACTCGTCGGCGCGTCGGCATTGTTCGTCCAATCGATGAAATTGTTGCTGACTGTGACCGGACCGGACGTGCTTTGAATACTGATGGCGTCGGCATGCACCCCCGGCAGATAGCCTCCGCCGGAGAAGTAGTTGCCGGTGACGATTCCGTTCGATATTGTGACGGGGTGCGCCCATGAATTGATGAAGCTGTTATTGATGACCGCCATATATCCGTTGGGGTTGCCAATGATGCCGGAGTCCTCATTGCCGCCGCTGAAGGTGCAATTCTCAACCGTAAGCCCGGTGGCTCCGGTATTCATCAGTTTTACGGTAGCCGTCGCATTTCCTTCGCAGTTGAATGTGCAATCCTCGATTGTCACGTTATTGCCATAGACGTCAACTTCATTGACGTTGCTGAAATTGTAACCGCTGAGGACCAGGGGATTCGCTACCGTCCCGTTGCCTTGGACCACGACCCTGTTCAGCAACGAATTATAATAGACCGGGGCGGACGTGTTCGTGGTGATGGTCGTATAGGACTTGAGCGAAGATGTGCTCAGCGGATTGCCTGTGGCTGTGTCGATGCCCGGAATCGGATTGGGATCGGAAGCGCGCAAAAGAGCGAGTTCGACGGCGGTGTACATCGTTATGGCCTCGCGATCTGGTACGAGCCGCCAAGCTGACCCTCCATATTGTACTGAAAAGTTAACATGGCTAAGACCGTCATGTTCATACTCAATTTTGAACCATCATTCACTTGCGAAGTTGCTAGATTAAATGAGGCTTATGATCAACTCTTTTTTTACTTCGTGCAGCAGGCGCTGGTTTACACAATTAAGATACATGTTTTTCACATTCTCACGCCACGGGGCAACCTATCCGCAAAACAGTTGCCAGGGTCGAGCGGTCCCATCTAGAATGCTGCCGCCTCGGTGACGGAAATCGCCGCGCCCGCGGGCGGGCCCCCGTCTTGCGATCGGGCCGAACGAGAAGGCGTCGCTTTGAAGCCCCTTTGCCACCTAAGCTGCATCGTCAATGAACGTAACTGAGTGCGGCTCCAAATAGATGCCCTTGGGTTTTCAGCAGGACAGCATACCAGGCATGCTATCGAACAAGCACGGCCAAATCCGCCGTTTGCTCGTCGGAATGACGACCGTTCTCGCGGCGCTCATCGCGGTCGAAGCCCACGCGGCTGAGGCCGGCGAGGACCAGGCTATCTACAATTCAATTTTGCCAGCAAATATAGCATCTGGGATCGGCACTTCGCTTTCCAAGGTTGAAGTCGTCGGCAATCCGCGACTCACCCAAAGGCACCCCAACACGCTTTGGGACCAGGACGACATCGATCACTACAAGGAAATGCTGAAGACGAGCCGGGAGCTCCAGCTTCAGTTTTCTGACCTCAGAAGCCGGATGGACGAGCGGATCGGCAAGCCGCTGGACATTCCGGCGCCGCAGCAAGGCCCAGACGGCGCCTGGCTTTATCCGGGCGAATATTTTCCTCCGTTTCCCGGCGCTCCGGCCGGAGAGGACGTGGTAAGCCGATTTCGGCGTTATCTGTACCGGGACGGCGAAGCGATATCCGATCTGGGGACGATGTATGTTTTGACCGGGGACGAGAAATACGCCAGATATGCGAAAGACCTTCTTCTCGCCTATTCAAATTGTTCCCACTACGGGCCGTCAAAATTTCTTTATTATCGTAGCAACTTTGGTCTCTCAGGAACACTTTTGGACGAAGCGATCGTCCTCGAAAAATTAGCCCGGGGCTACGACCTAGTATACAATTCTCCCGCGTTATCCGCCGAGGATCGTGTCCGTATTCACGATGAATTATTGCGTCCTCTCGCTTCCGAAATGATTTACCCGGGCCTTCCAGACATCGATCCGACCGGAAGTTTCGCACGTCAGATCAACAACCGCGGCGCCATCGGCGGAACAGCTGTACTGTTGGCCGGCTATGCGACCGACGACCAGGAACTCGTCAACGCAGCCCTTTATGGCATCAGAACCAACCTGACCAAACCTGACCCTGTCCACCTCAGGCAATTTCCCCCGCCCCAGGACTGGATCGCCGCAACCGCCGATCACCCGAGCAACGGATTGCTGACCGTCCATTTCGCGCCTCCCGCGATCCCGGGAGGCGCGTGGGTCGAGGGGTCGCCCAGTTATGTCTTTTATGCGCTGTGTTCGATGGTGAACGCCGCCGAAGCCGCATGGCATCATGGACTGGACCTCTATCGCTACAATGACCACATTTTCAAGTCCATGTTCGATTATCCAATTCTGCTTAGCTATCCTGACATGACGACGCCGGCCGAGAACTCATCTAATCGCCAATCGTTGTTCAACGGCTACGTCCCAACCCTGTACGAATACGCTTACCGTCGCTATCGCGACCCGCGGTACCTCGCCATCATTAACTCTCCGCCCGAGCGGGCGTACCTCGCCTC
This sequence comes from uncultured Alphaproteobacteria bacterium, assembly GCA_963721905.1. Lineage (GTDB taxonomy): Bacteria > Pseudomonadota > Alphaproteobacteria > Rhizobiales > Beijerinckiaceae > Roseiarcus. The sequence continues at coordinate 242,647 of CAVRMF010000029.1, forward strand.
GCTGAACGCTTCGCCCGCAAGGCCGAAGGGGAGAAGCTCTCGCTCTCTGAGCATGACACGCGTCGGAAGTGCGCCGCCATCTCTTCTCTACGATCTGAATCCGAATGAGCTGCCAGGACCAATGAAACTTCCCAGCGTCAACTATCCGGCGGTTGGTTTTGGCGTTCTTCGAACGGCCGCGCCCGTTGGCAAGGGGATACAGGATTTGACGCTCTCTTATGGCCCCAGCGCGTCGCAAGGTCATCCTGATAAATTACACATTGATCTCTTTTCTTTCGGCGACGTTCTCATGCCGAGCCCGGGGGTTCATTACCCTTACAACGACCCCCAAATCATTACGTGGTATCATACGACCCTCGCGCACAATACGCTCACGGTTGATGAAGCCAGTCAGAAGGTTCGCCCACACAACCCCAGGGAGCCAAATGTTCGCGCCGATCAGACAGTCTTCGGCCCCGCGGAGAGCATCGGCGTCCAGCGGGCCTGGTCGGACTCGGCGTACCCGGGCGTCACGATGGATCGAGCACTCTTCCTCACGAGCGGGTACCTTGCCGATCTTTTCGGCGCCGTCTCCGATTCTCCCCACAAATACGATCTGGCTTGGCATATCCGCGGCTCTCCGAGCTTGAGCCTCAATCTCAGCCCATCGCCCTTTCGGGACCCTGTTCCAAACGGGTACAACGTGCTGACAGACGTAAGGGCGTCCGAGCCGACGGAACATGCCTTGGTCGGCGACAATGGTCCAGGGGGACCATTCTGCGCGGCTCCTGGCCGCAGGCGGGTTTCCCACTCAGGCGATCATAGGTGGAGGCGGTGTTTACGTCGACTATACATCCAACGTTCCCAATAAGAGACCAACAGCCCCTACCCTCATTGAGCGCCGCGACAATGTTCGATCCACAATATTCGGAAATGTTCTGGATCTGTCCGGAGACGGCTACGTCAAAAGCGTGAAGCAGGAAGGCGGAATCGATAGCGGGTTTGGCCTGCTGACGGTCGAAACCGCGAACGGCGCCGATCTCTGCTTTGCATCCTACCGCTCGGGCACGCATACAGCAGGCGGACTTGAAACCGATGCGCTTCAGGCCCTGGTGCAAATGGACGGGTCGCATCCCCGTGCGGCATATCTGGGGGGCGGAACGGTCTTGAAATTCGGCGATTTGTCCCTCGAGCGAAGCGAGGTAGGCTTGGCCTATGTCGAAAAATCTTCGGATGGCGGCTACATCCTCGGCAACCCGTCGCCTGCCCCGGCGACCATCACCGTGAAGCTTTCGGAACTCGACGGGCTTGACGCGTTCGATCTCGACGATCAGGGCAGACCTGCCGGAAAAGTGGACGTCAAGGCCGTGACAACCGATGGAATCACGATCCATCTGAATGCGTCGACCCGTATCGAGTTCGTGCGGAGCAGAGGCTCGAAGACGGGGCCGTAGCATTCGCGAGCGCCTAAAGACGAAGCGTCGTCGGAAGCAGTAACGGATCGCAGCTCAAAGTTGCTTGCGACATGTCACTTCCGACAAAAACGGACCAGCACCTATGAGTTCTTCCCGCGCGCGAGTTCAATCTGGTTACGAATCCATGGATACGTATGTGCAATCCCTTGTTCAAGCGTAACTTTCGGCTCCCATCCAAGTTTTTCCCGGATTAGCTCGTTGTGGGAATTCCGCCCGCGCACGCCAAGCGGGCCGGGAACGTGCTCGATCCCCAAATTCTTATCCGCAATTTTCATGACCAGCTCAGCTAGGTGATTAATCGTCACCATCTCTTCCGAACCGACGTTGACCGGTCCAGCGAAGGTTTCGGACCTAGTGAGACGCAGAGTAGCCTCTACGCAATCCGTTATATACAGGAACGACCTGGTCTGGAAGCCGTCACCCCAGATCTCGATGGCGCCTCCAGGTTTGGCTTCCGCAACCTTACGGCAGAGGGCCGCGGGTGATTTCTCCCGTCCGCCAGTCCAAGTGCCCTCCGGTCCGAAGATGTTGTGGTATCGAGCTACCCGACATTCCATCCCGTGGTTTCGATTGTAAGCCAGATAAAGCCTCTCGGAAAACAACTTCTCCCAACCGTATTCACTGTCAGGGTTGGCGGGATATGCGCTGTCCTCCCGTGTCACAGGAGCGCTCGGGTCCATTTGATTGTGCTCGGGGTACATACAGGCGGAGGAGGAATAAAATACCCGTTTGACGTTGCGCTTTCTACAGGTCTCAAGAACGTTTAGATTTATGGTGGCAGAGTTATGCATAATCTCCGAGTCATTTGCACCAGTGAAGACGAACCCGGCGCCGCCCATGTCTGCTGCGAGTTGGTAAACTTCATCGAATTTTTGGTCAATCACCTGCCGACAATTATCCTGCTCCCGGAGATCCGCAAGGACGAAATCGTCCGCCTCGGTAGCACTAAACTCCGGGAATTTAACATCTACACCACGAACCCAAAACCCCTCTGCCTTTAATGTCTTAACCAGATGAGAACCGATAAAGCCGCCGGCTCCACAAACAAGAGCTCTTTTCATGGTCGTTGTTCCGCCTCTTCTCTCGATTACACAATCGGAATTCTCCGTAGGACCTCTACATGAGGAGCGTCCCGCTGTCCACAGGGCGATCGAGTTTGGGCGGCAACGTGGATTACCCTGAACAAAAATGGTAGTGAAGGCTCAATTCTTGCTATCCAGAGGCATACTTCTTAAAAATAGAAAATTGTCGCGCTGCATCGAGATGAGCGGGCGTTCAGACCCGTCGCCGCTTTACATTGCGGCCGGGCACGGCGGTCGGGCAACGCGACCGCGCCCTTCAGATTGAGCAGTTCCAGAAGCGCCCACGCCGTGGCGATCTCGTTGCCGCGCCCGCTGGCCTTTGATCTGACCGGCGGCGAGGCGCATGAGGTCAAAGGTTACGACGCACTGATGGAGCTCTGCGAAGCGCAGCCCGAAAGGCGGGACAAGGGCGACGACACCGACGCGATCGCGAGATCTCGAGCAGCGCGGCATCGAGCCGGTCATTCCGCCGAAATCGAACCGCACAAAGCCGATCGAATACGATCGCGAGGCCTATAAGCGTCGCAATCTCATCGAGCGCTGCGTCAACGTTCTCAAACAGTTTCGCCGCATCGCCACCGCTACAAGAAAACCGCACAAGGCTCTGGATCAAAACCGTCAACACGGCCTAAAAAACACTATTCTTTTGTTTCCCTACTCTGTTGCACCCGACGAGCACCAAAGCCGCGTTACGTTCGATTCTGAGGGTCACTGCCGATCAGGATTTCAGCGACCAGATAAAGCGGCCGACGCTTCGTCTCGTTGGAAATCCGTCCGACGTACTCGCCGATGACGCCCATCGTCAGCAGCTGCATACCGCCCAAAAACAGCACGGCCGCCAGTAGAGAGGGATAACCTGGAACCGGGTTGCCGAAAAAAATCGTGCGCAGGACAATGAACGTTCCATAGAGCACCGCGGAGCTCGCGATCAACAATCCAAAATACGAAGCGAACTGAAGGGGCCGCATGGAGAAACTCGTAATGCCTTCGATCGAAAAATTCCACAGACGCCAGTAATTCCACTTGGTCAACCCAGCCGCGCGCGGGGCTCGCGCGTAGGCAATCTCGGTCTGACGAAAACCGATCCAGACGAACAGCCCTTTCATGAAGCGGTGGCGCTCGCGCAATTGGAGAAGCGCGTCCACCGCGCGTCGGCTCAAGAGACGAAAATCGCCGACATCGTTCGGAATCACCTGATCGGCGAGCTTGTTGATGATGCGGTAGAATAAATGTGCTGTCGCGCGCTTGATCGCGCTCTCGCCCTCGCGAGCGGTGCGTCGGGCGTAAATAACGTCGTAGCCCTCCTTCCACAGGGGAATCATTTCGGCGATTAGCTCCGGCGGGTCCTGAAGATCCGCGTCGATGACAATGACCGCCTGACCCTTTGAGTGATCGAGGCCTGCGGTCATCGCGATCTCTTTGCCGAAGTTGCGAGAGAGCAAGACCAATCCGATGCGGGGATCCTGTTGATGATACTTGCGAACTAGGTCGGGCGTCGCGTCTTGGCTGCCATCGTCAACGAACACGATCTCCCACGAAAGGCCAGTGGCGTTGAGCGCCGCGCTGGCTCGCGCCACAAATTCGGGCAACACTTGCACTTCATTGTACACTGGCGCCACAAGGCTGATCGTGGGACTGTTGCTCATGAGGCCCGTCTCGGTGACTGTGCGTGCAAGCCAAACGCGTCCCGCTGCGGAACCCGAGGCAGGCACGCTGCCGAAATACACTCAGCCACCAGATCTTCGAACCACCTGAGGCGCACTCGTACTACGCGGCCAAATTCGACCTCCTGGCTACGACCGTCGGTGCATTTCGCGCCCAGCAGAAGCAAGTGAATGGCAAGGTCCTGCGCTTTCGTCGCGGCTTTGAAGGAAACGAATTCGACCTCATTCGGCTCATGGACGTGCTCGAGCACGTGGATGAAGACGTCGCGCTGCTTGCCGACGCGGCGGCCTTGGCGAAGCCCGGAACGCCGGTGTTCATCACTGTGCCGGCTTTCTAATTCCTCTGGTCGGCCCCCACGACGTCTTCCTGGAACACCGGCGGCGCTATACGTCCCGCACGCTCGCGCGCACGATTGCCGGCGCCCGTTTGCATCTGGAGATGCTTCGCTACTTCTATGCGACGATCCTCCCTGCCGTAGTTCTCGTGCAACTCTTTGACCCGCGGCCGCGACCCGGCGAAGGGCAGCGACCTGCGGCCCATCCCCGGTCGCGCGGCTCCTTGGCGGAATGCTCGCTTTGGAGCGGCAATGTCTGTTTCCGCTAAATCGACTGGCTGGTCTTTCCGTTGTGGCCGTGGCAAGGACAAAGTAGCCCCGGGATGCTCGTTCGACTGGGACGCGGAGCCGAAGCGGACTCCAAGCTAAGCAGCGTCTTATCGGGTTGAATTTGTCCGGGAGGGTTGCATTGGGTTGGAGAGGGGATCGGAACAAGTGCGGACGTCGCCCGCAGCCCTTCAGCGAGCCCAAAACTCGTTCCATTGCTGGCTCAACTGCGAGCGTAACCATAGACCCACTTCCATCAGTTTATTAAATACCCGGGCGCGTTGGTCTTTCGTCATTTCCTGGTACACCAGCCCTAAGAAAAGTGCGAAGATGACTTCCCTATAGCCGAGGAACTTATTGACCCCGTACCCTAACGCGTTGATCCCCCCGTCGGGATACACCGGCGCGAGCACAGGAAGGTGAAGTCCGTCGTACGATCCAGCCAGAAAGAATGTCGCGAACAGCGTGTAGATGCCGTAGAATGGATTCCAGTTTACAGAAATCGCAGAAACTGGTATCGCCAAATACTGGTTGGCGATCGCTGAAGAAAATACAACAAGAGAAACGAAATATAACCACAGGGCTTCCGGCGCGTCCCGCTTGCGCCAGAAAAGGCCGGCGATGAACATCGCGGAAATGAACAAAAATGGCAACGCAAACTTGTTTGCGACAAATCCCGGAGCAATCTCCTTCCAGAATGGGCCGTTGGGGACCGATTGATAGAGAAATACGTGATGAACTATGCCTGAGAGCGACCTCCAATAAGGAACAAATGAAAGCGAGAACAATCCGTACGGGATAAGGACAGCCAGCACCTTCATCCTTCTTGTTTCAAGGCTAAAGAATAGCCAAATCGGAAAAAAGAGTGCAAGATGCTTCACAATTAAGGAGACCCCGACGAGAGTCAAGCCAGAAATCTTTTGCACATATGTCGTCGAGTTTCTTTGCCCAATCAGCCTTGCCGCGAGTATCGAGATCAATATCGCCAGGTTATCGAATTGCGAATGGTACCCGGTTATGATAATCGAGATTGGGTTCAAAAAGAATATCACGGCTGTTAGGAGGCCATACCACCGAAGCAGCACGTAGGCGATGCAGCAGTCAACACCGCTCAGAAATATAGCCACTTTCCAATGAAGCGCCCAGGTTCGATCCGGCGCATTCCACGGAAGCATATCGAGCAACCAAAGTATGTTGCACCACGCCGGCCCATAATTATACCGATTGGTATCGGTATAAACGCTCTTTCCTTGAGTCATTAGATCGACTACGGAACGATAAGCGTCGAGATCATTGTTATATCCTCGAGCAGTCAGCGCCAGACGAAATACAATTCCAATGATCAATACAGAAAGAAACGCTATTAGGGTTTTGCGATCGTAACCAACCACCGGAGCCTCCGATCGTTTTGGCGTGAACTTTTCATTCTTTGACAGAAACGCTGCCCGCGAGTCCAGCGACATCGAAGTCCCGCTCAAGAACGCGGTTCCGAATGCCTATCTGCAAGATTCGCAAGCTGCGGCGTGTTGGCAGAAGCCGGCGCCGATGACGATCACTTTCGGGCACACTTGCTCATTCTTACGGCGCCACTTGATGATCGGATTCGCCGGTTAACATGGACGTCGCTTCAGAGTCCACATGGCGAGGCGCACAAATGGGTAGCCACAACGTCTCACACCAGACACAATTGCGCAACCGACGTCAGCGTTCTTGAGTTTGACGTCAACGTAGGCGAACCGGCGGGCAGCTTTCCCGTCAGCGGAACGCGGCTCGAGAAATTTTATCACCATTGGTTCACAAACGACGCGCATGTCATGCGGCTCATCCGCGAGCTAGGCAAGGAAGACCAGATCCTGCTTAGGCCCACACAGACTGGAATGTATTATGCCAACAATTTCTTCAGGCTGTCGACTCCGCTCGATCTCCTGAGGTTCACTCCACTTAGCCTGCCGGACCGCATCCGGCTCGGCCTGCTCGCGCTGCGTGCGCGCCGCGTCCTGGACTGGAGTAAGCTCGAGAGCCTGACGGCCGCAGAATGGCTGCGCAGCATGGGCGGCGAATAAGTCTACCGCGTGGTGTGGGAACCGTTGTTGCGTGGCAAGTTCGGCGACATCGCAGACGAAATCGCGGCGGTCTGGTTCTGGAACAAGCTGAAATTGCGCGGCGGCAGCCGGGGAAGGGTGGCGAGGAGCAGCTCGCCTACTACAAGGGCGGATTCGCCGCGCTCGCCGATGCGCTGGTCGAGGCGATCCGCGCCCAGGGCGGCGAGGTTCTGACCGGCGAACCGGTCACTGGCGTGCGCGTGGAATCTGGGCGGACGGTCGGCGTCACGTCAACCCGCGGCGAAAGGCGGGCCGACGCCGTGATCGCGACGCCTCCCCTGCCGATCACCGCTGACCTAATAGAGCCGCACGTCTCGAAGTCCTACGTCGACAAGCTTCGGCGCATTCGCTACCTCGCCAACGTCTGCCTGGTTCTCGAGCTCGACCGGAGCCTGTCGAGCACGTACTGGTTGAACGTAAACGATCCCGGGTTTCCTTTTGTCGGCGTCATCGAACACACGAACTTCGAGCCGCTGTCGACCTACGGCGGGCGACACATTATTTACCTGTCTAAATATCTGCCCGAGTCGGATCACCTTTTCAAGATGGAAGATTCCGAACTCGTGAAATATTCCCTTGCAAGCCTGAGGAGAATGTTTCCGTCGCTCGAAGACGGCTGGGTGCTGCGGGCGCATGTCTGGCGTGCGCTCTATTCGCAGCCAATCGTCGAGCGAGGATACTCCAACCTGATGCCGGATATACGCTCGCCGGTTCAGGGCTTCTATGTTGCGACGATGGCGCAGATCTATCCGGAGGATCGAGGGACGAACTACGCAATTCGCGAAGGAGTACGGGTCGGGGAACTGGTCGCCTCCGATTTGGACAAAGAGATCAGACTGTCAACGCCTGACCTGTCTTTGCGCGCCGTCGCGGAATGATGGCGAACTTTACACTCGAGAGCTGGCAGGAGGGCGTAATGCAGCGCTACGAGCGGAAGGGACTCGCATTTTTTCTCATTGCGGCAATGGTCGGCGTTGCATTACGTTTTGCGATAGCCTCCCATGGATATAATTACGACATGGGATCCCACCGTATCATTGCCGATATGGTCGCTGACGGGAAGAGCGTCTACACGACACAACGATATAATTACGGTCCTGTTTGGTTCCACGTTCTCCATTATTTGGATATGTTGCCGTCGCCTAGTTCGGACCCGCTTTGGGCGCTCCGCTGGAAGATCGTCGCTTTCCTGACTGGCGTTGATCTCATCATCTCTTATTTGCTTCTGCGATGGTACGGAGCTTTGGCGGCGACCCTATTTTTCCTGAATCCGATCTCCATTATCATTACAGGTTACCATACGCAGTTCGATAACTTCGCAATCCTGGTCGCGATCCTGGCGGCAAGGCTCATCGGCGACAAAGAGACGACCTCGGATGTCCGGAAGATCTTCGGCTTCGTGCTTCTCGGCTTGTCTTTGATGATCAAGCATATCACCTTCATGTTTCCGATCTGGCTATTTTTTGGCTTTGAGTCGAGAAGGCTGAAGATTTTGGCTGTACTCGTGCCCTATGGACTATTTTTGCTATCGTTTGTTCCCTACATCGAATCCTGGAGAGGAATAGTCCACTACGTGTTTCTATACCACTCCATTCCGAACGGGCCATTCTGGAAGGAGATCGCTCCGGGTTTTGTTGCAAACAAGCTTGCATTGCCCATTTTTTTCCTGGCCGCGATATTCCTCGTCGGCCTGTATTGGCGTAGGCGAAACGCCCCGGAAGCCCTCTGGCTCTATTTGACTTCTCTTGTCGTGTTTTCGTCAGCGATCGCCAACCAATATCTGGCGATCCCGGTCTCCGCAATTTCCGTGAACTGGAATCCCTTCTACGGGATTTACACGCTGTTCGCGACGTTCTTTCTGGTCGGATCGCACGACGGACTGGCGCTTCCGTGGCTCGCGCCGGTCTACCCCGATGGCGGAATCAACTCGCTCGGCTACGGCGTCAACAAGTTCCTCGGGTATCGGGAAGTCATCGTCGCGCTTTTTCTGGGACTGGTGTACCAGGAAATGACGAAAGACCAACGCGAATGGGTGTTCCATAAGTTGAGGGACTATGCTCTCTGGGTGCGCGCGCAGTTGATCCAGCAATGGAAAGAGAACTCGTTGAACGGCCCATCCAGACGGTCCGAGCGCGGACCGCCCAGGAACTTCGCGCAGACCATGTAAGGGAGCCGCGCCATAGCGCCGCGACCGAGCGGCGCGTCGGTCAAAGGGTGATGGCAATGGCAACCGTGCACAGCGGCTTTACCGAGGGCCTGCGTCTGCGTGTGACCTCATAGGGAGGCCCAACTCAATTTCCTCCAGCCTTCCTCAGAATCAGCACGACGACAACTGCTCCGAATAGTACGTGGCGATTTCGTCCCAGGAAGCCGCTTCGTTCCAGCCGAGGCGTGTAGCGTCAACCGGGTCGGTATTGATCCGAACCATCGGCTCGGAAAAATCGGTCTGTACGCCAAGTTTGATCGGACAAGGCGTGCCGACCCGCTTGCCCATTTCACGGGCGAAGCGCTCCGCGAAGGCGCCCTGACTTTCAACGTAGAGCGTGGGCGCCCGACGCGCTGACTTTTTCGACTGGGCGACCTCAACGGCGAAATCGGCGTACGCCTTCGCGAGCAGCGAGATGTGAATGTTGTCGCGTACGTAAAGAGGAGTGCGCACCTCAGGAGTTTCGCCCGAAGCCCATCTCTTGACGAGAAACGCGCAGAATCGCGGTTCCTCCAATGGACCGAATGGGTTGGCGATGACAAACTTGCCAAGAGGCATTCCCGCCATTTCGCACCAATAGCGGATGACCGCCGCCGTCAGCGCCTTCGAGAGGCCGTAGGGCGAAAAGGCCCGCCGTGGCTCGGTGCCGGCGCCTTCGTCGGACTCGAAAACGCTTCCGGTCAGAATGACGGCCGAGCAAGCGCGAGCGCTAAGCCTCTCGGTTAGCGCCCTTATTCCTCGAGTGTTTTCCGCGAGGGCGAGATTGACGTCAAAAGCCGCGCTCCGATAATCCGCGACGCGGGCAGCGTGATGACAGAGGATGTCGCACTCCGTGCGATCCAAAAGCTCGAAAAATTCAGCCGAACCGAACTCCACTCCTGAGACGATTTCCGCGAATTTCGCCAGTTCGCGCACCCGCGCCTGCCTGAGCCCCGAGTAGGTGTTCAGGCCGCCGCGCAACGGGGCGATGACTTCGACGCCCCGTTCGGCGAGCGCTCGAGCGAACCAAAGGCCGCTGAATGAACTCGCGCCGGTCAAGAGCGCCTTCATTTAATCCCTCGCAGGCGATCCACGCCGTGGAATTCCGGATCGAAAAACGGCCAATTTCGATCCTTGGCTGAGACCTCGGCGGGCTCGATTGGCCATTCGACTTTCAACCAGGGGTCGTCGAATTGAATTCCTCGCTCCGAGGTCGGGTCGTAGAAATCGCTAACAAGGTACAGCGCCTCGGTGTCATCTGTCAGCGTTAGAATCGCATGCGCAAATCCCCGCGGCACGTACATCATGAGGCGATTGCCTTCATTGAGTTCCGCACCAAACCATTTGCCGAATGTCGGCAAATCTGGGCGCAGATCAGCAATGCAATCCCATAACGCGCCTTTCAGGCAGCGTACCACCTTCACTTCGGCCGAGGGCGCGAGCTGGTAGTGCATGCCGCGCAGGGTGCCCTTCTTGCCGCTCAGCGAATTGTTCATCTGCACGAAATGCGTCGCCAAGCCATCGACGCCAAATTCCCGCTCGCAATAAAAGCGAGCGAAGAAGCCACGATCGTCTCCCTTACGTTCGAGTTCGATGAGGCGTGCGTCCGCAAGCGGCGTCTTGTGAAACTTCATGTTCGGGCGTCCCTTTTTCGTCAGCGCCAGAACAGATCCGCGTCGAGGCGATTGCGCTCGATCTGGCGCTCAAGGACCTTGAGCCGGATCAGTTGCGACTGCCGGAAATTGCGATCGCTAAAGTCGATGGCGCGTAAGCCATCGCGGAGACGCGCGACGGATGTCTCCAGCGTCTCGAGAGGTTGATGCTTTGGCGCCAGCTGCTTGAAGAGACTGAAGTCAACCTTGTAGGAACGCTTGTCCGGCGGGGCATCGGTGTTGATTGAAACAGTTGTCTCGGGCACAGATGCGGCAACCCCATGCGCCAAATCCTTGACCTGGTAGTTCCAAGCGTTCGAGCCGACGTTCACCGCAAGGAACTGTCCGCCGTGTTCGGTCGGGCGTGAGATCGCCCATTCGATCGCGCGCGCCATGTCGCGCACGTCGATCAACGGGCGCCACGGGGCGCCGTCGCTTAGGACGGTGATCTCGCCGGATGACAGAGCGCAGGCGACGAAGTCGTTGAGCACAAGATCGAGACGCAATCGGTCGGACATTCCGCAGGCTGTGGCGAAGCGCAGCGAAGTCGCGGTCATGCCGTTGAGATCAGTCTGCTTCAACGACTTCTCGGAGGCGATCTTCGAACGCGCGTATGCGGTCAAAGGGTTCAATGCATCGCTCTCGCCCCGCGCCCGCCCGTCGGCAGCGAATCCATACACGCTGCAGCTGGACGCAAATACGAAGTTCTTTACGCTCGCGGCCGCCGCGGCCTCAGCGATTGCGACGCTCGCGCGGTGATTGATCGCGTCGGTGACGGATTCAAAACGATTGCCCATCGGATCGTTTGAAACCGCCGCCAGATGTACGACAGCGTCGAAGCCTTCGAGGTCGCCCGCGCCAACGTTGCGGACGTCGCCGAAACGTTGCACATCGAGGAGAATTTCGGGGATCTCGGCCGTTGTCGTCAGACAATGGGCGAAAAACCCGGCATCGTAGCCCGCAAGGTAAGCCGTCGGCATAACCTGACGGAGGTGACGCACCAACATTGGACCGACATACCCCATGTTGCCCGTGATCAAGATTCGCATGAAATCCCCTCACCAAGTTTTCCAGGGCGCTTTGCCGGAATCCCAAAGCGCTTCGAGATGGCGCTTGTCACGCAGCGTATCCATCGGCTGCCAGAAGCCATTGTGGTGGTAGACCGACAATTGCCCCTCGCTCGCCAGTCGCTCGAGCGGTTCGCGCTCCCAGACGACCGAGTCACCCTCGATGTAGTCGCCGACCCTCGGGCTGAGCACGAAGAAACCGCCGTTGATCCAGCCGCCGTCGCCGACTGGCTTTTCTTGGAAACCAAGCACCCGCGTCCCGTCCACGACGAGCGCCCCGAAGCGACCTGGCGGCTGCGTTGCAGTGACTGTAGCGAGGCGTCCCTCGCGCTTGTGCAGATCTATCGTGGCGCGGACGTCGACATCGCCGACGCCATCGCCATAGGTGAGGCAAAAGGCGGGATCTTCCTGGACATAGGGCAGGATTCGCTTGATCCGTCCGCCGATCATTGTGTCCGCGCCGGTGTCAACCAACGTCACCCGCCAGGGCTCCGCCTTCGCGCTATGGACGACGCTCGTATTGTCCCGCATGTCGAACGTTACGTCGGACATGTGGAGAAAGTAGTTCGCGAAGAACTCCTTGATCACATAGCCTTTGTAACCGAGGCAAATGATGAAGTCGTTGATCCCATGTGCACTGTAAATCTTCATGATATGCCAGAGTATTGGCATGCCACCAATCTCTATCATTGGCTTTGGGCGCATAGATGTTTCTTCGGAAAGGCGGGTTCCGAGCCCTCCTGCAAGTATAACTGCTTTCATAGAGTCCTCAATAACTGATGCATGGTCAACATCACCGGTCTGGAAAAGACCTCTTGTGGCAATCGTCAGTCGAGTTCAAGGCCGAACTGCCGGTCACGCCAACCCGTAACCAGGACGAAGCTGTCACTCAAGCGAATGGCCTACGGGCCCTCCTCGCGGCCCTTGCGCGTCCTGCCGCCCCACCCGCGAACTGGATCGATTTCGTTATCGAATAGGCCTTTTGGCGTTGGCGGACGTGGCGCTCCCAGAACCAGGTCTCCTTCGTCGGTCCCGTCTTCCCGAAGAAGAGGTTTCACGCTTTGGCGCACTTTATGCACTTCCCCGGGGGACCGCTCGTTCACGTCAGTATCCCTTGAGCCAGTCGCGGCGCTTCGCCCACATCATTTGCCAGTCATCATTCCCGTTACTGCGCCCAGAAAACTTGCCCAACATCGCGGAAGCGAGGGCCCGTGTCGCGCAGCACAGCCAGAGTTCGGATAACCCGATGGGCGCCAGCAGCTTCGGCCAGTGCCCGCGCACGACGGTCGCCCTCGACGTCCAATTCTGCAGCATCCTGACCCCTTTGGGCGCAGAGGCGCCGCCCAGATGCATGATTTGGGCATCTGGCGTGATCATCGGGCGATAGCCCAGCGCCGCCGCGCGAAGGCACAGGTCTACTTCTTCGCCATACATGAAGTAGCGGGAATCGAACCCGCCAAGCTTCCTCCAGAGCGCCGTCGAAATCATGAAGAAACTTCCCTGAACGATATCCACGTGCTGCACAGTATCGCGCTTCCACCCGCCGATCGCTTCCGGGTTAAACAAAGTTGTCTGCGAGAATACTACGCTCAAACCTGTGAAGGAACAAAAGAGACTCCATGGAGTCATCTTGTTATAGCAGGATTTGATATTCAACAAACCATCAGGAAAAACTGTTCGGCCACCGGTAACGCCCGCTTCCGGGTGTTGTTTCGAAAACGCTAACAAGTTGTTGATCGCGTTAGGGTGAACTTCCGTATCCGGATTCAGCAGCAAGAGCCACTCGCTGTCGACCAACTCTATCGCTTCGTTGTTCGCGCGCGCGAAGCCAAAATCGCCGGGATTCCTAATCAAATCGACCTGAGGGAACCGTTGGGCGATCACGTCAGCCGACCCGTCCTCGGAATGATTATCAGCGACAATCACTCGCATCCTCAATTTAGGCGTATTGTCGAACAAGGTTTCCAGACAGCGCAAGGTTAGTTCGCGAGTATTCCAGGTCACAACGATAATTGTGAGTTCGGCTGGGAGCGCCATCACCGATCTTTCAACCATACTCATCATTTCGGTAGCTGTACTTTCCGAGACGGTCATACTAGCCGAGATTCTCCGGATGGAAGACCTAGTTAGTCCGGACGGAAATGGACGGACACTAGTTAGGTTGAGATTGCCGCCGGTGCCTTCCTTTTGCAAGACGGACCCTCGCTGTGGGTTGCGGGTTGCGCTTCGAGGCGCATCGGGTTCCGGTCACGACCCGAATGACCGCAAGGCTTCTGTTATAAAGACGCGGCTCTTCCGATGTTTTGCTGATAACGCCCGTACGCCGCACCCGGTTGATGTGGGTTCGCTATGACGTCAGTTTCCAAATCAGTTTAAGATACTGATTATCATAGCTGAATTGTCGAGGAGCGGCTTCAAATTGTTGTGTCATCTGGCGAATGCGGGTTCAACACGCCATCGCCCATCCTAATGAGTAAATATGTCGTGGCGCAAGGACCCCAACCGCTGAACATAGTCAGCGCCTGGGCTGCCGTGAGCGCTCGGTTTTGGCGCAGGAGGCGGTCGATGAGAAGTCGAATGAAATCGTGGCCATTTTACCGTTGGGCGAACGATTGCAGTTGACCGGCGCGCTCGTCACCATCGACCCCATGGGGACCCAGACCGAAATCGCCGGATCGTCGCCGGTGGCGGCGCGACTTTCTCCTCGTGTTGAAGGCCAACCGGCCGGTCCTTGCATCAGGATGTCGTTGACCAATCCGCCGGCGCCCATCACGGAGCGCGGCCCCGCCACCAACTTCGACCACGGCCGCATCGAGGAGCGCCGCCATGTTGTCTGCCACAAGGTCGACTGGCTGTTCCCCGACCTCCGCTACCGCGACGCGCTTCGTTTTTTAGGCCCGCGGGCGGATACGCCCGACGTCGCCTTCCTTATCGGAAAAAGCTTAGGTATCGGCCATCGGCTGGGACTTCGACGAAAGACGACGCCTGCCGATGAGCGCCAATCCAGCGAAGCCGATAAGCAGCATCGCGGGCGGCGGAATTTCCGGGACCGACGCCGCGGGTTGCGCGTTACCGATATTCGCGAGCGCGCCGCCACCGGGCGGATCCGGAGGCGTGTCGGAACTTGGACTCCCGCCAGTGTTTCCAAAGTCGGAGGCCGCGGCAAAAGCGCCGTCGACGACAGGCGAGGTTACCTCGCGAGCGACGCGCGGGGGCGGAAAGGCCCCTTGGATCATTCCCATGGCCAGGTCATGGCGAAGCTGTTCTGTGCGGCTATCATTTCAAAGATTTGCTGCGCGTTCAGATAATTTCCGCTCAAAAAATTTCCGCCAAAGGGCGCGTTCAGTCGCGCAAGGTTCAAACTCTGAAGCCCGAACTGATCGGCGCCGTCTGACCCCGCGCCGGGACTTGTCGTGATGAGGAAGCTCAGATCTTCCTCCGTCTGACACCGGTGGACGGCGCTAAGCAGACTCCGTCAGCTTGACCAACGAACCGCAGGTGTGATTCGGTCTTCGCGCTGATTCGCGGAGGCGGGGCATGGCGGGCAAATCTCGGGTGACGGCGGGTGAGGAGCAGCGCAACGCGCTGCTGACATTGGCCCATTCACGCGACCGCGGGGAGGCTGATCGGGCGCGGGCGATATTGCTGACGCTGTCGGGATGGACCAGCCCGCGCATTGCGGAGGCCTTTGGCGTGCGCGAAGACACGGTGCGGCTGTGGCGCAGCGCGTTCGCGCGCGGCGGTGTCGAAGCGTTGAAGGCGACTGTGGCGCCCGGCCCGCCACCGGTAAAGACCGAGGCTGCGCTGCGTGTCGTCACGCCTCTGCTCGAAGCTCCCGTCGCCGACCGGCCCAACTGGACGATCCCGCGTCTCATGGCCGAGATCGAGGCGCGCGAGGGCGTCAAGATCGGCAAGTCGCAGTTGTCCCGGGCGCTGCGAAAAAAAACTTCCGTTGGCGGCGGCCTCGGCACACGCTGAAAGGCCGCCAGATTGCCGACGAGATCGAACGCGTGGGACTGCGCCTTCAGCTGCGCAAGGCCCAGGCCGAAGCCGGCGACATCATTCTCCTCTACGGCGACGAGAGCGAGGCCCTGACGCACCCTTATCTGGCGCGGGCGTGGGCCTTGCGCGGTGCGGACCTGCGGGTGCCGGCGCCGGGACAGGCCAAGAAAGTGGCGATCATCGGCTCGCTCGATCAGGTCACGCGCCAGCTGATTGTGCATACGAGCCCGACCAAGCGCAGCAGCGACTTCATCGCTCACCTCGAGCAGCTCGACCACCTGTTCGGTCCCCAACCGGGACGGGCAATGAAACCGGTCGTGCTGGTCGAGGACAACGGGCCGATCCATGTCAGCAAGCTCACTCTCAAGGCCCTCGAGGCGCGCAAACACTGGCTCACCGTCGAGTGGCTGCCGAAATACGCACCCGAACTCAACGATATCGAGGTTGTCTGGCACGATCTCAAGGCGCATCATCTGGCCCATCAGACCTTCGCTGACGCCGACGCCCTCGACCGCGCAATCCACGCCGCCGTGGCCGCCCTGAACCGGGAGCGAACCGTCAATCCGTTGGTCCTTCAAAGAATCTCTGCTACGAAAACACCGCCGCGGGCAGTCGCGTCATGCGGCCTGGGTCGTGCGCTCAAGCCTGACGTGATAGCCGAGGCGCTCAAGCCGGCGCTTCAGGTTTGCGACGGTGCGGGTTTGAGTGATCTGGTCGAGATAGGCTTCTCCGAGGTCGCGGTACGGCAGCCCTTTGGCGAGCATGTGATAGGCGCTGACGAGAATCTTGTGGGCAATGGCGAGGGCCGCGCGCATGGCGCCGCGGCGGGCCTTGAGACGGTGGAATTTGTCTTTGAGGTAGCTGCCCTTGGTCCTCGCGGCGGAGATTGCGGCGCCGACCAGGATCGTGCGGAGGTGGACATTGCCCTTTCGGGCGCGGCCGCTCTTCTGCCGGCCGGCGCTCTCGTGGCTGCCGGGACAGACGCCGGCCCAGGCGCTCAAGTGATAGACGCTCAGGAACACGCTCATGTCGACGCCGATCTCGGCGATGAGCACCGCGGCGACGAGCCAGTCGACGCCCGGGATCTGCATCAAGAGCGCGTGCGGCATCCGATAGGGTTCGAGCCGCTCGGTGATGCGCAGGTCGAGCGTTGCGATGTCCTGCTCGATCGCTTCGAGCCGGCGCAGCTGGGTGGCCAGGAGGAACCGATGATGCTCCTCCATTCGCCCCTCGAGCGCCAGGATGAGATCGGAGCGCTTGCGGCGCAACTGGCCCCTGGCGAGATCCGCCATTGCCTCGACCGAGGCCCGGCCCTCGATCAGCGCCCGAAGCATCGCCCGGCCGGACACGCCGAAGACGTCGCTCATCACGCTCGCCAGCTTGATGTTGGCCGTTTCCAGAAGCTTCAGCAGCCGGTTGCGCTCGGCCGCTTGGCTCTCGGTGAGCTTGCGGCGGTAGCGCAACAGCTCGCGCATTTCCCGCAGCGGCCGGGGCGGCACGAAGCTCTTCGCGATCAGCCCGTGCCGGACCAGATCGGCGATCCACTCGGCATCCTTCACGTCCGTCTTGCGCCCCGGCACGTTGCGGATGTGCCGAGCGTTGCCGACGATCAGATCGAAATGTCCTTCCAGCACGGCATAGACTGGCCGCCAGTAGACGCCAGTGCTCTCCATGCCGACATGCGTCACCCCCGCCGCCGCGAGCCAGTCCCGCAAGACTTCGAGGTCGCGTGTCACCGTCCGGAACGTGCGCACCTCCTTGGTCGGTCGATCCCCGGGCGCGCCGATCAGAAGACACGCAACGACCGTCTCCTGGTGCACGTCCAACCCACAGCACCGCTCAATAATCACCCGCATCATCGCCTCCTGCCATCAGAAGGCGACCGCGACGCCGCAGGTACTTCGAGACACTGCTACACGTGCTCCCCGTTCCCGGGGGCGACAAAGAATGGTACCTCTATGCGGCGCGGGCCGGACTGCTTATCGGGTTCGCAAACCACCGCAGAGATTTCCAGCCTCAACACGATCGCCCGTGCCGAGACTGGGATAAACCGGCCCGCGCCGCCACCGTTTTCATTCATAATGGCGCGCCGTCGGCGCTGGTTGGCTGCTTAGACGTACCGTCGCTCGAGCAAGAGCGTCTTTTCCCGGGCCGATCCTCTGGGGGCTCCAACTTCGAGGGAACGAGCGACCATGATCCGAACGCGTTGACAGAAAAGCCGTCGAGATGATCGCTGTCGCCGAAAAGTGTCTGATCATTCATGAACCATAAATCGACAGCCTCGAAGCTCGTCACCGTCGTCGCCGGGAAAAGACCGTCCAGCGTGCTTGTAGAATAATCCGCGTTCAAATCGTAATCAGATCCGCCGCCGCCCGGGTCGTCGGGCGGCGCTCCACTGTCGGGGGCAAGCGAGGACATGAATTTCCCGCCAACGCCGAGCGACGTAAGATCGCTCCTCGATGTCCCGAACCATCCCCGTCGCGAAACAGGCCAGGGCCCAGCGCGACGCCGCCATCCGGGAAAGCCGTCGGCCGGCTGCCCGATGTCTTCGTCTTCCGCAAGCGCGTTCCTCTTTGCCGCGTCTGGACTGTCGCAGGCTTCGGTTCGCGCAGAGGCCGCCATCCACGCGGTCCGCCTCGTCATCAATCCGGCGCTGGTCTTGAACGCGCCGACAACCATCCGCTCTCTCGCCGCGCAGGCAACGACGCGACCGCTTAAGGCCATTTCGACCATTCGCAACCTCAAGGCGCCCTGAAAATGCCTCTCGCCGGCTCTTTTTCCTCTTGCATCCCCGGCGAGCCGCAGCCCTTTTCGATCGACTTCACCCGATCAGCTTGTATCGGGCAATTCGATCGCGAGCGCGGCGAGTCTGGGGCTGGTTTCTGACCGACCTGGCGCCGACCCGAACGCTTCAAGCTGGCTTATCGGCCCGCCCTCGATCAGCGGGACGATCGTCTCGCAAATGATGCGCGGCGCTCAGCCGAAGGTCTCCCGCCTGCCGTCCTCTTGCCCGCTCACCTTCACCGCCAACGCCGCTGCTTGACTGGAGCGTTCCATCGAACCGGAGCGAGGGCCGCACCGCAGCGCCGGCCACGCGCATCGGGCTTGATCGGGCAAGGTTGAGCTGTGATGACCAAATCGTCCGAGGCCTTAAAACGAGAACTCCATCGGGGATGAAAGCTTTGATGTCGCGGGCAGGAACGAAGTATTTGGCGATGTCTACGGTTCGCGCCGGCGCGCCCAGTCGGTTCCTCGTTATGACTGAAATCTTGCGGCTGATGATGCCGAGCAGGCACTGTTTTTGGGCGTCGAACACGCCCGAGCCAGAGTTTCCAGTTGTGGCGACATCGCCAATCAAAGTGTCGAAGCGACCGCGCAAATCCGGCGGCACCATGACCTGCGGCAGAACGTGCGAGCGGGCCGTTCCTTCCGGGGTGACGACGACTACGGTCTCGCCGGCAACCGGTGGCGTCGCGCAAAGCGGCATCCGGCGCATCTGCAAGCGAATCGGAAGCTCGGCTAAGTCTATGGACACCAGGGTCAGGTCCACGTTTTCAAAACTGCCTTCCTTCACCAATGCGGCCGGAAGGTCTTGTCCGGCGATGAGGACGTGAGGCTTCGTGCGCGCGAAGTTTCCCGGGACATGCCACGCCGTGAGGATGAGGCCGTTGCCAAGATAAACGCCGTAGCCGGGCCAGGATTGCGGCGGAGTTCGATTGATGTGCACGGCGAACAATTTGAGATCGGTATCGTCTGGAAGAGCCTGAGCGGACGCAAGGTCAGCCGACGCGGCGGCGATAACCAAGCCAATCACCAGCCGCAATGATCCGTGCGTCAAAAACGTTGTCATTCCCACGCGACGCGCCTCCTTCGCTTGAGCGGCTTGAACTTCAAGTTTGGGGCTGAGCCCCTTTTATGTCACGCGTGCGGCTTTTCGAGACGTTTTCATTGGCGCCGAGGGCTATAGCGGCGACTACAGAGGTCTCTCACCAGGATCACGCGGCCCAAAGCGGCTGCAACACCCCCGACGCGTCGGGTGAACGACGCATGCGAGCAACCGTAGCCATTTAAAAGCCCGGTCGGTTCTTCCCGTAGATCCCCGTCGAGGAAAGCGAAACCGGCGTATTTGCCGACATCGAGAGTGCCGAGGACTGAGCCACGCCACATCTTCTCTGGAGCTATGCAGCTCCGGCGCGAGCTGAGCGGGTCGAGGTCTCCGACGTTGCTGGCGCTCTCGCGCCGCGGGCTGCGCCCCCGCTCTTTCAAGACCTGCCAGAGGTTACGATAGATCGGCATGGAGCCCGATGGCAGGTTACCGTCAACAGGCACGCAGGGCAGCTTGACGATTCCGCATTCGATCGTGTCCGATAGCGAGAAGTCGCTCCCCGCCCAGGGAAAGAGCGAGCGCCCTGGCGGAAGCCTGATCCAGATAGCAGGAAGCGTCGTCGAGAATTCGTAGACGGTCTAGAGGCCAACCGAATGGCGCGAGCGCACGCGCCACATCTCGCATCGTTGCGGCGGCACCGCCTTGCGACGATCGCCGACACGAGTTGGCCGGCGTTGTGGACGCGGTTGCGACCTTGAAAGCGGAGCACAAAGGCGAGCGCGCTGGATCGGCGGGATCGGCGGGCGTCATCCTCTGGGAGGCGTCAGTGGTGCTTGCCGCGATTTTGCTCTCGGATATGGCAGCTTCGGTACCGCTGCCGAAGTTGTAATCGATCACAAAGTCAAATTCGCTCAGCGCGGGGGCATCCTCACTTGGCGCATAGAAGACCTCCCCGTACGACAGACAAATGGCAGATCGGGCACGCTACCGCGTATCACCTACCGCTGTCTGGGCGCGACCTCCGCCACAGCTCGAGAGCGATGGGCAACGGGTCGATGCTGACCGCGGCCCACCATGAAGTTTCATCGCCGTAACCGTGGAGCTCCCGGTGATGGAGCCTGCAGACGGGGACTGTGTATTCGTCGCTGACCTTGCGACCGAGAGCGCGCGGTTGGGCGAAGCGAATGTGATGCGCTTCCGAGGGCGTCCGGCCGCAGACGACGCAGGGTTGAGTCGCGACGAACTTGCAGTGCTCCTTGTCGCGCAGGCGGATGGTTTTCGCCGCAACGCGTCGGCGGCGTAAGCCGGGGCTTGAGGGCAAGATGATCGGAGCCGAGGCGGCGGCGTCCATTGCGGTGAGGAAGGGCTCCCCGACCGGAGGCGCCGTTTCTACTGCCGGCCCCGGATTCGCCTCACCCTGACCAGCGGCGGACACAACCTCGATCGTTGCGAGCCTTTCCCGGAAGCCGGCTTCGACCGCGTCGGCGTCGTCTATGATCATCGTGTTCTTGGCGGCAAGGTTCTTGTGGACCCAATCGGCGGCTTCGTCGGCGGATTGCAGTTGGCCGATGTCGCCGAGCAATTGCTCCCGCAGCGCCGCCGATTGATCTGGCCCCAGAACGGTCCGGGCAGGAGGGACGGCTTTCTCCCTACGCGCGAGAGCCGACGTCGCGGGCGTCCTTTGCTCTCCCGCTTCGGCTGGTCTCAGTCGCGTGGTCACCCCGTTCCTGTTAGTGGCGGCGCTGGCTTTCTTCGCAGCATCCGCCATCCCGCCTTCGGCAAGATCCGGCGCGTCGAGATCGTCCTCGCCCGCTATTCCAACCAAAGTGAACAAAGCATAGCGTCTTGCGTAGGTGAGCGCCGCTCCCATGCGGCGCGGCGCCGCCGTTTCGGTGATCGCACATACAGGCCATTCCGACGACAGCCACTCTCCTGACGAATGGGCGAGCGTCGTGGTGAGACGGATTAGCCCCGCCTCCTTGTCGATCGCTGTCGCTTGGACGGTCGCGATTTCATGACCGCCGAGGACCTTCCGCACAATGTCGAGGCCGCTCGAGAGCGCCGCATAGCGAAAGGTCTGATCATGATCGCGCGGGTTCGACGCCCGAATGGTCGCGGTCAGCGCCTTCTCCGGGTTGGTGAGCTCTCCTTGAGCCTTCGCCAGCGCCGCGGCGATCGCCCCTATCGTTTCACTGGACCGCTGCATGGCTACCCCTCCTCATCATCGGCAAGAAGATCAAAGCTGACCGCCCCGGACTTCGATCGCTTGGCCCGAACGCCATGGCCGGAGGCTTCTTTCGCGTCCTCCGGCATCAGGGCCTTGAGCTCGGACCTGGCCCGCTCATGGTCGAGGAAGGCCGAGCGGGTGGCGCAGAAGAGGCCAGCGAACTCGCCCCACGAATTGGACTCGCTCATGTCGACGATGCGAACCCCTTCGATCCGCGGCCGCGGCGGCTCGATCCCATAGGGGCGCGGGGTATCTCCGGTCTGGACGCAGCGCCAGAACCGGCGCTCGGCCGTGACCAGAAAGTGCTGGTAGAGGGCGTCGGCCGGTATGGTGATTTCGATCCATTTCCCCCCGCCGGTGATGATCGAGGGGGCCGCCGAGCGGGCGTTGGTCACCCACATGTTGTGCTGGAGCTGCGCCATGTGCTTTTCGGCGGCCGCTTCTTCCGAGAACGACCAGGGCAGCATGAACTTGGCCTCGAACACCGCGTCGAGGTCGTTGACGAACCCGTCCAGGGTCGCTGCCAGATAGCGATGCACAGGGTGCCGAACCCAGCGCTGGACGTCGGTGACGACGCGCCCGGTGTTGCGCTCGTACCAGGTTTGGTTCAGCGCCTCGGTGGCGAAGCCCAGTTGGACAATGAGGTTATCGCTCAAATCCTCCGGTTCGGCCTCGCCGCGTTTTTCCTTCCAGAGCCGGACCAACGCCGCCTCGTCGGGGCCCATGATGAGCCGCGCATCAGAGCCGCCAACGAAATGACGGCGGTTTTCCAGTTTTTCTGTGAGTGCTTGAGTTTTCATCATTTTCTCCAGTAGTGGTCACCAGCCGAATGGTGTTATCGTCTTACCCACACCAACGCTTTCCACTTGTCATTGCCTTGCAAAAAGGTTCGACGACGGAGTGAGAACGGCCGTGGTAAGTCCTATTATAGGACTTATTTGTCTTTGGATAGGACATACTACTGGGTTTGTCAATGCTCACCGGTGTCCAAATTCGGTCGGCTCGCGCTGCGCTCGGTTGGTCGGTGCAAAAGCTGGCTGACAAGGCCGGAGTGGCGACAAAGACGATCATGCGTCTTGAATCGGTAGTCGGTATCCCTCAAAGCCGCACTGGAACGCTTCTAGATATCAAATCCGCTCTGGAGGCTGCCGGCATCGAATTCATTGGCACACCTGAGGATGGTCCCGGTATTCGAGCGCGATTCGGTCGATCAGATTGAAACGATAGTCATTTTGACTTTCGTAAACCACGCGACCCCGACACCCTTGCGGACGGCTCCCTAGAATCGATCGCGGCCGAGCTCTTGCGCATTATGGCAAGGTGCCGGGCGTCAACCTTGCCGCTCAAGATTTCTTGAGCGCAGGCGTGACATCTGCCTCCTGTTCGTGTAATGTTCTTCCGACGATTGATTTGTAGCGGTGTTGAAAATGAAAATGACTCCTTCCCCCCGGTCGCCGCCATGCCAGGCGAGGATCTTGTCGACTGTGTCGTGCGGATTGCCCCGGCGCCTCTGCTGCCCGGCGAGCGAGAAGTTGATTACGCAAGCCTTGCCGCACGCATTGTTGGTGTAGCCCGACCGAGGGATGCGATTGAAGAATTTCTGACGCGCGACGTCATCGACCTAACCTGGGAGAACTCTTCGGCTTCGTCGTTTGAAGGCCGGTATTCTGAGGGCCTCGATCGGCACCGGCATTCGCAAGGTGATGGCGAATATCGAGCATCACGGGAGCAATAGGTTTTTCTCTGTTGATGTCCTCGCGACTAAGTGGGTCACCGGGGAGCAAAACACACGGGCGGAATTCGCCGTCGCTCTCGAGAAGGCGGGGCTAACGATAGAAGACGTGATGGCTGAAACGCTCAGCAGGACGATTGATTCTTTCGAACGCATGGACCGCATGCTTGCAAGCGCGGAGGCGCGTCGCAACAACGCGCTCCGTGAGATCGATCGACACCGCGAAGCACTTGGCGCTGCAATGCGTCGAGCGGTCGACGAAGTTGAGGACGTGGAGTGTCGCGACGTCGAAACCGGCGAAGTGAGCGGAGGGTCGCCCGCCTGACCAGCGACCGTCAACAGCGCGCCAATCGCGTCAACGCGAAATCGAGCACTGGGCCGAGGAGTTCGGCCGGCAAGGCCCGCGCGGCAAGAAACGCGTTACGGCACGGCTTGAACATTCCGGTTCTGTCGGACCCGGTGCTCGCGCCGCAGGTCGAGGCGATCGCGGGCAAAATTGCGGGCCCTGACGCAGACGCTGAGTTGCTGGAGGACGCGCGGCGGATCGCTGAATCTCAAGTCGATCTTGATCGCGTGCGCAGCTGCCGTTGGCGCCTCATCTCAGGGATCCTGAGCGATCCAAATTGTCAGCCACTGCTGGCTCCCGACGAAAAGCTCGCGGTCATTTTTAGGGAGCGAATTACCCAGCTTGCTGCGTTTGATCGATACGAGCGACGCGCTTTGTCGAGACGCAAATTTGCGATCCGCAAGTTTGGCGCGGATGCTTAGTTTACCACGGTGGAAAGGTGAAGTTATATCACCATTACACTTAGTATATATGTACATTAGCTGGATCATTTTGGCGAAACGAACCCAATCGGCGGCCCTTCTCCGCCGCTTTCCCCTCCGCTTTCCGCTGCGTCAGAAGAAACAGCCCGCTGCCGATGATGATGGCGTTGCCGACGATGATCGGCAAGGTCGGGGCGTCGCGCCAAGACCAGCCAGCCCAAGATCGCCGCCCAGACGATCGCCGAATATTGCAGCGGTGCGAGCACTGCGGCGCGGCGAGAGCCAAAGCCCGGACGATGAAAATGAAGCAGGTCATCGAGACGACGCTGACCAGGAACATGAGGCCGAGATCGAAAAGAGTTGGCTTCGTCCACGTCCAGGGCACGGTCGCCGCGCCAATTAGGCTGCCGACGAATTGCCACAGCACAAGCGGCAGCCAGTGGACGCCGCGCAGCTCGGGGGTGATCGTCTGGCTCAGTGCTGATGCTCGGCTTCGGCGGTCTCGGCTACGCCGCGTTCCGCCGCAGAGCGAAGGGCAGCGTCTCGATCGTCTGAGTAAACTCCGATCCAAGAAGCTTTGAAAGGCCGCCGCAGCAGCGTGGCCTTTCCTTTTCGATGAGCCGCAGCGAAAGCTGGCGCCCGCCAGGACAGCGTTCAGAAATCCGGCGCCCCGCCCGGATCGGCCAGCCGGTGCAGTCGGTCGGCGGCGGCCTGGGCGAAGCGCAAGAGAAGCGCGCGGCGGCTCGAGGGCGCCATGCGTTGAATCTCGGCTTCCCGCACGATCTCAGCGCCGTACGGGTCAGCGAGGATGAGGCCGGCGGCGGCCGGCGTCATGCCGGCCGGCGTAAGCTCCGAAATGGCGAAATAGAGCCGGTCGCAGCAGGCGGCGTAGTCGCGCCACTTGCGGTCGGCGCGCAGGTCCGCGGGCGAGGACTTGATCTCGACGATCAGCACTTCGCAATCGCCATTGACCGCGACGATGTCGGCGCGTCGCCCGTCGACCAGCGGCAACTCGGTCAGGCTCGAAAAACCGCGCGCCCTCAAGAGCCGGCGCACGCCGCGCGCGATCATCAGCGCCGTTTCCGACTGGCGGCCGTCGGCCGGAAGAACGAGACGCCCGTCGCTCATGGGTCACGCGCCCTTCGCGTCGGCGAGGATCATTTCGGCCGCCTTCTCGGCGATCATCATCGTCGGCGAATTGGTGTTGCCGGAGGTGATCCGCGGCATGACGGAGGCGTCCACGACCCTGAGCCCGTCCAGTCCGAGCACCCGCAGCCGTTCATCGACGACCGCTTCAGGATCGTCCGGGCGGCCCATTTTGGCCGTTCCGACGGGATGGAAAATCGTCGTTCCGATCTCGCCCGCCGCCTTCACGAGATCGTCCTCGCGGGTCGCCTCTGAGCCGGGCATGAGTTCTTCGGGCGAATAACGCGCCAGCGCCGGCGCAGCGGCGAGACGCCGCGCCAGCCGGATCGAATCGCAACTGATCCGTCGATCCTCGATCGTCGAGAGATAGTTCGGCCGGATGCTCGGCGCAGCGCGCGGGTCCGGATTGCTCGCATGGGTTGAGCCACGGCTCGACGGCCTCAGGTTGCACACGCTGATCGTGATTGCCGGAAAAGCGTGCAGCGGCTCCCCGAACCGATCGAGCGACAGGGGCTGAACATGGAACTCGAGGTTGGCGGTCGCATAGTCGGGCGAGGATTTGGCGAACATGCCGAGCTGCGACGGCGCCATGGTCATGGCCCCACGCCGGCGGAGCGCGTAATCGAGCCCGATCATCGCCAGCTTGAAGGGCGAGCGGTAATCGACGTTGAGGGTGCGCGCGCCCGTGATGCGGAAGATCGTGCGAAGTTGCAGATGGTCCTGAAGGTTTTCGCCAACGCCGGGAAGCGGATGCATGACGGGAACGCCGATCTTCGCCAAAACGTCCGGCCGCCCGACGCCTGACAGCTCCATCAGCTGCGGTGAGCCGATCGCGCCCGCCGTCAGCAGCACCTCGCCCCGCGCCCGCGCGCCATGGCTCGCGCCGTCGCGAGAATAGCGCAAACCGACGGCGCGCCTGGCGTCGAACAGAATCCGCTCGGCGTGAGCGTGATCGACGAGGCGCAGATTGGGCCGGGCGAGGATCGGCTTCAGGAACCCGGCGGCGGCGCTCCAGCGCCTTCCGCGACGTTGATTGACCTCGAAATAGTCCGATCCTTCGTTGTCGCCGCGATTGAAGTCGTTGACCTTGGGGATCCCAATCTCGACGCCGGCGTCGCGCACAGCGTCCAGGATCGGCCAGGAAACGCGCGGACGCTCGACCCGCCATTCGCCGCCCCCGCCGTGCAGGTCGCAGGCGCCGCCGTGATGGTCTTCGTGGCGCAGGAAATAGGGAAGCACATCGTCCCAGCCCCATCCGGCGAGGCCGAGCTGCCGCCAGCCATCGTAGTCCGCGACTTGGCCGCGCATGTAGATCATGCCGTTGATTGCGGACGAGCCGCCGAGCACCTTGCCACGCGGATAGGGGATCGAGCGGCCGTTGAGGCCGGCTTCCGCCTCGGTCTTGAAGAGCCAATCGGCGCGCGGATTGCCGATCGCGTAGAGATAGCCGACGGGAATGTGAAACCAGATCCAGTTGTCGTTTCCGCCCGCCTCGATCAAGAGCACGCGATTGCGCGGATCGCGGCTCAGCCGATTGGCGAGGACGCACCCGGCCGAACCCGCGCCAACGACGATATAATCGTAGATTTCCGCCCCGCTCATCCCTCGACCGCCCAGCAGGCAACCTCCCGCCCCTGCTTCCGCTCAAGAGGCGGCTTCTCGACCCGGCAACGGTCGAAGGCGAGCGGGCAGCGCGGATTGAACGGACAGCCGGGCGGCGGCGCAATCGGCGAAGGCGGCTCGCCCATCAGGAGGATGCGCTCCCGCCTGACGGTCGGATCGGCGACCGGCGTCGCCGACAGCAGCGCTCGCGTATAAGGGTGCAGCGGGCTTTGAAAGATCGCGTCGCGCGAGCCCATCTCGACCGCATGGCCGAGGTAGATCACGAGCACGTCGTCGGCGATGTGGCGCACGACCGAGAGGTCGTGCGAGACGAAGACGTAAGCGAGCCGGAATTCCTCCTGCAGGCTCGCGAGCAGGTTCAGCACCTGGGCGCGGATCGAGACGTCGAGCGCCGACACTGGCTCGTCGAGCACGAGGATCTTCGGCCTTAGGACAATCGCGCGGGCGATGGCGATGCGCTGCCTCTGGCCGCCGGAAAACATGTGCGGATACCGATGATAATATTCCGGCCGGAGGCCAACCTTTTCCATGATCGCGAGCGCCGCAGCCTTGCGCTCGGCCGCGCCCGTGGCGGTATTGACAAGCAGCGGCTCCTCCAGCGCCTTGCCGATCGTCTGGCGCGGATTGAGCGAGCCGTAGGGATTTTGGAACACGATCTGGATTTCCTGCCGGAGGCGCTTCCGGGTCGCGGCGCTGGCCAGCGCCACATCCTCTCCGTCGATCATGAGGGCGCCCGCGGTCGGCTTTTCGATCAGGGTCAAGAGCCGCGCCAGGGTCGACTTGCCAGAACCGGATTCGCCAACGACGGCGAGCGTGCGGCCAGCTTCAAGCGCGAACGAAACGCCTGCCAGCGCCTTTACCGTCGCAGGCGGGCGGAAGGCGCCGCGCGAAACCGAGTAGTCGCGGGCAAGGCTTCGGGCTTCGATGACCGGGTTCACGAGCCCGCTTCCTGCATTGCCGCCGTCTGCGGAACGCCGTGTTCGAGCGGCGTGTGACAAAGCGCGGAGCTGAGTTTCGGCGGCGCGCGGCGCGGTGCGACACGGCGGCAGGCGTCGAAAGCAAACCGGCAACGCGGCGAGAACAGGCAACCCCGCGGCCGGTCGAACTGGCCGGGCACGACGCCGGGAATGGCGGGCAGGCGGCGCGCCGTCGCGCGCTCGGGCAAGGCGGCGAGCAGGGCAGCGGTATAGGGATGGCGCGGATCGGCGAAGAGAGCACGCGTCGCTGCGGCCTCGACCTGCTGGCCGGCGTATTGGACAATGACGCGGTCGGCGGTCTCGGCGACGACGCCCATGTCGTGGGTGATCAGCACGAGCCCCATGCCGTTCTCGCGCCTCAGCGCCAAGAGTAGATCGAGAATTTGCGCCTGGATGGTCACGTCGAGCGCGGTGGTCGGCTCGTCGGCGATCAGGAGCTTCGGCCGGCAAGCGAGCGCCATGGCGATCATCACCCGTTGGCTCATGCCGCCCGAAAGCTGATGGGGGAAAGCGTGCGCGCGGCGCGCCGGATCGGGAATGCCGACCTCGGCCAGGAGCTCGACGACGCGCCTCTCGCGCTGCCTTTGATCGAGGCCGAGATGGACTTTGAGCGACTCGCCGATCTGGAAGCCGACGGTGAAGCAGGGGTTCAGCGAGGACATCGGCTCCTGGAAGATCATCGCCATGTCCTTGCCGGCGAGCCGGCGGCGCTGATCGCGCGACATGGTCAGGAGATCCGCGCCGTCGAAGCCCATTCGGTCGGCCACGACCGTCGCGGTCGGCGGCAGGAGCCCCATCACCGCCAGCATCGCGACCGACTTGCCCGACCCCGATTCGCCGACGATCGCCAGCACCTCATTGCGATCGACGGAGATATCGACGCCGTCGACCGCAGTGAACGCACCTTGGCGCATGGCGAAGGTGACGGTGAGGTTGCGGATTTCGAGCAGCGGCATCGTCAGCTCCGCCGCATCTTCGGATCGAGCGCGTCGCGCAGCCCGTCGCCGGTCAGGTTGATGGCGATGACCGTGATGAGGATCGCCAACCCCGGCAGGGTCACGATCCAGGGGTCGGAACGGATGAACTCGCGCGAGTTGGCCAGCATAGAGCCCCATTCCGGCGTCGGCGGCTGGGCGCCGAGGCCGAGAAAGCCGAGGCCCGCCGCCTCCAGGATCGCGTCCGAGACGCCGAGCGCCGCCATCACGATCAGCGGCGCCAGGCAATTCGGCAGCACCGTCGACCAGGCGAGCCTGAGCGGCCCGACGCCCGCGACCCGCGCGGCCGTCACGTAATCCTTGTTGAGTTCGCCGAGCGCGGAAGCGCGCACCAGGCGCACGTAGCGCGGCAGATAGACGATTGTCACCGCGATGATCGTGTTGGCGAGGCTCGGCCCCAGCACTGCGACGACCAGAATGGCGAGAACCAGGCTCGGAACCGCCATGATGAGGTCCATCAGCCGCGTGACGGCGACGTCGATGACCGGGCCGGTCATAGCGGCAAGAAGCCCGAGGATCGCGCCGATAACGAAAGAGACGCTCATCACCGAAAAGCCGATGAACAGCGACACCCGCGAGCCGTAAATGAGACGCGACAGCATGTCGTGCCCGTCGCCGTCGGTGCCGAGGATGAAGCGCCACGAGCCTCCAGCCTCCCAGACCGGCGGCGCGCGCACCGCCTCGCGGTACTGCTCGATGGGCGAATAGGGCGCGATCACATTCGCCGTCAGCGCCAGCAGGAGGACGAGGCCAAAGACGGCAAGACCGAAGACCGCGCCCTTGTTCTCGCGGAACGCGGCCCAGAAGGCGGCGAGCGGGGAAGGCTGCGCCAGGACCTCAACGGCGCTGTCGTCGGGCGGCGAGGCTTCGGTCGCGGCGGCGACGTCAGCGGCCATGGCGGATCCTCGGGTCGATCGCCCCATAGATGAGGTCGACGATCAGATTGACGGAAATGACGACCGCCGAAACGAGCATGACTCCGCCCTGCAGCGCAGGATAATCGCGCCGGCCGATCGATTCGATCAGCCACTTGCCGACGCCGGGCCAGGAGAAGATGGTCTCGGTCAGGACGGCGCCCGCCATCAGGCCCGACACGGAAAGGCCGATCACCGTCACCACCGGCAGGAGCGCGTTGCGCAACGCATGCACGCCGATGACCCGGCCAGGCGACAGGCCTTTCGCGCGGGCGGTGCGAACGTAGTCTTCGCTCAAGACCTCGAGCATCGAAGAGCGCGTCATACGCGCGATGACCCCGAGCGGCACGGTGCCGAGCACGATCGCAGGCAGGACGAGATGGCGGAGCGCGTCGAGGAATGCGCCGGGCTGGTCGGAGAGCAGCGCGTCGACGGTCATGAATCCGGTCGGCTGGTCGAAATAGTAGTTGATGAGATCGATGCGGCCCGAGACGGGCAGGAGCCCAAGCCTGACCGAGACGAACATAATGAGAAGCAGTCCCCACCAGAAGATCGGCATCGAATAGCCGAACAGCGAGACCGTCATCAGCGCCTGGTCGAAGAGGCTGCCGCGCTTGACCGCGGCGATCGCGCCGGCCGGCACGCCGACGGCGACGGCGAACAGCATGGCGAAGAAGGCCAGCTCCAGCGTCGCAGGAAAAAGCGTGAAGAATTCGCTCAGCACCTTCTGCTGCGTCGCCAGCGACACGCCGAAGTCGCCGTGCACGAGCTTTAAGACATAGTCGAGGAACTGCTTCCACACGGGCTGGTCGAGCCCGAGCTCATGGCGGAAGAAGGCGAGGCGCTCCGGCGACATCCCATGCTCGCCGACCCTCACCTCCACCGGATCGCCGGGCACGAGGCGAATCGCGACGAAGGTCAGAAACATCAGCGCCAGAAATGTCGGGACCGTCAGCGCCACCCGGCGAAGAAAATAAAAGAGCATGGCCGTTCCGAAAGCGCCGGGGCTCCGCCCCCTAAGGGACGGAGCCCGAGCCGGCCTTACTGGAGGTCGACGCCTTCGAACGCGTGCGTTCCGAGCGGGCTCTGCTTGTAGCCCGTCACGTTGGAGCGCATCGATTCGTAAACGATGGAATGCGCGACGAGCAGTTCCGGCTGCTCGTCGTGCTCGATCTCCTGCATACGCTGATAGAGCTTGGCGCGCCCGGCCTGGTCGCTAACCACCCGCGCCTTGACGAGCAGGTCGTTGAACTCGGCGTTGCACCATTTCGGAATATTGTTGTTGATAGGCTTGCCGTTGACGCAGCTGTCGAGGAAGAAAAAGTTGTCCGGGTCGCCGTTGTCGCCGGTCCACCCGAGCTGGGCGGTCATGTCCTCCCCGCCTTGCGCACGCTTGCGATACTCGCCCCACTCGTAGGTGACCAGCTTGGCGTTGACGCCGATCTTCGCCAAGTCCGCCTGCATCATTTCGCCGATGCGTTTGCCGTTAGGGTTATACGGACGCGAAACCGGCTGATACCAGAGGTCGATCTCGAGCGGCGTCTGGACGCCCGCTGCAGCAAGCATGGCCTTGGCCTTCTCCGGATCGTAAGGAACGTCAGGAATTTTGTCATCGAAGGACCACATGGTGGGCGGGATCAGGGTTGTCGCCTTCTCGCCGGCGCCGAGGAAGACGTCCTTCATGATCGCATCCCGGTCAATCGACATGGCGAGCGCCTGTCGCACTTCTTTTTTGTCGAGCGGCGGCTTGTTGACGTTGAACGCCCAGAAGAGGATGTTGAGACCGGAAGCGTGAATCACTTTCAGCGCCGGGTCCTTTTCCATCTCGGCGAGATCGGCCGGACGCGGATAGGCGTTGACATGGCACTCGCCCGCCTTGAGCTTGGCGTAGCGGGCGGTCGCGTCGGGCGTGATGGCGAAGACGAGATCATCGACGAGCGGCTTCTCGCCGTAATAGTCCTTGTTCGCCTTGTATCGGATGACCGAATCCTTCTGATAGGCGACGAAGGAGAACGGGCCGGTGCCGACCGGCGCCTGGTCGAACTGCTCGGGTGTTCCCTTCTTGAGCAGGAAGTCGGCGTATTCAGCCGAGCCGATCGCCATGAAATCCATCGCCAGATTGGCGAGGATGGCGACGTTCGGCGTCTTGAGCTTCATGACGACGGTGTAGTCGTCCGTCTTCTCGACCGAATCGAGCAGGGCGGGCATGTCCATGTCGCTGAAATAGTCGTACTTGCCGCCCGACACTTTGTAGTAAGGATGGTCCGGCTTCCACTGGCGATTGAACGACCACAACACGTCGTCGGCGTTGAAGTCGCGCGTCGGCTTGAAGTCCTTCTGCGAATGGAACTTGACGCCCTTGCGCAGATGGAACGTGATCGTCTTGCCGCCGTCGGCGATGTCCCAGCTCTCGGCGAGGCCCGGCACGACCTCGGTCGTCCCCCGCTTGAATTCGGTCAGGCGGTTGTAGACGGGCCGCGCGGCGTCGAAGCTGGTGCCGGTCGTGTTGATCGCCGGGGTGAAATTCTCGGGGCTGCCTTCCGAGCAATAGACCAGCGTTTTGGCCGATGCCGCGCCCGCGCCGGCGAGCAGAGCGGCCAGCCCGAGGCCGGCGAGGGTGATGGCTTTCATGCTTATCCTCCTGGTGAAGCCGCGCTTCAGCGGGGTCGGCCGCCGGCCGCGGTGCGAGCTATCCTTGCGCTAAAACCAAGCGACGCATCGAAGCCCTTTTTCCTTTGGAACGCAATGGCGCTTCGGCGAAGCCCCAGGGCAATCGCTCCAGGTTAACCAGAGGTTAAGAACGGTTCTCCGCCCGTACTCTTGCTGCCGCGCAAGCCAATCCGGCTTTGGTCCGAACCGCCGAATTCGCCAACACGAATGCTTTTTGGCGGCAATAAATTCCACGTCGCTGCGCCAATTTCGGCGTTTGCTAACGCGAATTTACCTGAAGCGATTCCCCTGGGCGAAGCCCGGCGTCTCAAAGCGTTCTCAGCCGCGCGATGAGCGCCTCGGGATCGCCTCTGACCGCGACCTGCTTGAGCCGGCTCTTGGCCCCCGCCTCAAGCCTCACTCGCGAAACGGGGCGCCGAGCTTCGCGGCCAAGAGCGCGCAGAGCGCTTCATTGGCGCGACCGTCTTCCGGCGCGCTACGCACCCGCGCGAGCAGGACGCTCGTTCCGTCGGCGAGCCACGCCACGCCGTCGATCGCGTCGCGGCCGCCCTTCGGCGTCAAGCGGCACGCCACCACCACGCCTTCGAGCGTCGTTCGCCAGGGCTCGCCGGCGCGCTCCGTTACGAGGCCTCCTCGTCGTTCATCGGATGCAGATCCCGGACCATGGCTTTGGCGCGCTCGTCGAGCACGTGGGTGTAGATCTGGGTCGTCGAAATGTCGGCGTGCCCGAGCAGGTCCTGGACGACGCGGAGGTCCGCTCCGTTCTGCAGGAGGTGGCTCGCGAAGGCGTGGCGGAGCACATGCGGGCTCACGCGGGCGGCCGGTATCCCGGCCGGGGCGGCGGCCGCCTTCAGATCGCGCGCGAAAGCCTGGCGCGTCATGCGGCCGCTCGCGCTGTCGGCGGGGAAAAGCCAGGGAGAGGCTGCCGCGCCCGGCGCCGCCTCAATGAGAAGCGTCCGATAGGCGGTCATCGCGGCGCGGGCGGGATTGGAGAGAACCGCCAGGCGCTCCTTACCGCCCTTGCCGCGAACGGTCAGGACAGGCTCCTTGAGCCGCGCCGCCGATTTCGGCAGGCTCAGGACTTCGGACACGCGGAGGCCGGAGGCGTAGATGACTTCGATCACGCAGGCCAGGCGCGCGGCGGCGAGCCGCTCGCGCAACGGTCTTTCAGGAACGTCCAGTCCCTCGCTAGCCGTCGCGATGAGCCGGCCGACTTCCGCGACCGTCAGCATCCTGGGGAGAGGCCGGGCGCGGCGCGGGCCTTCGATCGCTAAGGTCGGGTCATCGCGACGCCGTCCCTCAGCATAAAGGTGCTTGTGGAACTGACGGATTGCGGAGAGACGGCGCGCCAGCGAAGCCGCACTCAGCCCGTTCGCGCCGCACGAGGAGAGATAAGCGCGAATTTGCTCTGCGCCGGTCTTAAGCGGGTCCGTCCCCTGCTCGCGAAGGCGCCCTTCGTAATCGGAAAGATCGCGCCGGTAGGCTTCGATCGTGTTGGCGCTCGCGCCCCGCTCCGAGGTGAGCGCCTCGAGAAAGCCGAGAACGAGACGGCCGGGCGTCGATGTCATTTTTCGGCCTTCGGCAGCGTGATCGTCTGCGTGATCTCGCGCGGCTTCACCTTGACGAAATTCGCCAGCGCATACAAGCCGCCGTAGACGAGGCCCGCAAGCACGGCGACAACGACAAGGAAGCGAATGAGGCTCGGCAAGGCGCGGTCCTGCGATCGGCGATTACACGCTTGGTTATCGTGTCAGTCCTCGTCGAACAAGCTCGGCTGCGGGCCTTCGCGCGGAGGCTCGGCGAGGCCCAGATGCCGGAAGGCGTGCGTGGTCAGAAGCCGTCCGCGTTGCGTGCGCTGCACGAAACCCTGCTGAATGAGATAGGGCTCGATGATGTCCTCGATCGCGTCGCGGGGCTCGGAGAGTGCGGCGGCGATCGTCTCGACGCCGACCGGACCGCCGCCGAACTTGACCGCAATAGCGTCGAGGTAGCGGCGGTCCATCTGGTCGAGGCCGATCGTGTCGACGTCGAGCAGCCGAAGCGCGCCGTCGGCAAGCGCGCGCGTCACCACCGTCGCGCGCTCAACGGTGGCGAAATCCCGAATCCGCCGCAGCAGGCGCCCGGCGATGCGCGGCGTGCCGCGCGAGCGCTTGGCGATCTCGTTCGCGCCCTCTTCAGCGAGCGCGAGGCCGATCACCCGCGCCCCGCGCGCCACGATCGTCTGCAGTTCCTCGGTCGTGTAGAAGTTGAGGCGAACCGGAATGCCGAAGCGGTCGCGCAGCGGCGTCGTGAGAAGCCCTGCGCGGGTCGTCGCGCCAATGAGGGTGAACCTGGCGAGATCGATCTTCACCGAACGCGCGGCCGGTCCCGCGCCGATGATGAGGTCAAGCTGGAAGTCCTCCATCGCCGGATAAAGGATTTCTTCGATCGCCGGATTGAGCCGGTGAATCTCGTCGATGAACAGGACGTCGCGCGGTTCGAGATTGGTCAGCTGCGCCGCAAGATCGCCCGCTTTGGCGATCACCGGTCCCGAGGTCGAGCGAAAATTGACGCCGAGTTCGCGCGCGACGATCTGGGCGAGCGTCGTCTTGCCAAGGCCGGGCGGGCCGACGAACAGCACATGATCGAGCGCCTCGCCGCGAGCCTTCGCCGATTCGATGAAGACTTTGAGATTCTTGCGCGCCGCTTCCTGGCCGGTGAAATCGGCCAGCACCTGCGGGCGCAGCGCCGCGTCGTCCTCCGGGCGCTTCTCGGCCGAGACGAGACGGCGCGGCGCGTCGACCATGTCAGGCGGCTCCCGGCGTTGGGCCAAGCGCCGGCGTCGGCCTCATCGTCAGCCCGATGAGGCTCGCCGCCATGGCGCAGACCAAGCCCGCGATCGCGCCGCAGGCGACGAAGGCGTGAGCCAGCGCGCCTTCGATCCCGCCAGAAAACGCCGAATCGATCCAGTCGGCAGTTTGAACGCCGGTGCTGGCCTCGATCGTCATGTCGACCGAGCCGCCGATCGCGGCGAGGCGCAGCAGGACGCCATAGGCGACCACGCCGCCGATGACGGCCGCGACCAGCGCGCGCGGCCATCGTTCTGGAGCGGCGGCGTCCCACAACCCATAGAGGAATCCGGTGGCCGCGGCCGGCCCGATGCCGACGACATAGGCTGCGATCAGCGCGACCGTGTGCCCAAACACGGCCGCGATCAAAGCGGCGAGGGCGAGCGTGTCAGCCCCGACCGGCGGCTTCAGGATCATGGCCAGCGGAAAGAACAGCGCCCCGCCGATCGCCGGCCCGAGCGCGGCGAAGAGCAGCACGATGCCGATCAGCGGCAAGACGAAGCGGCGTGGGCCGCTTTCGTCGCTCATTGCGCCAGCTCCTTCAGGGCGGCCCGGATCAGCGCCGCCGTCTGCGCCTCCAAGCCAAGCTGAGCGGAGCACCGGGCGACCGCGGCGGCGGCTTGCGGTCGGGCGTAGCCGAGGCCGACAAGCGCGAGCATCGCGTCCTCGGCCGCCTTGGGCAGTTTCGATGCGCTGTCGACGCCCGCGCCACCGAAATCGACGCCGCCCAAGGCCGGCGCCTTGTCCTTGAGCTCGAGCACCAGCCGCGCCGCGAGCTTGGGGCCAACGCCCGGCGCGCGCGCCATCATCGCCTTGTCCTGGTTGGCGATCGCAGCCGAGAGAGCGTCCGCTGACAATACGCCGAGAATGCCGAGAGCGACTTTTGCGCCGACACCCTGCACGCTCTGCAACAGACGGAACCAGTCGCGCTCGATGACCGTCAGGAAGCCGTAAAGCCGGATCGCGTCCTCGCGCACCTGCGTCTCGATCAGGAGCGCCACAAAGTCGCCGATCGGCGGCAGCGACCGCAGGGTCCGGGCGGACGCAGCGACGAGGTAGCCGACCCCGTTGACGTCGAGGATGAGGCCGTCCTCCTCCAGGCTGTCGACGACGCCGCTGAGCTTGCCGATCATGCAGCGCCCCTTGCGCGCGCCCGGCGGTGTTGGGCGTGGCAGATGGCGACGGCAAGCGCATCAGCCGCGTCTGGGGTCGAGGCGTTGGAGGCGGGCAGCAGCATTCTGACCATCATCGCAACCTGATTCTTTTCCGCATGCCCGACCCCGACCACCGTCTTTTTGATCAGGTTGGCTGCGTATTCGGAAACCGGCAGGTCTTTCAGCGCGAGCGCCGCGAGCGTGACCCCGCGCGCCTGTCCGAGCTTCAGTGTCGACTGGGGATCGCGGTTGACGAACGTCTCCTCGACCGCCGCCTCGTGCGGCCGATCCCGCTCGACGAGCGCCGTCAACGCGCAATGGATCGACGCCAGCCGGTCGGCGAGGGAAGTCGCCGCGTCGGTCTGGATCGACCCGCAGGCGACAAAGCTCAGCCTCGACCCGACGGCCTCGATTAGTCCCCAGCCCGTGTTGCGCAGGCCCGGGTCGACGCCGAGGATGCGAATCGCGGCGATGTTCATGGAATGTCTCTTATACGAAAAACCGCCGAATGCGACCTGTGTTCAGTCACGCATATCTCGCAACACCCCGCTGGCGCGGGCGCCGCCGGTGCGCTAAGGCGCCCTCGGACGCGAGACCGAATCGGGAGGCCGCGGGCGATGCTGCCGACGAAATTCTGGGCCGAGATGACCTGGCCGGATTTCCAACGCGCCGACATGAGCAAAGTCATCGCGGTTCTGCCGGTTGCGGCGATCGAGCAGCACGGTCCGCATCTTCCGGTCGGCGTCGACGCCTTCATCAACGAGGGCTACGTCGAGCGCGCTGCGGCGGGACTTCCGGCGGACCTGCCGGCGCTGTTCCTGCCGTCGCAGCCAATCGGCGTCTCGGGCGAACACAGCGACTTTCCCGGCACGCTGACGCTCTCGGTCGAAACCGCGATCCGCGCCTGGACGGAGATCGGCGACAGCGTCGCGCGCGCCGGCTGCCGCAAGCTCGTGGTGATCAATTCGCATGGCGGGAATGTCGCGGCGATCGACGCCGCGGCGGCGGCGCTGCGCATGCGCTGGCGCATGCTGGCGATCAATGCCTCCTGGCGGCGGCTCGGCTATCCTGACAGCTTGTTCTCCGCCCGGGAATTGGCTCACGGGATTCACGGCGGCGACGCCGAGACGTCGCTGACCCTCACTATCCGGCCGGAAACCGTTCGGATGACTGAAGCGCGCGATTTTTCGAGCGCCGCCGAGTCGATGGAGCGCGATTTCGCCCTCCTGCGCGCCAAGCCGCCCCTCGGCTTCGCCTGGATGGCGGCCGATCTCAATACGGAAGGCGCCGTTGGGGAAGCGCAGAGGGCGAGCGCCGAAAAGGGCGAGGCCGCGGCGCACTATGGGGTCGAGCGGTTCGTTGCGCTTCTGCGCGACGTGCAGGCCTTCGATCTTGCGCGCCTCGCCTCGGGACCGCTGGGGCCGGCGACATGAGCGAACCGCACTTCGATTTCGAACGTGAGGCGATGGCGCAGGGCTGCCGGTGGGTCGCGGGCGTCGACGAGGTCGGGCGGGGCCCGCTCGCAGGTCCCGTGGGCGTCGCCGCGGTCATTCTCGATCCGGGCGATCTTCCGGAGGGTCTTGATGATTCGAAGGCGCTGAGCGAGGCCCAGCGTGACGAACTGCGGCCGCTCATCTTCGCCAAGGCGCTCAGCGTCTCGATCGTGTTCGCGAGCCCGGAGGAGATCGATGCGCACAACATCCGCGGCGCGGCGCTGCGCGCCATGGCGCGCGCTGTCGGAGCGTTGAGCTTGCGCCCGGATCTCGCGTTGATCGACGGACGCGACGTCCCGGAGGGGCTCGTCTGCCCTGCGCGCCCAATCGTCGGCGGCGACGCGCTGTCGATGTCGATCGCCGCCGCGTCGATCATCGCCAAGACGACCCGCGACGCGCTGATGCGCAACCTAGCGCGCGACTTTCCGCAATACGGTTTCGCCAGCCACGTCGGCTATGCCACGGCGCTGCATCGCCAGGCGCTCGCGCTCGCGGGCCCCTGCCCCTATCACCGGCGCTCCTTCCGGCTGTCCGAGGAGGCGGAATAAGCGCGCCCCATCCGGGAAATTAAGTCCAATTAAGAATAAGGTTAATACTCTCTTCGGGTTACTTCGGGCGTGCGAAAACGACACAACGTCAGGGCCGGCCGCATAACCAGACCTTTACTTAAAACACGGCATAACCGACGCGCCGGTTCGAACGATCCGGGCGTCGCGTCGAGTGGTTCTGTTCATGCGTATGTTGCGCGCCGGTGCGTTGCGCCTTCCCGCCCAGATTCAGGTTTTGCGTACTGGCACCGGCGAGACGAAACGCCCGGCCGCTATCGTTTCCGCGCCGCGCGACGCAATCCTGATCGGCGATTGCGTCGCCGAGATGGACAGGCTTCCAGCCGCATCCGTCGACCTCGTCTTCGCTGATCCGCCCTATAATCTCCAACTGGAGGGCGCTCTTT
This sequence comes from uncultured Alphaproteobacteria bacterium, assembly GCA_963721905.1. Classification (GTDB taxonomy): domain Bacteria; phylum Pseudomonadota; class Alphaproteobacteria; order Rhizobiales; family Beijerinckiaceae; genus Roseiarcus. Next base: position 281,762 of record CAVRMF010000029.1, read on the forward strand.
CGCGCCCGGACCAGAGCCTGGTCGACGCCGTGGACGACGACTGGGACAAGTTCGCCGATTTCGCCGAGTACGACGCATTCACGAGGGCGTGGCTCGGCGCCGCCCGGCGCGCGATGAAGCCGAACGCGACCATCGTCGTCATCGGCTCGTATCACAACATCTTTCGCGTCGGGGCGATTCTCCAGGACCTCGGCTTCTGGATCCTCAACGACATCGTCTGGCGCAAAGCCAATCCGATGCCGAACTTCCGCGGCCGGCGCTTCACCAACGCGCATGAGACGATGATCTGGGCGGCGCGCAGCGCCGAGGCCAAGGCTTACACCTTCAATTACGAGATGCTGAAGGCGGGCAACGACGACTGCCAGGCCCGCTCTGACTGGTTCTTGCCGATTTGTTCGGGCGCGGAACGGCTGAAGGACGCCGCAGGCCGCAAGACGCATCCGACCCAGAAGCCCGAAGCGCTGCTCGCGCGCGTGCTCGTCGCAGCCACCAACGCCGGCGACGTTGTCCTCGATCCGTTCTTCGGCTCCGGCACCACCGGCGCGGTCGCTCGCCGCCTCCGCCGCCCCTTCGTCGGCATCGAGCGCGATCCGACTTACGCCGCCGCCGCGCGGAAGCGCATCGAGGCGGTCGAGCCGCTCGCCGAAGACGCGGTCGCGACTCCGCCGACGCGGCGCAGCGAGCCGCGCGTCGCCTTCGCGAGCGTCGTCGAAGCTGGACTGGTCGAGTCGGGGGAACAAGTCGTCGACGCTCGCCGCCGCTATGCCGCCCTGGTGCGCCCCGACGGAGCGATCAAGGCCGGCCCGGCCGTCGGCTCGATCCATAAGATCGGCGCGCTCGTGCAAGGCCTCCCTGCCTGCAATGGCTGGACGTTCTGGCACGTCGAGCGCGCAGGACGTCTCACGCTGATCGACGATTTCCGCGCCAGCATGCGCGCCATGATGCGCGCCGCGGCGGAATAAGGACTCAGCGCTTCCGCATCGGCCGGCGCCGCGGCGGGGCGAAATCGCGCGCCCGCAGCGAAAAGACTTCGCCAACGCTCTCTTCCGTGTCGAGCCAGGTAAAGGGCAAGTTGGGGAAGTCGCGCAGAAGGCGTTCGCGCCCCCGGCCGATCTCGCAGACGAGCTTTCCTTCGGGCGTCAGATGGTCCGGCGCGCCCATGAGGATCCGCCGCACGACGTCGAGCCCATCCGGCCCGCCCGCATGCGCCATCGGCGGCTCGGCGGCGTATTCCGGCGGAAACGCGGCGAGCGCCGCGGCGTCGACATAGGGCGGATTGGCGAGAATGAGATCATAGCGCTCGCCCTTCAGCGGCTCGAACAGATCGCCTTCGATGAGGGTCACGCGATCGGCGAGCCTGTGCTCATCGGCGTTGCGCCTGGCGACGGCGATCGCGCCGGGAGAAAGATCGACCGCGTCGATCCGCGCATTGGGAAAGACGCGCGCCGCGAGAACGGCGAGCGAGCCCCCGCCCGTGCAGAGATCGAGCGCGCGCGAAACCGCCTCGGGATCGCCGGTCAGCGCATTCTCCTCGGCGAACGCGGTCATCAGGAGTTCGCCGATGAAGCTCCTTGGCACAATGACGCGCTCGTCGACGTAGAATGGCACGCCCTGGATGTAGGCGCGATAGAGGAGATAGGCCGCGGGCTTTCGCGTCGTCACGCGCGCTTCGATCAGCGCGTCGAGCCGTTCGCGCTCGCTTCTGAGCAGCTTGGCGTCGAGAAATGGATCGATCTCGTCGATCGGAAGCTTGAGCCCTTCGAGGATGAGATAGGCGGCCTCGTCGAGCGCCGTCGTCGCGCCGTGTCCGAAGGCAAGGCCGGCGGCGCGAAAGCGGCCGATGGCGTAGCGCAGCCAGTCGCGCGGGGTCGCGAACAGCTCGATGCGCTCGTCCGACTCAGTCACGAATCCGTAGATCCGGGTTCATCCTCGACGGGGGCCAGAGACCGGAACGACGGGCGCTCATGCGCCGTGCTTGCACTCGTGCATGAAATGCCTCCGGGGCTTGCCGTGCAGGTTCTGGGCATCGGCCTTCTGAGAGCATTCGATCGACTTGGCGGAGCGCTCGCCTGCGTCCTCGGAGCCGGGCGTCATTTGGGTCTTCATCGAATTGGGCGCGCCGGTCGTGTCGTCAGGCGCCGCAGCGTCGAAAGCAAAGGCGCCACCCGAGATGCAGAGGCAAAGCGCCGCAGCGCAACCGAAAGTGAGAATTCGCATGTCCGAAGATTTTCCTATTGTCGATGATCGTTCATCCCAAACCCGGCGCCGCTTATAAGGGCCAAGCCCGGAATATCAAGCCGAGCGAGTCCCTTGACGGCGGCTTGGCGCGCGACAGTTGGAGCCGGATATGACGATACGACGAGCGCCTCATGCCTCGTCGACGATAAGCGTGATGACGGCGGGAGCCGGGGCGTCGTAAGCTTGGGCAGCCATGATTCGCGGATACAGCGACCACGCCGCCAGTGAACGAACCTTTCTCGCCTGGGTGCGGACCGGGATCGCGGTCGTCGCCTTCGGGTTCGTCGTCGAGAAGTTCAATCTCTTCATCGCGACGATCGCGAGTTCCGCCCTCGGCGAAGAGGCGCGCCGGCTGCAGCTCGAAAAGCTGTCCGGACCGTTCGGGCATTACGAAGGGCTCGCGCTCATCTTTGGCGGAGTCGCGATCATCGCGCTCGCAACCGTGCGGTTCGTTCGCACCGCTCGGCGAACTCGACGACGTTCAGGAACATTCCGCAAGTAGCGTGCGTGCGGAGCTGATTTTGGCGACAGCTCTGGTTCTGCTCGTCTCCGCCTATGCCGCCTATCTGGCGCTTGACTGAGACGCTTGGCTCTGGGAGCCAAAAGGCTCTCCCCGCCCGCGCGGGGTTCGAGGTGAAGTCGAACAAGAAAGCGGCCGCACGCTGCCGTAGTCACCACGCTGCTCGCCGCAACGGCAGCGGTTCTCGCTGTCCCGAGTGGACCGCCGCCGGCTTCGCCCTAAGGCCGATGAGGTGGCAGATGGCGAAGACGAGGTCGGCGCGGTTCATCGTATAGAAATGCAATTCGTCGACGCCATGGTCGATGAGGTCGATCACCTGCTCGGCGCAGACGGCGGCCGCCACGAGACGGCGCGTCGCCGGGTCGTCCTCGAGGCCATCGAACCGCTCGGCGAGCCAGTGCGGCACGCTCGCTCCGGCGCGGCGGGCGAAATTGGCGGTCTGCTTGAAATTCTGCACCGGAAAGATTCCGGCCACGATCGGGATCGTGATCCCGGCCGCCGCGGCGACGTCGAGAAAGCGGAAATAGGCGCTGTTGTCGAAGAAGAACTGGGTGATCGCCCGGTCCGCTCCCGCGCCGACTTTGCGCTTGAGGACCTCGATGTCGTGCAGGAGCGTCGGGCTCTGCGGATGCTTCTCGGGATAAGTCCCGACCGAGACTTCGAAGTCGCCGATTTTCTTGGCGTCGACCACGAGTTCGGCCGTCGTCCGATAACCCTCGGGATGCGCCTCGTAGGGCGCGTCGAGGCCGGTCGGCGGGTCGCCACGCAGCGCCACGATGTGGCGCACGCCCGCGCCGTGATAGGCGCGAAGCGTGCCACGGATTTCGTCCTTCGATGCGCCGACGCAGGTCAGATGCGCGGCGGGCTTCATAGCCGTTTCGCGCACGAGGCGCGCGACGGTGGCGTGCGTGCGCTCGCGGGTTGAGCCGCCGGCGCCGTAGGTGACCGAGACGAAGTCCGGGTCGAGCGGCTCGAGTCGCTTCGCCGCCTCCCAGAGGTTCGCCTCCATCTCGGGAGTCTTCGGCGGGAAGAACTCGAAGGAGACGCGAACGGGCGCGCCGGATCGGCTCAACGGAACGGGCTTTGCCATCAGGCGAACTCCACGTCGCTTTTCGGGAAGGAGTCCGAGATGATCCGGGGGTCCTCCGCGAACCAGAGCGCGACGGTCAGCTTGCCCGATTCGCCCTTGGCCGGCGAAACGCTCTTGGAGCGAACGCCAACGAGCCCGGCCTCGGCGAGAAAGCCTTCGACCTCCGAGATGGCGAAGCCGAGCCGCCGGTGGGCGAAGTCGGTGCGCAGGAATTCCTGGTCGTGGGCGTCGAAATCGACGACCACCAGCCGCCCGCCGGGGCTGAGAGCGCCTGCGGCCTCCTTCAGCGCCCGGGCCGGATCATCGAGGAAGTGCAGGACCTGGTGGATGACGACGAGGTCGTAGCCGCCGCGCTCGACCGGCGGCGCGTAGATGTCGCCCTGACGCAATTGAACGTGGCGCAGTCCGGCCTGGTCGATGCGGCTCCTGGCCAGCGCGAGCATCGCCGCGCTCTGGTCGACGCCAACGGCGCGGGCGGCGGTGGGCGCGAGCAGTTCGAGCATCCGCCCCGTGCCGGTGCCGAGGTCGAGCAGGTTGCGATAGGGCTTGGCGCCGATCATCGCGAGCAGCGCCGCCTCGACCCGCTCCTCCGGCGCATGCAGCGCACGGATCGTGTCCCAGTCGGCTGCTCGCTCGGCGAAATAGGCCGCCGCCTGCCGGCGCCGGGCCTCACGTGCGACCTCGAGCCGGCTCCGGTCAGCGCTGAGGGTTGGGTCGGCGGGGTCGAGGCGGCCAACCAGATCGCGCGCAAGGGCGCCGCCCTCGTCGGCGAGACGGAAGAACGCCCACGCGCCCTCGCGGCTGCGGACGGCCAGGCCGGCTTCGACCAGGAGCTTCAGGTGGCGCGAGACGCGGGGCTGCGACTGGCCGAGGATGGCTGTGAGCTCGCTGACCGTCAGCTCCGCCTCCTCGAGCAGACAGAGGATGCGCAGCCGCGTCTCCTCGCCCGCCGCCTCGAGATTGGCGAGCAGCGTGGGAAACGGGACGGGCTTCGGTGGGAAACGATCCTTAGACATAAACATATCTTTATGTCTAATCCTCCGACCGCGCAAGAGGCGATTCGGCGGCGAAGTTATTCCGAGTGTCGGGCGCCCGACGCTGCAGTGCCGGTCTTAACCACCCTCCGGGCTGTGCGCCCACGATCGGAGGCCGTGCAAAAAACGATCAGCGATCGAGCGTTTTCAGAGAGTTAGGCGCCTTTTTCCGTCCACTTCGAACGCGGCCATGACCCTCCTAGGCTATGCGCAATCTCCATCGCCGTTTTGAGCGATTTCAACGGCTTGCGGCGACTTTTCCATCGGACTATCGGACTCGACATTCCTCCCAGCCATCGTTTTACTGTTAGGTATAGTATAAATTCCGCTCTCCTCCCAGCGTACATCCCTCAACGTGCCCCACGACCAGGAAACCACGTCTCCATCCGGTTGTCAAGAAAATGTCGGTTTTCCAGAACGAGGGCGGTTGGGGCATGGCATGGCTCACGCCCGAGGGTCGAGGACGACCTTGCCGCGAACGCGGCGCTCCAGCAGTGCATCTGCGATCCGCCTGCAGCCAATTTCCGCGCCAGCCGATCTGCGGATCGAGCTCTCCGAGCGACACGAGCTCCGCCAGGTATGAAAGGTCGGGTCCGTAGCCCGCGCCTCCTACGGTGAATAGTGCGATGCAACGATCTCCGCCGCGCGAACGCTCTTGCTCGAAATCGATGGTGCTCGGCTCGAGCGACGGCTAATCGACGATCCGTTCGGCTCGATGGAGGACGCCCGCCCGCAGTCACGGGCATGGAACATATGTCCATTTCACGCGTTACTCGAATCGACTTCGAACGCCGGGTTCATGCGGGTTCCCGCAGGAGGGAGGCCATGAAACCTAATCTGGCTCTCATTCTAGCAATTAGCATTGGGCTCGGGGCATTGCCTTTCACGACCGTCGGTTCACAGGCGGTTCGTTTCGGCGGCGGTCATTTCGGCGGCGGCCATTTCGGCGGCGTTCACTTTGGCGGCGTTCACTTTGGCGGAGGCCATTTCGGCGGCCGTCATTTCGGCGGCGGTCACTTTGGCGGCGGTCATTTCGGCGGCCGTCATTTCGGCGGCGGTCACTTTGGCGGCGGTCATTTCGGCGGCCGTCATTTCGCCGGAGGCCATTTCGGCGGCGGTCATTTCGGCGGAAGCCATTTCGCCGGAGGCCGCTTCGGTGGAGGCCGCTTCGGTGAAAGCAACCAATTTGCTGGGGGCCGGCAGTTTGGTGGCGGCATTGGTTTTAACGGCAACGCTTTCGGCACGCAGGGAGGATGGAATGGCTTTGCCGGGAATGAGATCACTTTCCTTGATGACCTTGCCGCCGCGTCCGCAAAAGCGAGCGCCATCCTCAACGCCTCATGTCCAAGCGAACCTCCGCTCACGCCGCTCGCGCGGCTCGACGCTGTCGAAGGACGCCTCGAGGCGACGATAGAAGCGATCGAAATCGTACGCCCGCCGCTCGTACAGCTGTACGAATCGCTGAGCGATGAGCAGAGGCAGCGCTTGGATGCGATTGGAGCAAAGGAGGCTCGATACGGAAGCGGGACGGCAGCCAGCGGCTCCTCGGGAGCCACCGCGTTCGCCTCGCTGTGTGGCGACCAAGCCATCAACTTCACTAGGCTGCCGTCGCAACGCATTCAGGAAATCGTCAAGCCGACCGGGCCGCAGGAGAGCGCTTTGGAGGACCTCAAGCAGGCGTCAGCGAAAGCCGCCGCTGAGCTGCGCGCGTCCTGCCCGAGTCAATTAGCGGAGGCGCTCGTGGCGCGGCTCGACGAGATGACTGCTCAACTGGATGCAATGGTGCGGGCGGTTAAAAGCCTGCGTCCGACACTCGCTACCTTCTATGCGTCGCTGAGCGACGAACAGAAGGCGCAATTCAACAATATGGGATACAGCGGGCCTCCCGGCGGGAAAGGATGATTACCAGGAAGCAACCATAGCGCGCGGCAAGGACGCGAGGCGCTTCTCGCGCGGCGACCACGCCACGAGATCGTCAGGCTCGTTCAACTCGTCCCTGGCGAGAAAGACCAGCGCAGGGTCAGCCTCATCGACGATCTTGTCGGCGCCGAGCCGCCACAGGCCGAGCTCGCAGCCGCGCTCGAACAGCGGGTCGCGTCGCCTTCCCGGGGAAACGCGGCCTTCTCACCCGCAGTCCCTGCTTCGCACTGTCCCCGCGTCCTAGCGACAACGCCTTCCTTGCCGTTGCCGATCGGGCTGCGCTGCAGGCGGCGGCCGACCGGCCGAGCCCGGACATCATACGCCGGCGGCTCGACTACTTGACGCTGATCCTCGGACCGAAGTTCTCGAAGAAGGAGCGCGCCCAGCTCAATCTGTCACGCCTCTACGCCATCTCGACTTGACCTGTTCGCCGAGCCGTCGGTGAACGACCGGTATTTAGCTCGAAGCGGTCACCGGCGTAAGCAGACCGATGGGGTTCTGACCCTAGGGGCAGATGTCCCAGAAGCCGCTCCGCTGGCTTGGGTCGGTATAATACCAGCAGAGGCCCGGTTGGGGCGGCGGAGGCGCCCAGGCGGCTGCGGTCGCCGCTCCGACGAAGCCGATCGCCGCGCCGGCCGCGATCGCGCCGCCCGGCGCCCAGCGATAGGGCCGTCCGGCCCAGGCGCCTCGATAGACGCCGCCGTGGTATCCGACGCCGCCGACGCGAACGTTGCGGTTCACGTTGACGTTGCGGTTCACGTTCCGATTGACGTTCATGTTCCGGTTGACGTTGTGGTTGCGGTTCGCGTTCACGTTGCGATGGACGTGCGCGCCGCCCCCGTGCCGCACCACTGCCGCGCCCGGCTGGGTGAGCGCCAACAGACTGGCCACGGCCATTGCCGTTGCGGCCAAAAGTTTCGAAGACTTCATCGCTGATTGTCCTTCCATGTTTGCTTCTTGAAAATCGAGCGCCTTTGCGGCGTCTTGTTCTTGGCTCGGCGCGGATGACCGCGCGGCGCCTCGCTTGCTGTCAATGTCCGGGACGTCGAGCGCCGCGTTTCCGCCCGCGAGGTGGATTTCAACCTCGTCGATCCTGCCGTTATATCTGAACGGCATTCGATCCGCGTAGTATTCGAGGATGGGCGTGACGCGATCTTCGCCGACGTCGAGCGTTTCGTCGACCGAGTAGATGAAGGGCACTGTGTGGCTGATGGCGGTCCGGGCGACTTCGGCGCCGTCGACTTTGAGCACATAGACGCCGCCTTTGCCGAATTCGCCCGTCTTGCCTTCGTAGGCGAAGTCGACGCTCACGACATGGTCGCCGGGCGTCAGCTTGCTCGGGCCGCTGAGACGAATGCCGTCGTCGGGCTGCTGCGTATTTTTGTAGGCCCAAACGGGCTTGCCATCGAGCACCACCAGACCCCAGCCGGCGAACCGCCCGCCCTGCGTGATGACGACGCCCTCTGCGCCCTCATCGGGCACGTTGAGTTCTGCGGTGATGGTATAGGACGCATTCTTCACCGTGGGCGCAGTTCCCTCAGGAATACGAACGGTGCCCTGGCGATAGGTAAAATGCGTGCGCCCCCGGGTCAGGCTCGGCCTCTGGAAAACCGCCTGGACGGTCGCCATCGGACTGAAGTTGAGCGGCAAGGCATTGTTACGGCCGGCTTCCGCCCACCAGAGCTCCTCCATTTGCTTGAGCTTTTCTGGCATGGCCTTCGCGAGATCATTGCCCTGAGAGAAATCCTTGGTGAGGTCGTAAAGCTCCCAATTGAAGCTCTCGGGCGTAATCCCCTTCGGCTCCGGCTCCCAGGCGAACACGAGCGGCGTGGTCGAGGCCATCCACCCGTCGTGATAGATGCCGCGATTGCCGAACATCTCGAACAGTTGCGTCGCACGGCGGGTCGGCGCCTTGGCGTCGTCCCATGTGTAGGCCATCGATATCCCGTCGATCGGCAATTGTTTCGCGCCGTTGATCATGTCCGGCGCCTGCACGCCGGCGGCCTCGAGAATGGTCGGCATGATGTCGGTCACGTTATGAAACTGCTCGCGTAAAGCCCCGACGTCCTTGATGCGCTTAGGCCAGCTCATGACCATGCCGTTGCGGGTGCCGCCGAAATGGCTCGCATAGCGTTTGGTCCACTGGAACGGCGTATCGAACGCCCACGACCACGGCACCGGCATATGGTTGTAGTGGAGCGGACCGCCCAGCTCGTCCTTGATCGAGTAGAGGTAATCGAAACTCTCGGCGGCGCCGTTGCCGATGACGCAAACTTCGTTTGCCGTGCCTTGCAGCGTGCCTTCGGCGCTGCCGCCATTGTCGCCCTCGATGAAGATGATGAGCGTGTTCTCGGCGAGACCTTCCTGTTTGACGGCTTCGATCACGCGACCGATGTTGTAGTCGTCATAGGCGAGAAAGGCGGCATAGATCTCCGCCATACGGGCAAAGAGCTCCTTCTGCCTTGCATCGAGAGAGTCCCAGGCGGGCATGTTGGCCGGCCGCGGCGTCAAGATCGTGTCTTGCGGGATCACGCCGAGTTTCTTCTGGCGTGCGAAAGTTTCCTCACGCAGCTTGTCCCAGCCCTGATCGAACTGGCCCTTGAACTTCGCGATCCAATCCTTCGGGACGTGATGCGGGGCGTGGGTCGCGCCCGGGGCGTAATAGGCGAAGAACGGTTTGTTCGGCGCCAGCGCGTGCTGCTCTTGAATCCAGTGGATCGCCTGATCCGCGAGATCGGAATCCAAATGGTAGTTCGCCTTGGCCTCTCCGCTCAGCTTCTCCTTGGGTTCGATCGGCGTTGTGTTCTCAAAAAGGGTTGGATCCCACTGGTTCACGTCACCGCCGAGGAACCCGTAGAAATAATCGAAGCCGAGTCCGGTCGGCCAGAGATCGAACGGCCCGGCGGCGCTGCTCTGCCAGGCCGGCACGTTATGGTTCTTGCCGAACCAGGCGGTGCTGTAGCCGTTGCCGCGCAAGATTTCGGCGACCGTGCCGGCGCTCTTCGGCATCAGCGAATCGTAGCCGGGGTACCCGAGGCTGCGTTCCATGATGATGCCGGTGTGCACCGTGTGCTGATCGCGCCCGGTGATGAGGGCCGCGCGCGTCGGCGAGCACAATGCCGTTGTATTGAACTCGTTGTACCTGAGACCATTCGCGGCAAGCGCTTCGAAGGTCGGCGTTGGAACCGGGCCCCCGAATACGCTGGAAGCGCCAAAGCCGACATCGTCGGTCAGGATGAGCAGCACGTTGGGCGCCCCTTCAGGCGCCGAAACCGGCTGCGGAAAGTCCGGCTTGGAATCCTCGGTCGTTCGCCCGATGACTCCTTTGAACACCGGATCCGGGTAGGGCAGCACGGAGACGCTCGGCCGACCGGTCTTGACGTCCAGGGCTTTCGCGAGCTGCGGCTGGGCGGCGGCTGGCTTCAACCCTAGCCACGATCCGCCGATTGCGCTCGCGAGAGCCGCCTTGGCGGTCGAAAGAAACATTTGCCGGCGGTTCATCGCATTGCCTCCATTCGGATGATTGACTTTGAGTGTTGGCGCCTTGGGCGACTGCCATCTTGCGGGCGCCCGGAGAAACGCGCGGCCTATTTGTCCTGCACGACCTCCGGCAGCTGATACTCGCCTTTCAGCACCTCGGCGCGCGGCTGATAGAGGCGCAGCACCAGATAGAACGGACCCGCTGGGGTCGGCAGCCAGTTCTTCGCGGCGTCTCCGTCCGGGGCAGCGTGGCGCAACGGAATCGTGATCGAGCCGTCCGCGGCGGTTACGAGGCCTTGTGTATCCGTGCCGACTTTGTAGCGGCCGATCGGATTGTCGACGAGCAGCTTGTCGCCGGCGTTGTAGATGGTCAGCGACCAGAAGGCGTCGACCGGCGGCGGCGAGGCGAACCGGATCGTGTAGGCGTTCTCGCCAGTCAGCACCTTGCCCGCAGAATCCGTGTAACGCAGCGGATACATCGCCTCCTTCTCGCCCTGGCCGCCGAGATAGGGACCGGAGACGAGCGCGCGCAGCGGGTAGTCGAAGCCGAAGTCGTCGAGCCCGGTCGCCCAGGACCAGCCGTTGCGCTGCACCGCCGCCGTCTGAAAGGCCGAGATCGCGACGGACGGCCCGTCCTGAAGCGCGCGCAGAAGGCCCTTGCGCCGCGGCGCGTCGAGTTTCGACGCGTCGAATCCATCCTTGGTCAGGCCGATCCGCGGGAACTGGGCGAACAGCGCCTCGTCCGCCGGCTTGATCGGGTTGGCTTTCACCGCCGCGCCAAGCTGGGTGAAGAAGCCGAGTTCGTCGCCAGCGATGTCGGGCAGCGGCTGGAGCGTCGCAGTCTGCGGCTTGGCGTCGGTCTTGCCGAATGCGCTCAAGGGCGTGAGGCGGAATTCCTTTTGCAACGCGAGAACCGGCGCTTTGTCTTCGCCTTGAGTGAGGCGCAGCCGCCCCCAGAGCCAGATCTTGTCGGTGGCGACGTCGAGGGGAGTCACGCCGGCGGGAAGCTCCCCTTTCTAGCCGGGAGGAACCAGCGCGAAGTTTCCTGCGGCGGTCCCTGTGGTGCGGCGGCCGATATAGTGCTCAAGCTCCTGCCACATGTTGAAGACGTCGACGACGTAGTAGCGGTCGTGCGTGTCGGGAACCGAGAGGACATACGGTTCGGTGAGGTCGACGATCGCGCTCATATAGAACGTGTCGTTGTTCGACGTCGGCATGTCCTTCGAGGCCGCGGTCGCGAGGTCGCGCGCCCAGCCGATCTGGTTCAACGGAGCGCGATAGCTGGTCGGCGGATTGTTCGCGGGCACGTCTGTATATTGACGCGCTACCCGCTCCATCCGAACCAGCGGATAGCCCCACACGTAGGCCTGAATGCCCTGCGCGTAGGCGTCGGCCTCGGCGCCCTGCGCGAGGATTTGCGGCGTGACCGGGGTCGTCAGGAGCGCGTCGGGGTAGTCATCGGCGGCTGCGGCGCCTGCACAGAACGCTAGGGCCATGATCGTTGCCGCCAACCGGCCGGGTCGTTCGTGGAGAGCATTCATTGCTGCTGACTTTCTATTGGCTAACCGCCGTGATCTTCGGCGGCTGCCCCGTCTGGTTCACGAAGGCCTGAACGCCGAGCGTGTAGGCATTTTGCTCGCGCCAGTCGGCAGGCGGTGGCGTGTCAGCTTTTGCCATTTGAACCTTAGCCATGTTGGCCAATGCGGCCGCGAGCGCGAGAGCAATCAGCGAACCCGCAATGACCTGGCGCCAAGTGAGCGAAGTTCTGTTACGCATGTCACCTTCGACCTTCTCGGAGTTCCCTCGAAAGGCCCACTCACGTTGAACCGATTCGGCGATCTCTGCCGCCGGTGATCGTGCGCCGCTCAGAAACGCGGCGCGCCGCGCCCTAGCCCGAATTTCAAACCCGAATTGACCGTCGGCGATCAGTCAGCGAAGATTCCCTCGATATCTGACGGAGTGTGACATCGCGACGCGTCTGCGAGCCGCGATGATCGGCTGATATCGACCGCGGACGATTAATCTGAGGAACCATGCCCACACTGCCTCAAGCGCACGCGATCGTCTCGCGCGAAGGCTGGCTGAGCTACACGCCGCCGCCGTTTCGGCAGACCGTGCTCGACCGCTGCAAGCTGGAGGCGCTCAAGGCGGGCGCTAGGATCTATTCGGTCGGCGATCCGCCGGGCGGCATGTACGGGCTGGTGCGCGGCAGTTTCGCCCTGTCGATCGCGCCCGGCGAACGCGGCCCCTATGTCGCGCATTTCGCCAGACCCGGGACCTGGTTCGGCGAGGCGGCCGCCTTCACCGAACAGCCGCGGCGGATCAGCCTTGCGGTTACGCGGGACTCCAAAGTCTTGCATCTGCCTCTTCCCGCCATCCGGGAAATCGTGACGACCAACCCGGGCGCCTGGCGATTTTTCGGCCTCGCGGCCATCGCTCACAATGACACCGCCATCGGCGCCGCTGACGATCTCCTCATCCGCGACCATGTCAAGCGCAGCATCGCCGTGCTGTTGCGCCTCGGGGGATGCCGGTATCTGACACCGCAGAGCGCCCAGCCGATCGAAGTCGACGTCAGCCAGGAAGACCTTGCCGTCATGACCAACCTCGCGCGCACGACCGCTGGAGCGGTGCTCAGAACGCTTGAAGCCTCGGGCCATGTCAAAGTCTCCTACCGCCGCGTCGGCATTCTGGCTCCCGACAAGCTGAGGGCGATGCTGGGGGGCTAGCGCATTCGTACATCATGCGTTTAGACGGGAACCCGTCATTGCATGACGATGGTGGTTCGATTTGATCGGAATGCGGTCTCGAAACGCTCTTTCGCCGGGGAGGACTGGCCCATGAAAGATCTGGCGGGAAAGATTGCATTCGTCACCGGAGCGGCGTCCGGCATTGGCCTCGGGATCGCCACGGCCTTCGCGCAGGCCGGCGTCAAGGTCATGCTCTGCGACATCGAGGAGGCGGCGCTCGCCAAAGCGGTCGAGGGACTGGAGCGCACCAACGCGGATGTCGACGGCGTTAGGGTGGACGTCTCGCTCAAGCAGGAGTTCAAGGCGGCGGCCGACGCGACCATCGCCCGCTACGGCAAAGTCCATATTCTCGTCAATAACGCGGGTGTCGGCGGCGCCGGGCCTTACGGCGCATGGACCGACAAGGGGTGGGACTGGACGATCGGAGTGAACCTGATGGCCGTCGTCTGGGGGATCGAAATCTTCGGGCCGCTCCTCGAACAGCACGGCGAAGGCGGGCACATCGTCTCCACCGCCTCTATCGCGGGGCTCATCTCTCATGACAGCACTCCCTACAACGTGACCAAATATGGCGTCGTCGGGCTCTCCGAGGGCTTGCGCTTCGAATTGGCGCCGCGCGGGATCGGCGTATCTGTGCTGTGCCCCGGGTTCATCCGTACGCACATTATTGATTCGAGGCGCAACCTGCCTCCGCGCTTCCATCAGGCGATCGACGACGCGTCCGTCCCCGAACGGTTCCACGAACAGGTCAAGATGATCAAGGACCGCGTCGCTCACGGCATCGATCCCGCTTACGTCGGCGAGCTCGTCCGGGAAGGGGTCGAAAACGACTGGCCGTATATTTTCACCGATACGGAGTTCGAACCATTGATCGAAACCCGGTTCGCGGCGATCAAGCAGGGCTTCGACCGGATTCGCGGTCGCGAACCGCGCCGGTGAGGGGCATCGGCGCCTGTTTTGACGCGGTCGCTGACCGCGTCAGCCGCGCTCCATAGGCCGTCCGAAAGGACGCCCGTCTTTCGACGGGCTAGCGAGCGCGGCTACAATCTGCCGCTTCACCCCAGATGCTTGGCGAAAAACTCCAGCGTCCGTGTCCAGGCGAGCGCCGCGCTCGGGGCGTCGTAGCTCTCGCGGTGATCGCAGTTGAAGCCGTGATCGGCGGGATAGATGTGGACCTCGACCTCGGGATGCGCCGCCGCGACCTCTCGTACGCCGGCGACCGGAATGTGCTGATCCTTCTCGCCGAAATGCAGCATCGTCGGAACACGAGGCTTCAGGTCCTTGAGGCCGACGATCCCGCCGCCGTAATATCCGACCGCCGCGGAAAGGCCAGGCAGACGCGCCGCCGCCCTCCAGACGATCGTGCCGCCGAAACAATAGCCGACGATGCCGACCTTGCCGCCCTCCCTGGCGACATCGATCGCGGCGGCTGCGTCGCGCAGCGTCTGCTCGACATCGAGCTTGCCGACGACCGCCATGCCGCGCGCCCGCGAATCCGGATCGTAGCCGACGTCAAAACCCTTCTCGATGCGCTCGAACACCGCCGGCGCGATCGCGAGATAGCTTTCTTTGGCGAACCGGTCGGTGACCGCCCGGATATGGGCGTTGACGCCGAAAATCTCCTGATTGACGACGATCCCGCCGCGGGGCTTTCCCGTCGGGTCCGCACGCCACGCCCGGATCGGGGCCGCGCCCTCCGGCTTCAGTTCAATCCAATGTCCCATGTCGATCTCCAGGGTTTGGTCAAGGATTAGCGCGCGCCGCCCGCGCCCAGCTGCGCGATCGCGATGCCGCCCACGACGAGGATGAGCGCGACGACGTGATAGGCGGCGAAGGGCTCGCCGAGCAGCGCGACCGCCATGATCGCGCCGAACACCGGCACGAGATTGATGAAGACGCCGGCCCGGCCGGGTCCGATCAGTTCAACGCCCCGCATGTAAAAGATTTGCGACGCGAACGCCGGACCCAGGGCGACGTAGACGAGCAGCAGCAGCCCGGCGGCGGTCGGCCAGACGAAGCCGCCCGAAGCGACCTCCCAGATCATCAGCGGCGCCGATGTGACGAAGGCGGCGACCGCCATGCCGGCCAGCATGCTCAAGCCCGAGACGTGCGGGCGTTCGCGCAAGCCCACCGTGTACCCGGCGTAGAGCGCGGCCGCGACGATCATCATCACGTCGCCGCTGTTGAAGGCGAGCGCCATCAGCCGTGCGGGGTCGCCTTGCGCCGCGATCGCGACGACGCCAAGCATGGTGACGAGCGCGCCCAGCGCCTGTAGACCAGTAAACCGGACGCCAAGGAAGACGCGCGCCCCGATCAGCACCAGCGCGGGGATCGCGCCCTGGATGATCGAGAGGTTCAGCGCGCTGGTGCGATGCGCGGCGAGGTAAAAGAGTGCGTTGAACCCGGTGTAGCCGAGCGCGCCCATCGCCGCGACATAGAGCCAATTGGCGCGTAAGGTCGGCCAGTCTCGGCGAAGCGAGGGGCGCGCCGCCACGAGGATCGGGACGAGCGCCACCCCCCAGCGAAAGAAGGTCAGGCTCATCGGGCCGATCTCGCCGACCGCCAGCCGCCCAACGATCGAGTGCCCCGCCCAGATCAGCGTGGTCAAAACGAGCAGCAGGATCGGGCTCGCCCAGGCGGAACGGATAAGCCCGGCCTGCGGCGCTGTCGCGTCTGTCATGAAGGCCTTCGATGCGCTGGGTCGACCGGCGCCGCGGTCTAAGGCGGCGAGCGGCCCAAACGGCTAGCGGTCCTCGCCGCCGAAGGCAATGGCCCCAGAATGATCCGAGCCCGCGGGATGGCGCAGGCGCTGCCCCTCCGGCCGGCTCCTCACGCGAAATTGAATGGGCTCGCGTTCGTTAGTAGCGGGTGACGATCGGGGCGGGCGGGGGCGGAGGCGCGCCCAACAGCCAGATCAGGCCGATACGAAAATCGTTCGAAGCAAGAGTGTTGCGTGAGATGAGATAGTTCGAAACGCCGCCGCTGCAGTTCTGGGCGCTGAACGTGCCCCCGCCGGCCCCGGCGAGACAGTGCGAGCCGCCCGTCTCGATCGAGCCATAATTCAGATAGCGGTAACCCATCTCGAGTTTGAAGTTCGGGCTGATGTTGAAATCGAGGCCCGCCATCAGCGCCCAGGCGAAACTGGTCTTCGAGGCGTTGGAGAAATAGCCGCCGGCCGGGGACACGAAGAAACTGGAGGCGGCGATGCCCTGATCGGTGAAGCCCGACACGCTGTTGTCGGCGAAGCCGACGCCCGCGCCGACGAAGGGCGACATTCCCCAATAGCTGCCGAGATTCACGTAGCCGTTGACGAGGCCGATGAATGAAGACACGTCGGCTCGGTAAAAGTCGGCGAATTGAGCCGGTCCGCCAAAGCCGGGCGAAGCTGGGTCGGTGAGCGTGTACAGCGACTGAAGGTTCGCGCCACTGCGGTATTCCAGCGTTCCGTCGACGCGGAACCAGGGGTTGAACTGGTAGCCGGCGCCGACGTCGATGAGGCCGTAGGGAGAGAGCGTCGTATTGTTATAGGCTTGGTTTGCCTGGGACGAGAGAAAGCCGCTCGAGATTCCCGTGGCGATCGCGTCAGGGTAGTTCTGGAGGTCGACCGAACTGGCGTTGATCCCGACGCCGACGTCGCCGCGCAGATACCAGCCGCCGAAGTCCTCGACGACCGGCGCGGGGGGAGGCAGACGCGGCGCCGGAGGTAAATCCGCGGCTCCGGCCAGTCCTCCTGACGCAAGGGCAACGCCGGCAGCGATGACGGAAGCTTTAAATCTGGCCATAACGATCGCCCCTTCGTTCGGCGTGCGGCGATGCAAATGCACGCACGGCCAAAGACGGGGACAACCTCCCATGATCGTCTTAATGCAAGCTTAAGCTTAAAAATTAACCTCAACAGATAATGAACAGCGCCCTCGCTTGTCTTTCAAACGACTTCAAGCCGCCTGGCGAGCTGGGGCGCCGACAGTCATCCGGATCGCGTCCGCGAACGCCTTCGTTTCCTCCGTCTGGCGACCCGGCGCATGGATGAGGCCCATGCGGGTCAGCGGCAGCTTTGGCAGGCCGACGTCCGGCCCGATAACCCGAAGGCCATCCCCGACCATCGAGACCGGCAGCGGCGTCACGGCGAGTCCGGCCCGCACCACCGAACCGATCGCGCTGAAATTCTTGGAGAAGAAGAGCCCCCGGGTGGCGCGCGGCGCCGCCGCCAGCGCCTCGTCCGCCGCCCGCCGCCAGACACACGAGCCGCTGCTGCAGAGCGCGAGCGGAACAGGCTGGCCCGCCTCGATCCGGAACCGCTCCGCGGCGGCCCAGACCAGCGGCTCCTCGCGCAGGAGCTCGAAGCCGCGCAGCCCGTCATGGTATGTCACCAGCGCGAGTTCGAGCGCGCCGGCCGAAATCTGCGCCGCGAGGTCTTGCGAGGCTTCGCAGGTGGCCGACACCTCGACCAGCGGGTGGCGGCGGTTGAACCGGGCGAGAACCTCGGCAAGGAACAATTCGGCGTAGTCGTCTGGGATGCCTAGCCGGACGGAGCCCCGCAGGCCCTTCCGCGACAGCGCTGCGACCGCGCCCGCCTCGACCTGGATGATGCGCCGCGCGAAGTCGATCAGGCTCTCGCCTTCAGCGGTGAGTTTCGCGCCGCGACCCTGCTTGACGAACAGGGCGCAGCCGAGCTGCTCCTCGAGACGGCGGATATGCATCGAGACGGCGGATTGCGTCTTGTGCACGCGCTCGGCGGCCTTGGTGAACGAGCCGCAATCGACGATGGCGAGGAACGAGCGTAACTGATCGGTGTCGAGCATGGGGTTGATTCATCCGAATTCGCGATTAGATACTCTACAAACATTCGTTGGACCGATCAATAGCGGCGGAGTAATTTCGCAGCCTACCGAACCCGAAAGGGTTTCCCTGAAATCCAAAGGGTTTCCTCGCCGGCGCTTGCGCGCCGAACGAGCGATTGCGTCCAACCGTCGTGTTGAAGTGGAGAGAGACAATGATTGCTTCCATCGCCAGACAGGCCGCCGACGGAGCGGCCGCACTCAAGCGCGCCTTCGCGTGGCTCGCGCAGGTCGGCGCCGCGCGAGCAACGTTGGCGCAGCTCGCACGCATGTCGGACGCTGAGCTGCACGACATCGGCCTCGTGCGGCAGGACGTCGTGGACATTGGCGCACTTCGGCGCGATGTCGAACGGTCAGCCTTGGCTGAGCGTCGCGCCGCCCCCCGGCGAGCAAAGCTCGCGGCCTGATTGCGCAATCGGCCCTCCCCAACGGCGGCAAAACGGTCTACGAGGGATCGTCGAGACCGTGAGCCCCGAGGAGGGCCAAGAATGACTGCGCACCCGGCCGCCACTGGCGTCCAAGTCCATGCAAAGCCGGGCGCCCGGCAGGCGGAGATCCTGAGCAGGGAGGCGCTGGCGTTCCTGGCGGATCTCCACCGGCGCTTCGACGGCCGCAGGCTCGACCTCCTGGCGCAGCGGATGGAGCGGCAGAAGCAGTTCGACGCCGGGCAGCTTCCGGGTTTCCTGACCGAAACGAAGTCCGTGCGCGACGGCGACTGGAAGGTTGCGCCCATCCCGGCCGACCTTCTCGACCGGCGGGTCGAGATCACCGGACCGGTCGACCGCAAGATGATCATCAACGCGTTGAACTCGGGCGCCAAAGTCTTCATGGCCGACTTCGAGGACGCGTCCTCGCCGATGTTCGCCAATATGGTTGAGGGCCAAGCCAATCTGAAGGATCGCTGGGCCGGCGCGATCGCCTTTGCCGATCCCGCCACCGGCAAGGCCTATGCCCTGAAAGACAACCCGGCGGCGCTGATGGTGCGCCCACGCGGCTGGCATCTGCCCGAGCGGCACGTCACGGTCGACGGCCGCGAGATGTCCGGCTCGCTGTTCGATTTCGGGCTCTATGTCTTTCATTGCGCGAAGACGCAGATGGCTCAGCGCGCGACCGTCGCCTTCTATCTGCCGAAGCTCGAGAACCATCTCGAGGCGCGGCTGTGGGACGACGTTTTCTCCCATGCGGAGCGCGAGCTTGGCATCGCCCACGGCGCGTTCAAGGCGACGGTGCTGATCGAGACGCTGCCGGCCGCGTTCGAAATGGACGAGATTCTCTACGAACTGCGCAACCACATCGTCGGGCTCAACTGCGGCCGCTGGGACTACATCTTCTCCTTCATCAAGCGGCTGGGCAAGAACCGCGCCTTTCTGACGCCGGACCGCTCGGAGATGACGATGGGCAAGGCGTTCCTCAACGCCTACTCGCTCTTGCTGATCAAGACATGCCACCGCCGCGGCGCTTTCGCGATGGGCGGGATGGCGGCGCAGATTCCGGTCAAGGGCGACGCGCACGCCAACGACGCCGCCTTCGCCAAGGTGCGCGCCGACAAGGAGCGCGAGGCGGGCAACGGCCACGACGGCACCTGGGTCGCCCATCCCGATCTCGTTCCGATCGCGATGGAGGTGTTCGACCGGCTGATGCCGCAGGCGAACCAGCTCTCGGTCCTGCGCAAGGACGTGCATGTGACGGCGACCGACCTCGTGCAAATGCACAAGGGCAAGCGGACCGAGGAGGGCCTGCGCGAGAATATCCGCGTCGGGGTGCAATATATCGAGGCGTGGCTCCGCGGGCGCGGCGCCGTGCCGATCTATAACCTGATGGAGGACGCGGCGACTGCGGAGATCTCGCGCGCCCAGGTCTGGCAATGGATCCATCTCAAGGCCAGACTCGACGATGGCCGCGAAGTCACGCCCGACATGTTCCGGACCGCGCTTAAAGGGGAGATGGAGCGGGTCAAGGGCGAGGTCGGG
Organism: uncultured Alphaproteobacteria bacterium; assembly: GCA_963721905.1. Lineage (GTDB taxonomy): Bacteria > Pseudomonadota > Alphaproteobacteria > Rhizobiales > Beijerinckiaceae > Roseiarcus. The sequence continues at coordinate 301,602 of CAVRMF010000029.1, forward strand.
CCAAAGGCCTTCGGGGGCGGGCGGTTTCCGGAGGCGATCAAACTCTTCTCGGACATGTCGCTCGCCGACGAATTCGAGGAGTTCCTGACGCTGCCGGCCTACCGGCTGATCGACTAGGCGGTCCGGCGTTGGCTTGAATCAGAGTTGAGCTCTCCGCGGCTCGCGCCCGGGTGTGCGTTTTCGCGAGCGGCTGAGGCTTTTCAAGCTCTTAGGTGTCTTTTTCTGACGCGCAAGAGGCGCAAATGACGAAAAGGGCAGGCCATTATTAACAATGTGCGTACGTCTTTTAAAGGCTCCGGCAGTCCCCCGATTGTCGCTAACAGCAATCCTTGTGAGTGATAAGATAAGTCGACAATTTCTGGTCCAGACGCCGGAAGCCTGCGATAATGATAGGGTCGCCACGCCAAGCAAATGCTGGCTAGCGCAATTCCAAACATATGGGGAGTCAGGCGCGTGCGGCCCGCGAGCCTCACATGCCGTAGCCGCGCGCCATGGCGGCGGCGCAGAGCGGAATCAGGGCAAAGAGCGCGGCCTCGGCGTAGAGCGCCTTGCGCAACCGCGAGACTTCCGCGGCGGGCGGAAGGAAAGCAGCGTCGGCGCGGACCCTGCGACGCCAGACGATGAAGGAGAAAGTCGGGACGGTTGAAATCACGCCGACGGCGACAAAGAGCGCCATCTTGATCCAGAAGAAAGTGTTGGCGACGTAATAGTCGAAGCCCTTCGCGGCGAAAAAGATCCGCAACAGCCCCGCCCCGACCACGATCGCCGCCACGAGGCCGAACCACGCGTCGATGCGGGCGAGCCTGAGCATCGTACGGCCGTCGAGGACGGTCGCTGTCAAGGCCAGTTCGGCTGCGAGAATGCCGGCGAGCGAGAACACCGCGAGATGATGGAAGCTCGCCAGCAGCCAGTCGAGAAACATGGGAAACGCCCGAGGTCAAATCGCATGCGATTGTAGCCGCGATCGCCGGGCGCGGCCAGCAGGCGGCTTCGCAAAACCGGTTGACTTCGGGCGGCTGCCCCTCTATAGGCTCGCACGCTCCAGCGCGGCTTCGGCCGCGCTTTTGGTTTTCTGCGCCAGCGTTTGATGGGCCAGCCGGAGCGTTCGCCCGCGGTTCCTTCAAGAGCCGCGTTTCGGTCCACTGCAAAGAAGCCGGCCGCGTCCTAAGCGCAACGAGCCGGGCGGAACACGGGAAAAACGATGTTCGCAGTCATCAAGACCGGCGGCAAGCAATACACGGTCGCCGCCGAGAAAAAGATTACCGTCATGTCGCTGCCCGGCGAAGCCGGCGCTGAGGTGGTGTTCAACGAAGTGCTTGCCCTCTTCGACGGCGCGACCAACCATATCGGCGCCCCGCATGTGGCGGGCGCGAGCGTCGTTGGCACCATCGTCGAACAGACCCGTGGGCCAAAGGTCATCGCCTTCAAGAAGCGGCGCCGCAAGAATTCGAAGCGCAAGCGCGGCCACAAGCAGGATTTGACGATCGTGCGGATCACCGGCATCCAGGCGGGCGCCTGAAGCGTTGGGCAGCGAGGCGAGCAATTCCCTCGTCCGCCCGATTGCAGTATAGATAGGACGAGCGCGCTCTCTTCAGGATGGTGCCAAAGGGTTTTGGAGCAAGGCTATGGCTCATAAGAAGGCTGGCGGTTCGTCGCGCAACGGCCGCGATTCAGCGGGCCGGCAACTCGGCGTGAAGAAATACGGCGGCGAGCGCGTCGTCAGCGGCAATATCCTCGTCCGTCAGCGCGGCACCAAGTTCCACGCGGGACGCAACGTCGGCATGGGCACAGACCATACGCTGTTTGCGACCGCGACCGGCGAGGTCGCCTTCGAGATCAAAGGCGACGGCCGTCAATATGTAACTGTACGCGCGCAAGGCGCGGCAGAGTAGAAGGCGGGGTTGAAAGACGAGAACCCCACTCCGGCGATCAGCCCCGCGGACGTTCTCGAAACCAAAAAAGCTTCGAGATGAGACTGAAAGGCCAAAAGTCCTTTCATCCGTCCGGTAAGCCGAGCAGCTTACGAAGGGGATGCGGTCGCCGCGTCTCCTTCGTCGTTTAGGGCCCCAATCGGGGCGGCTCAGCCGGAGCTTTCATGTTTCCCGATCTTGCCAGAGACGATGTGTTCCGATTGGAGACGGCGAGGCTCTGGCTGCGCTGGCCGCGCGCATCCGACGCCCCGGCGATCCATCGCTTCTGCTCCTTATGGGAAGTTGCGCGCTTTACCGCCCGCATGCCCCATCCCTATCCCCCGGGTTCCGCCGAGCGGTTCATCTACGCCGGCCGGGAAGCCAATGCATCGGGGCGCGACCTGACCCTCGTGATGACGCCCTCGAAGGGCAAGCGCGATGTCGTCGGTTCGATCAGCCTCGAGTCCCGCGGCACGGACCGCCTGACGCTGGGCTTTGCGCTGGCGCCGGAGGTCTGGGGCAAGGGTCTCGCGACCGAGGCCGCCCGCGCCATGGTCAAGTCCGGATTTGGGCTGACGTCCGCGGTCGAGATCCTGGCGAATGTCCGGATCGAGAACGCCGCCTCCCGCCGCGTGCTGGAGAAGTGCGGCTTCGCGATCGCGTCGACCGGGCCTCTTGGCGCGCCGGCGCGGGGCGGCCTCGTCGAGTGCCACAGGTTCAGTCTGACCCGTCAGGCCTGGGTCGACGCTGGCGTACTGAGGCGGCAGCTGTCCGCCGATCGGGGCGCCGTGCGGACGAGCGGGGGCCTATGAAATTCCTGGATCAGGCGCGCGTCTTCGTTCGCTCCGGCGACGGCGGGGCGGGTTGCGTCTCGTTCCGGCGCGAGAAATTCATCGAGTTCGGCGGGCCCGACGGCGGCGACGGGGGCCGCGGCGGCGACGTCGTGGTTGAATGCGCCGGCGGCCTCAACACGTTGATCGACTTCCGCTACCAGCAGCACTTCAAGGCCAGGACCGGCATGCACGGCATGGGCAAGAACCGGGCGGGAGGGCGCGGCGCCGACGCGGTGTTGAAGGTCCCGGTCGGCGCCCAGGTGATCGATGAGGAAAGCGGCGCGCTCATCGCCGACCTCATCGCCGAGGGCCAGCGCGCCATCGTCGCTCAGGGCGGCAACGGCGGCTTCGGCAACGCGCATTTCACCACCTCGACCAATCGCGCGCCGCGCAGGGCGAACCCCGGCCAGCCGGGAATCGAGCGCACGCTGATCTTGCGGCTGAAGCTGATCGCCGACGCGGGCCTTGTCGGATTGCCCAACGCCGGCAAATCGACGTTTCTCGCCGCGGTTTCGGCGGCCAAGCCCAAGATCGCCGACTATCCGTTCACGACGCTCCATCCGGGGCTCGGGGTCGTGCGGATCGATGGGCGCGACTTCGTGCTCGCCGACATTCCCGGCCTCATCGAGGGGGCGCATGAAGGGCACGGTCTTGGCGACCGTTTCCTCGGCCATGTCGAGCGCTGCGGCGCGCTTGTGCATCTCGTCGACCCGACCGGCGCCAACGCCGGCAGCGACTACCGCACCATCCGACGCGAGCTCGCGGCCTATGGCGAGGGGCTGGAGAACAAGGCGGAGATCGTCGCGCTGTCGAAGGTTGACGCGGTCGACGAGGAGACGCTGAAGACGCAAATCGAGCGGCTGAAGCGGGCAATGCGGTCCTACGGCCCACCGGTCGCCGATGACGTCAAGCGCTCAAGGCCGATCTTGCTCTCGACCGTCGCGCAACGCGGCGTGACCGAGGTCCTGCGGGCAACGATCGAGGCGATCGAGGCGCGTCGCGGGGAAGAGGCGACTGGCGCCGCAGGGCCCGCCTCCTGGGCGCCGCAGATTTGACGAGCGGCTAGGTGTGTGGTCCCGGAATGAGATGGCGCGGGTTGATTTTGAAGGCGGCGGGGTCGTTCGTCCATGCATTGCAGATGGCCTGATAGGGCGTTCGCCATTTTAGCGCCTTTAGGTGCTTGGCGAAGTTGTAGGCTGTGACGAAGGCCAGTACGTGCGCCTTGAGGCTTTCGAGGTCTTCGTAGTGGAAGACTTTGACTGTGGCGTCTTTGATGGTTCGGTTCATTCGCTCTGCCTGGCCGTTGGTCCAGGGATGATAGGGCTTGGTCAACCGGTGCTCGATCCCATGTTCGATGCAGACGCGATCGAAGATGTGCGGGCCGAGGAAACGCCGGCTGGGGCCTTGGCAATTCTTGGGCAGATCGGCGAAGGCCATACCGTTATCGGTTAGCACGGTGTGGATTTTGTAGGGGAAGGCGGCCACGACATTTCTCAGAAAAGCTGCTCCCTCCTTCTTTCCGGCGCTGTCGTGGAACTCGACGTAGGTGAATTTCGAGACCCGGTCGATCGCCAGGAACATGACCAGCTTGCCGTCGGTGTGTCGCAGTTCGCAGCTGTCGATGTGGACATAGCCGATCTGGTAGCTCTTGAACCGGTTGCGCTTGTCGCTGGCCTCTTCCTTCGGAAGCCTGGAGATCCCATGCCGCTGGAGGCAACGGTGCAGCGCGCTCCGGCTGAGGTTGGGAATGGTATCCCTCAGGCAGCCCAGCACGTCGTCCAGCGGCAACAGCGTCTTCTGGCGGAACGCTACCACGATGGCTTCCTCGGCTGGCGTCAGCACCGTGCTCTTCGGAGCCTTCGGCCCCATCGGCGCATCGGCCGTCGTGGTCCGCTGGCGCCACTTCCGCACAGTCTTGGGGTTCAGGTCGTAGCGCGCTGCAAGGGAGCGGGCGCTCTCTTTCGACGCTTGGAGCTCGGCTCGAATACGCGGCGTCGTGCGGGCGCTGCCATGCAGAACGCTTGCCATAGAACATCCTCCTCCTGACAACTCAGGAACGATGATGCACCATTACACTCCGGGACTGCACACCTAGGTCTTTTTCGCTTTCGGTTTTGTCCCTGGCCGGGCCGCAGCGCTGGCTTTGGCGGCCGGTTTGGCGGCAGGCGGCGCTGGCGACGCTTTGGGCGCGGGAACGGGGGCGGCCGTTTCTTGTTTCTCGGCGGGCGGCGCCTTGGTTTCGAACTCGGTTCGCGCGGCGAACCAGAACTCTTCGCTTCGACCTTGGGGCATGCCGGCCTTTTCCCATAACTCGTAGGCTCGCTTGCGGATCATTTCATCACGGGCGCTCATGTCCAGGCTCCTCTCAGGATTGTAATTCGACGCCGAAGTCTATCGCCATTCGTGCGATCCATCCGCGTAAGAATGACCGCCTTCCGGAGCGGTTTCATGGCCGACCAACGGGAGGCGATCGGTGGCGGGAGATCGATATCAGGCTTCAGGAATTGCCCGAGGGCGCGGTCTCGGCCGGGAAACTCCTGGCGAAGGATTCGCATGGCAGGCGCAACGCATTCGTTAGATAGCTGACCATGCGATACGAGCCCGCCAGCATCAGAATTTCAAGAATCGCCTCCTCCGAGAAATGAGCCCGGATCGCGGTCCATGCGTCATCGTCAATGTCGCAGGTGGCGTGGAGTTGATCGCAGACCGTGAGCAAGGCGCGCTCCGGCTCGCTCCAGACAGGATCGGCCGCCCCTGCTTGCGCGGTCGAGGAGACCTGCGCCTCGTCCAGCCCGGCGCGTTCGGCAAAGAAAGCGACGTGAACCCCCCACTCGTACTCTGAGCGTGACAACGCCGTGATCCGGTCGATCACGATTTCCCGGTGGCGCAGGCTGAGGTTTCCCTTGTCGAGAAGGCCGCCCGCCATGAACCGTTTGAAAAGCCGCGCGTCGCGCGCGAGCGTTGTGAACAGGCGCAGTGGCGCCACGCCCTTGGGCATCATGGCTTCGAGACGCTCCTGAACGTCG
>CAVRMF010000030.1:0-253312 GCA_963721905.1 uncultured Alphaproteobacteria bacterium
AATGCCTGAGGGTTCAAATAGGTCCCGCAGCGCAAAAGGCTACCGCGTGGGATGAGGCGGGACCTATTTGAAGCCGGATTGAACGAAGCTGCGGGGTCGTTAGCCGCGAGCTATGGGCGTTGGTCGTTCGCGAGGAGCGTTGAGCGCATCCGTTACAGCTGGCGGGGTGGGCGCGGGCGACAGCGTCGGAAAGGTTCGAAACGCGATAGTCGCGAAGCCTGGACGATCTTTGCTGGGTTCATGGGCCGACATGGTCGTTGTCGATCTGGAAGGCGCAAGTTTGCCGGCGCGCGACGCTGGATCGTGCGCGTGTCATATTGGTTGGGCGCGGAGACATGGTTGGCGAGCTTGGCGTCATGAGCTGTCACACCGTGGCGCTGAACGTGGCGGCGAAGGATGCTGCCATAAATCTGCGTCGACCATGCGGCCGCCGCAACAAGGGCAGATGTCGAGGCGCCGGCCGGTGAGCAGCGCGTAACGCTCGCGGTAGTCTTTGAATTCGACGCTCGGCTCGGGATTGGGAACGTCCAGCGCGGCGCGGATGCGAGCGAGCTTTTGGACGCAGCAAGAGTTGGCGAGGAAGCCGAAGTGGCGAATGCGGCGGAAGCCCTTGGGCAAGACGTGCGTGAGAAAGCGGCGCATGAACTCGTTGGCGTCCAGCGTCATCGCCTTGGACTTGTTTTGGGCGCGGTAGTCCTTCCACCGAAAGCTGACGCGGCCATCGTGGCAATCGAGAAGACGGCCGTTGGCGATGGCGACGCGATGCGTGTAGCGACCAAGATATTCGAGGATCTGTGAGGGCCCGGCGAAAGGACGCTTTGCGAAGACGACCCAGGGGATATTCGCCAGGGGTTTGAGATATTGCGCGAACTCGGAGGGGTCGCGCAGTCGCACGAGTTCGCCGTGAAACACAATGCCGCCAGCGTCGAAGGCCGTTCGCAAACGTTCGAGAAACAGGCGACGATAGCAGCGCGAGAGAAGATGAACGGGGAGAAAGAAGTTCGGCTTGCATTCGACCCAGCGCCCGTCCGGTCCGAGGCCGCCGCCCGGCACGATGCAGTGAACATGGGGATGATGGGTGAGGGTCTGCCCCCATGTGTGCAGGATCGCGATCATGCCGGTCTCGGCGCCGAGATGTTTTGGGTCGGCAGCGATGACGCGGATCGTCTGGGCAGCCGCCTTGAACAGGATGTCGTAGACGAGTGCCTTGTTCTGGAGAGCGATCGCCGCGATTGGCGACGGCACGGTGAAGACGACATGAAAATAGGCAACGGGCAGCAGTTCGGCGCGGCGATCTGCAAGCCATTGGAGGCGCGCCAGACCCTGGCACTTCGGGCAATGCCTATCGCGGCAGGAATTGTAGGCGACGCGGATCTCGCCGCAATCCTCGCACCGCTCGACATGACCGCCGAGCGCCGACGTTCGGCATGCCTCGATCGCGGCCATGACCTTGCGTTGATCGAGGGAGAGCCGGTTGCCCTGCGCAGCGCGAAACGTGTCGCCGTGGCGGCGAAAAATGTCCGCCACCTCCAGCTTCGAACGCATGCGCGCCGGCTATTCAGGCGGGATCAACTGGCATGAAGTCGATCGAAGGGGCACGGCGTGCTGGCGATCAGGTTCGTGGCGACATGTGCATAGCGCGTCGTCGAAGACAGGTCGGCATGGCCGAGCAACGCCTGAATGATGCGAATGTCGACGCCAGCCTCCAGGAGATGGGTGGCGAAACTGTGCCGCAACGTATGCGCGGTGACGGGCTTGTCGATCCTGGCTTGCTTTCGCGCCCTGCGGCAAGCGTCCTGCAAGGCGCCCGTGCTCACATGATTGCCGGGTTCCTGGCCTTGGAACAGCCAGACACTTGGTCGCGCGCGCCGCCAATAAGTGCGGAGAATGTAGAGAAGGCGCGGCGACAACATGGCGTATCGTTCCTTGCCGCCTTTGCCCATCTCGATGTGGATCAACATCCGCGTGCTGTCGATGGAGGCGATCCTCAGACGCGTGACTTCCCTGACCCGCAAGCCTGCAGCATAAGCAGTGGTCAGCGCGATACGATTGCGCAATCCCTCAACCGCTTCCAGAAAGCGGACGACTTCCTCGGCATTCAGGACCGCCGGAAGCTTCTCAGGCTCTCTGCCGAAAACGATCCGTTCGAAGGCCTCCTTCTGTCCCAGGGTAACGCCATAGAAGAACCGCAAGGCGCATGCGACTTGGTTGATGTGCGACCACGAATGGTTCTTTGCGACGAGATGCAGCTGGTAGGCGCGGACCTCCTCCATGCCGAGACGATCGGGGGATGAGTTAAAATGGCGGCTGAACCTCGCGACCGCGTAGATGTATGATTGCTGCGTCGCCCGCGAAAGGTTGCGGATCATCATGTCTTCGATCATGCGCTGGCGAAGAGGGCTCGTCGTGGCCATCGGGGCCTCCTGTCTTGAGAGGGGGTGGATGTGACGATCACATCCTCTCAGACGGGAGGCTTCACCTCAGCCCCTTTCCTCCTGCGCCGAAGGAGCAGGTTCGTTCAATGCGCAGATGCGGTAGTGGCGGCGAGCGCGCGGAGAGGGCGTGCGAGAGGTAAGGAGGAACGCGAAGGCTCGGACCTGTCTCAAGATCGTGGGGTTCACAACCCCATGCGAGACAGGAGCTTTCGATGTCCGAGAAGCCCATCAGCCCGCTGCGTCAGCGCATGATCGACGACATGACGGCGCGCCGGTTCAGCGAAGACACCCGGAGGGACTACGTTCGGAATGTGAGGAACTTTACGGCCTTGCTCGGCCGCTCGCCCGATACGGCGACGAAGGAGGACCTTCGACGCTTTCAACTGCATATGGCGCAGCAACAGATCAGCGCTTCGACCATCAACGCCGCCATCGCCGCGCTGCGGTTCTTTTTCAACGTGACGCTCGAACGGCCCGACCTCGTCCGCCCTCTGAGGACCGTGACCGAGCCGCGCAAGGCGCCGATCGTGCTGAGTCCAGAGGAGGTCGCGCGGCTCCTCGAAGCCGCCCCCAGCCTGAAGTACAAGGCCGCGCTCAGCGTCGCCTACGGCGCGGGCCTTTGGGTGTCCGAGGTCGCGAACCTGAAAGTGTCCGACATCGACAGTGAGCGCATGATGCTGCGGGTCGAGCAGGGCAAGGGGCAGCGGGATCGCTATGTGATGCTCTCCCGGCAACTTCTCGAACTCCTGCGCGACTGGTGGCGGGCGGCGCGGCCGCCGGTCTGGCTCTTTCCCGGCCAGAACCCGATCAATCCGATCACCCCCCGTCAGCTCAACCGGGCCGTCACCGCCCTGGGGCAGAAGCGTTATCTCGGTGCAACCAGTCTTTTGATCCATCTGCCGAGTTGGCAGCACCTCTCCGGCTGACGTCGCTCATATGTCCTATGATCCGAAAGCCAACACCTTGACCTTCTCCGCCGTAATTGGGGGAAAGGCGGTTCCCTTCAGCAACACCGATGAGCCCTGCGATCGCACAATCGCTCTCGCCGAATAGGAGAGTTCGATGGTTCTGCGTCTTGTTGCTCTGCTGACAAGCTTAATCTACCTCCACGCCCTGACCGCGTTCGCCTGCGAGACTGTGACCGCACAGCAGGTCGCGGACGCGCTCAATAACGCGCAGGGACTCCAGTCAGGCCTTAAGTCCTGCTCGATGGCCGCAATGGCGATGATTGAGTTGGGAGGAAACACTTGCGCGCACAACGCGTGCTGCGTGGGCATCCTCCAGCTCAACCTCGGCCCGACTGGACTGGGATGGAGCCAAGGCGCAATCGATGCTTAGGGCCTGAGACAAAATATCTAAATCGATCTGGCGGCGCGGCGCTTATTTTTCTGGCCGGCTCTGGACGGGATGGGCAGGGCATGATTCTTTCGCTCGATGAGATCGAGCCGACTAAGATGATAGACGTTGCCGCCATCAGGATGCGGTATGAGGGAGTTTCTCTCCATCTAAACGAACGTTCCCGTCGCCTGTTCGCGGCGAACGAGGCTCAAACCGCAGGGCGTGGCGGCCTGGCTGCTGTCTACGAGGCCACCGGCATTGCGCGTAGCACGATCGGGCGCGGCCTCTCGGATTTGCGGAACGCACATGGCCCGCTGATCGGCCGCATCCGTCGTCCCGGCGGCGGTCGCAAACCAAAGACCGAGACAGAGCCTGGCCTCGTGGAGGCGCTTGGTGACCTTGTGCAATCGGCGATCCGTGGCGATCCCGAAGCGGCGCTGCTCTGGGTGAGCAAGAGTCAGCGCCACCTCGTCCGGGCGTTGGCTGATCGCGGCTATACGGCCAGTCAAAAATTGGTCGGCCGCTTGCTCCGGGACCTGGGGTTCAGCCTTCAGGCCAACAAGAAAACCCTTGAGGGGGCGACGCATCCGGATCGCGACGCCCAATTCGAACACATCAACCAGAAGATCAAAGACTTCCAAAGCACGAGCCAGCCAGCGATCTCTGTCGACACCAAGAAAAAAGAGCTGGTCGGCGACTTCAAGAATGGCGGACGCGAGCTGCGGCAGAAGGGAAGGCCGCAAGCGGTGCGGGTTCACGATTTCCAAATCCCTGAACTCGGCAAGGTTGCGCCCTATGGCGTTTACGATCTTGCGGCGAATACGGGCTGGGTAAATCTCGGCATAGATCACGACACGGCTGCTTTTGCGGTCGAGAGCGTCCGCCGCTGGTGGCGCGCCCTGGGGCAGAAGCGTTATCTCGGTGCAACCAGTCTTTTGATCACTGCGGATTGCGGGGGCAGCAATGGGGCTCGTGTCCGACTATGGAAGCGTGAGCTTCAGGTCTTCGCCAACGAGACCGGCCTTGCCATCACCGTCGCTCATCATCCCCCCGGCACCAGCAAGTGGAACCGTATCGAGCACAAGCTGTTCGCGTTCATTACTCAAAATTGGCGCGCCAAGCCGCTTATCAGTCATCAGGTCATCATCCAACTGATCGGCTCAACCAAGACCCGAACGGGCCTCAACGTCCACTGCTGCCTCGACGAAAACAAATATCCTAAAGGCATAAAGGTCTCCGATAGGGAAATGGCCTCCATCAACTTTGAGCACGACAGCTTCCACGGCGAGTGGAATTACACGATCTCCCCGATTTCCTCTAAACACAGTTGGATGCAACCCAGCCCGTCCCTCTCAAAATACGGACCTCGCCTAGCCAAGGACGATTGATGATCGACGATCTTGAGAAAACCAACTTCCTCTTGGAAAAACTGAAGACGGTCGTTCCGATCGAAGCGAGGCTTTCACAAAGCCTCATACGATTGTTGGCGGAAAAGTCTCCGGAGATGCCTATTCCGGAAAGGTGCAACGTAATCGACGTATTTTATACTGGAGACGAAGGAGGCATAATCTGCTGCCTCGATGTCGGCGGCCCACAAACCCGGGACGCCAATCTAGTCTCAATAACCCTCCTCGGATTTCATCGTAATACGCCCCTGTCACGAGAGATCGACCTTTACCAACGCCATAGAATTAAGAAGCTCAAGCAACAGAAGGCCCGCGGATACTAACTCTCTCCGAGCCATGGGGCTGGTTCGCGCCCGCAACCCCATGCCATTCCAGTTCGCGCGAGCGCCCGGCATCGGCTAAAGCGGTTATTTCGCATCAGGTCCTAACCGGCGGCCAGCAGCACCCCGTCATGAACAAGCCGGATGTCATCCCGGATTTCCCTATCGCCATGTCGAAGCCTTGAGTGCGCCTCCGGCAGCGCGTTGAACATGGGGCAGATTGATGAGGACCGCGGGCATTATCGCGGCTGCGCTGATGGTCTCTGTCGTCGCGGAAGCCATGGCGCAATCGGCGGTGGGATGGCCGGACGCGGTCGGCCAGCTTGCACAGGAACGGTCGCAGGCGCAGGCCTGCGTCGACCTCCTGAAGACCGCAGGGGACAAGACTTCGATCGTGAATGGGCGGATCGCGTATGGCGGCGCGAAGGCCGCGGCGGATGGGGTCATCGCCGGCTTGACCGTCGCGCTCGTCCAGGGCGGAAATCCGGCCGACCTGCCAAAAATGAACGCCAATCTCGAGAAGGCGGGCGCGGGCCTGCAAGAGGTTTGCAACGACGCGATCAGCGCGGCGAAGGCCTCGGAAGGGAGGGGCATCGTCGACGAAGCCGTGAAGGCGGCAGTCGGTCCTGTGGTCGACGCGCTCAAGGCCGCGGCCGGCGCGCTCTGGACGCGCCACGTCGAGAAGGACAAGCTCGAAATCGAGACGATCAAGGGCCAGCTCGAGGCAGCGAAATGGCCCGACTTCGGGCCGTGACCGGTTGGACCGGGCGGCGATAACTCGGTGGCGAGGCCAGACTTTTTTGGACCCTGATCGTTTGCGCCGACTTCCCGCCGTTCCCTTGTGGAGCGCAGGCGAGCGGCGATCGTTGAGGCTCTGCGGAAGGCGCGCGACCCCTCTCCCATCGAACGGGAGAAGGGAGAGCTCCGCATCGATCGCGCGCCGTCCTGCCTGCCGATTGCGCGCGTCTCGCGCCCCGCGCTAAGTCTCAGCCCATGCCCTCGCCCGCCAATCGTCTCGTCATCGCGCTCGCGCAAATCCCCTCGATCGTCGGCGACATCGCGGGCAACCGCGACCGGCTGAGAGCGGCGCGCTCAGAGGCCGCCGCCTTCGGCGCCGACCTCGTGCTGGCGCCTGAGCTCTACCTCGCTGGCTATCCGCCGGAGGATCTCGTGCTGAAACCGGCGTTCCAGGAGGCCTGCCGCGCGGCCTGCGAGGAGCTGGCGCGGGAGACGGCGGACGGCGGCCCGGCGGTGCTGGTCGGCCTGCCTTGGGTCGAGGAGGGCAAGCTGCACAACACGATGGCGCTCCTCGCGGATGGCCGGATCGAAGCGGTGCGGTTCAAGGTCGACCTGCCGAACTACGGCGTTTTCGACGAGAAGCGGGTGTTTGCGCCGGGTCCATCGCCGGGCCCCATCGTCTTTAAGGGGGTGCGCATCGGCGTCCCGATCTGCGAGGACATCTGGGGACCCGACCCGGTCGAATGCATCCTCGAGACCGGCGGCGAGATCCTGCTCGTCGCCAACGCGTCGCCTTACGAGCGCGACAAGCTCGCAATCCGCCAGAATGTCGCGGTTTCGCGCGTGGTTGAGAGCGGCCTGCCGCTGATTTATCTCAACCTCGTCGGCGGACAGGACGAGCTCGTCTTCGAGGGCGCCTCGTTCGCGCTGAACGCCGACCGCAGCCTCGCGGTGCAGCTCCCGGCCTTCCGGCCCATGGTCGCGCGCACGGTCTGGGAGCGGACCGGCAAGGGATGGCGCTGCGTCGAGGGCCCGCGCGAGACGGTCGAGGAGGGCGACGAGGCCGACTATTCGGCCTGCGTGATGGGCCTCCGCGATTATGTCGACAACAACCGCTTTCCCGGCGTGGTGCTCGGCCTCTCCGGCGGCGTCGACTCGGCGCTCTCGGCGGCGATGGCGGTCGACGCGCTCGGACGCGAGCGCGTCCACGCGGTCATGCTGCCCTATCGCTTCACCTCGAACGAATCGCTTTCCGACGCCGCCGCCTGCGCCGAGGCGCTTGGGCTGCGCTACGACATCGTGCCGATCGCCGAGCCGGTCGAGGGCGTCGAGGACGCGCTCGCCAAAATGTTCGCGGGACGCCCACGCGACATCACTGAGGAGAACATTCAGAGCCGTGCGCGGGGCGTGATCCTGATGGCGATCTCCAACAAGACCGGCGCGATGGTGGTGACGACCGGCAACAAGTCGGAAATGTCGGTCGGCTACGCGACCCTCTACGGCGATATGAATGGCGGCTTCAATCCGATCAAGGACCTCTACAAGATGGAGGTATTCCGGCTCTCGGCCTTGCGCAACAGCTGGAAGCCGGTCGGCGCGCTCGGGCCGGACGGCGAGGTGATCCCCGAGAATATTCTCGTCAAGCCGCCGAGCGCGGAATTGCGCGAGAACCAGAAGGACGAGGATTCGCTGCCGCCCTATCCGGTGCTCGACGCGATCCTGCATGGGCTGGTGGAAAAAGAGATGCGGCTCGCCGACATCATCGCCGAGGGGTTCGACCCCGACACGGTGCGCAGGGTCGAAAAACTCCTCTATCTCGCCGAATACAAGCGCCGCCAGTCGGCGCCCGGCGTCAAGGTCGGCCCGAAGAATTTTGGCCGGGACCGGCGCTATCCGATCGTCAACCGCTTCCGCGATCCGGGCCTGCCGGCGCTGAAGCCCGACGCTTCGATCGCGCCGGCGAAATCGGCGGGGATGAGCGAACGATTTGAGGAGTAATGCCCAAACTCGGCAAAAGCAATTCGACGTCCCCCACACAAGCCCCGCCATGACGGAACCCAACCGCGGTCGGCGGCCGGCCCGATGATTTCCACGCCGCTCGTTGCCGCGCCCGCCGATCGCTCTGAGTGTCGTCTTTTGTTCATAGAGCAAGGGTAATCGAGAAAGAACAGGGGGAACCCATGGCGGATATTTCGGCGGATCTTAAGCAGGAACTGGACCGACTGCAGGCGGACTACAAGAAGGCCGTTGACGCATGGGTGGCGGCGATCCGCGACGAAGAGGCGCTCGCCTCGGGCAGCGAGCACTCGGTCGCCGAACTCGACAAGTGGGAGGCGGCGCACTTCAGCGAGCATAAATTGCACAAGGAAGCCGATTACCGGAAGAGGCTTTACGAGGACGCGCTGCGCCGCGAATTCTACGGGTTCTGAGGCTCCCCGGGCCGTCATTGCTTCGTCGCTGACGCTCCTCGCAATGACGCCGCCAACTGGATCATCCTTCGAGGGCCACGCTCGCCCGTGCGCCGCCTCAGGATGAGGAGAGCCGCTTTGCGAACCAGTGATGCGCATACGGGTTGTCGCTGAAACGCTCGACTTCGCGGTAGCCTTCGTTGCGATAGAGCGCGTGCGCTTCGGTCAGCGCCTTGTTGGTGTCGAGGCGAAGCGTGATGAGGCCGGCGTCGCGCGCCGCGCCTTCAAGCTTGTGCAGCACCCGCCGCGCCACGCCGAGCCCGCGCGCCGATGGCGCCGTCCAGACCCGCTTGATTTCGCCCGTCGCGTCGTCGACCCGCTTGAGCGCGCCACAGCCGACCGGTTCGCCCTCGAGCCGCGCCACGACGAACCATCCTTTGGGCGGCGTCAGCTCGTCGTCAGAAGGGGTGCGGTCCTGAGCAGGGTCGAATCCAGCCTCGAAGCGCTCGGCGATTTCACGAAAATAGGCGTCAAGGCACGTCCTCGCGTCGGGGCTGGCGGGCGCTTCGAACGAGAGCTCGACCCTGCCCGCTCGCAGAAATCGCTCGACCTCGGCCATCGCGCTGACCAGCCGCTCGCGCTGGTCCAAATCGAGAGGCGCGAGCATCGAGGCGGAGAGCGCATCGGAGAGGCGGCCGTAAGCCGCAAGCTCGGCGCGTCCCTTGCGCGTGAGGATCGCGCGGCGCAACCGGCCGTCGCTTGCGTCCCTGCCGACCTCGACGAGGCCTTGCCCCGTCAGCGAGCTGAGAAGCCGGCTGAGGTAACCGGAATCGAGCCCGAGCCTGTCGCGCAGCACGCGCAAGTCCGCTCCATCGTGGCCGATCTCGAAGATGAGACGCGCTTCGCCGAGCGGCCGCCCGCGCTTGAGATAGCTCTCCTCCAGCGCGCCGATGCGCTGCGCGACCAGGCGATTGAAGCTGCGAACCCGCTGAACCTGCGCACTGTCCATTCTCTGACTTTAGTCAGAGACTCTTTCGAGTGCAACTCGACGGTCGCCAGCCCCACGATCATCCGAACACGCCCCCGTGCGCGCCGGCGACCGCGCCGAAGATCGTGACGATCCCTGCCGTGAGCAGGACGAAATGGACGCGCGAAAGCCGGATGAGAAGGGCCGCGGGATCCTCAGCGGCCATTGCGGCGATGCGTCGGTGCGCGCGAGGCTCGATGACAAAGACGATCAGCATGAAGAGCGCCCACAGCAGGACCATCGCATCCATCCACCAGAACGCGGGGCTCGCGAACAGGCCCCAGAGATCGAGCCGCCACGCCATCCAGAGCCCGGTAGCCCCGGCGAGCGGAATCGAGAACCGAACCTGCGCCGCGAAACGGCTTTCGATCGCCTCGAACAGCGCCCAACCCTTCCCCGCGTCGGGGTACGACCGCGCGAGCGGCAGGGCAACGAGGGTCACGAAAGCGACGCCGCCGATCCAGTGGGCGACGAACACGACATGCAGCGCGCGGGCAATTTCGACGTCGTCGATCACAGCGTTCCGAAGATCTTGTTGAACAGGCTCTTGTCGCGCTGCCCCGGCTGGCCGCCGGCGTTCGGAACCGGGGCAGGCGGGACCGGAGCGCCGTTGACCACGGGCGCGGGCGCAGCCGCGGCGCGGGGGGCGGGCGCAGCCGCGGCGCGGGGGGCGGGCGATGCGGGATCGGGCGGCGCGCTCGCCGAGATCGGAGCGAGACCGCCCCGTCCGCCGGGCAGCGGTGTCGGCGCCTGCGCGCCTGTGAGGTCCAGTGGCGGCAGGAAGGGGTTCGGCGCATCGGGATTGCGCCAGACCCCGAGCGGGAGACCTGCGACCGGCACGCCCTCGTGGGCTGCCTTCATGAACCGGCTCCAGATCTCCACCGGCAGGTTGCCGCCAGAGACTTTCTTCGTCGGGCTGTTGTCGTCGTTGCCAAGCCACACCGCGGCGACGAGATAGCTCGTGTAGCCGACGAACCACGCGTCGCGCCAATCCTGGCTCGTGCCCGTCTTGCCGGCCGCCTGCCAGCCGGGCAACTCGGCCTTATGCGCGGTGCCGGTGAGCAACGTCTCCTCCATCATCTCGTTCATCATCGCCACATATTGCGGCTCGATCACCCGCCCGAAGCTTGCGTTGCGCCGGGCATACAGCTGCTTGCCGTCGGCGGTGCGCACTCTCGAGATCACATGCGGCTGCACGCCGATCCCGCCATTGGCGAAGGCCGCGTAGGCCGAGACCATTTCGAGCGGCGTGACTTCTGAGGCGCCAAGCGCGATTGAAGGAACCGGGTCGAGCTCGGAGGCGATGCCGAGCCGGTGGGCGACCGCGACGACCGCCTTCGGCCCGACCTCGAGGCCGAGCCGGACCGCGACCGTGTTGAGCGACAGCGACAGAGCCTTCGTCAGCGTGACCGGGCCGAAATATTCCCGGCTGTAGTTCTCCGGATTCCAGCCCTTGACCGAAATCGGCGCGTCTTCGCGCACCGTGTCCGGGGTGAGGCCCTTCTCCAGCGCCGCCAGATAGACGAACGGCTTGAACGACGAGCCCGGCTGGCGCTTCGCCGCGACCGCGCGGTTGAACTGGCTCTCGGCGTAGCTGCGCCCGCCGATCATCGCCTTGACCGCGCCGGTCGGATCGATCGCGACCAGCGCGCCCTCGGCGACGCCGAACTTCAAGCCCTTGGCGTTGAGCTCGTCGGTCAGCGCGTGCTCGGCTTCGGACTGCATCTTCAGATTGATCGTGGTCGTCACCACGATGTCCTCGTCGATCGCGCCGACGGTGTCGTCGAGCGCGTCCATGACATAGTCGGCGGCGTAGTTGATCGAGCCTGCGCTCTTGTCGCGCCAGACTTTCGCCGGGTTGGCGAGCGCGATCTTGGCCATCGCCTCGGTGATGTGGCCCTGCTCGGCCATGGCGGTGATCACCTGCGCCGCGCGCTCGTTGGCGCCGGCGAGATTGTGGTTAGGCGCAAGGCGGGTTGGCGACTTCATGAGGCCGGCGAGCAGCGCCGCCTCGGACAGCGTGACGAAGCGCGCGCTCTTGCCGAAGTACTTTTGCGACGCCGCCTCGACCCCATAGGCGCCGGAGCCGAAATAGACGCGGTTGAGATAGAGTTCGAGGATCTGGTCCTTGGAATATCTGCGCTCGAGCCAGAGCGCGAGGATCGCCTCCTGGATCTTGCGCGAGAGCGTGCGCTCCTGGGTGAGGAAGAGGTTCTTGGCGAGCTGTTGGGTCAGGGTCGAGCCGCCCTCGAGTCCGCCTTTCCCCGTCACGTCGCGCACGACTGCCCGCGATATGCCGAGTGGGTCGATGCCGAAATGCTCATAAAACCGCCGGTCCTCGATCGCGACGAAGGCCTTGGGCAGATAGGGCGGGAGGTCGATCAACCTGACCGCCGCCCCGCCGGTGTCGCCCCGATTGGCGATGAGCGCGCCGTCGTCGGCGAGGATGG
This sequence comes from uncultured Alphaproteobacteria bacterium, assembly GCA_963721905.1. Lineage (GTDB taxonomy): Bacteria > Pseudomonadota > Alphaproteobacteria > Rhizobiales > Beijerinckiaceae > Roseiarcus. The sequence continues at coordinate 12,123 of CAVRMF010000030.1, forward strand.
CGATGTTGGGCGGGCGTTTCGGCACCGCCAGCTGGTCGATCGGCGGCAGCTGGCTCGCCTCATAGGCGACAAGCCCCGCGAGCGCGATCACGCCCCAGACGCCAAGCACGAAGGTCCAATAGGCAAATCGGCCGAACGAGGACCGTCGCTGCCCGCGCCTGCCCTTCTTGCCGCGGGCCTTCGCGGGCTTCGCGCTCCGGGCGCCCGGCGGGCGGTCGGCGGGATCGGCGCGCAGGTCGTCGCCGGCCGCGTCGCGCCAGTCGAGGCGCGGCTCGATCCGCGTCCGGCTCTTCATGCCGCGTCGCCCGAACATCGTGATCCCGCTCGCGCTGACGCGGCCCGATGGGTCGGGCAGAACGCGCCTCACGCAGGGAGAGAGAGTAAAGCGGGCGATTTAAGGGCCGGTAAAGCTTTCGGCCCGATTGACGAAATCGTTAATATCCAGAAGGAAACGGCGGCTGGCGCGGGGCGCGCCCTTGCGCCGGCCGGAGCGCCTTGGCAAAGTCCGCGACCCCGCATCAGCGCGCGTCGGTCGTCACGAAGAGTTCGGAATTCAAGCGATGAAGGTCACCATCGAGCGTTCGGTCCTGCTCAAGGCTCTGGGACACGTGCATCGCATCGTCGAGCGGCGCAACACGATCCCGATTCTCGCCAACGTGCTGATCGAGGCCTCCGAAGGCAAGGTCGCGCTGAAAAGCACGGATCTCGACCTCGAGGCGACCGAGTCGGTCCCCGCCGACGTCGCCCAGTCCGGCGCGACCACCGTGCCGGCGCATGTGATCTACGACATCGTGCGCAAGCTGCCGGAGGGAGCGCAGGCGAGCCTCGAAATCGCCGGCGAGACCGGGCAACTGCTATTGCGCTCGGGCCGGTCCCGCTTCTATCTCCAGGCACTGCCCGCTTCGGACTTTCCCGACATCACCTCGGGCGAGTTCTCCCATCGTTTCACGCTGCCCGCGGTGGAGCTCAAGCGGCTCATCGACAACACGCAATTCGCGATCTCGACCGAAGAGACGCGCTACTATCTCAACGGCATTTTCCTGCACACGGTCGACGTCGGCGGGACCCTGATGTTGCGCGCCGTCGCGACCGACGGGCATCGCCTCGCGCGCGTCGAAACGCCGGCGCCCAAAGGCGCGGGCGGCATGCCCGGCGTCATCGCGCCGCGCAAGGCGGTCGGCGAGGTCCTGAAGCTGCTCGAGGACCTGACGCAGGACGTTGAGATCGAGATCTCGACCGCCAAGGCGCGTTTCCAGTTCGGCGACGTGATGCTGACGACCAAGCTGATCGACGGCACCTTCCCCGACTATGCGCGGGTCATCCCGACCGGCAACGACAAGCGGCTCGTCGTCGAGAAGGAGCCGTTCGAAAAGGCCGTCGACCGCGTCTCCACGCTCTCTTCCGAACGAGGCCGGGCGATCAAGCTCGCCATCGCCGACGGCAAGATGACTTTGTCCGTGAACAATCCCGATTCGGGCTCCGCCAGCGAAGAGATCGAAGTCGACTACGATTCGCCCCCGATCGACATCGGCTTCAACGCCCGCTACCTCCTCGACATCGTCGGTCAGCTTTCCGGCGACACCGCGCTCATCCGCCTCGCCGATCCCGGCTCGCCGACCTTGATCCAGGATCGCGACGGCGCGTCTGCGCTCTATGTGCTGATGCCGCTCCGGGTGTGACGGACGAGAAGCGCGTCCGGCGCTTGATCGTGATCAACAAGCGGGTTGGGCCTCCTGATAGACTCTAGTGACGAGGGTTGCCCTTGCCGCAGATGGGGTCTCTCATGAGTGAACCTGCCTTTGACGCTGTGGTTATCGGCTCGGGGCTCGGCGGGCTCACTGCCGCCGCGCTGCTCGCCAAGTCGGGGCGGAAGGTTTGCGTGATCGAGCGCAATCATAGCGTCGGCGGGGCGGCTTCGGCCTTCAAGACGGGCGCGTTGACGATCGAGCCGGCCCTGCATCAGACCGCCGATCCGCACGATCCAGGGGAACCCAAACACGCAATTCTGAAGGAGCTCGGCCTGCTCGACGAGATCGAGTGGATTCCGATTTCGCCCTTCTTCTCGGTGAAGGGAGGTCCTGTCGGGGAGACGTTCGATCTGCCGGTCGGGTTCGACGCCGCGCATCTGGCTCTGAGCTCCCGGTTCCCGAAAAGGAGAGACGGTTTCGCTCGTCTCCTCGGGGCGATGGAGCAGATTCGTTCAGGCGTCGAGCGGTTGACGAGGGCGGGCGAAACGCGCTCGCTCGGCCAGCTTTTCCGCGCAGGGGTTGGGTTGCGCGGTCTCGCCCGGGACTGGCGCGCCTCGACGGCGGACATTCTTCAGCGGTTCCTTGGCGATGACGAGGCGGCGAAATTCGCGATTGCTGGCAACATCGGCTACTACGCCGATGATCCCCGCCATCTGGCGTGGCCGTTCTTCGCCATGGCGCAGGGCGGGTTCCTCAAGGCGGGCGGCCGGTTCATCAAGGGTGGCTCGCGTGTCCTCTCGATGAAGCTCGCCAGGATCGTGACCAAAGCCGGCGGCTCGGTGCTGCTCGGCCGCCACGCTTCGGCGATCGACTTCGACAATTCTGGTCATCCCGCTTATGTGCGCCACGTCGACTCGAAGACCAAGGCCGATGAACAGCGTCTCGGCGCAAGGCAGGTCTTCGCCAATTGCGCGCCGCACGTGCTGGCGCACATGTTGCCGCCCGCGGAGCGGGCGGCGATCGAGCGCGCCTACATCGGCCAGGCGCTCTCAATCTCGCTGTTTTCGGCGCATTTCGGCCTCAGCGTCCCGCCGGCGAGGCTCGGCCTCGACCGATATAGCCTGGCAGTGCTCCCGGACTGGATGACCTCGCTCAGCCAGACGGCTGAATGCAGCCGGATGTTCGCCGCCGATCCGAAAAACCGGATCCCGTCATACGCCATCGCCAACTACGGCGCGATCGAGAGCGGGCTGGGCGACGGGCCGGTCCTCGTCACCGTGGTCGGCGTCGATCGCTTCGACAACTGGGCGGCGCTTGCGCCGCAGGACGAAAAGGACCGGCGAGGGCGTTGGCTCGACGCCTTTCAGGCGGCGCTCGACCAGGAGTATCCGGGATTCAGCGCGGCGGTCTCCGAGCGCATGTTCCTCAACGCGCGCTCGATGCACAATTTCATGAACACCCCTGGCGGCGCGGTCTATGGGTTTGCGCCTCGGCCGTTCGAGCGCCGCATCTGGGCCGGCATCCCGCGCTCGCCGAAGACGCCGATTCCCTCCGTCTATCTCGCCTCGTCGTTCGCCGAGTCCGGCGGCTTCACCGGCGCGATGAAATCCGGCGCAGACGCGGCGCGGATGGCGATGAGGGAGTGGACGCGGTAGCGCTCAGAATCAACCGCTTGAATGTTGCGCGCCGACGTTAACTGGTGACTGCAGATCGAGGCGGTGGACGTTGAAGTGCGGGAGAGCGGGGGCGTCGGCATCGGCTCGCCACAAGTAGGACCTCGGCTCCCGCTCATCGATCACTTTGTCCGCGCCTTGTGGATTTCGAGCAGATGGTTGTCCTTCACGTCGAGGCCGCGATCCTTCAGCGCAAGCAGAACGAACGCCTGCGGCGTCATGTTCGCGTCGGCGGCAAGACGAAGCAATTGCATGTGTCCGATAACGCTATAGGGCGCGAACCGGCCGGAAACGACGGGCGAGGCCTCAGGGCCGCGCGCACCGCGAAGATTTCCGATCGAGGTCAGGCAGGCCTCATCCGGGTCGGGCGCAGCAGGGAACGGCGGGTTCGCGCCGCGCCACTTCTCGACGTCGTGACCGGTGATCGCAAAGACGTAGTCCTGCGTCTCCAGCGGCAGGATACCCTTGCCCGCGAGCCAGTCGGCGAGCGCGCTCGGCCCGGCGTTGTAGGCGGCCGCCGCCAGGCCGAGATTGCCGAAGCGCCGGGCGAGCTCGGCCAGGAGTTTCGCCGACGCCGGGATCGCGGCTGCCGGATCGAACGGGTCGGCGAGCCCGCGATCCGAGGCGGCGCCTGGCATGAATTGCGCGACACCCTGTGCGCCCGCCGGACTGACCGCCCCGGAGTGGAAGGCGCTCTCCCGCCAGATGACGCGGGTGAAGAAATTGACCGGCAACCCCTCTTGCCTAGCCGCAGTCTCGACGATCCCGCAGAGCGCCGCCTGCGCCTTGTCGGTCGCGGGCGCCGCCTCGTCCGCCAGCGCCGCCGCCGAAGACGAGGTCGCGAATGCGGCCATGAGAAAGGCGCCGATGCGCCGGGCCGCCCTCGTGCGCATTCTGCCAGTCGCAGTTCCCGTCAAGGCAGGAACCCGTCGGCTCGCACGCGCCCCGCCGCGACTCTCAGGCAGCGGGCCGGCAGCGGCGTCAGGCTCCAAGGTTTTCCAGCCGAACAACGCTTGCCTCCTTGCAATCGGAATTAGATGACCGGCGCCAACAACGCTTGAAACTCGACTGCGTAGGACCAGCTTGGCAACTTCATCGACGCGTTCGGTCGAGCAGGCGATGACTCCGACCCCGAGCTAAGCGGCCTCGCCGGGCGCGCCGGCTTCATCCAAAGGCCGCCCTTTGGCCCAGACTCCGACGACGTCGAGAGCGTCGGTCAGATGGACAAGGTCGGCGTGACAACCGGGCGCGAGGCGGCCGATCCGGTCGTCGACGCCGAGCAGGCGCGCCGGCGTCAGCGTCGCCATCGTCAGCGCGTGGGCGAGCGGCAGGCCAAGAGTGAGGGCGACATAGCGCACCGCGTCGCGCATCGTGATCGCCGCGCCGGCAAGCGTCCCCTTTTCGTCGACAAGCTTCATGCCGACGCGGGTCATACGCCGTCCCTGCAACTCGAAGACGTCGGGACCTCCGGCCGCCGGCGGCATCGCATCCGAGATCAGCGCGATCCCTTGCGGGCCCTTGGCGGCGATCGCCGCCCGATAGGCCGCCGGATGCGCATGCTCGCCGTCGGCGATGAGCCCGCAGATGACGCGCGGATCGGAAAGCGTCGCGCCGACGACGCCGGGCGCCCGCGAGGAAAGCTGGCTCATCGCGTTATAGAGGTGCGTGACCGCGCGCGCCCCCGCGTCGAAAACCGCTTCGGCCTCTTCGGCGGTGGCGTCCGAGTGTCCGAGACTGACGACGATCCCCGATCGCGCGAGCCCGGCGATCATCTCCAGCGGAACGGAGGCGGGCGCAAGCGTCACGACCATGGCGCCGGCTCGCATCGCAATCAGCGCCTCCGCGTCCTTCTCGCGCATCGGACGGATCCATTCCGGCGGATGCACGCCCTTTCGGCGCGGATCGATAAAGGGCCCCTCGACATGAATCCCGAGCGCGCCGGGAACGCGCACATGCGCCACCCGGGCGGCGCTCAGAGCCTCGGCCAGAACCTCCGGCGCGTCGGTCACCACCGTCGGCAGGAAGCCGGTGACGCCCTCGCGGCGGTGGGCGGCGGCGATCCTGGCGATGCCTTCGACGGTCGGGTCGGCGTTGAACAACACGCCGCCGCCGCCATTGATCTGCCAGTCGACGAATCCCGGCGCGAGGATTCCGCCACCGAGATCGACTTCTTCGCCGTTGCGCGGTCGTTCCTTCAGTTCCACAAGTCCCCGGATCGCGTCGCCCTCGACGATGAGCGCATGACCGTCGAGAAAACTCTTTCCGTCGAAGAGGCGCGCGCCGGTAAAGACTTTCATTGCGCCGTTTCCCTCTCGCTTGCGACGACGCCGCCTGCGAGCAGGATCGCCCCGTCGGTCGCGTCGTATAGCGGACGGGTCAGCAATTCGGCGATCTCAGACTCGAGATAAGGGCGCAAAGCGTCGCCGACGCCTCCGACCAGCGCCACCCGCCGGGCGCCGAGCCCGACCGCGCGGCGCGCCAGCGCAGCGACCGCGGCCGCAGCCGAGCCGACGATCGCAAGCGCGATCGGATCGCCTTTCGCGGCGTGCTCGAAGACCCGGGGCGCGAAGGCGCCGTAGTCGCCGGGCCTGGCGGTGCGCGCCCAGCGGACCATCGCCACGATGTCGCCGTCGAACGCGCCGAGGACGTCGTCGGTGAGCGCGCTTGCGGCCACGAGCCGGTCGTAGGCGCGAGTCGCCGCCCGCAGCGCGGCGAGGCCGATCAGCGCGCCCGAGCCGTCGTCGCCAAGGGCAAACCCTCGGCCGCCGATGATGGTTTCCTTGCCGGCGACCCGTGCGATCGCCGCCGAACCGGTGCCGGCGATCACCAGCCCGCCGTCTGCTCCGGCATGCGCGCCGATGCAGGCGGTGGTGGCGTCGTTCGCCGCCCGGACAAGCGCGTAGCCCGGAAAGGCCGCGCAGACTTTCTCGGCGTCGCCGGCGTCGTTGAGCCCGGCGAGACCGAAGCCGACGGCGATGCGCGCATGTTGGTTCGTGTCGATGCCCGCCCTGTCGCAGACCTCGACGACGAGGCCTCGCATGACCTCGACGGCCGCGGCGAAATCGACGTGGATGTTGGCGGCGGCGCCGATCGCTTCCGCGAGCGCCGTGCCGTCGGGATCACGCAGCCGCGCGCGACAGCGCGTCGCGCCCCCATCGACGCCGATGAAGGCGATCGGGCTAGCCATGTCGCGCTCGGCGCCGCTCGTGCTCGCAGACGTTAAGCAAAACCAACTCCGGGTAAGCCCGTGCCACGTGTGCGTCTTATCATGTCGCGAGAGGTATCAGAAAATGGCCCCTAGCCCTTTGAAAACGAGATTATCAGAGCGGCAAGGCCGGCATGGACGGCGCAAGCCGCGTGTCTATGCCAGCGCCCTCGCAGAGGACGCTTGCGGCGGCCTTCAAGGCGCGCGCCGCGTCGGGCGTCGAGAGCCTGCGCCGGCTTGCGCGCGGCGGATTCTGGTCCGGTTTCGCGGGCAGGTGAAGGAACACCGCGGGCGTCCCGGGCGAGACGCGGCGGACAAAGGCCAATGCGCCGTAATAGAGGTGGTTGCAGACGTAGTCGCCAGCATTCGTCGACGAGCGCGCCGGAACATCCGCGTTACGGACCGCGCGCGCGATCTCCCCGACTGGCGCCGTCGCCTCGAGCCGTTCGGGACCATGATCGAGCTCGGCGACGGCCCTTACGCCGCCGCGATTGTCCGGCGTCGTCGCGTTCCCCACGTTGCGCGCATAGCGCTCGACGCAGACGAGGCCTCGCCGCGCGGCCTGTCCGGTCATCAGCGCCGCATGCGGTTTGAGCCGCTCGAAGGCCTCCACGAACGCGTCGACCGAGGCGTCGTAGACACAGGGCAGCATGAGCGCGAGGGCGACATGATCGCCGCATCGCCATCCGTCCAAGCGCCTTGCGGCTTCCCAGGAGGCGTTGACGGTTTCGCCGCCGAACGGCTCGAAACCGGTAACCAGGATCGTTCCCAAATCGGAGCCTCAGGCGAACAGGCTGCCCAGGCCGGCGAGCTTGCGCACATGCAAGTCCGCGTCGCCGTAAGCGGCGTCGATCATCGTCAGGCGCTTGAACAAGTGGCCGACCTTGTATTCGTAGGTCATCCCAATGCCGCCATGGATCTGCACCGCCTGCTGGCCGATGAACCTGGCCGAGCGTCCGATCTGGACCTTGGCCGCAGAGATGGACTTGGCGCGCTCCCTGGCGTCCTCCTCGCCCGCCATCATGGTCGCCAGATACATCATGCTGCGCGCCTGCTCGAGTGCGACCGCCATATCCGCGGCGCGGTGCTGCAGCGCCTGGAACGAGCCGATTGTGACGCCGAACTGCTTGCGCGTTTTCATGTACTCCACCGTCATCGTCAGCGCCTCGCTCATCGCGCCCACCGCCTCGGCGGAAAGCGCCGCGATCGTCTCGTCGACCGCCCGCTCGATGACCGGAAGAGCGCCTTCAGGGTCGCCGAGAACGTCCGTGGGTTCGACACGAACGTCGGCGAAAGCAATCTCCGCCGCGCGTTGGCCGTCCTGCGTCGGATAACCGCGCCGCGTGACGCCGGGCGCAGTCGCGTCGACCAGGAAGAGGCCGATTCCTTGGCGATCGCGGCGCTCGCCGCTGAGCCGCGCCGAAACGACAATCTTGTCGGCGGAGTCGCCCTGGCCGACGAGCCCCTTCTCGCCGTTCAGCAGGAAAGCCGCTCCATCCTTGCGGGCGGACAACGCAACATCGTTGAGATCGTAGCCCGACTGCCTCTCCATATGGGCGAAGCTGAACCTCAGTTCGCCCGCCGCGATCTTGCCGATGAGCTCGGCCCGCTTTTCGGCGCTGGCTCCGTGCTTGATGAGCGCGCCGCAGAGCACGATGGTCTGGAGATAGGGTTCGAGCGCCAGCGCCTTGCCGAATTCCTCCGTCACGATCATGGTTTCGACGGCGCTGCCGCCAAAGCCGCCATCTTCTTCCGAGAAGGGGGCGCCGAGCAGACCCATGTCGGCGTATTCGCCCCACAGCGCCTCGCTCCAGCCGCGCGCGCTCTCCTGATATCCCTTACGGGCCTCGAAGGCGTAGCGATCCTTCATCAGCCGCGCGACGTTGTCGCGCAGCATCTGCTGCTCCCCGCTAAGTTCGAAATCCATTGTCAGAGTCCTAAGACGGCCTTGGCGATGATTCCGCGCTGAATCTCGTTCGACCCGCCATAGATCGAGACCTTGCGGTTGTTGAAATAGGAGGGCGCCAGCGGGCCTGCCCAATCGAAGCCGACCGGCGGCTCGTTCGTGCGAACGTCCGCCGCCTCGTAAGGCAGCGCATAGGGGCCGACCACCTCCATCAACAGCTCGGTCGTCGCCTGTTGGATTTCAGAGCCCTTGATCTTGAGCACCGAGGAGGCGGGATCAGGCTTGCCGTCGTTCCGGCGGTTGGAGATCACGCGCATCTGCGTCATTTCAAGCGCCTTCAGTTCGACTTCGACCGCGGCGATCTTGGCTTTGAAGAACGGGTCGTCCATCTTGGGCCCGGAGCCATAGATGGGTATCGAAGCGAGCTCGCGCAGCCGGTCAAGGCGGGCCTTTGAGATTCCAACGCGAGCGATGCCGTTCCGCTCGTTGGCGAGCAAGAACTTGGCGTAGTCCCAGCCCTTGTTCTCCTGGCCGACCAGGGCGTCTGGCGGCGCGCGGACGTCGTCGAGAAAGACTTCGTTGACCTCATGCCCGCCGTCAATTGTCTGGATCGGCCGCACCGTGATGCCGGGCGTCTTCATGTCGACGAGGAAGAATGAGATGCCCTCCTGCTTCTTCACCTGGGGATTGGTGCGCGCAAGGACGAAAATCCAGTCGGCGTATTGCGCCATCGTCGTCCAGGTTTTCTGGCCCGAAATCACCCAGGAATCGCCGTCCCGTCGCGCGCTCGTGCGAAGGCTCGCAAGGTCGGATCCGGCGCCGGGCTCGGAGAAGCCCTGGCACCACCAGTCGCGCAAATCGACGATGCGCGGCAAGAACCGCTCCTTCTGCGCCTCCGAACCGAAGGTGTAGATGACCGGGCCGACCATGCTGACGCCGAAGGCGATCGCTTCCGGCGCATGGCCGCGCTGGGTCTCGTCGAGAAAGATCGACTGTTTGATCGGGCTCCAGCCCGTGCCGCCCCATTGCTTCGGCCAAAACGGGACCGCCCAGCCCTTGTCAGCGAGAATGCGCGTCCACCGCACATAATCGTCCTTCGAGAGCTTTCGCCCGGCGACCCCCTTCTCGCGAATCGACGCCGGCAGGTTATCGCGCAGGAACGCGCGCACCTCGGTGCGAAACGCAAGTTCGTCTTCCGTCAGTCGAAGGTCCATGGGTCGCCTCCCGGGTATCGCAATGTTGTGCGAAGGCTGCGGCCTTCGCATTTCATGGCGCAATGTCGGGCTTCGGCGCGGCGGCGTCAACTTGGCGAGCGGCCCCGAGCCTTGGATCAGCGTGAGGGCTGGGGGGCGTCCAGCCCGCAGCGACCGAGGCTGACCCTGCCCAGCTCGGCCCATCACTTATTCTGTTCTCCAGAACAAGATTTGTGTCGAAGTGTGACGGCCGTCACAGCGCGTTGGTCCCCGGGGTGCTTTCGTAGTCCCGGAAGGGTGTCCCTAATGCGGATGTTCGTCTTCGTCCTCTGTCTTGCCTTTATAGCTCTGGCAGCGCAGGCGGCAATTCCTGAAGCTTCGCCCGAGGCGGCTGTGAGGGCCGCCTATGCGGCCGACGCCCTTGCGCTTCGAGACAACGGCGTCCCTGTGATGAGCGATGCGGTCGTAGGGGAGAAGCTCTTTTCGCGCTCGCTCCTGCGGATGATGAACGTCGCCCAGAAATTGCCAGCCGATCCTTTCAGCGACTCATCGCCGCACCTTGTCGATCTCAAGATCGCCCCGGCCTCCGAGAACGGGGCTTCGGCCACCGTAGTCGTCGACTTCGCGCGGGGCGACGGCGCGCGCGAGCGCCTGACTTACGCGCTCGTCATGGAGCGTCGCGAGTGGCGCATCGATGATATCGATTACGCTCTGCTCGATGGAGAAAGCCGCACGCTGCGCGGCATGATTGCGCGCTGATCGACGCTGACCGGCGCCGCTGGACAAGGGAGGGGAGTTCCAAATCAAGGATGCGTCATAGGGCGAGTTAGCTTCGTCTTGGACGGGCTACAGGCGCACCGCGTGCAGCGGCGGCTCTTTTCGGGCCGTCCTTGGTTTTGAATTCCCCTTCCTGTCCAGGGAACGACGCGCGCTCCGTCTTGGAGATTCTGGTTGGATTTGGTAGCCTTCGACCAGCTGGGCGTCGAGGGCCGCTACGATGCGCCGCAAGCTTTGCCTGCTTTCTTGCGTTCTCCTTCTTGCGATCGCCGCTCCGGGCGCCCACCGGGCAGATGCGCAAGAACCGGCGGTCGCAGTCGACGCGGCCGTCGTACTGGCGGCGGACGTCTCGCGCAGCATCGACGACGGCGAATTCGCCCTGCAGCGCCGCGGCTATGCCGAAGCGATACAAGACCAGAAGCTCATGGACGCAATTTCCACTGGCACGCACGGAGCGATAGCGCTCGCCTATGTCGAATGGGCCGGTGAGAGCGAGCAGAAGCAGGTGGTCGACTGGGCATTGATCCGGAACGCGGCCGACGCCCGCGCCTTCGCGGCCGCTTTGACCGCGGCGCCTCGCGCGTTCGTTGGGCGCACGGCGATCGGTTCGGCGATCGACTTTTCATTCGCGCTCTTCGGCGAGACGGGATTTACGACCGATCGCAGGATCATCGACGTCTCAGGCGACGGAACGAGCAATCAAGGGCGCGCGGTCACCGCGGCGCGGGACGCGGCTGTCACGGGCGGCGCGGTGATCAACGGACTGACGATCTTCAATCGTCGCGCCGCGGCTGGCGGAGGCTATCTCGCCCTGCACACCAATCCGCCTGGCGGGCTCGCGCAATATTACCGCGACAACGTGATCGGAGGGAAAGGCGCGTTTGTCGTGCCGATCGACGACTTCAACAGCTTCGCTGACGCCTTGCTGCGCAAGCTCGTCAACGAGATCGCAGACGGCCGTCCGACCTGCTGCGACGGCGAGCGCGTTCGCGCGGCCAGCGGATCGAGCGACTTATTGCAGCCGCGGCCGCTTCAGGAAGGCCGATCGATCCCCTGACTGGATCCGGAGGCCGAGCGCGCGTCCATCGCGGATGATTTCAATCGGGATCTCGACGCCCGCCTCGCCGCAACGCCAGACTTTTCGGTAAAAGTCGCCGAGGTCGGCGATCTCCGCGCCTCGAACGCTCGCGAGAATGTCGCCGCGACGAAGTCCAGCCGAAGCGGCAGGGCCGCGTTCGGCGAGGGCCGCCACGACAACCTCGCCGCCGCTCTCGGCGGAATAAATGCCGAGCCAGGGGTGCGCCGGCTTATTGACGCGGCCATAGGTCAGGAGATCGTCGAGGATCGGCGGCAGGAGGTCGATGGGCACAATCATGTTGATGTCTCGCGGTCCGCCTTGCGCGGTCAATTGTTCGACATGGAGCGAGCCGACGCCAAGAAGCCTGCCGGATGCGTCGATGGCGCCCGCACCTCCCCAGAAAGGATGCGCCGGCGCAGTGAAAATCGCCTCCTCGAGGAAATATTCCCAATAGCCGGCAAATTCTTGTTTCGCGGCAATGGACGCGTTTACGGCCTTCGTGCCCCCGCCGGCCGCGATGACAACAGAATCGCCGATCCTGGCGTCGGCGGACCGTCCGAATTCCAAGGCTGGACAATCGAGTCGATCGAGAGCCTGCACCAAGCCGAACCCGGTCTCCTGATCGATGGCGAGCGCGTGACCCGGGATCACTCGCCCGTCGTGGCGGGCGATCCAGACGGTTTCCGCCTCGGTGATGAGATAACCGATCGTCAGCACGAGGCCGGTCTCACGGATCACCGCTCCGCTTCCGGTCCGTTGCTCGCCCAAGATCTGCGCGGTGTAGGCGTCTTCGGGAATTGAGGACTGGACGGTAACGATCGATCTGAGAGCGCGATCGCGATCGAATCCCACGCCCTCCGCCAGACTGTGCGGAGCCGTGCGCGGAGCGTCTCGACGCGGCCTATCGATCATCGCCTTTCCCTTCACAGCAGCGATAATGTTACTGCGCCGACGCGCCAGCCGCAATTCGCCGGCCGAGCAGCTGCGCGTTGAGGCGGCCGAGAAATCTTCCGAGGTCGTCGGTGACGAAATCAGCCACCGCCGCGGCGCCTTCGGCGGTCGCCTTGTCGTGCGATTCCCGGTGATCCGCCTGTCCGGGCTTTGTTGTCACCAAAGTCGTCGTCATGCCGCGGGCTTTGGGAACAGCGAGGTTTTTGACGACATCCTCGAACATCGCGGCGCCTTGCGGATCGATGTCGTATCGCTCGAAGAACGCATTATAGGCGGCCTCGGCGGGCTTCGCCGTCAAACGCGCCGCGATGATGTCAAACGCATCCTCGAAGAGGCCGTCGAGACCGAGCTGCCGGAGGGTGAGGATCGCGTGGGCGCGGGATCCGTTGGTGAAGATCAGCTTGCGGCCCGGCAGTTGCGCGACTTCGCGGGCGAGAACTGGATTCGGCTTTAGCGCCGAACGGTCGATGTCATGGACAAACTCGAGAAACCGCGCCGCCTCTTCGATGTTCTCCTCCACAAGCCCGCGAAGCGTCGTGCCGTGCTTCAGATAATAGTGCTGATGCAAGGCGCGCGCGGACTGTCCGTCCAGCCCGAAGAGATCGATCAGGAACAGCGTGATCCGCTCGTCGATCATGCGCCAAATTCCGCTGTCGGGCGGGTAAAGCGTATTGTCGAGATCGAACACCCATGTGGTGACGTGACCAAACCGCACGCGCAACTCCTCGTCCGGCGGCAACCGGAAAGCTGCGGGGGTGATCAGCGGCGCCATGAACGATCCAGAGTTAACCAGAGCTGAGCGTCGGGCACGTTGCGTCCGACGCCGGCAGACTAACTGCAGCGCGTTTACAGTTCTACAGGGATTCTGTCGGTCGCATTCTCTGATCGGCGCGCCAAGGCCTGGGCGACCGCCTTGCGCATCACATTCGAAAAGCCGGCTTCGCCGACGCTGTCGGGCGAGACCCAGAAGCATCCCTCCGGAGCAGCGCCTTCGGCAGCAGCCGCGTAGACCGTCAACGCCAGCGCGAAGTGGGTGAAGACCTGCTCGACCGCGTCGGGTAGTCTGCGCCAGCGCGCCGCAACCGGAGCGGCGTCTCTCCATGCTCCTCCAGGTCCCTCGCTCGTCCAGGGCGTTCCTGGGAGTTCGACGGTCGAGGCGAGGAGGCCGCGCGGCGGACGACGGCGCGCGAGAAAGGCGCCGTCGGGCCGAAAGGCGAAAAAGACCGCGCCTTTGCGCTGCGGTCTGGCTTTGATCTTGGCCGGCCGGGGGTAGGCCTCGGGAGCGCCGGATCGCAGGGCGGCGCAAACTTCGCTCAGCGGGCAAGCGGGGCAATCCGGGTTGCGGGGGCGGCAGACGGTTGCGCCGACATCCATCAACGCCTCGGCGAAATCGCCCGGACGGTTGCTCGGGGCCAGCGCCCGGGCCGCTGAGGCAATCGCGCCTCGCGCCTGTGCGATCGGCTCCTCCAGTGCGAACAGGCGGCAGAGGATTTGCGCAATATTTCCGTCGACGGGCGCCGCATGACGGCCAAAGGCGATGGCAGCGATCGCAGCCGCGGTATAGGCGCCCACGCCCGGCAGGGTTCGCAGTTCGGCTTCTTCGCTCGGAAATCGGCCGCCCCGTTGCGCGATCTCCTTGGCGCAGGCGTGCAGGTTCCCCGCTCGCGAATAATAGCCGAGGCCGGCAAAAGCGCTGATCACCGCCTCGTGCGGGGCAGCCGCGAGGTCCTCGACGGTCGGCCATTTCGCGACGAACGCCTGGTAATAAGGCGTCGCCGCCTGCGCGGTCGTCTGCTGCAGCAGGACTTCGGAAAGCCACACGCGGTAGGGATCAGGCGTTTCTCCCGGCGCCGCGCGCCAGGCGAGGACCCTGCGGTTCCGGTCCCACCAATCGAGGGTTCGCGCGACAATTTCGTTTCGCTTTGCCTGAGCGCCGAGCAAGCTTACATTGAGATTCATGCAGCCAACCCTATCCATGTCGGCGGGATCATGAAGCCTCCGCGCCGCGGCGCCAAGGCGCTCGCCGAGTTCATGCCCGAGATCATCGGGGAAGCGCTGGCCGCGCGAGGCCTCAGCGAGGCAAGCCTCGTTGCGGATTGGCCGGCGATAGTCGGCGAATCGATCGCGCGTTACGCGCGGCCGATTCAACTGCAATGGCCGCCGCGCGCGACGAAGCGCGATCCGGAGACGCCGATCGCGCCCTCGACGCTGGTGCTCAGGGTCGATGGCGCATTCGCGCTTGAAGCCCAGCACAATGCGGCGATCATCGTCGCCAGGGTCAATGCCCATCTCGGCTGGCGCTGCGTCGAAAAGGTCGCGTTCCGGCAGGGTCCGCTGCCCCCATTGAGGCAGGAGCGCCGCAGGCTCGCGGCCCCGAGCGCCGACGCCGAGGCCGAAGCGAGTGAGGCCGCCTCGTCGGTCGAGGACGAGGCTTTGCGTGCGGCCTTGACGCGCCTCGGCGCCCGGGCGATCGACCAGGCGGCGCGCCGGCTTCAAGCCGCGGGCGCCGCGAAGGGAGACTGACGGATTGAATTTGCGCCATTCGCTGGCCGGACGCCCCATCGCGCGCATGAACGGGGCGGGGAATAAGATTCTCGTGCTCGATCTGCGTGGGTCCTCGCTCTCGCCAAGCCCTGGGGACGCGCGCGCCATCCATCAGGCGCCGGGGCTCGACTACGACCAGATGATGGTGCTGAGCGATCCAAAGACCGGGGGCACAGCCGCATACGTGCGGATCTACAACAATGACGGCACGCTGGCCGAGGCCTGCGGCAATGGCGCGCGGTGCGTCGCCGATCGCCTGTGCCGCGAGCTCGGCGTCGAAACGGTCGACGTGGAGACGGCGGCCGGCCGTATCCTCTGCGAACGTCTCGGCCCATGGCTCTACCGGGTCGATATGGGCGCGCCGCAGCTCGCGTGGGACGCCATCCCCCTCGCCCAGCCGGCGGAGGATACGAGGCGGGTCGATCTCGGCTGGCCCGAAGGCGACCCGCTCTCTGCGCTTGGTCCCGCGTCGGTCGTCAACATGGGCAATCCGCATGCGGTTTTCTTCGTGGCCGACCTCGCGCGCGTCGATGCGGCGGGCTGGGGCGCGCGCATCGAAGTCCATCCGATGTTCCCGCAAAAGGCCAATGTCACCTTTGCCAAGATCGAGGCGTGCGACCGCGTCGTCGCAAGGGTCTGGGAGCGCGGCGTCGGGCTGACGCTCGGCTGCGGGTCGGCCGCCTGTGCGACGCTGGTCGCGGCTTCCCGCCTCGGCCTGATGGAGCGCAAGGGAACCGTGCGTCTGCTCGGCGGCGAGCTCGTCATCGAATGGCGCGCCGCGGACGATCACGTGCTGATGACGGGCCCGGTCGAATTCGAAGGCGAGCGCGTCCTCGACGACGCGCTGTTCGAAGCCGCGTTGTGAGCGCCGGGACAGCGCCGGCCGACCGGCCGCCGAAGCCGGGCGGCCGCGCCGATGCGGTCGACTGCGCCCGCGGCGTCGCGCTGATTGGCATGGCGCTCTACCACCTGAGCTGGGATCTCGCCGACTATCGGCTCGTCTCGCCGATGCTGCCGTTCTCGCCGCCGATGCGGCTCTTCTCGCATGCCGTCGCCTGCGCCTTTCTCGCGCTGGTCGGGGTTTCGCTGGCGCTCGCCCACCGCGACCGGCTGAACCTGCCCGCCTTCTGGCGGCGGCTCGCGGTCGTCGGCAGCGCTGCAGCGCTGGTGACTGGAGCCAGCCTTGTCTTCGCGCCCGGCGAGGGCATCTGGTTCGGCATCCTCCACTGCATCACGGTCGCGAGTTCTTCTTGCCCTTCCCTTGATCGAGGCGCCGGCCTTCGCGAGCCTCCTCGCCGGCGCGGTCGCGATCATGATCCCCTTTTTCGTCCATTCGACGCTGTTCGATCCGCCGGCGCTCCTGTGGCTCGGCCTCGGCGTGGCCCTTCCGAACACGCTCGACTGGTATCCGCTCCTGCCCTGGGCGGGTGTCGTCCTCATTGGCCTCGGGCTCGCTCGGCTGCCCGGGATTTTAGGGCGGCTGACGTCGCCCGGGCGCTGGCGCGCGAGCTCCGACCCAGCGCGCGCGGTCTGCTTCGCCGGGCGGCACAGCCTCCCCCTCTATCTTATCCACCAGCTCATCTTGTTCCCCCTCGTCTGGGCGGCCGCAGCCTCGGGCCTGTTTGTTACCCTCCCCGCGACGAACCCGGACTACAGCGCCTTTCTCGGCGCCTGCGTGCGCGCCTGCGTCGCCGACGGGCGGACGGCGGACGGATGCGAAACCTCGTGCCAGTGCGTCGCCGACGCGATCGAGCATTCAGGCGAGGCGGAGCGACTTGGCGCAGACGCGCTCGACACAGCGCGAAAGGCCAAGCTCAAGCGGATGGCGGACGCTTGCATGACGCGGTGAGACGAATTAGGCGCAACCGAGTAGTTGTTAATCGTCATCGCTAGTTTGTGCGATTTCAAAGGCTTGCGCGGACTTTTCGTTCCCATCGTAACTCCCTAGCCGACCCTCCGATCCTCATCCTGAGCCGCGATGCGAAGCATCGCGTGTCGAAGGATTATCCAGAAGGAGGCGCTGTTCGTGCGCTCTGGAGCATCCTTCGAGAAGCGTCGCCTGCGGCGCCGCTCCTCAGGATGAGGGAGTGGTAGGGAGTTACTTCCCATCGTAACTTCCAAGCCCGTCGTCGCAACCACCTTTCGGCGACCCGAACGACGTTGATGCGCATCACGGCGCCCGCTGGGGAGTTCCATCGCACCGCACCGAGGTCGTTCGCCTGGCTGAAGCAAACCCGGTCAACCCGTGGCGCAGCAAAACCTTATCGCTGTTTCCGGTTTTCCGCAACAATTTGTCGAAATCCTTCGGCTATGCTTAATGCTCCGCTCAGCGCCGGATGGCGCCGCGGCAGGACAACAGAAAAGCCCGACCTTCCAAAAGCGAGGCCTGCCGTGCGAAGGTTCATTCGATCAAACGCGAAACGGCATGAGGCGCTCCCCATGGGAATTCCGCAGTATTTCTCGGCGACTTATACGGAGGCGCGGCAGAAATTCCTTCAAGCCGCCCACGTGGCGGGCGGCACCATCGAGACTTACATCAATCCGAACGCGATCGGCGCGGAGGGCGAGGAGCTCGCCGCGGACGTCGCCCGGTTCGGAGAGATGGATGCCGAGAACCTCTTCATCGTCGTCTCGGGCACGCACGGCAACGAGGGCTTCTGCGGCTCGGGCTGCCAGACTGGCTTTATCGGAGAGGGCCTCATTGACGCCCGCCCGAAATCGGTCGCGCTGCTGATGGCGCACGCCATCAATCCTTACGGGTTCTCCCATATCCGCCGCGTGACCGAGGACAATGTCGATCTGAACCGCAACTTCCGGGATTTCTCGGAAGCGCTGCCCAAGAACCCGCGCTACGCGGAAATCCACGATTTTCTGGTGCCGTCCGACTGGGACGGCCCCGGCCGCTCAAGCGCGGACGCCGCGCTCAAAGCCTGGCGCGACGCCAACGGCGTGAAGGCCTTCCAGGCCGCGATCGCCGGCGGCCAGCACGCTTATCCGGATGGCCTCTTCTTCGGCGGGCGGAAGCCGACATGGTCGAACAAGACGTTCCGCGCGATCGTCAAAAAGCATGGCGCCAGCGCCAGGCGGGTCGGTGTCATCGATTTTCACACGGGCCTCGGGCCGGCGGGTTATGGCGAGCCGATCTCGATGGTTGCGCCCTCCGCGCCCGCCTTCGAGCGCGCCCGGGCCTGGTGGGGCGGCGAGGTCACTTCGATCGCGGACGGCACCTCGACGTCGCCTCCCGTCACCGGTCCGCTCATCAGCAGCGTCGAGGAGAGCCTGCCCGGCGCCGAAGTCACCGCCATCGGCCTCGAATACGGCACCATAGAACTCACTGAGGTTCTGGATGCCTTGAGGGGCGACAACTGGCTCTACGCGCGCGGCCTCAAGTCGGGGCTCAGCATGGATTCCGCGATCGCCCGCAACATCAAGACGAAGGTGCGCGACGCGTTCTATGTCGATACGGACGAATGGAAGCAGAAGGTCTACGCCCGCGCCGCCGACTTCGCGCTGAAGGCCTTTCGCGGCCGAGCGGCTGATAGTCAAAAGCAGGCGCCTGGCCCCTTGGGCGGCGCGGACGGCGTCTTCCCTCGCGAGTCCGTCCGGCTCTTCTTGGAAAATAGGGAATGACGACAACAGGCCACACTATTTGACTGCGCCGTACAATGCGGAGAGCGCGCTACGAGATCGAGTTATGAGCCTATCCCGAGGCTGATCTCTTCGACAGGAATTTCAATGGATTTGGTGGTGGAGATCATACGGGCGGAAGTCCCTAACGCCGATCTCCGCAATGACCGGTCGACGTCGACTCCGGCCGTCGGTCCAGCTGATTGGGTTTTGACCCCAGCGCATGATTGCACTCAACTCTGGCGCGTGAGCGCCTGGAGCACGTCGGCTGGGCGGATGGGCAGGTGGCGAAGCCGGGCCCCGACCGCGGCGAAGATTGCATTGCCAATGGCGGGGCCCACGACTGTTGTCCCGGGTTCGCCCAGGCCGACCGGCGGCTCGACGCTGTCGACGAAGCTAATGTCCATTTCCGGCACGTCCCCGATGCGCAAAGGCGAATAGGTGTCGAGGTTCGTGTCCTTCACCTGACCGTCAACGAACTCGGTCCCCTCGTGCAGCGCCATGCTGAGCCCCCAGAGCGCGCCCCCTTCGGTCTGCGCCCGGGCGCTGTCGGGTTCGACGATCGTTCCAGCGTCGACCACGATTGTAAGCTTTTCGACCGCCGCGACGCCCGTCGCCCGATCGACTTTGACTCGGGCGACGCAGGCCACCCAGGTCGGCATGTCGCGCTCTTGACCGAAGCTGGTGGCGAGACCCAAGCCTGTATCGGGCGGCAGCGTCGCGCCCCAGTTCGCGCGCGCAGCGGCGCGCCGCACGACCTCGGCCTGCCGTAGCGCGCCGCCGACTGCGCTCGGAGGGGAGCCAGCATTGTGGCCTGCGCCAGTGAGAAGTTTCAGGCGAAAAGCGACCGGATCGCTTCCCACGCGATGCGCCGCCTCGTCCATGAAACTTTCGAGCGCCCAATTGATCCAGCCCGACCCGACCGACCGCAGCCAGCCGGGGCGGAACGTAGAGTTTGCGAGGTCGTTGGAGATCACGCGGACCTTGTGAGGGCCGACATCGTACCAATGATCCGCGCCGGAACTGGCAAAGGGATCAACAGGCGCGCCCTGCACGCCTTTGATCATGAACGATGGAGCCACGACCTGCGTCGGCCAGCCGGCCGCCGCATGATGCTCCATCGCCGTCACCTGGCCGCCCTCTCCAAACGCCATGCGCAGTGTTTGGACCGAAGGCGAGCGAACCGAGTCAAATCGCGCATCGTCGGCGCGGGTCAGCACCATCTTCACCGGTCTGCCGAGCGCCTTCGCCGCGAGCGCGGCGGGCACTGTGTAGTCGCCGTTCAACCGACGGCCGAAGCCGCCGCCAAGCATATAGCTGCGCATCACGATGCTGGTCTCTGGCCGGTCGAGAGCCTTAGCGAGCGTCGGCAGGATCAGGGTCTGCCACTGATTGCCGGCATGGACCTCGAAGACGCCGTCCTTTTCGAACGCGAGTGCGTTCACCGGTTCAAGCTGGAAGTGCAACACGGTTGCGGTGGTGTAGGTTTGTTCCAGCGTCGATTTAGCGGCGCGAAAGGCGGCCGCCGTATCATAATCGCCCGTGTCGTTGAGCGGCGCTCCCGCGTCCGGCTGAGCGATCAGTTGGGCGGCGTGATTCTGGATATCCTTCTCGGATACGGTTGCTGTTGGCCCCGACGTCCAATCGACCTCGACCGCGTTGGCGGCTCGGATCGCCGCCGGATAGGTATCCGCGATCACCATAACCCAGCCCGGCACGGTGTCGGATGGGTCGTCAAGCACGAGACTCCGGAGATAGCCCTTCACCTTGCGCGCAGCGCTATCGTCGACCGACTTGACCTTCGAGCCGTTGCGCGTCGGCGGAATCTTTGGCCGGGCGTAGACCATGTCCGGCGCCTTGGCGTCGATGCCGTACAGGGCCGCGCCGGTGGTCTTATTGGGTATGTCGAGCGCGGCTGCTGGACGACCGATCAAGCGTCGCTCGGAGGCGGGCTTTATGGGCAGCTTGTCCAGTTCGTCGGGCGTATAGCGGCGGTCCAAGTTCCCGCGCCGTACAATTTCGCCATAGGAGATTTTCTGTTCGCCGGCGACCATAGCGCCCGCGCGCGCCGTGCAGGCCGCTGGCGACACGCCGAGCAGCTTGGCGCCTTCGTCGATCAGCGCCATTCGTCCCGCCGCGCCGGCCTGACTGAAAACCGGCCAGGTCTGCCAGACCGACCAGCTTCCGCCCGTGATCATCAGACCCCATTTCGGGTCGGTATCGACGTGGACGATCCGAACCTTGTCCCAATCCGCTTCGAGTTCCTCGGCAAGGATGCGGGCGAGCGAGGTGCCAACATGCTGACCCATTTCGGCCCGGATGATGTTGACGGTGACGAACCCGTCGCCATCGATCGAGAACCAAATGGTTGGTTCAAAAAGCGGATTCACTAGGATAGGCGGCGCGCCAGTGGGCGTCGCGGGATCCATCGCTGCCTCGGCGGCGCGCGGGAACCCGAATACGGCGGTCGCGCCGGCCATCGCAATCAGAAAGCTGCGGCGCGATAGCGAGAGGACCTCATCCGCGGCCCGGTGCTGGAGCTTAGCCATTTGTGGCTGCCTTCCGAAGTTCGGCAGAAGCCTGTTTGATCGCGGCGCGGATGCGGACGTAAGTCATACAGCGACACAGGTTGCCGGCCATGACCGCGTCGATGTCCTGGTCGGTTGGCGTCGGGAAGTCCCTCAGCAGAGCAGCCGCTTGCATGATCTGGCCGGACTGGCAGTACCCGCATTGCGGAACCTGAAGGTCGATCCAGGCTTTCTGCAAAGGATGCCGTCCTGCGGGGTCGAGCCCTTCGATCGTCGTGACCTCGGCGCCGGCGACAAATCCCAAAGGCGTAATGCAGGAGCGAGTGGGACGCCCTCCAACATGCACGGTGCAGACGCCGCACATCCCGATGCCGCAGCCGAACTTGGTGCCGGTGAGGCCAATCACGTCGCGGATGACCCAGAGCAGCGGAGTGTCCTCCTCGACGTCGACGGCGACAGGACGCCCGTTGATGTTGAATGTGGTCATGGTCAACGACTCCGAACGGCGGTCCTCATTGCAAGGCGCTCATCTGTGCGCGGATCGAGGCGATCTTCGTCTCGAGCTCGGGCCAGGGCGACAAATTGGTGCGAGTGCGCCGAAGATAGGCGGCAATCCGAGCGATGTCAGCATCGCTGAGGGCATGCGCGAAGCTCGGCATCACGACGCCCGGTATTCCTTCGGCCGCGGTGACGCCGCGCAAGATCACTTGAATCAGATTGGTGGGATCGGCCAGGTTTACTGCGCTGTTGAGGGCGAGGTCCGGCCGAACCGCGAGAGGCGTGTGACCCGAGTTATAGTGGCATGACGCGCAAGCGGCGGTGTACAGGCGCGCGTCCGGGTCGAAGCCCTGACCGACGCCGAGGCCCGCGTAGGACATTGCCCGCGCCACCGCCGGATCCACAGCTGCCGAGCGGTCGGTTGCATGATCGATGTCGGCAAAGTAGGTCGCGATGGCCCGGACGTCCGGTTCGGAAAGCGCGGAAAGACCGCGCGGAACGGGAGACATCGGCCCCGCGGCTATCCCGTGGAGAACGCTTACCCCATTGCGCAGATAGCTTTGCAGCTCCTCCTCAGTCCACGGCGCAGGGGAAGGGTTCGCGGCTGTCAAGGGTGGCGCGATCCACCCATCGACTACGGCGCCGGAGTAAGCCGCGCCGGACTTTTCCGCGCCCAGCAGATTGCGCGGGGTGTGGCAGGCGCCGCAATGGCTTAGTCCTAACGCGAGATAAGCGCCGCGATTCCATTCGTCGCTCTGATTCGCATCGGGTTCGAAGCGACCGGGCCGGAAAAACAGCAGTTTCCATCCCGCTTGTAGGTAGCGGATATTGAGTGGGAAAGGGACTGTGTTCGGCTGAGCGACTGCCCTGACAGGCGTGCGGGTCATGAAATAGGCATAAAGCGCCCGCACGTCATCATCGGAAAGCTTCGTGAAATGGTCGAAGGGGAACGCCGGAAAAAGAAGCGATCCATCGCGTGCGACCCCCTCATGCATCGACCGGGCAAACGCTTCCTCCGACCAAGCGCCGATTCCGGTCTCAGGATCCGGTGTAATGTTGGTGGAGTAGATCACGCCGAATGGCGTCGCCATGGGATAGCCGCCGGCGAACTTCTGTCCGCCTTTCGCAGTGTGGCAATCCGTGCAAAAGCCGCCACCAGCCAAGGCCTCGCCTTTGGCAACAAGGTCCGGCGCGAAACTTTCAGGCGGGGGCGGCTTTATCGGCGCCATCGCTGGCTTCCAGGCCAAGGCGCCGAAGCCCAAGAGGCCGAGAAATGCGAGCCCGACAAGATAAATGAGTAGACGCTTCAAGACACCCATCCTCCGAACGCCAGTCATCTAGGGTGTAAAAAACGATATCAGCGATGCCGCGGCCGTCTCTCGCGTAAACACACGTCGGTAGGTGTATGGCATCAGCAATACCCGGCACACGGTCATCGCCGGCGTTTGGATTCCGGTATGATATGTCACGCACACTTCCGGCTCTAATCAGATATCAGGAGTAGGGCCGATAGGAGAGAACGCGCCTCTAAATTCGTCAAAAAACGTATTAATATCTCCATATCCTCTTTCAAACTAAATGAGTTGGCTTTATTCCGGCCAATGCGACGAATGCCGCTCGAGGGGTGATGGCGCTTCTCATATTCAGGCTTCGACGCCTGCCTTGCTGAGCCCCTCCGCCAATCGGTCGACGTCGGCCTGGTTGCGAAACGGGAGCCGCGCGAGGTGCTCGGCGAAGGAGTAGTTGGGGTTGATCTCCATCAGCTCGCGCCAGACCCGGCGGGCTTCAGCGGCTTCCCCCAAATGGCCCAGCGCGACAGCGAGAAAGGCGCGCGAGAGATCGGTCTTCGGACTGAGCTCGATGCGTTTCCTGAACAGCGCCGCGGCGGCTTCGAAATTGCCGGCGACCAGATAGGCGGAAGCGAGAAAGTGGACGTATTGATGCTGAACCGGATCGAGCCGGATGGCCTGCTCGATATGGGGAACGGACGCGAGGGGCTGGCCGCGAAAGATATTGACGACGCCGAACTGGTTGTGCGCGTGAGCGTAGTTTGGATTGAGATTCACCCCCGCTTCCGCCTCGGCGGCGGATCGGTCGAGATCCTTTTTCCACAGGAAGACGACCGCGGCGATGCAGTGCACGAAGGCGACCTGCGGGCTCTTCTGCAAGGCCAGGTTGATGTTCTTCTCGGCATTTTCGAGCGACCGGCTCCAGTCATCCGTCCAATGGTTCTGCCAGTTCAGAACATGAGCCATGGCGACGCCTGCGTAAGGCTCGCCGTAGTCCGAGTCCTCGGCGATCGCCTTCGCAAAAAAGTCGGTCGACCGATCGAACATCTCGCGGTTCCTTGTCGGCCCCACCACCAACTCACGGCCAGCCAAGAAAAAGTCGTGCGCCTTGCTGCTGGTCGTTTCGACGGCGCTAAGCATCGCGGCTTCGACCGGGCTCAGTGTGATCTTCAGGGCCTCAACGATTCGCAAGGCGACCTCGTCCTGGACCGCGAAGATGTCGCTGAGCTCGCGATCGAAGCGGTCGGCCCAAAGGTGTCCGCCGGTCTCGGCGTCGATCAACTGCGCTGTGATCCTGACGCGATTGCCGGCGCGGCGGATGCTTCCTTCGAGCACCGAGCGGACGCCGAGTTCGCGGGCAACGACGCGGATGTCGACCGCCTTGCCCTTGTAGGCGAAGCTCGAATTGCGCGCGATCACCATGAGGCCGCCGACCTTGGAGAGGTCGGTGATCACGTCCTCGGTTATCCCGTCGGCGAAATATTCCTGCTCGGGATCGCCGCTCATGTTCTGAAACGCCAGGACGGCGATCGAGGGCTTGTCAGGCGGCGCGAGCCCCACCGCGGAAGGCTTCGGAGACGTCGCGGACTTCGCCTCAGCGGGAAGTCCGACCTCGAGCGAATAGACCCGGATCGGTTGCGCTATGTTCTTGAGCTGGACGTCGCCTCTATCGCTGACCGCCAGGTCGAGCCTCGCTCTGACCTGGCGAAAGGCGTCCTCGGACAGGCAGATCCCGCCGGGCTCAGCGATGCCTTCCAACCGCGCCGCGATATTGACGCCGTCGCCCATGAGGTCGCCGTCGGCCTCCTCGACGACGTCGCCGAGATGGATGCCGACGCGATATTCAATGCGGCGTTCGGCCGGCACGCCCGCGTTCCGTTCGATCATGGCGTTCTGCACCTCGATGGCGCAGCGCACAGCGTCGACGACGCTGCGAAACTCGACGAGAGCCCCATCGCCGGTGCGCTTGACCACACGCCCGTTGTGCACGGCGACGGTCGGGTCGATCAGATCGCTGCGCAGCGCCCGGAGGCGGGCAAGCGTGCGGTCTTCGTCGGCGCCGGTCATCCGGCTAAATCCGACGACGTCAGCGGCGAGGATCGCCGCGAGTTTCCGCTTTTCGGTCATTGGTCCCTCAGCCGCCGTGCAGCCTAGCACAGCGACCCCGCCAATGCCGCTCCCGCTGTCGGGCTCGACCCGGACTGTGGGGCGCCTCTTCGCGAGCGATCCGGAACACGGGGGAGCCCCGCACCTATTCTTTCGCGTTAGCGCTTACGTGAAGATCGCGTTGGGGGTTCCGACCCTCCGCGCCGTAATCGGCGCCGGAGCGCGGCGGAACGCCGCTGGGCTGCGTCGCGCCGCGGCGCCTCCAGCCGCTGCGTGAGCCCGGAACGGGGGTCGCTTTCCCGCGTTCTCCGTTCTCCTGAAAATTGGCGATGCAGGCAGCGGGCCATATACGCCGCCTGAACGCGGAATCCATGATCGAGACATTGAGGCCGAGGCAGAATCGGATTCCGCCTCGCCTCTTTGTTCCTCAGTCGGCGCCTGTCGCGTCAGGCGGCCGGTTGGTGCTCCGGTCGAGGAGTCTGGACGAAAATCTCGCTCGCCAGGCCTCTTGCGTGCGTCTCGGGGACGAGGCCGTCGATGAACAGCGACGACAGGCCATGAACCAGGCCCCAAGCCGCCATTCCCGCCGAATTGTCTTCGTGCGGCCCCTCATCGGCGCCGACGGCAAGGCGTTGAAGCAAATCGAAGACCGCGCCCGCGGCCTCGTTCAGCTCCGGGTACTTCGCCCTCGCGACCAGAACGGGTCCGAACATCAGGCGAAATAGACCACGCTTCTGCAAGGCGAAGTCGACATAGGCGAGACTGACTCCGCCGAGCGGATCGCTCGCGGTCGCGCCTGTCTCCATCGCTGCGGCGAGCTCTCTGAACCCTTCCGCCGCGACCGACGCAAGGAGATCCTCCTTATTACTAAAATGTCGGTACGCGGCTGTCGCGGACACTCCGACGCGGCGGGCGGTCTCCCGCAGCCCGACGACGTCTGGGCCGGCTTCATCCAGGATGGCCCGCGCCGCTGCGCGCAGCGCGTTTGGGAGATTGCTACGATGACGGGTACGGCGCGGCGTATCTGTGAGACCTTTCATATCCAAACCCCTTGGAGAGACAAATCGGTGCGAAGATTGGCGTTTCTTCGACAAATCCACTTCCGATCAGGAAAACGGCCCTTTCCGGTCAGGAAAACGGCTGTTCTGCGGCCGTGTCTGAGGCCGGAGCAGAATGACCTCGGGGTGTGTCCCAATGGATACAATGTGAGCGTTAGGCGGTTCGCGATCGGGGTTCCCCGATGGGTAAGCGAGAGCCTGCCCGGCCCGCCCCGAGCCGCCGTCTACCCCTTTGGTCCCTCAATGAGACGGCCTGGCGCAACCATTGGGTAGCAAATTCCAGGTTCTTATGATTTAGTGCGTTGTGAAGGGGCGCGAGGGGCGCTAGATGACGGGACATTTCGGCCGACAAGCAATCCGCCGCGCGGCGGTGATCCTCGAGACCGCGGATCGCTATTC
This sequence comes from uncultured Alphaproteobacteria bacterium, assembly GCA_963721905.1. Lineage (GTDB taxonomy): Bacteria > Pseudomonadota > Alphaproteobacteria > Rhizobiales > Beijerinckiaceae > Roseiarcus. The sequence continues at coordinate 38,643 of CAVRMF010000030.1, forward strand.
CGGCAATGAACTCGACGACGCGCTCGCCGCCGCGCGCCGGGCGATCATATATAGTTTTGGACAAGCCGGCGCTGACGTCGACGCGGAGCGGGCGCTTGTTGAGGCGCTCGACGCAGCCGTCGCGATTTTGCGCAACCGCGTCTCCCCACCACTTCGACGTCCATATTCGCGATCTGCAGCGAAAGCTTTCTACCAGACTTCGGTGGGGCGCGGGATCTGTTGAGCACCGACCGCTCGCGCCAATTCATTGTGCTCCGCGATCGCGAACGACCCCGAACCAGAGGGCGGCCGGCCCGTTCGCCCGCATGCTTTCGCGTTAGGGTTTACGCGAAGATCGCGTTGCGAGTTTGGCGCCTCCGTGCGGCAATCGGCGCCGGAGCGCGGCGGAACGCCGGGCTGCGTCGCGCGGCGCGCCCTCAAGTCGCTGCGTGAGCCCGGAAAGGGGGTTACATCCCCCGCGCTTTCTCGCCCTCCCCTGAAAGCGGGGGGGCGAGCCTCCTTGGCCGCCCCGCCCGGCTGGCCTGGTCGCTGAAACTTTCATCGCGAAGGGAAGATGGTGGGGGAGGTAGGACTCGAACCTACGAAGGCTTAGCCAGCGGATTTACAGTCCGCCCCCTTTGCCGCTCGGGACACTCCCCCGCGTCCGATGAAGCTTTGTGAGCCCCAGGGAACGGAAACGCCTCGGGCAGGCCGAGGCGCTGGGGCTTATGTTGCCTCGCCGGGCGGCCTGTCAACTCAAAAAATCCTGTTCGAGCCGCAGCGCTAGCGGCGCCCCGCCGCTGGTCTCGCGGGGCGACAGGGCTTAGCCTTGATCTCACGATCACGGCCTTCAAAGGGGCTCTTCATGACCCGCAAACGCGACCGGCGCGGCGCAACGCCGCTCCCTCCAAGGCGCGAGACGCCCCGTGCGGCCGGCGCCGCCAGGACCGAGCGCGTCGTCGCGCCTGCGACACAGCCTGACCCAAAGCCCGCTCCGCGCGAGCGGCGCGAGGCGGATGTGGCGCGCATTTACGGCTTCCACAGCGTCGAGGCGGCGCTGAAGGCGCCGCGCCGCGAGCTCATCCGCCTTTACGCCACGACCGCAGCGGCCGAGCGGCTTCAGCCCGAGACCGCGGCGCGAGGGATCGAAGTGCGGATCATGAGCCTCGAGGAGATCGCGGCGCGCGCGCCGCGCGAGGCGGTGCATCAGGGCGTGCTTCTGGAGGCGCGCCCGCTCGCGCCGATCGACCTCTCCGAACTGCCGGGCAGGGGCCTCGTCATCGTGCTCGACCAGATCACCGACCCGCACAATGTCGGGGCGATCCTGCGCACCGCTGCGGCCTTCGCGGTCGACGCGCTTGTCACCACGGAGCGCCATTCGCCGGAATTTTCAGGCGCGCTGGCCAAATCCGCCTCAGGCGGGCTCGAACATGTGCCGATCTGCACGGTCGTCAATCTCGCCCGCGCGCTCGATGAGATGGGCGACATCGGGTATCTGCGCGTCGGCCTCGATTCGAAAGGCCCCGTCGCGCTCGCGCGCGTCGCGCTCACGCGCCCGTTGGCGCTGGCGTTCGGCGCGGAAGGCAAGGGCTTAAGGCGGCTCACCCGCGAGCGGTGCGACGTGCTCGCCCGCCTCGATCTTCCCGGCGCGATCAAGAGCCTCAACGTGTCGAACGCCTGCGCGATCGCGCTGGCGCTGGCTTATGAGAAGCTGGAGGCAGAGGGTTGAGCACTTCCGGCTGAGTAGTTCGAGGCGTCATTCCCGACGGTCGCGAAGCGACCGATCGGCAATCCAGACGCCAGCCAGCGCTTGGCCGCCCTGGATTCCCGGTCGGACCTCCGGCCCGCCGGGAATGACGTGAAGGGGGTTGGTCGCTCCGGGAGATCCTCACACGCTAAGCAGTCTCTGTCAGCTTGACCAACGAACCGCAGGTGTGATTCGGTCTTCGCGCTGATTGCGCGAAGGAGGCGGGGCAATGGCGGGCACGATCTCGGGTGACGGCGGGTGAGGAGCAGCGCAAAGCGCATGCTGATCATTGGGTCAGCCGGGTTGCGACACGCGACCGAAGGCGGGCAGAGGCTGATCGGGCGAGAGGGCGATATTGTAAGCGACGCTGGGATCGGACGTATGTGAGTCCAGCCCGCGCAATGCGGAGGCCATTGGCGTGCGCGAAGAGACACGGTGCGGCTAAGTGGCGCAGCGCGAAGATTCGCGCGCGGCGGTGTCATGAAGCGAGGCCGGCCTTCTTGTGGAAGGCGAGTCGCGGACGCCCGGGCCCGCCGACCGGTATGAAGACGGCGAGGCTGCGCTGCGTGTCGTCAGCGCCTCGCGTGCAATCGAAGCTCCCGTCGAGCAGGGCCGAACCGGTCGCTGACCGGACGATCCCGCGTCTCATAGGCCGAGATCGAGGCGCGCGAGGGCGTCAAGATCGAGCAAGTCGCAGATTGTCCTGCGGGCGCCTGCGAAAAAAAACTTCCGTTGGCGGCGGCCTCGGCACACGCTGAAAGGCCGCCAGATTGCCGACGAGATCGAACGCGTGAAGGACTGCGCCTTCAGCTGCGCAAGGCCGCGACAGGGCCGATAGCCGGCGAACATCATTCTCCTCTACGGCGACGAGAGCGAGGCCCTGACGCAGCCCTTATCTGGCGCGGGCGTGGGCCTTGCGCGGTGCGGACCTGCGGGTGCCGGCGCCGGGACAGGCCAAGAAAGTGGCGATCATCGGCTCGCTCGATCAGGTCACGCGCCAGCATGATTGTGCATACAGAGCCCGACCAAGCGCGGCAGCGACTTCATCGCTCACCTCGAGGCCGCAGCTCGACCACCTGTTCGGTCGCCCAAGCAGGGACGGGCAATGAAACCGGGTCGTGCTGGTCGAGGACAACGGGCCGATCCATGTCAGCAAGCTCACTCTCAAGGCCCTCGAGGCGCGCAAACACTGGCTCACCGTCGAGTGGCTGCCGAAATACGCACCCGAACTCAACGATATCGAGGTTGTCTGGCACGATCTCAAGGCGCATCATCTGGCCCACCAGACCTTCGCTGACGCCGACGCCCTCGACCGCGCAATCCACGCCGCCGTGGCCGCCCTGAACCGGGAGCGAACCGTCAATCCGTTGGTCCTTCAAAGAATTCTCTGCTTAGCTACGCTGGACTGCCGCCGCGTCATAGATCGCGCGCGCAATCATTAGATCGAGGTGTCCTCCTCCGCCGTTCTTGAACACGGTGATCTCCTCGGCTGAGCGACGGGCGGGGATGCGGCCCGAAACGAGGTCGAAAAGATCGCCCTCGATTTTTTCGGGCGCAATGACCCCGCGCGCAATCGGGTCGGCGAAGTCGCCGCAGTCGGCAATTGTGAAGCGCAGCGTGTCGGCGAAGAGCCGGCCGCGACGGACGACGTCGTCGTCGCTCTCGCGCATGGCCGGCGTAAAGCCGCCGACGAGGTCGACATGGGCGCCACGTTTGAGCCAGGCGCCGCGCAAAACCGGGTCAGTCGAGGCCGTGAGGCAGGCGACGATCGCCGCCTCGCCGACGGCGGCGTCAGGGTCGGTCCGCGCTTCCGCGTCCACGCCGTCTTCCGTGAGCTCGGCGACGAGGCGGTCGGCGGCGGCATGCGTCCGGTTCCAGACGAGAACTCTGCAGATCGAGGGACGGACGGCGCGATGAAACCGGACATGGGTCCTCGCCTGGCCACCGGCGCCAAGCACTGCGAGCGTCGCGGCGTCGCGGACGCCGAGGAGGTCCGCGGCCAGCGCCGAGTCCGCTGCGGTTTTCATGGCAGTGAAACTCTCGCCGTGGATGGCGGCGAGCGGCGCGCCGTTCGTCGCGTCGAACAGGGTCACGACCGACTGCACGTTCGGCCGCGAACGCTCGCGGCTGTTGCCGGGAAAGACGGTCGCCGTCTTCACCGCGACGCCGCGCTTCGGATGCAAGGCCATCCAGGTCAGGACCGCGTTTCCAGTTCCCGGCTCTTCGATCAGCATCCGCTCGACCTCGCCCATGCCGCCGTCGCGGTGGGCGGCGCGCAGCGCCTCGACGAGGACGAGCGGGTCGAGCTTTGCGGCAATTGCGTCCGCGTCAATCAGACGCATCGGAGCCCTGCGCCCTCACCCCAACCCTCTCCCGCAAAGCCTGTCGAGAGACGGGCGTCTTTCGACGCCCTATGCGGGAGAGGGGCGCTACCCTTCTCCCGTTCACGGGAGAAGGTGGCCGACGCAGTCGGCCGGATGAGGGCCTTCGTTGAGTTCCTCGGAAACGTCACCCTAAATGTCCTTCATCAGGCGGATCGCGTCGTAGACGGCGGCGTGGATGTTGCGGCTTGCGACGGCGTCGCCGATGCGGAAGAGGCGATAGCGCCCTTCATGGTTCCGCACCATCGTCTGTGGCCGGTTCGCGAGCAGCGCGCCGTGGTCGATCTCGCCAAGGTTGATCGAGCCGGCCTTGAGGTCGAAGTAGAGTTCGTCGACCGGCGTCGTGCCGTGCTCGACCACGATCTGGTCGGCCTCCTTCTCGATATGGCGCTTGCCATATTCGTCGAAGAAAATGCCGGCGACCCTGTTGCCGCGCCGCTCGAGCCGCTCGAGCCTGAGGTTGATGGCGATGGAAGCATGCGCAAGGCTCAGCGCCCGGAAATAGGGCGGGTAGCTCGTCCCGCCGATGTCTGGGGCGAGAATGCGTTCGGGGGTGACGACCTCGAGCTCGGAGCCGGCGGAAGCGATGAACTCGGCCGCCGTCATGCCAGGATGAGCGCCGTTGTCGTCATAGACGAGGACGCTCGCCGCCGGTTTGACCGCGCCAGTCAGAATGTCCCAGGACGAGGTCGCGAAGGCGTGGCCCGCGTCGAGGAAGCTCATGTTCGGCACGCCCCCCGTTGCGACGACGACAACGTCGGGATCCTCGGCCGTGACGTCGGCCGCCTCGGCATAGGCGTTGCAGCGGATCAAGACGCCAAGACGGGCGCATTCGGCGAGGCGCCAGTCGACGATGCCCATGATCTCGCGCCGGCGTTTGAGCCCCGCGGTGATCCGGACCTGCCCGCCCGCCTCGGCCGCCGCCTCGAACAGGACGACCTCGTGCCCGCGCTCGCCGGCGACGCGCGCCGCCTCGAGGCCCGCGGGGCCGGCGCCGACGACGACGACCTTGCGCTTTGGCCCGGCGCTCTTCTCGATCCCATGCGGGATCGTCGCCTCGCGTCCCGTCGCCGCATTGTGAATGCAGACCGCCTGACCCGAGTAGATCGAGTTCGATGCAATAGCCCATGCCGACGCAGGGCCTGATTTCGTGCTCGCGGCCCTCGGCGACTTTGCGAGCGATGTGGGGATCCGCGAGATGGGCGCGCGTCATCCCGACCATGTCGAGCTTGCCGCTCTCGATGGCGTGGCGCGCTGTCGCCACGTCCTGGATCCGCGCTGCGTGGAAGGTCGGCATCCGCGTCGCGGCCCTCACCTCGCCGGAAAAATCGAGATGCGGCGCCGAGCGCGAGCCCATGCCGGGGATGACATGGGAGAGCGCCTCCTCGGTGTCGATATGGCCGCGAATGACGTTGACGAAATCGATCAGGCCGGAGGCGGCGAGGCGCTGCGCGATCGAAACGCCCTCCTCGCGCGAGAGGCCGCGCTCCCAGTCCTCGTCGCAGACCATCCGCGCGCCGACGAGGAAGCTGTCGCCGACCCGCTTGCGGATGGCCGAGAAGACCTCGAGGCCGAAGCGCATGCGGTTTTCGAGCGACCCGCCATAGTCGTCGTCGCGCCTGTTGGTGGCTGGCGACCAGAACTGGTCGATCAGGTGCCCGTAGCATTCGAGCTCGAGGCCATCGAGGCCCGCGGCTTTGACCCGCTCGGCGCCGTCGGCGTACGCCGCGATGACGCGGGCGATGTCCCAGTCCTCCATGATCTTGGGGAAGGCGCGGTGCGACGGCTCGCGCACGTTGGACGGCGCTATCACCGGCAGCCAGTCCGCCTTGTTCCAGTTGGTCCGCCGGCCGAGATGGGTCATCTGGATCATTACCGCCGCGCCATGGGCGTGCACGTCGTCCGCGAGTTCGGCGAGCCAGCGGACGACCTCGTCCTTGTAGAGGAGGATGTTGCCGAAGGCCTGCGTGCTGTCGGGGGCGACCACGGAGGAGCCGCCGATCATGGTCAGCGCGATGCCGCCTTTCGCCTTTTCCGCGTGGTAGAGCCGGTAGCGCTCCTTCGGCATGCCGTCTTCGGTATAGGCCGGCTCATGCGCGGTCGACATCAGGCGGTTGCGAAGATGAAGGTGCTTGAGCCGGTATGGCTGCATCAGCGGATCGTTCGGCATGATCTCTCGCATCCTCCGGACAGCCGTCTCCCGCCTCACCAGACTGCCATTGCGGCGACCTTATCAAAAACCATTAGCGGCTTGACGATCAAGGCCCTCCCGGCTTGATACGCTTTTGAGCCGACGCAGGAACCCCTCGGGCGGGCTCGACGACGAACGGGAGAATCGGATGCGCTCGAGAGAATTTGGCCGGACGGGGCGAAAGGTCAGCGAGATCGGCTTCGGCGCCTGGGCTATCGGCGCAGGCTGGGGCCTTGTCGACGAGGCCGATGCGCTGGCCGCGCTCAACGCTGCGCTCGACCGCGGCATGACTTTCATCGATACCGCCGACGTCTATGGCGACGGCCGTTCGGAGCGGCTTATCGCGCGCGTCCTGAAAGAGCGAGGGGGCGAAAGGCCCTTCGTCGCCACCAAAGCCGGCCGGCGCCTGCCGGCGCAGACCGTCGCCGGCTACACCCGCGAGAACCTCAACGCCTGGATCGACCGCAGCCTCAAGAACCTCGAGGTCGACCGGCTCGATCTCGTGCAGCTCCATTGCCCGCTAACCGACCTCTACTATCATGCCGAAGTCTTCGGCTATCTCGACGATGTTGTGAAGGCGGGCAAGATCATGAGTTACGGGGTCAGCGTCGAGCGGGTCGAGGAGGCGCTGAAGGCCATCGAATTTCCCGGCGTCGTCAGCGTCCAGATCATCTTCAACATCTTTCGCCTGCGGCCGGCCGAGGTGTTCTTCGACCGCGCGAAGACGAGAAACGTCGCGATCGTCGCGCGCGTGCCGCTGGCGAGCGGGCTGCTCGCGGGCAAGTTCAAGCCGGACACGCGATTTGAGGAGACGGACCATCGCCAGTTCAACCGTCACGGCGAGGCCTTCGACGTCGGCGAGACCTTCTCGGGCGTGCCCTATGACGTCGGCCTCGCGGCAGTCGAGAAAATTCGCCCTCTCGTCGGGAGCGGGACGATGGCGCAGTTCGCGCTGCGCTGGATCCTGATGTTTGACGCCGTGACCGTCGTCATTCCCGGCGCGCGAAACGCCGCGCAAGCGCGCTCGAACGCCGAAGCCGCCGACCTTCCGCCGCTCAAGCCTGAGACCATGGCGGAACTGAAGACGATCTACGATCGCGACATCAGGCCCCATGTCCATCAGCGCTGGTGACGTCGCAACGGTTCGCCGGGCCTTCGGAGTTTGATAGAGCAGACGATCGCGCGCGATGGTCAATGTCGAGGGACGATTGATGCGGAACGGATGGATGTACTTCTGGATTCGGTCCAGGATTTCTTTTCTGGCCATAGCGCAACCTCCCTTCGCCGAATCCCAGTCTAGCGCCGGATACTCAATGGCGCCCAGAGTTTTCGCGGGGAAATCGATCGCTTGAGATTGCAGGCGCGCAAAGTTCCACGCTTCGTCCATAAAAGAGGTCGCGATCTTGTCTGAGTGAGGTTCGCTTGACCTTGTCACCTTGCGCTGCCAAAAGCCGCCCCAAGCCGCCCGGACTACCGCGCGCCGAGTTCGGCGTTTCCAGGCATCGCGAAGCGAACTGCTGTTCTTGGGCAGTCTGACTCAGGCGCCCGATTGCGCGAAGGTGGCAAGCATGGCGAAAAGCGCGAAGAGTTGGCACAAGAGAGACCGGGACGCTGTCCTCGTTGACTTTGCTTTGCAAGGCGGCGGTTCGCATGGCGCGTTCACCTGGGGCGTGCTCGATAGGCTTCTCGAAGAAACCTGGCTCCAGGTCGAGGCGATCTCGGGCACCTCCGCTGGGGCGATGAATGCGGCCGTCCTGGTCAGCGGTTGGACGAAAGGCGGCGCGGAGGGCGCGCGGGCGGCGCTCGACGCATATTGGAAGCGCGTTGCGGAAGCGGCCAAGTTTAGCCCGTTGCAGCGCTCTCCCGTCGATCGGCTGATGAACCGTTGGACCCTCGACACCTCTCCCGCGTATCTTGCCATGGACCTGATGTCCCGGGTCCTTTCGCCCTACGATTTGAATCCGATGGGCCTGAATCCGATTAGCTCGATCCTGTCCGAGAGCATCGACTTCGCCCATCTCGCCGACTCTCCGATCAAGCTCTTCATCACGGCGACCAATGTTCACACCGGCCGCGGACGGATCTTCCGCAACCCGGAGATCACTGCCGACGTTCTTCTCGCTTCCGCCTGCCTGCCGACGTTGTTTCAGGCGATCGAGATTGACGGCGAGCCTTACTGGGACGGCGGGTTCGCGGGCAACCCGACGATCACGCCCTTGGTGCGCGAAAGCGACGCGCACGACAGCATTCTCATTCAGATCAACCCGCGCGAACGACGCGACACACCCCGTACAGCAAGCGAGATCCTGAACCGCCTCAATGAGATTTCGTTCAATGCCCCGCTGATGAAGGAACTGCGCATGATTGCGCTCTTACGCCAGGCGGCTGATCCGGGAACCGGCGAAGGCGCGCGCTGGGCCGGCATGCGCACGCATAGGATCATGACCGACAAACTCGCGGAACTCGGGGCCTCGTCGAAGCTGAACGCGGAATGGGAATTCCTGACGCTTCTGAAAGAAGAGGGAAGGCGGAGCGCCGACGCGTTCCTGGCCGCGCACGGCGAGGATGTCGGCAAGCGCTCGACGACCGATCTCGACGTGCTGCTGGAAGAGTGCTGAGGCCATGAGCCTCCCCGACTTCGTCGGCCTCGCCGGAATCCTTGTCGGGCTCGGCTTCCTGATCTGGCTCGCTTATCGCGGCTGGAGCATACTGCTGCTCGCGCCTTTGGCCGCCATGGCGGCGGCGCTTTTTTCCCGCGAACCGCTGCTCGCGCACTGGACGCAGACCTTCATGGCGAGCGCCGCGCAATTCGTCATGCAGTTTTTCCCGATCTTTTTGCTCGGCGCGCTGTTTGGCAAGCTGATGGAAGACAGCGGCTCGGTCGCGGCGATTGCGACCTTCATGACCGAGCGGCTCGGCGCCAAGCGCGCTGTGCTGGCGGTGGTGCTCGCCGGGGCGCTGGTCACTTATGGCGGGGTGAGCCTGTTCGTCGCCTTCTTCGTGCTCGCGCCCATGGCGCATGCGCTTTTTCGCACCGCCGAAATCCCGAAGCGGCTGATGCCGGCGGCGATCGCGCTCGGCACCTCCACCTTCACCATGTCGATGATGCCGGGCACGCCGGCGATCCAGAACGCGATCCCGATGCCGTTCTTCGGCACGACGCCTTTCGCGGCGCCAGGTCTTGGCGTCATTGCGTCGCTGATCACGCTCGGATTTGGTCTCTGGTGGCTCGCCCGCGCCGAAGCCCGCGCGCACAAAGCGGGCGAAGGCTATCGGGGCGGCGCGGCGCCGGCAGACCATAATGTGGAGGACGAGATCGTGCGCGAGCGCGCGACGACCTCCGGCGCATTCGATCCGGCCGAGATCGCGCATGGCGACCAGAGCAGGAGTGAGCCGCCGATCGCGCTCGCCGCGCTGCCGCTCATTGTCGTCGTCGGCGTCAATCTCCTGATGTCGCTCTTCATCCTGCCGCGCATCGACGCGAGCTATCTCGCCGAGCCGGCCTGGGGCTCGACTTCGCTCGCGGCGGTCGGCGGCGTCTGGGCGGTCGTGACTGCGCTCGCCGCGGCGATCGTCGTGCTGATCGCCGTCAATCTTTCGCGGCTGCCGACGCCGCGCGCGACCATGGACGCCGGCGCCAACGCTGCCGTGCTGCCGGTGCTGAGCGTCGCAAGCCTGGTCGGGTTCGGCTCGGTCGTGGCGGCGCTGCCCGCGTTCGCGGTCGTGCGCGACGCCGTTCTCGGCATTGGCGGCGGCCCGCTCGTGTCGCTCGCGGTCGCGACCAACGTGCTTGCGTCGCTGACCGGCTCCGCGTCAGGCGGCCTCACCATCGCGCTCGACGCGCTTGGCGGCGCCTATATGAAGCTCGCGGCCGAGCAGGGCATCAGCCCGGATCTCTTGCATCGCGTCGCGGTGATCGGGGCCGGCACACTCGACAGCCTACCGCACAACGGAGCGGTCGTCACCTTGCTCTCGGTCTGCGGCTCGACCCATCGCGAAAGCTATCTCGACATCGTCATGGTGGCGATCGTCGGCGCGCTGATCGCCCTCGTCGCGGTGATCGCATTGGGCAGCGTGGTCGGCTCGTTTTGAGCGCGTGTGACCGCCCCGCGGGTCAGGCGGCGGCGGCTTCGACTTTTTGGGACTGCTTGCCGCCATAAAGCGTGATGTAGAAGACCGGCAGCACGAGAAGCGTCAGCATCGTCGCGACGAACAGACCGCCCATGATGGCGAAAGCCATCGGCCCCCAGAACACCGTCGGGGCAATCGGGATCATGCCGAGGACGGTCGAGATCGCCGTCAGCATGATCGGGCGGAAGCGCGAGACTGTCGCCTCGACCACCGCGTCCCAGATCTCGCGTCCCTGCGCCCGCTCGGTCTCGATCTGGTCGATCAGGATGACGGCGTTGCGGGCGATCATGCCGACGAGCGCCAGAATGCCGAGAATCGCGACGAAACCAAGTGGCCTTTGAACGGTGAGCAACGCCAGGACGATTCCGATCAGTCCCAGGGGAACCACCGCGATGACGAGGAAGACGCGGCCGAAACTATGCAGCTGGGCCATCAGGAAGAGCAGCATCAGAAGCAAGGCGACAGGCAGCATGGCGAAAACCGAGGCCTGCGATTGCGCGCTCTCCTCGACCGTTCCGCCGACAACGATGTGATAGCCGCCCGGCAGGCCTTCGCTCAGTTTATCGATCGCCGGCGTCAGCGAGCGGACCGCGCCCTCCGGCGTCGCGTCGCCGCTGACGTCCGCCTGCACCGTCAACGTAGGGACGCGGTCGCGCCGCCAGATAAGAGGGTACTCCTGATCGAAATCGAACGAGGCGACCTGGCTCAGCGGCACCGTGCGCCCGTTGGGAAGCGGCAGCTGAAGGGAGCGCAGCGTCGAGAGCGAGACGCGCTGCTCATCGTTCGCCCGCGCGACGACGTTGACGAGATAGATGTCGTCGCGCACCTGCGTCACCGGCGTTCCCGTCATCACCGTGTTCAGCACCTCGGCGAGGGCTTGCGAACTCAGCCCCACAAGCCGGGCCTGATCCTGATCGATCCTGATGCGGACCTCGCGGGAAGGCTCGATCCAGTCGAAATTGACGAGCCGCAGATTGGCGTCTGCGCCCATGATCTGCCCGAGTTTCAGAGCAATCGCGCGCACCTGTGTGATGTCGGGTCCGCTGACCCTGTATTTCACCGGCCATCCGACCGGCGGCCCGAGCTCGAGCGGCGACACGCGGGCGACGACGCTCGGGAGTTGCTCGGCCAGATCTTTCTCGAGCTTCGCATGCAACCGGTCCCGCGCCGCTACGTCCTTGGCGATGACGACCACTTGCGAAAAGAAGTCGTTGGCCAGTTGGACGTCGAGCGGAAGGTAGAAACGGATGGCGCCGCGCCCCACATAGGTGCTCCAGCTCGCGACGTCCGGATCGCCCTTCAGCATGCCGTCGAGTTTCGTGGCGACTGCGTCGCTCGCGAAGATCGAAGCGTTCTGCGGTAGCGTGAGATCGACGACGAGCTCGGGGCGGTCGGAGGCTGGGAAAAACTGCCGCGGCACATAGGGCAGCGCCAGCAAGGATGCGACGAAACAGCCAAGCGTCACGGCGATGGTGAGCCAGCGCACCCGCATCACCCCGAGAAGAATCGAACGGAAACTCCGCTCAACAATTCCGGGCCCGCCGGAAGCTGCGGCATCCGGCTTCTTGAGGAGCCATACGCCGAGCAGCGGCGCGAAGAGGACCGCCACGAACCAGGATACGATGAGGGCGATCGTGACGACGGCGAAGATCGAGAAGGTGTATTCGCCGGCGGCGCTCCGCGCGAAGCCGATCGGAACGAAGCCGGCGATCGTGACCAGCGTGCCGGTCAGCATCGGCAACGCGAGCGTGCGGTAAGCGAAGGACGCCGCCTGTTCCTTGGTGTCGCCTTGCGCGAGCCGCGTCGTCATGACGTCTATGGTGGTCATCGCGCTGTCGACGAGAAGGCTAAGTGAGATGATCAGTGCGCCGAGTGAGATTCGCTGGAGGTCGATGTGCATCGCCTCCATGATTGGGAATACGATCGCGATCGTCAGAGGTATTGTCAGCGCGACGACCGAGCCGGGCCTCAGGCCAAGGCTGATGATGCTCACCGCCATGATGATGGCGATCGCCTGCCAGAGCGATTCCATGAATTCGCCGATGGCGGTTTGCACCACGACCGGCTGATCGGATACGAGCGCCGCGTCGATGCCAAGCGGCAGGTTGGCGACGCTCTCGTCGATCGCGTTTTTCACATTGCGGCCGAGCGCCAGAATATCGCCGCCGTCGCGCATGGCGATGGCGAGGCCGATGGCCGGCTTGCCGTTGACGCGAAACATCGGTTGCGGCGGATCGGAATATGCGCGGCGGACCTGCGCGATGTCGCGCAGCCGGATCAACCGCCCGTTCGACAGGAAGTTGACGTTTAGAATGTCCTGCTCGGACGAGAAGGCGCCAGACACCCGCAACGAGAGCGTCTCGTCGCCGGTCTGAAGCGCGCCAGCGGGACTGACCGCATTCTGCGCGCGGAGGGCCGCGATCAACGCCCCGCGGTCGATGCCGAGGCCAGCGAGCTGCTCAGTCGAAAACTCGACGAAGATCTGCTCGTCCTGCGCGCCGAGAAGCTCGATCTTCGACACGTCCGGAACCTGCAGCAGCCGCGAGCGGATGTCTTCGACATAGTCGCGCAGCTCGCGTTGGGTGAAGCCGTCCGCAGTGAAGCCGTAAATCAGCCCGAAGGTGTCGCCGAAGTCGTCGTTGAAGCCGGGTCCGATCACTCCGGCCGGCAGCGTGCCGCGTATGTCGCCGATGTTCTTGCGAACTTGATACCAGATGTCCGGGACGTCGGCGGCGCTTGTCGACCCCTTCAGGGTGACGAAGATGGTCGCGAGGCCGGGTTTTGTGTAGCTGCGCAGAAAATCGAGACCCTTGGTCTCCTGCAGCTTGCGCTCGATGCGTTCGGTGACCTGCTTCAGCGTGTCGTCCATCGACGCGCCTGGCCACGCCGCCTGCACGATCATCGTCCGGAAGGTGAACGGCGGATCTTCGGCGCGGCCGAGCCGGAAGTACGAGAAGAGGCCGCCGACCGTCGCGGCAATCATCAGGAAAACGATGAATGAGCGATGCTTCAGCGCCCATTCGGAAAGGTTGAAGCCGCTCAAGAAGCCGCTCCGAGGAGCCTGACCTTCTGGCCCGGATGCAGCGCCTGCACCCCCGCGGTGACGACGACCTCACCGCCCTCGAGGCCTCCCGAAACCACCACCGTTCCGGGATCAAAGCGCTGCACCTCGACATTATGCAGGGAGACGGTCTGGGTGTTGGGATCGACAATCCACACCGCGGGCTTGCCTTCGGTTTGGGTGAGGGCGCTTGCGGGAATCGAAATACCAGCGCCGGCGTCCAGCTCCAGACGCCCCGTCACCGTCGCGCCAAGCCGCATCGCCTCGGGGTGATCAATCAGACTCATCCGCACCCGGAACGTGCGCGTGACAGGGTCGGCCTGCGGATCGACCGTCCGCACGCGAGCCTTCGCTATGACGGACGGATCGTCGGTCAGGGTCACGGTGATCGTGGTGTCCGGCGGCGCCGCTCGCAGCACCTGGGCCGGCACATCGAAGACCGCGTCCCGGCCATCCTCGCGCGCGACCTGGTAGATCGACTGCCCGGGCTGCACCACTTCGCCCGCCTCGGCGTTCCTTGCGGTGATAGCGCCCGTAACGGTCGACTTCAGCTCGGTGAAGCTGACCCTGTCCTGGGCCTGATCAAGTTGCGCCCGGGCGTCGTCGACCCGCGCCTGAGTGGTTTGCAAATTCTGTCGCGCCTGATCGAACAGGACCCTGGTCGTAAAACCCCTGTCCATGAGATGCGACTGGCGATCGAAATTGTTGCTCGCCTCGACCATTTGCCCTTCCGCCGCGGACAGTGCGGCTGTCGCCGACCGCAGCGCGTTCTGTTCATCCACCGGATCGAGCATCGCCAGAACCTCGTCGGGCACGACCCGGTCGCCGACGTTGGCGTTTCTCTTCAGGATGCGCCCGCCGATGCGAAAGGCGAGCGACACTTCGTTTTCCGCGAGAATCTGTCCGGTGAGAACGACCGTTTCGCCGATGTCGCCTTTGCCCGCCGTGATCGTGCGCACGGGACGCGGCGCCGGCTCGGCGACAGTCTTCTCTTCTCTGCACGCGCCGAGCACGAGGGCGAGCGCAGGAAGAAGCGGCAGAGCCCACGCAAGACGGCGGCCTCGGGTTGGAACGGTCTTGCGCAGGGCCATCTCGGTCCTTAGAAACAATCGGAGGTGACGGGAAGCCGACCCGCGGCCGCCGTCTGGGAGGCGATAAGCGCCGGTTCGCCTCCACGCCCATATCGCGACAAGCGCCGTCTTTCAAGCCGCCAAGGCGCCACCCTGATCGACGCCTGAATGGCGCGACTTGCAAGCGTCCCGAAGCCAATAAATTCTGGGGCAGGAAACATGAAAAACTTCATTGAGCAGTGGGAGGCGCTTTGCGCGTCTTCGCCCATCCTGCGCTTCGTCGACATCAACCTGCGTGGCGTCGGGCAGGTCATGTTCCAGGACAATCCGTTGACCGGACTCCTGTTCCTCGCTGCGATGGCATGGGGGTCGCTTGCAGCGCGCGCGCCGGAGGTCCTCATCGCCGGAGCGCTCGCGGTGGTGACGGCGACGCTCGCGGCGCTTTGGCTCAGAGTTGACAGGCCTTCGTTGAACGCTGGGCTCTACGGTTATAACGGGGTGCTCGTTGGGCTCGCGCTCGCGACGTTCATTACGCCCGGACCATTGCTCTGGGTCTATGTCGTCCTTGGCGCCGTGGTTTCGGTGGTCGCGACGATCGGAACCACGAATGCGCTGAAGCCGCTCGGCGTCGCGGCGTTGACGTTTCCCTTCGTCATCGTCACCTGGGTCCTGCTGCTGGCGACCTATGGCTTTTCTGGCCTCGCCGGCGAGGGCCTGCCCTCGGCTGCGGTAATCTCGCCGGTCGAACTGCTGCCGGAGGATTTGCTCGGATGGGGCGACTTCGTCAAAGGCGTGCTGCTCAGCATCTCGCAGGTGTTCCTCAAGGGCAGCGGAATTGCCGCCCTGCTCCTGCTCGCGGGGCTCGCCGCAAGCTCGGTCCCGGCCGCCGCCTTCGCGCTCGGCGGCGCCATCCTCGCGGTCGTCACCGCCCATCTCTTCGGCGCCGAAAGCGATCTCATCGTCGGGGGCCTTCTCGGCTTCAGTCCGGTCCTGACCGCGATCGCGCTCGGCGCGACGTTCCACCGGCCGAGCCTCCGCGTCGCCGCCTATGCGGCGCTCGGCACGGTCTTCACCGTCGTGGCGCAGGCCGCTCTCGATGTCGCCTTGAGGCCGTTCGCGATTCCGGCGCTGACGGCGCCATTCATACTTGTATCGTGGATGTTCCTGCTCCCGCGCCAGTCCTTCGATGAAGGGCAGAGCGGAGGCGGTGATTCCGGCGTGGGCTAGAGCCCCGAGCCGCGACCTGTGCGGTTCCGGCGGCGATGAAGCCTTTTCAGCGGTTTAGGCGCGCCTTTTTCTGCAACTTTGCGTGGCCGGCCGCAATATGGTTAATACATGTGCATGGCGTATATCACGCCTTCAAATCCCCGTCGTCGTAACCGAACCCCGCCCGCACCGCGAGGATAACCGGGACCAGCACCGAGGCCACGATCCCTGCGGCGAAGCCGTTGTTGTATAAGTTGAGGCCCGCATGCAGCGGCCCGACGCTCATCGCGGCGGACGCATGGAGAAAGCCGGCGACGAGGCCCCATTGCCAGCCGAAGCGTCCTGCGATTGGCGCCAGCGTCGTGCCGAAGAGGGCCGCGAGCGTGGCCGACGGATCGGCTGCCGCCCAGGGTTTCACGAGCGAGCCGATGAAAACGCCGAGCATGATCGGAACGATGTTGCGCGGGTGCTTGCCGTAGGCCGAGAAGCCGACGATGGTCAGGATCGCGCCGATCACCGGACCGTTCAGATCGCCGCCGATCGCGAGCACGTAGATCATGCCGACGAACCCGGTGAGGCCCATGTTGGCGAGCGTCGGACCGAACCCCGCCATCGCGATGAAGTCGCTCGGCGCCTGTCCGGGCGCCTGCATGATCGTGCGTACGCCGCTGAGCGCGCCCCGGTCGAGGAGATAACCGGCGCCGAGCATGGAGGCGAACACGATCGAGAGGAAGATCGCCAGCAGGAGGTTATTCCCGTTCGTCCAGATGAACACCGGATCGGGCACGAAGCCGTAGGATTTGTAGAGCGCGACGATCAGCGTCCCGACGATCCCGGCGGTGAACCCCATGTTGTAGAGGCTGAAGCCCATATGCGCCTTGAAGAGATGCGCGCCCGCGGGCGGGAGGACGAAGCCTATCACGAGGCTGGTCGCCAAAGCGAGCGGGAGGCTGAGGGCGAACGGGATCGATGTGCTGAACAGGATCTCGGAAAAGACGGGCGCGAGCGCGGCGCCGAAAAACGCTGTGTTGACATGCGACGCAAACGGTTCGCGCCTGAATTTCGAATAGAGATAGACGCCGAGCACGATCGCCCAAACGTTGAGAAGGTTCTTGCCGAAGAGGCCGAAGCCCAGCACCAGAAACAGGGCAGCGACCGAAGCGCCGGTGATCCTGGCGCCGGTCCAATGGTAGATGAAGGCGGCCGCGAGCGTCAGCAGCCCGGCGTTGACGCAACCGCCGCCGACGCCGCCGACGCCGAAATAATCGGTGAGGAGCGCGTCGCGCGTCGTAAGGATGTCGGCGAGGCCGGCGAGCAGCGCCGCCGGCGGCTGGAGCACGAGCCCGAAGAGGACGAAGACAGCCGCGTAAGCCGCGACGATCAGGAGAATCGTGCGTTCGGGCGTCGCCCCCGGCGGGTCGGCTGGCGCTTGTTGAGCCGTCATTGGACGCCCTCCCAAGCGGATATTAGCCGATTCCGCCGCGCTAAGGTCAGAACCCAATAAGCTCGACCGGTTTCGACCCAGAGCCGAGGCGAGAGATTGAATGTCCCGCGTCGACGTATAGCGGTCGTTGCGGATCGCCTCGTGGACGTCTCGAAATAGGCTGTCACATGTTTGAGTTAAGGCCGCCGAGTGGCGGAGCGATCGCTCCTGCGGCAGCTCCGCCTTGCGCAATCCTCCAGCGCGACGGTCGTCTGGACCGCGGACTTCCTGCCGGACGACGTCAAGCCGTGGCTCGCCGCGGCAATCGAGGCGGGCAGGCAGGCGACGAAGCGGTCGCTCGACGCGCTGGCGAAATGAGCGACGCCTTTAGCAGGCGCCGAGAGCTGGACGTCGGAAGGCCCCGAGTGATGAAAGTCTGACGCTCGGCATCCCGCAACAACAGACGGCGGAAGTCGACTTCAAGCGGTCGCCCAGGGCCGTGAGTCGCGGCCACCCCGCGGAATCCCCGCCTTGCGTGGGCCCTCAAAGACGCGCTCGCACCCCGCGAGGTAGACCGGATTATCGCTGAACGAGCCAAAGGCAGCTCGGAACCGCGCAATCGTCGCCTGCGGATTGAGGGCCAGCGCGGCCTGGAGCGAGGCTCGCGCTTCCTCCAACCGGCCAAGAATCGCCAACGGAGTGCCAGGCCCAGCAATGAAGGGGAAGTCGACCTGCCACATGCACGGCGGTAAGTCGCCCGGCGCTCCGGGCAACCGCAACAATTGGCGGCGCGGCGGCCGCTCGTCCGAGACGATCGCCTTGCGGAAGGAAGCGAACGAGCTTTGCCGCGCCGCGCGCAAGACGCTGGCCGAGATCGAGTCGGAATGACCGGCGTCCCGAGTTTTCCGTAGCGCTACGCCGCCCAGCCAGGCCCAAGACGTGGCGCGTGTCCTGAGGGGTGGCCGAGCCGCGTGAGGGTCGTCCGGTCAGCCGTCGACCTTGTCGGCGTCCCGCCAGAACTCCGGCACTTCGATTTCGTGCTCGATGCACCAGAGCTTCGGCGAGTGGCCGCCCCAGCTCAAGCCGATCCACGTCTCTCTGTTGAGCGGCAGACCATTCTGGACCATGTAGGCCAGCGTCGGGCAGCTCTCGGCTGCCAAGGTAAGGCGCGGGTGGAGGACGACGGGCATCCAAGCAATTGTACAGGGCCCGGTGACTTCGTCCAGCGCGTCATTGTGGCTAGCCGCCCGCCAGCCGCCGCCACCACGGCCGCCGACGCTCTTCCGCCAGCGCGTCGAGCCGTTGCTGAAACGTCGCACGGAGCAGGTTGCGGGACAGGACGATGCGCCCTTGTCAACGCACGGTTACGGGATCGACTAGGCGACCTCGACGAACACGACGTCGGCGACGCGCTTCAGGGTCTGGAATTTTCCGTTGAGGGCGACACCGCGGACGCAATCGATGCCGGCGATGCTTCCGCGCCAAACAAGGCGGAACACGAGTTTGGGGCTGCCGATGAGGGTGAAGGTTTGTCCGATCATAACGCGACCTCCGCTTCCGTGCGGCAAAGCCACACAGCATATTCAATGAACGTGTTTTCCCCCGATAAAAGGGATTGCGCGCAGCGGCCCGTCTCAACTTGCCAATCTTCTGTTTTCTCAGGCCAATCGCGCGCGCCGTTGCCGCCGCCACCTCGGCCTTGCGCGCTGAAAATGCGGGATATTTGCGAAAAACCGGCATCCACTTTTTCGCATCCCGCTTTGGTGGGTGCGGTTTGGACGCGTGATCGTCAGCCAGCCACGGCGGAAAGATTGGCCCCGAAAGGCAGAAATTAGGCCCTTCGAAACAAGACGTGCCCGCTTCTGTCCGCTACCCGACTATCCGTGGCTGTTCACGCTCGCTCGGGATCTGCGACGCGGCTCACAGACTCCGCTGCACCGTAAGGTACGAGCGCCATGAGGCGATCGGTACAAGAGCGTTCCGGTGCGTCGACCCAAAGCAATAGGGACAAAGCAATGAATCTACACTCAATACTTCCAATCGTTGCCGTCGTGCCGCTCGCTCTTCCTGCGCCGGCGACGGCGCGCGACCATGCGGCCTATCTCGCCTCTGTCGCCACTTACAAACCTATGGCCGGCTTTAATCACGTGGTCGGCAACAAGCGGTTCGTCGGCTATTTCCTCACCGCGCCAGATCTCTGCCGCGTGACGGTGTTCGAGGCGATCGCCGACGACGAGGCCCTGGTCACCCCGCCGCGCCGGCTTGAGATCGACATCAAGGCCGCCGACCGCGCCGAACTCGACGCCGGCGAGGGGGCGGCGCTTGCGATCGCCTGCACCGCCGACGCCGACGCGATCAAGATCGCTCCGCAACTGCCGGCCGCGGTCGGCGTGCGCCTTGACCACCCGTCTGATTGACGCCGGCGCGCTTCGGGGCAGGCCTGCGATCGGAGGGGATTCTAAAAGGCAAGTCGCCATCGCCTTTGACAGACGCGCTTTTGGGGCCGCGCACCAGCCGGAACCCGATCATGTCCAACGATACGCTTGACGCTTCGCGGACGGCCGGTGTCGACGTTAAGCGGCGCTCGAGATTGCGGCCGTGGACGTCGCAGGTAACGGGAGAATGCGGAAGGGCCACCCCGCGCTCCGCCAACAAATCCTCGACGTCAGGCAGACTGAGGCCGAACCGGAGGGTAGAGGCATATTGCCTGGTGAATGATCTCAGGCGGGAAGCGATATCCGCTGTAGCTGATTTTCTTCATCCGGCGGGCTACCGGGCTGCTACGAGTACGCAAGAGCCCAATCCGCGGTGACAATGCCCCAGCCGAGGAATGTGAGGGCGCCAAGGGCTGGTCGATTTGGGTTGCATGCCCGAAGCGCTGTCGGGATCGGCAGTCGGCCGACGGAAGCAAGATCGTCGCAAGCAAGCGATCAGAGTCGATCGGCGCAGGGCGAACCGCGGCATGTGCGCTACAAGGTTCCCAGGCGTCTTGCCTTTACGGGCCCTTCCGCTGCTTAATCCGCCAAGTCGTGACAACAGGGAGCGTTGACTTGAGCGGGGACGCGACCTCGCAGGGCCTGCCGACAGCGATGGGGTTTGCCGCCAAACAAGCGATTGACGCCCTGCGGCGGCGTAACGTCGCGACCACCCAGGTGCTGCGCGACGCAGGCATATCGGAGCGCGACCTCGCGGCGAGCGGGCCGCTCAATCATCGCGTATCAGCGGTGGGACAAAGCAGGCTCCTCGATTGCGCCGCGGAAGCGATCGAGGACACTGCTTTCGGTCTTCACCTGGCCGAGGAGACCGATCCTCGTGATGCGGGAATCATCTTCTATGCCATGTCCGCCGCGGAAAACCTCGGCGAAGCCCTGGCGCTCCTGGACCGCTATTCGCGGATCGCCAACGAGGCTGCGCGTTTGAAACTGACTGCAACGCCCGAGGGCCTCGTCGTCGAGATCGGTTTCGTCGGTCTGCCGCGACCTCTGGGCAGGCAGGGGGCTGAGTTCCTGATGGCGGTCACATTGCGCGCTCTGCGCGAGCTTGCTGGCCGTCACATCCGTCCGACCCGGGCGGCGTTCGCGCATGCCCGCAATGCCGATCTGCCGGAATACGAGCGCTTTTTTGGCTGCCCCGTCGAGTTCGGTCGAGCAGCTGGCGACGGCGTTTCGTCCGACCTGCTCGAATTCTCAAACGCCGCGGTCTCGGCTCCCCTCCTCACTGCCGACACGAAGCTGCTCAAAGCGCTTGAGCCCTTTTGCGACATGGCGGCGAAGGAGCGCAGGACCGCGTCGGATACGCTGCGCGCCGCGGTCGAGAAAGAAGTGGAAAAACTCCTGCCACATGGCAAGGCGCAAAAGCAAACCGTCGCAAGAACGCTCGGCATGAGCGTGCGAACGTTCTCGCGCAGGCTCAGTGTAGAGGAAACGACCTACGAGGACGTCGTAGACGAGTTGCGGCGCAGTCTGGCGCTCCAGTATCTCAAGGATCCGGGCATGTCCCTTTCCCAGATCGCTTGGCTGCTGGGCTACGAGGGCTCGACCTCCTTCAGCCATGCTTTCAAACGCTGGACTGGTCATTCGCCGTCTGCGGCTCGCAAGGGGATTGCCGCTCCTCCCGCGTAAGCCCTGACACAGGGTCAGGTCACCCGCCGAAGTCCCACATAGAAGTTGGCCCGAGAAAGCAGAAGATTGGCAGGCGCGAACAGGCAGCAGCGCGCGATATCCCTTACCCAATTTCCCGTAGGCCAAGCATTGACCGCAAGGGCCGGAGACATTCTATGACGCCGGAAAATTGGCGCTTCTCGAGCGCAGCCGATGAAACCGCTATGGAGGCAATCGCAATCACTTATGACGCCTATGCAGCGATCGCGGCGGCATTGCCGCAGGGCGTCGACGCCAGGCCTGTCGAGCCAGCCGCGGGAAAGGTTTTCGTTTGGCTGGACGGTTCGCTCGCGGACTGTCTTGCCGCGCTGCGACGGCCTGGCGAAGATCATTCCGACGTCATCCTGCGGGTCGCCGCCATCGAGCAGGAAGAAGCGTGGCTCGCGCCGTCCGATCGGACGGGGAAGCTTTTTTTGTATCGGCATTAGAGCGAGGGCCGGGGACATTTGAAACTGGAAATCGACGATCACGAGCGGCGAGCGATCGAGAGGTCGCTGGTCGCACGCAGGTCGCGCCTGATCGAGAAGGCTGAGGACACGACGCTGACGCCGGCTCGACGGCAGGCCGGCATTCTTGAGCTATCGGCGATCACGTCGGCGCTGCGAAAACTGCGCTCGGAGAACCGGCGCACATAATCCGTTTTCACAAAAGCTGTGGGAACAACTCGGCGGCGTAACTCAACCTCGGTGCAGCCGCATAGCATTCGGGGGAAGGGATTCACAATGGCATACGATGCGACTTGCATTCCAACTGATGAGGCGCGAGCGGAGACGCCACTCGCTGAAACCGGCCAGTTCTCCGAAGAAATTGACGAGCGCCGGGCGTATGGAAGCGGCGGAGCAAAGCTTGGCGATTTCATCGCGGTGATTGAAAGCCGCACCTTCATACGGGAGTGCATTCGCCAAAGCGTGCAATCGGCGTTTCCGCAACCGGTGCTTACCTATTCGACGGTTGTCGAACTGGAACGACAACATCTCCTCGCCTCGCCACAACTAATTATACTTTCCTGGATGGAAGATAGCAAGCTGGCGAGCACCAACGCCTTGAAAGTCTTATCTGAGATCGCTTCGAGAATACCAGTCATTGTCCTTGCTTACAACAATGACGCCCAACTGGCCAGGACCGCCATTTGCCATGGCGCGAAAGGTTACATCCCGGTGACCATGGGATTTGAGATTGCGATCGAGGCGGTGCGCTTTGTTCTCGCTGGGGGGACCTACGTGCCGATGGACTGCCTGCTCACGAGAGACCCGCCAGGAGACGCGCCGTCCCAGCCAACGACATCAGGCCTCGTCACAGGTCGTGAACTCGCAGTCATTCGGGCGATCCAGAAAGGCAAGTCGAATAAGGTAATAGCGTACGAGTTGAACATGTGTGAAAGTACGGTGAAAGTCCACGTACGAAATATCATGAAGAAAATGAAGGCCAAGAATCGCACCGAGGTGGCGATTAACGCTCTCGTGGCTGAGACGCCGCTGCGAGAACGCTGAATGGATAGCCGTCGAGGCAGAAACGCCAATCCGTGATTTGGGCGTCGCTTCCGTGAACGAGCGCTTGTTGGCGATCAAGTATACATTTTGAAAAAGTATCGTGGGAATTTGCATACGGACGATCGAAAAGCGCACCGAGACTGTCAGCCCGGATTTATGAAGCAAGCCGAATTGCCAGGGGCCGGGGTTAAACACTCGCAGACCAATTCTGGTCTGCGAGTGTTTTTTTTGCGCGTTCGTAACGCTCAGCAATTTGAGCGCTCCCCTCTGGCGCTGGAGAAAATAGAGATCAAAATGGAAAATGATCATGCAATCGGATACACAGTCCTAATTATCGTCACCTGCTTCACGCCCACCATCATTGCGCACCTGCGCGGGCATAACAGCAGAACCGCTATCGGCTTCTTGAACTTTCTCACCGTTGCCGGGACGATCGTCAGTGCAGTGTTTTCGATCGTCGTGATTGGGCTTCCACTGTTCGGTCTCGCATCCATTTTTTGGTTTGCTGCGTTGGTGTGGAGCTTAACCGGCAACACCCGCCATCGCGACCGCCGCCGGGCGCGAATGGACGCGCGTGAGATCGCGTTGGCGCTGGCCCGCTTCTCTCGCGCCGAACCGCCGCCGCTCATTATGCCGCCGATGACCGCGTCGCGAGACGCGGTGACCCTGCTGACGGATAAGAGACCGAGGCCCTCGCGATAGCCATCGGCGCACCGCATGTGCACGTTCCAGCCAAGGCTTCGCGCTATCCACACCGTTGCAGACCCCCGGCAGGCGACTGGGCGCACTTTTGCAGCTGATTTCCTGCACCGAGTAACCCATTGATTCCATTGACGCCGAGTCGCAATGCAAAAATCTTGCAGACTGTGCGAGAACTCGGTCCGGGGCTCCGTACTGTCGCTCAGAGAATGAAATTTCGCGATTTTTTCAGCTCTCCTCGATCGTAGGCCTCGAAATCCGGGCAGCGCTTGATGTCCGCCGGAGTTTTCGCACGGTCTGCTTGATTTCTGCTCCACCGGCAACGCCCGCCCGCCTCAGGTCGATTTGGCCGGTTTGCTTAAAGGCATCAGTGAAGCGGACCACGAGACGAACTTTCGGCGTGCCGCGATCTTCCGCCGACGCGCGGCGCGGCCCTGCATTGGCGGAAAATTGGCGATATGGTAACTGCGCGTGGCTGTCGAACCGTCGGCTACGCGTTTGGATGCAGAGGGCGCCGGGATGTTCTGCCGCAATTGTCGCCGACCAATTCCGCGAGGCTGGCGCGCCGGCATGTCCGATGCTGCGATGTCCGAAATTGCAGCTGCGAACGTCGACGGACTTCGCCTTTGAGCGCGCGTGAAGATGACCGGCCGCCGCGACTCGCGAGCGCCGCGGCGTCGCGAGCGGTCCTCTTCCTCGCCTTCTGGCTGGCGATTTCCGGCTGGAAGCCGGCGGATCTCCCGGTCGGGCTCGCCGCGGTGGCCGGCGCGACCTGGGTCAGTCTCGCTCTTCTGCCGGCCCGAAGGGCGCGGCTTCGGCTCGGCGCGCTCGGGAGGCTTGCAGTCAGTTTTTTCCGCGGGTCGGTCGTCTCGGGATTCGACGTGGCGAGACGCGCCTTGCGTCCCGACCTCGACCTGCGCCCCGGGTTTGTGACGGCGCCTTTGCGTTTGCCGCCGGGCAACGCGCGCAACGCGTTCTCCGCGCTCGCGAGCCTCATGCCGGGCACGCTGCCTGTCGGAATGGACGAGCACTCGCTCCTCATTCACGGCCTCGATGTCGCTCAGCCCATCGCGCAGGACGTGGCCCGCGAGGAGACCCTCTTCATGCGGGCGCTCGGCGATGAATGACGCCCTTCTCGTCGCGGCGGGCTTTATCCTGCTGACGGTCGCGGCCGGGCTCGTCCGGCTGCTAAGGGGACCGGGCGACTTCGACCGGATGATGGCCGTCCAGCTGCTGGGCACCGGAGGTATCGCTGCGCTCCTCTTGATCGCGTCGGCGACGACCGTCGCCGGCGTCGAGGACGTTGCGCTCGGCCTTGCGCTTCTCGCGGCCTTCGCCTCGATCGCCTTCGTCAACAGCGCCGACATGGACGGCCCTGAATCTTTGGAGGGCGAGGACGGATGAGTCTGGCGCTCGATCTTTTCAGCCTCATTGCGATCGGCGCGGGCGCGTTTTTCTTTTTCGCCGGCGCGGTCGGGCTCCTGCGCTTTCCTGACTCGCTCACCCGCCTGCATGCCTTGACCAAGGCGGACAATCTCGGTCTCGGCCTCATCGTGCTTGGGCTCTTGCCTCGTGCGGGAAGCCTGCTCGATGCGCTGAGGCTCATTGCCATCTGGGCCTTCGTCCAATTGTCCGGCGCCGCGACCGCGCAACTGATCGGGCGCGCGCTCAGCCGTCGGAGAACGGCCGGGTGAGCATTCTTCAGGTCCTCGATCTCGGTCTTGCGATCCTGGTTTTGGCCGTCGCCGGCTGGACGATCGCCGCGCGCGAGCTCTTCGCCTCGGTGGTCGGCTATGTCGCCTACGGGCTCCTGCTCTCGATCGTCTGGATCCGGCTCTATGCGCCAGACGTAGCGCTGACCGAGGCCGCCATCGGCAGCGGCGTGACCGGCGTCCTGCTGGTCACAACGGGGGCGCGCCTCAGAGGCGCCGGGGGCGTCGAAGCCGCCGAGCCGCCGGGCCTCTCCCAACGGTTCCTGGCTGGCGCTCTCGCGGTCCTCGTCGCCGCGGCGCTTGCGGCCGTCATCCTGCAATTACCCGAACCGGCGCCGACACTCGCGCCGCAGGCGCGCGACGGGCTCGCCGCGACCGGTCTCGGAAATCCGGTCACCGCGGTGCTGATCGCCTATCGCTCCTTCGACACGATGCTTGAAAAGGTCGTGCTGGTGCTGGCGGTGGTCGGCGTGTGGTCGCTCGCTCCCGACCGGTTTTGGGGAGGCGCTCCCGCGCCGCTCGGCCGGGCGAGGCCAGAGGGCGCGCTCTTGTTCCTCGATCAGGCCTTGGTCCCGCTCGGGATCCTGGTCGGGATCCACATGTTCTGGGTCGGCGCGGACGGGCCGGGCGGCGCCTTTCAGGCGGGCGCCATTCTCGCCGCGATGTGGATGATCGTGATGATCTCGAGGCTGACCGAGCCGCCTCGCGTCGGCGCGCGCTGGCTGCGGCTCGCGCTCATTGCCGGCCCTGCGGTCTTTCTCGCGGTCGGCCTCGCGGGGCCGGGAATGGCCGGTAGTTTTTTCGCCTATCCCGCCGGTTTCGCGAAGCCGATCATCCTCTTCATCGAGGCCTTCATGCTGCTCACGATCGCGGTGACGCTCCCGATGCTGGTCGCGGGCCCGCCGCGCCGGAGTCCGGAGCGATGAGCGCGGCGACGCTGGCGGGACTGGTGGGGGCGGCGCTGGTCGGGCTCGGGCTCTACGGCCTCATCGTCGATCCGCAGCCGCTTCGCAAGATTCTCGCCTTCAACCTGATCGGCAGCGGCGTCTTCCTCGTGTTCGGCATTATCGCGCGCAGGGGAGCGGCATCCGGCTTTCCCTTCGATCCCGTGCCGCAGGCGATGGTGATCACCGGCATCGTCGTCGCGTTCGCGGCCAGCGCGCTTGCCGTGGCCCTGATCCTCCGGCTCCAGGAGGAGACTGGCAATGTCTCGTTCGATTCCGACGCGCCGGCCAAGCCTCCGGGCGACGGAGCAGGCAGCCCATGATCGAGACGCCTTCGGCTCTCGCGGCGACAGCGGGCGGGTCTCTGCTCGTGCTCGCGATCCTGGCGCCGGTCGCCGGGATTCTGCTGTCGTTCGTGCTCGGTGGGCGGTTCGCCGAGCGCGTCGCGCTCAGTCTCACGCCGCTCGGGCTCGCCATCGCGGTCGCCATCGCCGTTCTGGTCTGGCGTTCGGGAGCGCCGCTCGTCTATAACGTCGCCGGACTTCCGCCGCCGCTCGGCATCGCGCTCCGCGCCGACGGCATATCCTGCGTCATGCTGGTGACGGCGGCCCTGGTAATCGCCGCCGCCGCCTTCTACGCCCGCGCCAATTTCGCCACGCCCGAGGGGGTCATGGAAGCGCGCGCGCCGCTGGCGTTCTGGATTCTCATTCAGGCGGTCTGGGCGGCGCTCACCATACTTTTCGTTGGCGGAGATCTGTTCAACCTCTATGTCGCGCTGGAGCTCCTGACCTTCGCCGCGGTCCCGCTGGTCTGCCTCGGGGGAAAGCCGGAGACGCTTGTCGCGGCGCTGCGCTATCTCATGTTTGCGCTCTTCGGCTCCGTCTTCTACCTGCTCGGCGCCGCGCTGCTCTACGGCGCCTATGGGACGCTCGACATCGTGCTGCTCGCAGAGCGCATGCGGGCCCTCCCGGCCGTGTGGCTCGCGGCCGGACTGATGACGGCCGGGCTGCTCGCCAAGACCGCCCTCTTTCCCCTGCATCTGTGGCTGCCTCCCGCGCACGCCAACGCGCCGGCAGCCGCAAGCGCGGTCCTCTCCGGACTGGTCGTCAAAGGCTCGTTCTTCCTGACGGTCCGCCTGTGGTTCTCTGTGCTGCCGGCTCTTCCGGGGGGCGCGGCGCAGGCGGTTCTCGGGACGCTCGGGTCGGCCGCAATCCTGTTCGGCAGCGTGCTGGCGCTGAGGCAGCCGCGGCTGAAGCTCCTCATCGCCTATTCGACGCTGGCGCAGATCGGCTACCTCTTCCTGATCTTTCCGCTCGCCTCGGGCGCGCATCCGTGGATCGCGGACGGGTGGAGCGGCGGAATGATGCAGACGCTCTCTCACGCCTTCGCCAAGGCGGCGATGTTCATGTCGGCGGGCCTCCTCGCCGAGTCGCTCGGCCACGACCGGATCGCCGAGTTCGCCGGCGCCGGCCGCGCGATGCCGGCGACCTTCTTCGCCCTCGGCCTCGGCGGACTGTCGCTGATGGGCCTGCCGCCGAGCGGCGGCTTCGCCGCGAAATGGCTGCTTCTGCGGGCTTCCGTTGCGGCCGGCCAATGGCCGTGGGCGATCGTGATGCTCGCCGGCGGGCTGCTCGCCGCTGGATACGTCTATCGAATCCTCGCCCCGGCGCTCTCGGACGGCGCGATTGCCTTGAAGGCGCCGCCGCAACGGAGCCGGGAGGCCATCGCCCTGGCGCTGGCGGTCGTGGCGGTGGCGCTCGGCTTCGCGCCGCAATCGTTTTTCGACTTTCTTCAGATCGGCCGCGCGGCCGCGACGGCGCTACCATGACCGGCGCGGCCACCGTCCTCGGCCCCTGGCTGCTCGCCGCAACGCCGGCCGTCCCGCTCCTCTTCCTGGCGGCGTGTTTCTCGGGGAGATTGCGCAGCGAGGCGCTGGCGCTCCAATGGCTCGCGCCGGTTCCCGCCCTGGCGGCCGCGGTCCTCGCGATCGCCGGCGGCCCGTTCGCGGTCGAGGCGCCCGCGCTGCGCATGAGTCTCAAGCTCGATCTGCCGGGCGCGCTCATCCTCGCGGCGGCTTCGCTGCTATGGATCGTCGTCAGCGCCGCAACGTTTTCCGGCGAGGCGCGAAAGCCGAACGAGCGCTTCGCCGTCTCGTGGCTGTTGACGCTCGCCGGCAGTCTCGGCGTCTTCGTCGCCGCCGATCTGCTGACCTTCTATCTCGTCTACGCGCTCGTCAGCATTCCGGCCTATGAGCTCATCGTCGGCGACGGCGCGTCCTCGTCGAGACGCGCCGGCGGCGTCTATATGGCCTTTACGATTCTCGGCGAGGCGCTTCTGCTGATGGCCTTCGCGCTGCTCGCGGCGGGGGAGCCCAGCGGGAGTCTCCGGATCGACGACGTCATGGCGGCGCTGCCCACGTCGCCCTGGCGCGACGCGGCGCTCGCGCTCGTCATCGTCGGCTTCGGGATGAAAATGGCCTTGGCGCCGCTCAACGGCTGGATGCCGCTAACCTATGCCGCAGCGCCCATTCCCGCTGCGGCCGTGCTGAGCGGGGCGGCGGTGAAGGCCGGCGTGATCGGCCTCATCCGCTTTCTTCCCTTCGCCGCGCCGATGCAAGGGTGGGGCGAGGCGCTCGCGGCAATCGGATTTGTCTCCGCCTTCTATGGCGTGGCGATCGGGATCACGCAGCAGAATCCCAAGACCATCCTCGCCTATTCGAGCATCAGCCAGATGGGCGTGATCGCCGCGGCGGTCGGCATGGCGCTCGCTTCCGGCGACGCCGGCGCGCCATTCAAGGCCGCCTTCTACGCAGCCAATCATGCGCTGGTGAAGGGCGCGCTGTTCCTCGCCGTCGGCGTCGCTGCCGCGACGGACCTTCGTCGCGACCGGTGGCCTCTGATTCTGACGGCGGTGCTCGCGCTGAGTCTCGCCGGACTGCCCTTCACCGGCGGCGCGCTGGCGAAGCTCTCGGCTAAAGGTCCGCTCGGATATGGCCTCGCCGCAAGCCTCGCCAATGCTTCGGCGGCCGGGACGGCGCTGCTCATGCTGCATTTCGTCACGCGCCTTGCGGGGACAGCTTCTCGGGACGAAGAGACGGAGGCGCCGACCGCGATCGTCCGGTTTTGGCCTGCGATCGCGATCGGCGCGATTTTCGTGCCCTGGCTCCTCTATCCTGCCGTCGGTAACCCGCTGGACGCAGTGAGCGTCGCCGCGCTGTGGGACGGGTTGTGGCCGATCATGATCGGCGCCGGGCTGGCGCTGGCGCTTCGGCGCTGGGGTGCGGGCCTTCCACGCATTCCCGAAGGCGACACGGTCGTCGCGGCGGAGGCTGCGTTCAATTCGAGCTTTGCGTTGAGCGGGTTCTTCGAGAGCCTCGACGCGCGACTGCGACGATGGCCGGTTGCCAGCCTATCGCTTCTGGCGATCGCCCTCCTTCTGGCCGCAATGGCCTGTTATAGGGGTTGAGCGGCCTGCTCGTCCGTTCTTGTCATGTCGCAATTGTGCCCAAGTTCAGACGCCTGCGCGCTTACACCGCGAACAGTATTCCCATTTGCGATTGGAGACGAGTGCTGTATTAATGCTCCGATGGGGATGATTCGGACTGATGTAAACACCGGGGTCGCGCCAAGGACAGAATATGAAGACCGGAACCGTAAAATGGTTCAACGCTCAAAAGGGACACGGATTTATTCGTCCCGACGACGGCAGTCCGAATATTGTGGTTCACTTGTCCGCTGTTCACAGCGCCGGGATGAGTTGCTTGGAAGGGGGTCAAAGGGTCATCTTCGAAATTCAACGGGACGAGCGCACCGGCAGCATATCCGCCATTGCGCTGACGCCGTTCGAGTTTGACTCCTTTCGGGACGATCGGGCGTCCCCGAAAATTCATCAAACCGCGACCACGCCGCCCTTCAATGGTCGTTTCACGACAGCAAATCCGTTCGATATCATTGCCGCCTCGATCTCGTCGGCATTGGGAATGCGCTCGCGGCACTAAGGATCTTTATGGGCCTGCGGCACCACTAGCCGCGGGCGGTTCCGGATGCAGGCGCCGACGCGCCGACGGAGTCTCCATTCAGCAGCGTTCCTGACCCCGTCCCGCACCGCCTCAGGCAGGCGATCGCGGACGCGAGCGATCCCTCCAGGGGACGAACCCGGTCAGCGGCGACCAAGAAGACCGACCCGGACAGCGGGTTCGGCGAATTCGGGAGAAACACGGCGACAAGATCTTTGCCGACATGATCGGTCTGGACACCGATCCGCCAGGCGTCGCCGAGACGCGCGAGCACAACCGGGTGCTCTGCCGTCTCGCCGAAGCCGAGCACGCTCGTCCCCGCCTGTTTCAGATACTCGTAGCCCGGCAGCATCGACAGTACGGACCCCTCGAGCCCGCGCACGAAACGCTGCGCCGCGTGGGTCTGGGCGAACAGGCCCGCGAGGAAGCACAGAAGGGCGAGCACGAGGATCGCGAGGATCGTCGTGGCGCTTGGCGCGGAGGCGAGACGATCGGGGATGAGCGCCGCGACGGGTTTCAGCCCGCGGCTCACAAATTGGAACGCCTTGCTGAGCACAAAGGCGAGGACCACGATCGGCGTCAGAAAGAGGACGCCGCCGAGGATCGTCGTCCCGACGAAGTGAGATAGTGTTTTCATGCGGGCCTCCACTGCCGGATCGATGTCCGCGCGCGCCATCGCTCTCCATGGCGGTCAAACTCCGCAATGAAGTGGCTGCCAAAATCACGCGCGCGCGGATCGCCGAGGCGGTTATCGGAGCAGTGGGAGCCCAAGTAAACCCGCGTCTTCCGCGACCGATCGTTCGGGCGCGACGGCGTGCTTCTCGGAAAGCTTGCAGATCAATTGGCGGTCGCCCGCGCGCAACGAAAACGGCCGCCTCCTGCGGGCGGCCGAGATTGGGAACCGGCTCCGCCGGGCTATCGAATGGATTACCTCTACGGGCGCCACGCCAAATCACAGCTATTCGACTGGGGTCCAGCTTGCATCGGGATCGTACTGGGTCATCGAGGCGCCGAGAGCGGCGGTGTTCGGCCCGAGGTTCTTCTGGTAAACGACGCCGTTCTGGCCGCACAGGAAGGTCTCAACGCCGCTATCGCCGTAATTTGCCGGCCACGCGACCATCGCATGACCGGCGATCATGTGGCCGTTGATGAGGTAGGAATGCGCACCGCCCAGCGCCGCCGGTCCCTGCGCGGTGAGGATCCTGAAGTAGTAGCCGTTGTAGGGCTCCGGCTTTTCGTTCGAGCGCTCGGCGAGATTGGCGTCCTCGACCAGGCCGTCGAGCGGCGAGATGTCAGCCTGGCTTTCCGCCTGCCAGTAGAGGCCGTCGTGCTTACCCGGCGTGGAGATGAACTTCGTCGCGTATTCGCGCAGTCCGTTGCCGTCCCGGTCCAGCCTGAAATATTCGTCCTGAGCCTCCACGTAAGGCTCGCAGGCCGCGATCGCGCCCAGTTCGTCGTAGCCGATCCGACGGTTGGTCATCTCCTCCTTGCCCCGGACAGGGTCGAACTTCCAGCCAGCGTCGGTCTTCACCAGCGGCAGCGGCAACGTCCAGCCGTTCTTTCCAACCCGCAGCAGTTTTGTGCCGCCGGGGCCGTCGTCGATCGCGGTCAGCGCGGCCGCCGCTTCATTGAACTCCTTCAGGTTCTCGGCGTCCTCGGCAGGGTCGCCCGATCTCAGGAGTGCCGCGCCCTCCTTGCCGAGGATGCGGTCGCCGAAGCCTGGAGTCTGGGCTTTGGCGGAATCGACGAGGTCCTTCACGGCTGCTTCCGCAGTCGGATAAGTCTCTTGGGCAAGCGCTGGAAGCGCTGCGGCGATCAAGACGGCCATCGCAAGAATGCCGCCGATTCTCATTGCCATCGTCGTTGTCCTCGTCCGCGTTCCCGTCATGGACTCGCCCTTTCCATTGCCGGCGAGCGCCGGCGCGCATGCCACGCGCCACTCAGCACAGCCATCAATGCGCGGCCGGTTTCACGCTCGGCAAATGCGCACCGGTCGCCACCCACTGCTCGTAGGTCTCGAACGGCAATCCCAGCAGGTCGTAAGAAACGCGCATATAGCCGTCCGCGGCGCGCGTTACCGCTTCCGGCACCACGGTCTGCACCTCCTGCGCCATCACGCCGACATAGGCTGTGTGGCCGCCATTGTAGACGAAGCGGTAATAGCCGAGGCCGTCATCGAGCCGCCCGAGCAGCACGATATCGTGTTTGAGGCGCATATCGGAGCGACGCGCGCCGCCGCCGCGCCCGCCGCCGCCGCGCCCGCCGCCAAAGCCGCCCCCGCCGCGTCCCCCACCTCCGAAGCCGGCCCCACCGCGCATGCCGCCGCCTCCGAAGCCGCCCGGCATTCCACCGCGGCTCATTGCGCCGCGGTTGGCGAAGGCCGCGTTGGCCCCGCCCATTCTCACGCCACCCATCGCCGAACTTCCCGGCCGGCTGATGCTCGGCCTCGCGGCGGGACGGCTAGCGGGCCTGGCGGCAGGACGGGCGCCGCCGCTAGGACGGCCCGCCGGACGCGTAGCCGGACGATTGGCGGCTTGCCGGCCGCCGGGCCGGCCTGGACCGCCAACTCCCCCAGGACCGCCGGGCCGTCCTGCACCGCCAACCCCGCCCACTCCGCCCACGCCCCCCGGACGGCCAGGACCACCGACGCCGCCTGGCCCGCCGGGTCGGCCTGGACCGCCAACTCCCCCAGGCCCTCCAGGACCACCGATCCCTCCGACACCGCCGGGACGGCCTGGACCACCAATGCCGCCCGGCCCGCCGACGCCGCCCGGGCGGCCGGGACCACCAATGCCACCTGGCCCGCCGGGTCGGCCGACGCCGCCGGGGCGGTTGGCGCCGATCCCCGGCTTGCTGCCCATGCCGGGTCGATAGTCCCCGTTCGGCCGCCAAGGCTTTACGTTGTTGCCGATGTTGACGCTATTGCCGATATTGACGTTGCCGTTATTGACGTTACCACGCCAGCCCGAATAGCCGGCCCAAACCGGCGGATAGATCGCGCCCGTTCCCCAATTCCAGTAATTGCTGTTCCACAGCGCCCCGACCGCAATGCCAGCGCCGAAGCCCAAGAGAGGCGCGACGCCGGAGTAGGGTTGATAGACCGCGGCCGGGTCATAGGTCGGGACATAGACGGTCGAAGGATCGGTGGGCTGGATGGAGATATAGCTCGCCGCAGCTTGCGGAGCTGTCGACCCCTGAAGCGCGCTCGGCGGCGTGCTCGACTCCACTCTTTCGACGGTCTGCTGATCCGTCGTCTTAAGCGTCCCAGCCGCCTCAGCCTTGGCGCGAAGCTCCTGGATGACTTCGGCGACGTCCTGGGGCTGGTTCACTTCGGCGTCGCCCAGGTCCGTCGTCCAGTCGAGGTCCGCGCTCATCAGCTTGATAACATCAGGAAAGCGCGCGAGCGCCTTCACCGCGGGATCCCAATTCTGGTTGTCGATCCCGGCGTAATCGTTGTTGGCGACAAGCGCCTTGTTCTTGTCAAGCCAGCGCTGCGCCTGGACGATCTGCACGGGATAAGCGCTCGCAGGCAGCATCTGCGCGAGCAGCGGGTCGGGATAAAGGGCGATGGGCGCGAGCAGCTTCTCGAGCTCTGCGCGGGTGAACATGCTGTTTGCGGGCGGCTGTTCCGCCTCGGCTCCGGCTGGCGTCGCGGCGGGCGCTGGAGCTGCCGTCTCGGCCGGAGCTGGCGCCGGCGTCGCGGCGGCGGGCGGATTGTTTTGAGCCTCAGCAAGCAGAGGGTCGGCGGCCAGGGCTGCGGCCACCGCCAAAGCGAATAGACCATGCGCGCGCTTTGCGCCGCGGCCGATTGCACGCATCATTTGGCGCGCCCTCCCGTTTCCCCCTTCACACTCGGCCGGCGAGTTGCGCTCGCTCCGTCGAATTTTCGCCCTTAACCATCGACCGCTCGTCTCTAGCGCGGAAACGCCCCAAAAATCAATATTGAGCGTGGGCGCGGGCACGAAGCACGCTCATTTGTGACGCGAATGGCGGGCCAGCGATGATGGTTGGCCGAAGCGGCGATTCGGCCCGCCGATCCCCCGCCAAGTAAGCGCGCTCGCACGTCAGCGCCCGCGCAAAAGGTCATAAGAATTTTCCGCGCCGGATCAACTTTTGAAAATGTCACGTTGCGCTTCCCGCAAGCACGGCGTCGATGGCAGGGAGCAGATCCGTTGCGATGGATCGTTTGAGGACAAATCCATTGGCTCCCGCTTCGATCGCCGCGAACTCCGCATTCTTTTCCTCGTGGACGCTGAGAGCGATCAGCTTCAGCTGCGGGAAATGGCTCCGGATTCGGCGAATTAACCCCAACCCATCTCCGCGTGGTAGCGAGAGATCAACCACGGCCAAAGCGACGTGGAGCTGACGCGCACTCTCGAACAGCGAAACTTCATCCCCCACCACCACAACCGCCTCGAACTCTGTCTCAAGGAGACCGCGTACGCCTTCCACCAAGCCAAGATGCCGATCTGCCAAAAGCGCACAACCTCTCTCTTTTGCAGGCATCTTTTCATTTCGCGTTCGCCGCCCGGAGCCGTCCTGACTCTTCGAGCGAACCTTGGACCCGGAACGCGTCAGCATGACCTCGAAGATTTACTAGCTCCCGGGATGAAAAATTACGAGGCGCGCCGATCGAGAACTTGTAGCGACGAGGCCCACAAAACGCACCTTCTTGAGAGGCCCTTCGTCGAGTCATCCCCGATCCATCCCCGATCCACCCATCGCAACGTTTGGCGGGTCGGCCGCGGTCTTACTTGACTGCGATGATCGCCCACGTTCGAGACGGATCGACGATCCACGGCGGCTGAGCGGCCGCTCCCGCTTAGCATCTCGGCGGTCGGGACGCTCGACAGGCTCGCGCCGGGACCTTACAATCGAGCCTCATGAAGCACGGAGGCGCAAGCCGGACCGCGCTGGGCGCGGCGGGGCGACGAGCCGCGCATCAGACGCTCGAGGGCGGTATTATTTTCTCCGACCCGCTGGCGCTTGCCATTCTGGGCGACGACGCCAAAGACGCGCTTGACGCCGCAAGGCAGCACCCGGAGCAGCGTGGCCTCAGGCTCTTCGTCGCCATGCGCAGCCGTTTCGCCGAAGACTCGGCGAAGGTCGCGATTGGGCGGGGCGTGCGGCAGATCCTGGTCCTCGGCGCCGGGCTCGACACGTTCGCCTACCGGCTCGAAGGCTCTGACGGCCTCCGAGTTTTCGAACTCGATCATCCTGCGACACAGCGCGACAAGCGCCGGCGGCTCGCTAGGGCGGGCGTCTCCGAGCCGCCGCATGTCGTCTACGTGGCGCATGACTTCGAGCGCCGCAGCATGACGGCGGCGCTCGAGGCGGGGGGTCTCGACACGAAGCGGCGCGTTTTCGTGCTGTGGCTCGGCGTCACCCCCTATCTGACCGAAGAGGCGGTATTCGGCACGCTCGGGGAGCTCGCCCGATTTCCCGGCGGCGCGGAGGTCGTGTTCGACTACGCCAACCCGCCGCAGGCGATCGAAGATGCGCAGCTGCGCGATTTCCACGACGGGATGGCCGCGAGGGTCGCGGCGATCGGGGAGCCTTTCCGATGCTATCTCGATACAGGCGCGCTTCACCGGCGCGTGCGCGATCTTGGCATCGTCGACATCGAAGACCTCGACCGCGCCGCCCTCGTCGCCCGCTATCTGCCGCAAACCCCTGTCCAACCGCGCCCCGGCCCTGGCGGGCACGTCGTCCGAATGGCGACGCGGTAGCGGCGCGCGCCTACGCGACCCTGCGCCCTTCGCGCCAAACCGCGCGCACGACCGGTTCGCCGTCGTTGGGGCCGACGCGAATCTCGAAGCCGTTACAGTGAAATCTTCGCCCGCGCCGCGAGCTCGCCGACGATGCCGCGGCGGAACACCAGCACGCAGGCGACAAAGACGACCCCCTGGATGACCGTGACCCATTCCCCGTATTGGGCGAGGTAGTTCTGCATCGAGACAACAATGAACGCGCCAACGACCGGGCCGTAGAACGTGCCCATGCCGCCGACCAGCGTCATCAGCACAACCTCTCCCGACATGGCGAAAGAAACATCAGTCAGCGAGGCGTTCTGCGCGACGATCGCCTTGGTGGCGCCGGCGAGGCCCGCAATCGCCGCCGACAGCGTGAAGGCCGCGAGCTTGTATTGCATCGAGCGGTAACCAAGCGAAATGACGCGCGGCTCGTTTTCCCGGATGGCCTTGAGAATCTCGCCGAACGGCGAATTGACTGTCCGCTGTACGGCGAGAAAGCCGAAGAGAAACACAACGGCGACGAAGACGTAGAGAATCCAAGGGTTCGACAGATCGAACACACCCAGCGCGCGCCCCTGCGGAACCCCCTGGATTCCGTCTTCGCCGTGGGTGAAGGGCGCCTCGACGCAGAAAAAATAGACCATCTGCGAGAACGCGACCGTGATCATCGCGAAATAGATGCCGATGCTGCGAATGGCCAGCGCGCCCGTCACGACCCCGAGCGCCGCCGAAGCCGCAACGCCAAGCGCGATCGCCGAGACCGGCTCCAGGCCCCAGACCTTGGCGGCATGGGCGCAGACGTAGCTCGCCAGTCCCAGGAACATGGCGTGGCCGAGCGAGAGCAGGTTGACATAGCCGATGAGCAGATTGAAAGCGCACGCGAACAGGGCGAAGCAGAGCGCCTGCATGATGAAGAATGGATAAGCAACGAAAGGCGCGACGACGATCAGCGCAACCATCACGACGAAAGCGATCCAGTTGGCGCGGCGATTCCGCGCCGTCGCGTCCGCAGCGACCGCGGGAGCCTCGAGCCGCACGGTCACGATGCCCTCCCGAACAGGCCGGCAGGGCGGATCAACAGCACGATCGCCATGATCACGAACACAACCGTGTTCGACGCTTCGGGATAAAAAACCTTGGTCAGGCCTTCGACCACCCCCAGCACAAAACCGGTCAGGATCGAGCCCATGATCGAGCCCATGCCGCCGATCACCACCACCGCGAAAACGACAGCGATGATGTCGGCTCCCATTCCCGGGCGGACCTGATTGATCGGCGCCGCAAGCACGCCCGCAAATGCTGCGAGCGCGACGCCGAAGCCATAGGTCAAAGTGACCATGCGCGGCACGTTGATGCCGAACGCGCGGACCATGGTCGGATTCTCGGTCGCCGCCCTGAGGTAGGCGCCGAGCTTCGTCTTCTCGATCACGAGCCAGGTTCCGAAGCACACGACCATGGAGGCGACGATCACCCAACCGCGATATACGGGCAGGAACATGAAACCGAGATTGTAAGCGCCCGAGAGCTGTTTCGGAATCGCATAGGGGAGCCCGGAGGCGCCGAAAAAGTTCTGGAACAGACCCTGAAAGATGAGCGCCAGGCCGAAGGTCAGGAGCAGGCTGTAGAGCGGATCCAGGCCGGTGAGGCGCTTCAGGAACAGCCGCTCGACGATCGCGCCGATGGCGCCGATTGCAAGCGGCGAAAGGATCAGCGCCCACCAATAATCGAGGCCCGCAAGTTTCAGCAGGAAGTAAGCGCCGAACGCCCCCATCATGTAGAAGGCGCCATGAGCGAAATTGACGATGGTCAGCATGCCGAAGATGACGGCGAGGCCAAGGCTCAACAGCGCGTAGAATGAGCCGTTGATGAGCCCGATCAGCAGCTGGCCGTAGAGCTGCGGCCAGCTGATCACATGACCGAGCACGTTCACGGGCGGACTCCGGCGGCGGGAATCCCTTCCCCCCTTGCGGGGGAAGGTGGACGCGCTGAAAGCACGGCCGGATGAGGGGTCCGGCGCTGTAAGGCGCCTCTCGCCGGAGCGCCTTGCGGCGCGCACCCCTCATCCGTAGCCTTCGGCGGCGCCTTCTCCCACAAGGGGAGAAGGGGCCCCGTCTTTTGCCGCCTTTGGGCGCGCGCCACCGAGGTCATCCTCATACGCCCAGCGCCTCGTGCAGAAAGTCCGTCTTTGCCGGAAGCTCGGAACTGGCGAAGGCGTCGATAATCCGGCCGTGCTCCATGACGAAGAAGCGGTCGGCGATGGTCGCGGCGAAGCGGAAATTCTGTTCGACGAGCAGGATCGTGAAGCCTTCGCGCTTGAGCTCGGCGATCGTGCGCCCGATCTGCTGGATGATCACTGGCGCCAGCCCCTCGGTCGGCTCGTCGAGCATCAGGAATTGCGCGCCGGTGCGCAGGATTCGCGCGATTGCGAGCATCTGCTGCTCGCCGCCGGAAAGCTTGCCGCCGCCGCTCGAAAGCCGCTCGCGCAGGTTCGGAAACAATGTGAAAATCCGTTCCACGCTCATCGCCCCCGTTTTGGCGATCTCAGGCGGCAGGAACAGATTCTCTTTGACCGACAAGCTAGCGAAAATGGCTCGCTCTTCCGGGCAAAGCGCTACGCCGAGCCGGGCGATGCGGTCGATCGAAAGGTTGATGAGCTCCCGGTCGTGAAACGTGATCGAGCCGCTGCGCTTGCCGACGATGCCCATGATCGACTTCAGAGTCGTCGTCTTGCCGGCGCCGTTTCGCCCGAGCAACGTGACGAGTTCGCCCTCCCGCACGTCGAGGTCGACGCCATGCAGGATATGCGATTCGTTATACCAGGCCTGCAGGCCCTTGAGCTTCAGCACGGCCGCGGAATCGGCCTCCGGCGTCCAGGCTAAAGCGGCCTCAGGCATGTCCCGCCCCCATATAGGCCTCGCGCACCTCTTCGTTCTCCGACACCGTCCGATAGTCGCCTTCCGCCAAGACCCGCCCGCGCGTGAGCACCGTGATGCGGTGCGAAAGATTGGCGACGACCTGAAGATTGTGCTCGACCATCAGGATCGTGCGGTTCGCTGACACCTGGCGAATCAGCTCGGCGATCCGGTCAATGTCCTCGTGTCCCATGCCCGCCATCGGTTCGTCGAGCAGCATCATCTCGGGCTCGACCGCAAGGGTCGTCGCGAATTCCAGCGCCCGTTTGCGGCCGTAGGAGATTTCTCCTGCCTTCGAATAGGCGAAGGACGTCAGCCCGACACTGTCCAAGAGTTCGAGCGCACGTCTGTTGAGCGGCCCGAGCGCCGACTTCGAGCGCCAGAAGTCGAACGAATCGCCTCGCTTTCGTTGTAGGGCGATGCGGACGTTTTCGAGCGCGGTCAGGTGCGGAAACACCGCCGAAATCTGGAACGAGCGCACGAGACCGAGCCGCGCGACATCGGCCGGCCTCATCGCGGTGATGTCGCGACCGTTGAACGTAATCCGCCCCGAGCTCGGCGCGATGAATTTGGTCAGCATATTGAAGCAGGTGGTCTTGCCGGCGCCGTTCGGGCCGATCAACGCGTGAATCGCTCCGCGCTGAATGCGCAAGGATACGTCACTGACCGCGCTGAAATCGCCGAAGCGCTTGCTGAGGCCGTCGGTGATGAGAATATCATCCCCGCTCATTCTCGGCGGTCGCCCGGGCTCATGCGTTTCCCCCGCTCAGTTCGCCGCCAAATCCGACAAATGGCTCGACGATGTAAAGCCCAAAAAGCGAGGCGACGCAATGTGGAAAGGTCCTCGGCCGCAAGCGAAGCGCCGTCAAGGCTTGACGTCGGGCCGGCGGTTGTGAAGGCGCCGCTCCCAGTCGAGCGCCTGGCGGACGATTTCGTCGAGATTGTCGCGGGCAGGCCTCCAGCCGAGCGCGCTCTTCGCCCGATCGGCCCTTGCGACAAGGGCGGCCGGGTCACCCGGGCGGCGTGGCGACATGATCACCCTGAAATCCACGCCCGACACGCGCTTGACGACCTCGACGACCTCCTTGACCGTCTGTCCGTGGCCGTAGCCGCAATTGCAAACGAGGCTGGCCCCGCCGCCGCGCAGATAGGCGAGCGCCGCCAGATGCGCGTCGATCAGGTCGGTCACCTGGATATAGTCGCGTACGCATGTCCCGTCCCGCGTCGGATAGTCCTGACCGAATATTTCGAGGCTGGGATAGATTCCGAGCGCAGTCTGGACGCCGCGCTTGATGAGATGGGTGGCTTTCGGCGTCGACTGGCCGAGGCGCCCGGCCGGATCGGCCCCGGCGACGTTGAAGTAACGCAGCGCGACATAACGAAAGTCGTAGGCGCGCGACGCATCCTCAAGCATCCATTCGACCATCAGCTTCGACCGGCCATAAGGCGAGATCGGCTCCTGCGGCGCGTCCTCGGACACCGATTCGGACGACGTTTCCCCGTAGACGGCGGCGGTCGAGGAGAAGATGAAGGACTTGACCCCACCCTTGATCGCCGTTTCGATCAGGGTGCGGGCGTTCGACGTGTTGTTGAGGTAATAGTCGAGCGGATCGATGACCGATTCAGGCACCACGATCTTCGCCGCGAAATGCGCGACGGCGTCGACCTCATGCTCCGCGATGAGCCTGGCGACAAGGTCGGCGTCCCCTGTGTCGCCGACGACTAGCTTCGCGCCATCGGGCACCGCCCAGGCGAAGCCGGTCGAAAGATTGTCGAGAACGACGACCGTCTTTCCCGCGTCCATGAGACCCAGCGTCATGTGACCGCCGATGTATCCCGCCCCGCCGGTCACCAGAACGCTCATTCGCATGTCCTTTCGCTCAACCAGACGCCGCGTGGGCCGTTGAAGCCGCTTGGATCGCCTGCGGCGGACCTGCTAAGCGATACCACCTTAGTCGCCCTGCGCGATCATCAGCACCCGATCAGGACCGATCATCGATGAAAAAACCGATTCGCAAAGCCGTCCTGCCAGTCGCGGGCCTCGGCACGCGCTTCTTGCCCGCCACCAAGGCGATCCCCAAGGAGATGCTGACCGTGGTCGACAGGCCGATCCTCCAGCACGTCGTCGACGAGGCGCGCGAGGCGGGAATCGAGCATTTCATTTTCGTGACCGGACGAAATAAGGGCGTCATCGAGGATCATTTCGACTCGTCCTACGAACTCGAGGACACGCTGAAGCGACGCGGCAAGGCGGTCGAATACGCCGCGCTGATGGCCGACCTTCCCGCCCCGG
Organism: uncultured Alphaproteobacteria bacterium; assembly: GCA_963721905.1. GTDB lineage: Bacteria > Pseudomonadota > Alphaproteobacteria > Rhizobiales > Beijerinckiaceae > Roseiarcus. Next base: position 79,810 of record CAVRMF010000030.1, read on the forward strand.
GCGCGACCAGCTTCACCCGCCAGCAGGCGCCGCTCGGCCTCGGCCATGCGGTTTGGTGCGCGCGCGAGATCGTCGGCGACGAGCCGTTCGCGGTGCTTTTGCCCGACATGGTGACGAAGGCCGGGCCGCGCGGCGGGCGGTGCCTCATCCAATGCGTCGAAGCCTACGATCGGCACGGCGGCAATGTCATGGCTGTCGAGGAGGTCCCGCCTCAGGAAACGCATCAGTACGGCATCGTCGCGGTGGGCCGGGACGATGGCCATACATTCGAAATCACCGGCATGGTCGAAAAGCCGAGACCGGGATCGGCGCCGTCCAATCTGATCATCAGCGGCCGCTACATCCTTCAGCCGGAAATCTTCCAGATTCTCGAGCTGGTCGAGAAGGGCGCCGGGGGCGAGGTTCAATTGACCGACGGCATGATCCAGCTCGCCCGAACGCAAAGCTTTCATGGCGTGCGCTTCGACGGACGCACCTACGACTGCGGTTCCCGGCTGGGCTTTCTCTCCGCCAACATCGCCTTCGCGCTCGACCGGAGCGATCTGGCTCCCGGCCTCGAGGATGTCCTGCGGAGCTTTGGCTTCGTCAGCAAGGGAGTCTGAGCCGTCATCGCTGCAGTTTGAGGCCCATCATCAGAACCGTTGCGGTGTAGTTCGTTCCTGGCTGGTTGGAAACATAGAACTGGCGGCTCGCGCTGGCCTTCACGACCACGTCTCGGTTGAGGCTGTAGCTGGCCGCGAGGCTGAACGTCGTCGTCGCGTCCCTGAGCGGCAAGCCGGCGTACGCATCGGTCGCATAGCTGACCGTGCCAGTCAGCGTTAGGTAGCGGCGGAGCGCGTAGTCGATCTCAAGCGTCGTCGCATGTTGCGCGGCGCCGGAGGCGCCGCGAATGGTCGTCTCGGCGAGGCTCGAGACGGTCTTCAGGGTGACCGTGGTCAGTCCTGTCGCTGTCCAGACCAGCGACGCGTCGAAGAGCGGGCTCGCGAGGTTCGGCAGGCGCGGGTCCTGATAGTCGCGCTCGCCATAACCGACGTCGACGCTCCCGGTCAGAATGCTCGCCAGGTCGATCTCCGCGCCGATGCGCGCCGCGACGCCGTCGGAGTTGCGCTGATAGCCGTATTGATCCACGCCCGAATCGTAGCGGCGGGTATCGACGAGGACGTCGAGGAACGGCTTGAACGCCGCGCTGACGAGATAAGCGGCGCGGCCGCGCAAGCCCCAGTCGTTGAAATCGTCGCTCGACAGTTCGTCCACGGAGCCGTCGCTCAGCGTCGCGTCCTCATAACCCGTGCGGTCGATCGACCCGTGCAGCGAGAGATCGAAGCGGCCGAATTTTTGATCGCCGCCGACCGTCGCGCCGTACGTCTCGGTCAGCGGAATGCCGGACGGGCCGAAGGCGACATTGGGGCCAAAGCCGAGCGAGCCCGCGGTCATCGTGGTTATAGCGAATTGGCCCTCGCCGTCGATGCTGAGCGCGCGCGTGAGGTCCCAGCGGCCATTCAGCACGCCGTTGGCGAAAGGCGCGTCGGCAGAAGGGTTGGCGAAATAGTCGGTCAGGCCGCCCTTGAAGTCGCCGTGGACGGCGCTCTGGGACCAGTCCGAGTCGAGGGCGAAGCCTGCCTCCGACATGAGGAAGCCCGAGCCCTTCTGAGGTCCAGGCAGGAGTCCGGGGTTCGACGACCAGCCAAGGTCCTCTTCGACGAACGGCTTGAGCCTCAGCACTGTCTGCGGAAGGGAGGTTTCAAACGCCCCTTCCGGTGGTAAAGAGCGCCGATGATTCACGAACAAGCCAGCGCCGTTTTGTCGGCGATCCGCACCATCGAGAACGAGGGCCAGGGCCTCGAGGCGCTGGCGGCAGCGGTCCGGACGGCGGGGGAAGGCGGGCTCGGCTCGGCCTTTTCGCAGGCCGTCGAGCGGATCGCCGCGGCGAGCGGCCGGGTCATCGTGACCGGCATGGGCAAATCGGGACACGTCGCCCGCAAGATCGCCGCGACCCTCGCCTCGACCGGCCAGCCGGCCTCCTTCGTCCATCCGGCGGAGGCGAGCCACGGCGACCTCGGCATGGTGCAGAGCGGCGACGTCGTGCTCGCGCTTTCCTGGTCTGGCGAGACCGTCGAACTCGCGGCGATCGTCACTTTCGCCAAGCGCTACGCCATCCCGATCATCGCCATGACGGCGAGCCCGGAGAGCACGCTTGGCCGCGAAGCCGACGTCTGCCTTGCGCTGCCCAACGTGAACGAGGCCTGCCCGAACGGCCTCGCGCCCACGACCTCAACCACGATGCAGCTCGTGCTCGGCGACGCGCTGGCGATCGCGCTTCTCGAAGGCCGCGGTTTCACCGCCCTCGACTTCCGCGCGCTCCACCCGGCCGGCAAGCTTGGGGCAAGGCTCGCCCATGTGCGCGACGTCATGCATACCGGCGAGCGCGTGCCGCGCATCGATGTCGGCGCGCGGATGGCCGAGGCGATTGTCGAGATGACCTCGAAGGGCTTTGGCTGCGTCGCGGTGTTCGAGGGCGGCGAGAAGCTCGTCGGCATCGTCACCGACGGCGACCTCCGCCGGCACCTGAAAACCGACTTTTCGCTCGACACCCCGGTCGCCCGCGTCATGACCCGAAAGCCCCGCGCCATCGCCCCCGACGCGCTGATCGAGGAGGCGCTGGAATGCATCAGCCACAAGATCTCGGCGCTCCTGGTTGCGGATAAGGGGGCGGTGGTCGGGATCGTGCATTTCCACGACCTGATGCGCATCGGGGCGGTGTGAACAACGCGCTGCGCGGTTTTGTCCGCGGCGAAGGGATTCCAGCCGCTTAGGCGCCCCTTTCTGTCCGCTTTGCGACCTCATTCCCCATCTCCCAGAACGCGCGACCCTGGCTCCCCCGGGCGCAATCTCCATCGCCGTTTTGAGCGATTTCAAAGGCTTGCGACGACTTTTCCATCGCCCTTGACGTGTGTTGCATGGCGGGACGGCGCGGGAGTGATGATACCTTGGCGGCGCGCGACATAATAACCTATATGGTACGTTCTTTCGCCCGGAATACGGCCGGCTCTCTCGGTTGAGGCCGAAGACCAAGATGCCACGGTTCCGCCCAGATGGCAAGAAAAGGTCGGTTTTTCAGAATCGACCTCACCCCAACCTTCGACGGGCTATGCGGGAGAAGCTGGACGCGCGAAGCGCGGCCGGATGAGGGCCTGATAAAAGCCATCCCACCTTGCCACGGCGCGGCGCCTATGGCAGAAGCCGGACGCTTGCGGCGGCAACACTAAAAGATGCTGCAGTAGCTCAGTGGTAGAGCACTCCCTTGGTAAGGGAGAGGTCGAGAGTTCAATCCTCTCTTGCAGCACCATATCTTTCAATAGGCTATGGGAATGCCGCGACTCGGTCGCTTGCGCTAGCTACCACATAGCTACCCGCGCGAGGCAAGCAGCTTCCTTTTTGACCTCGCGCGGCAGACCGGACGAAAAGCGAGGGCGGGCGGATTGGCTGTTTCGCCGATCAGCGGCGGCCCCGATGGCGTCGACGACCGGCCGGCTCAGCTTTCTCGGCGCCTGAAAATCTGGACGAGGGAACGTCCGCTTGAGACATGCCGAGGATGCGGACAAGCTCTACAATCGGGTCAACGTCAGACAATGCTTCGCGCCGATCGCCCGATCTCGTTGGCTCCAGCCGGGCCGCCGTAGGAGGAGATCAGGCCGCAGATCGTCATCCGTGCCCTCATTGAACAGGGGCAGGACGGCGTCGAACACCGCTCCGCCGACGTTTCCCCCCGACGTTTCTCGAAATAGACGTCGACCCAGGCCGGGCAGGCAGCCTTAAGCTGATCGGCCATGGTCGGGCTCAGGTGGGACACACAGGCGTCGAACCCGAGCGCATCGACGACATATCGGCACTTGGCCTCCTTGCTGGCGATGCCGACCACACGCAGGCCGCGCAGCCTGGCGAGCTGGCCCACGCCTGAGGCGGCCGAGACGACTGCCGTCTAGCCGGCCTTTGGCTCGCATTGCAGCACCATGCAGGCGTAGGCCGTCAGCCCCAGCATGCCGAGCACGCTCGCCGCCTGCAAAATCCGCCCTTGCGCAGGGTCGAGCCTGCGCGGGATCATGTACGAGGGCGGCTCGACGCCTTCACCCATCAGGCCGTACTCGGACCAGCCGTTGGTGTTGAAAACGAGGTCGCAGGGCTGGAAGCCTTCCATGCGGCTTTCCACGACCTGCGCGAGCGTGCGGGCGTGACACGGCGAGCCGGCGGCTCGACGCCGCTTCTTATAGCCCCACTGATAGGGGTCGAGCGATAGGTAGAGGATGCGTGTCAGCGCTCATTCGGCATTTTGACCGGGAACTCGAGCGCGGCGCCTCGTTTTTGCGTCAAATGGTCCAGGGCGGCGGGGCTGAGCTAATGACGCCGTAGCGTTCGATGGCGTCGGCCACGACTTCACGCGCGATCAAGCCCTCCTTCGCGAGGGACGCGAGGGCTGCGATTACGACCGAGCAGCGGTCGATCTCGAAGAAGGCGCGGAGCGCCGGGCGCGTGTCGCTGCGGCCAAAACCGTCCGCGCCGAGCACAGTGAACCGGGCCTGCAGATAAGCGGCGATCATGTGAGGATAGGCTCGAACGTAGTCTGACGCTGCGATAATGACCGCTGCGCCCGGCAGGCAGGCGGCGAGGTGGCTGACGACCGGCTCATCGAGCGGATTGAGTCGGTTGCGGCGTTCCGCCTCCCTAGCGTCCCGAGCAAGCTCGGAGTAGCTGGTCGCGCTCCAGACTTCGGAGGAAACGTCCCATTCGGCCTCCAGCATCTTTGCCGCTTCGGTGACTTCCAGGAGAATGGCGCCCGAGCCGAGCAGACGGACAAAGCCGACACCCTTCTTCGATCCGTGCGACGCGAAGAGGTAGAGGCCCTTGAGGATGCCCGCTTCCGCATCCTCGGGCATCGACGGCTGGTCGTAGTTCTCATTCATCGCGGTAACGTAATAGAACTCGTCCTTGCCTTCCTCCATCATAGAGCGCGCGCCGTGATCGAGGATTACCGCCATTTCATAGGCAAACGCCGGGTCGTAAGCGCGGCAATTCGGAACGGTCGCAGCGACAAGATGGCTCGAACCGTCCTGGTGTTGAAGTCCCTCACCGGCAAGTGTCGTGCGTCCAGCTGTCGCGCCGATCAGGAATCCGCGTGCCCGCTGATCGGCTGCGGCCCAGATGAGGTCGCCGACGCGCTGGAAGCCGAACATCGAGTAAAAGATGAATACCGGAAGCATGGCGACGCCATGGACGCTGTAGGACGTGGCGGCAGCGACCCACGACGAAATGGCGCCGGCTTCGGTAATGCCCTCTTCAAGAAGCTGGCCATCCTTCGATTCCTTGTAGTAGAGCATCGAGCCCGAGTCTTCCGGCTCATAGAGCTGGCCGACGGACGAATAAATGCCGACCTGCCGGAAAAGGTTCGCCATACCGAAGGTGCGAGCTTCGTCGGCGACGATCGGAACGATGCGGGGTCCAAGCGTCTCGTCCTTGAGTAGATTGCTGATGAGACGGACGGCCGCCATGGTCGTCGACATCTTCTTTCCGTCTGCGTGAAGGGCAAAAAGGGCATAAGTTTCAAGCGCCGGCACGGCGACAGCCGGCGCGGCGCGGCGCCGGGCGGGCACATAGCCCCCGAGCGCCTGGCGTCGGCTGCGAAGATAGGAAAGCTCTACGCTGTCTTCGGCGGGTCGGTAGAAGTCGAGATTGCGAACCTGCTCATCGCTGAGCGGCAAAGCGAAGTGGTCGCGGAAGGCGAGGAGCGCATCGACATCAAGCTTCTTCGTCTGATGCGCAGTCATTCGCGACTCCCCGGCGCCGCCCATGCCGAAGCCTTTCTTGGTCTTGGCAAGAATGACCGTCGGTCGGCCGTGCGTCGATTCGGCGCCCTGGAAGGCGGCGAAGAGTTTTCTAAAGTCATGGCCGCCTCGCTTCAACGCGTCGATCTCGTCCGCGGACATATCTGCAACGAGCGCGCGGACTTCCGGATCCTCCTCGAAGAAATGCGCCAGATTGTATGCCCCGTCTCTGGCGCCGAGCGTCTGGTACTTGCCGTCGACCGTGGCTGCGAAGCGGCGCAGCAGTGCATGGTTGACGTCTCGGGCGAAAAGAGCGTCCCATTCCGAGCCCCACAGAACCTTGATGATGTTCCAGCCCGCTCCGCGAAAGGTCATCTCCAGGTCCTGGATGATCTGCCCGTTGCCGCGTACAGGCCCGTCAAGTCGCTGCAGATTGCAGTTGATGACGAAGGTCAGGTTGTCGAGTTTCTCGCGCGCGGCCTGGGAGAGGCCGGCGATTGATTCCGGTTCGTCCATCTCGCCGTCGCCGAATACCCCCCAGACGCGCCGGCCATCCGTGTCGAGGAGACCACGATCGCGCAGGTAGCGCATGAAGCGCGCCTGATAGACCGCGCTGATCGGGCCGATGCCCATGGACCCCGTCGGGGTCTGCCAGAAGTCCGGCATCAACCAGGGATGGGGATAGGATGAGAGGCCTGGGGCGCCGATTTCCTGCCGATAGCGCTTCAGCCGCTCCTCGCTGAGGCGGCCTTCGAGGAAAGCGCGAGCGTAGACGCCAGGGGCTGAGTGAGGCTGGAAGAAGACGACATCGCCGCCGTGTTCGCCCTCCGTCCCGCGGAAGAAATGATTGAAGCCGATCTCAAAAATCTCGGCGGCGGAGGCGTAGCTGGCGACGTGACCTCCGAGTTCGCCATACGACGCGTTCGCGCGCATGACCATCGCCAGCGCGTTCCAGCGAATGATTGCGGTGATCCGCGTCTCCGTATCGAGGTCGCCGGGAAACGGGCCCTGCTTTTCGATCGGGATGGTGTTTCGATACGGGCCAAAAGGCAACACGTCGGGTGCTACACCGAGATCCTTGGCCTTCCGGCCGAGTGCGGACAGAATGAATTCGGCCCGCTCGCCTCCCGCTACACGAAAGACCGACTCGAGCGCGTCGAGCCACTCGGCTGTCTCGGTCGGATCGCTATCGTTTGCCAACGTTGGGTTGTCGAGCGTTAGGGTCGAATTGAGTCTCTCGAGCATGCAATCACTCCGCTGCCGATGTTCGGACGCCCGATCATGATCGCCGACCAGTTCGCCCATCTCATTTCGGCGTGGGCGCGTCACGCGAGATCAGGCCTTCGCTCTTCAGGTCCGACCAGAGCGATGCCGGGATCGGACGGCGGCAGTAGTCGGCGTTCTGCCGGACCTGATCCGGGCTGATTGCGCCTGGGATGATCGATGCGACTATCGGATGAGCGAGCGGGAATTGGAGGGCCGCCGCTGGGAGAGGCACGTCGTGGGCAGTGCAAACGGCCTTGATTTTTGTGACCCGTTCCATCTGTTCGGGCGTCGCATCGCTGTAATTGTATTTGGCGCCCGGTATTGGACCTGTCGCAGTGATCCCGGAATTGAAGACGCCGCCCACCACAACGCCGACGCCGGCCCGCTCGCAGCCGGGAAACTCCTCATTGAGAACATCCTGCTCCATCAGCGTGTATCGCAGCGCCACCAGAAAGAAATCCAGTGGGACGCCATCGAGGAACCGCGGCATCATTCCCAGTTCGTTGATTCCCGCGCCTACGCCGCGCACAAGACCATGCGAGCGCAACTGATCAAGCGCCCGCCAGCCTGAGGTGAAGAGTTGGCTGAGATAGGCCGAGACCTTCGCCTCCGTTGTATGGAACCAAAAGTCGAGATCGTGAATCAGCAACAGGTCGATGCGGTTCATGCCGAGCCGCATTTGCGACTGATCGTAGGACCGCATGATCCCGTCGTAACTGTAGTCATGCACGTGATCGAAGCGGAGCCCGCCGGCCCAAGGCGCGGCTTGGAACTCTTGTGGCTTGGCCGGCGCGAAGAACCAGCGCCCCACTTTGCTCGACAGAACAAATTCGGACCGCGGCTTCGTGTCAAGGAAGCGGCCACAACGGATCTCGGCCAGACCCCGCCCGTAATAGGGCGCGGTGTCGTAGTAGCGTATGCCGACGTCCCAAGCTGCTTGCAGCGTGGCGGCGGCCGTCGCTTCGTCGACCCGTACGAAGAGTTCGCCTAGCGGCGCGCTGCCGAAGCCCAGTTGGGTGAGCTCGACCGCGGTCTTTCCGAGCTTTCTTGTTTCGAACGGATTCATCGGCGACAACCTCCCGCCAATCTTTTGTGGTCTTGAACGACCCTCCAAGGTGAGCCGCGGAGATTCGAACAGCGGCGAGGATGATGGCGCCAGTCGCGTAGCCTGGCCAGATGAAATCCAGGCTGGTCGACCAGCGGAATAGTCTTGGGCCATGCCGGTTTCGGAGGCTGCGCCGAAAGCGCTTAGCGTCTTGCGGTCGCCAGGAAGGGACCGTTCACAAGATTTCGCAGCTGTCCTTTCGCCAAGTACAGAATCGCGGTTTCGACCGCGAGACGCCGCGCGTCGGCGCGACTTTCAGGACTCGCCCATGCTGCGTGCGGCGTCAGGATGAGACGATCGGCGATCCCAGCTGCCTTGAGATCGCGATAGGCGACCGCGACCTCGTCATTGTGGTTCGGCGGTTCCGTCGGCAGCACGTCTATGCCCGCGCCGCCAATGTCGCCCTCGCGGATTGCCGCGATCAGCGCCGGGACGTCCACGAGCTGGCCGCGCGCGGTGTTGATCAATATCGCAGTCGGCTTCATCCGCCGGAAGGCCTCCGCGCCGATCATTTTGCCCGTTTCCGCGGTCAGCGGACAATGAAGGCTGACGACATCGGCGGCGTCGAGGAGCGCTTCGAGCGAACCCACGCGCTCTATGCCGATCGCGATTTCGGTTCCGGCCGAAACATAGGGATCGAAACCCACAACTCTGAAACCGAAGGCCTTGGCGCGAAGAGCAGTGGCGGTGCCAATCCGACCAAAGCCGACCACGCCGAAGGTCCTCCCGCGCAAACGGCGGGCGAGGGGCGCCAGCGCGCTGTCGAACCCGCCAACGGGATCCCGAACGAGATGCTCATGAAAGCAGACAACGCCGCGGGTCAGCGCGAGCATCAACGCGATTGCGTGATCGGCGACCTCGCTCGTGCCATAATCCGGCGTATTGCATACCGGGATGCCGAGGCGGCCCGCCACTTCCAGATCGATGTGATCGAAGCCCACACCCGCGCGCACTATAACACGGCATTTTGGCATTTTGGCAATGAAGTCGGCGTCGATCCGCATCTCGTGCCACGACACCACGCCGTCCGTCTGCGCGAGAGCATCGACGGGAAGGTGTTCGACCTTTCGCTCGCGGCAGATCGTCCAGTCGACATCCGGTCCTGCGGTCTGCCGCTCGATCTCGCCATCGTCGGGATATTGCGCATCGGGTGTGAAGAGATGGAGATGCAAGGGCTTTTCGCTCCGGATTGATGACGGCTTTGCGCTGCGACAAGCGTGCGGGATGCCCTTTCAGCTCCTCGCAGCCAGGTAATCGTGAATAATGCGCCCCGGCACGAGTGTGAAGTCGGCCCGCCAGTAAAGACCGTCGAGCATATCGACGACCGGCAGCCGATGAATGGGGGCCTGAGCGTTAGGGCGCAATTCGACGGTGCACGGCCCGCCCCAGCATTCGTGCACGCTGACATCCGCCAGTCGCCTTGCAGTCAGCTGACGGATGGCGGGGCGGCCGTCGATCTGATCGATCGCTTTCAGGTTGATGTTGAGGGCGAAATCGAAATGTCGTGTCAGGCTGTCGAGATTGTCTGGCCGCTGTCTCGTCGGCAAGGTTCCGGTCAGCACATCGATCCCGTTGCGCCTGACGACGCCGACGGTAAGGTCGCCGCGCATCTCGAGGAGGGGTTCGCCGATCTTTTTTGGTTGGCCGTGCACCTCCCGGCCATGCGCGACTCCGACATCGGATGACAGAAAGAGATAAGGCGAATAGGACCCGGCTATGTCCGCTCCCGGCAGACTGCAGCCGACGGACACGTTGCTCTCGCCGTAGGCGCCAAGCCAATCGACATCATTCATCCGATAGACATGAGCGAGCACGACGTCCGATGTCGGTTCGAGCGGCGGCGGCAGCAGGCGCGCGACCGCCGCCTCGCGAGTCCGCCACGCGAGAGTCAACACCTCGACATTGCGGAAGGTGAAAGGGAACGGTGGGATTGTCGGCGCATCCCAAGGCGTCGAAAATCCTGGCGTGAGAATGTCTTCCACGGTTAGACGGTCGAGACCGCCGCGACGCAGGTCTTTTCCGCTCATGCCGTTTCCCCGGGCAAACGTTCCGCCAAAGCAGTCAGACCTCTTCAAGGCGGGCGGATCGGGCCGACCGGTAGAGCGCGTCCAAAACCTCGACGGCGCGCATGCCGACCGTGCCCGGCGACTGGTTCTCAACCTCGCGGCCAAGACAAATATCGACCAGGGCGTTCAACGGTTTTTCGCATGTGTAGGCGCCGGAACCGGCGGCCATTTCGACGACAGTATCCCGTCCGTCGCGGCGGCGCACTTCCAGGCGTTCACGTTCGATGTCTAGGAGAAGCACGCCTTCGGAGCCAAAAATGCGCAGATCGATCTGGTTGCCCCGGTGCTTGGGCGATGTCGCCGAACCCGAGACGGAAGCGGTCGCCCCGTTTGCGAACTGCACGACGGCGGCATCGTAATAGTCGACGCCTGTCGGCGACTTGCCGGTGATGGCGAAAACCCGGGACGGCTCGAGATCGGCGATACGGAACAAAAGCCCCAGCGCATGTACAAGCTGGCCCCAGCCGTAGCCTCCTGCCCGCGCAGGATCGGCCCAGGTCGAAGGCGGAGGACGGAACATGTGTCCCTCGGTCTCCTTCATCGGCTGGCCGGCAAAAAGGTCCTCCAGCGCCGAGGCCATCTGGAGCACGACGTGCTCGATCCGACCGATCTCTCCGTTGGCGACCAGGGCCCGGGCATCGTCAGTCCAACCCTTGAAGTTCCAGCCGTAGGGTACGATCACCTGTTTGCCGGCAGCGTCGGCCTTGGCGATGAGGTCGCGAGCATCGGCCGCCGTCGTCGTCAATGGCTTTTCCACTAGCACATGGCAACCTTTGGCGAGCGCTGCGACTGCGTGCTCGTGATGCAGCAGGTGAGGCGAAGAGATCACCACCCCATCCATCAGGACCTCATCGAGCATGGCGCGATAATCCTCGAACCCGAGCGGAACATCAAATTTCCGCTGCAGCTCGGCCAGTTCCTCCGAACCAAGGCGATTGACTGCAACGACCTCGCAATCCTTGTTCGCTCTCAGCACCGGCAAATGGTTGACCGCCGCCCACCAGCCGGCGCCAATCACCCCAATGCGCGCCCTTTAAGTCATTCTGCTTCCGTCCCTTGTGTCGATCGTCCTGTCGTTGCGCTTTGCAGGTTACGCCATGCTGAGCGCGTTGCAACTTCGGGGACGCGTCTCAAGCGCGGTCGAACTGGCGCTATTCTTCTCCCGCCTTGACCCTCTCGGGCGCTCCACATAGCTTTGGACAGTCTCTCAGAATCGAGCATCTGATGGCGTCGCAGTTGAGGATCGAACGCATTGAATGCGTGCCGCTCAGCATGCCGCTGCCGCGCACTTTTCGCGGCAGCAACTACTTCATGACGCATCGCTGCACCATCATTACCCGAGTGTACACTTCGGCGGGGATCGTCGGCGAGATCTACAACGGCGACGAATTTGAAACGCAGGGCGAGGTCGTCAAGATCATCCTCGATGAGATCCAGCCGCTGCTGATCGGTAAGGATGCCTTCAACGTCGAGGGTTGCTGGGAGCTCATGCGAAAGCCCAGCACCAATATCCTGCGCGACCGGAAACTCGCGATGTGCGCGCAGGCTTGCGTCGACAGCGCGCTGTGGGACGCGGTCGGCAAGGCGCTTGACGCGCCGCTTTACAAGCTCTGGGGCGGCTATGCCGATCGCCTCCCTTCGATCTGCATCGCGGGCTATTACGAGGAAGGCAAGACGCTCGCCGATTTTGGCCGCGAGATGGAGCAGATCAAGCTTCAGGGTCACGCTGGCTGCAAATTCAAAGTCGGCGGCCGGACTCCCGCTGAGGACGCGGAGCGCGTGCGGATTGCGCGCAAGGCGGTCGGCGATGACTTTGTCCTCGTCGTCGATGCCAACCAGGCGTGGACATTGCGACAGGCAGTCGAATTTTCCCGTCTCGCGGCCGATCTTAACATTCGCTGGTTCGAAGAGCCGGTGCGCTGGGAGAACGACCGCCTCGACATGGCCACGGCGCGCAGCCAGACGGGCATTCCGATCTGCGCCGGACAGAGCGAAATCTCCCGTTTCGGTTGCCGCGACCTCATGATGTCGTGCGCGATCGATGTGTGCAACTTCGACGCCAGCTGGGGTGGCGGGCCGACCGAGTGGCGACGCGTGGCGGCGCTGGCGACCTCGTTCGCCGTCGAGATGGGACATCACGAGGAACCGCAGATTTCCGCCCACCTTCTCGCGGCCATTCCGAACGGGACCTACCTGGAAACATTTCATCCGGATCGCGATCCGATGTTCTATCGCCTCGTCGCCAATCGATCGCCGCTCAAGAACGGATTTTACGACGTGCCGTCAGGGCCGGGTTTCGGACTGGAACTCGACGCGGACACGATCCGGAAATATCGCGTATAACCAGACCAACGAAACGTTAAGGGAGCGAAGCGCGATGACCGAGCCGGCGCCGCCGCCAAGTGGGAGCGCGAGCAACAAAGCTGCCGCCGCTCTGAGCGTCGAGGATCGGATCGGCCTCTACCGCACCATGACGCTGATCCGGGAGTTCGAAGAACAGGTCCAACGCTCTTACCTCGAGGGCCTGGTTCATGGGACGACCCATCTGTGCAACGGACAGGAGGCGGTGTCAGCCGGAGTCGCCAAGGCGCTGCGTGACGACGACTACGTCAGCTACACTTATCGCGGGCACGGCCAATGTCTGGCGCGAGGCATGGATCTCGAAGCAGCTTTCGCCGAGCTATTCGGCCGCGCGTCGGGCGTTTGCGGCGGACTTGGCGGCTCGATGCACCTCACTGACATCGACCGTGGCCTGATCGGAGCCTTCGGCATTGTGGGCGCCGGCCTGCCCGTGGCCGTCGGGGCAGGACTGTCGGCGCAACTCGCCGGGCGCAGCCAGGTTTCTGCCTGCTTCTTCGGCGATGGGGCAGTCAATATCGGCGCCTTTCACGAGGCCATGAACATGGCGCAGGTATGGAAGCTGCCGGTGATCTTCGTGTGCGAAAACAATCTCTATGGCGAGTTCAGCCACATCCTGCACACGACGCCCTATGAAGACCTCGTCATCCGCGCCGCCGGCTATTCAATGCAGACCGAAAAGGTCGACGGCAACGATGTTCTCGCCGTCTACGACGCCGCGGCCGCGGCGGTGGCGCGCGCCCGGGATGACGAAGGCCCTACGTTCATCGAGTGCAAGACCTATCGCCATCGCGGCCATTCGCGCACCGATCCGGCCAAGTATCGCGATCCGGCGGAGGTCGAGGCCTGGTTGAAGCGAGACCCGCTCTCGCTCTACCACGCTGAACTCCGCGCTGCGGACTTCATCACCGACGCCGATGCGGAACGCATGACGGCCGAGGCGCGCTCGGTCGTCAAGGCGGCTGCCGACCGTGCTGCCGCAGCGCCGTGGCCCTCGCCGAATGACGACCTCATGGCCAGGACGTTTGTCCAATGACGGTGGGTGGGAAAGTCAATTCGGCTGGGCTTCAGCCGATTGAAGCGCCGATGCAGGAAATCAGCTACAGGGAAGCGATCGCTGCGGCGCTACGCGAGGAGATGCGGCGCGATCCGAAAACATTGATCATGGGCGAGGATATCGGCGAGTCCGGCGGCCCCTTCAAGACCTGCCAGGGTCTATATGAGGAGTTCGGCGCGGCGCGCGTTCGGGATACGCCGATCGCGGAGACCGGGTTTGTCGGCGCGGCGCTTGGTCTTGCGCTGACAGGCTACAGGCCGATCGTCGAGATCATGTTCGCTGACTTTCTCGGGGTCTGCTTCGACCAGATCGCCAACAGCATCGCCAAGCATCGCTTCATGTCGGGGGGCCGCGTCAAGACGCCTATCGTCATTCGCGCCCTTGGCGGCGCGGGCCTTCGCTTTGGCGCGCAGCATTCGCAAACGGCGGAGTCCTGGCTCTTGTCAGTGCCGGGCCTCAAAATCGTCTGCCCCTCAAATCCGGGGCAGGCGTATCTGATGCTCAAGGCTGCGATTCGCGACGACAATCCGGTCCTCGTCCTTGAGCACAAGGCGCTCCTTTCGATGAAGGGGCCCGTGCCGATCGGCGCCGAAGAAGCGCCGATGCCGACGGGCCCGAGAATCGTGCGGCCTGGTCGTCACGCGACGATAGTCGCCAGCCTCGCAATGGTCGGCAGGGCTCTTGCCGCCGCTGACAAACTCGAGGCTGAGGGCATCGACGCGGAAGTGATCGACATCCAGGTGCTGCGGCCGATGAACATCGCGCCGATAAGCGACAGCGTACGACGCACCAACATCCTGGTCACTGTCGAGGAGCAGGCGCCGACAGGCGGCTGGAGCTCGGATGTCGTAGCGGACGTCGTCAGTCAGGCCTTCGACTATCTCGACGCGCCGCCTGCGAGAATCACGCTGCCCGACCATCCGCTCCCATATAGCCCTAACCTCGAGGATGCGCTTATTCCATCGCCTGAGAGGATCGCGGCGACGGTCAAGTCGCTGCTCTGAGAGGCGCCCGATGGACTTTCTCGTGCCCAAGCTCAGCGCCACAATGGAGACCGTCAAGGTTCTGCGGTGGTTAAAGCAAGTTGGCGACAAGGTCGCGATGGGCGAGCCGCTCGTCGAGCTGGAGACCGACAAGGCCACAATGGAAGTGGAGTCCCCGGTAGACGCCACGCTCGACGCGGTGGTGGGCGCGGAGGGCGAGGACCTGTCGGTCGGCGCGGTGCTCGCTCGGCTCCGAATTTTCGGCGAGGCCACATTCGCAAGTGAGACGAAATCGACGGTGACGAGCGCCGCGATCGCGCGCGTAATGGAGCACGCCTCTCCAACGTCTCAGTCGTCTGGTGAGGCTCCGGCGCCGCGGATCCTCGCGTCTCCGTTCGCGAGACGCCTTGCCAAAATGAATGGGGCTGACTTGGCGAGTCTGGCCGCCGCAACCCCGTTCAGGCGGGTTCGTGGGCGCGACGTCATCGCCGCCGTCGAGGCGCGGGATGCGAAGGAGAAGCTCGCCGCGCCGGCGTCCGAGGACTTCGAGCCCTTCTCCTCCGCGCGGCGCCAGATCGCCGAAGCGGTCTCGCTCAGCCGCAAGACGATCCCGTCCTTCGTCATCGACCGCTGGGTCGAGACCGCGGCAATTGATCAGGCGCGCGTCGTTCTTAGCCGCCGGATCGAACAGGCGACCAGCGCCAAGCCAACCCTAACGGATTTTCTCTTGCTCGCGCTGGCCGAATCTCTGTCGGCGCATCCCCGCATCCTCGATCGCTGGCATGAAGAGAATGGCCACGTCGGCAGGATGCGCACGTCGAGCGTCGACATCGGCCTCGTCGTCGCCCTTTCCGATGGGATCATGATCCCGGTGTTGCGCGATCTCGCGGGCCAATCGATTGATGAAGTCGCACTTGCGCGGCAGGCCGCCGTCCGTCGAGCCCGTGTGGGCCGGCTGCTGCAGGCTGATCTGGCGCCGGTTTCTTTCTCGCTTTCCAACATCGGCGGGAGCGGCGTCGACCGCTTCGAAGCGATCATTTATCCCGGCCAATCGGGCATTCTCGCTGTGGGACGCCAGCACGAGCGAGTCATCGCGCGGGCCGGCGGGATCGCCGTCGCGAAAGGCGTCAACCTCGCGCTTTCCCTGGATCACCGTCTGATCGACGGACTCCTTGGGGCACAATTCATCGAGACGCTGGCCGAGCGGATGGAACGCGGGCCGTGGTCGGCCGGCTGACCAGATCTACGTTTGCCGTCTTGCTCCAGCGCCGTCATTGCGAGCGTGACGCTCCATTCGCGCGATGTCGGTGGCAAGAGCCTCGACGTGAGGATAATCGCCGACTACGATCGCACGCGACAACCCGCCGTCGACGACGACATGCGCGCGATCGGCCGCCTCGTAGACTTCCAGCACTTCTGTGCAGAACATGATCACCGCATTGCCGGCGCCGACGTAGTCGCGCAGCAGCCGATAGATTTCGCGCTTGCTGTGAATGTCGACCCCGCGCGTCGGCTCCTCGAGCAACAGCAGCCGCGGCGCGCAATTGAGCGCCTGCGCGATCGCCACCTTTTGTTGATTGCCGCCGGACAAAGAGCGGATGCCTTGGGCGACAGAGTGAGCCCGTATCGAGAAGCGGTGGACCGCTTCGTTGGCGAGTTGGCGCATCCGCCTCTTTCTCAGCGCCATGCCCAGTCCCGCAATATCCGGGCTGCCGAGACGGACAAGCAGGTTCTCGCCGACGGAGAAGTTGCTGTAGAGACTTAGCATTCGGGTCGCGGGCACGTAGGCGCTGAGGCGCTGCGCCCCGGTCCCCTTTGTGCCTGCGATATCGATTTCTCCTGAACAGGACTCCAGCCCGGCAAAGGAACGCAGAAGTTCCCGTGCGCCGGACCCCTCAACTCCTACCAGGGCCACGATTTCTCCAGGCTTGGCGTCCAAGGTGATGTTGTGAAAAGCGGCGCTGTGGGACCACTCATGGACCGCGACCAGAGCTCGTCCGCCATGATCGATCGCGGCGCGTGTCTTGGCGCTCCCCTCGGCGCCACGGCTGACGACAAGCTGCTGGGCTATGCCGTCCTCGGACAGCGCCTCTCCTTCGAGAATCGAGCGGACCCGACCGTCGCGGATCACTGCGACGCGGCTCGCATGTTCGAACAGATCGCCGAGGCGATGGGTGACAAGAAGGACGATCCTGCCTTCTGCGGCAAGCTTGTGCATCTCTCGAAACAGTTCGTCGGATTCCTCGTCCGTCAGCGCCGAATTCGGTTCGTCGAACAGAAACACTTGGGCATCGCGCGCGACCGCGCGTGCGATCTCCGCCCGTTGCTGGGTTGCCAGGGTGCAATCGCCGAGCGCGGTGGTGGCGAAACGGTCGATGCCGAACGCCTTCATCACCTTGGCGTCGGCGGCGCCCAGCTTTGGCCAGCCGTTGCTCGCGCCTTCCCGTCCTGCCAGCACATTTTCGGCGACCGTGAGGTTGGGAAAGAGCTGCGGCTCCTGGTGAACGACGGCGACGCGGCGCCAATCGAGGCTCGGCGTCCAGGGGCGACCGTTGAAGACCAGTTCGCCGCTATCCGGGCGCTCCTCTCCGGCGATGATCCGGACGAGGGTGCTTTTTCCGGCGCCGTTCGGCCCCGCGATGCCGAGGACCTCGCCGGGCCGGATATCGAGGTCGAGCCCGGCTAGTGCAACTGTGGCGCCGTATCGTTTCTGCAGGCCGCGGAGACGGATGCCGTCGACTGCGCCGTTCATGCCGCCCTGCGCTTGCGGATGTTGGTGAGCGCGAGGTCGAGCGCGACGGCGCCGATCGTGACGAAGCCGAGGAAGAGCTGCTGCACATGTGGCCCGGGCGAAAGCAGGGCAAGGCCCTGTTGCAATTCGGCGAGCAGCAACGCTCCGCTCATCGCCCCGATCACCGTCCCCTTTCCGCCCGAAAGACTGGCGCCGCCGATGATCACCGCCGCAAAAACCGGGAACGTATAGGAAAGACCGATGTTCGGCTGGGCTGTCTGGATGAAGGAAAAATCGAGGATTCCGGCGATTGCCGCCAGCATGCTGCAGATCACGAAGGCCAGGATCTTGTAGCGTGTCACCGGCAGTCGGGCCAGCTGTGCGGCCACCGGGTTCCCGCCGATCGCCATCAAGCGAAAGCCGAAGAGCGTGCGATGCAACAGGAACCCGACGACCAGCGCGAGCCCGAGCATCCAGATGACTTCGAGCGAGATTGGATGGGCGCCGAAGCTCGCCGTCAAGCCGGTGAAGAAATCAAGCTCCGCGGGCGGGATCTCGGAGCCGGGCGGGGGATAAACCGGGTTGAACGTCGACGTCTTGGTGATCCATAGCGAAACGCCATAGAGCAGGTTGTAGGTGCCGAGCGTGACGATGAAGGAGGGAATCCGCAGCCATGTGACCAGAGCGCCGTTGAACAGGCCGACCAATGCTCCAACGCCAACCGCCAGCGGCAGCGCGGCGTAGATCGGGATGCCGAGCAATATCCACATGACAGCGAGGGAATTGGCGCCGAGGCCGTACATCGCTCCGAAGGAGAGATCGATCTCGCCGACTACGATCACCAGCGTCAGTCCGAGCGACATTATCGCCACCGAGCTCATGGCGCGGAGCACGGAAATGCCGACATCGATGTTGAAGGACTTCGGCTTGAGCACGAACATCAGAAGCGCGACGAGGACGATGGCGAGGACCAAGCCTCCCATGCGCAATGCCAGATCGAACGTCGCCGCACCGGTGGAGGATAGAGTGGCCCGCGATGCTTCCACGGGGGCAGGGTCGCGGGAGTCGGCGCTGGACATTGAGCTTATGCGGCCACGCTCTCGAGGAGAAGGGGGCCAGGATAGGCCTGGCCCCGAACGCTACACCCTATTTCTGCCCGAGGATGCGATCGAGTTCGACGCGCGCCGCCGCCACCTGATCCTTCATCACCGGCAACAGCGTCTGAGTGTTGGGGAGAATGACGCCGTTCTTGAGGAATTGTGCGCAGGCCGGCCCGCCGAACGCCGCTTGGTCGGACCACCGCTGATCGAGAGCCGCCACCTGGATGCCCTTCTCGATCCCGTCGAGCTGACCCTTGGAAACATTCCAGCCAATGGTGAAGACTTGGCCGGCCTTGTTCAGGCTCGTGATGGCGCGATCGGCATGCTCGGCCCCGATGTCGACATTCTCGATGAACTGCACGTCCGGATTGGCTGACAGGAACGTCCTGTAGGTGTCGTAGGTCTGGCCGGGATCGTAGCTGACGTTGAGGCCATTCGCTTCGGTGGTGACGAACTTCACGTCTGGGATCGCCTTGGCGATCGTCTCATGGAATCCTTTCATCCGGCCTTGCGCCCAGAACTGCGTCGGGTCGCCGCCCGACACCGCGAACACTTTAAGGTCCTTGTTGTTGACCTTCATCCAGTCGAGCACGATCTTGCCCGCGGTCTCGCCTTCGAGCTGAGGCACCTGGGTGAAATTCGTGAACTCATGCCCGCGAGAGGTGACGCCGACGGTGAAGACTGGAATGCCCTGATCCATGAGCTTGTTGACGATCGCAGTCGTCGAGTCGGAAGTCACCGGCTCGATCGAGATGCAGTCGATCTCGCCAGCCGCGAGCTTGGCTTCGATCTGCGAGACCTGCTGATTGGCGTCGGTCTGCACCGGAGCGATTGATGCGCATTCGAGCGGATTAATCGCGTTGCCAAGCTTGCAGCCGGTGTTGAAACCCGCAGCGTATTGCGGCGAGAACAATGGAATGCCGGAGGCCTGGTAGGAGAAGACATAGTTGATCTTGTCGCCAGCTTTGACCTTGGTGGCGATTCGGTCGGCGAGCTTGAACGTGCCCCAGTCGCGCTTGACCTCGAACGGCGCCCCAGCAACCTTCTCGCCGCTCGTCGGGATCTGCGACTGGCTGTCCTCCGCTACGACGGTCCCGGCGCTGGCTGCGCCGACAAGGACAAAGGCCGCAACATACAGTTTCAGCTTCGATTTCATTTTGATTCCTCCCTTTGTTTGGCGACTGTCGATTTCTTATCGCCGTCCATTTTACGACGACAGAATCTTTTCGCTCCGGTAGCTGTTTACCACGTCTTCGATGACTTCAATGCCGAGGCCAGGGCCGACGGGCGGATAGACCCAGCCCTCAATGTGTTCGAACGGCTTGGTCACGAGATCGTGCTGCATCGGATTGCGCAGCGGTTTGAGCTCGAACAGTTTGCAAGCCGGCGAATTAAAGGAAATCGCCAGGCTCGCTGCGCTGACGATCGCCGACGACCAGGCATGAGCGTTCGCTTGCCGGCGATAGAATTCGCATCGTTCGGCAATCTTCTTAAATCCTGTGATGCCCTCGGCGCGGCCGGGATCGACGCCGACGACATCGACGGTGCCGGTCGCCAGCACGCGCTCAAATTGCTCCAGCGTCCACTCGCGCTCGCCGTAGGCAATGCGTGTCGTGGTCTTGGCGCGGAGGTTCGCGTAGCCCTCGGGATCCCACGCGCCGAGCGGCTCTTCGATCCACGAAAGATTGTACTCCTCCATCGCCTTGGCTCGCCGAACTGCGTCGGTGACGTCCCACTTGATCGCGATGCCGTTGTCGATCATCAGCATCTTGTCGCCGAGCACCTTGCGCATGGCCTTGACGTAGGCGACGTCACGGTCGTGGTCGTAGCCGAGGCGGGCTGAGCCCCGCTTGCCGAAGCCGGTCTTCAGCCCTTGCAGCCCCGTGGATACCCATTCGGCCGTCTCCTCGGCCATCTCTGGAATCGATTCATAGTGGGCATGGCACGAGGCGATCGCCGGCAGGCGATCATGAACGGGCCCGCCGAGCAGGTCGAGGACGCTTCTGCCCAACGACTTGCCTTTGAGGTCCCAGAGAGCAATGTCGATAGCGGCGACGGCGTAAGATGCGATGCCGCCGTGATAGCCATACCACCACGCCTGCTGCTTGTTTTGTCGCCAAAGCGTCTCGGTCTGTACCGGATCCTTTCCGATCAGGTTCGGCGCCATGCCCTCGATGATCGCCTTGGCGGCGAAATTGGCCTCCGGAAATTGCGTGATCGACTCGCCCCATCCGACTTGCCCGTCATCAGCCGTGATCTTGGCTAGGCAGAGGTGGCGAAGCGCGTTGAAGTCGTTGGGCTCGGGATAGCTGACCGGGATAGCCTCGACCTTGGCGATCTTCATGGGCGAAATCCTTAGCCTATCGCGCCGCGGAATAGCGGCATGCCTTCGACGCCGACGTCGACCTTGATCAGCCTGCCGGTCATAGCCGCGCCGGTGACGTCGAACGGTCCCATGTCGCAGCAATAGAGCGCGCCGCCCTTGCCAAACACGCAGTTGAGGATCGTGCCGCCGGTCTCGAGGAAATGCAATGGCTTGCCGTTCTTGTCGATCACATCGACTCCGCCGGCGGCAACCGCGGTGATCCAGAAATTGCCTTCGGCGTCGATTTTCAAACCGTCCGGAATGTGCCCTTCCGGCATCGTATGGATGACCTGTTTGGCGCCGTCAGGCCGACGTCGCACGACCCTCAAGGTGTAGGATTCGACCCAGACGATTGACCCGTCCGGTTCGACCACGATGCCGTTGGGATAGACGTGGTCAAGCTCCTCGAGCACGCTCGCTTTGCCGGTGGTATCGATAACAACAATACGCCCGGGATGCGGCTTCGTTTCGGGCGCCCAATCGCCCGAGTCGGTGAAATAGAGGCGCCTGTCAGGCCCAAACGCCAGATCGTTCGGTCCGTCGAACTCCACGCCGTCCGCCTCGGTGACGAGGATCTCGACTTTTCCGGACGGGCTGGTCTTCTGAATGGACGGCGGACGGTGGATCGGAGCGGACCAAGCGCCGACGTTAGGCGTTTGTGTGGAGTAGACGCATCCGTCGCTTCCGAGCATGCAGGCGTTCGGCCCGCCGCCGACGTTGGCATAGGCGCCCGCCTTCCTTGTCTTCGGGTCCCACACCCCGATCTCGCTCAAGTAAGTATTGGCGTAGATGACCCGGCCATCGTCGAGTTCGTAAGGGCCCTCGGGGTGACCGAGACCGCCTGTGCAGACTGTGATCGGCTTTTTCATTTGTCTCCTCCCTTTCACGTCACCAGGTCACAAGGCCGCCAGTGAAATTGATTGCCTGTCCTGTCATGTAGGCAGCCTCATCCGACAGGAGGAACCATATTAGCGCCGCGCATTCCTCCGGCGACGAGCCGCGTCCAAGCGGCACCAGTTTGGTTCGCGCATTGTGCAGTTCCCGCGGAGTGAGGCCACGCATCGGAGCCACCCTCTCCAGCACCTCCTCCTGCATCGGTGTGTCGACAATCCCTGGCAGGATGGCGTTTACCCTCACTGGCCGCGAGGCGAGGGCGAATGCGAAAGAACGCGTGATGGAGAGGATTGTGGTCTTCGATGCGGCATAGGCCGCCACCTCGACGGTCGTCGCGAACTTGGCCGAACTCGAAGACAGGTTGACGATGGCGCCTCCGGTGCAGAGCCGCGGGCCAATCTGCTGGCAAAGGAAGAACGTCGCCTCGGCGTTGATCGTTTGCAAGCGGCGCCAGTCCTCGACCGTCACATCGAAGATCGGCTTGATCATGATGACGCCGGCGGAATTCACCAGATAGTGTGCGCCCTCGGCCCAGTCGGCCAGTCTGAGGCGAACTTCGGGGTCGGTGATGTCGGCGACGAGCGTTTCGCAGCCGGCGTTCTCAAGCTGGCTAAGTCTTCCGGCATCAATATCGACGGCGAGCGCCTCGACGCCTTCGCGCAACATCCGGAGAACGACGGCTTTGCCGATGCCGCTGCCAGCGCCGGTCACGATTCCACGACGATGTTGCGATGGCGGGCTCATCCGCGAAACGCCTTCTTATCACGCGGCGTTTCGAGGACCCTGGGACGCGCGCATTTTCGCGGTCGCGCCGAGCAGGCCGCCTTGATGCGCCGCTCCCGCTTGCCGACGGCAAGCTTCACCGTTTGACCCGAACTATATTGAGACACCATCCACGCGTGCAAGCCTATTTTGCGCTGGAGTCTCAATCATGAGCGGACGAGAGCAATCAGCCGCGGCGCATCAGCCGCGCCGCGGAATTTTATCCACGCTCATTGTTGCGCGGGCGAGGCCGCTCGGCTATGGATCGCGACAATAAGTCTTCGCTTCCACGGCCCATCGAGACGGCGTCGGTCTCTTTGGAGGGCTATAACCGGACGTATCGACAAGGGCTGCAACGGTGACAGCCCCTCCTGGGAGGACACGCCGGAATGGCCGAAATTCCGTTCGTCGACACTCATTTCCACCTCCATGACCTGAAGCGCCCGGAGCTGCGTTATTCGTGGCTCGAGCCCGACTCCATCCATGGCTTTTTGGGCAACATCGACGCGCTTAAGGCGCAGCACTACTGGATCGAGGACTACCTCGCGGAGATCCGCTTCTCGAATGTGCCGAAGGCGGTCCACGTCCAGGCCGCGCTCGGCATTCCGGACCCCGTCAACGAGACGAAGTGGCTCCAGGCCTTCGCCGACAAAACCGGTTATCCGCACGGCATCGTCGCTGAATGCCACCTTGCCGGTCCTGACGCCGAAGATGTGCTTGACCGCCACATGCATTATGCCAACGTGCGCGGGATCAGGGATTTCGGCAACGGGCGCTATCTCGTTGACGGCGCCTGGCGCGCCGGGTTTAAACACCTCAAGCGACATAATCTTGTGTCGTGCATCGATACGCGAATCCAGTTTTTCGAAGATCTCCTCGACCTCGCCGCCGCTTTTCCGGACACAATGACCTGCGTCGATCACTGCGCGATCCCCGAGGCGCGCGACGACGAATATTTCAAGCGCTGGTCGACAGCGATGCGCGCTCTGGCGAGAGCAGACAATGTCGTGATGAAAATATCCGGCCTGGGAATGATGGATCGCCGATGGACCGTCGAGTCTCTGCGTCCCTGGGTGCTCGGCAGCGTCGAGGCGTTTGGCCCGGACCGCGTGGTTTTTGGCACGAACTGGCCGGTCGATCGGATGTTCAGCTCCTATCCCGATCTGATCAACGCTTACGCGGAAATCATCTCCAGCTTCACCAGAGATGAGCAGGTTTCGATGTTCTCGAGCAATGCCGAAAAACTGTTCAGGATCTGAAGGAGAAGGCCTTGGCGAAGGCGACAAGCCCCTCGGGAGCGATCGCGACCGCTTCTGCTGTCCATCATGTCGGCATGAGCGTCGCCAGCATTGATGATGCGCTGGCGTTCTGGGAGCGCTTTCTTGGCGTCCCAGCGCTCTGGCGCGAGCTGCTAAACCGTCCCTACCTATCGAAAATCATCGGCGTCCCCGGCGTCTCAATCAAAGGAGCGTTCGTCGAACTGCCGGGCGGCGTGATCCTTGAACTCTTGGACTATGAAGCGCCGGAAAAGCGTAGCAACCCGGAGACGACTGCAAATCCGGGCAACATCCATCTTTGCCTGGCTGTCCAAGATGCCGGCGTCGCATGGAAGCATGCTGTCGATTGCGGCGCAAAGCCGGTGAGCCGTGAGGGCCCCATCGAGGTTGATGGCGGCCCGAACGCGGGCGCGCGCGTTGCCTATCTGCGCATCCACGACGGCATCACGCTCGAGCTGTTCCAGCCGCCGGCGTGCGTTTGAGGACCTTATCGAGCATGATCAGGCGCGTCAGTTTCATCCGCCGCAAACCAGGCCTCACCCTGCAGGAATTTCTCTCACATTGGACAGGGCGCCATGCTGAGATCGTGCGCCAGCTTCCGGGCTTGCGGGGCCTGCGTTTCAGCCGCGTCGACCGCTGTGTCCCGCAGGAAGCTCAGTGGGATGGCGTCGGCGAGACTTGGTTTGACAGCATCCCCGACGCCGACCGCGCTTTCGCCGCCGACCCGTTTCGCGAAATGCTGATCGAGGATCGCGTCAAATTCATCGGCGACGCTCATTCCTGCTATATTGAGGAACCGCCGGGCGCCGTGCCGCCAGTCGAAGCGACCCGACTATGACCTGGAACCTGGCGTCAGGCCTTGATGGCAAGCGCGTTCTGGTCACGGGTGGGGCCGGGGGGATCGGGCGCGAAGTCGCGCTGGCCTTTGCCGCCGCGGGATCGCTCGTCGCGGTCGTCGATCTGGATGAGGACAAAGTGAAGGCGGTCGTCGCCGAGATGGAGGGCGGGCCGCATCTGCCGGTAGCCGCCGATCTTCGCCCTGTCGCTGGTCACGCTAAGCTCGTCGAGATCGTCGTCGGCGGGCTGGGCGGGCTCGACGTTCTCGTCTGTGCGGCCGCCGTCCTGGTGCGCCGCGCGAGCGTGGACGATGTCTCCGAGGCCGACTGGGACTTTCAGCACGACATCAATCTCAAGTCGACGTTCTTCCTCAATCAGGCTGCGGCTCGGGTCCTTCGACAACAGGGGCGGGGCGGCCGCATCATCAACTTCACCTCGCAAGGGTGGTGGAGCGGCGGCTTCGGCGGATCGGTGGCGTACGCCGCGACAAAGGGCGGCATCGTCTCGATGACGCGGGGGCTTGCCCGTTCGTTGGCGAAGGACAACATCACGGTCAATGCAGTCTCGCCCGGCGCGGCGGATACCGCAATGATGCGTAGCGGGATGACCGAGGAGTCGTTGGCGGCGACCGTCGCCGCGATCCCGCTTGGACGAATGGCGGCGCCCTCGGAATTGGCGGGCGCGGTGCTTTTTCTCGCCTCAGACCATGCCGGCTACGTCACCGGCGCGACGATCAACGTCAGCGGGGGCTGGTTGATGTACTGAGCGGACGCGGAGCCGGAAGGAGGATGCCAATGACCAGTTCCCTTGCTGGCCGTGTCGCCGTCGTCACCGGCGCCGCGCGCGGCATAGGCGATGCTATCGCCGAGAGGTTGCTCGCTGACGGGGCCAGCGTGTTCTCCCTCGATAAGTTGCCTGCTGCCGAGCCGCGCGTTGGCGTTGTCTATCTCGAAGCCGACGTCGCTGATCCGTCCAGCGTCGCTGAAGCGTTCCAGTCGATCGACGCGAGGACCGATGCGATCGACATCCTCGTCAACAATGCGGGCATCCAGCGCGTTGGCCTTGTCGGGAAAATTTCATTTGCGGAATGGTCGGCGGTCGTCTCCACCCATCTCAATGGCTTTTTCATCTGCGCGTCCGAGGCGGTGCCGCGCATGGTGGCGCGCGGCAAGGGCGGCGCGATCGTCAGCATCGCATCGACCGCGGCTTTTGTCGGGTTGCCGGGACGCAGCGCCTATTGCGCCGCAAAGGCTGGCATACTTGGCCTCACCCGAGCGCTGGCGCTTGAAGTGGCTCCTGCCGGCATTAGGGTCAACGCTGTCGCGCCGGGCTTCACCCGAACCAAATTAATCGATCAGTGATTGGCCGACGGGTCGTTGCAAGAGGATTGGATGGTCGCGCGCGTGCCAATGAAGCGTCTCGCCGCCACGAAGGAAATCGCCAACGTCGTGCGCTATCTCGCCGGGGACGAAGCCTCCTACGTGACGGGCCAGACCATCGTCGCCGACGGCGGCTGGACCGTGCAGGGGATACCGCACGCGCCAACCTGGTTGCAGGCGCCTGCGGCTGAGTGACGCCGCCGCGGCGACCGGGCGCTTACCAACGCCGTCGTCATCGCCGGCCGGGGCGTGGCCATAGTGGAGACGATGTCCCACTTCCTACGTATGGCTCGCCCCCCATCCGGCGCCCGCGCTGAGGCTGTTTCCCTGTTTAACAGGGAGGAAACAGGGGAGAAGCCGCGCCTTTCGCTCTTTCCCTCGCGACAAAGTCTTCGATCTCAGCGGCTTGGGAGAGAAGGCGGCGCACGCGGGCGCGCCACCGAACAGGGGCCACAATAGGGAAATAAGTCGAACTTAACAGGGAAAGAACAGGTGGCGGAACAGAGGGTTTCGGCGACCCGCTCGACAAGGGCGAGGTCTTCGATAATCGCATGGCCGATCGCGCTTTGGACATCCTTGAGACCGCCGCTCGCGGAGCTGAGGGTTACAGTCGCTGCGATAGGTACTTGGCCTGCAGGCTCTTGACCATCCAGACCATCGCGTCGTTCAAGGGTGTTGGCGCCGAGTGCCGCCTTCCGGCCTCGACGATCGCGCCATTAACGACGTCGATCTCCGTCTGCCGCCCTGCTTCCACATCCTGCAACATGGATGCGCGCGCGCCGATCGCCTGCTTGAGCAAGCCAGTGATCGCCTGCCAGCGCTCCGCGTGGTCGAGGTTGATCCCCTGTGCCTGCGCCACCGCCACGACCTCGGCGAGCAGCCCCTCCATGAGCGCGATCGTCCCTTCGTGCTGGATCAGTTCGTCCGCGGGGAAACGGAGCAGCGCAGCCGTCGGCAAAGTGCATACGTTCAGAGCCAGTTTCTTCCATATCTCGTCGACGATGTGCGACGAGGGCGTCGTCTCGATGCCGGCTTTGCGAAAGGCCGCGACCGCGGCTTCGAGACGCGGCGTCGAAGAGCCGTCAAGCTCTCCTACGTGGGTCATTCCAACTCCCGAATGCTTGACGCGGCCGGGGCCGAGCAACGTCCCTGAATGATAGGTAAGCCCGACCATCACCCGCGATCTGCCCGCCAGCGCGGCAATGCGATCGGCATTTCCCCAGCCGTTCTGAAGCGTCAGGATCGCCGTACCTTCGCCCAGCATCGGCGCCGCCGCGGTGATCGCCGCCTCCGTGTGGTAGCATTTGACAAAATTGACGATGAGATCGACCGGGCCGACGTCCTCTGGCTTCGACGAAGCCTTGACGCGGATGGTCGCCGTCGAGCCGTCCTTCTCCTCAATCGCGAGGCCATCACGATCGATGGCGTGGATCGACGCGTGCGAGACATCGACCAGAACGACATCTTCGCCGGCGCGCGCAAGATAGCCGCCGAATAGTCCACCCATCGCGCCGCCGCCGCCAAGAACTGCAATCTTCATGGGTGACCGTCCTCCCTGCGGGTCTTTCGCGCAGCTTCGCCTACCTCGGGAAACCGGGTCAAGGTCGCCGGCGAATGAACCGCATCTCGGTCGGCTTCGGCGTTGCAAAAGTTTTCTGACTGCGCCAATCTTGTCGCGGGGAGCTCGATAACGGCTTCAATCGCTCCGGGTTAGAGAGTTCGAGCGCCATGTCCAAAACCATTCTCGTCACCGGCGGCTCGCGCGGCATCGGCCGCGCGACGTGTCTTCTTGCGGCGCAGCGCGGCTGGTCCGTCGGCGTCAACTACCTGAAGGACAGCGCCGCCGCGCGATCGGCCGTCGCCGAAGTCGAGCGTTTGGGCGGGAAGGCGGTCGCAGTGGCGGGAGACGTGTCGCGCGAGAGCGATGTCATCGCCATGTTCGAGGCGACGACAAAGGCGCTCGGGCCTCTCGACGGCGTGGTTGTCAATGCTGGCGTGGCGGCGACCTCATCGCGCCTTGTCGACATGAGCGTCGAGCGCATGCGGCAGGTCTTCGACGTGAACGTGCTGGGCGCATTTCTCGTAGCGCGCGAAGCCGCGCGAAGCATGAACAAGAGCCGCGGCGGCAACGGCGGCTCGCTCGTCCTGATCTCTTCGGTCGCCGCACGGATCGGCGCGCCCGACACCTACGTCGATTATGCCGCTTCAAAGGCTGCAGTCGACGCCATGGCGCTGGGCTTGTCGAAAGAATTGGGTCGCGAGGGCGTGCGCGTCAACTCGATCCGTCCCGGCGTCATCGAAACGGAAATTCATGCTGCCTATGGCGAGCCCGACAGGCCATACAAGATCGGCGCGTCAACTCCACTCGGGCGCCCCGGTACCGCGAATGAGATCGCGGAGACGATCGTCTGGCTGCTGAGCGATGCTTCCTCCTATGTCACGGGCGCGATCATCGACGTGACCGGCGGGCGCTGACAGACATGATCGAGCCGCAAGAGCTCGCCGACGGAGCGACGGCAGTTGTCGCGCCGGTCCTGGAGATCCGCGGCGTCGCCAAGCGCTTTGACGCCACCCAGGCGCTCGAAGACGTCTCCCTCGCCCTTCACGCCGGCGAGATTCACGCCCTGCTGGGGGAGAACGGGGCCGGCAAGTCGACGCTCATCAAGATCATAACCGGCGTGCATCAGCCGGATCGCGGCGAGATTCTTCTGGCCGGCCGACCGGTCGCGATACGCAGCGCCGCCGAGGCGCAGCGACTGGGCGTCGCCGCGATCTATCAAGAACCTTTACTGTTTCCCGATCTCAATGTCGCCGAGAACATTTTCATCAGTCATCAGGACCGTGGAGCGGTGGTCGGCTGGCGGCAGATGTTTCACGACGCCGAAAGAATCCTCGCCGAGCTTGGCGTCGCACTGGACGTTCGAAATCCGGCGCGGGGACTGACATTGGCCGCCCAGCAGTCGGTCGAAATCGCCAAGGCCATTTCTCTTAACGTTCGCATCCTGATCATGGACGAGCCGACTGCGTCGCTCTCCGCTCACGAGGTCCAGGAGCTGTTCAAGCTTGTTCGGGACCTGAAGAGGCAGGGCGTTGCAATCCTCTTTGTCAGCCATCGCATGGAAGAGGTGTTCGAGATCGCCGACAAGGTCACGGTCTTTCGCGACGGACGATTGATATCGACGCGCACGCGCCGTGAGGCGACGCCGCAGCGCGCAATCGCCGACATGGTCGGACGAGCGATCGATTTGACGAAGGCGCGGACAAGCTCGGCCCGAAAAGACCATGTTCTCTCGGTGACCAATCTCGGCCGCCAGGGCACATTCGAAGGCGTGACCTTCGACCTCCGCCGGGGTGAGGTGCTAGGCTTCGCGGGCCTTATCGGGGCGGGCCGCACCGATGTTGGGCTCGCACTTTTCGGCATCGAACCCGCGACCTCGGGAACCATCGTCCTCGACGGCAAGCCCGTCACAGTCCGTTCTCCGCGCGACGCCATGAATCTCGGCATCGCCTACGTTTCCGAAGATCGGCGCCAGCTTGGGCTCGTCCTGCCGATGGCGATTTTCGCCAACATCACCCTGCCGGTTCTGCGCCGTTATCTCAATCGCTTCGGCCTCCTCCGAACCACTCAGGAGCGGCGGACCGCTGACGACTTCCGCACCCGGCTCGCGATCCGGACGCCATCGGTCGATCTCGAGGTCGCTAAGCTGTCGGGCGGCAATCAGCAGAAGGTCATGTTGAGCAAATGGCTCAACACCGACCCCTCGGTCCTGGTTCTCGACGAACCGACGCGCGGCGTCGACGTAGGCTCCAAAGCCGAGGTGCACGCAATCATCGGCCAGCTCGCAGCGGAGGGCATCGGTGTCATTGTGATCTCGTCGGATCTGCCCGAGGTGCTGGTTCTCAGCGACCGAGTGCTGGTCATGAGAGAGGGCCGGCAGATGGCGATCCTGGATCGCGCCGAAGCCAATGAGGAGACCGTCATGACTGCGGCGATGGGCCAGAGATCGACGGAATCGGTCGACGGAAGGCCGTCATGAACTGGCTCAAGCGGCGGGTTCGCCCGGAGCAGATCCGCGAGTTGAGCCTGCTTGTCCTCATTGTTGCGGCGATCGTGATCTTCGGTTCGTTCATCGACAATTACTATAGCTTCCGCACCTTCAACCGCATTGCGTCGAGCGTCGCGATCATTACGGTCGTCGCCGTCGGCCAGACGCTGGTCGTGCTGACGCGCAATATCGACTTGTCGGTGGGCTCGATCGTCGGCTTCACTGCCTATTTCGTGGGGACGCTGATCGCCAACCACAACGGCATCAATCCTCTGCTGGCTGTTGCGATCGCAATCGCTCTCGGCGCGGCGCTGGGCGTCATCAATGGACTAATCGTGGCGTGGGGTAGGGTGCCAGCGGTCGTGGCGACGCTCGGAACGCTGGCGATTTATCGCGGCGTGCTTGTCGACCTCTCCGGCGCCAAGACCGTGACCACGGACAGCCTGCCCCAGTGGCTTATCAATCTTCCGCTGGTCAACGTCGCGCCGATCGGCAGTCTCGACATTCGCGCTCTCTTCATGCTGGCGCTCGTCATTGTAATCGTGTTCCAGATCGGAACGAGCTATTTGAGCTTCGCCCGACGGTTCTACGCGATCGGGTCCAATCCCGAGGCGGCGCAGCTGATCGGATTGCCGATCAAGGGCGTCGTGTTCCTCGCCTTCGTCATCTGCGGCGCCCTCTCGGGGCTCGGCGGCTTCATGCTTCTCGCGCGTTTCGGCAACATCACGGTCGAAGCCGGACGCGGCCTGGAGCTCAGCGTGGTCGCCGCTGTCGTCGTTGGCGGCGTGAACGTCTTTGGCGGCTCCGGTACAGTCTCGGGAGCAATGCTCGGCGCAGTCATGATCGGGACGCTTGAACAGAGCCTCTTCCGCCTGGGCATCAGCGAGTTCTGGCTCGATGCAGTGCTTGGGCTCCTCATCTTATTGGCGGTGGCGAGCGATGCGGTCATCCTGCAGCGCCTGCGTACGCTTTGGGGCGGCGCGGAGATGAAGCTGGTCGCGAAAGAGGCGGGCCCGGCCTCCAGCGAGCAGGGCGCGTCGCGGCCATGAGCGCGCTTGGGAGGCTCAAAGGATGGGAGACGATGATGCTCGCGCTGCTGGCCGCGATCGTCGCGTTCAACAGCGTCGGTTCCCCTTACTTCCTGAGCGTCGGAAATTTCGTCAACCTGTTTCAATTGTCGATTGAGAAAAGCATCGTCGCCCTCACGATGGCGCTGGTCATCATCGGCGGCGAAATCGATCTTTCGGTCGCGTCAATCATGGGACTCTCGGCCTGCGCCATGGCGTGGACGTTCCACGAGGGCGTGCCGATGCCGCTGGCTATCCTCATCGCGCTCGCCGCTGGCATGGTTGCCGGGCTCAACAACGCATTCTGGATCGCACGGATCGGTCTGCCGTCGCTGGCGGTCACTCTGGCAGGCCTGATCGGCTATCGCGGCATCGCTCGCATCCTGCTGGAAGATCGAGCAATCGGCGATTTTCCTGACTGGTTCAACACGCTCGGCCAGCAGGCGTTGATCGGCCCGCTCACGGCTGCGATTTTGATTTTCTTTGTGCTCTTTATTATCTTCGCAATCGTGCTGCACGGCTCCGCTTTTGGTCGTTTCGTCTATGTGGTCGGCAGCAATGTTCAGGCGGCGCGCTATTCCGGCGTACGGGTCGGGTTGGTCAAAGGGAGCTTGTTCGTCGGCTCTGCATTTGTGGCCTCGCTCGCTGGAATCCTCTATGCTGCGCGATTGGGATCGGTGCGCGGAGACATGGCGGAGGGCTTCGAGCTCGACATCATCACCGCCGTGCTTTTGGGAGGGGTCAGTATTTTCGGCGGCAAGGGCAATCTGGTCGGTGTCGGCCTTGCGCTGCTAGTGATCTTAAACCTTCGCAACGGAATGGGGCTTGCCGACATCACTGGCAACACCCAGAACTACGTGATCGGGGGGCTTCTCATCCTCTCGGTGTTGATCCCGAATATGTGGCAAGACCTAAACAACAAATGGAGAGGGAGAGAAACATGAAGAAGCTTCTTTTGGGCGCCGCGGCGCTAGCAATGATCGCGGCCGTGCCGCAATACGCAATGGCGCAGGACGCGATGGCGACGCCCGGCAAGGCCGTCAGCATGGTCCTGCTGCCAAAATTCCTCGGGATTCTGCCGTTTGACCAGGCGCACAAAGGGGCCGAGGAGGCCGCCAAGGAGCTTCAGAACCCGACACCGCTGCAGTTCCTCGGTCCGACGCCGCAAAACAGCGTCGCCGGACAGATCGAGATCGTCACCAACGCAACGACCCAGGGCGTCAAAGCGATCATGATCTCAAACAACTCCGGCGATCAGATCGTGCCTGCCGCTAAGGCGGCGCAAGCCAAAGGCATCAAAGTCGTGACCTGGGACTCCCCGATCCCCTCGTCTGAAGGCGAAGACGTATTCGTCGCGCAGGTCGATTTTGCCGATATCGGCAAGGTGATGGCCGACATGACGCTCGACCTCACGGGGCCAGGCGGCGGCAAATTCGCCATCCTTTCGGCTTCGCCTGACGCCGCCAACCAGAATGCCTGGATCGCCGCAATGAAGACGGCGTTGAAGGATCCCAAATACGCCAAGCTGAATCTGGTCGACACGGTCTACGGCAACGACGAATCGGAAAAGAGCTATACTCAGGCGCAGGCGCTCGTCGACAAGTATCCCGACCTCAAAGTGATCATGGCGCCGACCTCGGTCGGCATTGTCGCCGCCGCCAAGGCGTTGCAGGACGAGAAGCTCTGCGACAAGGTGAAGGTCAGCGGGCTCGGGCTGCCAAGCGAAATGCTCGCCTACACCAAGAACGGTTGCGCTCCGGAGTTCGCTCTGTGGAGTTTCGTCGACCTCGGCTACCTCACCTATTACACGTCGTATTTGCTCGCCACCGACGCTCTCAAGGCTGAGGAAGGTGCGAAGCTGAAGGCCGGCCGCATGGGTGAGTTTACCATCACCAAAGATCCGACCCGCGCCAAGGGCCTGCGCATCCTGATGGGACCGTTCACGGTTTACAACAAGGACAATATCGAAGCGGCGGCGAAGTAGTCCGCCTTAAGCGCGCTGGACAGAAATGAGCGTCAGGTCGTCACATGATGACCTGACCCTATCGATGCCGAGATAAGCGCAGGCTGAGCCACGCCAGGGAGCGCTTTCGGGGGAGGGCGATGGACCATTACGACGTCATTGTTGTGGGCGCAGGCTCGAGCGGCGGCGTCGTCGCGGCGCGTTTGTCGGAGAATGCCGCACGGAAAGTCTTGCTGCTCGAGGCCGGCCCGGATTTCCCGCAGGAGGAAACGATCCCGCCGCTGTTCACCTTCAGCGGCGAGCACCATTGGCGCGGCGCCGGTGGGATACCTGAGTTCGACTGGGACTTCGTCAACACCGACGGCGCCGGCACATTGCGCGGCCGCAGCTTGCGCGTGCCTCGCGGGCGCCTGGTCGGCGGCACGTCGATGGTGAACGCAACGATCGCCGCGCGCGGCGCGCCGTTCGATTTCGATCGCTGGGCAGCGCGGGGGAATAAGGGCTGGGCCTGGGCGGACCTGCTGCCTCTGTTCATCGCCGTCGAAAACGACGTCAATTTCGGCGGAGACCCGATCCACGGCCGCGATGGGCCGATCGTGATCCAACGCTATCGGCCGCAAAGCTGGGCGCCCGTGAACCGCGCCATGTATGACGCGTGTCTCGAGCTCGGCGTGCGCGAAGCGCCGGACCTCAATGCGCTGGACGCCCATGCGGGCGTCGTCGGGCCGATGCCGCACAACCGCTACAAAGAGGTCCGGCTCGGCACGCTGGTAACCTATGTCAGGGCCGCCCGCGCGCGGCCAAATCTGACCATCCGCGCCGGGAGCCATGTCGATCGGATCCTTCTCGAAGGCGATCGCGCCAAGGGCGTCACCTATCTCGATCCTGCAAAAGAGCGGCGGACCGCGCACGCAGACGAGATCGTCATCAGCGCCGGCGTCTATAACAGCCCGGCCATCCTGCACCGCTCTGGCATCGGCCCCGCCGAATGGCTGCGTCCGCTCGGGATCGACGTCGTGGCGGATCTTCCGGTCGGGCGTAACCTGACCGATCATCCGGGGTTTCCCATGATGTTCAGGGCCGACGGGCTCGGCGTGACGACCGGCCGCTTCTTCGCCGCGAATGTCCGCGGGCCGGCCAACGCAGCGGGCGAGCCGGAATGGCAGACCCATCCGTTCCCCGTCGACGAGGAGGAGCATATCGCAGGCTTCTGGACGTATCTCACGCGTCAGGAGGCGACCGGCGAAGTCCGCATCCAAAGCACGGATCCGACGAACTCGCCGCTCATCGATCATCGATACAACACGAGCCAGCGGGATCGTGATCGGTTCGCGGACGCTCGTGCGTTCGTCAAGGCTATGCTGGCGACAAGGACCTTTCAGTCGCACGGCGCTGTTGCGATCGACGACCTCGACAAGCCGATCGCCGAGGCGCTGACTGAAGCTATGGGACCTGCGCACCATCAGGCGGGGTCTGTCAGAATGGGGCCGCCCGGGGACCCGACCGCGGTCGTTGGGCCTGATCTTCGCGTCCACGGCTTCGACAACCTGCGCGTCGCCGACACCAGCATCTATCCCGACAATGTCATGCACAATACCAATCTCACCGCCATCGTGGTCGGTGAAATGGCGGCGCGCTTCGTCGACCAGGCGCAGCGCCGGAACTCGTGGCGGGACGAACAGCGCCAAACGAGCCATGCTTCGCAGGGGACTTAGCCCGCTTAGGGAGGGAGTGCTCTATCCCGCTGGCGCTTGACGATTTGATCGAGGGCGACAGCGAGCACGATCACAGCGCCGGTCACGAAGGTGCTCCAGGTCGCGTCGATGCCGAAGAAGATGATGCCGCTGCTGATCACCTGAATGATCAGCATGCCGACGACGGCGCCGATGACCGTGCCCCAACCGCCGGAAAGGGGAGTCCCGCCGATAATGACGGCGGCGATGACGATGAGCGCGAAGTCGGCGCCTTCCTGGGGATCGATTGCGCCGCGGAACCCGACATACAGCGCTCCCGAAAGCCCACAGATCGCGCCCATGAGGACCAGCGTCTGGAGGCGCACGAGCGCAATGGGAATGCCCGCGAAGCGGGCGGCCTCCGGGCTGCTGCCGACAGCCTGAACGCGATAGCCGAATCGCGTGCGGTGAAGCACGATATGCAGGATGACTGCCAACGCAACGAACAGGATTCCAACGACCGGTACGACGCGAAAAACCTTCATCGAGGCGAAGCTGAAGAAACTGCTCGACTGGTCGGTCGGAAATACCGCGCGGCCCTGATTGGCGACGAGCGACAATCCCTCGAACATCGAATAGGTGCCGAGCGTGACGATGATCGAAGGCAACCGCAGGCCGATCGCAAGCACCCCGTTCACGAGGCCGAGAACAGCGCCGAAGCCTACACCGGCAAGAGCGGCAAGCCAGGGATCGACGCCCCCAACCATCATGAGCGCGGCGACGACCGCGGAAAAATTGAACATCCATCCGACCGAGAGATCGATCTCGCGGATCGCCAGCAGAAACACCATGCCGAGCGACAGCATGCCCTGAAACGTGGTGTTGCCGAGAATCGTCAACAAATTGATCGGGTTGAGAAAGCGTGGCCGCGCGACGCCGATCACGACGATCATAACCAGCAATGCAACAATGACTCCGATCTCCTCGGGCAACCGAAACGACCGCCGGCGGAAAGCCGGGCCTTTGGAGGCTTGGGGTTCCGGGCTCAGTGAGTGGTCCATCACGCTATTTTTGCCACGGCAGCGATTCAGATGCAGCGCTCCAGCTTGGGATCGGGGCCTGCAACCCGCCTTTGATCCACAAGAACTGGCCGTTGACCGAGGCGGCTTCGTCGCCCATCAAATTGATGATCAGGTCCGCCGCTTTTTCCGGATCGTCTCCACCTGTCCTTTCGACCCAATCAGCCCATTGCAGGAACGGCTCCCCACGTGGGCCAACCCGCTTGGCCTTTGCCCGGATGTCGGCCCACATGTCCGTCTTGACGTCCCCGGGATGGATGACATTGGCGGTGACGCCGGTGCCCTCCACTTCCGCGGCCAGGTGCCGGGTGAAGTGGTTGAGCGCCGCCTTGCTTGTGCCATAGGCGCTATGGAGAGGTCCCGGCGGGTGCAGCGCGTTGGCCGACGTCACATTGACGATCCGGCCCCAGCCTCGATCGATCATTCCGCCCACAAAGGCCCGACAGGTCAGATAATGGCTGACCATGTTTATCATCAGCGTTTCGATCCATTCCCGCGGGTCGCCGTCCTTGACGAGTTGGATCGGGCCGAAAACTCCAGCCGCGTTGACCAGAATTGACGGCGCGCCGACGCGGCTTGCGCCTGCGATGACCGCGTCGAGGGAACGCGGATCGCTCATGTCCGCCGACACGACTTCCGCGCGGCCCCCGTTCTCGACGATGCTGCGGGCGGTTGCCTCAAGGACCGCCTTGCTGCGAGCGACAAGCACCAGCGCCGCGCCTCGATCCGCGAGCCGAATGGCGACACGCTGGCCGAGGCCGCGACTTGCGCCGGTGACCACCGCGACTTTCCCGGCCAGATCCGTCATCGTGCCGCGCCCGCTTTGGTCTCGAGATGGAAAACCTCTCGCAGGGTGGTTGAGTCGACGATGCCATCGTCGCGGAAGAACATCAGCGGGTTCATCGCCTCCTCCGACCATTTGTCGTGGATCTTGGTGCGCCAAAGCTTGTCCCACGCGCTCTCGTCCACAATTTCCGAGTAGAGAAAGAGGACCGGATCGTTCTCGAAGATTGTCATCGACGCGATGCCGCTGCGTTCGATTTCGGCGACCAGTTCCGGCCACACGTTGTCATGAAAGCGCTTGTACTCAGCGAGCTTCCCGGGCTGCAGGCGCATCGTGAAGGCGCGACGTATCATGGTTTTCCTCCCTCTCATTAGGGGTTTGCAATGCAGAATTTCGAGGCGCCAAGATCTCTCATTGATGCGCCGCCTGGGGCATCTCGCCTGTATTGACGGCGTGCAGAAGAGCCTGGCCGTCGATCTCGCTCCCTTTGATCTCGCCCGCGATTCCGCCGCGATAAAGAACGATGATTCGATCGCACAGCCCGACCAGTTCCGACAACTCGGTCGAGCTGAACAGAACGATCCGCCCGTCGGCGGAAATCTGGCGGATTAGAGCATAGATTTCGCGCTTGGCGCCGACATCGACGCCGCGTGTGGGGTCGTCCAATAAAATCACCCTAGGCGCAACCTCCAGCCATTTGCCGACCACGGTCTTCTGCTGGTTACCCCCGGACAGCTGGCCCACCAAGGCGTCCGGTGAGCCGGTCTTGATGCGCAAGCGCTCGATTTGTCGAAAGGCCCGCTCCAGCGCCGTCCCATGATTGAACCAGGGCAGCCCATTCAGTGCGCCGATCGCAACATGACTGATATTGAAGAGGACGCTCTTGTCGAGCATGAGGCCGTTTCGTCGTCGGTCGGCGGGGACAAGCGCGATCCCGCGGCGCGCCGCTTCCGTGGGACCGCGCGGCAATCCCAGCGAGTCGGGAAAGATTGCGTCGCCGGCGCGCGCCTTTTGAGTCCCGAACAGTATGCCGAACAGTGACGCGACGCCGGCGCCTTCGAGGCCAGCAAAGCCGACGACTTCTCCGGACTGGGCGATGAAGTCGATTTCCTTCAACGCGCCGCCACTCAATCCCTTGACGACGACGGCTGCCGGCTCGCGATCGGTTCGCCTCGGCAGAGGCGGCGGAAACAGGGCCGTCTGCGGAGCGCCGATCATCCCCTCGATCACCTCCGGTATGGTGAGATTTGCCCGTTCTCTCGTCAGCACGTCGCGGCCATTGCGCGTCACCGTGACTCGGTTGCAGATCGCGAAGACTTCCTCGAGCCGGTGTGAGACATAGAGCATCGTGATGCCGCGGCGATTGAGGTGCCGCAGCACATCGAAAAGCCGCTGCGTTTCGCGCTCGTTGAGCGCAGAGTTCGGCTCATCGAGGATCAAGAGACGCGGCTCTTCCAGGAGCACGCGCGCCAGTTCGACAAGCTGCTGCTCACCGATGCTGAGGCGACTGACCGGCAAATGGACGTCGAAACGCAAGCCGAGCCGATCCAGGAGATCAGCGCTGCGTTCCTCCATAGCGCGCACTGAGACGAGGCCCCGCCGCAATGGCTCCCGGTTGACGAACAGGTTCGCCAGCACCGATCGCTGTGGGAAGAGACTCAGTTCCTGGTAGACAATGCCGACGCCGTACTGGCGCGCCACGACCGGCGAACTGATGACGGCCGGGACGCCGTCGAATTCTATCTCGCCGGCGTCCGGGCGAACCACGCCCGAGAGCGCTTTCATTAGCGTCGATTTGCCTGCGCCGTTTTCGCCCACGACAGCATGAACGTCACCGCGGCGCACGGTGAGGTTCATGTTGTCGACGGCGACGACCCCTCCGTAGCGCTTGCGGAGGCCGCGAACGGCGACGAGCGGCGTCTCGACCATGTCGGATCCAAGCGGATCGTGCGGAAGCGAAGCCGCACGGCCCAGGTTACTGGCCTTCAGCGGCGATCGGCTCCATCGTCGCACAGCTCTTGCCCGCGTCAGGACCGTTCACGCATTTCGTCCAGGGTTCGTAGAAGGCTGCCGTCGCCTTCGGGTCCGCAGCCGTGGCCTGAAGCTGCGGAAAGGTCAGAGCAGGCAGATTGTTCGCCATGTCGACGCTGCTGGCGGTTACGGTCTGGGTGCCAGCATTGTAGAATCCGACCTCGAGCGGCTTCTTGTTCCGAATTGCGCGGACAAGCAGGGCAACGGGAAGATAGCCTTGGACGAACGCGCTTTGACCCAGCGTCACATAGGCATGGCCATCTTTGACAGCTTGCAGATTCTGGGCCGTCAGATCGTAGCCGCCGGCGACGAATTTGTCGGAATTGGCGGCGTTGAGCTTGCCCAGGCTCGCGACGTCGGGAGCGCACAGTCCCACCAGAGCGACCGCATCGGGATTGGCCGCGTAAAGCTGCTCCCAATGATTGTAATTCTCGACGGCGCTAACCTTCACATCAAATGGGCCCAGGATCGCGATACCCGGTGCGGCCTTGAGCGATTCTTCAACACCTCTCGCGCGGTTCTCGAGCACAGTTAGACCGGGAAAGCAGTTGCCGATGATGACTTTTCCCTTCGCCCCGGCGCCGCCGACTTTGTCGACGATCGCCTTGCCGAGAATGCGGCCGCTCTGGGTGGACTTCTCGCCGACATAGGGCGCTTTGACCGCGGCGCTCAAGAGATTGAACTGCACGATCGGAACGCCGCTGGCGATGATGTCGTTCAGGCTGCCCGCCATGGAATCGCCTGGAACCGAGGTTGCGACTCCCTGCGCTCCCGCATTGACGATGTTCTGCACGAGCTTGAGCTGACCGTCGGGAGCGGCGCCCTGTTGTTGCGCCACCTTGAGGTTGACCCCAAGATCGTTGGCGGCCGCCTGTGCGCCGTCGATGATTTGCTGGATGAACGGGTCGCCTTGCGAGTGCGTGACGAAGCCGATCGTTATCTTGTCCTCCGCTTGAGCGGAGGCGGACAGGACGCCAAAGGCCAACACAAGAGTCGCGCACGCGAAATATCTGCCCATGAACATGACTGCTTCCTCCGCCTGTTTTGCGTTTCTTTCATAGGTCCAGATTTGGAAATCATCCGGAATTGGCACGAGCCGCGAAATTCCTATCACTGCCGTCGCAGTTTCGGCAATGCGGCGAGCCATTGGTCGACGAAGTATGGCCGCTCGTGTTGAGGCTCACGGCAGCGGCTCGACACGGCGATCTCCATGCATCGGGACTGCGCCGATCCTGGCCGCCACCGCGATCGAGGCCGCCCAGCCTTTCGCCGATCAAGCCGCCGCCATTAGCGAGTGTGGCGCCAAGGGCCGCAAGAGCATCCGAGTTCTTTGCGCGGACAATGCTCGGACAAAACGGGTGAACGTCGGGCCGGCAGCGCTAGCGGCGGCCCGATGCCTCCGCCGCGGCGAAGGCGATCCATCCATTGTCTGAGAAGTCGCGTGTCCTCGCAAGCGCCCCGGTCGAGCGCGAGGTAACGCGCCTGTCCCCGCGCTTCCGTTGACGACTGCAGTGGCGTCAGGTCACCGCAAGACGCGTGGATGCGTTTCGAGTGGAGAGACACGGTAGGAGAGCGTATTAACCCCCTTCGAACCCAAATAGGGAGGCAGGGCCGTGCGTGTTCGGCTTTGATGCGCCGCGGAGAGGCTCACGGGGTCGGCCCCCCAACTCGAGGTCGAGGCGTCGGCTTTGGCATAAGCATTCTTTCGCCCAGTTCATCGTTTCCAAAGTTCGAATCATATCAAGCGGCGTTGTCGAGTTGATCGGACCAAGTATGGACGACAGGGTGTCGGTTGAACTCGTTCATTGTCGAGGATCAGCTTGATTGCCGTGTGGGCTAGATAGGCGGCGTCGAGCAGCTTGAGGAATTCGATGAATTCGCGGGCTGCGGTGGCGATCCTTGACCAGAGCGTGAACCGCGCGGGTGAGCAGGTCGATGCCGGCCAGCAAACTGACCATGCCGTGGCGCTTGTACTCGTAGTCGGGCGCCAAGGTCGCGTGCGCGCCGGGCTCGGGCGGCAGGTCCGGGGCGGTCGTGGCGATCGCCTGGATGCCGGGTTTCTCGTCATAGGAGACGATCGCCACCGCATCGCCCGGTTCTTGTTTGGCGGCCGCCGCCGTCTCCTTGGTTAGCTTCACTTCGCGATAGACACACAGAACCTCCGCCATCTTCTGCTTGAACTCCGGATTGCTGCGTTCCAGGTCGTAGCGCACCTTGTGCGGCTTTATTGCTGAACTGCCGCTCGGCCAGCGATCCCGCCTCAGGTTTCGCAGCAGGTCGGCGCGCAGCACGCCTCCGCCTTTCCCATCGCGCTCTGACCGGCTTTTTCGCTCGAACAAGCGGAAAACCGATCCCAATAGCGGGGGCGCACAAAGCCCAGCCGACAATCGTGGCCGGGCGCGTCCGGGTCATCAAATTCCCCTGTCCTTGAAGACCTACGGCAACCGCGTCCGCGACGAAGAGCGCAGCATCAGGAACAGGCTCGAGGCCAGTATTACATTGACGGCGGCCGAGGCCACAAAAACTGCCATTGCCCCATCCACTCCGCCCGCTTCAATTAGAGCCGCGCCGATCGAAGGCGCCGCCGCTTGAGCGATAAGACTCGGCATGGCGATGCGGCCCATAATGACAGGATAGCGCTCGGGGCCGAAGATCGCGAGCGGCAGCGTGCCTCTGGCGATGCTTTCCAGACCGATCCCTGCGCCGTAGAGCGCTAAGGCAAGTGGGATGATCGGCGCGTCGAACCACAACGCCGCCAATCCCGTGGCGACGAGCGAAGTGGAGGCGACCTTGGTCCAAATCGGGTGATGGTAACGCGCGATCACCATCTCGACCGTGCGGGCGGCTACCTGAGAAGGTCCAACGAGCGCGCCGAAACCAACGGCGGCGGCGAGGGTGAGCCCTTTGACTTGCAGCACCGTCAGCAAATGAACCGAGAGCGTCGTCGAGATCACTGAACTCAGCGTGATGGTCGAGGCCAGCAAGAGAAACGTGCTTCCTCGGAAACCGCCCGATGCCGGCGCGTGCGCTTGCGAATTCGGCGACACTGGGAGAGGCGCGGGCCGCGGAGATTCGCGCGGCAGCGCGAACAGATAAGCCGGTAGCGCAACAGCAAGTTGGAAGCCGGCATAGACCAGACATGCGCCGCGCCACCCAAGATGTGCATCGAGGAATGCGGAAAGAGGCCAACAGACGGTGCTCGCAAAACCGCCAAACAGGGTGAGGGTCGTGATGGCCGAGCGTCCGCCGTGCCCATAGAGGCGGCCGAGAGTCGCAAAGGCCGGATCATAGAGACCCGCGCCCATGCCGAGCCCAACCAACGCCCAGGCGACGAGGAAAGCAGGCAGAGAGTGCGCCAGCGCCAGAGCGGATAAGCCTGCCGCCAAGAGTCCCGCGCTCCCGGCTAGGACAGGGCGACCGCCACGGCGCGCAATCGCGCGGCCGACCAAAGGAGAAACCAGACCGGCGATCAACAGCCCAAGCGACAGCCCGCCCACCACCCAGGACAGCGACCAGCCGGTGTCGGCAGCGATCGGCTTCGCCAGAACCGCCGGGAGATAGTAGGACGATCCCCAGGCGAATATCTGCGTCACCCCCAGCGCAGAGATGACGACGACGCGGCTCGGAGCCTCGGGCGCGACCCGAATGGTCTCGCCGGCGGTGCTGCTCACGCAGCAACCCCACATCCGCAACCCGTCTTTCCCAAGTCTTTTGCAGCAGCATCAGCTACACAGCAGGCATCAACTTGTGCCGGCGCTGGGCCGCCGCAACACCCGGCCGATACATCGGCGGCAATAACCGGGGGAGTGGAGCAAACTCCGGTTTCCGGAAGCACGAGCCGCACGTCGTCAGCCGCAACCATGTCCCCGGCGATCGCAGCGGCTACGGAGCGGACTTGCTCATAGCCAGTGAGCAGCAGGAACGTCGGCGCGCGGCCGTAGCTCTTGATGCCGACGGTATAGAAGCCAGGTTCCGGATGCGACAGCTCGCGATGCCCGTGCGGCGGCACCGAGCCGCAGGAATGCACGTTCGGATCGATCAGGGGGCCCAGCGCCTTGGCGCTTTCTAAGCCAAGGGTCGAGATCGAGACGCAGCTCGCGCGTTAACGACAGGTCTAGACGTTGTCCGGTGGCGGCGATGATCCGATCGACCGGCCCGATCCATCGCAATCCTTTGGCCGTCTCGCCCTTGACGACAATTGCGCCCCGCTCCTCGCTGAGCGCCAAGATGGCGAATCCCGTCGTAAGCTTTACACGTCCCCGATCGACAAGCTCCCTGACACTTGCGCCGAGTTCGCCGCGCGCCGGCAATTGGTCGGCGTCGCCACCGCTATATATTCGCGCGAGGTCGACGCTGCGGGTCGCCCAAGAAAATGAAGTGTGTGGGTCAGTTTCCGCGAGTTGGGCAAGTTCGAGCAGCGCGTTGGCGGCCGAGTGGCCCGAGCCTATGACGAGCGTGTTTCGACCCGCGTAGATATGACGATCGCGGCCGAGGATATCCGGAATGCCGTAGGCGATCCGATCGGCGAACTCGACTTCGCCCATGGCCGGCAAGCCGCTCGCGCCTAGCGGGTTCGGCGTCGTCCATGTGCCTGAGGCGTCGATAACCGCGCGCGCGAGATCCCGGCGAACGCCTCCGCCCATTCTGACCATCAACACGAAGGGCCGATCCTCGCGCCCGGGGCTGACCACCTTGTCAAGGCCATGCCGCGAAATCGCAGTGACGCGGGCGTTGGTTTCAATGACTGCTGCCAGCTCGGGAGTGGCGGCAAGAGGTTCCAGATAGGCGCTGACCAGTTCGGCTCCTGTCGGACAATTGCCGGCAACAGGCAATCGCCAACCGTGACGATTGAGGAGCGCCGTCGCAGCCTGGTCGACGCAGTAGCGCCACGGCGTGAAGACGCGGACATGGCCCCAGTCACGCACGTTCGAGCCGACCGTAGGGCCGGCCTCATAGACTTTCACCGGCAAGCCGCGCGCGATGAGATGCGCGGCGGCGGCCAAACCGACCGGGCCGCCGCCGATCACGGCGACCGGAAGATGTTGCAAAGCTAGCTCATCCATATTCCATCCTTCCAGCATCATAGAAATAGCGTTCAAAAAATGGGGCGTCAGGCGGCGGCCTCGTCTTGCCTCACGGCGCATCCGGCATCCTGGCA
The DNA here is from genome assembly GCA_963721905.1 of uncultured Alphaproteobacteria bacterium. Taxonomy (GTDB): domain Bacteria; phylum Pseudomonadota; class Alphaproteobacteria; order Rhizobiales; family Beijerinckiaceae; genus Roseiarcus. Next base: position 123,607 of record CAVRMF010000030.1, read on the forward strand.
ACATTCGTCGACCAGAAACCCAACAAGGCTGTTCATCGCGGGATAGTTGGCGCGGCAGATGAGCGTCGTCGCCTGACGCTCCTGAGTGACCAAGCCCGTCAGGATCAGGCGGTGCAAGTGGTGGGATAGGGTCGAGGCGGCAATCCCGAGCTTGTCCTGCAACCGGCCGACTGGTAGCCCCCCATCTCCGGCCCGCACGAGCGTGCGATAGACTTGAAGTCGCGTCGGGTTGCCAAGCGCTTCGAGTTGCGTTGCGGCTTTTTCGAGTTTCATGGAAATAGCTTTAATCTCAGGATTGACCGGCGTCAATGCTTATTTCGATGATCGTCGAAATTATTGAACGAGTGCGGCCCGGTCGGCAGCCGTATCGGGGGCGCGAGCCGGTGATGCGATGAAAAACCAACGCATGACGACGAGACCAGCCAAAGCGCCGGCAAGCTGTGCGACGATAAACATCGGAACGTCGACGGGCGCGATCCCGGAAAAGCTATCCGTCAGCGCGCGGGCGATCGTGACCGCGTCAGGTCGGCGCACAGCACGCCTCCGCCTTTTCCGTCGCGCTCTTTCCCGGCTTTTTCGCGCGCACGAACGCGCTCATGAATTTGCCGTCGACGAGGGGCGCGATTGCGTCCACGTCGACGCCCTTGCCGGCGAGGAACTCGCGCGCGTCGTCGATCTTGTAAATGCGCGTCGGCTCGATGCCGATCGCCTCGAACCCGGCGACGGCGAGCTTGATTTGGTAGTCGTTCTCATCCAGCGCGCCGGCGATGCAGCCGGCCCAGAGCAGGACGTCGCGGCGAATCCCTTCGGGGATCGCTCCCCGGGTGACGACGTCGGAGACGGCGAAGCGCCCTCCGGGCTTCAGCACGCGGAAGGCCTCGCGCAGAACGCGATCCTTGTCGGCGGAAAGATTGATGACACAGTTCGAGATGATCACGTCGACCGAATTGTCGGGCAGCGGGATATGTTCGATTTCCCCCTTGAGGAACTCGACGTTGGATGCGCCGGCCTTTCGCTGATTCTCACGCGCGAGCGCCAGCATGTCGTCGGTCATGTCCAGGCCATAGGCCTTACCCGAAGGGCCGACACGGCGGCCAGACAGCAGCACGTCGATGCCGCCGCCCGAGCCAAGGTCGAGAACGGTCTCGCCTTTTCTCAGCTCGGCGAGAGCTGTTGGGTTGCCGCAACCGAGCGAAGCCAAGACGGCTTCTTCCGGCAACGACGCGGTTTCATCGTCAGCATAGAGATTGGCCGAGATCCCGCAGGATCCCGCCTCACCGTCGTAACAGCACGACGAACCGGGAGCCCGAACGCTGCGCGCAATTTCGGCGTAGCGACCGCGCACGACTTCCCTGATATCGACCTCAGACATGGCGCTTCTCCTCGTGGGCAGGCGCAGTGATTTCCTCGGGGCGGATCGCCCTGTTGCGGGTGCAGCACTCGGCGAACAGGAAGCCGACGATTTCCTGCAGCGCCTGGGTGCTGGCGGTGTAGCGAAGGAAAGTGCTTTCGCGGCGCACCGACACGAGCCCTTCGTTCTTCAGCTTGTCGAGGTGATGCGAGAGGGTCGATGGCGCGATGCCGAGCTCGGACCCGATTTCCCCGACCACGAGCCCCTCGGGATGCGCCGAAAGCAAGAGCCGCACGATCCTCAGCCGCGTTTCCGTGCCAAGCGCCGCGAGCATGTCGGCGTAGCGTGCGATCTGGTCTTCCGGCGATGCGGCGATCATTCGCGTCCTCGATTTAATATTTCCATATATGCAGAATTATAGAATGTCAAGACACTGGGCTCGCGAGAGGGCCGCGACAAGTCCTTTCGGAAAATGTGAAGTCGTGTTACCTTTTGGCGCATGCTGAACCGCGCAAACCTTTCATCGCAGCGAGACACGAAGGCGCTTGACGGCGTCACGGACCCACGCACGAAAAATGCGCGCAAATTCGCCGATAAGCTCCTGAATAATCGTGATTCGCGGGAGGCGAGGAAAGGAAAAGAAAGCGCTTTGCCGCTCGGCGACAATGTCAGGAAAGTAAAAGGGCGGCTCCGAAAGCGGACAGGAAGAGAACGGAAATCGGCGGCCCCTTTCCGTCTCTCCGCAAATTCCCTATCTAAGGGCCCCGCGCCGGGCGCCTGAGCCGCACGCGGTCAACGAGAGGGAGCGCCAGGATGGCGTCTCGCGACGAGATCATGGCGGCGCTGTCCGCGGTTCCCGGCCCCGACGGGCGCACGCCGCTGCCCGATTCCGGGGCGATCTCCGGGCTCACGGTCCGCGACGGCAAGGTCTTCCTCGCCATCGTCGTCGACCCCGCCAAAGCGCGGGCGATGGAGGCAATGCGCGCGAAGGCCGAAGCGGCGGTCAAGGCGCTGCCCGGGGTGGCGAGCGCGGTCGTCACCCTGACCGCCGAAGCGGCGCGCGGCGTCGGCGGCGCCTCCCCGGCGCCCGCCCATCCCGAGCGTGGCCAAGAGCGGCGGCACGGCCGCTCGAGCGAGCCGCTGCCCGGCGTCAGGCACATCATCGCCGTCGCATCGGGCAAGGGCGGCGTCGGCAAGTCGACGATCGCGTGCAATCTCGCGGTCGGTCTCGCCAGGCTCGGCCTCAAGGTCGGCGTCCTCGACGCCGACCTTTTCGGACCCTCGATGCCAAAGCTGTTCGGGCTCGCCGCCAAGCCGGAGCTCGCGCCCGACGGCCAGAAGCTCGTCCCGCTCGAAGCCTTCGGCGTCAGAGTGATGTCGATTGGCTTTTTGATCGAGGAGGGCGCGCCGGTGATCTGGCGCGGGCCGATGGTGATGTCGGCGCTGAACCAGCTCCTGCGCGAGGTGGCGTGGGGCGAGCTCGATGTGCTCGTCGTCGACATGCCGCCGGGTACCGGCGACACGCAGCTGACGATGGCGCAGAACGTGCCGCTGTCGGGCGCGGTGATCGTCTCGACGCCGCAGGATCTAGCGCTGATCGACGCCAGGCGCGGCATCGCCATGTTCAAGCAGGTCCAGGTGCCCTTGCTTGGGATCGTCGAGAACATGAGCTATTTCCTGTGCCCGCACTGCGGCGGCCGCACGGACGTGTTCTCGCACGCGGGAGCGCAGAGGGAAGCAGAACGGCTCGGCGTTCCGTTCCTCGGCGAGGTGCCGCTCGATATCGCCATTCGCGCCAATTCCGACGAAGGCCGGCCCGTTGTCGCGAGCTTGCCCGACAGCGCGCATGCGGGAGCGTTCCTCGAGATCGCTCGCCGCGTGTCCCAGACGCTCGAAACCGGGGCGACCGGCGCGAAGCCGGCGCCGCGGATCCGCATTCAGTGACCGGAGACCGCCCTATGTCCTGGCCGACCGACATCACCGTGACGGAGAAGGGACGGATCCTCGAAGTCGTCTTCGACGACGGCGAGATCGCCCGCCTGACCGCCGAGCGTCTGCGCGTCGAGAGCCCCAGCGCCGAAGTCCGGGGCCATTCGCCGGGCCAGAAGAAAATCGTGACCGGCAAGGAAAACGTCGCCATTGTCGACATCCAGCCGATTGGCAATTACGCGATCAGGATCGTGTTCGACGACGGCCACAACACGGGGCTCTATTCCTGGGACTATCTGCGCAAGCTCGCGACCTAGCGGCGCGACGTCCGGCTGAGGCGGACAGGCCCCGCGCCGAGACATAGGGGCCGACGCCGCAGACGACCAGGGGAACGGCCAGAACCGATCCGCCGCCGACAAGCCCGAGAACGGCGCCGCCGCTGGCAGTTCAGTGGTACTCGAGCACGGCGCCGGCGATTTCGCACTGGAAGCCTTCGAGGGCCTGCGTCACCGTCTTGATGTCTTTGACCTTGCTGCGATGACGGCGAGCGACAAGGATCGCGGCGCCGACGCGCGAAGCGACGACATAGGCGTCCGCGTTTTCCAGGGCGGGCGGCGTGTCGTAGACGACGACGCCATAGTTGCGCTGCGCGTTTTGCGACAGATTGAGAAACTCCTTGGAGCTGAGAAGCTCCTGGGGATGGGGCGCGGTCGCCCCGGCGATCAGCAGCGAAAGCCCGGGCACGATATCGATCGCAACCGGCGGAGCGTTCGGCTCGCAATGGGTGAGGGCCTCGACCAGACCCTCGCTTTTCGGATCGACGCCGAAAAGCGTCGCGAGCCTGGGCTTCCTCAGGTTGGCGTCGACAAGCAGGGTCGGCACAGCCATTTGCGCAAACGACAGCGCCAGATTTGCCGCAAAATTGGTCGTCCCCACGCCCGAATGCGCTCCGATCACGGCAAAAGCGTTCTTACCTTGAGAGAGCGGACCGGTTGCAAGCGCGGAGCGGATCGACCGGAACGCCTCGGCGCCCTTGCTGAACGGTTGGTAGCCGACGACGAGTTCGCGCGAAAAGCGCGCTTCGTCGCTGCCGAAATTCAGGACGGGATAGTTGTATCGCTTCGAGAGCGCCAGAAACAGGCTGTCTCGCCGCACCAGACCCAGCGTGATTGCGGCCTCTCCAAAGGTGAGCCCCTTGCGTCGCTGAAACCCGCGGATCGCCTCGACCTGAGCTTCGCTCAGATTTCCGGCGGCCAAAATCTGCTGCTCGATCGGATCTTTCGTCGCCTGGATCGCGACGGCCTCCGAATCCAATTGGCGCTTTGACGTGATCGACATCGGCTTAAGCTTTCAAAGGCTGACCCTGAACCCGCTCGCGTTGAACGGGCCACAGCCGGCGTTGTCCATAGGCTTCGCGGATTCATTCCGCCACCCAAACCGGCGCTTGGCCGGTCAGAAAATGCGCTCGTTGACGATAATCGTGTCGCTTGGCTGAACCTGGTCGTCCAGCGCAGCGGGCACTTCTATCGTTTGACCATCGGCCGACTTGCGCTTAATCCACATGCGCGAATCGGTGCCGAGTGGAGAGAGGCCTCCCGCGATCGAAATCGCCTGCTGCACCGTGAGCGGCCGCAAGAGCGGAAATTCGCCCGTGTGGCCTACATAACCGTAAACATAGAAAAACGGCAAGAGATCGACGTAAACCTCGTCATTATTTTGCATAACGATCCGATCGCCATTGACCTTCCCGCTGACGATATCTTTGCCATTATAGCGCATCAGCTGACCGTGGCGCAGAACGGTGACCGTCCCGGCGGAGTCCCTCAGGCCGCCCGCCCTGGCCAACAGCTGAGGCAGCGTCGTCGTCCGGTCGATCGTATAGGCCCCAGGCGTACCCACCTGACCTTGCACGCTGACCTGCGTGCCAAAATTCGTGACTTCAATCAGAACATGCGGCTCCGTCACAATCTGGCGCGCGGCGAGCCGCCTTTCGATTGTCCGCGCAAGCGCGTCTTCCGTCACTCCGGCCGCCTTGATGCGACCGATGTAAGGGAAATTGATCGTCCCGTCGGTTTCGACGCGCGTCGCCGTATCGAGGTCCGGCTGGCCGACGACCTTGATCGTGACAACGTCCGACGTCGTCAAGACTCGACCTTCAGCCCACGCGTGACCTGCGGCGGCTATAACAGCGATGGCCCCCAGGCAGCTCGCCCAAAGCCGACCTATTCGTTTCTTCGTTCGCATGATTACGAGCTCCAAGTTTGGAGTGTCATTGTGGGTTCTAATTCCCCGCGTTCGATGACGTACAAAGATGTGGACTCGAAGGCGGAACGCTCAGCACTTTCTGAGGAATGTGAAAGAATAGACCCCATGACGGATAAAGGCGCCGCGCTCGGCATCGCGCCGAAGAGTCCCGTCAGATCGTCGGCTCGAGCGCCAGTCGCGCCGCCAAGCATCACAATCGCTCCGAGCGTCAAGGCCCCGCCGAGAACCATTACACCTCATCGCTCCCGAGCGCATCCAGGCTTCAGCACTCCTGCCGGCGCTATTCGGCCGCCGGCCCCTTGCCGACCTCAGATTCCCCGAGAACTGTCTTGGGCGCCTCGCTCGCACCTCTCGATAGGGTCGCTGCGACGCGTTCGCAGTCCTTACTCAACGGTAAACCATCTGAACTAACTACTCCTAAACAAGTCCGCCTTGAACTCTACGGCAACGAGCGCATCATCCAACGCAATCCCGTCTTTCCTGCAACAGACTGACCCATCCATACCCGCAATCGGCCAAGGGCGACAAGGCGACAAAAGCCACACTCTTCCCAAAAAAGCGCTTTAGGCGCCTCATGGACAGGAATGTCTAGACGGCCGCTGGCGAGTTCAGTAGCCTGTCGCTTCGGGCCAATTTCGCGGCAGGTGGAAGATGAATTCGCATTACCGGGTCGTCGTCATCGGGGGCGGCGTCGTTGGGGCCTCCGTTCTTTACCATATTTCGAAATTAGGCTGGACCGACGTCGCGCTCATCGAGCGCTCCGTCCTGACCGCCGGGTCGTCATGGCACGCGGCGGGCGGTTTCCACGCCCTCAACGCCAATCCGAACATGGCGATCCTGCAGGCGTACACGATCGACCTCCTGAAAGAGGTCGAGGCGGAGTCCGGCCAGTCGATCGGCATGCACATGACGGGCGGCATCCATGTCGCGTCGGCGCCCGAGCGTTGGGAATGGCTGCAGTCGTCGTATCGACGCTTTCAGGCGATCGGGATCGAGGACGTTCGGCTGGTCACGCCGGACGAAATCAAGGCGCTTTGCCCGATCATCAGCATTGAGGGCGTCCTCGGCGGAATGTGGGCGGATCGCGAAGGCTATGTCGACACGACCGGCACGGTCTGGGCCTACGCCGGCGCCGCCAAGAAGCGCGGCGCTAGCATAATCGAGCACAATCGCGTGCTCGACCTGAAGCAACGCCCCGATCGGACGTGGGATGTCATCACGGAGAAGGGGACAATCAACGCCGAGCATGTGGTGAATTCAGGAGGCCTGTGGGCCAAGCAGCTCGGCCGGATGGTCGGGCTCGACCTTCCGGTGTCGCCCCTTGAGCACCACTACCTACTCACTGAAACGATCCCCGAAGTCGCCTTGCTGAAGACGGAAATGCCCATGGTCGTCGACCTCGAGGGCTACACCTACATGCGACAGGATCAGAAGGGCATGCTGGTCGGAATCTATGAGACCAACCCGCAACACTGGTCGATGGACGGCGCTCCCTGGGATTACGGCGTCGAATTGCTGCAGGAGAACATCGATCGGATCGCCGGCGAGCTGGAACTCGTTCACCGCCGCTATCCTGTGTTGCAAACGGCGGGAATTCGCAAATGGGTCAACGGCGCCTTCACCTTCTCTCCCGACGGCAACCCGTTGGTCGGCCCAGTGGCCGGCAAGCCCGGTTATTGGCTGGCCTGCGGCGTGATGGCGGGCTTCCTGCAGGGCGGCGGCGTCGGCAAGGCTCTCGCTGAATGGATGATTCGGGGCGAAACGACCGAAGACGTCTATGGCCTCGACATCGCACGTTACGGCGCCTACACCTCCAATCGCGAATATATCAAGCAGACGACCGGCGAATTTTACGCCCGCCGGTTCGTGATGACCTACCCAAACGAACAACTCCCGGCCGGGCGGCCGCTGAAGACGACGCCGACCCATGACGCCATGACTGCCGCGGGATGCCAGTGGGGAAACTCGTGGGGCCTCGAGGTTCCCCTCTATTTCGGGCCTCCTGGCTTCAAGGAAAAGCCGACGCTCAAGCGCTCGAACGCCTTCGACATTGTCGGCGCCGAGAGCCGTATGGTGCGCGAAGGGGTGGGCCTTCTCGATATCGCATCGTTCTCGCGATATGAGGTGACCGGGCCCAACGCGGAGTCGTGGCTGAACTGGCTCATGGCCTCGCGCATGCCAAAGCCGGGACGCGCCAAGCTTGCGCCAATGCTGTCGGAGACGGGCAGGCTCAAGGGCGACCTCACCGTCATCAACTGGGGCGACGGAACCTTCTGGATCGAGGGCTCCTACTATCTGCGCGGCTGGCACATGCGCTGGTTCGGCGATCACACGCGCGAGGGCGTCTCGGTCCGCGACATCTCCGACGATGTGATCGGCTTCTCGCTGTCGGGACCGAAGTCGCGCGCGCTGCTCGAGCGCGTGACGCACCAGGACGTATCCAACGCCGCCCTCCCATTCATGGGCGCGGCGATCGTCGACGTCGGGCTCCTTCGCGCAAGGGTCACGCGCCTCTCGGTCACGGGCGAACTCGGCTACGAGATCAACTGCCGCGCGCTCGAAGCCGGAACGCTGCGCCGCACGCTTTTGGCGGCGGGCGCGGAGATCGGGGTCAAGGAGTACGGCTATAACGCGCTGCTGGCGCTCCGCCTCGAGAAGAGCTTCGGCATCTGGTCGGCGGAGTTCACTCAGGCCTATACGCCGCGGATGACCGGAATGGACCGCTGGATCGCCTGGGACAAGGGCGACTTCGTCGGAAAGAAAGCGGCGCTGGCCGAGCGCGAGGGCGCCGCGCCTTCGCACCTGCTCGTCACGCTCGAAGTCGACGCCGTCGACGCGGACTGCTCGGGCTATGAACCCGTCTGGCGCGAGGGAAAGAGGGTCGGCTTCGTAACCTCGGGCGGCTACGGCCATACGATCGGCAAGAGTTCTCGCCATGGCGCTCGTTCAGCCGGAGGCGGCGCTGGTCGGCGCCGAGCTTGCAGTCCACGTGGTCGGGGCGGAACGGAAGGCGCGGGTCATTCCGCCCTCGCCCTATGATCCGGCCGGCAAGGCGATGCGCGCGTGATGTCTGCTGGCGCCCGGCCGCAGGGCTCAGATCCGTCCGAAAAGCCCGCGCCTTCTGGCAACGTCAAGGCGACACGCAACGACTGGCTTGACCTCGCCCTCGGCGTGCTACAGCGCGACGGCGTCGCCGCCGTCACGGTGCTTGCTCTCAGCGAGCGGCTCCGCGTCTCGCGATCCAGCTTCTACTGGTATTTCAGGAACCGCGGCCAGCTTCTCGACGAGCTCCTCAAGCGCTGGGAAGACCTCAACACGCGTTCGATCGTCAAGCAAAGCGAGGCGTCCGCCGCCTCGGTCAACGAGGCGGTATGCAATGTCTTTCGCTGTTGGGTCGATCCGGACCTCTTCAGCCCGCGCCTCGACTTTGCAGTGCGCGAATGGGCGCGCCGCTCGGAGACTGTGCGCAAGGCGCTGGATCGTTCGGATGCCGAACGGACAGCCGCTATCGGGGCCATGTTCATGCGATATGGATATCCGTTCGAAGACGCGATGGTGCGCGCGCGCGTTCTCTATTACATGCAGATCGGATACTACGCGCTCGACATCAAGGAGCCGATGGAGGCTCGCCTGAAGTTGACGCCGCACTACCTCCAAACCTTCACCGGCGTCGCGCCGCGCGATGAAGACCTTGCCTCGTTCCGAGTGTACGCGATGCTTCACGCCGGCGCCGACGATTTGCCGATGGTCGAGGCCGGCCGATGACCGCGCGTTATTCCGCACTCACGATTCTGCGGGAAGGCCTTGGCGGCCACAAAGGCTGGCCACAGGCGTGGCGGAAGGCCAAGCCGAAGCCGGCTTACGATTTTGTCATTATCGGCGGCGGCGGGCATGGTTTGGCGACCGCCTATTACCTCGCCAGGAACCATGGCCGCACCCGCGTGTGCGTGATTGAAAAGGGGTGGCTTGGCGGCGGAAATACTGGGCGCAATACGACGGTCGTCCGGTCGAACTATTTTTATCCGGAGTCGGTCGCGCTCTACGATCTCGCGCTGAGGCTCTACGAAGGCCTGTCGCGCGATCTCAACTTCAACGTGATGCTGAGCCAGCGCGGCATCCTCAATATTTCTCACACGCCCGCCCAGCTCGAAATCGCGGCCCGCGTCGCCAACGCGATGCAACTGAACGGCGTCGATGCCGAATTTTGGGGCCCCGACGAGATCCGGAAGCGGCTGCCGCTGATGACCCAGTCGCTCGATTCGCGATACCTGCCGAACGGCGGCGTCTGGCAGTCGCGCGGCGGCACGGCCCGCCACGACGCCGTCGCGTGGGGCTACGCGCGCGCCGCCGATCGCCTGGGCGTCGACATCGTCGAGAATTGCGAAGCGACAGGTTTCATAATGCAGAACGGCGCCTGCGTCGGCGTCGAGACCAGTCAGGGCGAAATCCGGGCCGAGGCGGTCGGCGTCGCGGTGGCCGGCCATTCCTCGCAGCTGATGGCGAAGGCCGACGTCAAGCTGCCGATCCATTCCTACGCGTTGCAGGCGATGGTCAGCGAGCCGGTCAAGCCGTGCCTCGACATCGTTCTCCTGCATCTCGGGACCGGCGTTTACGCAAGCCAGTCCGACAAGGGCGAGATCGTGTTCGGTGGCGGGCTCGACCGGATCCCCTCCTATACTCAGCGCGGCAATCCGCCGGTGCAGCAGATCGTCGTCTCCGGCCTTCTCGACATGTTCCCCGCTTTCGGCCAGCTGAAGCTCATGCGCCATTGGGGAGGCATTGTCGACGTCGTCCCGGATTCTTCGCCGGTCATCGGCCCGGCGCCGAAGCAAGGCATATTCCTCAACTGCGGCTGGGGCACCGGCGGATTCAAGGCCATCCCGGCCGGCGGAACCCTGCTGGCGCATCTGATGGCGACCGGTACGCACCACCCGATCAGCCGCCCCTTCGACCTCAACCGCTTTGCCGCCGGGCGCCTCGTCGACGAGGCGGCGGGCTCGGGCATCGCGCATTAGAGCCGAATTGCGCATGGTTCTCAGTAACGACCCAACGCCTGTTTCTCCCTGCTAACAGGGAGAAATAAGAGACGATCAGCCGATTCAGCTTAAACTTTCCGCGAAAGAAGCCTTTGTTTCCAATCGGTTGTGATGACACCCCCACGCGCGGCGAGAGCACCGTAATAGGAAGATAACAGGACCCTTAACAGGGGGATAAATCGAGATAACAGGAAGAGAACAGGCGGGCGGAGCGAGCGCCGCGCCGCCGCCATTTCATGGAGAATGGCTGGCGCCCAAGATTCCGGTTTCCGCTTCCGGGGGCCGAATTTTAGCGTCAAGTGTCACTTGACGGACGACACTGCAGATTGTATTAGACTGGGAACAGGATGAAGATCCGGAGCATAAGGCACAAAGGCCTGCGGCGGTTGATGGAGGCGGACGAACGTTCCGGGCTTCCGGCAGCCAGCATCGATAAAATCCGCGCCATCCTGTCTTTTCTGCAAGACATGGCGACAGCGGACGAGTTGCGCGTGATGTCGAGCTGGAAGGCGCACCAATTGACCGGCGACCGAAAATGACGTGGGCGCTGCACGTGACGAAGAACTGGCGCATCACGTTCCAGATTGACCGCGAGGAGATCGAAATCATCGACCTGGACTACGAAGACTATCACTAGGAGCAAAACAGATGGCCGACTTAGGCTACCGCATGAAAAACCCGGTCCATCCGGGGGGATTTATCCGCCGCGAGATCATCGAGCCGCTTGAGCTATCCGTCACCTCCGCCGCCAAGGTCCTCGACGTGTCGCGGCAAAGCCTTTCGACCCTCTTGAACGAGGGCGCGGACCTCTCCCCTGACATGGCCCTGCGGATCGAGAAAGCGTTCGGCGTGTCGATGGATACGCTGATGCGCATGCAAAACAGTTTTGACATCGCCCAGGCTCGCAGCCGCGAGGGCGAAATCAAGGTCGATCGCTACGTCCCGAGAGCGAAGGATTCGGCCGAGCCGAAGTTGGCTTGAACATGGAGGTTTTGGATAAGGGCCGGCCGAGACAGCGCGACGCGGGGCACCTTGCTCCGGGAACTACGATTACCCTAGAGCGGTTTGATCATATCGAGGACGTTTAAGCCGCCTTTGTGGATAACGGGTGTTCCGTTCGGCGCATTCCCAGTGTTGAAGATATCTTCCCAGAATTTCGCGAGCGCCTTGCCACCGAACGCGGTCGATGACAGCTGGTAATCAACCCAAAGAGGTAAACGTCCCAAATGATCGAGAAAATTCCCGATATTCGTCCACAATTGTTCCGGGAATGTTGTCTGAAATAGCTTTTCCAAAATTACGTTGCGCCCTGTATTTGTGAAGTAGTTGAATATGACCTTGGTTACGAAGGGTAGCCATCCTGCCATAACCTCTTCACGGCCTATGCGACCGGCCCGAAGGTGATTATCCGGAATCTTATCGCCTTTTTGAACCTTGTTTTCGATCCGCTCCGTCCCCCGAGCGAAGTCGTATTTTCCATCTGTGTAGTAGGCCTCGGCGATCATCGACATTAGCCGGACCAGCTGTTTGCGCTCAAGATCCCTTCGATTCTCGCCGTCCGCAGTAACCCCGTAAAACGGCGTCTCCAACATATCCTTGCCGATGAAGAACGAAAAGAAGGTCTTCTCGATCGTCGAATAGGATATCGGCTTCTCGCCGCCCTTCCCTCCCCACTCGATAAAGTCCCGAAGCTTGTTTTCTTCGTCGTGAGAAATCGAGTTCCGCTGAGCGTCGAGAATGTAGCGGCGGATTTGAGCTTGCTCCCCGCGAAAATGTTCGACGAGATCGCGTTCCGAGAATTGATCGTCGCCAGGCGACTTGCCCTTTTCCTTCAAGAAACGTTCGATACGATCGCCCAGGATCGTCGCCCCGAGGAACCGTTGCGTGGATTTGTCGAAGGCGATCTGACGCAGGCTCGTCCCGGCGTTCGTGTTCGTCGTGATCAGCACGTCTGTGTCCGGATCGATAAATACACGGACCGGCAGCCACCTCTGATCGAGTAAGATTTGTGCAGCTGCCTTGTGCTGACCGTCAAATATGCGCACCCGCGGACCCCCAGCATCGGTCGTGTCGATCCAAGCAAGCGGAATGTGCAATTGTGGTCGCTTCCGATGAAATTCCTCAATGAGGCCACGTATCGAGTTGCCGATAGCACGCGGATTAATTTTGTGATCGTGATGCAGATACTCAAGCGGCAGGCGCAGAAAAGTCGTCCGCATTCCTGACAGGTCGTCGACCCAGATCGGCGACATACTTTCGTCGTAGAGACTCATTTGAGTGAGCTTATATTGGAACGTCTCGGCGTCGGCCTTGGCATGGAGCGGATATTTGGCTCCGCCGAAGTGCGCTAGAACGTCACCTAGATTTGCGCCCCGAGGGTCGTTTGCCTTTTCACGAATGACGTCAAGGAGGTGCAGTACACGCGCGACGTAGAGATGCGCGGCTTGCTTGCTTTCATTCGCGCGAGCGAACACGACAGCCCAATTGCTCTCGTCGTCTGGACCTTTGTCCCGTGTCGGAACGATGTGATCAACTTCCGTTTCGTCTAGGTGTGTGGTCCCGGAATGAGATGGCGCGGGTTGATTTTGAAGGCGGCGGGGTCGTTCGTCCATGCATTGCAGATGGCCTGATAGGGCGTTCGCCATCTTAGCGCCTTTAGGTGCTTGGCGAAGTTGTAGGCTGTGACGAAGGCCAGTACGTGCGCCTTGAGGCTTTCGAGGTCTTCGTAGTGGAAGACTTTGACCGTGGCGTCTTTGATGGTGCGGTTCATTCGCTCTGCCTGGCCGTTGGTCCAGGGATGGTAGGGCTTGGTCAACCGATGCTCGATCCCATGTTCGATGCAGACGCGATCGAAGATGTGCGGGCCGAGGAAACGCCGGCTGGGGCCTTCGCGATTCTTGGGCAGATCGGCGAAGGCCATACCGTTATCGGTTAGCACGGTGTGGATTTTGTAGGGGAAGGCGGCCACGACATTTCTCAGAAAAGCTGCTCCCTCCTTCTTTCCGGCGCTGTCGTGGAACTCGACGTAGGTGAATTTCGAGACCCGGTCGATCGCCAGGAACATGACCAGCTTGCCGTCGGTGTGTCGCAGTTCGCTGCTGTCGATGTGGACATAGCCGATCTGGTAGCTCTTGAACCGGTTGCGCTTGTCGCTGGCCTCTTCCTTCGGAAGCCTGGAGATCCCATGCCGCTGGAGGCAACGGTGCAGCGCGCTCCGGCTGAGGTTGGGAATGGTATCCCTCAGGCAGCCCAGCACGTCGTCCAGCGGCAACAGCGTCTTCTGGCGGAACGCTACCACGATGGCTTCCTCGGCTGGCGTCAGCACCGTGCTCTTCGGAGCCTTCGGCCCCATCGGCGCATCGGCCGTCGTGGTCCGCTGGCGCCACTTCCGCACAGTCTTGGGGTTCAGGTCGTAGCGCGCTGCAAGGGAGCGGGCGCTCTCTTTCGACGCTTGGAGCTCGGCTCGAATACGCGGCGTCGTGCGGGCGCTGCCATGCAGAACGCTTGCCATAGAACATCCTCCTCCTGACGACTCAGGAACGATGATGCACCATTACATTCCGGGACTGCACACCTAGTGAGAGATCGATTTTCTTTTGGGTAATGAAGCAGACCCCGTTTTGTCGCTTCCATAGGCGATCTTTGACGGCTTTTTTCTCTTCCGGCGAAAGACGAGCAAGCGCAAATGAGGACATTTAAATTCCCAGCCCCATGAGCCAGTGAGACCTCCCGATGCTTGGGCAACGGCGATGCCGAAATCTGACTCAACCGGGTTGAGACTGCGGCATCATAAGAAGCAATACAAGGGCAAATGACTTGGCACTCTTGGATGGGGATTTGGGTCGATTGGCCCGTTCCGCCATTTCAGGCAAACGGTCGATAATTTGTCGCAATTACTGACGCCGCGAGGCAGCGCCAAGGATTGACAAAATACGCTGTCTGGCAGACGCCTTCTAGGGCGAAAACTCAAGATTTGGTTGTGAGCCAATTTGGGAGGGTCGAATGAAAGGAACTGTGTCGGAAATTCATGGCGTTTGTCACAAGAAAAAACATGTGCTGGAAGAGAATGACACGCACTTCGTGAGTGGGTGGTGGAGTATAGATAAGAAGCACATTCGACCGGATGTAAAGTTCGCGGTTCACGAAAGAAAAAATGAGGAGTCCTATCTGCAGGGTGAAATTGAGAGCCTCGAAAGGGAAAGCGACGGAAAAAAAGCAATTCGTGTCTGCAAATCGAAGCCCGGTCTGCCTTGGTCGGGCGGCGGTAAAGGTGTGCTTGGATATAAGTGGATATAGCAGGGCACCAAACACGGCTTCGTCTGCGCCGGTCATAGGCCTCAGAAAATCAACAGCACTTTATGGGCCGCGCAGTTCCCGCACGGTCTGCTCGGCGTCATCGCGAACACCACTGCGAGGTCCATTTAACCCATGTAGCCCTCTGACGCGGAATGACAGCTGTTTGCGCATCGCGGTCACCGGCGTAAGCATGCCGATTGGGTTTTGACCGTAGAGGCCTCGCATGCAGATCTTCCCCTGCCCGTTCTGCGGTCCGCGAGACGAGACCGAATTCCACTATGTCGGCGAGCCGAAGGCGAGGCCCGAACCGGCGGAGGCGGTCAGCGACGCGGAGTGGTCCGGGTATCTCCATTTCAACGCCAATCCGAAAGGCGCGAGCCGGGAAATCTGGCTGCATATGACCTGCCTGGAATCATTTTTGATGACCCGGGACACGGCGACCAACGCCGTGCTTGGCAGCGAATTCTTCCCGAGGGCCGCGGCGTGAGCGGATTTCGGCTTCCCGCCGGGGGCGCAGTCGATCGTGGCCGGCCGCTCGCGTTCACTTTCGACGGCAAGCCCTATCTCGGCTTCAAAGGCGACAGCATCGCTTCTGCGCTGCTCGCCAGCGGCGTGCGGGTGGTTGGCCGCAGCTTCAAGTATCATCGCCCGCGCGGCGTCTGGGGCGCGTGGACCGAGGAGCCGAACGCGATCGTCGATGTGACGCGTTCGGGCCGGACGACGCCAAATCTTCGCGCGACTGCCGAGGCGCTCGAAAACGATCTTGCCGTGCGATCGGTCAACGCCCTCCCGACGGCGGCGGAGGATCGGGCCGCGCTTCTCGACAGGCTCTCGGCCTTTATGCCTGCCGGCTTCTATTACAAGACATTTCTTTGGCCCCGCTGGGAGACGTTCGAACCGGCGATCCGCGCCATGGCGGGCCTTGGCCGCGTCGATCCGGACAATCGTCCCCCGGGCGGCAATCCGCAGTTCAATGCGCGCTGCGATATGCTGGTCGTCGGCGCCGGACCGGCAGGCCTCGCCGCGGCGAACGCGGCAGCGCGCTCGGGCCGCGTCGTGTTTCTGCTCGACGATCGCGCTGACATCGGGGGACAGCTTGTTCACCGCGGAGGCGCAATCGAGGGCGGAGACTGGCGCGAATGGGCCGGGAGCGTTCGCGCCCAAGTCGAAGCAAGCGGCGGACGGGTGATGACGTCGACGACCGCGTTCGGCGTCTATGACCATCGTCTCGTCTGCGCCTGGGAGCGCCGCGCGCCTCTTCCGGACGCGCTCTGGCGCATGAGGCCCAAGGCAATCGTTGTCGCCGCCGGCGCCATCGAGCGCCCGCTGGTCGTCCCCGACAACGACCGTCCGGGGGTGATGTCGGCAGACGCGGCGCTCGTCTATCTCCGCGGCTTCGCCGTTCTCGTCGGCAAGCGCGTTGCGATCGCGACCAACAACGACAGCGCCTATCCGGTCGCGGAGGCGCTGAGCGAGGCAGGCGCCGAGGTTCAAGTTCTCGACATTCGGCCCGACGCGCCAGTGACCACCGTCAGAGTCGAGCGCCGCGTCGAACTCGGAGGCGTGATCGGCGCGTCGGGCGTCGAGGGCGTCCGGATCGGCGGAGAGACGCGGGCCGTCGATACGTTGCTGCTGTCGGGCGGCTGGACCCCGACGGTGCACCTCTACGCTCAGGCTCAGGGCAAGCTCCGCTACGACGAGGCTCTCGCCGCGCTCGTGCCGAAGGTTGAAGTCGAGGGGGTTGCGGTCGCCGGGGCGGCGAACGGCGCCTTCACGCTGGACGAGGCCTTGCGGCAGGGTCACGCCGCCGGCGGCGGCGAGGGGGCGGCGCCAAACGCGCCGTCGGGTCAATATCGCGTGACGGCCGCATGGCCGAAGCCCGATGCGCCCGGACGGCGATGGATCGACTTCCAGAACGACGTGACCTTGAAGGACGTCGCGCTCGCCGCCCGCGAGGGCTACGTCTCGGTCGAGCACTTGAAGCGCTACACCACGCTCGGCATGGCGACCGACCAGGGCAAGACCTCGAGCGTCAACGGGCTCGCCGCCATGGCCGCGCTGACGGGCCGCTCGATCGACGAAACGGGGACGACGACCTACCGGCCGCCCTTTGTTCCCGTGCCGATGGGCGTCATCGCCGGACGGCGTCGCGGCGCGCTGATGAGCCCGCTGAAGCGGCTGCCGCTCGAAGCGGAGCACCGCGCCGACGGCGCACAGATGCGGGAATACGGCGCCTGGCTGAGGCCGGCCTGGTACGGTCCGGACGATCCCGAGCGGGCGATCCAGCGCGAGGCCGCCCGCGCCCGGGATGCGGTCGCGCTATTCGACGGCTCCTCGCTCGGCAAGATCGAGATCATTGGTCCCGACGCGGCGAAGCTCGCGGACTTCAACAGCTATAATCGCCTCTCCAATCTGAAGCCGGGCAAGGTCCGCTACGGCTTTCTCCTGCAGGAATCGGGGATCGTGTTCGATGACGGCGTGACGCTGCGCCTGGCGGAGGACCGCTTTCTCGTCTCCTGCTCGTCGGGCCACACCAACTCGGTCGTCACGCGCCTCGAGCTCTGGCGGCAGGACCGTTTCGATCCGCGCCGGGTCGCCATTCACGATACGACGGCGCAATGGGCGACCTTGACGCTGACGGGCCCCCGCACGCGCGACCTCGTTGCCGCGCTCGGCCTCGGCGTCGCGCTCGACGACGACAGCTTGCCCCACATGGCTTTCGCCGCAGGCTCTTTCGACGACGCGCCGCTGAGGATCGCGCGCGTCAGTTTCACCGGCGACCGGTCCTACGAGCTCTCCGTGCCGGCGAAGCGCGCACGCGTGCTTCGCGCCCGCATTGTCGAGAAGCTGTCCGCGTTCGGCGGCGGCCTGCTCGAACTCGAGGGACTGATGATCCTGCGCGCCGAAAAAGGCTACATCGTCGTCGGCAAGGATACGGACGGAACGACGATGCCGCACGATCTCGGGATTGCGGGTCCGCGCGAGCAGCGGAAGGACGAATATATCGGCAAACGCTCGCTGTTCATGCCGGTCGCCAACGACAAAGGCCGCAAGCAGTTTGTCGGACTGAGCGTCGCCCGCGGCGAGACCCCGCTGCCGACAGGCGCCCACGTGGTCGAAGGCGTAACGAAAGCGCGCCGCTCACTGGGCTATGTGACCTCGAGCTATATGAGTCCGACCCTTGGCGCCCCCGTGGCGCTGGGCCTCGTGGAGAACGGTCTCGCGCGCATGGGCGAAACAGTCGGCGTCTATCATCTCGGCGCCGAGCGGCGCGCCACGATCGGATCGCCAGTCGCGCTCGATCCGGAGGGAAAGCGGCTCCATGCGTGAGATAAACTGGCCGCCGGCGTGGCGCGCGGAGGGAATTCTGATCGACAGATCGCGCTTGCAGGCGCGGGCTTTGTCCGGTCGCGGCTCAGCGATGATCTCGGGCGAAATCGAGGCGGCGATCCGCGCGCTCGCTCCCGGTGCTCCGATCCTCGGCCTCTACGCGCTGGCGCCCGAGGGCGCGCATGCCCTGCGCATCGCCCGCGATCGCGCGCTCCTTGTGACGCCCGCGCCGCTCGGCACGGCAGACGGCTGGCGCGAAAGCTGGTGCGCGACGAGCGTCGACGACGGCTGGGCCGCGGTCGACGTCGCCGGCCCGGAGACGCCGCTCGCGCTCATGCAGGGGACGTCAACCGACCTCGCCGCTAACTCGCCGTCCGCCGCGGTCCTTTTCGCCGGGCTGCGCTGCCTGCTCGTGCGGACCGAAGCGGGCTTCCGGCTCCACGTCGAGGCGCCCTGGCTCGAGGCGCTGCTCATCTGGATGGACGGGGCGTGAGGGCAGTTTTTCCGTATGCCGTGCCGAACGCGCGGTCACCGTGATGGCGCCGTTTTCGCGTAATCACTTCAGCGAGCGGTTCTCGATTAGCTGGCTTCCAACCCTCAGCCGGCGTCCAGAACCAGCGTTCGAGGAACGAACCGATGCGGACCGAAGATCGTAGTCCCCGCTTTGAGGATCTCGACGGCTGGCCTAGCCTGGAGGCTGTCCACGCGATGTTCGAAGGCCAGCTCTCGGCGGTGGCCGCGGTGCGCGAAGTCCTTCCGGCCATTGTCAAAGCCGGCGAAGCCGCGGCCGCGCGGCTCGCCGAAGACGGGCGCCTGATCTATGCGGGCGCCGGGACGTCGGGCCGAATTGGCGTTCAGGACGGCGCTGAGCTTTCGCCGACCTTTGGCTGGCCGGAGGAGCGGGTCGTCTTCGCGATCGCGGGGGGCCGGCGCGCGCTTAGCGCGAGCGCCGAAGGCGCCGAGGACGACGGCGACGCGGGGAAGCGGGCGCTTCAACACTTCGGGATCGGCGCGCGCGATGTGGCGATCGGATTGGCCGCCAGCGGCGCGACGCCCTATACCGTCGAATTCCTGCAAGGCGCGCGAAGGCTTGGGGCGCTGACGGTCGCGATAGCCAACAACCCGGCCTCTCCGCTCCTTGCCTTGGCTGAGCACCCAATCTGCGTCGAAACCGGGCCGGAGGTTCTGGCCGGTTCCACGCGCATGAAGGCGGGCACGGCGCAGAAGGTCGTGCTCAACCTGTTCTCCACGCTGGTGATGATCCGCCTCGGGCGCGTCTATCGCGGAATGATGGTGGACATGCGAGCAGGCAACACCAAGCTCCTGCGGCGCGCGACGGCCATGGTCAGCCATCTTGCGCATTGCGACGACGAAACCGCGAAACGGGCGTATGACGCCGCCGACGGCGATCTCAAGGTCGCGGTTCTGTTGGCGCAGGGAATCGATGCGGAAACGGCGAGGACGCTGATCCGACGCGGCCGAGGCCATCTGCGGTCGGTGTTGGCGCACCCCAAGCCCTGATAAAAAGCGTGCGGGAGGATCCATGACGCTCCAAGATGCGGAAGAGGCGATCGGCGTCGATCTGCCGAAATCTCTCAAAGCCACGCGGCGCGGCGCCATCGCGCATTTGCGCCTGGCGCGGTCGGAAAAGCGCAACGCGCTCGACGACGTGACCGTGCTGGGGCTAGAGACTTTCTTCAACCGGTTGCCAAAAGACATTCGCGCCGTCGTGCTGACCGGCGAAGGCGCGCATTTCTCGGCCGGGCTCGACCTTTCTGAAGTCGCCGAAGAGCACGATCCGCTCGAAGGCGTTCTGCACTCGCGTATGTGGCATCGCGCGTTCGAGGCGATCCAGTTCGGACGCGTCCCCGTCATCGCCGCCATGCACGGCGCGGTGGTCGGCGGCGGGCTCGAGCTTGCCGCGGCGACCCACATCCGGATCGCCGAACGCTCGACCTATTACGGCCTGCCCGAGGGGCAGCGCGGCATTTTCCTGGGCGGCGGCGGTTCGGTCAGGGTCGCGCGCCTCATCGGCGTCGCGCGGGTGCAGGACATGATGCTGACCGGTCGAACGCTCAACGCCGAGGAAGGCCATCTCGCGGGGGTTACGCAATATCTGGTCGAGGACGGCAAGGGGCTCGAAAAGGCGATGGAGCTCGCCGCCAAGGCCGCCTCCAACACCTCGACCACAAACTTCGCGGTGTTGCACGCCTTGCCTCGCATCTTCGAGAGTGATCCGGCGAGCGGGCTTCTCACCGAATCGCTGATGGCCTCCATCGCCGAGCTGAGCCCCGAGGCGCGCCAGAGGTTGAAGGACTTTCTCGAAAAGCGCGCGGCGAAAGTGTTGCGGCAGAGCTGAGCGTCTGGCGTCAGCGGTTGCGGACGGCGATCATCGCGTCGCGGAGCACGTTGACCTCGTCGCGCGACTCCCGCACCCGCCACACGAAGATGTCCCGGATCGAAAGCATGCCGACGAGCTTCGCGCCGTCCATGACCGGTAAATGGCGGACGCGGTGCTTGTGCATCAGCCGCTCCGCCTCAAGCATGGTCTGATCGTGCGCGCAGGTCACCACCTCACGAGTCATCAGATCGCGAACGTGGCGGTCGTCCAGCCTGGCGCCATCCTTGGCGAAGGCGCGCACGACGTCGCGCTCGGAAATGATTCCGACCAGTGCTCCGTGGGCGTCGCAGACCGGGAAGGCGCCAATGTTCAGCGCACTCAGCCGCGTGCAAATCGACACGATCAATTCCTCGGGAATGCATGTCGCGAGAGTCTGGCGGTTTGATTTGAGCGCGTCCGACACCAGCATGGAGGTCCTCCAGTCGTACGTTTTCTAAACAGTGTGCCGGCGGAGTTCGTCTGAAACATGGCCGGGGAGGCGGGTAGCCCAGAGTAGTAGGGTAAGGCTAAAGTACTGATGGCGCCTGAGCAAGTTACCGGGTCCTGTAGACGCGGTCGCTGGCCGCGCTCGGCGAGCGCGGCTACAAGAAATGGCGCGGCGACGGCGCTTACGCAGGGGAGGAGAGAATGACACGGATGAAGTTGACCTTTGGTCCTCCGGACGTGATCGTCGAACGCCGCCCTGACGGTGCGCTGGTGGTGCGTTCGCCTCATGCGCTCAGTCCCTATCCCAGCGCGATGACCGACTGGCTCGACCACTGGGCCAAGGTCGCGCCCGATCGGGTCTTCCTCGCCGAGCGCGAGGGCCAGAGGTGGCGCAAGCTGACTTATGCGGAAGCGCGCGAGGCGGCGCGCCGCATCGCCCAGAGCCTCATCGAGCGAGGCCTCTCGGCCGAGCGGCCGGTCGCGATCCTCTCGGGCAACAGCGTCGACCATGCGCTTATCGGGCTTGGCGCGATGATCGCCGGCGTCCCCTACGCGCCCGTTTCGCCGCCCTATTCGCTGGTCGCGAAGGATTTCGCCAAGCTGAAGGCCATCATCGCGATCCTGACGCCGGGCCTCGTTTTCGTTGGCGACGGCAAGCCGTTTGTCGCAGCGATCGACGCCGCCGTGCCGAGGGACGTCGAAGTCATCGCGCGCGTCAATCCTCCCTTGACGCGCCCTTCTTCGCTGCTTGACGCGATGCTCACGAAACCTGCCGGCCCGGAGGTCGAGGGCGCGCAGGCTAAGGTCGGGCCCGACACTATCGCCAAGCTCCTCTTCACCTCGGGCTCGACGGGCGCGCCCAAGGGCGTCATCAACACGCATCGCATGATGGCCTCGAACCAGGCGATGCTGAGGGGACTTAATCCGAGCTACGGCGCCGAGCCCCCGGTGCTGATCGACTGGCTCCCGTGGAGCCACACGTTCGGCGGCAACAACAATTTCAATCTCGTGCTGGCGAACGGCGGCTCGTATTATGTCGACGAGGGCAAGCCGCTGCCAGGCGCAATCGAAGCGACGGTGAGAAACCTACTCGAGGTGTCACCGACCGTTTACTACAACGTGCCCAAGGGCTTCGAGATGCTGTTGCCCTATCTCCAGGCGGACGAAGCGTTGCGCCAAAATCTGTTCGCTCGCCTCCAATCCTTCGTCTACGCCGGCGCGGCGCTGCCTCCTTACGTGCGCGAGGAACTCGAGCGGCTCGGGCGCGAGACGATCGGCGAAGCCGTCCCCATCCTGACTTCGCTCGGCTCGACCGAAACCGGCCCCTCGGCGATCAGTGTGACCGCGCGCGCCTGCGAGCCCGGCGTTGTCGGCATTCCCAATCCGGGCGTCGAGGTGAAGCTCGTGCCCAACGGCGAGAAGCTCGAAGCGCGCTTGAAAAGCCCCAGCATCACCCCGGGCTACTGGCGCCAGCCGGAGCTCACCAAGGCGGCCTTCGACGAAGAGGGCTATTACAAGCTCGGCGACGCTCTGCGCTTCGCCGACGAAAGCGAGCCGGAGCGCGGCTTCTTGTTCGATGGCCGGGTAGCCGAAGACTTCAAGCTTGCGACCGGCACCTGGGTCAGCGTCGGGCCGCTCAGGGTCAAGCTCATCGCCCATTGCGCGCCCTTTGTAACGGACGTCGTCGTCGCTGGGCATGATCGCGACGACGCGGCGGCGCTCGTCGTGCCCAATCTCGCGGCCTGCCGCGAACTGTCGGGGCTCGGCGACGGCGCCACCGCGGCGGAGGTTCTCGCCTGCGAGCGCGTGCGGGCGAGATTCGCGAGCCTGCTCGGCGCGTTCAACCAAGCCGCCGGGGGCAGCTCGGGACGCCTCGCGCGCCTCATTCTGATGGATGATCCCCCCTCCCTCGACACGGGGGAGATGACCGATAAGGGCTCGATCAACCAGCGCGCGGTGCTTTCCCACAGGGCCGCCATGGTCGAGGAGCTCTATGCGGCGACGCCGTCACGGGGCATCATTTCGTAGCGCCTCCAAAGAGGAACGAACCGATGAAAGTCAACGAGCTCGTCGCGATCGACGTGCACACGCACGCCGAGGTTTCGTGCCGGCAGCCGGCCGACGCCTTCTGGCAGCCCTATGAGGACGCGGCGAGCAAGTACTTCAAGGCGAGCAAGCGCCCGACTATCGCCGAGACTGTCGCCTATTACCGGGAGCGCAGGATCGGGCTCGTCATGTTCACCGTCGACAGCGAGTTTGAGATCGGCGCCAGGCGCATCCCGAACGAGGAGGTCGCGGAGGCCGCGGCCGCCAACGCCGACATGATGATGGCCTTCGCCTCGATCGATCCGCACAAGGGCAAGATGGGCGCGCGGGAGGCGCGCGCGCTGATCGAGGCGGGGGTCGTCAAGGGGTTCAAGTTTCATCCGACGGTGCAGGGCTTCTTCCCCAACGACCGCATGGCTTACGATCTCTATGAGGTCATAGCCGAGCACAAAATGCCGGCGATCTTCCACAGCGGCCATTCCGGCATCGGCACAGGCATGCCGGGCGGGGGCGGCATGCGCCTCAAATATTCCAACCCGATCCATGTCGACGATGTCGCGGTCGACTTCCCGGACATGACGATCATCATCGCCCACCCGTCCTGGCCATGGCAGGACGAGGCCCTGTCGGTCTGCCTGCAC
Organism: uncultured Alphaproteobacteria bacterium; assembly: GCA_963721905.1. Classification (GTDB taxonomy): domain Bacteria; phylum Pseudomonadota; class Alphaproteobacteria; order Rhizobiales; family Beijerinckiaceae; genus Roseiarcus. The sequence goes on from CAVRMF010000030.1 coordinate 147,328, forward strand.
AAGCCGAACGTCTATATCGACCTCTCCGGCTGGAGCCCGAAATACTTTCCGCCGCAGCTCGTACAATACGCCAACAGCCAGCTCAAGACCAAGATGCTGTTCGGCTCGGACTTCCCGCTCATCGCGCCCGATCGCTGGATCAAGGACTTCAAGGAAGCGGGCTTCAGGCCCGAAGTGCATGACCTCATTCTGAAAGAGAACGCAATTCGCGCGCTGAAGATCGGCGCGGACGCTTAGCGCGCTCGCGCCCGATGATAAGCTTCCGCTGGATCGAAGGGGTCGGGGGAATTGTTGGCGCCGGCGGAAAACGGCTCGAGGCGATCGCCTGTGGCCCGCCTCCCGAATCGGCGCCGACGATCGTGATGCTGCACGAAGGCCTCGGCTGCGTCGCCCTCTGGCGGGACTTTCCACGCAAACTCGCGGACGCGACCGGGTGGGGCATCTTCGTCTATTCGCGCGCCGGCTATGGCCGCTCGGACCCGATCGATCTGCCGCGGCCGCTCGACTATATGTCGCAGGAGGCGATGCTGAGCCTGCCCGAAGTCCTCGACGCGAGCGGCTTCCGGCGCGGCATTCTGCTCGGCCATAGCGACGGCGCCTCGATCGCCGCGATTTATGCAGGCGAGCATGCGGACGCTCGCGTCGAGGGGCTCGTGCTAATGGCGCCGCATGTGTTTGCGGAGGCGCCGGGCCTCGCGTCGATCGCCGAGGCGAAAGAGGCCTATGCAGCGGGCGATTTGCGCGCGAAGCTCGCCCGATATCACGCCAATGTCGACAGCGCCTTTTGCGGCTGGAACGGCGCCTGGCTCGATCCAAAATTCAAGGCATGGAACATCGAACGGTCTGTCGCCGGCTGGCGTGTTCCCGCCCTATTGATCCAGGGCGCCGACGATCAGTACGGAACCATTGCCCAAATCTGCGCGATCGAAGCCAAAGCGCTGACGCCGGTCGAGAGCGTGATCCTCGACAGTTGCCGCCATTCGCCGCAGTTCGATCAACCTCAGGCGACGCTCGACGCCATCGTTGCATTTTGCGCGAAGCTCTAAGAATGGCGCGTCTGACGGCGACAAAGCCGTCATTGCGAGCGAAGCGAAGCAATCCATTCGCCTCGCTACCCTACGATCCCCTGGATCGCCGCGTCGCTTCGCTCCTCGCGATGACGGTTCTTTGCCGACGCGACGCTCTAGGAGCGCGCTCCAACCAGCACCGGATCGGCGCGGTAAGTCTCGGGAAAGAGCCGCTTCAGGTTCTCGATCTTGGGCAGATCGTTGAAGACGATGTAGGGATAAGTCGGATTTCGCACCAGGAAATCCTGATGATAACCCTCGGCGGGGTAGAAGCTCCGGTTCTCCTCGACCGTGGTCACGATCGGCGCCCGGAACGCATGCGCCCCATTGAGCTGCGCGATATAGGACTTCGCCACCTGCGCCTGTTCGGCGTTCGCGGGGAAGATCGCGGACCGGTATTGCGTTCCCTCGTCCGGACCCTGCCGATTGAGCTCGGTTGGATCATGCGCGACGGAAAAGAAGATCTGCAGGATGTGGCCGTAGCTGATCTTGCCCGGATCGAAAGTGATGCGCACCGATTCCGCGTGGCCGGTGTCGCCGTTGCTCGTCATTTCGTAATGCGCCGTCTCCTTCGCCCCGCCGTCATAGCCCGAGACCGCGCTGCTCACGCCGGCGACATGCTGGAACACGCCCTGAACGCCCCAGAAGCAGCCGCCGGCGATAACTGCGACCTCCGGAGCCGATCCGCCTTTCGCCTCGTCCATCGCGGGCGGCGGGACGAGGCGCGCCTCCTCGGCGGTCGATCGCGACGCTGCAAAGGCGACTGCCGCCAACAGCCCGCCGACGACGAGCGCCGCCTTTCCAGAATGGTTCTTCAACAGTGAGATCATGGCCGGTCTCCCGATTAAGACGAAAGTGCAGCAACGCGTGTCATGAAGCGGCTGCCGGGTTGAAAGTTAGCGCGACCCCATTCATGCAGTAGCGAAGCCCGGTTGGCTTCGGTCCGTCGTCGAAAACGTGGCCGAGATGACCATCGCAGCGCCGACAGGTCACGGCGGTGCGAGTCATCCCGAATGATCGGTCCTCTTTCGTGTTGACGGCGTTGTCGAGGGGCGCCCAGAAGCTGGGCCAGCCGGTGCCGCTATCGAACTTCGTAGTCGAGGAGAAAAGGTCGAGGGCGCAACCGGCACAGGCGAAGGTCCCCCGCCGCTCTTCATGCAAAAGCGGACTGGTGAAAGGCCGCTCGGTCCCTTCCTGGCGCAGCACCGCATATTGGTCGGCTGTCAGCATCGCGCGCCATTCGGCGTCGCTGTGGACGACGTGATCCTCCCCGGCGGACGAGGCGCCGCGGATCAGCATGAGATTTGCGCTCGCGATCGCGGCCATGCCGCTCAGGGTCATTCGGCGTGTCAGCATTCTACACCTCGCCGGATTGCGGAACTTGGCGAAATATCGCCCGCAATCCGTATACGCTCTGGGCGGGGGCGCGTTACATAGTCGCGCGAACTATTTTCACCCTGCGGCGCGCCTGGCGCGACTCCTGATGAGAGCCGAACGGACGGGCGGAGAATGACCCCGGAGTTGACCGGGAGACGTGGCGTGCTTCAACATGCGTGGTGCGGCGTCAAAGCGCCCCACGAGCGTGTCGCCGACGCCGGAGGAACCCCATGGCCGCCATCAGTTCCGTCGCAGATCTCACCGTCGATGGAGAGGTCGCGACCGTCACCATCAACTCGCCGCCGGTCAACGCGCTGTCGCAATCCGTTCGCGACGGCCTCAAGCGCGGCGTCGAGGCGGCCGTGGCGAACGGGGCCGCCAAGGCGATCGTCATCATCTGCGCGGGGCGAACCTTCATCGCCGGCGCCGACATCACCGAATTCGGCAAGCCGCACGCCGCGCCCTATCTGCCCGATGTGCTCGACGTAATCGAGAACGCTTCGAAGCCGGTCGTCGCCGCGCTGCACGGAACCGCGCTTGGAGGGGGATTCGAGGTCGCGCTGACGGCGCATTATCGGATCGCCGTTCCATCCGCCAAATGCGGCCTGCCCGAGATCAAGCTCGGCCTCATTCCCGGCGCGGGGGGCACCCAGCGCCTGCCGCGTCTCGTCGGCGTCGAGAAGGCGCTCGACATCATTCTCTCGGGAACGCCGTTCGGCGCGCGCGAGGCGAAGGAATGGGGCGTCGTCGACGAACTCGCCGAGGAAGGCGAGCTTCATGAGTCCGCGCTCGCCTTCGCCCGCCGCCTCATCGCCGAGCACGCGCCGCTGAAAAAAGTGCGCGACCGCTCGGACAAGCTGGAGCCGGCGCGCGGCCACCCGGAAATCTTCGAGGCGATCCGCAAGGCCAACGCCCGCAAGTTCCGGGGCTTCGAGGCCTGGGAGAAGGCGATCGAGTCGGTCAGGAACGCGGTCGACCTCCCGTTTGACGAGGGCGTCCTGAAGGAACGCCAGATGTTCATGGCGCTGCTGGCGACCACGCAGTCCAAGGCGCAAAGATATGTGTTTTTCGCCGAGCGGCAGACGGCCAAGATCGCCAACATCGGCCCGGACGTGCCAACAAAGCCCATCAGAAGCGTCGGCGTCATCGGCGCCGGCACGATGGGCGGCGGCATCGCGATGAATTTCCTCTCGGCCGGGATTCCGGTCAGGATCGTCGAGACGTCGAAGGAGGCGCTCGATCGCGGCGTCGCCGTCATGCGCCGCAACTACGAGAACACAGCCAGGAAGGGCCGCCTGACGATGGCCGAAGTGGAGGAGCGGATGGGCAAGCTTGCGCCTTCGCTCGACTTCAGCGCCCTGGCTGAGGCCGATCTTGTGATCGAGGCGGTCTTCGAGAACATGGATCTCAAAAAGACCGTGTTCGAGCGGCTCGACGGCGTCGCCAAGCCCGGCGCCATCCTCGCCTCCAACACGTCCTACCTTAACATCGACGAGATCGCGGCGAAGACCAAGCGTCCCGAGGACGTGCTCGGCATGCACTTTTTCTCGCCCGCCAACGTGATGCGGCTGCTCGAGATCGTCCGCGGCGCCAAGACCTCGAAATCGGTCCTGGCGACAATTGCTGGGCTTGCGCCGAAGATCGGCAAGGTCGGGGTCGTCGTCGGCGTCTGCCACGGCTTCGTCGGCAACCGCATGCTGGCGCAGCGCCAGCGCGAGGCGATGAAGCTCATCCTCGAAGGGGCGACGCCATGGGACGTCGACCGCGTGATCGTCGACTTCGGCATGCCGATGGGGCCCTTCGCGATGAGCGATCTCGCCGGCCTCGATATCGGCTGGTCGGCGGAGACGTCGAAGCGCTCGACCATCCGCGAGATTCTGTGCGAGGAGGGACGGCGAGGCCAAAAGACCGGCGCGGGCTTCTACGACTACGACGAGGCGCGCAACGCCAAGCCGTCGGCCCATGTCGAGGAGATCATCCGCAAATTCGCGGCGTCCAAGGGCGTCGCGCAGCGCGAGATCGCCGACGCCGAGATTCTCGAGCGCTGCACCTATCCGATGATCAACGAGGGCGCGAAGATTCTCACGGAGGGCAAGGCGCAGCGCGCCTCCGACATCGACATCGTCTGGATCTACGGCTACGGCTGGCCGGTCTATCGCGGCGGCCCCATGTTCTACGCCGACACGGTCGGCCTCAAGACGGTGCTCGACAAGCTCAGCGAATTCGAGGCGAAATTTGGTGACGACTTCAAACCCGCGCCGCTGTTGGAGACGCTCGCCGCCGAAGGCAAGAGCTTCACGCAATGAGAGCGTTTACTCACGCATCGGCACTCCTTCCCCCTCGGGGGGAAGGTGGCGCGCCGCAGGCGCGACGGATGAGGGCGGCGAGAGAGTCTGCCGGATCAGGGGCGGCCCGATGAAGACCGACGAGGGCGTCTCGGCGAACCAGCGCGGCCGCGCCCGCGCGATGCGCCGTGCGCCGACCGACGCCGAACGTCGCCTGTGGCGCCTCCTGCGCGATCGCCGGCTGAATGGCCTCAAGTTTCGCAGGCAAGTTCCAGTCGGACCCTACATCGTCGACTTTCTTTCCGTTGGAGCGAGACTGATCGTCGAGGCCGACGGATCTGGGCACAATGAAAGTCCTCACGACGAGGTTCGCGACGCCTCCCTCGCTCGCGTCGGCTGGAAGGTGCTTCGCTTCTGGAACTATGACGTCTTGCAGAACCGCGAGAGCGTGCTCGACACGATTCTTGCACACGCCGGCCTCCTCAGTGAGCCGCCCTTACCCTCATCCGGCGCTTCGCGCCACCTTCTCCCAGAGGGAGAAGGGAGTCGCACCTCTCCGCGTGCAAGAGAGAACCGGGACGAGGGGGATCAACCATCAATGAACAAAGACTCGGAGAACCACCATGCGTGAAGCCGTCATCGTCTCCACCGCGCGCACGCCGATCGGCAAGGCCTATCGCGGCGCGTTCAACGACACCCAGGCGCAGACTCTCGGCGGACACGTGATCGCGAATGCGCTCAGCCGCGCTCACATCGAGGGCGGCGAGGTCGACGACGTCGTCATGGGCGCAGCGCTGCAGCAGGGCTCGACCGGATATAACTTCGCGCGCCAGTGCGCCTTGCGCGCGGGCCTGCCGACCAGCGTCGCGGGCATGTCGGTCGACCGGCAGTGCGCCTCCGGACTCATGGGGATTTCGATCGCCGCCAAGGAGATCGTCAATGACGGCATGAGCATAACCGTCGGCGGTGGCCTCGAGTCGATCTCGCTGGTCCAGAACGACAAGATGAACCGCTTTCGCGGACAGGACCCGTGGCTCGTCGAGCACCGCAACGACGTCTATATGACGATGCTCGAGACCGCCGAGATCGTCGCTTCCCGCTACAAGATCCCGCGCGAGCGGCAGGACGAATACGCGCTCCAGTCGCATGCGCGCACCGCCGCGGCTCAGGCCGCCGGCAGGTTCGACGCCGAGATCGTCCCGCTGCCGACCGTGATGAAAGTCGCCGACAAGGCGACGGGCGCGGTCTCCGACAAGCCGGTCACCCTGAAGCAGGACGAAGGCGTGCGCGCCGACACGAATCTGGCGGGCCTCGCCGCGTTGAAGCCGGTCTTCGCCGACGGCCAGCAGGTCAAGACGGGCGCCTTCATCACTGCCGGCAACTCATCGCAACTCTCTGACGGCGCCAGCGCCTGCGTGCTGATGGAGGCGAAGCTCGCGAGCCAGCGCAATCTGGCGCCGCTCGGGATCTATCGCGGCATCGCCGTCGCCGGCTGCGACCCTGACGAAATGGGCATCGGCCCGGTGTTCGCCGTACCGAAGCTGCTAAAGACCCATGGACTCAAGATCGACGATATCGGCCTCTGGGAGCTCAACGAGGCCTTCGCCGTGCAGGTTCTCTACTGCCGCGACAAGCTCGGGATCGACAACGACAAGCTCAATGTCGACGGCGGCGCGATCGCGGTCGGCCACCCCTACGGCATGAGCGGTTCCCGGCTCACCGGCCATGCGCTGATCGAGGGCAAGCGGCGCGGCGCGCGTTACGTCGTGGTGACGATGTGCATCGGCGGCGGCATGGGCGCGGCCGGCTTGTTCGAAGTCACTTAAGAGTTTCGCCTGGGGGCCGTAGGTTTGAACGATCCGCAGCTCATGGCGCCGCTCGCGGCCTATCATGGCCAAAAGCCGGCGGCGCCGGCATGGTTCTACGAGGCGATTTCGCATGAGCCGGAGCGGACCTTCGTCGAACTCGAAGGCGCCAAGATCGAGGCTCTCGCCTGGGGCGAGCGCGGAAAGCCAGGCCTGATTTTTCTGCACGGCGGCGCGGCGCACGCCGACTGGTGGTCGTTCATCGCGCCGTTCTTTGCGCGCGAGCGGCGAGTCGTGGCGCCGACCTTCACCGGCATGGGGCGCTCGGACTGGCGGGACGCCTATAAGTTCGAGCAGCTCGTGCGCGAGGCGCGCGAGGCGGGCCGCATGGGCGGTGCGTTCGACGCCGGACCGCCGATCGTCGTCGGCCATTCATTCGGCGGGAGGGCAGCGATGGGCCTGGCGCGCGATTTCGGCGACGAGTTCGCCGGCGCCGTGATGGTCGATCCGCCCTTCTTTGCGCCGCAGAACGTCCGTCCGCGCTCGCCGCCGCGCGCGGCCCGCGCGCGCCGGGTGCAACATTCGCTGTCGGCGATCGTCGCCCGTTTCCGTCTTCAGCCGGCGCAGCGCTGCGACAACCCCTTCATTCTCGATCTCATCGCGCGCCGCTCGGCGCATGAGGTCGTGGACGCCGACGGCAAGCCCGGCTGGGCCCTTTGCTTCGACCCCCATTTCTGGGAAAAATTCGCCTGGGTCGACGCCGCGCCGATCGTCGCGGCCGCCCGCTGTCCGATGGCGCTCATTCGCGGCACAAAGTCGAAGCTCATGCACGACGTTGACGCCGATTACCTCATGAGCCTTCTCGCGCCGGGCTCGCCCCATATCGTGATCCCCGAGGCCGAGCACCACGTGATGATCGACCAGCCGCTGGCCTTCGTCTCCGCGCTCCGCGCGCTGCTCACGGCATGGCCCGCGGCGGGGACATGACCCTTCTCCCCTTGCGGGAGAAGGTGGCCGGCGAAGCCGGCCGGATGAGGGGTCCGCGCCGCTAGGCGCGCTTCAGGAGGCGCGGGCTCAGGCGACCCGGCGGCGCTTCGACGTTGGTCCCGATGGCGTCGGGCGCGCAGTGAGCGTCAGGCCCAAGGCGCGAACGATGCGCATGACGGTGCTGAATTCGGGATTGCCGGTCTCGCCTAGCGCCTTATAGAGGCTCTCGCGGTTCAATCCGGCGATCCTCGCAATCTCGCTCATCCCCCGCGCGCGCGCGACGAGGCCGAGGGCGTCGCGCACGAAATCCGCATCGCCGGTCTCGAGCGCCGCCGAAATGTAAGCGACCTGACGGTCTTCCGTGTCGAGATAGTCGGCGGCGTCAAATCGGGTTGTCTTGAGCATCACAAGGTCTCCGCCAGCATCCGAGCCCGCTGGATGTCTTGTCGCTGCGCGCGCTTGTCACCCCCGCACAACAGAATCACAATCTGCGCTCCACGGTGAAAATAATAGATTCGGTATCCTGGCCCGTAGGGAATGCGCATTTCCATGACGCCTTTGCCGACGCTTCTCACATCACCGGGATTTCCCTGCTCCATCCGACGGATGCGGGCGACGATCCGCGCGACGGCGTTGGCGTCCCTGAGACCGTGCAGCCAGGCAGAGAACTCTTCCGTCTGGCGCACGTCGATCATGAGGGAGGGAGAATGTAGTCTATAGGCGACAGACCGTCAAGCAACCGATAGGCGACTCGCGGTCGTCTCCGCCGCTCATTTTACCGCCTCGCGCTCATCCGCGAGGCGAAGTCGCAACTCTTCAAGGCCGACGACGCCGACTGCCTCTTGAGCCTCATCGCCCCGGGTTCACCCCATATCGTGATCCCCGAGGCCGAGCACCACGTGATGATCGACCAGCCGCTCGCCTTCGTCGCCGCGTTGAGGGCGCTGCTCGCGGCGTGGCCGTCGGCGACAAAAGACGAAGCACTGGCTTCGGCCTCTCGTAGGCAACCCAGCGTGCGGAGACGTCGCCTTGCTCAAATTCCTCAGGACTGTCATTGGCTTACCGTACATGACGTAAGCCACTGTCATCAGCTGTGGCATGTTGCTTCAGCAATATGCGGGAGCGAATATATTCTTAATCCACTTGAAGGTTTTGTTTTTGGTTCGGCTTTCCTTATCCACGATGCGGGACTTACGGCTGGTGCCTATGAAGGCGGTATTAAAGCGTTGAAAGACACTGTTTCTTACAAGGAAAAATTGAGCATTGAGGTCAATCGCGATCTTGGCGTTGATGCGCCTGCGAGGCAATCTATCGAGCAGGCGACTGAAATACAGAAATCGAGGGCTTTATTTGCGCTGCTCCGCGAACTGCACGCCCATAGGGCACAAGAATTACTGAATCAGCAGTATCGTCATCCTGTATTAAAGCTATCTTGGACTCTGGTTCCCCTTGATCTATTGTCCGATGTCGGCGAAATAATTGGAAAGGTTGCCGCCAGTCATCACTGGAACATCGGTCGAGTTGATCGTGAATTTCGGGAACCAGCCACTCCTCTGGCGTCATTTCCTGAATGGACCATTGACGCCTTGAAGCTTGGTTGCATTTTGCGTTGCGCGGACGCTTGCGCAATTGACGAGAGGCTCAGTCCGGTGATGGCGTTTGTGTTGGAGGAACCCCTCGGCGAGTCGCGCGATCATTGGCTATTTCAGTCTCACCTGAAGCCGGCGTACCTGCGTTCAGGAGAAGACGCACTTGTTTTTGAGTCGAAACACCCGTTCCGGCGGGACAGCATGGACTCGTGGTGGCTCGCCTACGATGGAATCAATCTTGCGGATCGTGAGCTACGCGACGCGGACCGCTTATTGAAGCGCCAGGAGCGCCAGGGGGGACGCCGACAGAACATTGCCCTCGCTGCAAAGCGGGTCGAGGGTGCGGGGAATCCTGCGATACTAAAGGGCTACGTTACCGTTGATGGCTGGACCCCTGTTGAAACCAAAGTTCGTATTAGTGACCCTTCTGCGTTGGTAGAGCTTTTTGGCGGCAAACAACTCTACGGAAATGACTTCACCGCGCCTATTAGAGAGCTGATTCAAAACGCTGCCGACGCTGTCCGTAACCGCCGCCTGGAACAGGGATACGGGGCATCCAGCAGCGAGAAGGGGGGTGAAATCAAGATTTCAATTCTCAATTCCGGCTCCCATTGGGTCTTGCAAGTCATAGATGACGGTCTAGGCATGCCGGGAGATGTCATGACAGGCGAGTTTTTGGATTTTGGAAAATCTCTTTGGCGTTCGGATAGGTTGGCTTCACTTTATCCGGGATTGATTTCTAATCCAAAATTCAACCCGACCGGCCGTTTTGGGATTGGATTTTACGCGAGCTTTATGCTCGGTAGAAGGATAAAAGTGATGAGCAAGCCGTATGACGGCGGACTCGCGGAGAGAAAGGTCTTGCACTTCGTCGATGTTCGAGGAAGAGCAGAGTTCCGAGCATACGACTCGACATTGGATGGTAATTGGGGTTACGGGGAATCGACAATTATTGAAGTTGACATCAAAGATGAGGCTTGGGTATCTAGAGTAGCAAGACTTTCTCTTCACGGTCGGTTTGAAAAAACAATTTTGGAAACCGAGGCGCAGTTTTGGGATTTTTTTCTTTTGACTTTAAAAAGGCTTGCTTTTTGCTTGGACGTGCGCGTATTAGTTACGACGCGCCATTCGCAAATAATGTTGTATTGAACAATATAGATATATTTGACTTACCAGATTTCGGATTTGCTAGAGAATTAAATAACGTCTTTGGCGAAGATGGCATGCACTGCGCGATTCCAGAAGAATTACTCTCACTCGTTGATTTTATAGGCGATAAGGAAGACAAAAGTAGGGGAACTGTTGCGAATGATAACTTTATTTATGGAGTTTATCATATCGGCGGCCTTACAGTTTTCAATGCTGATGGCGGGGGAATTGTTGGAGCGAGGTCTGTTACGGGAGTTCACCTAGCTACGCCAGTAACTGTTTCCCGTCACTCCGCGAGGCGGGCTGTCCAAAACTCGGTGCTGCTTGAATGGGCCGAGAGACAAAAGAAATTACTAGACACTGTCGAGCAGTCTCACCGTAAAATGGCAGAAGCCTTATTATCATTGTATGATCTCGGCCTGGGCTTAGGAGACAGGTATTTCTTACTTGATATAAAAACTCAGATTGTCTTCTTCAGTAGGATGAATTTTAACGAAGGAGACGCGATATTTATTTGTCGCCAGCGCCACCCATTGGTCAACAAAGTTGAATTAGGCCCGATGCAAAATATCTTCACGTTTTGCGATCACAAGCATAAACAGTTGTCCGATCGCTTCACATATGTACTACAATTTAACTCAAGCATGCACGGAGGGTATGGTCTAGTGGAGTTGTTCGGCAAAGACTATTCAACTGAGCCTAAAACCGCCTTCGGCCAGCTCCGCGCCGAAGTTCGACGGCGAGGGCTCGATCTGCTGAGATCCGACGTGCGTGCGGAGGCGATCGGCAGGTACACCGGCCCAAAAGGAGGCGGGAATGACATCTTTTTCAACCCAAAGATCAGACGTGGGATGACGATTGAAGCCTTCGGGATTGTTGTCGACGTAGTCGCTGGGACAAGCTGACGCAGACCCTGATGATCATGCGCTTTTTGAAAGGCGGCACGCGTTCTTGATCGTGAAGGTTTCAGCCGCGCGACGGTGCCGTTAAGAGCAGGATCGCCCCGTGCCAAATGTCCCGCCCTTTTCTCCCTCTTTGAGCCGCAGGACCAAGACGCAAGCCTCAACTTTGATAAGTTCGACCTGTTGAACAGAACAAGAACAATTTCTTGGAGTCCGACAGAACCTGTGGTAAATTGCCCTTCGTCAGCCGATCCCCGGCGCCGGAGAAATCAGCATGACCGAGGAACCCGCACCCCCCTCTCAGCGCGCCGAAGTGCGGGCCGCGATGAAGAGGCGCCGGACGAAAGGCTTTGACCGGCGGGAGGCGATTTTCGATCTCTTCGTTTCCGACTTTTCACATCAGCAGATCGCGAAGGCGCTCAATGCGAGCACGGCCACCGTCCGGCGCATCGTCGACACCGCCGTCGCCGATCGGCGGCTCGACGCGCCCGAGCGCTTCGCCCGCGTTCAGGTCGCGCGTCTGTCGAAGGCGCGCTCGCATGCCGACGACAGGCTCGAGCGGGGCGACATCCGGGCCTTCACGCCCTATTTGAAAATCGTCGCTGCGCTCGACCGCTATCACCGCATCGCCGCGCGAGGGCTTCCTCAACGGCTTGAACACACTGAAGATGTGCTGTCCGCGCCGCCGCCAATGCTCGCCCCTCCCCGCCCGGCGCCGCCCGACCCCGGGCCGGCCGCGGAAGTTGCAGATTTTGGCGCCTAACGCTTTGAAATCACTTACGAGGCGGCGGATTCGCGCGCGCCCGTCCGTAGGGCGCGGTCGCTGACCGCGCCGCCGCGCTCGGCGAGCGCGGCTACAAGCGACCGCCCAGCGCCCGACCCCGCGGAAGTTCCAGATTTCGGCGCCTAAGGAGTTGAAATCGCTCGGCAGACGACGGATTCTCCGCTCACTCCAGCCTGACCAACACCGCGTCCGACGCGCCCTTCGCATCGGTCACCGAAACCCTTGCAAAACCGGCGCCGTCCGGCCTCCAGGCCGACTGCCGGCGAAGATCGGCCTCGGCAACCGGCTCGCCGTTGACGAACCAGGTGAAGGGCGGCGCGCCGCCGAGCGCCTTCAGCGCGAGCTTGCTGTCGCGTGCGCCGCCCTTGAGGCCGAGGTCGATCAGCGCGCCGTCCGGCGGAAAGGCGATCTTGAGCGCCGCCGTCTCGGTCGCGGCCATGGTCTTCGGCGCGTCCTTGCGCAGATGGCGCAGCGGCGGCGGAAGATCGGCGCTGATGCTGGCGCTGAGCACGCCCTTCGGCGGCTTGATGATCTCGATGCCGCGTCCGAGCCGCTCGAAGGCGTCGAACAGGATCGGCGCCGCGGCCTGGCGGCCGATGAGGCCGGGCGTCGGGCTGTTGTCAGGCCGGCCGACCCAGACGGCGATCGTCGTTCCGCGATCGAAGCCGACAGCAAGCGCGTCGCGGAAGCCGTAGGAGGTGCCGGTCTTGAAGGCGATGCGGCCGCTTAAAGCATTGGCGGGCGGGGCGGCGCCGCGCAGAATGTCGGCAATGTAGAAGGCCGCGACCGGATCGGTCACACGCCGCGGCCCGATGCTCGGGGCCGTGCCGTCGAGCCGCTCGATCAGCGCCGGCGCTTCACCGCCGCGCGCTAGCCCCGCATAGAGGCGCGCAATGTCGGTCAGCGTGATCCCGAGTCCGCCGAGGCCGATGGCGAGGCCGATCGGGGTCTCCTTCGGCAGCGCGATGTCCGCGCCGGCGCCGTGAAGTCGCGCGAGGAAAGTCGCCGGACCGACATCGGCCAAGAGCTCGATCGCCGGCAGATTGAGCGACATCTGCAGCGCCTTGCGGGCGGTCACTGTGCCCTGGTAGCCGAGGTCGAAGTTCTCCGGCGCGTAAGCGCCGTAGCGCATCGGGCGGTCGAACAGCACCGTCTCGGGATGCGCGAGGCCCTCCTCGAATGCGAGCGCATAAATGAAGGGCTTCAGCGCCGAGCCCGGCGAGCGCGGCGAACGCGACATATCGATGGCGCCGTCGCGCGACGCATCCTCGAAGTCGGCGGCGCCGATCCGGGCGCGAATTTCGCCGGTTCGATTATCGATGACCACGATCGCCGCGGACAGTTTGGCGCCGAGCCGCGCGACACTCTCTTTGGCGAGGGCCTCAAGCTTCGCCTGCAGACGCGCGTCGATGGAGAGGCGGATGACCTTCGCCTCCCTGTCGGCAGCAACCGCCTCTTCCGCCGCGTGGGCGGCGAGTTCGGGGAAGGCCTTGCGGGTCGCAGGGACCGGCTCGCGCCTGGCCGCCTCGGCGTCGTCCGCGCTGATGATCCCGCGCGCCGCGATCCGCTCGAGCACGCGGTCCCGCGCCGCGCGCGCAGCCTCGCTGAATCGGTCTGGCCGGCGCGCCTCGGGCGACTGCGGCAGCGCGACGAGGAGCGCCGCTTCGGCGATCGTGAGCTTCAGCGGCTCCTTGCCGAAATAGGCGAGCGAGGCCGCGCGCACGCCCTCGAGGTTGCCGCCGAACGGCGCGACCGTCAGATAGCGGTCGAGCACGCCCGTTTTGCCGACCTCGCGCTCGATTTGCAGCGCGCGGGCGATCTGCCTCAGTTTCGCCTTGAGCGACCGCTCCGGGCGCGGCTCGATGAGACGCGCGACCTGCATGCTGAGCGTCGATCCGCCGGAAACGACGCGGCCGCGCCATAGCCATTGTCCGGCCGCGCGGAGAAGCGCCCGGGCGTCGACCCCGCGATGCTCGTAGAACTGCCCGTCCTCGTAGGCGACGAGCATCGCGAGATAGCGCGGATCGACGTCATGCGTCGTCGCTGGAAGCCGCCAGCGGCCGTCGGGCAAGGTGAAAGGCCGCAACAACCGGCCATCGCGATCGATGACAACCGTAGAGCCTTCGCGCGACGCCATCAAATCGATCGGCCCGAGGCTCGCGACGTAGCGGGGCCAGGCGATCGTTGCAGCAGCGCCCGCGACGAAGGCGAGTGCGAGCGCTGCGGCGAGCGCGATGAGGACGGGGCGGGTGAGGCGCTCCGCCATTCGCCTCACCCGCCCTTCCTGCCGCAACCAAACGCGTAGTCATAGACGGCCCTGGGATGGCGGGCGCTCCTTCCCCCCTTGCGGGGGAAGGTGGACGCGCTAAAAGCGCGGCCGGATGAGGGGTCCGCGCCGCAAGGCGCGCGAGACGGGAGGCGACTGTCGGCGCCATACCCCTTGCATGTTCGTTTCAGCCCGAATCGGATTGAGATGCGGGCTGACCCGCGGGGGGCGGCCGCCCCCTGCGGGTCGGGCGGGCGGGATCGTGCGCCCCTGGGCTCTTGCGAGCCGTGGATGAGATGGATCCGTCCGCCCTTCGCGCTTGTCCTGAACAGATGATGGGGAGCAAGTCCCGCATGCAAGGCAAGGTTTTGCCCGAACGAAGCGCAACCCAAGTCTACGTCGGAATCGACGTCTGTAAAGCCAGACTCGATGTCTATCTCCACCCGCTCGGAGAGAAGTTCGCCGTCTCCAACGACGCGCACGGCTTCCGGCGACTGAAGCGCTCCCTTGAAGGCCACCAGGTGGCGCTTGTGGTCATGGAGGCGACCGGAAAGCTTCACCGCGCCGCCCATCGCAGTCTGGCTGCGGCCAGCTTCGCTGTCGCCGTGGTCAACCCGCTGCGCTCGCGCCTGTTCGCCGAGGCCACCGGCGCCCTGGCCAAGACCGACGGCGTCGACGCCCGGATGCTGGCCGTCCTTGGCGAGAGCATGAAGCCCGGTCCAACCGCGCCTCCCAGCGAGCTCATGCAAACCTTGCAGGAAGTGCTGCGCTGCCGGGACGCGGCCGTCGCCGCCCGCACCGCCCTCCTCAACCAGCTCGGCGAAGCCTCCGTCCCGGTGGCGATCGCCGAGATCAAGCGCCAGATCCGCGCCTGCGAGACGTCGCTCGCCAATCTCGATGCGGAGATCGAACGCCTCATCGCCGCCGATCCGATCCTGGCCCGGCGGCTCGCCGTCCTGACCTCGATCCCGGGGATCGGGACCACGACAGCTGTCGCCCTGATTGTCGGCCTTGCCGAAATCGGCGCGCTCTCGGACAAGCAGGCCGCCATGATCGCCGGCCTCGCCCCCATCGCCTGCGATAGCGGCGAACAGACCGGCGCCCGCCATATCCGCGGCGGACGCCCGCAGCTGCGCCGCGCCCTCTACATGGCCGCCCTTTCCGCCGCGCGCTGCAATCCAGACCTCAAGGCCGTCTATGACCGACTCCGCGCCGCAGGAAAAAAGCCCAAGGTCGCCCTCGTCGCCGTCATGCGAAAGCTCGTCATCCTCGCCAACGCCCTCGTCACACAAAACCGCCTCTGGGAGCCGCGTCACCCTTGACTCCAAACACAGATGCTCATCCGTCGCCTCCGGCGACACCTTCTCCCACAAGGGGAGAAGGGGAACCGAACCGCGACGTTTTTTGTCTGACGACTGCCTCACTTCGCCGTCACCTCCAATGCGCCGAAGGCCGTGCGGCCGTAGCGTTCCGGATCGTACATGTCCTCGGCGGTCGCCGGCGGATAGACGTAGCGGCCGGGCGCCACCCCGCGGACCACATAGGCGAGGTTGATGAACGCCGACTGCCCGGGCGCCCGGTCGAACGCGGCGACAAAGCGGTCGTCGCGGTATTCGGTATGCGTCGGAACGTCGCTCGAGAGCCAGGAGAAGGCTTCGATCGAGCCGCCGTCGACCAGAGCCGGATTGTCGATCTCGAGACCCGCGGGAAGGTGATCGACAATCAGCAGGCGGGCGTAGCGCGCCTCCGACTCGGTCACCTTCAGCGCCACCACGATCCGCTCGTTCTGGGCGATGCTTTGAAGGTCGGTCTTGGTTCCGTCGAGCTTGTAAAAGGTTCGCTCGACCGCGTAGCCGTTCGAGGCGGCGGGTTCGGGCGAGATCGGCGCGCCGGACACGTTGGCGACGAGCTGCGCGGCGTTCTGTCCCGTGTTCGCAATCGTGATCGACTTGCCGAAGAGCGCCGCGCCGCTCCAGCGCCGGTTGAGCGCGCCCTTAACCGCCTCTCCGTCGACGGTGAACGCGGCGAAGCTCGCGTGTTCGGCGAGCGCTTCGGCGGCGAGCGTCATCCAGGCGTTCTCCTGCGTGCTTGTGTAGGAGCGATCGGCGCGCGCCGCGTCGAGCTGAGCACCCGCGCGGCCGATCGCGTCGCCCTCGATCTCGCCGCCGGTCAGATTGGCTTCGGCCAGGAAAGTCAGCACTGCCGCGGCGTCGCGCAGCCGCGAGCCGTAATCAGGCCTCGAGACGCCCGCGTCGCGCTCCGCTTCGAGTGCGCTCAACGCAACGCCGAGCACTTTGCCCGCGCGGGACCGGTCGCCAAGCATCGCCAGCGCGGCCCCGAGCTCCGCCTTGGCGAGCGGCGTCGGGAAGGCGTCGAGCTTGGCGTCGGAGAGATAGCGCAGGTCGCCGATGACCGGCCGTCCGTTGCGCGCCAGCACGTAAAGCGAATAGGCCAACGCCTCAGCGTTGTCCTTGTTCGGCTCTGGCGCGTTGACCACGGTGTTGCGCAGCCGGTCGAGCGCCGTATCGAAGGCGAGCTGCGGCACGGCGAAATTGCGCTCGCGCGCCCGGGTCAGGAAATCGGTCACATAGGCGTCGAGCCAGGCGTCGTCGTCGCCGCTGTCGGCCGTCCACAGGCCGAAAGCGCCGTTGGATCCCTGACGGCTGAGCTCCCGCTCGATCGCCTGTTTCACCCGTCCATCGAGATCGGGATCGATGCCGAGATCTTCGATCGAGGCGAGCCGGTTGGCGTAGAGCAGCGGCATCGCGACGCTGACCGTTTGTTCCGAGCAGCCGTAAGGGTAGCGGTCGAGCGCCTGCAGCAGGGCCGGCGCGTCGATCGCGCCGAAGGGCGAAGCGGAAATCGCGATCGCGCCCGTGCCCAGAATGAAATCGTTGAGCTCATCGCCCGAGATCGTCTGCGTCGCGCCGCCGATGAGCGGCGTCACGGTGCGCCGATAGACGTCGGGCGCGCCCGAGAGAATTCCAAGCTTGAAGTGCTGCGCCTGATCCGTCTTCGACCCGGTCAGCCTCAGATCGAGATCGGCCGTCCCGACGCCCGCCGCTGTGATCGGTACGCTTGCCGACTGGCGCTGATGCGCCTCGAGCCGCACCGTCTGACGCAACGCCGCGGCCTCCGCGGTCAGCGGCCCATGAATGTCGAGATCGAGCGTATAGTCGCCGGCGTCGCCCTCGACGTTGTCGATTTCGACATGCATTTGCGAGCGGTCGCCGACGTCGAGGAAGCGCGGCAGCGTCGCGGCGACGACAATCGCGTCGCGCACGACCACGTCGGCCTCGGCCGAGCCGACCTTGTCCTTCGACCACGCGACCGCGGCGAGCCGCACCGAGCCGTTGAAGGCGGGCAAATTGAACGAAACCGTCGCCCGGCCCTGATCGTCGAGCTTCACGACGCCAGAAAAGAGCGCAAGCGGCTCCTGGGTCGGCAGATTGCCCTCGAGATTGCCACCGGTGTCGCCGCCGGCATGGATCACCCCCGCGGGACCCTGCATGCCGTCGATCAGCATGCCCCAGAGGTCGCGGATCTCCACCGGCAGCTTGCGCTGGCCGAAGAAATAAGCGCCCGGGTCCGGGGTCTCGAAGCCGGTCAGATTGAGAATGCCGATGTCGACCGCCGATACCGTGACGCGCGCCTCTTCTCCCGGCGCGAGCCCTGCGACCTTGATCGGCAGGCTCATGGGCTCGCGGGGCTTGGCGAGCGACGGAGCGTCGAGCGTAATCTCGAGCTTCCGTCGCTCGCTCGCGATAGCGAACCAGGCGAGGCCGATGGCGCGGCCGGGCATGCGCTTCATCGCCGCATCCAATGGGCGGTGGGTCAGCGCGACGGCATAGGCGCCGGGTCCCCAGTCGGCGTCGACCGTGAATGGAACAACATTGTCGCCCGCGACCAGATCGACGTCGAGGAAGCGCTCTATCTTGTCGCCGACGAGCGCGACCGTCGCCTTGCCGGCGTAAGCGGAATTGATGCGAAGCTTCGCCTCGTCGCCCGCCGCATAGTTGGTCTTGTCGAGCGTCACGACGACATTGTCCGGCGTGTCGGCGCTAGCCGTCCCGGACCAGCCGACGTCGAACGTAAAGCTCGTCTCCTCGCCGTCCAGCGTCTTGACCTCGAGCCGGTGCGCGCCCCAGCCGATTGGCGCTGAGAAGTTGACCGGCGCATCGGCGCCGATGTCGATCGTTCCCGTCGCGATGCGCTTCGACGACTTGACCGGCTCGAAGCTCCAGCGTCCGTCGGCGTTGAACCACTGGTACTCGTTGGTCACCTGGTAGAGCGACCATGCGGCGCCCTTGCGCGCGACCCGCGAACCGTCGGGGGCGACCGCAATCGCCTCAAAGGTCGCGATGTCCCCGGCGCTGAGGCTATTATCGAAGTCCTTCTTCACGCCGACCATCACGCCCTTGGAACGGACCGGCAGGGTGAGCGTCCGCTCGACTGTGCGTCCGCCCGGCTCGGCGACGTCGACGATTAGCTTGGCCTCGAGCGGACGGGACGCCGCGCCCTCGGGGAGATCGACCGAGAGAGCCGCGTAGCCTTTGGCGTCGGTTGTCACCTTGTCGGTGAACTGGACCTCGACGGTGTTGAAATCGTCGTCGGCGAGGCCGGCGACATAGCCGGGAAAGCCAGCGAGCGCATCGCCTGCAACCGCCTCAAGGCGGATCGCGCCGGTCACGTCGAGACCGCTCGCCGGCGCCCCATAGAGGAATCTCGCGTCAAGCGAGAGCTCAACCGGCTCTCCCGGATCGATGTATGGCCTGGCGGAGCGGAGCGTGAAATCGAGACGCTCGGGAATATAGTCCTCGAGCAGGAACTCGACCTCGCCGATGCTGTCGCCCTTCGGGTCGGCGTAGGCTTCAATAGTCCATTTTCCCGCGGCCGAACCGGGAAGCAGCGGAACGGCGAAGGCCCGTCCGCCGAGCCCTTCGTCGGCCAGGGTCGCGCGCTTGTACTCGACGCCGTCGGGCCGCTTGACGACGAGCGTCAGCGGCAGCCCGGGCTTGGCGACGCCCTTCGCGTCGCGCAGCAGCGCAGTCGCGAAAACGGTCTCGCCCGAGCGGTAGACGCCGCGCTCGGTGTAGAGGAAGGCGTCGAGGCCTTCCGGCGCATCACGCCCGCCGACGCCGCGATCGGTCAAGTCGAATGCGGTCTGCGCGAGGTTCAGGAAATTGTAATCGGGCCCAAGCGTCGCGACCAGAAGGCCCGGCGCCGAGCCGCCCTTGCCGCGCGAGAGACCTGGATCGAAATCGACCCGCCCGTCGGCGCCCGTCGTCTTCGTCGCCAGCACCTCGTTGTTGCGCGCCACGAGCTTCAGTTCGACGCCCGCGAGCGACCCAGCGGAGCCGAGCGACTGCACGAGCGCGTGGACGCCGTCGTCGCCGGAGATCGCCGTCAGGCCGAGATCGGAGACCACTATCCATTGCGTCGCGAGCTGCATGGATTCGGTCTCGTCCGAGCCCGGGACTTTCTCCTTCCACGGGCGCGCCGTGATCAGATAGACGCCGGGCTGCAAGGGCCCGACGGCGTCGAGCACCGGAAACTCGGTGACCACGTCCTTGTTGAGTTCGGACGCCACATCCATCGAGCCGCTCCAGACTTTCTGGCCATCCTGCAACTCGATCTCGTCGGCGCGCGACGATTCGATCGGCTCTAGGAAATCGTCGCGATTGACGACGCCAAGCAGGTTGCGGTCGCCGACGCGATAGACGTCGATGCCGACCTTCGACGTGTTGACGGTGACGAGCGGCGCCCCCGCCTGTCCTTGCCGCGGCAACACATAGGCCTTGCCGGCGAAATGGGCCTGAGGGGAGCGGTCGCGGACATAGATCTCGTAGTCCGCAGACTTCAGGAGCTGCTCGCCGACCGCCGATGGCAACCCCTGGCGCAGCACGATCGCATAGCGCTCGCCATGCTTGAGGCCCTCGACGCAGAGCTGCTGGTCCTCGTTGGATATGGCGGTCTCCGACGCCCCCGAGACCGCGACATAGGGCGAGAAATCGGTCTTTCGCGCCAGCGGGTCGGAGAAGTTGAAACAGGCGCGCGGCGAGGTCAATTCGTTGTCGACCTTGTAGTCGAGGATGCGGAAGCCGTGCTCGGCCCGCATTGCCTCGTAGATTCTTCTGACGTCGATTGAGCCGCGCCGGTCGAGCGAGGCTTTCAGGGCGTCCAGAGCCGGTCGCCACTGCTCGTGGCGCGCGAGCAGATCGCCAAGCAACGCCAGCGCCCCGGCCTGCGCTTCCGGCGTCGTCGCATGCTGATAAGCCGCGTAGGCCGCAGTTGCGCCTTGCGTTACAAGCTCATAGCGGCCGTTCGCCTGGGCGTCGTCGGCCTTGATCGCGACCGAAGCGAAGGCCAGCCAGTTCGCCGGATCTTTCGGCGCCGCCGTGACTGCGGCGGCCGCGAGCTTGGCTGCGTCGTCGAACTTCGCGGCCGCAGCCGCGGCTGCGGCGGCTTTGCGCAAGTCTTCCGGCGTCTTTCCCTTCGCCTGCGCCCCGATCGTCACAGCCTCGGCGCGCAATGTCTCCGTCAGGCGGATCGCGTCGCTCGCCATGTCTTCGCTTGCAAACGGCTTGATGTCCGCGGCGCCCGCCGCGCCGCCCAGGAGCGTCAGACACAGGGCGAACAGGCGCAGGACAAGCAGCATGGAACCGATCCTTGGGCGAACGAAGGTTGTTTTTCGTCATCGTGAGGAGGGATGCGGCGCGGTCGTCAGTGCGGTGGACATTAGGGCGTTCGTAAGAACGCCCTAATGTCGACAGGCTATGTCCTTCATCCCCTGGATCGCTTCGCTGGCGCTCGCGATGACGTCGTTGGTTTCGTTGACTTACCTCTTGCTCTAGCATGGCGAGCGCGCCGTCGACCAGAATCGGCTTCGAAAAGATCATGAAACGAACTCCCGCCCGCCTCGTGCTCGCGTTGGCCGCTTCGATTCTTGGCGCCGGCCTTGCCCCAGCCCAGACGCCGCCCGCGCCGCCTGCCTCGGCCGGCGACGCGGCCTTTGCCGCGCAGAAGTCCGCTTTCCTGGCGCTGCCGCCGGCGACGCGAAAGGCGGCGCAGGACGCGCTCGTCTGGCTCGGCTTTTATAACGGCGCGAACGACGGCGATTTCGGCAAACGCACCCGCGACGCCATCGTCGCCTGGCAGCGCAGCGTGAAGGCGACCCCCGACGGCGTACTCGGGCCAACTCTGCTTCAGGCGCTGACCGCGGCGACCGACAAGGCCCGCGGGGAGGTCGGCTTCAAGGTCGTCGGCGACCCGAAGACGGGCGCCAGGATCGGCGCGCCGACGAAGCTCATCGGCAAGCCGGGCGGAGCGAGGCTCGACTTCGCCTCGAGCGCGGATACGGACCTCGCGACGCTCTATGCGCGGCTCTCGGCCGAGAGGCCGACGCGCAAGGTCGCCTACAAGGCGATGAAGCCGGGGGTCTTCTTCGTCGTCACGGGGCAGGACGGGGCGGCGAAATTCTATTCGCGGTTCGAAACAAGTGAGGGCGCGAGCCCGCCGGTCCGCGGCTTCACGTTCAGCTATCCCGCGGCCCAAGCCTCGCAACTCGACCGGGTCGCGATCGCAGTCGCCAATTCGTTCGAGGCGTTCCCCGGGCAAGCGCCGGCGAGCGCGCCCGCGACCGCGCCGTCTGCGTCAGCCGCCGGTTCGCCCGCGCCAGCCCCAACGCCCTCCGCGACGGCGCTGATCATCGGACCGGGCCAGGCGCTGACGGCGCTGATCCCCGCCGACTGCCCCAACGCCAGCATCGGCGGCAAGCCTGTCCGCTTTGAGCATACGGACACCGCGACGGGCCTTGCGATCCTCGCCGGCGATTTCGCCGTTAGGGGCGACCCGCCGCGCCTTGGGGCGCTCAAGCCCGATCTCGTCGTGCTAAGCGCAGCGGGCGACGGGATCGCTGCGAATTCCGCGTCGCTCACCGGCGACGCTGCGAAGCCGCTCGTCTTCGCCTCGCTCGAAAAAGGCGCGAGCGGCGGCCCGGCGTTCGATCGCGAGGGCGGCCTCGCCGGCCTCGTCGCGCCGATCGCGGATGAGCCCAAGCAAATCGCCGGCGTCGCGCTGGCGGCGCCGCATGCGCTCATCGTTCCCGACGCGATCGGCGCGTTCCTCGGCGGGGGCGAGTTGACGCCCGAACCCGCGGCGCCGCTCAGCGCCGGCGCAATCGCGGCGCTCGAGAAAGAAGCGGTGGTGGCGGTGACCTGCGAGAAGTAGACGGACGTTCGGATCCCCTGTCAGCCGCCGAAATCCGTTTCGGCCCGGCACTTCCGATCAAGGAGGCTGTCGGCGCCGATCGGCCACCATGCGCCCGGCGCCCCGGCATAGGAGGCGAGAATCAGGAATTCGTCGTCGCCTTCGACGCGGACCCCAGCGATCATGATCATCACGTTCCCTCGGTTCTTGACCTTGTCGGCAAGAGCCTCGGCGGCGAGCCGAAACGGCTCGACGTTCGAAAGGTCCACCCTCTGGATGCGCGTCCCCCAGAACGTCTGATGGGGAACGACAGCGCTGATCGGCGCCCACTCGCCGATCGGGACCTCCGGCGCGGCCGCCGCGAGCGCGCGCCGGACGCGCGGAAGGAGGCAGCCCACGTGGATGTGGAGCTGATCCTGGTTCCGGACGACGGCGGAGTTGACGACGAGGCCGACCGCGTCGCGCTCCGGGGCCCATCCGTCCGCGCCCTTGAGGAACGATCGCGCGCCCCATGCGGCGTCGAAATAGTTCGGCGCCTCCGGCGACTGCAGGAATGGGTCCTCGATGCCGACGATCTTTCGCGTCGGCGCCAGGATCAAGTCATGCCAGGGGGGCGGCCGCAGAACGATGTGGCCGCGTTCCTCGCCAGCGGAGAGATCGACCTTCAGGCACGGAAAGGGAGCGCCGGTCAGCTTGAAGTCGGCAACGCAGGCCCGGACAACCTGCCACAGCACCAGCCGGTCGAGACCGGTCGCGTAGGTCGCAAACGCCGTCGCGGCCGTGAAGCCTGCGGCGATCAAAAGAATTGACACTCTCTTCATGCCGCGCCCCACGGCTTCGCTCCGCGCACGGCTCTCAGTCCTCGACGAACTCTTTACGTGTGATGCCCTGCGCGAAGAGCAGCGCGGTGAGGTCGCCGTGGTCGATCCGCGCGTGCGCCGCGGCGGCGACCCTGGGCTTTGCCCGGTATGCGACGCCGAGGCCCGCGGCCTCCAGCATCGCAAGATCGTTCGCGCCGTCGCCGACGGCAAGCGTTTCGGCGGACTTGAGACCCATCGCGGCGGCGATCTCCTTAAGCGCGGAAAGCTTGGCGTCCTGGCCGAGAACCGGCTCGATCACCTTGCCGGTGAGCCTCCCGTCCGCGGTCTCGAGTTCATTGGCGCGGTCCTCGTCGGCGCCGATCTGCGCCGCGATAGCCTGGGTGAACTGGCGAAAGCCGCCCGAGACGATCACAACGCGCGCGCCACGCGAGCGCATCGTCTGCGCCAGCGCGCGCCCCCCGGGGTTCAGCGTTATGCGATCGCGAAGCACCTCGGCGATCACGCCTTCCGGCAGGCCGCTGAGCAGCGCCACGCGCTCACGCAAGGCCGGCTCGAAGGCGATCTCGCCCAGCATCGCCCGCTCGGTAATGGCGGCGACCTGGGCTCCGACGCCTGCGTAAACCGCGAGTTCGTCCACGCATTCCTGCCCGATCAGCGTCGAATCCATGTCGGCGATCAGGAGACGCTTCTCCCGGCCGCCCGCCGGCTGGATGATCACGTCGATGGCTTCGCCCTCAAGATGAGCCGCGAGCGCGGCGCGCTTTTCCTCGACGTCTCCGGTGAAGGCGAGGTCCGCCGCCATGCCTTCGTCAAGCCAACGCCAGCGCTCGAATCCCCCGAGGGCTAGCGCGGCGCGATCGATTCGGGCATCGCTGAGCGGCGCGCGCGCAGGATCGGCGATCAGCGTGGCGACGAGAACGGACGAGGGCATGCGGCTTCCAGTCTCTCACTCGGGCTCGACGGCTTGAAGCGGGCGCTCCTCCTCGCAGGACCGACGGCGAGCGGCAAGTCCGCAGCGGCGCTGACTTTGGCCCGGGAAGTCGGCGCGACGATCGTCAACGCCAATTCAATGCAGGTCTACGCCGACCTCCGCATTCTCACCGCGCGTCCCACGCGCGAGGAGGAAGGGCAGGCGCCGCACCGTCTCTTCGGCGAAATCGACGGCGCGGTCAACTTTTCGGTCGGCCGCTGGGCGCGGCGCGCAAAGGATATTCTCGCCGAGACCAACGACGGTCCGATCATTTTCGTCGGCGGCACGGGCCTCTATTTCCGCGCGCTGACCGAAGGCCTGTCCGACATGCCGGCCGTTCCGGAGGCGGTGCGGGCCAAAGTGCGCGCCGAGGCCGGAGGTCGCGCGACGCCCGACCTGCACGCCGAGCTTGCGAGGGCCGATCCCGAAACGTCCGCGCGACTGAGACCGACGGACCGGCAGCGAGTTCTGCGCGCCCTCGAAGTGTTCCTGGCGACCGGCCGGCCGCTCGCCGCCTTCCAGGGCGCGCGCGCCGCGTCCGTGCTCGAGACCCACGAATGGAGCGGTCTCTTCCTCGCCCCCGACCGCGAAGCCCTCTATGCGCGCATCGATGCGCGCTTCGAGACGATGATCGCCGAGGGCGCGCTCGACGAGGTCGAGCGACTCGCTGAACGAAAGCTCGATCGGGCCCTCCCGGTCATGCGCGCCCACGGCGTCCCGCATCTGATCGCCCATCTCGAAGGACGCCTCACGCTCGCCGAGGCAGCCGAGCGCGGCAAACTGGACACGCGCCATTACGCCAAGCGCCAGTTTACCTGGGCGCGCCGTCAGCTCGCCGGGTTCGAATGGATCGCGCCGGAAGAGGCTGTCGAGTCCGGGAGGCGGCGCCTCGGCGCCTGAGTTGCAAGCCCCGCCTTCGGGCGCTAAGTCCCGCCGCTGTCGCCGCCCCCGCAGCGAAACTCGGTTCACCCCTCCGCATGACGAGAGCCCCGTTGACCCTGATCAAACCCTTTCGCGCCCTACGGCCCGCGCCCGGGCGCGCGGCGGACGTCCTCGCGCCACCCTATGACGTGCTGTCCAGCGCTGAGGCGCGCGAGCGCGCCAAGGACAAGCCCTGGAGCTTCCTGCACGTCTCCAAGGCGGAGATCGACCTCGATCCGACGATCGATCCTTACCATCCGGCGGTCTACGCCAAGGCGGGCGAAAACCTTCGGTGCATGATCGAAGCGGGCGTGCTCGCGCGTGACGAGACGCCCGGCTACTATGTCTACCGGCTGACGTGGCGTGACCGTGTCGAGACCGGCTTCGCCGCGGCGGCGTCGATTTCCGCCTACGCCGAGAACCGTATCCGCAAGCACGAGATGACGACGCCGGTCAAGGAAGACGACCGCGTGCGACAGATCGAGGCGGTCGGCGCGCAGACCGGCCCCGTGATGCTCGCCTATCGTGATACGCCGGCGATCGACGCGCTGCTCGCCCGCGCCGCTGCGGGAATGCCCGACGTCGATGTCACAGCCGACGATGGCGTCCGCCACGTGCTCTGGCCGATCCAGGACGAAGCGACAGTCGCGGAACTCACGCGCGCCGTCGACGCCCTGCCCGCGCTCTACATTGCCGACGGCCATCACCGGTCGGCGGCGGCGCTCCGCGTGGCCGCCGCGCGCGGCGAGAAGGATGGTTCTTTTCTCGCCGTGCTGCTGCCGCAGCAGCAAATGACCATCCTCGACTACAACCGCGTGCTGCGCGACCTGAACGGGCTCACCCCCGACGAGGTCCTGCGTGGGATCGGCCGGCGCTACACGATCGAGCCGAGCGACAAGCCGGTCCGCCCGAGCCGCCCGGACGAGGTCGGCATGGTTCTCGGCGGCCGTTGGCATCGTCTTTCGCTCAAGCCCGAGATCGCCGCCGAGGCCGCGCGAAGCGCCGATCCGGTCGCGCGCCTGCCGGTGACGCTGCTCGCGCGAAACGTCATCGAACCGATTTTCGGCGTCACCGATCCGCGCCGCGACAAGCGGATCGACTTCGTGGGCGGCGGGCGCGGGCTCGAGGCGCTCGAGCAGCTCGTGTCCTCCGGGAAAATGGCGGTCGCTTTCGCGCTCCATCCGACCGAGATGCGCGATCTCATGGCGGTCGCCGACGCCGGCGCGATCATGCCGCCGAAATCGACCTGGTTCGAGCCCAAGCTCGCCGACGGCATGGTGAGCCACATGCTCGATTGAGTTGTAGGCGCGGTCATCGGCCGCGCCCACAAAGGCGTCACCCCTTGAAGCTCTGGACCTGGGAGGGCGAATCCAGCGTCGTCAGGACGCCGCAAGTGGCATTGGGGCGTCCTTGGAGACGCGCCCTCTGGTCGCTCATCAGGACGAGGAAAGTCGATGCTCGCCTTCCGCCGGCCCCTGCCCTGCGCTAGCTTCGGCCTATGACGAAGAGGCCTACGCGATCCAAGCCGACGCCCGCCGAGGCGCGGGCCGAACACGAGCGGCTCGGCGGCGAGATCGCCGAGCACGACCGGCGTTACCACGGCGAGGACGCGCCGACGATTTCCGATGCGGCCTATGACGACCTGCGCCGCCGGTACACCGCGCTCGAGGCCGCATTTCCCGAGCTCGCCGACTCAGAATCGGCCAATCGCAAAGTTGGCGCGCCGCCGTCGGAGAAATTCGCCAAGGTCCGCCACGCCGTGCCGATGCTCTCGCTCGGCAACATCTTCGCCGACGAGGAGGTCGAGGAATTCTGCGCCCGCGTGCGGCGCTTTCTTGGCATGCCCGTAGACGCGCCGCTCGCCATGGTCGCCGAGCCCAAGATCGACGGCCTCTCGTGCAGCCTGCGTTACGAGAACGGCGAGCTCGTCCAGGCGGCGACGCGGGGCGACGGATTCGAGGGCGAGGACGTGACCGCCAACGTGCGCACGATCGCCGTGATCCCTAATCGCCTCGACGGCGCGCCGCGCGTCTTCGAGGCGCGCGGCGAGGTCTACATGCGTCACGCTGACTTCGAAGCGCTCAACGCCCGCCAGGCGGAAGCGGGAAAGCCGATCTACGCCAATCCGCGCAACTTCGCCGCCGGCTCGCTGCGCCAGCTCGACCCGCGTATCACCGCCTCGCGTCCGCTTGCTTTCTTCGCCTACGCCTGGGGCGAAGCCAGCGAGCCGTTCGCGACGACGCAGCTCGGCGCGATCCAGGCGATGCGGCGCTTCGGCCTGCCGACCAACCCGCTGACCAAGCTCTGCCGGACGGCCGAGGAGATGCTGGCGCACTACCGCACGATCGAGGCCGAGCGCGCGAACCTCGGCTACGACATTGACGGCGTGGTCTACAAGGTCGACGACCTCGCACTCCAGCAGCGGCTGGGCTTCGTCTCGCGGAGCCCCCGCTGGGCGGTCGCGCACAAGTTTCCGGCCGAGCGCGCAACGACCGTGCTGGAGGGGATCGAGATTCAGGTCGGGCGCACCGGCGCGCTGACCCCAGTCGCCAAGCTGAAGCCGGTCACGGTCGGCGGCGTCGTCGTCCAGAACGCCACGCTGCACAACGAGGACGAGATCGCGCGGAAGGACGTGTGCATCGGCGACACTGTCATCGTGCAGCGCGCGGGCGACGTGATCCCGCAGATTCTCAGCGTCGTCGAGGATGAGGGGCACGCGGCGAGGCCGCGCTACCAATTCCCTATGACCTGCCCGGTCTGCGGCTCGGCGGCTCTGCGCGAGATCGACGAAAAGACCGGCGTCGCCGACGTCGTGCGCCGCTGCACCGGACATCTCGTCTGCGCCGCCCAGGCCGTCGAGGGGCTCAAGCATTTCTCATCGCGTAACGCCTTCGACATCGAGGGGCTCGGCGACAAGCAGATCGAGCTTTTCTTCAAGGAGGGCCTCATCCGGACGCCCGCCGACATTTTTACCCTCCGCGCGCGCGACGGGAAGGGGCGCCCGCCCTTGCGGGAATGGGAAGGCTTCGGCGAGACCTCGGTGCGCAACCTCTTCGACGCGATCGATGCGCGGCGCACGATCGCGCTGAACCGCTTCCTGTATGCGCTCGGCGTCCGCCACGTCGGCGAGACCAACGCGCGCCGGCTCGCGCGTCACTTCGGTGATTGGGAGCTTTTCCGCGCCGCCGCACGGGGGCCGAACGCGGCGGAGGAGCTCGCCGCCGTCGGAGGCATCGGCCCGGTGGTCGCCGAGGCGATCGCCGATTTTTTCGCCGAGGAGCGCAACGAGGCCGCGCTCGATGCGCTCCTCAAGGAGATCACCGTCCAGCCGATGGAGGCGATCGCCGCCGGCCATCCGCTCGCCGGCAAGACCATCGTCTTCACCGGATCGCTGGAGAAAATGACGCGTGACGAAGCCAAAGCCATGGCCGAGCGGCTGGGAGCGAAAGTGTCCGGCTCGATCTCCGCCAAAACCAATCTCGTCGTCGCCGGTCCCGGCGCCGGCTCGAAACTGACCAAGGCGCGCGAACTCGGCGTCGAGACGGTCGACGAAGAGGAGTGGATCCGCCGCTCGGCGGGGGGGTAGAGCCGCCTGCGATTCGATTGCGAAGCGCGGCCGACTCACACCGACTTTCGCCGCACGATCGGGCACTCGACCTTGATCTGGCGCGGCCGGCCGGCGGAGCCCGCCGCGGCGTCGATGAGGATCTCTGCTGCGATCGTGCCCATTTCGAAATGGGGCAAGAGCACGCTCGAGAGAGGCGGATGAAGGTGCTGGGCGATCTCCCGGTCGTCGTAGCCCATCACCGCGACGTCTTGAGGAATCTGCAGCGCAAGCTCGCGCAGGGCCTCGTAGCATCCGACCGCCATCAGGTCGTTACCGCAGAAGATCGCCGTCGGCGGCGAGGGAAGAGCCATCAGCGCCAGCGTCGCCTCGTAGCCCGAGAGCGGCTGCCAGTTGCCTTCGCGCACGAGGTCCGGATCGAACGGGAGATCGGCGGTCGCAAGCGCCTGGCGATAACCTCTCAGCCGGTGGCGCGAGGCCTCCATGCTCGCTTCGCCGTTGACATAGCCGATGCGCCGGTGGCCGGCGCGGATCAGGACGTCGGTCGCCGCATGGCCGCCCGCGACCTCGCCAGGCACGACGGAGGTCAGCGAACCATTGGCCGCGTGGCAGTTGAGGAGGACGGACGGCCGTTGGATGAGCGCAGCGGGCGTTTCAACGAGGCGGGTGTTGATGGTCGCATAGACGAGGCCGAGCAGCGGCTGGGCGGCGAGTTGCGCGAAAGCCGCCGCCTCCATCTCCGCATCGCCCCTGGTGACCATGACGGTCACAGTCAACCCGTGCTCCCACGCCTTCTCGCGCACGCCGTCGAGACCGATCGCGGTCCAGGGATCGGTCGAGATTTCGTCGCAGACGAAGCCGATCGAAGCGGCCGAAGCCATAGCGGGCGGACTGACGCGGCGCCCGGGCTGATAGCCGAGCCGCGCCGCCGCCCTGATCACGCGTTCGCGCGTTTCCTGAGAGAGCCGGGCCCCATCGGCGTGGTTCAGAACAAGCGAGACCGTGGTCTGGGAAACGCGCGCTTCGTTGGCGACGTCGATCATGGTCGGCCGACGCGCGGCCGCGTGACGCCGAGCGTAGCCGCGCCTGCCATCCGGCCACCGGCGATCTGCGCCGACCGGCGCACCGTCTCCCTCCCGCATCGCTTCCTCTCGGTTTTGCAAATATTATTAGCGCACCAACATTCTGATTTGCAATCAGAATCTGAAATCTTCAGCTTAGGCGTTGACAAGCTTTAGCGGAATATTATCATGCCCGCCACTCGGGGTTCAAACCGGCCGAACGATCGCCGCCGCCCCGAAATCGAACGGTCAAAAAGCCGTCAGGACGCGCGATGCGCGCGGTCTTCATGAGGAGGAAACTCGATGCTGATCAATCGTAGACAAGTGCTTATCGGAAGCGTCGGCGCCGCAGGGCTGACGATCGTCCCGGCCTTCGGCCAGGTGCCGCCGCTGAAGAAGAAGGACGCGTACAAAGTCGGCTTCGCGCAGACTGAGAGCAACAATCCCTGGCGTCTCGCCCAGACCGAGAGCATGAAAGACGAAGCGGCCAAGCGGGGCGCCCAGCTTGTTTATACCGACGCCGCCGGCTCTGCGGCCAAGCAGGTCGCCGACGTCAACAGCATGATCGCCCAAGGCGTCGATTTCATTTTCCTCCCCCCGCGCGAGGAGAAGCCGCTCATCCCCGCGGTCCTCAATGCCAAGAAGGCTGGCATCCCGGTGCTCCTGGTCGACCGCAACGTCGATCCCGCGCTCGCCAAGCCTGGCGTCGACTTCCTCGCCTTCATTGGCTCGAACTTTATCCTGGAAGGCCAGCGCGTCGCGGACTGGACGATCTCCAAGACCGGCGGCAAGGGCAAGATCATCGAGCTCGAGGGCTCGGTCGGCGCGTCGCCCGCCAACGACCGCAAGAAGGGGTTCGACGACCAGATCAAGGCGAAAGCTCCGGACATGGTGATCCTTGCCAGCCAGTCGGGCGATTTCGCCCGCGACAAGGGCCGCCAGGTTGCCGAGACTTTGCTGCAGGCGCATCCGGACGCAACCATCGTCTACGCCCACAACGATGAAATGGCGCTCGGCGCGATCGCGGCCATCGAGGCCGCCGGCAAGGTTCCCGGCAAGGACATTCTCGTCGTTTCGATCGACGGCGAGAAGGACGCGGTGCAAGCGATCATTGACGGGAAGCTCGGCGCGACCTGCGAATGCAATCCGCGCTTCGGGCCGGCGGCGTTCGACATCCTCTACAAATACGCCAACGGCGACACGATCCCGCCAATGATTATCAATCCGGACCGCTTCTTCGACGCCAGCAACGCGAAGGACGTACTGTCGAGCGCGTTCTGAGACTCTGCTCCTAGCTCTTGCCGAAAACCCTCCCGCCTGCTTTGCTGCCGGCGGGAGGGCGCATTTCGGGCAGCGCCCGTCGCGGCCGCCAAGACCGAAAGTTCCGATGACCGCTCCGCTCCTCGCCATGCGCGACATCGACAAGCGCTTTCAGGGAGTGAAGGCCTTGTCGTCCGCCTCACTCGAAGTCGCCCCCGGCGAGATCATGGCCCTTGTCGGCCAGAACGGAGCCGGAAAGTCGACCCTCATCAAGGTGCTGACCGGCGCTAACCGACGGGACGGCGGCTCGATCACGTTCGGCGAGGAACCGATCGACTTCGCATCGCCCCACGAGGCCCAGCGCGGGGGCATCAGCACCATCTATCAGGAGATCAACCTCGTTCCTTTCCGCTCGGTGGCCGAGAACGTCTTCCTTGGCCGGGAATACCGCCACTATGGCCTGCTCGACTGGAGGCGCATGAACGACGAGGCGGCCGAGCTTCTGCGGCGCTTCGCGATGGAGATCGACGTGCGGCGTCCGCTGATGGACTTCAGTACGGCGATCCAACAGATGGTCGCGATCGCGCGCGCGGTGTCGTTCAAGGCGCGCCTCGTGATCATGGACGAGCCGACCTCCTCGCTCGATGAACGCGAGGTCGCGGTTCTGTTCGACGTCATGCGCCAGCTGCGCGCCGAAGGCGTCGCCGTCATTTTCATCACCCACCGGCTCGACGAGCTCTATCAGGTCTGCGACCGGGTCACTGTGATGCGCGACGGGCGCACGGTGACGACGAGCCTCATGGCGGAGGTCGACAAGCTGCACCTGATCGCAGCGATGCTGGGACGAGACCTCGAGACCGTGCGCACGCACGCGACCGGCTTTTCCGCGGCGTCGGGCAAGGCGGGCGATGAAGTGCTTTCCGCCGAAGGCTTGCGGATCGGGCGCAAAGTGCGCGACGCGCGAGTAGAGGTGAGGGCCGGCCAGATCGTCGGACTCACGGGCCTGCTCGGATCAGGGCGAACGGAAGTGGCGCGCGCGGTCTTCGGCGCCGACCCGCCGGACGCCGGAACGATCCGCCTGACGGGCAAGGAAGTCACGCCGCGCGAACCTGCTGAGGCGATCGCGCTCGGCGTTGGCTATTGCAGCGAAGACCGCAAGGCGGACGGCATCATCCCCGACATGTCGGTGCGCGAAAACATCACGCTCGGGATCCTGCCGCGACTGACGAGCATGGGCGTGGTGGACGAGGCGCGCCAGCGCGCCATCGTCGACCGATTCATGGCCCGGCTGGCGATCAAGGCGGCAAGCGTCGAACAGAAGATCCGCGAGCTTTCCGGCGGCAATCAGCAGAAGGTGCTGCTTGCGCGCTGGCTGTGCACCGACCCGAAGCTCCTCATCCTCGATGAGCCGACGCGCGGCATCGACGTCGGCGCCAAGGCCGAGATTCAGTCGCTGATCCGGGAGCTTGCCGATCAGGGCCTGGGCGTCTTGATGATCTCTTCCGAGCTCGAAGAAATCGTCGAGGGCGCCGACCGAGTGTTCGTGCTGAGCGACGGCCGCACGGTGGCCGATCTGCCCCACGCCGCGGCCAGTGCGTCGGCGATCATGGCCGCCATGGCGCACGAGGACCCGGCTGCAACCGGGGCCGCCAATGGTTGACGCGCCGACGATTGCCGGCAAGGGCGCTTCCCTGGACGTGACGACGTTCTTCCGGCGCTACGCGGCGTTGACCGCGCTCATCGTTCTCCTCGTGTTCGATTTCGCCGTCACGCCGAATTTCGCCAGTTGGCAGACTCTGAACGTGAACCTCACTCAGGTCGCGACCATCGTCATTGTCTCGGTCGGCATGACCCTGGTCATCGCCACCGGCGGCATCGACCTTTCCGTCGGCTCGCTGATGGCGATCGCGGGCGCGCTCGCGCCCCTCATCTTTCTGAGCCCATTCGGACGCACCCATCCGGGGCTCGGCGACGCACTCGCCTTCATCAGCCCCGTCGCCGCCGCTGGCCTGCTCGGGATGTTCAACGGCTGGTTCATCACCCGCTTCCAGGTGCAACCGATCGTCGGCACGCTCGTCATGTTCATCGCCGGACGGGGCATCGGACAGGTGCTGACCAACGGCAATCTGCAGGCGTTCAAGAACCCGACGTTCCAGTTCATCGGCCTCGGGCGCATCCTGGGCGTGCCATTCCAGGTCATCATCATGCTGGTGCTCGTCGCCGCGGCCGCATGGACATTGCGGCGGACCCTGTTCGGCCGCCAAATTCTGGCGGTCGGCGGCAACGAGAGGGCGGCGCGCCTGGCGGGCGTGCCGGTGAACCGGGTCAAACGCTGGGTCTATGCGATCAGCGGGCTTTGCGCCGGGATCGCGGGCCTCGTCGTCGTATCGATCAATTCGTCCAGCGACGCCAATCTCGTCGGCCTCGGCATGGAGCTCGATGCGATCGCCGCGGTTGCGGTCGGAGGCACGCCCTTCACCGGCGGGCAGGCGAGCGTGGTCGGCTCGCTGATCGGCGCGCTCCTGATCCAGCTCGTGCGCTACACGCTGCTCGCCAACGGCGTGCCGGACGCGGCCGCGCTGGTCGTCAAGGGGCTTATCATCGCCGGCGCAGTCTGGTCGCAGCAGCGGGGCAAGTCCGCATGAGCGCTGGAACTGCAACTTCCGCCGCGCAGTCGAGACTGAGCAGCCTTGCCTGGGCCGGGCAGCAGCGCGTCCTGATCGCGCTCGTTCTCCTCATCCTCTTCGGCGCGCTTCGCTACGACCATTTCCTTGGCGCCTACAATGTGCTGAGCGTGCTGCGCTACAATTCGATGTTCGCGCTGACAAGCCTTGGCATGTGCTTCGTCATCATGACGGCCGGCATCGACCTGTCGGTCGGAACGACCGCAGCCTGCGCCAGCGTCGTCTCCGCGGTGCTTTCCCCGATGGGGCTCCTTCCGGGATTGCTGGGCGGCCTCGCCACCGGAGTCGCAGTCGGCGCCATCAACGGCTTCATGGTGACGCGGATGAAGATCCTGCCCTTCATCGCGACGCTCTCCGGCATGCTGATGGCGAGCGGGACCGGCCTTCTCCTTGCGCACAACCAGTCGGTCTCGGTCTCCTACGACACAGACTTCACTTGGCTCGGCCAGGGCGACTTTCTCGGTTTCCCGACACCGGCCTGGATCGCCGGCGCGGCTTATGTCTACGGGTCAATCGTGCTCAACTTCACCAGCTTCGGCCGCTACGTTCTGGCGATCGGCGGCAATGAGGAAGCGGCGCGGCTGATGGGCCTGCCGGTCGACCGGGTGAAGTTTTGGACCTACGTCCAGTCCGGAGTGTTCGCGAGCCTTGCCGGCGTTATCCTCGCCGCACAATTCGGCGCCGGGCAGCCGGCGGAAGGCGTGGGCTGGGAACTGTTCTCGATCGCCGCCGTCGTCGTCGGCGGAACGCTGCTGACGGGCGGCGTAGGCTCGGTCGCCACAACGTTGATCGGGGTGCTGCTGCTCGGCCTCATCTTCAACGTGCTCAATTTCGAGAACGGGCTCGGCTGGATCAGCCTCAGCGCCTACTGGCAATCCGTGGTGCGGGGCGTGTTCCTGATGGTTGTCGTGATGGCGGGCTCGGGCGCCGCGAGACGGGCGATCAGGGCGGCGTAAGCTTGAAGCGCTCAACCTCAAACAGCAGACGCCTGTTCGCCGTGCTTGTTCTTATAAGGGATTGAATAAACGCCATCTTCGCCCGCAACTCGCAGGTTGACGTTGGAGCGGCGTTGTTCCCATAGTGACGAATCAGAGAGGCCCGGGAAGGTAGCAAGCAATGGGAACGGACGAGCGCTTCGACGGCATGTCGGCGGTCGTCACCGGCGGCGCCTCCGGCATCGGACTTGCGGTTGTGCGCCGGTTCGTCGCCGAAGGCGGACGGGTCACGCTTTGGGACCTCGACCAAGACCGGCTCGAATTCGGCGACCGCCGAACTCGGCGCGCGATGCCGCGCCGAACGCATCGATGTCACTGATCCTTCCGATGTCGAGCGCGCGACGGCCTCAACCCGCGCAGCGACGGGCGAGATCGATGCGCTCGTCTGCAGCGCGGGCGTGGCGGGACTGAATGCGCTCGTCATCGACTATCCCGTCTCGGAATGGAAGCGGGTCTTCGACATCAACGTCAACGGCCTCTTCTATTGCAACCGTCTCGTCGCGCGGCTGATGAAAGCGCGCGGCTATGGTCGGATCGTCAACGTCTCTTCGATTGCGGGCAAGGAAGGCAATCCGACAGCATCTGCCTACAGCGCGTCGAAGGCGGCGGTGATCGGCCTCACCAAGTCGCTCGGCAAGGAACTCGCCAAAGACGGCGTCACCGTCAACGCCGTCACTCCGGCGACGATCGACACCCCGATCCTCGCACAGGTTTCGCCGGCGCATATTGCCTATATGCGCTCGAAGATCCCGATGGAGCGCTTTGGCACCGTCGAGGAAGCCGCGTCGCTCATCTGCTGGCTCGCGAGCCGCGAATGTTCGTTCAGCACGGGCGCGGTCTTCGATCTTTCGGGCGGCCGGGCCACCTATTGACGCTCGCCCCCCATGCGAGCGGCGAGCTTCGCGAGTCCCTGTGTCGTCTTGGCCTCATCGGCGCCGCCGAGACGGTCAGGGTTACGCCGCTCGCCGGCGGCGTCTCGTCGGACATCAGCCTGATCGAGGCTGGCGGACGATGCTTCTGCGTCAAGCGCGCCCTGCCGAGGCTCAAGGTCGCGGCGCTCTGGGAGGCGCCCGTCGGGCGCAACGCCGCGGAGGCCGCCTGGATGCGCGCGGTCAGTCGCTGGCTCCCGCGCTCGGTCCCCGAGGTGCTTGGCGAAGACAAGACGGCGGGCCTCTTCGCCATGGAATACCTGCCGCCTGCAGAGTTTGCGCTGTGGAAGACGGAGCTCCTTGCTGGCCAGGTCGACGCCAGTTTTGCGGTCTCGGTCGGGCGCGACCTCGGACTGATCCATGCCCGAAGCGCGGCCGACCCAAGCATACGCATGGCGTTCGCGAACGACGAAACGTTCGAAGCGATTCGGATCGAGCCCTATCTGCGCGCGACTGCCCGCGCGCATCCCTCGCTCGCCCACCGCTTCGACGCGCTGGCGAGCGAGACGCTTGCGACAAAGCGCTCGCTCGTGCACGGCGACGTGAGCCCGAAGAACATTCTCAAAGGTCCGCGCGGCCCGGTCTTTCTCGACGCCGAATGCGCGTGGTTCGGCGATCCCGCCTTCGACCTCGCCTTCTGTCTCAACCACCTCCTCTTGAAAGGCGCGCGCGCCGGCGCCGACAAAAAGCGATACCTTGCCGCCTTTTCGGCGCTGGCGGGCGCTTATCTCGAATGCGTCGACTGGGAGGACGCGAGCGAACTCGAACGCCGCGCCGCCGCGCTGCTGCCCGCATTGTTCCTCGCCCGGGTCGACGGAAAATCTCCGGTCGAATATCTGACCCGCGAGAGCGAGCGCGAGACGGTCCGCCGTTGCGCGGCGCCGCTCGTCGCCCGGCCGCCAATGAGGCTTGAGGATGTCTCCGAGGTTTGGGGCCGCGCCGCATGAGCGATCCGGTCATTCAATCGCTGCGCGCGCGACGCATCTGGGATTCGCGAGGCCGCCCCACAGTCGAAGCGGAGATCGAGCTCAGCGACGGCGCCGTCGGGCGAGGCGTCGCTCCCGCTGGCGCGTCGCGGGGAAGCCGCGAGGCGGTGGAGAAACGCGACGGCGGTCCGCGGTTCGGCGGTCTCGGCGTGCAAGATGCGCTGCAGGGAATTCGCACCGAGATTGCGCCCGCGCTCATCGGCTGCGATGCATTCGATCAGGCCGGTCTCGACCGAAGACTCGTGTCGCTGGACGGCACGCCGACGCTGACGAGGCTCGGCGGCAACGCCCTGACGGCCGTTTCGCTCGCGGCGCTCCAGGCGGCGGCAGCGAGCCGCAAGGTCCCGCTCTGGCGCTACCTCGCCGGCGACGGGCCGGCGTTGATTCCGCTGCCCGAAATCCAGATATTCGGCGGCGGCGCCCACGCCGGACGGCGGACCGACGTGCAAGATTTCATGATTGTCGCGCCGAGGGCCACGAGTTTCGCCGAAGCGCTCGAGACGACAGCGGAGGTCTACCACGCGGCCGGACGGATGATGGCTGAGCGCGGGCCTATGCAAGGCGTCGCGGACGAGGGCGGCTGGTGGCCCGCCTTCTCGAGCAACGAGCAGGCGCTCGACGCGCTGATGCTTGCGGTCGAACGCGCCGGCTTCGCGCCGGGCGAGGACGCCGCGATCTCGCTCGATGTCGCCGCGTCCGAGTTCGGTTGCGAGGGACGCTACCGGCTTGGCCTCGAGAGGCGCGAACTCGACCGGGACGGTCTGGCCGAAATGCTGCTCGACTGGTGCGCGCGCTATCCCATCGTCTCGATCGAGGATCCGTTCGCCGAAGACGACGCCGAAGGATTCCGGCGGTTCACCGCGGCGATTGGCGACCGCGTCCAGGTGATCGGCGACGACCTCCTGGTGACGAACGCCGGGCGCGTGCGCGAAGCGGCGCGTGAGCGCAGCGCCAATGCGGTCCTGATCAAGGTCAACCAGGCGGGCACGGTCACCGACGCCGGGGCGGCTTACGAAGAAGGCCGCCGCTCGGGCTTTGGAACGATCGTGTCGGCGCGCTCTGGCGAAACCGAGGACGTCTCGATCGTCCACCTCGCGGTCGGCTGGGGCGCCGGCCAGCTCAAAGTCGGCTCGTTCTCTCGCTCCGAGCGCATGGCGAAATGGAACGAAGTCCTGCGCATCGAGGAGGCGCTGGGGGATAAGGCGCGCTTCGCCGGGATGGACGCGCTGCCGTCGCGCCGCGGCCTTGCCCGATGATTTGATCAATCGACGGACCCAGCGTCTGTCGGCGGCGGAGTGAGCATCTTTCAGGCGGCGGGCTCCGGTCGGTTCGGCGGTTCCTCGAAAATCGACATTTTCTTGCCAAACGGACCCGGCTGTGATTCACTGTCTGTTCTCGCTGTGGCCAACGGAACGTCGACAGAGGGGCGGAGGCTTTTTTGCGTCGGGGATCGCGATAACCTATTGAAAGATTTCAAAACGCCGAAGCAAATGCAAGGAAATTCAAGACCAATCGCTGGAGTGGCGGGTCAAGTCGGCCCGAAATGGCGCCGCAAGCCTTTGAAACAATGTAATTCGCGCCTCGAAATGGCGCCCGTGGCGAGCGCCGAGGAGTCGTTTGGAGGAGGGTGGTCACGGAGCGAGGCTCGCGCCCCTGCCTCAACGAGAGAAGAGCGCGCCCCTGCCTCCACGAGAGAAGAGAGAGACAGCGGCCTCGGAGGTGTTGCACATATTGGCGCCTAAGCCCGAGTCGTCGGCCTACGAGAGCCGGAGGAAATCGAATGAGACGCGTGTCGAATGAAAGCGTGACGACACCCCGTCAAGACGAACTCGGCCTCTCGCGGATCTCGAACACGGCCGGGCTCTCGATCAGCTTCCTGCCTAATGGCGCAATCTTCGCAATGGAGCACACGCAGAAGAACCAGAGCGTCATGATCAATCAGGTGCTCGCTTCGCCCATCGCCGGAGGAATGGGCCGTCTCTTTTTGCGCACCGGCGGCCCTGAAGCGAGGGTCCTGCCGATCGTCGGCCCTGAGGCGCGCTGCAGTGTGGGAGTCGCTGACGATCGCTTTGTTTGGGAGGGCGAGACATCGGGCGTCCGCCACCGGGTTAGCTTGTGGCTGCATCCGCGCCTGAACGCATGGCTATGGCGGGTGGAAGTCGCCAACCGGCGCGACAGCGAGCTTCCCTGCGACGCCGTCTTCATCCAGGACCTTGGCGTCGGCGACCCGGGATTCCTGATGAACAACGAGGCTTACGCCAGTCAGTATCTCGACCATCACGTTGCGCTGCATCCGCGCCTGAATCACGTGCTGATGAGCCGGCAAAATCTGTCGCAGGGCGGCGCTTATCCCTTTGCCGCGCACGGCTGTCTCGAAGGCGCCGCCGGCTTCGCCACCGATTTCCGCCAGGTGATGGGGCCCGGCTACCGCGACGCCGATCAGTTCATGAGTCCGTTTGGGACGAGCCTGCCTTCGGCCCGCCTACAGTTCGAAACGGCATGCGCGGCCCTGCAGTCCGACGCTGCAACGCTCGCGCCGGGCGGCGAAACGCGCTGGACATTTTTTGGCTTCTATGAACCCGATCACCCGGCGGCGTCGAGCGACGCCGACCTGAGCCTGATCGAGATCGTCGAACGCGCCATCGAAGATTGGGCGCCGCGCGAAGTCGCTCTCTCATTGCCAACGCGGAGCCTTCTGCACGATGCGCCATCTGCGGTCGCCGACGTCCTCGACGAGAAGGAGATACGAGCGCGCTACCGCAAGCGGACGCATGTCGAGCGGGTTGACGGCAAACTTCTGTCTTTCTTTACTCCGCGAAGAACGCATAGCCGTCATGTCGTGTTGCGCGAGAAGGAGCGCATCGTGGCGCGCCGCCATGGCGCCTTGGTGCGCAGCGGCGAAGAGATGCTGCCCGACGAGGCAATTTTGTGCGCAACCTCATGGATGCACGGCGTCTTCGGCGCACAGCTCACCATCGGCAACACGTCCTTCCACAAGCTCTTTTCCGTCTCGCGCGATCCCTACAACATCACACGCGGCAGCGGACTGCGCCTGCTCGTGGAGACGGAGGACGAATGGCGGTTATTGACCGTGCCGTCGGCCTTCGAGATGGGACTCAGCGATTGTCGCTGGATATATCGGCTGGGCGAACGCACCATCACGGTCTCCGCGATCGTTTCGGGCGACGAGCCCGCCATGCAATGGCGGGTGGCCGTCGAAGGCGAAAAATGCCGGTTCCTCGTTTTCGGGCATCTCGTCCTCGGCGAACAGGAATTCGCGCATGCCGGTCGAATGGAGATCGACGCGCGGCGAAAGCGATTCACCTTTCGGCCGGATCCCGAAAATTTATGGGGCCAGCGATACCCGAAAGCCGTCTATCACCTTGTGACGAGCACGCCCCGGCAGGTCGAAGCCGTGGGAGCCGATGAGTTGCTCCACGTTGACGGAAAGCGACGCAGCGGCGCCTACGCGGCAATCCGGACGCGCCCCACCAGCGAATTCGTCATCGCGGTCGTTGGCTCGATGACCGACCCAAAGCAAGCGAAGGCGCTGGCTGCAAAATACGCCGGGCCGGTTGCTGACGAGAGCATGTTGGCTGGCTCAGATCGCTTTTGGCGCAAGGTCACGCGCGGCATTCGCGTCAGGAGCGCTGACCACAGCGCTGACGCTGAGGCTGCAGACGCCATCTTCCCATGGCTCGCGCACGACGCCATGGTGCACCTCACGACGCCGCATGGTCTCGAACAATATTCCGGCGGCGCCTGGGGCGTCCGGGACGTCTGCCAGGGCCCCTTGGAATTCCTCCTGTCGCTCCAGCATGATGAGCCAGCGAAGGCGATTCTGCGCGTCCTCTTCGCCGAGCAGTACGAGAAAAGCTGCGACTGGCCGCAGTGGTTCATGCTGGAGCCCTATTCCGCCATCCGGGATAGGGAGGCGCACGGCGACATCATTGTCTGGCCGCTGAAGGCCCTATGCGACTACGTCGAAGCGACGGGCGATGTCGCCTTTCTCGACGAACGGGTCGCCTGGCGGCGCGATGACAATTTTGACAAGACGGCTGGCGTTGATCCGATTGCGACCCATGTCGATAGACTGATCGCCACGGTGCGACAACGTTTTATCCCCGGCACATCCCTGATCCGCTATGGGAACGGCGACTGGAACGATTCCCTTCAGCCGGTCGATCCGACGAAACGCGATTGGATGGCAAGCAGCTGGACGGTGGCGCTTCTCTACGAGCAGCTTCGCCGATACGCGGCAATCCTTCGTCACGCCGGGCGTCCCCCAAAAGAAGCGAAGGAACTCGACGCCCTCGCCGCGGCGATGCGCAAGGACTTCAACCGTTTTCTGATTTCGGATGACATTGTGGCGGGCTACGGCGTGTTCAGTCCCGAGGGGGGCTTGCCGGAGCTTTTGCTTCATCCGAGCGACAAACAGACAGGCCTTTCGTTTTCACTGCTTCCCATGACACAGGGCATGTTTGGGGGAATCTTCACGAAACAACAGGCGCGGCGCCATCTCGGCCTCATCCGAAAGCATCTGCTGTTTTCTGATGGCGCGCGCCTCATGGACAGACCGATCGCCTATCACGGGGGCCCCGAGACGATATTCCGGCGGGCGGAATCGGCCGCATTCTTCGGCCGCGAAATCGGGCTCATGTATGTGCATTCGCATCTGCGCTACGCAGAAGCCATGAGCGTGCTTGGCGAATCGGAGGCGCAGTGGACCGCTCTCATGGTCGCCAATCCCATCGCTGTCACCGATCGGCTGACGCATGCGTCGCTCAGGCAGCGCAACGCATACTTCAGTAGCAGCGATGCGGCCTTCCAGGACCGCTATCAGGCGAGCGCCGAGTGGGCGCGGGTCAAAGCTGACAGAATCGCTGTCGACGGCGGATGGCGTATCTATTCAAGCGGTCCCGGCCTCACCGCGAATATGCTCATCCGGCATGCGTTCGGCGTGCGGCGATGGTTTGGCGAGCGGATCGTCAAGCCTTGCCTGCCGGCTTCGCCGAGAGGTCTTCGGCTCGAGTGGCCTGAACGGCTCGCGCCCGGCTCGAGGAAGCAGTGAAGAAGGCGGCTGGTCATGGAAAGGAAGTCTACGAGGGTCCCGCCCAAAAATCGGTGGAAGGCGACCGCCAGCAGCGGCGCTCCCCGGTTTGCCGTCGACGATCGCTACGCGACGACTTGGACATCAAAGCCTTCGAAGAAGGCGTGGCTCAAGATCGACCTTGGCAAGCCCGCGACCCTCGCCGGATTGGAAGTGTATTGGGGCAAACAGGCGCCGGTAACCTACGGCTTTGAGTCCTCGGCGGATGGAAAGACTTGGGCGCATCTTTGCGCCACGCGCCACGGGGAAGGTGGACAGGACGTCTTTGCATTCCCCCCAGTCGCCGCCCGATGGGTGCGCTGGACGTGCAGCGAGCCCCAACAGGAGCGGGGAGTGGAGATTGTCGAAATCAATCTCTATGGCCCCGACGACGCGGCGTCGGTAATCGAAAAGGGCCGCGTCGCGGCGCTCGGGCATTCCCCGATTAAACTGCCCGTG
Source organism: uncultured Alphaproteobacteria bacterium (assembly GCA_963721905.1). Classification (GTDB taxonomy): domain Bacteria; phylum Pseudomonadota; class Alphaproteobacteria; order Rhizobiales; family Beijerinckiaceae; genus Roseiarcus. Next base: position 189,487 of record CAVRMF010000030.1, read on the forward strand.
GGGGAGAGCATCACGGTCGATTTCGGCTACGTCCGGTATCCTCTCGGAGCCCTGATCGAATGGGGCGAGACTCACGGAACTGTGTTCTCTGTGCATCTTTCTGACAACGGCAAAAGGTTTCGCGAGGTGGGCCGCATCACCACCGGCGACGGGGACAGCGACAGCTTCTGGTGGCGATCGACAACGAGCCGGTATTTTCGCCTGACGGTCCACGAGGCGAGCGCGCCTGACGGCGCCATCGTCAATGAACTCAAACTGCGCATCCTGAACAAGGATCGCATGCCGATCGGTCAGCTCGAGCGGGCGGCGCTGGCCGGGCGCGGCGACCTCTACCCGCAGTCGTTGTTAGGCCGTCAAGTCTACTGGACCGTGCTGGGGGAGTTCGACCAGCCGGAGGAGGCGCTTTTCGACGAATACGGAAACCTCGAGCCGCAGCGCGGATCGGGGCAAACAACTCCAATGTTGCGTCTTGGCAGAACTCTGCATGGAGCGCCCGGATGCGCCGCGATCAGCCAGTCTCTGGTGGATGGCTCGCTGCCCATTCCTAGCGTTGTCTGGTCTGTGCGGGATGTTGAACTCCGCGCGACGGCTCTCGCTCAGGGCAGCGAAGCTCTTGTGGAGTACCGCGTTGCCAATCGGGCCAGCAGGAGGAAGTCTGGATCTCTGGTGCTGGCGGTGCGCCCGGTCCAGATCGATCCCTATTGGCAGCACGGCGGACACGCGGCCATCAACGCCGTTGGCGTCGAAGACAAGCAGGTGTCGGTCAACGACCGACGCTATGCCACGTTCTCGCAAAAACCCGACTTTGTGACCATCGCGGAATTTGACCATGGCGATGTGGTCAGACTTATTGAAAAAGGACCCCGACGAACTGTCAGGAAACGTCGCTCGGATTCGGCCCTTCTTAGCGCGGCGTTCGAATTCGCGTTTTCCCTCGCCCCCGGAGCCAGCGTCGCGTTCGTGATCTCATCGCCGATGCGAGACCGCATTGCGCCGAGCGCGGACAGGGATTTCAACGTCGTTCGCGAGACCGTTATGCGGCATTGGCGGGAAAAGATCGGCCCGCGCAAGATCACGGTGGGTGACCGCGAAGTCAGCGACACCGTCGAAGCGCAGACGGCGTTCATCCTTGTGAACGCGACGCGATTCGCCTTCAAGCCCGGTCCGCGGAATTACGACCGGACCTGGATTCGCGACGGCTCGGCGCAGGCTCTCGCTCTGCTCTGGGCCGGGTTGATCGAAGAAGCCAAAGCCTACGTCCTCTGGTACTCCAAGCGCATTTATGAGAACGGAATGGTTCCGCCGATTCTCAACGTGGACGGCACGGTCAACGCGGGTTATGGGAGCAATATCGAGTTCGACGCGCAGGGCGAGTTTGTCGGGATCGCCGCGGACGTCTATCGCATCAGCAAAGATCGCGATTTTCTGAATGCGGTTTTCGAGCCGGTGGTCCGCGCGACCAGGTTCATCGAGGAACTTTGCGCGCGAACCAACGCGCGATACGGCCCGGAAACCCGTTTTCATGGCCTCCTGGCTCCGTCCATCAGCCACGAGGGATATAGCAAGCCATCCTACAGTTATTGGGATGACTATTTCGCCTTGAGCGCCTGGCGGAACTGCGAATACCTGGCGCTTGAAATCGGCGACCAGAGGGTCGCGGCTCACGCCAAAGCAAAGGGCCGGGAGTTCGCCGCGAACCTCACCCGCTCCATCCGCATGACCGCCGAGAAGATGAAGACGGACCTCATCCCCGGCTCTGCCGACCGCGACGACGTCGATCCGACTTCGACCTCGATCGCCTTCGAGCCCTGCCGAGTCGACGACGCGTTTCCCCTCGAATTGGTCGCCGCCACGTACGACCGCGCCGCCGCGCGCGTCAAGGAAATCTCTTCGCCTGGTTTCGAAGCCAACTACTCGCCTTATGACTTGCGCAACCTTAACGCCTTCGTGTCCTTGGGCCGATACGACGACGCCTTCCGCCTGCTTTCGGTCATGCTCGCAAGTCGAAGGCCGCGGGGTTGGCGCGGCTGGGCCGAGGTCGTCTGGAGCAATCTGCGGGCGCCGGAATATGTCGGCGACATGCCACACACGTGGATCGGAGCGGAATTCGCCACCGCGATCCGGCACATGCTGGTAAGGGAAAATGGCGGCGTCCTCGAATTGTTCGCCGCTGTTCCTGACGCTTGGTGGGAGGGCGAGGGCATCGCGCTGCATCAACTGCCGACGGGTTTCGGCGTCGTCGATCTCAAGGCTCGGCGGAGTCGGTCCCAGGCGACCGTCGAACTCGCCTTAACGGGCTCGGCGCCGGACCGAATTACGTTCCGATATCCGGGAGCTAAGCGAGCTCAGGCGGACGGCATCCCATGCGACATCCGCGGCGATACGATCTCGGTTCCGAAACTGAACCGGCTGGTCGTCGACTTCTGATCCGGCTCGTTGCCGTGACCTGGCAAAGTGCTTTGGGTTGCGAGTCGCGTTTGGCGGGATGAGGCATGGGTCAGCAATCTATTGGGCGACAAGGGTTTGCGGTGGGGGTTGGGTCCGATCAGAAGCCCGAACCGCATGAGCCGGATTGAAGCTCGGCCCGTTCGGATCCGTCACGAGATGAATCGTCCGCGTAAAGAAGCCGCCGTCGTTCTCGTTATTGCCAACATGGATGACGCCGACGTCGGCCAGCGGGCCGGTGAAGATCGCCTCAATTTGCTTGCGCGAGGCAGGATCGATGAGGTTGAGCACGTTATGGATCACCACCCATAGCGGCCTTTGCAGTATCACGCGGACAACGGCCAACCGGTGCTTCTCGTCGTCGCTCAACAGGTGGTCCCATCTGTCCGACTTGCCGAGCAGAGGTTCGAGGCGCTCCAGGCCGACTTCCGCGAGCGCCTTGGCTATGACCGCCTCCGTGAAGGCGTCGGCTGAGTGCGGGTAGGTGATCGAAGCGCGCAAAACGCCGGGGGGGACATAGGGCTGCGTCGGTCTGAAGAGGACGGACTGGCGAGCTGGAAAAGTGATCCGGCCGCTTCCCCAAGGCCAAAGCCCGGCGATCGCGCGGAAGAGACAGGTTCCTCCACCTTGTTCGCCAGCTACGAGGATACGTTCGCCCGGCTTGAGATCCAGATGCGGTTCGCTCAGCATGACGGTGCCTGCAGGCGTGGCGACGCACAGATCGTCGATGCGGATCGACGGGCTGTCACCCTCGTCGAAGGCAATGCGGCGGGCGGTCAGGCCGAGCCTATCCATGGTCAGAAGCGATTTGCGGAAGCTCGCGACGCGTAACAGTGTGGCGCGCCAATCTGCGATGCTGGAGAAATTGTCCACGAACCAACGGAGCGACGTCTGCACTTGGTTGAACGCGCCGACCGCCACCATCAGCTCGCCGAAGGTCATGCTGCCTGAGAAATAACCAGGCGCCGCCACCAGGATCGGCGCGACGATCGTGAACCAGCCATAGCCAGCCGTGACCCACGTCAGCCGCGTCACGGCGCCGACGATGCGCCTCGAGACATCGAGGGCGGTTTGGAAAATCTCGTCGAGGCGGCTCCTCTCGTCTGCTTCGCCGCCATAGAGAGTAATGTCTTCGATCTCTTCGCTGACGCGCACCAGGCCGAAGCGCAGTTCCGCCTCCCGCGCATAATGTTCGGCGTTGAGAGCGATCAGCGGACGGCCGACACGCCAACTGAAATACGATGCGGCGCCGGCGTAAAGGAGCGCACACCAGACCATATAACCTGGCGGAGCGAAGTTCCGGCCCGCGATCGGCAGAAACATCCCTCGCGACAGCCCCCAAAGCACTCCAATGAACGACAACAAAAGAAGGGTCGATTGCAGAAGGCCGATGCCCAGGTCGGTCGAAAGATCGGTCAGATGTTGGGCGTCAGCCTGGAGGCGTTGGTCCGGGTTTGCGCCCATGGCGCCTGAATTCGAAAGACGGAAAGCGCGCTTGGGCGCAAGCCACTTGTCCAGGAGGTCGTTCACCAAGCCTTCGCGCAAGACCACTTTGGAGGTCTGATTGAGCCAGGTCTGGGCCACATTGAGGACCAGCAGAACGCCCGCCAGCTCGGCGAAGACGCCGAGCTGCTGGATGAAGGCGGGCATATCCTTGCGCGTCAGCGCATTGTAGAAGGGCCCGTTCCAGCTGTTGAGCTTGATCTGCGCGTAAGCCGTCGCCCCCACGACCGCGACGAGCCCGACGGCCAACATCAGGAGTTTGTTGCGCTGGCGCGAAGCCCAGAAAGCCGAGGTCATCACCATGACTTCTGACCAAAGGCTTTCCGGCGGCGGTCTTTCTGCACTCCCATCGCCATAGGATGGATTGCTCGACTGCTGCGCCATCAATTCGCTCTGTTCTCTCTCAGTTATTCGAATGATCGGGCCGGCATAGTCGCTGCCGGCTTTGCGGCGCCGGACGGTTCACCGTTGAGTGAGTAGACCGCCCGACTGTCCCGAGCGCCGAGGTTTCATGATTTAATGGAAAGTGCGAATTGAAACCATCCCCTCGTGGCGCGAGGCAAGGCAAGAGCATGGGACGCATCGATACATTGATGGCGGCGATTACGGTCGAGGAAAAGATTGGGCAACTCAACCGATCGTGAGGGAGTTGTCACCGAGAACGAATTCGGGAGCGATCTCTATGGTGGGGAGTTCGAAGGGGGGTTAATAGGCTCTCCTACCGTGTCCCTCCACGGGAAACGCGCCCAACCACTCTTTTTGCGGGATGGCGCAGCAGCAATTGTGATGGACGAGACGTTGTACGGATCGGCGGATTGATTTGATCAGGCATCGTCTGGTCGGGGCGGCAATTCGCAGGAGCCGTCTGCTTTCCGACCATGAGTATCTCCTTCGTCTGGTTGACGATCATCGACGACGACAGCGACGATCACGCGCCCAAGAGATGATCCCCACATAGCGGACGTTGTGGCCGGTGACCTCCACCGGATCCGGTCCTTGTTGCTTTCGGTGAAACCCGCCTTTCGTTCGACGTTTCGTCGGACATAGCGTGCTCCCGCCTAATACTGGCGCCTTTCTAGATTGTGATCGGCGCTGAAATTCGAGTTTTTAATGGCGCAGTAAGCTAACGAGCGAAGCCGAGCTGAGATTCATACTGCGAACGTTTACCAGCCTCGCTATAAGGTCGCGGCGCGCGTAGATAGCCTCGGAAACTACTCATTTCGGCGCTTTGCAAAAGACCACCGCTCGGGTCATCGGACGCTCCTCGCCTGTGGGGACAAAGGTCATTACCTTGTCCATCCCGCCAGACTGCCGGAATTCCCCCGTCTGTGAAGTCCACCGTCGCTATCTTCGATGGCCGCCCTGCGTCGACACGCGACTTTCGATCGCTTGCCATGAAATGTCCTGTGGGGTCGAAACCGGTCGAGCCGACCGGTTTTGACCCTGGCGCGGGTTTGCCCCAGAACCCTGCCTCCCGTAACCTCGACCGGAGACGAGGACGACCATGAACGCAATCCCCAATGAGCCGGCGGTGTGCGCGTGCCTGCGCGCGGGCGAGCCGTTCGTCGGCAAGCAGGGCTTTTCCTACGCGTCGGCGATTTCCGCCGAGACGGTCGGCGCGTCGGCGATCCATATGCAGCTCCTGACAATTCCGCCCGGCGCGCGCGCCAAAGCGCACAAGCACCAGTCCCACGAGACGGCGCTCCATTTGCTGAGCGGCGAAGTCGGCATGTGGTACGGTGAGCGGCTCGAGCACCACATGGTGAACCGCGCCGGGGACTTCGTCTATATCCCCGCCAACGTTCCGCATCTGCCCTACAATCTGAGTGCGACCGAACCCGCCGTCGCGGTCGTCGCGCGCACGGATCCGAACGAGCAGGAAAGCGTGGTTCTGCTGCCGGAACTGGAAGGGATCCACGCGCCGCCCGCGAGCCAACCGTCTTGATTTGAACCGCTCCGCGTCACGGTGTCACCCCCGCGAATGCGGGGGTCCAGTTCGCCGTAAGGCGTTGAAGAAAAACGGCTTAAATGCCAGCGCGTGCCGCGGCAGGCGCTCCTGGATGCCCGCTTTGCGCGGGCATGACAACGATTGAACGGCCTGGGAGTACCGTCAATGAAGCTCACCGATTTCAAAGCCCTGACCTTCGATTGCTACGGCACGCTGATCGACTGGGAGTCGGGCATGATCGAGGCCATGAAGCCGCTGACCGGCAAGCTCTCCCGGCCGCTCTCCCGCGATGAGATTCTTGGGGCGCATGCCCGGCATGAGTCGTCGCAACAGATCCAGACGCCGACCAAGCCCTATCGCGAGCTGCTGGGAATCGTCTATCGCCGGCTCGCCGAGGAGTGGGAGGTCCCGGTGAGCTGGAGCGAGTGCGTGACTTACGGCCGCTCGGTGAAGGACTGGCCGGCGTTTGCCGATTCCGCCGACGCGCTTCAGTACCTGAAGCAGCACTATAAGCTCGTCATCCTGTCGAACGTCGACAACGAGAGTTTCTCGACGAGCAACGAGAAGCTCAAGGTCGACTTCGATGCGGTCTACACGGCCGAGGACATTGGCTCCTACAAACCATCTTCCCGCAATTTCGAGTACATGCTGTCGAAGCTGAGCACGCTCGGGATCGAGAGGCATGAGATCCTGCATACGGCCGAGAGCATGTTCCACGACCACGGGCCGGCGAACGCTTTTGGCCTCGCCTCCTGCTGGATCTATCGCCGGCACGACCGTGAAGGGTTCGGCGCGACCATGGCGCCGGCCGATATGCCGACATACGATTTCCGCTTCACCAGCATGGCCGGCCTGGTCCAGGCGCACCAGGACGCGTAAGGGGCTAGCCAAATAAGACCAGACGCTTCGCGCCCAATCGCAGGTCCGCCTTCGGGGGAGTCCGGCCATTTATCCGAAGAGCGCTAATGCGTGGTCACGGTTCCATATCGAAAAGAGGCATGCAAGAAAGTTCCGGCCGCTCAAGATCGGCAACCAGCAAGGCCACCCCGATTTCTCCCTTATAGAGACTGTCGCGCTGCAGCGACCATTGTTCGATCAACGGGACCGCCTTGTTTGCAAGATCATGCGCCCGCCGAAGCCATAATCCGTCGCCCGTTTGTCGATAGAGGTTCAGCATCGCATAAGAACGACCGGCGGCCCCGCAGCACAGATCCCCTAGGCTTGAAGGCTCCTCGTAAGCGTTCAATGCGGCGCTACGAGCCAGGGCGCCGTAGTCTTCGTCGCCAAACAATCGCTCAGCCAGCGTCCACAGGTGCGCCAGCCCGGCAGTGCCATTGCACCATCCCGGCATGAACTCTTTCACTCCTGGCCGCTCGGTCATCCACCTCCAGCGCAGTCCGTCTCCGGCAAATTCCGCCTCCGCGGCCAGGGCATGCAGGTACTTCTCAATGACCTTGTCCGCTCCCGATCGCCGGCAAACCTCGCGCCAGCGCAGGAGCGCGAACAAGACGCCGCCCCAGCCGTGCGCGATGCCGAGATTAAGGGCCCCAGCGTTTCCGACCGGAGGCAATTCCGCGAGTTGGTCGCGCAGCTCCGCGTCGACCCGGTCGCCGAGCGCGACAATTGCATTGTGGGCGTCGCCGCTGCGCCCGTCCGCCGGCATCGCGGGCAGCAGCGTCGCACAACCCAACAAAACGCCCGATCGACCGAGCGTCAGATCCAGATTATGGCTTGATTCCTGCGATCTCGCGATGAACCGCTCGATTGCTTGCGCCGCCCTCGCGCCATCGCTTAGGGCGACTCCGATCAAAGCCTCGACACACGAGACGCCGACCGATGTATGAAACAGCGAGGTTCGGCCGATAGTCGCCGGGTTCAGGTCAAGCTCCTCGCAATAGTATGCGCGATCGTCGCTTGAATTGCGCTCAGCCCAAGTGATCCAAAGCTCCGCCAGCGCCAGTAGCGCGGCATCCTCGCGGACGCTGGCAATGCGATACAGCGCATAAGCTACGCCTGCGGCTCCCGTGTTCACCGAGCAGAGGGCCGTCGAATTTCGCAGCGCCTGATAGGCGCGGCCGCTGAACTCCTAGCCGGAGGAGGACATCTGCCAAAAGAGCCGGCGCGTCCCTGCCTTCCATTGGCGCCGGGGCATCCGGTCGCCCCGCGCGCGACAGTTCGTCGGCGAACTCGGCGACGCTCAAAAACCGGTCCGCGGGATTTTTTTCAAGCGCATGACCCAAAACCCGCTCGACATCCGGCCAGGGCAGCGCGCCATGTCGGATAAATGGAACGGGACGGTCTTCGCAAATCTGCTGCAGCATCCGCTCGCGCTCCAAATCGAAATCGAGATACGGACGTCCGACCAGCAAGTGCCGCAGCAGGACGGCGATGGAGTACTGCTCCGCCTGGGGATTCGCAGCCGGCGGCGCCTTTCCCGTGCGCATCGCCGCCGCCAATTGCGGATCGAAGTAGAATGCCGCGCCAGCGCGCGGGGGAGCGCCCAGCGATCCGGAATCTGCAACAAGGCGCGCGCGGCCAAAATCAAGGATGCGGATATTATTCTCTTCGGTCGCGAGCAGGTTTCCGTGATGAACGTCGCCATGGACAATTCCACGTGCGTGCAAATCAGCATAGGCGCGCAGAACGGCGGCGCATGTTTCTAGCAGCCGCGACCTTTCCGTGTGCATGGGTTGGTGGTCGAGCCGCCGAGCCAGCGACAGAATGGGTACGCCCTCGCACCACTCGAGAAGCAGAAAGGGTCGTCCGTCGTGTTCGCCGGCTTCGAGCAAGCGCGGCGCACACGTGCCGTCGATGTGTGAGAGCACCGCCGCTTCGTGGTGTAGCAGTCCTCGGAGCGCCGCCTCATGTCCGGGCCGCGCGATCTTCAAAGCCGCGGCGTGTTGCGGGCCCCCCCGAGCCGGTAGACTTCCGTGTCTTCGACAAGGTGCACGACCCGCTCCACCGCCCACCCGGCGAACGAATCCCCCTGGTTGAGAGTTGGTCGAATTGGCTGCGCCCGAGTTGAGTCGGCCGGAACCAGAAGATTTGCCGCGACCATCTGATGGATGAGCGGGAAGGCCTCGTCCAGCACCTTGCGGGCGTCGAGCCCTCGCGCCTTGCTAAAGTCGATGACTGCGTCAATGACTGTACGCGCTTGGCGGAAGCTTTCAATGAGGGCCGCTCCGTTCTGATCGACGACCGTCGAAGCCTCTCGTGCGTTGGGACGCGTGACGACGAAGCTGCCCGGATTTGAACCGGTTTGCGCTTGCACATCCGACGGCAATTCTGAAACAGGAAACACCAGAACATCTTCCGGTAGCACGAATGAAGCGTGGGTGCTCATCGCCGATATCCCATCATACGCCGTCATTTTTTGCCCAGAGGTCGGCCGCCAGGGTCCACGTGTGCGGATCCACGCCGGCGCGCGCGATCCGGTCCAGAGCGACTTGCCAAGGTTCGGCTCCAACAGGGCATGGGCTAGCCAATCCCTCAGCAAGAAGTCGCGTCACCCAGGTTCGCCAGCTCGGCCCAATGCGGGCGTCGGAGGAGCCGGCAGGCGGATCGCAGCCCCAGGAGATCAGTCCGTCGCCCCCAAGCTCCGCCGTGAACGGCACCCCGTGCACGGGGCAACCGCCGAGCAAGCGCAGCAGGCGGTCGGCAAGGAGCGGCACCGCATCCACGGACGCAAGATGCACGACGAGCTTGTCGGGCCGTCAGGATTCCATAAGCGTCGCCGCCGTATTTTAAACTCACGACCGGCAACCCGGCTGCAGCGTCCAATGACGCTACGACAGCCTCGGCCAGCTGAAGCGGATGTGGACTGACATAGAGCTTCCAGCCGGGTCCGGTGTGCTCCACGGGGTCTCCACGCAGTCGCCAAACGCACCATGGCGACGCCGGCGGGCCGGGCATGACTTGCGTCCAGACGCTACCCGCAGCACCGACCGATTTCGTTGACACGAAGGCCGGTTCGGCCGCCAGCCGACGCCACGCCGACAGCGGCAGCCGGTTCCACGTGTACAAGCGCCCGGCAGTCACTTCGACCGATTCAGCGCCTAGCGCCTGCGCATGCCACAATCCTTGCAAGGACAGTTGCGCCAGCCGGCCCTGCAGCTGGGCAACATCTCTCGTGGCGGGCAAAATCGACGCATTCGCCTCGGCCACGACTACCTCACCCCGCATTCGCACGCGTGCGGCGGATCAACGGCGATTCAAACGATCTGCATCGTGCTCCGGACGTCGCCGGAGACGGCGCTAAGCATCCTTAAAGTGGGCTACTTTTCTTGATCCGTCCCACCCTCACGTTGCTTCCGTAACGCCTGCTCCTGCGCCTCAGCGCCGGCCAGGGCCACCTCGAGTGATTTGCGAAGCGCCTGCAGCTGTTCTACCGGGTCGCCGGGCTGGGCTTGAACAACCTGGACCTGCGTCACTGTCACGTTGGACCGTCCCAAATCGCAGCTAAACGGGGCGCACCCGCCCCCACCCCCTGAATAGGCTGCGAAGCAAATAATGCTGCTCCCAGTGTCACAGCAAGTTGCCGAGCAAATACGACACCATCCCCCATAATATTGCGGCGTCAAACCAATGGCCATTTGTTGGTACGGAAACATTTCCTCCTCCTTATTTCATTGCGGTTACAACACTAAATTTTCGACAGATCCCGAAAACCGGCATCAATCCTAATGCGTCTAAGGAGTTTGTAATCCGGTGCTGCCGAGCTCCTGCCGTATGTGTCGACAAACAAGTCTTTAGGTGTTACGCTCGCGATCGGACCAAGATGGACACAAATTGGCCCGTTTTTGTGGCGCGAGCGCTTTGATGCCGAGAATTTTGTAGGCGCCGCTCTCCCTAAGCCGACGTTGATGTCAACCAAGCCACGCCCGCCTCTGGCCGCATTAAAGCGCCGCTTTTTGCTGAGGAGGAATTCCAATGCCTCTGACGGCTCAGCGGCGCAAATAGCGCTCGTCTCCTTGCCGCGTGGCGACATGCCGGGGCGCTCAACGCACCCCGTTGCTCATAGTCTCAAAACGAAGGGTGCGCCAACCTCATTAAACGGTGGAGGCCGAGGACGACGGATCCGCCCTTGCGGAAGAAGTCGCGCGAGAACAGGGCGGCAAACAAATTCGCTCGGCCAGCGGTCGCTCGCGCAACCTCCCCGACGCACCGCGCGCAGCCTCCGGGAGGCGCCGTCGACACTGCCCGACGCGGCGTCAGCGTCCTCGATGGGTGCGCGGATTCGCTCCTGAGAGCCCGGATAGTGTTGGAGTTACCTTTGTCAAGGTTTGATTGGAAATATAAAGGGAGCGCATCAGGCGAGTTGTCAATTGTATGGCTTCTAGTCACCTGGGGAATATTCAGGCGATACTCGCTCAACGGGTCATTCTCGGACGGGAACGAGAGCGTATTCGGGGTGTCGGCGCGATTGTCATTCGCACCATTGTTGGAATTGACAACCCAAATCAAAATAGGCGCGCCGGAAAGCTCCCACCCGTCGTAGGCGATGATTTCCGTTTTCCCCCGGCTTCCCGCTTCGACTTCCGCAAGGGCGATTTGGGAGCCGCTCAATAGACCGGCGACCGCGAGGGCCGCGCCGATATGCCTGCGTGACATCTCAAAGTCCCCGATTGGCGCCCCGCTCGTCCCGGCTCAAGCCGCGCTCGAAGACCAATTCAGCAGACGTTGATCGCAGGACGCCGCTAAGCCGATATCCACGCGATCGCCGGTGATTCCGGCGCAGTCTGCCTCGGCGACGCGATTTGATCAAGCGATTGACCGCATTCCGTCCCCGCCCAGCCGATCGGCGCTTGAAACGCCGCCGCAATTCGACGAAGCTTGACGAGTTTCGGAAGCCGACAAACGATACGGTTATCCAGTTCTGGCTCAGCGCTTTGGGGCCGCGATCTTTTCATGAAGGACAGCGATTCAAATGCCTCTGACCAAGCAGCAACATCTCGACCCCGCCCATGCGCCGAAACGGATTCTGGCGCTGGACGGCGGCGGCATTCGCGGCATTTTGACCCTGGAGTATCTCGACGTCATCGAGGCCATGCTGCGCAAGCGAACCAAGAACGATAAGCTGCTGCTTTGCGACTATTTCGATTTGATCGGCGGCACCTCGACCGGATCGATCATCGCCGCGGGTCTCGCCTTCGGGCTGCCGGTTGCGGACCTGAAGGCGCTTTACCGGAACATCGGAGCGGGCGTCTTCCAGACCAGCTTGTCCAGCAGGCTCATGCTCGGCGGCCTGCTTGCGCCAAAATTTCCGGCCGCGCCGCTCCAGGATGATCTCGATCATGTGCTCGGCGCCGATACGACGCTCGACAGCGACAAGATCAAGACCGGCCTCATGATCATGACAAAGCGGCTTGACACCGGCAGTCCGTGGCCACTGCACAATTGCGACCGCGCCCGCTACGCGAAAGAGGACGGCGCCCTGCGCCTGACCCAGATCGTGCGCGCCAGCACCGCGGCGCCGACCTATTTCGCGCCCGAGCGGATCGCAATTTCGTCGCGCGACGGCGCCGTGGTCGACGCCGCCTTCGTCGACGGGGGCGTCAGTCCATTCAACGATCCGGCGCTGCAACTTCTCATGCTGGCGGCGCTTCAGGGCCACGGCTTCCGCTGGCGAACGGGCAAGGACCAGGTGCTGATGATCTCCGTCGGCACCGGCAGCATCACGCAGAACCAAACGGCTGCGGCGCTTCTCGCGGCGCCGGCTGCCGAGCAGGGCATCCGCGCGCTGCAATCGCTTATGGACGATTGCGTGCGGGTCAACCACGGCATGCTCCAGTGGCTGACGAACTGCCTCACGCCCTGGATCATCGACCGGGCTGTCGGAGACATGAAGCTCGACAGCCAAGCTGGACCGGAGCTTGCGACCTACGCTCGGTACAACGTCCTCTTCGACAAAGACTGGCTCAGTTCAGAACTGAAGATTGAGCTCGCCCCGGACAAGATTGTTGAGATCGCCGCAATCGACAATCCGGCCAACATGGACGACCTTGCGAAGCTGGGCGCGACCGCAGCCGCGCGACAGGTGAAGGAAGAGCATCTGCCGGCCGCCTTCGACCTCCTCTAGGCGAAAGCGGAACGGGGCCTCAGTCACGGGGAGCGGCGGCGCATGGGAGAGCCGAACGACTGGACGCCGCGCAAGGTCGTGCTCTTCAGCGGCCACATGATCGACGCGCCGGGCCGCGAAAAGCCGCGCTTTCCGCCGGACAAGGAGCCGATCGCCGCAAGCGCGATCCAAGACGCGCTCGCGGGGCTCGACGTCGGGGCGCGCGACCTTTGCATTTGCGGCGGCGCTTGCGGCGGCGATCTTCTGTTCGCCGAAGCCGCGCTCGCGCGCTCCGCCACGCTCGAACTCTATATTCCGTTCGAAGAGGCCACGTTTCTTGCAAAATCGGTCGATTTCGCCGACGGCGACTGGCGCGCCCGCTTTTTTGCCGCGAAGGCGCGGGCGACGCTGCGCGTGCTGCCGCTCGAGCGCGGAGAAACGCCGGAGGGCGAGGACCCCTATGAACGCAACAATCGTTGGATGCTGGACGCCGCCTCGCGGTTCGGCCTGGATAGGGTCGATCTTGTCTGCCTCTGGAACGGCGAGGGCGGCGACGGGCCGGGAGGCGCGCAGCACATGATGGAGGAGGTCGGCAAGCAGGGCGGGCGGGCGCTGTGGCTGGACACGACGAAGCTCTGGGGGTGACGAGGGACAGGCGGCCGGTCCGGCCAAACGGGGTGGGAGAATTTCGATGCCGAAGCCGATCTGCTTCATGATCATGCCGTATGGGAAAAAGCCGACCCAGGCCGACGCGACGGTCGGGGTGCCGGAGATCGATTTCAACGCGCTCTGGGATCGCGCCTATGCGCCCGTCATCGAGACGCTCGGCTACGAGCCGGTCCGCGCGGACCAAGACACCGGCGCCATGATCATTACCCAGATGATCGAGCGGCTCTATTTCGCCGATCTGGTGCTCGCCGACATGACGATCCCGAACGGCAATGTCTATTACGAGGTCGGCATCCGCCATGCAGCGAAAGAGATCGGCTGCGTGCTGCTCGCCTCCGACTGGTCGAAGGCCCTCTTCGACGTCGCGCAGATGCGGACCCTGCGCTATCCGCTGCCCGAGGGCGCCATCACGGACGCGACCGCACAGGCGATAAAGGACACGATCAAGGGCCCAATCGAGAGTATGGGGCGGGGCGTTTCGCCCATCTTCGAATCGATCCCCGGATATCCGACCGCGGTGAATCCGGCGGCGGCATCCTCGATGAAGGATGCGATGGCCGAACTCGCCGCGTTTCAGGGCGACATCCGCGCGGTGCGCGCCCTCTCCCACGCTGACCGCATGGCGAAGGCCAAAGAGCTCGTCGCGCAATACTGGAAACCGCCGGTGACCGCCGCGACCGTCATCGCGCTCCTGCGCTTGCTCAAGGATTCCGCCGATAACGCTGGCGACTGGAGCTGGATCACCGATTACATCGGAAGGTTCCCAGACGAGATCGCCGATCAGGAGGAGATTCGCGAGTCGAACGCCTTTGCGCTGTCGAACGCGGGAAAACCGATCGAAGCGATCGCCAAGCTCGAGGCGCTGATCGAGCGTTCGGGGCCGACGCCGGAACGCCTCGGCCTGCTCGGGGGGCGCTACAAGCGGCTGTTCGCCAAGGCCGCGACGCCGGCTGAAGGCCTGGTCCCCCTCAACAAAGCCATCGACGCTTATGAACGCGGCATGGAGATCGACCTGAACCTGTACTACTGCTCCGGCAACCTTCCGCGGCTCTACCGCCAGCGAAAGCGCAAAGGCGACGAATCGCGCGCGCAGACCGTCGCCCCGATCGTGCTTGCCGCCTGCGAAAGAGCGAGAAAGCGCAACGTCGCCGACGAATGGCTGAACCCGACCCTGCTCGGCGCCGCATTCGACGCGCGCGACTGCGACAGGGCTGAAGAGCTCGCCGCGGAAGTGGCGGGCGAGGGGGCATCGAGCTGGAAGATCGAGAGCATTGTCGGCGATCTGAAACTCAGCGTTTCGCAGGTCGAAGACAAGGACACACGCGATCGCCTGCAGACCATTCTCGAGACACTGCAGCCGCCCAGCGGATAGGCTCTGGGCCGATCCCGCCCCAAAAAGTGAACGTCGATCGAACCGCTGCGCTTGCAGGAAGCTGCCGGTTGTGAGACACATTGCTGCAGTGCAGCATAAGCTCTCTCGATTCGCGCTTTCTCTGGCCCGTAAAGGAACGCATTCCGATGATCATCGGCGTTCTGAATCAAAAAGGGGGCGTCGGCAAAACGACCGTCGCCATCAACCTCGCGGCGAGCTTCGCCCATTCCGGTTCGCGGGTCCTGCTGATCGACGCGGATCCGCAGGGCAGCGCGATGGCCTGGTCCAGCACCCGCGAGAGCGAGCCGCCGTTTGCGATCGTCGGCATGGCGAAGCCGACCCTGCATCGCGACCTCGCGCGTCTCGCGGCGAACTATGACATCGCGATCATCGACGGCGCGCCGCGCGTCAACGAACTCGGACGCTCGGCGATCCTCGCCAGCGACACCGTGCTCATTCCCGTCCAACCCTCGCCCTACGATGTCTGGGCGGCGGCCGACACGGTGGAGCTCATCCGCGAGGCGCGAGTGCTGAAAGAGGGCCTCCATGCGGCCTTCGTGATCAACCGCCGCATCGCCAGAACCGCGATCGGCCGCGACGCCGCCGCGGCGCTGGCGCAATTCGAGGATGTCCCTGTTCTGGCCAGCGTTCTCAACCAGCGCATCGTCTATGCCGAAAGCGCCGCCAGAGGGCTTTCGGTGATCGAGGCTCAGCCGTCGAGCGAGGCGGCGCGCGAGATCGACGCGCTTGCCCGCGAGGTCTTCGGCGCCAGGAAAAGGAAAGCCGCGTGAGCAAGAAGACGGTTCCGTTCACCATGCCGGCGAGCGCGCCCCGTTCGCGCAAGCAGGAACCCCTCGCCCTCGACGAACCTTCGCGCCCGCGCGCCGGTGCGAGCGATTTCGCCGGCGCCCGCCCGGACGAGTGGGTGCGCGACCGGGACTTCGTTGCGGGTCCTTTGCCGGCGGACGATGCGCTCGCCCCGACGCGGGTCCTCCTCGATCTCGCCGCCGAGCGGACGCTGGCCGAAGTCCTCTCGCTGAGCTTCCTCTTACCGTTCGCGCTCGGCTGGTTCTGGTGGGTCAACGCCTGGGCCGGACGCGGGCGGATTTGAGAGGTGGTTGCCCTGTGCCCGTAACCCCCTCGCCCCGCTTGCGGGGAGAGGGTTGGGGTGAGGGGATGGCGCCGTTGGCTGGACGGCTTCTAGCCTAGCCCCTCATCCTAACCTTCTCCCCGCCCGCGGGGAGAAGGGATTGCGTGAACCGGCTGCGTCGCGAAGCGTGCGCGCGAAACGGGCAACTCCGGTTCGTCCGCGGCGGCCAGCGCCGCTCTCTGCTCTTCCAGCATCGTTCGCAGAATCTCGAAGCCCACGTTGAAATTCTTTTCCACCGTCGGCCAGACTTGCTCGTAGAACGGCAGGTCCTTCGGCTTCGGCTTGGCGACGCGGAACTCGAAATGCGTGCCGCCGTCGTCCCGTTCTTCGAACGCGTAGGTCATCAGGAATTTCGGGGCGCCCGGAATCGGCAGAAGGGCGGTCTGGGTCACATAGTCGAACGGACGCCAGTCGAGGATGTCCTCGATGACGGCGTCCTTGCCGTGCAGGCAATGGTTCTGCGTGCCCGCGCCGCGCCGGCCTTTCGCTGAGTTTTCGACGACGCCGTCGCTTCTCTGCCAGCGCGAGTGATGCGCGGGCAGCGTGACATGCTCCCAGACCGCCGGCCGGGGCGCCGCAAAATCCCTCTCCATCACCGCGAACGCGTCGGCGCGCTGAACCACATTGCGGGCTGTCCCGCTTTCCCTCGTCCACGCCTCTTCGAGATCGCGCAGCCAGCACTGCGTTTCGCCGATATGCTCGATCGCCTCGGAGTGCTCGACGAGGCCCTGTGCTTTCGGGTCGATCCCCATCGCCCGGACGCACGCGTCGGAATAGAGGGCGTAGGCGTGGCCACCGAGACTCTTGTTGACGTCGTTCTTGAGCAGGCGGTGGACCAGGATCACGTCCCGGCCTGCGAGTTCCTCGCGGCCGGCCATCTTCTGCCGGATGAACTCGCCGTGGTGAACGACGAACTTGACGTCGAGGTTTTGCATTCGGCTGCACGCCTGGCACTCGCAGCTGTTGGCCTGCTTGATGTTGCGGAGCCGCTTGCGAAAGGCGAAATACGCCTGCTCGATCGAATCCTGCAGGAGCGACCCGTCGACCTTGTCGGCGAGCGCGTAAACGAAGGCCGCGTCGCCTTCGAACTTGGCGAGGCGGAACGGGGGTCTCAGCGCCCTGACCAGCGTATCCATGATGTCGGCGATGATGTCCTGGGCGTGGTCGAGTTCGACCCCGGAGACGAAGTTCGTGTAGCCGGAAATGTCGGCGATCACGAAACAGGCCGATTCTGCGCTCGGAAGCATCGCGAAGCCCCGCTTGCGCCGACCGGGAGGCGCACCCGACGGCCAGCCCGGGTGGCTGGACCGGGAGGAAAGCTACCATTTCGCATGTGAAACGTCGAACCCGCCGTTTCGCCCCCGATCGGGGCCGGCCCACTGCAGCGCCCATCAGGCCGCGAGCCGCCTCAGGACAGAATCCCGCCGTTTCGCCCCTTCTCCCCGCTCGCGGGGAGAAGGACGGGATGAGGGGCGGGGCGATTCTCCGCTCCGGCTAATCACCTTGCCCCTCGACGCCGGGAAGAGAGGGTTCACTGGACGCATCTCGTCTTTCGAGACTGGCAAGAATGGTCGCAAGCACGCCATCGACGTTCCGATAGACGTCGTCATTAGTGAAACGTAGGACCTCGTATCCGTGCGATCGAAGGCCCTCGGTACGGCGCCTGTCGCGCTGAAGCTCCTCGTCGGTCGAATGAGTCGCGCCGTCGATCTCGACGACGAGCCTTTCAACCCGACACGCGAAGTCAGCGAAATACGGCCCGATCGCCTCCTGGCGGACGAATTTGAAGCCTGCGAGCGCACGGCCGCGAAGCGCTCGCCATACCAAGGCTTCTGCGGGGGTTTGGCCTTCGCGCAAGTCCCGCGCCCGGCGGGTCTCGACTATTCGAAGTCCGCGCACAGGCAAGCTCTCCCCTCGCAGCCAATCGCCACGCCCCTCACCCTGCCCTCTCCCCGCCGAGGCGGGGAGAGGGTTCTTACGCCGCCAGCTGCCGCAGCACGTACGGCAAGATCCCGCCGTTGCGGAAATACTCAAGCTCGTCGAGCGTGTCGATCCGGCAGGTGAGCGGCACGCGGAACGTCTCACCGTTCGCCCGCTTGATCTCCGCATGCAGGGTCTGGCGGGGCTTCAAGCTCTCGCCCAAGCCGTGGATCGTCACCGTCTCCTGGCCGGTCAAGCCGAGCGAGCCCCAGCTCGTCCCCTCCTCGAACACGAGCGGCAGCACGCCCATGCCGACGAGGTTCGAGCGGTGGATGCGCTCGAAACTCTGCGCGACGACCGCGCGCACGCCGAGGAGCTTCGTGCCCTTGGCCGCCCAGTCGCGCGACGAGCCGGTGCCGTATTCGCGACCCGCAAACACCACGAGCGGAACCTTCTCGGCCTCATAGCGCATGGCGGCGTCATAGATCGCCATCCGCTCGCCGGACGGCTGATGGATCGTGAAGCCGCCCTCGACGACATTGCCCGTCTCGTCCTTCACCATCTGGTTCTTGATGCGGATGTTGGCGAAGGCGCCGCGCATCATCACCTCATGGTTGCCGCGCCGCGTGCCGTACTGGTTGAAATCAACCGGGCGGACCTGATGCTCGATGAGATACTGGCCCGCGGGGCTCGCGGCCTTGATCGAGCCCGCCGGCGAGATGTGGTCGGTGGTGATCGAATCAAGGAAGAGCGCAAGGATCCGCGCATTCTCGATATCGGCGACCGGCGTCGGCGTCTTGCTCAAGCCCTCGAAATAGGGCGGGTTCTGCACATAGGTCGAGCCCATGTCCCAGGCGTAGGTGAGGCCGGCGGGAACCCTGACCTTGCGCCAGTTGGCGTCGCCGTCGAACACGCTCGCATATTTTGTCTTGAACATCTTGGCGGTGATGGTCGCTTCGACGAGGTCCTGCACCTCCTCCGACTTCGGCCAGATGTCGGCGAGATAGACAGGCCTGCCCTGCTTGTCGGCGCCGAGCGGATCGCGGGTCAGGTCGACCTGCATCGAGCCGGCCAGCGCATAAGCCACAACGAGCGGCGGCGAAGCGAGATAGTTCGCCCGCACGTCCGGATTGACCCGTCCCTCGAAATTGCGGTTGCCCGAGAGCACCGCGGCGGCGACCAGGTCGTGCTTGGCGATGGTCGCGGAAATCTCCGGCGCGAGCGGACCGGAATTGCCGATGCAGGTCGTGCAGCCGAAGCCGACGAGGTTGAAGCCGAGCTTGTCGAGCGACTTCTGCAGATCGGCTTCCTTCAGATAGTCCTGCACGACCTGGCTGCCCGGCGCGAGCGAAGTCTTGACCCAGGGCTTGACCGTGAGGCCCTTGGCCACAGCGTTGCGGGCGACGAGGCCCGCGCCCATCATCACGGTCGGGTTCGAGGTGTTGGTGCAGGAGGTGATGGCGGCGATGACGACGTCGCCGTTGCCGAGATCGTAATTGGTCCCCTCGACCTTGAAGCGTTCGGAGAACGCGTCGGCCTTCCTGAACTCGCTCGTCATCGCCTGCGCGAAGCCCGCCTTGGCGTCGGCGAGGACCACGCGGTCCTGCGGACGCTTGGGGCCGGCGAGCGAGGGCGTGACCTCGCCAAGGTTGAGTTCGAGGGTATCGGTGAACAGCGGATCGGCGGCGAGCCGCGTCCGGTAGGCGCCTTGCGCCTTGGCGTAGGCCTCGACGAGCGCGATGCGCGAGGGCTTGCGCCCCGACGTCTTGAGATATCCGAGCGTCTGCGCATCGATCGGGAAGAGGCCGCAGGTCGCTCCGTATTCGGGCGCCATGTTACCGATCGTCGCGCGGTCGGCCACCGACATCGCATTGAGGCCCTGGCCGTAGAACTCGACGAACTTGCCGACGACGCCCTTCTTGCGCAGCATCTGGGTGACCGTCAGCACGAGGTCGGTCGCGGTGACGCCCTCGCGCAACTCGCCGTGCAGCTTGAAGCCGATCACCTCCGGCAGCAGCATCGAGAGCGGCTGGCCGAGCATCGCCGCCTCCGCTTCGATGCCGCCGACCCCCCAGCCGAGAACGGCGAGGCCATTGACCATGGTGGTGTGGCTGTCGGTGCCAACAAGCGTATCGGGAAAGGCGACCTCGACCGTCTTGCCGTCGCGCTTCTCCCTCGACGACCAAACGGTCTGGGCGAGATATTCCAGATTGACCTGATGGCAGATGCCGGTGCCGGGCGGCACGACCGAAAAGTTGGAGAAGGCCTGTTGGCCCCACTTCAAAAAGCGATAGCGCTCCTGGTTCTGCTCGTATTCGCGCGCCACGTTCTGCCCGAGCGATTTGCCGGTGCCGAAAAAGTCGACGACAACGGAATGGTCGATGACGAGATCGACCGGCACGAGCGGATTGATCTTGCTCGGATCACCGCCGAGCGCGGTCATCGCGTCGCGCATGGCGGCGAGATCGACGACGGCGGGCACGCCGGTGAAGTCCTGCATCAGAACGCGCGCCGGGCGGAAGGCGATCTCATGCTCATGTCTGCCGCGGTTCTCGGTCCAGGCCGCCACGGCCTCGATGTCTTCCTTCCTGACGGTGCGGCCGTCCTCGTTGCGCAACAGATTTTCGAGCACGATCTTGAGCGAGAACGGCAGCTGCGACACGCCCGCGAGGCCGTTCTTCTCCGCCGTCTTCAGCGAGTAGATCTCGTAGGTCTTGGCCCCGACCGTCAGCGATTTGCGGCACTTGAAACTGTCGAGGCTGGCCATGGGGGCGCTCCGAAAGGCGGGGACGGGAGGGATGGGCGGCTTATAGATAAATTCGCGGAGGCAGGCTACACAAACTATCGTCTTATTCGAGGCCGCATCGAGGCCGCGCGGCGCGCGTTTTCAAGGGGATATGATGCGCCTGCGCGCGTGGGACCTGGCGATCGAACGCGGCGGGCGGCGCCTTTTTTCCGGGCTCTCGTTCGAGGTCGACCAAGGCTCGGCGCTGATCGTGACAGGGCCGAACGGCGCCGGCAAGTCGTCGCTTCTGCGCGCGCTTTCGGGCTTTCTTCCGGTTGAGGCCGGAGGGTTCGCGCTGGACGGCGGCGATCCCGAGCGCACGCTTGGCGAACAGGCGCATTATCTCGGCCACGCGGATGCGCTGAAAGGCGCGCTGACGGCGAACGAGAACCTCGCCTTCTGGGCGGGCGCGCTCGGCAGCGATCCGTCGCGTGAGGCGAGCGGCGCGGCGCTTGCGCGCGTCGGCCTCGCTCATGTGATCGACTTTCCGGTGCGCGCGCTCTCGGCCGGGCAGAAGCGGCGCGTCGCGCTCGCCCGCCTCCTCGTCGCCGACCGGCCGCTCTGGCTCCTCGACGAGCCGACGGCCGCGCTCGACGCCGCCGCGCAAGCCGCCTTCACCACCATCATGCAATCGTATCTCGACCGCGGCGGGATCGTCGTCGCCGCAACCCACGCGCCGCTCGGGCTTTCGCTCGCGCAGGAGCTGCGGTTAGGGGCGATCGAGGGGGCGGCGGCGTGAGGGGGGCGCTCGCCCTCACCCCAGCCCTCTCCCGCGAGCGGGAGAGGGGGCGCTACCCTTCTCCCGCTTGCGGGAGAAGGTGGCGGCGCGCGAGCGCCGCCGGATGAGGGCCGCCCTTGCCCTTTTCCTGCGCGAATGGCGCATTGCGCGGCGGATCGGCGGCGGCGCTTCGGTCGGCGCGGTGTTCTTTCTCATTCTGGTCGCGATCATGCCGTTCGCGCTCGGGCCCGATCTCAACCTGCTGGCGCGGCTCGGCCCCGCGATCCTCTGGATCGCGGCGCTGCTTGCGACCCTGCTCGGGCTCGACCGCCTCTTTCAGGCCGACCACGACGACGGCTCGCTCGACGTGATGATGAACGGCTCGCTGCCGCTCGAGCTCGTGGTGCTGATCAAGTGCGCGGCCTACTGGACGACGAGCGCGCTGCCGCTCATCCTCGTCTCGCCGCTCTTCGGCCTGATGCTGGCGATGGCGCCGGCGCCGCTCGCGCTCGTCGCCGCGACGCTCCTCGCCGGCACCCCGGCGCTCACCATGATCGGGGCGATCGGCGCGGCGCTGACCGTTTCGCTGAGGCGCGGCGGCCTTTTGATGGCGCTGCTGGTGCTGCCGCTGACCATTCCCGTGCTGATCTTCGGCGTCGCGGCCGCATCCGCCGCGAGCGGCGGCGCGGCGCCGTTCCTCACGCCATTCCTCATGCTCTGCGCGCTCTCGCTCTTCGCCATCGCCGCGGCCCCATTCGCCGCGGCGGCGGCGCTGCGGCTTGTGCGGGAGTGAGGGCGAACGCCCAGCGTTCTCACTGAAACGGATTCTCCACGCGCAGCGCCTCCCCAATCCGCATGCCGTGCTGCATGTCCTGCGACCAGAGCCGCGTCGAGCCGTTCAGCACCGCCGCCGCCGCGATCATCGAATCGTAAATCGAGAGCCCATAGCGCTCGGCGAATACGAGGCCGAGTTCGTGCGTCTCCACCGTCATCGGCGCGACATCGAGCAGGCCGCGCATGAGCGCCAAAAACTCCCGCGTCTCGCGCCAGCTCATCCTGAGCTTGCGGCGCATGACGCTGGCCGCTTCGTTCAATACCTGTACGCTGATCCCGCCGCCCGCGCGCACCAGCGCCTCGGCGCGGTCGGCTTTTTCAATGTCTTCAGAGAGCAGATAGAGCAGCACGTTCGTGTCGAAGAAGTCACCGCTCATTCGCCTCGTCCCGGTCGAATACGAAATCAGCGGGCAGGCGGCCGCGAAAGGCGCGCAGACGCTTCAGGAGGTCCTCGCGGCTGGGCTTGCGTTTGAGCGCAAACTCGCGTGCGCCCTCGACATGGATTCGAATCTCATCCCCCGCCCGCAATTTGAGCGCCTTGGCGACGGCGGCGGGGATGCGGATGGCGAGGCTGTTGCCCCATTTGGCGACCTGCATGACAGCTCCGTTGATATACGGCGAACATAAAGTATATCTAGCCGGCATGAGGATCAAGGGGCGCCTGTTATCGCCCCGTTATGCGCGAATTAGCGTCCTGTTACCTTCCTGTTGTGGCGCGCAGGGGTCATTCGCTCAACCACCTGACAACATAGAGATTTTTGCAACAAATCGCGCGGAAAACAGCTCGATTCCCCCTGTTTTCGCCCTGCTAGCAGGGCGTTCTATCGCGGGCGCGGCCGACCACCAGCGTCGGAAAGGGCGCCCCCTGGGCCTCGAGGCCGCGTCCATTTGACACCACGCCCCAAGGTCGCATCTGTTAGCTCGCGCTCGAGCGCGACAATCGCGCCGGCAATAACAGGCGAGGAAACATGAACGACAGCGGAGGAGCGCGCTTGAGCGCCGGCGCCATTTCGGCCCGCATCGACCGGCTGCCGGCGACGCGCACGATCTGGACCTATATCGTGCTGCTCGGCTTCGGCATGTTCTTCGAGCTCTACGACCTGCTGTTCACCGCCTACGTCGCGCCGAGCCTGGTCAAATCCGGCGTGCTGACGGCGAGGACCGCGGGCCTCTTCGGCACGACCGGCGTCGCGAGCTTCATCGCCGCTTTGTTCACCGGGCTCTTCATCGGCACGATCCTCTGCGGCTTCCTCGCCGACCGCTACGGGCGCCGGGCGGTCTTCACCTGGTCGCTCCTCTGGTATTCGGCCGCCAACATCATGGTGTCGCTTCAGACCGACGCCTTCGGCCTCAACCTCTGGCGGCTCGTCAGCGGCATCGGCCTCGGCGTCGAGATCATCACCATCGGCGCCTATTTGAGCGAGCTCGCGCCAAAGGGGATGCGCGGGCGTGCGTTTGCGGTCAATCAGGCGATCGGCTTCGTCTGCGTGCCGGTCGCTTCCTTTCTCGCCTTCGTCCTCGTGCCAGGGACTCCGTTCGGGATCGAGGGCTGGCGCTGGGTGGTGCTAATCGGCGCGCTCGCCGCCCCGGTCGTCGTGTTCCTGCGTCGCGGGCTGCCCGAAAGTCCGCGCTGGCTCGCCAAGCGCGGGCGGCTCGACGAGGCGGATCGCGTTCTCTCGTCAATCGAGGCCAGGGTCGAGGCCGAATACGGCAAGCCGCTGCCGCCGCCCGGACCGGAAGAGTCGATCTCGCCGGCGAGCGGATTCATGGACCTTTGGGTCCCCGGCGTGCGCGCCCGGGTCATTCTGATGAGCGTCTTCAACATTTTCCAGACGATCGGCTTCTACGGCTTCTCGAACTGGGTCCCCTCGCTCCTCGTTAAGCAGGGGATCACGATCTCGACCAGCCTCGGCTACACGACGGTGATCGCGCTCGCGGCGCCGGTCGGGCCGCTGATCGGTTTTTTCCTGGGCGACCGGTTCGAGCGCAAATGGATCATCGTCGCCGCAGCGGGCGTGATCCTCGTCTGCGGGCTCGTGTTCGGCCAGACCCGGGAGGCTGCGCTCATCATCGCCATGGGCGTCGCGCTGACGCTCGGAAACAACATCATGTCCTATAGCTTCCACGCCTATCAGCAGGAGCTGTTCCCGACCGGTATCCGGGCGCGCGCCGCTGGCTTCGTCTATTCCTGGAGCCGGCTCTCGGTGATCCTCAGCTCCTTCATCATCGCCTTCATCCTCGAAGAATTCGGCGCTTTCGGCGTCTTCGTCTTCATCGCCGCGGCGATGGCGATCGTGATGGCGACGATCGGCCTCTTTGGCCCGCGCACCACCAATCTGTCGCTGGAGAAGATCGCGCATTGAAGGGGGGCGTAGCGGCGCTTCGAAGGCTCTTCTACAATCCTCGGGCTGGATCGGGGCCTGGCGGAGCGACATGCTGACGCAGTTCAGAACGTTGGGGTGTGTCCTGGCCGCCGCGCTCGTCGCCTTACCGCTTCGCGGCGTCGCGGATCCCGAATATTGTCACGGCGTCGACTTCGACATGCAGCGGCCGCTCGTCGTGTCGCGCGTCACCGCGTCCTCGCGCGTCTATTTCGTCCGGGGTGCCGACGAGAACGCCTCGTGTCCGTCGGACGCGCCCGCCTGCCGCCGGCTCGATTATCTCGTGCCGGGCGACGTCGTGCTCACCGGAAAGACGCAACCGCCCTACATCTGCGCGGCCTACCAGTCCCCGCTCGCGCGAAACCAGGACTGGACCAATGGATGGCTCCCGGCCTCATCCGTCGCGCCCGTCGCTCCAGCGCCTGCGCCGAAAGACTCGGACTGGACGGGCGAATGGGTCCACCCGGGCGGCTCGATCACGATCGCCAAAGGCGGCGGCGGGATGCTGAAAGTGGACGGCCTGCAGACCTATCCGGCCCTGCTCAACGTTCACACCGGGGTGCTGAACGCCAATGTCAGGCCGGCCCAGAACATGATCGCTTTCAACGAGGACGGCAGCACTCCGTTCGACCAGGGAACCGAGGGGGATTGCCTCGTTCGGATGCAGCGCATCGGCCCTTGGCTTGCGGTCGAGGACAATGGCGCGTGCGGCGGCGTGATGGTGACCTTCACCGGCCTTTACCGCAGGAAATAAGAGGCCGCGCGCGGGCTTTCCCCGCGCGCGGCCTCCTGGATTACTCCGCCGCCATTGCGACGGGCTGCTCGCGAGAGGTGAGGTCGAAGCGATCGAGATTCATCACCTTGGTCCACGCCGCCACGAAGTCTTTCACGAACTTCTCCTTCGAGTCCGCTGAGGCATAGACTTCCGCAATCGCGCGCAGCTGCGAGTGCGAACCGAAGATCAGGTCGGCGCGGGTGCCGGTCCACTTGACCTCGTTCGTCTTCCGGTCGCGCCCTTCATAAACGCCTTCGCCAGCTGCCGGCTCCCATTGCGTGCTCATGTCGAGCAGGTTGACGAAGAAGTCGTTCGTCAGCGTCTCCGGCCGCTTGGTGAGGACTCCATTCGGCGACTTCCCGGCATTCGCGCCGAGGACGCGCAAGCCCCCAACGAGAACCGTCATCTCAGGCGCCGTCAGCGTCAGCAATTGCGCCCGATCCACCAACAATTCCTCAGCGGAGAGGCGCTGCTTGCCGCGGAGATAGTTACGGAACCCGTCGGCGATCGGTTCGAGCGGCTCGAACGAGTCGACGTCGGTTTGCTCTTGCGACGCGTCCGTGCGTCCCGGCGTGAAGGGGACTTTCACGTCGTGCCCGGCGCCCTTCGCGGCTTTCTCGATCGCGACGCCTCCGCCGAGAACGATCAGGTCGGCGAGCGAGACCTTCTTCCCGCCAGATTGCGAAGCGTTGAACTCCTTCTGGATAGCTTCGAGCGTCTGCAGCACCTTCGCCAGCTGAGCAGGCTGGTTGACGTCCCAGTCCTTTTGCGGCTCGAGGCGAAGGCGCGCGCCGTTCGCTCCGCCACGCTTGTCGCCGCCGCGGAACGTCGACGCCGACGCCCAGGCCGTCGAGACCAGCTCGGAAACGGAGAGACCCGAGGCGAGGATCTTCGCCTTCAGGGCTGCGATGTCCTTTTCCCCGATCAGCGGATGATCCACAGCCGGGATCGGGTCCTGCCAGATCAGTGTCTCTTTCGGCACCAGCGGGCCGAGATAGCGCACGATCGGACCCATGTCGCGGTGCGTCAGCTTGAACCACGCGCGGGCGAACGCGTCGGCGAACTGATCTGGATGCTCGAAGAAGCGCCTCGAAATTTTTTCGTAAGCCGGGTCCAGCCGCAAGGCGAGGTCGGTGGTCAGCATCGAGGGCGTGCGACGCTTCGACGCGTCGTGCGGATCTGGCGCCGTGCCAACGCCTGCGCCGCCCTTCGGCGTCCACTGATAGGCGCCCGCCGGGCTCTTGGTCAGCTCCCATTCGTAGCCGAACAGGTTCTGGAAGAAGTTGTTGCTCCACTTCGTCGGCGTCGTGGTCCATATGACCTCAAGGCCGCTGGTGATCGCGTCATTGCCTTTGCCTGTGCCAAATTTGTTCTTCCAGCCGAGCCCCTGCTCCTCGATGGTGGCGCCTTCGGGCTCGGGGCCCACATTCTTCTTCGCATCGCCGGCGCCGTGGGTCTTGCCGAAAGTGTGACCGCCCGCAATGAGCGCGACGGTCTCCTCGTCGTCCATCGCCATACGCTTGAACGTCTCGCGAATATCCTTGGCCGCGGCGATAGGATCCGGTTTGCCGTTCGGGCCTTCCGGATTGACGTAGATCAGCCCCATCTGCACCGCGCCGAGCGGATGCTCGAGCTCGCGGTCGCCGAAGTAGCGCTCGTCGGCGAGCCATTCGCCTTCAGGACCCCAGTAGATCGTATCGTCCGGCTCCCAGGTGTCCATCCGCCCGCCGCCGAAACCGAAGGTCTTGAAGCCCATCGACTCGAGGGCGACATTGCCGGTGAGAATCAGAAGGTCGGCCCAGGAGATCTTCCGGCCGTATTTCTGTTTGATCGGCCACAAGAGGCGGCGCGCCTTGTCGAGGCTCGCGTTGTCCGGCCAGCTGTTGAGGGGCGCAAAACGCTGCTGGCCGTCTCCGGCGCCGCCGCGGCCGTCGTGGATGCGATAGGTGCCCGCGCTGTGCCACGCCATCCGGATGAACAGCGGCCCATAGTGGCCAAAATCGGCCGGCCACCAGTCCTGAGAGTCCGTCATGAGCGCTTTGAGGTCGCTGATCACCGCATTCAGGTCGAGGCTCTTGAATTCTTTGGCGTAGTCGAACGCCTCGCCCATCGGATCGGCCTTGGCTGAGTTCTGGTGGAGACCCTTGAGGTTCAGCTGGTTCGGCCACCAGTCACGAAGCGAGCGAGCGCGCGCTCCGCCCACCGGACACTTGTTTTCGACGTTCATGTTGCCTCCAATTCGATTGTTTGCTCTTCAAGGTTGCGAAACGAAATAGCCGTTCTGGTTCCGGATGTCTGCACAGAGCGCCGCAGGGCTAAGGGCTGTCCCCGGGATTTTCCCTCAGAAACAAGCAGCGCCTGCGAATGCCGCGCACTCGCGCTCAAGCCCAAGCGCGTCGGTTTATCATGGCGCGTGTTCCTCGGTTACAATTAAGCCAGATATGCGTCCAATTAACGCAGCATTGACAATCGGTCCAATCGATAATTCCATGAGCAATCATCGTCAACGCCGATGGCGCATTTATGAACCTCAGGGACCTCGAATACGCGGTCGCGGTCGCCGATCATGGCCATTTCGGCCGGGCGGCGGCGGCCTGCAACGTTAGCCAGCCGACGCTGAGCGGCCAGATCCTCAAGCTCGAGGCGGAGCTTGGCCTCAAGCTGTTCGAGCGCGAAGGCCGCGCCGTGCGGGTCGACGCCCGAGCGGCCGGCGTCATCGCGGAGGCGCGCGCCGCGCTGGCGGCGGCGGCTGGCGTGACAGTCGCCGCCCGGGCGGCGCGCGATCCTTTCGCCGGGCCGCTTAGGATCGGCATGATCGCAACTGTCGCGCCCTATCTCCTTCCTTTCGCCCTCCCCGCCGCGATCAAGGCGCTGCCGCAAACGCCGCTGCATCTCATCGAGGACCTGACGGACCGGCTGCTTCAGCGCATGAGCGAGGGCGCGCTGGACGCAGTCGTGATCGCAACCGACCCCGAGAGCGCCCGGCTCGACTCGATCGAGCTCTATGAGGAGCCGTTCTATCTCGTCTCCGCCCGGCGCCGCCGGGCGCGCCGGCGCAACACGATCGGGGTCGACGAGATCGATCCCCAGACGCTGCTTCTCTTGGCGGAAGGGCATTGCCTGCGCGATCAGGCGCTCGCGCTTTGCGGCGCGGCGGAGCGGGCGGCCGGCGCCGACGTGCGCGCGACCAGCCTCGAGACGGTTCGCCATCTCGCCGCGGCCGGTCAGGGCGCGACGCTCGCGCCGCTTCTCGCCTTCGCCGACTGGCGCCGCCAGAGCGACGCGCTCGATGGCCTGAGGGTCGTCGGCCTTGGCGCGTCGCGCCTCGTCAAGCTCATCCATCGCCGCAACGCGCCTCGCCGCGCGGCGATCGAGGCTCTGGCGGCGTCGCTGCGCGCGTCGGCCGAAGCGGCGCTCGCCGCCTGTGCATGACCGTCCGAATTGACGCCGCCGCGCGTCTCCGATGGCGACGCGCAATGTCGCGTTGCCCCTCCCCGCGCCCGGCGCTAAAAGCTCGGGGCATGTGGAGCCTCGCCAACCCTACGATCTTCGTCGACCTGACGCGCAGGACTCTGCCCTGGCTTGCGGCGGCGACGGCCGTTCTCTTCGTCGTCGGCCTCACCCTTTCCTTCTCGGCGCCGCCTGACTACCAGCAGGGCGAAACGGTCAAGATCATGTATCTGCATGTGCCGGCGGCGTGGATGGCGAGCTTCGTCTACGGCGTGATGGCGGTGGCTTCGCTCGGCACGCTGGCCTGGCGCCATCCGCTGGCCGACGCGGCGCAGAAGGCGGCGGCGCCGCTTGGGGCGGGCTTCACATTCATCTGCCTAGCGACCGGCTCGCTGTGGGGCAAGCCGATGTGGGGGACCTACTGGGTCTGGGACGCGCGCCTCACCTCGGTGCTGGTGCTGTTCATCCTCTATCTCGGCCTCATCGCGCTGTGGCGCGCGATCGACGACCCGGGCCGA
This sequence comes from uncultured Alphaproteobacteria bacterium, assembly GCA_963721905.1. Taxonomy (GTDB): domain Bacteria; phylum Pseudomonadota; class Alphaproteobacteria; order Rhizobiales; family Beijerinckiaceae; genus Roseiarcus. The sequence continues at coordinate 219,012 of CAVRMF010000030.1, forward strand.
GCGGCGCGCGCCGCGGCGATCCTCACCCTCGTCGGCTCAGTCAATCTGCCGGTCATCAAATTCTCGGTCGACTGGTGGAATACGCTCCACCAGCCCGCCTCGGTGTTCCGCCTCGGCGGTCCGACGATCGCCCCCTCGCTGCTCTGGCCGCTGATCGTGATGTCGCTCGCCTTCACGTTCCTCTTCCTCACGCTGCATCTGATGGCGATCCGCAATGAGATCCTGCGCCGGCGCATCGCCCGGGTGACCATGCTTGCGGCGGTCGAGGGCGACCGTCTCGCGCCGACCCTCGCGGGGAGGGGCGCGTAAAACAATGATGGCCGACCCGCACATCGGTTTCGTGATTGCCGCCTATTCCGTCGCCGCCGTGGTCCTCGCCGCGATGATCGGCTCGGTCGCCCTCGACTACCGCCGGTTGAGCGCCGATCTCGACAAGGCGACGCGGGCGCTCGACGAGGCGCGCGGCGCAGCAGGGGACGCGCGTTCGTGAGCACGAATTCCGAAGCAGCGGGCCCCCGTCCGCGCCGTTGGCTTACTCTCCTACCGCTCGCGGCCTTTGCGGTCGTCGCGGCGCTGCTCTTCGTGCGGCTCAATGCCGGTGATCCGGCGAAGTTGCCCTCGGCGCTGATCGGCCAGAGCGCGCCGCCACTGACGCTCGCTGGCCTCGACGGCGCGGCGGGCCTGATCGATGCGGACCTGCGCCAGGGCCATGTCAGCGTGGTCAACGTGTTCGGCTCCTGGTGCGAGCCATGCCACTACGAACATCCCTTTCTGATGGCGCTGGCCGCCGACGAGGCGCTGAAGCAGAAGGGCGTCGTGCTCTACGGCGTCGCGCAGAAGGATTTCCTCCGGGAATGTGCGCCGCTTCCTCGGCGCCGACGGAGATCCCTACGCCAAGGTCGGCCTCGACACGGACGGGCGCGCGGGCATCGACTGGGGCGTCTACGGCGTGCCCGAGACCTTCATCGTCAGGGGCGACGGCACGATCGTCTACAAGGTCGTCGGGCCGGTGACAGCCGAGACGCTCGAAAGCGAGGTCAAGCCGCAAATCCTCAAGGCGATGGAGCCGCCGCGCTCGTGAGCGGCGCGGACGTGGACCCATGCGGCAGTTCGCAGACATCGTTCCGATCCGGACCAACGGCCGCGGTCTTGTCGACGTGACCCGCCCCCTCAGCGCGTGGGTCGAGCGTCACGGCCTTCGGACGGGCCTGCTCACCCTCTATTGCCGGCATACGTCCGCGTCGCTCATCATTCAGGAAAACGCCGCGCCGGAAGTGCGCGCGGACCTCGAAGCCTTTTTCGACCGCATCGCGCCGGAGGACCCCGCGCGCTACGCCCATAACGACGAGGGTCCCGACGACATGCCGGCCCATATTCGCACGGCGCTGACCGGGGTCAATCTCTCGATTCCGCTGATCGAGGGGCAGCTCGCGCTCGGAACCTGGCAGGGCGTCTATCTGTTCGAGCACCGGCGCGCGCCGCATCGGCGCGAGATCGCCGCGTATCTGGCTGGCGAGTGAACGCGAGCGGTGCGATGGGAGCGCAACGGAACCCCGCCCGCCCGGTCGGCGTTTTCGGGTTAGGCGGCAAGGGCTAAAGACGATGACAGACGATAAGTCAGCCCGGATCGAGTCGTTGCGGCGAGAAGCGGCCAAGTGCCGCGCCTGCCCCCTGTGGAAGGACGCGACTCAGACAGTGTTCGGCGAGGGGCCGGCCGAGGCGGACATAATCTTCGTCGGCGAGCAGCCGGGCGATCGCGAAGACCGCGTCGGGCGGCCGTTCGTCGGCCCGGCGGGCCTGATGCTCGACAGGGCGCTCGCGGAGGCCGGCGTCGACCGCAAGCGCGCCTATATAACCAACGCCGTCAAGCACTTCAAATTCGAGCCTCGCGGCAAGCTCCGGCTGCATAAGAGGCCGAACGCAGGCGAGATCAATGTCTGCAAGCGATGGCTCCTGAGCGAGATCGACGTCGTGAAGCCGCGGCTCATCGTGGCGCTCGGCGCGACCGCCGCGCAAAGCCTCGCCGGGCGGCCGGTGGCGATCGGAAAGAACCGCGGCGAGACGCTCACCCTCGCAAACGGCCTGCGCGTGTTCGTGACGGTGCATCCGTCATCGCTGTTGCGCCTGCCGGACGAAGCGGACAAGCAAGCGGCCTATGCGCGTTTTGTTGAAGACCTTCGCGCTGTTGGCGAACTCGCGGCGGAAAGCGCGCGCACCGGAGCCTCCGGGGCTCTCGCGTGAGCGCGTGGAGGTCTGCCATGATTCAGTTGGAAGTCCCGCAATTCAAGTTCGTTCGAACGATCGACTGACGGAGTCCGTCGGCGGAGGACAAACAGAAAACCGCAGAGGCATGGGATGGCGCCGCGTCCCTTCTGGAAAGGGTACCTGAAACTCTCGCTGGTCACCTGCCCGGTGGCGATGACGCCTGCGACGAGCGAAACGGAGAAGGTCCGCTTTCATACCCTCAATTGTCGGACGCGCAACCGTGTCGTCAGCCGATATGTCGACGCCGAGTCAGGACGCCCGGTCGAGGAGGACGACCTGGTCAGGGGCTACCAGCGCGACAAAAAGAGTTTCGTTCTGCTCGAGGACGAAGAGCTGGCGGCGGTCAAGCTCGAGAGCGCGCGCACGATCGATATCGAGAGCTTCGCGCCGGCCGACAGCGTCGACTGGATCTGGTACGACGCGCCCTACTACCTGACGCCGGACGATCCGGTCGGCGAAGAGGCCTATTGCGTGATCCGCGACGCGATGCGCGCGACTGGCATGGTCGGGGTCTCCCGCCTCGTCCTCAACCGTCGCGAGCGCGCCGTTCTTCTCAAGGCGCGCGACAAGGGCATCGAACTCTGGGCGCTCAGGTTCGGCAACGAAGTGCGCGACCCGCGCGAGGTGTTCGGCGCGGAACGGGAGACCAAGTTCGATCCCGCCCTGCTCAAGCTCGTGTCGCGGCTGATCGAGGAGCGCAAGAAACCCTGGAGCCTAGACATGGTCCGCGACCCGGTCCAGGAGCGTCTGATCGACATCATCGACGAAAAGAAGAAGGGCGCCCCGCGCGCGAAGGCCAAGCCGGAGCCGGCGCCGGCTCCGAGCAATGTCATCAACATCAAGGATGCGCTGCGCAGAAGCGTCGCGGCGGACGCCAGGTCCTCGGCGAACGCCAAATCGAAAAAGCCGCCTGCGGGCCCCAAGCGGTAAGCGATCAGGCGCCGGCTCGGCGGGCCTTCGGAGCTTCGATCGGCGCCGCGGCGGCGCGGAAGCCGTCCCACGGGTCGCGGGCCAGCGAGGCCAGCCGCGAAGGCGCGTTGGCGACGGTGAAATAAGCCGGTCCAATCCCAGGACCGAGTTCATCCCAGCCGAGCGGCATCGAGACCGGCGCGCCCGGACGGGCGCGCGTCGAATAGGCCGCGACCGCGGTCATGCCGCGCTGGTTGCGCAGATAGTCGACCAGAATCTTGCCCGTCCGCTTGGCTTTCGCAATGGTGGCAACGTATTTCTGCGGGCTGTCGGACGACATCGAGTTGGCGATCGCCTTGGCGAAGGCCTTGACGGCCGGCCAGTCGGCCTTGGGCTTCACGGGCGCGACGATATGCAGGCCCTTTCCCCCCGAGGTCTTGACGAAAGCAGCGAGTCCCGCGGCCTCGAGCCGGGCTCGCACGTCGCGGGCTGCTTCGATCATCGCAGCCCACGCGACGTTTTCGCCGGGATCGAGATCCATGATGATCATGTCCGGGCGCTCCCAGTTGGTCGCCGTCGAGCCCCAGGGATGGATTTCGAGCGTGGCCGCCTGCACGAGGCCGATCAGGCCGTCGAGGTCGCGGATGCTGACGAGCGGCTCTCCCCGGTTTTGCGGATCCTCGACAATGACGATGCTGCTGCTGAGCCCTTTCCAGGCGTGCTTCTGGAAGAACTGCTGCCCGGTGATCCCGTCGGGGCAGCGCAGGAGCGCGAGCGCCCGACCGACGATAAGCGGTCCCATGAAGGGCCAGACCTGCGTGTAATAGTCAGCGAGGCCTTCCTTGGTGACGCCCACATCGGGCCAGTAGACGCGATCGGGATGGGTCAGCGTGACCGTCCGGCGCTGGGACTTCGGCGCCTCTTTCGGCCCTTTGGGCGTCTTCGGCTCCTTGGGCGCCGCCTCCACCGCCGCCGTCTCGCGCACGACCTCGCGGGCGGGCTTATCCTCGCGCAGTGCTACGAACGAGGCGTGGCGCAAAATATTGTCCGCGGTCCAGGAGCGAAAGTCGACCTCCGCCACGAACTCCGGCCGTACGAAGCGGACCTGCCGCGCCTCCTCGGCGCTGAGGCGATCGGCGAAGGGGCTCGAGGCGATGCGCATCGGCTCGAGCGTCCGGAAGAGAGCGCGCGCGGTCGCCGCGCTGAAGCCGGTGCCGACCCGCCCTACATAGCGCAAGGCGTCGCCCTCGTAGACGCCGAGAACCAGCGAGCCGATCGCGTCGGCCGCGGCCGTCGATGGAACGAAGCCCGCCACCACGAACTCCTGGCGGTCCGAGCATTTCGATTTGATCCAGCCCTTTCCGCGTCCGGAATTGTAGGGGGAGTCGCGCAGCTTCGAGACGATGCCCTCGAGGCCGAGCCGGCAGGCGTGCCTCAGCACGACTGCGCCGTCCTCGTCGAAATGGCCGCTGAGCCGAAGCGCGCCCGCACCTTGGCCGAGGAGCTTCTCCAGCGCCGCCATGCGGGCGACGAGCGGCGCTTCGCGGAGGTCGTAGCCGTCGAGATAGAGGAGGTCGAAGGCATAGAAGAGGAAACGGTCCGTGCGTCCCTCGCTGAGATCGGCCTGAAGGGAAGAGAAGTTCGAGGCGCCGGCCGCGTTCTCGACGACCAGCTCGCCGTCGATCATCGCTTCGCGGGCCGGCAAGCCCTTGAACGCCGCAATGACTGCGTCGCCGAATTTTGCAGTCCAGTCGAGCCCGCTGCGCGTCAGGAGCCGCACGCGGCCGCCCTTGATATGGGCCTCGAGCCGATAGCCGTCGAACTTGATTTCGTGCAGCCAGCGCCCGCCTGAGGGCGGCGACTTCGCCAGCGACGCCAGCATCGGCTCGACAAAGCCGGGCATCGGAGCCTTTTTCGCATTCTCGATCGAGGCCGGATTGAGCGCGGGCTCAGCTGGCGCCGGCTTCGTGGGCTTCTGCGCCTTGCCCGGCGCGACGATGCGGCCCGTCTTCGACGACCACCCCGGCGCCTCCTTGGCCACCTCGCCGATGTCGCGGCCGCTCGCAGCCGATTCCGGCCGCTCTTCGAGGATGTCGGGCGCGCCCTCCGGCCGCGCGTATTCGTCCTCGCCCTTGATGAGCAGCCAGTTCTCGTGCTTGTCGCGCGGCCTCTTCTGCATCCGTACGAGATGCCAGCGCCCTTTGAGCTTCTGCCCGTGAAGCTCGAATTCGAGATGTCCCTTGGCGAGGCCCTTATGCGGGTCGCCGACGGGCGTCCATGTGCCGCGATCCCAGACGAGCACCGCGCCGCCGCCGTACTCGCCTTTCGGGATCGTGCCCTCGAACGAACCATAGTCGAGCGGATGGTCCTCGACCTCGACCGCAAGCCGCTTCTCGCCGGGGACGAGGCTCGGGCCGCGCGTCACCGCCCAGCTCTTCAAGACGCCGTCCAGTTCGAGCCGGAAATCGTAATGGAGCCGCCGCGCATCGTGCTTCTGCACGACGAAGCTGTCGCCGCCCTTGGCTTTCTTAGCGACATTCGGCGGCGGCTCCGGGGTGACGGAAAAGTTGCGCTTGGCGCGGTACTGCTCGAGCGCCATCGCCTTAGCCCGCCTTCCTACGCGGGCTCGTCGTCGCGGCGGCGCGGCGCGCCGCTGGCTTCTTCGGCGCCGGGCCCGACAGCCCTTTCGGGCCGAGGCCCGCGCTTTCGCGCAACGCCGCCATCAGGTCGGCGGCGCGCTGCGGCTTCGGCGGCTTCGGCGCCTCGATGGCCCGGCCCTCGAGCTTGGCTTTGACCAGTTCGGCGAGCGCCGCCTCGTAGCGGTCGTGGAAGGCCGTCGGGTCGAAGGCGCCGCGCTTGGTGTTGATGATGTGCTCCGCGAGCTCCAGCATTTCGCCCTTGATCCGGAGCGCCGGCACATCGGCGAAGGCGTCTTCGGCCGCGCGGACCTCGTAGTCATAGTTGAGCGTCGTCGCCGCGAGTTCCGGGCCAAGCGCCCTGATCAGCACGGTGCGGACGCGCCGGAACAGCACCGTCTGGGCGACAGCGGCCACGTCGGCGGCGAGTAGTCCCTCGCGGATGAGCGCGAAGGCCTCCTCCGCGCTCCGGTCCGAAGGCCCGAGGTAATAGGGGCGGTCGAAATAGACGTCGTCGACGTCGGACATGGCGATGAACGCCGAGACGGTCAGCGTCTTGTCGCTCTCGGGAACCGCGGCGAGGATCTCCTCCGGCTCGAGCACGACATACTCGTCCCTCTCGACCTCGTAGCCCTTGACCTGATCCTCCGGTTCGACCGGCTTGCCGGTCACCGCGTCGACGAACTGCCGATGGACGCGATGGCCCGTCTTTCTGTTGACCAGGTGCAGCGCGATGCGCTCGCCAGACGAGGCGGCCGCTGTGAGCGCGACCGGGCACGTCACCTCCGCGATTTTGAGGTAGCCTTTCCAGCTCGCTCTCGGAGGCGCCATCAACTCTTACTCGCCCAAAGCCGGACCCACGCGAAACGCCCGCGCCCGCGCCTTGTTCCCTGAAGAACGGCGAGCGGGCGGGATTGCCGCAAAATCATAGCCGGGAATAGTCGCGACGTCACATCGAGGCTCGGCGAGCGCCCTCCACCGGCCCGCGCCGGCGTGGTAGGGAGGGATCGCCGACGCGCCTCGCTTCGGAGGACCGCTCATGAAGCTTTTCTATTCGCCGGGCAGTTGCGCGCTCGGCGTCCATATCCTGATGGAGGAAATCGGCGCGCCGTTCGAGCTTCAGCGGGTCAATTTCGCCGAGGGCGAACAATTCAGCGCCGCCTACCGCGCGATCAGCCCGAAATCCAGAGTGCCGGTGCTGCAGCGCGACGACGGGTCGGTCCTCACCGAATATGAGGCGATGTCGATCTGGCTCGCGCTGACCCACCCGGAGAAGCGCCTCATCCCGTCCAATGTCGAGCGGCATGTGCGGATGATGGAGGCGTTGGAATACGTGGTTGGCACGATTCACGCGAGCGGTTTCCGGCGCGTGTTCCGGCCGATGCGTTTCACGCCGAACGCGGCCGATTACAACTCCGTCAAAGCGGAAGGCCTGTTGATCGCGAAGACGGCCTGGCGCTGATCGACAAGAGCCTTGGGTCAAAGGACTTCATCGTCGGCGATTTCTCGATCGCCGATCCGGCGCTCTTCTACGTGACCTGGTGGGCCGTCGTACGGCTGAAGATCGGCCTGCCGGCGAATGTCCAGAAGCATTACGACCGCATGATGGATCGCCCGGCGGTGCGGAAGGCGCTGAAAGACGAGGGGCTTTGAGGCCGCCGCTCAAAGCCGGCTCAGGAGCTCGGCCTTCTTCGCGGAAAACTCTTCCTCGGTCAGGATGTTTTTCTGGCGAAGCTCCGCCAGGCGTTCAATCGTCCTGAGAATGTCCTCGGTCGCGACCGGCGCGGCGGGCGCCGGCGCCACTGACCGCGCCGCGGCGCGCGGTTCGGATCCAGGCGTTTGCGGCGGCGGCGCCGCGACGGATGGCGCCGGATCGGGCGGCCGTTCGCGCTCGGGAGAAATCAGGGCCAAATCGGCGACGCGCACGAGGCCCCATTGGCTGGTGAAGGTCAGCGACTGATCGCCGCTCTGTTGTTGGGAGAACCCCGAGATCCGGTGCTCGCCGGCGTCGTAGACGCGGACCTCGCCGCGCTCCTGGATCGCCAGCCGGCACGGGCCAGGAAAATAAGCGTATCTGAGATCGTTCTGCGCGCCGGTCGAGGCCGGGCTGCCGAGGTCATGAGGCCACCATCGGCCGGCCGGGCCGGCGCCCGCAACGAACAGGCTGACCCTGCCGGGGCCCTGGCTTTGCGACTGAAATCCCCCCGCTTCGGCGTTCGGCGCCTGGCTTGCAACGAAGCCGGCTAGGTCGTTGCAGAGCGCATCGACGCGAGCCTTGAGGCCGGAATTGAACATGTCGCCGATCATGATCATGCCGCCCTGCGACCATTGTCCCATGCCGCCGAGCTCCGGATGATTGAACTGCGCCTGGCGCCCGTGTCCCTCCGCGAGCGCGCCGACCAGCGCCATGGCTGCCTCGAGGCTGACCCCGTGGCGCCGTGCGGCGTCGGTTACGATGCGGAGCCCTTCGGGGGTGAGGTTCGGCATGGGTCGCTCGCTTCTTGGCTCGTCTAACCGCCCCACTTTCTCTGCAGCCAGGAGGCGAAGGATTGCGACAGCGCCTGCACGCGACCCTGCAGGGCCTGTTCCCACAGCGTCTGGTCGACCGGATTGGCAATATAGGTCGACGTCGCCCTGAGGCGCGTCTTGCGCGCCGGGCCTCCGCCGCCGCTCAGCGTCGCCACGCCCTTCATGATGTCGGGGTCCGAAAATCCTCCCTGGCCAAGATAGATCGAATCGATGCGCACGCTCAAAGTCGCGCCGCCCGGATCGCCAGGCGCCATATTGGCGGCGAAGGCCTGCGCGAGCGCGCCCGGGAGCGCGTTCTGCGCCCATTGCGCTGTCGGGTTGCCGCTTTGGGCGACCAGAGGCGCCGTGTTGACCTCGATGCTGGAGATATGGAGCGCGGAGGTCGGCCCCGCCGCCTGGACCGCCGGCCCATTGGTCGGCGCGCAGCCGCCGAGCCCGGCCAAAACACAGGCGCTGAGAGCCGCCAGCGCAGCGCGGCGCGACAATGAACCCATGGACATCATATCGCCCTCTCTCAACTGGCACGGCTTCACGCGAAGACGCCCGGCTGATCCATTGATACCGCCGGCGGCCGTCTATGCAAATCCAGCAGGCGCCATCCGCCGCCTGCATTACGCCGCCACCCCGCCGAGGATCGTCTCGATCACCTGGGCCTTGGCGCGCTCGAAGGCCGCGTCGTCGAGCGGCTCGCCGCCGTTCAGGGTCGTGATCTCGTGCGCGGCGTTGGCGTATTGCTGGGTTGTCGCCCAGATCATGTAGAAGAGCACCTTGGGCTCGATCGGCTTGAGCTTCCCCGCCGCAATCCAGCGCCTGACTGCGGCCTCGCGCTTGGCGACCCATTGGCTGAGCGTCGTGTCGAGGAAGTCCTGGATGATCGGCGCGCCGCGCATGATCTCAGCCGACCAGATGCGCGAGGCGAGCGGCATCTCGCGGGCGAGCTCCATCTTGGCAGAGATATAGGCCGAAAGCGCCTCGCAGGCGTCCTCGCTCGCATCGAAGGACGAGGCGGCGTCGAGCCAGGCGTTGAGCGTCCGCTCGATCACCGCGCGATAGAGCCCCTCTTTGGTAGGGAAGTAATAGTGCAGATTCGCCTTCGGCACGCCGGCGCTTCGCGCGATCGCCGCGGTCGTTGCGCCCGCGAAGCCCTGCTCGGCGAAGACCCGCTCGGCCGCCTCGAGCAGCGCCTTCTCGTTCTCCTCGCGGATGGTCGGCCTTGGTTTGCGCTCCAGCATCCGCTCCCTCGACCGCCGGATTTCTGCCCCCCAAGTCGGCGAGACGAGGCGCCTGAGGCGCCGAAAGGTTGGGCGTTTCGCCCAAGGTTACGTCATTTGACCATCTGGTCAAACCTATAATAGCGTTTGACGCGTGTCAGCGGAGTGCGAGATGGCGGACCTGTCCAACGTGCGGATCAACGGAGTGAGACTCTGGGATTCGCTGATGGAAATGGCCAAGATCGGCGCGACGCCGAAGGGCGGCTGCAAGCGCCTGACGCTGACGGATCTCGATAGGCAGGCGCGTGAACTCTTCCGCCGCTGGTGCGAGGCCGAAGGCTGCACGCTCAAGGTCGACGAGATGGGCAACATGTTCGCGAGGCGCCCCGGCGAGGACCCGTCGCTGCCTCCGGTGATCGTCGGCAGCCACCTCGACACCCAGCCAACGGGCGGCAAATTCGATGGCGTGCTTGGCGTTTTGGGCGCGCTCGAGGTGGTCCGCTCGCTCAACGACCTCAAGATCAAGACCCGCTATCCGATCGAGGTCGCCAATTGGACCAACGAGGAGGGCTCGCGCTATGCGCCCGCGATGGTCTCCTCGGGCGTGTTCGCCGGCGTTTTCACCAAGGACTTCGCCTATTCGCGGGTCGACAGCGACGGCAAGACGCTCGGCGACGAGCTGAAGCGCATCGGCTTCAAGGGCGGGGAGCCGATCGGGGGCCGGCCCGTGCACGCCTATTTCGAGCTCCATATCGAGCAGGGGCCGATCCTCGAGGACGAGAACATCGACGTCGGGGTCGTCACTCACGGCCAGGGCCAGCGCTGGTACGAAATTCGCTTGACCGGCTTCGAGAGCCACGCCGGCTCGACCCCGATGCCGCGCCGCAAGGACGCGCTGCTCGGCGCGGCGCGGATCGTGGAGCTCGTCAATGCAATCGGCCTTTCGAAGGCGCCGCTGGGAGTTTCGACCGTCGGGATGCTGAACCCCTATCCGAATTCGCGCAACGTCATCCCGGGCGAAGTCTTCATGACTTGCGAGTTCCGCCATCCAATCGACGAGACGCTGACCGCCATGGACGCGGCGCTGAAAGAAGGCGTCGAGACGATCACGAAAAGAATCGGGCTCACCTACGATCTGAAGCAGGTGTTCTATTACCCGCCGGTGGCCTTCGATCCGGGCTGCGTCGATGCGGTGCGGCGCGCGGCTGAGCGCTTCGGCTATTCGCACCGTGACATCGTGTCGGGGGCGGGTCACGACGCGTGCTATCTCGCCCGCGTCACGCCGGCATCGATGGTGTTCACGCCCTGCGTCGACGGCGTCAGCCACAACGAGGCCGAGGACATCAAGCAGGAGTGGTCGACCGCCGGCGCCAACGTGCTCATGCACGCCGTGCTCGAAAAGGCCGAGATCGTGCCCTGATCGATCGCCGGCGGCGCCTCTGGGACGCCCGCCCGCGGAACTGTTGGAGAAATTGCCATGTCGCTCGTGATCAAAGGCGGAACGGTCGTCACCGCGGACAGGACCTACAAGGCCGACGTGCTGGTCGAGGGCGAAACCATCAAGGCGATCGGCGAGAATCTCAAGGGCGACAGCTCGCTCGACGCGGCCGAATGCTTCGTCATGCCCGGCGGCGTCGATCCGCACACCCATCTCGACATGCCGTTCATGGGCACGAACTCCGCCGACAATTACGAGAGCGGCACCAAGGCGGGCCTTTCGGGCGGAACGACGATGGTCGTCGATTTCTGCATTCCGAACCGCAACCAGCCGCTGATGGAGGCCTTCGCCGACTGGGACAAGCGTTCCAAGGACGCGGTCTCCGACTATTCGTACCACATGTGCATCACCTACTGGGACGACCATGTGCGCGAGGACATGGCCAAGGTGGTGAAGGCGGGCGTCACGACGTTCAAGCATTTCATGGCCTATAAAGGGGCCCTCATGGTCAACGACGAGGAGATGTTCGCCTCGTTCGTGCGCTGCGCCGAGCTCGGCGCGATGCCGCTCGTTCATGCCGAGAACGGCGAGGTTGTCGCCGCGCTGCAGCAGCACTACTTGAAGAGGGGTATTACCGGACCGGAAGGCCACGCTCTGTCGCGTCCGCCCGACGTCGAGGGCGAGGCGGCGAACCGCGCCATCATGCTCGCAGATCAGGCGGGTGTGCCGCTCTATATCGTCCACACCTCCTGCATCCCCGCGCACGAAGCGATCGCGCGGGCGCGCGCGCTCGGCAAACGCGTCTACGGCGAACCGCTCATCCAGCATCTCGTGCTCGACGAGAGCGAGTATTACAACAAGGACTGGAAGCACGCCGCCCGGCGCGTCATGTCGCCGCCGTTCCGCGACAAGGCCAATCAGGACGACCTGTGGAACGGCCTGCGCGCGGGGTCGTTGCAGGTGGTCGCGACCGACCATTGTGCGTTCACCACCAAACAGAAGGAGCTGGGGCTTGGCGACTTCACCAAGATCCCCAACGGCACCGGCGGGCTCGAGGACCGGATGCCGGTGCTCTGGACCTACGGCGTCGAGACGGGCCGGCTGACCCCGAACGAATTCGTCGCCGTGACCTCGACCAACAGCGCCAAGATCCTCAACATCTATCCGCGCAAAGGCGCCATCATCCCCGGCGCCGACGCCGACATCACAGTCTGGGACCCGAAGGCGAACAAGACCATCTCCGCCAGGACCCAGGTTTCGGTGATCGACTACAATGTGTTTGAAGGGACGAAGGTGACCGGCCTGCCGCGCTATACGCTGTCGCGCGGCGAGGTCGTTTTCCGCGACGGCACGGTCCAGGCCGAGCTCGGCCGCGGCAAGTTCATCAAGCGCGAGCCGTTCGCGGCGGACGCGCGGGCGCTGAAGAAGTACAAAGAGTTCACCGCCGCCGTCGGCGTTGCGCGCTAGAGGGACCGGTTCAGGATGAGCGTCGCGTCGGTTTCATCGCCCGTTGAGGAGGCTGTCGGCAAGACGGCACCTGCGGATGCGGTGATCGAGATCAGCGGTCTGTCACTCACCTTCGAGACCAGTGACGGGCCGGTCGAGGCGCTCAACAACATCAACTTGAAAGTCGCGCGCGGCGAATTCGTCTCCTTCATCGGCCCGTCGGGCTGCGGCAAGACGACCCTCTTGCGCGCCGTCGCCGATCTCGAGACGCCCACCAGTGGCGTCATCCGCGTCAACGGCATGAGCCCTGACGAAGCGCGCGCGAAGCGGGCTTATGGCTACGTGTTCCAGGCCCCGGCGCTCTATCCATGGCGGACCGTCGCGCGCAACATCGCGCTGCCGCTCGAGATCATGGGCTTCGACAAGGCCGAGCGCGAAAAGCGGGTCGCGAGGGGCCTCGACCTCGTCAATCTCTCGGGCTTCGGCAACAAGTTTCCGTGGCAATTGTCGGGCGGCATGCAACAGCGCGCCTCCATCGCCCGGGCGCTGTCGTTCGACCCCGATCTCCTGCTCATGGACGAGCCGTTCGGCGCGCTCGACGAAATCGTGCGCGACATGCTGAACCAGCAGTTGCTGCGGCTGTGGGAGGTGACCGGTAAGACGGCGCTCTTCGTCACGCATTCGATCCCTGAGGCGGTGTTCCTGTCGACCCATATCGTCGTCATGTCGCCGCGGCCGGGCCGGATCTACGACGTCATCGAATGCAACTTCCCCCGTGACCGCACGCTTGAAATCCGGGAGACGCCGGGATTCCTGGCGATCGCCAACCGTGTCCGGCGCGGCCTGCGCGAGGGGCATTCATATGACGGCTGAGGCGGTCGATCGCGTCTCGCCCCTCTCCCCAAAGGGCGTTCGGAAGAACGCCCGTCTTCCGACGGGCTACGGCGGGAGAGGGGTCGGGGGTGAGGGGTTGGCGCGTAGGCGCCGTGTTCTCGTGCGCCTTGCGGCGCGGACCCCTCATCCGGCGCACATAGCCCGTTCGGAAGAACGGGCGTTCTTCCGAACGCCCTATGTCGCCACCTTCCCCCGCAAGGGGGGAAGGGGTGCTGCAGCATGAAATCCATCCTCCCCATCGCGACCGTCATTCTCGCCATCATCGCCGGGTGGTATGTCACGGCGGCGCTGATGAACGCATCGCTGCAGCGCGACGCCTACGCCAACGCCGGACGGACCGACTATTCCACGCAGGACCTCGTCATCGATTCGCTCAACATGGATCGGCCGAGGTTGCCGGCGCCGCATCAAGTTGTCAGCGAACTCTACCGGCTCGTGCTCGCGACCGCGCCGACTTCCAAGCGCAGCCTCGTCTACCACGGCGCGATCACGCTCGAGGAGACGCTGATCGGCTTTCTGATTGGCGCGACGCTCGGCATTGGGCTCGCGGTCGTCATCGTGTCGATGCGCTGGCTTGAGCGGTCGATGATGCCCTGGATCGTCGCCTCGCAGACGGTCCCCATTATCGCGCTCGCGCCGATGATCGTCGTCATCCTCAACCAGTTCAACATTACCGGGGTCGCGCCCAAAGCGGCGATCGCCGCCTATCTGTCGTTCTTCCCGATCACGGTCGGCATGGTGAAGGGCTTCCGCTCGCCGGATCCGCTGCAACTCGACCTCATGCGCACCTATTCGGCGACCTCGCTGCAGACCTTCGTCAAACTGCGCGCGCCCGCGAGCGCGCCGTTCTTCTTCGCCAGCATGAAGATCGGGGCGGCGGCGGCGCTGGTTGGCGCTGTGGTGGCCGAGGTCACCAAGAGCGAGGACGGCGGCCTCGGCGCCCGTCTGCTTGCGGGCTCGTACTATGGCCAAACGGTGCAGATCTGGGCGGCGCTGTTCGCCGCCGCGGCGCTGTCGGCCGCGCTCGTCGGCATCATCGGCCTCGTTGGGCGCGCGACCGAGCATCGCATGGGGCTTGCGCCGTGACCGCCCGCCGCATCGCCGACCTCCTGCCCCCGCTCGCCTTCGGCCTCGCCGTTCTGGCGTTATGGGAAGCCGGAGTGCGGCTCCTGCACGTGCCGGAAATCATCCTGCCGCCGCCGTCTGCGATCGCACTGCGGTTCGTGACCTCCGTTCCGACGCTCGCGGCCGATTTCTGGCAGACGATCAAGGGCGTGCTCGCGGGCTACGCAATCGGCTCCCTGTCGGGCCTCATCGTCGCTATTCTCGTCGACCGCTCGCAGTTCCTGCAGCGCGGCCTATTGCCGCTCGGAAACCTGGTCTCCGCGCTGCCGATCGTCGGGATCGCGCCGATCATGGTGATGTGGTTCGGCTTCGACTGGCAGTCGAAGGCCGCGGTCGTCGTCGTGATGACGTTCTTCCCGATGCTGGTGAATACGGTCGCCGGGCTCGAAAGCGCGGGCGCGATGGAGCGCGACCTGATGAAGACCTATGCAGCAGACTATTGGCAGACGCTGCTCGCGCTGCGTCTGCCCGCCGCCCTGCCCTTCGTCTTCAATGCGCTGAAAATCAATACGACGCTCGCCATGATCGGCGCCATCGTCGCCGAGTTCTTCGGGACGCCGACCGTGGGCATGGGATTTCGCATCTCGACCGAGGTCGGTCATCTCGGCATCGACATGGTCTGGGCGACGATCCTCGTCGCCGCGCTCACAGGGTCGCTGTTTTACGCGCTCATCGCCGGCGTCGAGCGCCGCGTGACGTTCTGGCATGCGTCCTATCGCGCGAAGGAGGCTTGAGCTTCTCGCCGCCCACTATTGCGCGGCGAAAAGGAAAAATCGTGGTTCAACTGGAGGGTCGAAAAATGAAGAAATCTCTCTTTGCTTTCGTTGGCGCGGCGGCGATTCTAGCCGCAGGCGCGGGACACGCGGCCGACAAGGTCACGCTGCAGCTGAAATGGGTCACCCAGGCGCAGTTCGCCGGCTATTACGTCGCCAAGGACAAAGGCTTCTACAAGGACGAAGGCCTCGACGTGACGATCAAGCCGGGCGGCCCGGACGTGGCGCCCGAGCAGGTGCTGGCGGGCGGAGGCGCTGACGTCGTCGTCGACTGGATGCCGGCGGCGCTCGCGGCGCGCGAGAAAGGCGCGCCGATGGTCAACATCGCCCAGCCCTTCAAGCATTCGGGCCTGGAGCTCACGTGCCGCGCGGACACCGGCGTCAAGGCGCCGGCGGACCTCAAGGGCCGCACACTCGGCGTCTGGTTCTACGGCAACGAATATCCGTTCCTCAACTGGATGGGCAAGCTCGGCTTCAAGACCGATGGCTCGCCCGGCGGGGTCAAGGTGCTGAAGCAGGGCTTCAACGTCGATCCGTTGCTGCAGAAACAGGCCGACTGCATCTCGACCATGACCTACAACGAATACTGGCAGGTGATCGACGCCGGTTACAAGCCCGAGCAGCTCGTGGTGTTCAAGTATGAGGACCAGGGCGTCGCAACGCTCGAGGACGGCCTCTATGTGATGGAGGACAAGCTCAAGGACCCGGCTTTCGTCGACAAGATGGCGCGCTTCGTCAAGGCGTCGATGAAGGGCTGGGCCTACGCGCGGGAGCATGGCGACGAGGCGGTGAAGATCGTGCTCGACAACGACGCTACCGGCGCTCAGACCGAACATCATCAGAAGCAGATGATGGGCGAGATCAACAAGCTGACCGAAGGCTCGGACGGACGGCTTGACAAGGCCGACTACGATCGGACGGTGAAGACACTGCTGACCGGCGGCTCCGACCCGGTCATCTCCAAGGAGCCGACCGGCGCCTACACGACGGTCATCACCGACAAAGCGCTCAGCAAGTAGGCGATTCCCTTCTCCCGTTTGCGGGAGAAGGTGGTCCGATAGGTGTCGAAAGGACGCCGTCTTTCGACGGGCTATGGCGCCGGATGAGGGCGCGCTCACCCTCACCCCAACCCTCTCCCGCAAGCGGGAGAGGGGGCTAACGCGCTGCGGCGCGCCCGACGATCGCCTTGCAGTCCACGCCGGTCAGCGCGCCGTAATTGTGCGCGCCGCGCGAACTCGAGGCGCGATTGGCAGAAGGCCTCGGCGATCGGAGAGCCAGCCCGGATCAGCGTGGCGGCCTCCAGGCCCAGCGCGAGCCGGTCGCAGAGGTCGCGTCCGCGCGCCTCGAAATCGTCGAGGTCGCGCATGTCGTCCTTCAGCGCCGCGACATGCGCGTCGAGCGCCGCGCTCTCCCCTTTCGCCGAGCCGACTTCGGCGAAATAGGCGTCGAGCGTAGCCGGCGAGCGGTGAATGGCGCGGGCGATGTCGAGGCACTGCACGTTGCCGCTTCCCTCCCAGATTGCGTTGATCGGCGCCTCCCGATAGAGGCGCGGCATCGGCGAATCCTCCATCACGCCCGAGCCGCCGATGGATTCCAGCGCCTCGTAGGCGTGGCCGGGCGTCCGCTTGCAGATCCAGTATTTGCCGATCGCCGTGCCGAGCCGGACGAGCGCATCTTCTCGCGCATCATGGCGATGGTCGAGCGCGCTGCCGATGCGCATGGTCAGCGTCATCGCCGCTTCGGCCTCGATGGCGAGATCGGCCAATACGGCGGTCATGATCGGCTGGTTGATGAGGTATGCCCCGAAGGCCTTCCGCTGGCGGCAGTGGTCGATTGCCTGTACCGTCGCCATCCGCATTCCGGCGGAGGAGCCGATCATGCAGTCGAAGCGGGTCATCGCCACCATTTCGATGATGGTCGCGACGCCCCGCCCTTCAGGCCCAACCATCCAGCCGAGCGCGCCGCGCAGCTCGGTCTCGCTCGACGCATTGGAGACGTTGCCCATCTTGCGCTTCAAGCGAACGATCTGCAGCGGATTCTTCGTCCCGTCGGGGCGCCAGCGCGGGACGAGGAAACAGGAGAGGCCTGCGGGCCTCTGCGCCAGCACGAGGAAGGCGTCGCACATCGGCGCCGAGACAAAGAATTTGTGTCCGACGAGTTCATAGGCCTTGCCCGGGCCCTCCGCCCCAACCGGAAAGGCGCGCGTCGTATTGGCCCGCACGTCCGAGCCGCCCTGCTTCTCGGTCATGGCCATGCCGATGATGACGCCCGACTTCTGCTCGATCGGCACATTGCGCGGATCGTAGATGCGGGCTTCGATCTTCGGCAGCCATTGCTCTGCGAGATCGGGCTGCGTTCTGAGGCAGGGCACGGAGGCGAAGGTCATGGTGATCGGGCAGCCATGCCCAGCCTCGACCTGGGTCTGCATATAGGATCGGGCCGCGCGGGCGACATGCGCGCCTTCGCGCGGGTCGCTCCACGGCGAGGAATGGAGTCCCTCCTCGATCGCCGCCTTCATCAGCGCGTGATAGGACGGATGGAACCGCACCAGATCGAAGCGCCGTCCATAGCGATCGTGGGTGTCGAGCTCGGGCGGGTTCTTGTTGGCGAGCGCGCCCAGCTCCAGATATTCGGCCGAGCCCGCCCGCGCCCCGAACGCCTCAAGCGACGGCGCCGCCCAATCGGCCCCCTCGCGACCGACCGCTTCCTTCAGCGCTGCGTCCGAGTCGAAGAGATTATAGTCGGTCAGCTCGACCGGCTGGTTGAAGACCTCGTGGGTGACCGCGCCATAAGGGTCGAGGGCTGAGCGGAAATTGTCGTGTCGGTCGTGCGGGAGGGCGGTCATGGCGGCAGTCCCATTTTTCCGGAAGCTACAATGGGAATGGGTCCGCGGAAAGGCGTTGCAACGCGCATTTCGGTCCGCGACGGACGGCGCGAATCCTGCTAGCGAGCGACATGCCCCTAGCCTCGCTCGACCGCCGCCTCACCCCCGCACGCCCCGATCTCGCGGCGGCGCATCTCAGCGGCCTCGTCGAGGCGCCTCGCTACGCCGAGGGGCGCGGGATGCAGGTCATCGAAGCGAGCGCACCGCTCAGGCGCTCGCCGCGAGCGGACGCGCCGCTCGAGACGGAGGCGCTCTTTGGCGAGGCGGTCACGGTTTACGACGAGGGCGAAGGCTGGGCCTGGGCGCAGCTCGAGCGCGATCAGTATGTCGGCTATTTGCCGCTGGCCGCGCTTGGGACGCCGACCGAGCCGACACACCGGGTCGCCGCGCTGCGCACCCACGCCTATCCGGGACCGAGCATCAAGTTGCCGCCGCGCCTGGCGCTGTCGCTGGGTGCGCGGCTCGCGGTCGTCCGGAGTGAGGGCGACTTCGCGGTGACTGCGGACGGGCTCTATCTCTGGGCGCATCATCTGTCGCAGATTAGCTCTCGCGAGCCGGACTTCGTCGCGGTTGCCGAGCGCTTTCTCGAGACGCCCTATCTCTGGGGCGGCCGCACGTCCGAGGGAATCGACTGCTCCGGCCTCGTTCAGACCGCGCTCGCCGCCGCGGGTGTCGACGCCCCTCGCGACAGCGACATGCTCGAGGCGGCGATGGGCGCGCCGGTCGCAGTCGACGGCCCGCGGGCGCGCGGGGATCTCGTCTTCTGGAAGGGCCACGTCGGGATCAGGCGCGACGCAGCGACCCTCATTCACGCCAACGGCTGGCATATGAAGGTCGCTATCGAACCGCTCGCCGTGGCGCGCGCCCGGATCGCCGCGAGCGGCGGCGGCGAGGTGACGAGCGTGCGGAGGATCTAGCGGCGGCCCTGTAGACGCGCTCGCCGAGCGCGTCTGGCCGCGCTCAACGAGCGCGGCTACAGCCGGCGGAGGCCCCTTACTTCTTGCCGCCCATGCCGAGGCCGCCGAAGCGGCTATTGAAGCGCGACAGACGGCCGCCGCGGTCGACCAACTGCTGCGAGCCGCCGGTCCACGCCGGGTGCGTATTGGGATCGATGTCGAGGTGCAGCGTCGCGCCCTCTTCGCCATAGGTCGAACGGGTCATGAACTCGGCGCCATTGGTCATGACGACCTTGATCATGTGGTAGTTGGGGTGAATGTCGGGCTTCATCGTGATCGTCTCTGGCGCAATAGATGAAAGAGCCGCCCGGAGGTTCCGGCGGCTCTTTTCGTTGGCCGCCCTATACGGCGCCCGGCCGCCTGATGCAAGTGGTCGCCGACCTTGATTTCGGCTCAAAACCGATACGTAAAGCTTGCTCAAGGAGCCTTATCCGAAAATGTCCTTCGCCACCGACGCTGCAGCGAAGCCCGGCCGCGTTCCGCTCGGCGCCCTTCGGACCCTCCCATGATCCCTTGGATAGAACTCGACCGCATCGCTCTGCCACAGGGGGGCGAGCTGCGGTTGATGCGGAGGGGACACGAGTTTTCCATCAAGCTCGGCGTCGCGGAACTCATGACGTCGCGGCTCTATGCTTCCGAAGAGGCGCTGGCGACGCTGGCGGCGGAGAAGCTGAAGGGCCGAACGAACCCGCGGGTCTTGATCGGCGGGCTCGGCATGGGCTTCACCCTGCGCGCGGCGCTCAGCGCGTTCGGCGCCGAGGCTGAGATCGTCGTCGCCGAACTGGTTCCCGCCGTCGTGCGCTGGGCCAAGGGACCCATGGCGGAACTGTTCGGCGGCTCGCTCGGCGACCGAAGAGTCGAACTCATCAAGACCGATGTCGCCGCGCTGATCCGCAAAGCCAAGCCGCTTTACGACGCGATCCTGCTCGATGTCGACAACGGCCCGGAGGGCATGACGCAATCGGCCAACGACCAGCTCTATTCTATGCGGGGATTGGCGGCCGCGCGTGCCGCGCTAAGTCCGGGCGGGGTGCTCGCCGTGTGGTCGCAGGGTCCAGACCGCATATTCGCGAAGAGGTTTGAAAAGGCGGGTTTTTCGGTGGAGGACAGAAAAGTGCGCGCGGGCGGCGTTCGCGGCGGCTCGAGACACGTGATCTGGCTCGGCGTGCCGAAGTGACCGGTCACCTCTGAAAACTTGCCTTGAACTCCCGAAGCGGGCAAAAGCGCCCCTCAGCCCCGATGCTCGTAGACCAGCCGGGCGCGGATCGTCCCTTCCAGCGCACGGATTTCCGAGAGAACGCGCTGGCTGTCCGCCGCTGAAGCGTCCGCGTCCAGCACCACGTATCCGACATCGTTCCTGGTCTCGTAATATTGAGCGGCGATGTTGACCGCGTGGCGGGCTAAGAGGTCGTTCAGCTTTCCAAGCATGCCGGGCAGGTTGCGCTGGACCTGGATGAACCGCGTCCCGAGTGGCCGGATCGGCAGTTGCACCTGGGGGAAATTGACGGCGCCCATCGTCGAGCCGCCGTCGCTGTACTCGATCAGCTTGCGCGCGACTTCGACGCCGATGCGTTCCTGCGCCTCCTCGGTCGAACCGCCGACATGGGGCGTCAGAATGACATTGTCCAGGCCCTGGAGCGGCGAATGAAATTTTTCCGCGTTTGAACTCGGCTCCACCGGAAAGACGTCGATCGCGGCGCCGCGAAGCCGCTCTTCCCGAAGAGCGGCCGCGAGCGCGTCGAGGTCGACGACAGTGCCGCGGCTGTTATTGATGAGATAGGCGCCCGCCTTCATCATGCCGATTTCTGCAGCGCCGATCATGCCGTGCGTCGCCGGCGTTTCGGGCACGTGAAGGGTTACGACGTCGCTCTCGGCCAACAGTTCCTGGAGGCTGCCCATCGGCTCGGTATTGCCCCGCCGGAGCTTGTCGGTGTGATCGTAAAATATCACTCTCATGCCTAGCGCTTCGGCGAGATACGAAAGCTGGGAGCCGATGTTGCCATAGCCAACGACGCCGAGGGTCTTGCCCCTCACCTCGTGGCTGTCGATTGCCGACTTGTCCCACCCGCCGGCATGCGCCGAGATGGATCTCGGGACGACCCGCCGCAAAAGCATGACGATCTCGCCAATCACCAATTCCGCCACGCTGCGGGTATTGGAGAACGGCGCATTGAAAACCGGCACGCCGATCCGGCGCGCGGCGTCGACGTCGACTTGATTCGTTCCGACGTTGAAGCACCCGATCGCGATCAGCCGATCGGCGGCGCCAAGGACCTCAGCGTCGATCTGAGTGCGAGAGCGTATGCCGATCAAGTGCACGCCTCTGACGGCTTCGCGAAGCGCATCGGCGCCGAGAGCTTTAGGAAGGCGCTCGATGCTGGAATAGCCGGCCGCGCTCATCAACTCCACGGCGCTGTCGTTGACGCCCTCGAGAAGCAGAATCCGAATCCTGTCTTTCGGCAGTGAGAATTGCGGCTGCGGAGAGCTGTCGGTCACGGGGGAATCCAAATCGAGGAGCGCGCTTCTGGGAGCATGCGCGATTTATGCCGTCAAGCCGACGCGGCCCGGCGATGCGGGGAGGCGGGCAGGCAAGCAAACGTGATCGCCGACGAAAGTCGAAATTTTCTTTGCGTTTTCCGAAATCCCTGCTATGCTGGATTTTCGACACCGGCACCCCGACCCGCGGCGGAAAGGAGAAAGTACTGGAACGGGGGGTGAGGAAGCCCAAAACAATTTTTCCCGCGAAGTCTCACCCAATCCTTTGAAAAGGCTCAATTCCAGAAAGCAAATGAAAGGAATTGGAAGGAAAGTTTGTCTTTCAAGGCTGCTTCACAGCTTTCCCCGCGCATCCGGATCCGCTTTTGGAAATTCGGACCTCCGCTGCGAGGGGTCATTCCCAACGCCCTGAGGACCAGCCTTCCGCCGCCAATCTTCGACCGACCGTTCCCCCATCAGCCCTCGCAGGAAGTCCCAGGCCGCCTCCAGCCGGTCCGCGGCCTCAGGCGAAAGCCCGTCGCCGAGTTCAAAGCTCTCGCCACGCATCGAGAGCGTGAACGCGGGCGGCGGCGGGCGGCGAAGCGAACGGGCGTAGACGTCGAGCACGGCCTCGGGGGCGAGCGCGTGGGTCGTGTGACTCTCTCCGCGATCCGGCCGGATCTCGGCGAAAGCGAAAGGCGCGGGCGTGTCCCTGCCGGCGTCGAGGAAGAGCGCAGCCTCCGCGCCGTCGAGATCGAGCGCGTGCTCGATCTGCAACTGGAAGTCCTCAATCGTGGTGACGTCCGGCCACGCGGCGAGAGCGACGCGAGCGAGCAGCAGCGGCCCGAGCCCGTCGTCGCCGCGCGCGTCGTTACCCCAGCCGAAGACGACGAGCCGCAATGGTCGACCCTCGGCTCAGCCCTTACGGGCGCGCGAAACGAGCGCGCCGTCGGCGTCGACGAGATCGACCTGGAGCGGCATCTGCCCGAGCGCGTGGGTCGCGCAGGAGAGGCACGGGTCGTAGGCGCGGATCGCGACCTCGATGTGGTTCAGCAGCCCCTCCGTCAGCTCGCGGCCCGAAAGGTAGCGCGACGCGACTGCGCGAATCGACTCGTTCATCGCCTGGTTGTTGTTGGTCGTCGAGACGATGAGGTTGCAGTAGGTCACGAGGTCGTTCTCGTCGGCCCGATAGTGATGGAAGAGCGTGCCGCGCGGCGCCTCGATGACGCCGACGCCTTCCTCGCGGCGCGGGCCCTTGTCGGCCATCAGGTCCGTGCCGACGATGTCTGGATCGTCCAGGAGCCCGCGCGCCAGTTCGGCGGCGTGCAGCATCTCGATCATGCGCGCCCAATGATACATCAGCACGCCATGCAGCGGCTTGCCTCCGCCTGTATTGAGGAACGTGCGGCGCTCGGCCTCGGCAAGCGGCGTCGGCATCACGTCGCAGATCTGCACCCGCGCCAGCGGCCCGACGCGATACCAGCCCTTGTCGGCGCCGAGCGTCTTGATGTGCGGGAACTTCATATAGCTCCAGTTTTTGACATCCTCCTGCAGCACGCTCTTGTACGTCGCGTAATCGACTTGATCGAAGATCGGCCCGCCGTCGGCGTCACGGGCGCGAAGGCCTCCGTGGTAGAAATCAAGCGCGCCGCTCTTGTCGACCAGACCCATCATGTTGGCGCGCGACTCGCCGAAGGTCTTGTAGAAGTCGGGATTGGTCTCGTGCAGCTGGACGACGAGCCCGACCGCCGCCTTCGACCAGTCGACGATCTGATCGATTCCAGCGCGCATCGAATCGCGATCGGCGACGCTGAGCGGCTTGTTCATGCCGCCGGGAATGACCCCGGTGCCATGAATGCGTTTCCCGGCGATATGAGCGATGACTTCCTGCCCGAACTTGCGCGTCATGACGCCCTGGACGGCGAGATCGGGGAAGGCCGCGGCGACCCCGATGATGTTGCGTTTGGCGACCTCGCTCTCGAAACCGAGCAGCAGATCAGGCGAAGAGAGATGGAAGAAGTGCAGCGCGTGCGACTGCACAAGCTGACCATAATGCAGTAGGCGCCGCAGCTTCTCCGCCGTCGGCGTCAGCGGGCCGAAGCCGGCGATGATGTCCATCGCCTTGGTCGCCGCGATCAGGTGGCTGACCGGGCAGATACCGCAGAGGCGCTGCACCGCGACCGGAACCTCCCAGTACGGCCGGCCCCGGATGAAGACCTCGAAGCCGCGGAACTCGACGATGTGGAGCCGGACCTGATGAATCCGGTTTTCCTCGTCGAGGAGGATCGTCACCTTGCCGTGCCCCTCGACTCGGGTGACCGGCTCGATGGCGACGCGACGGAGCTTCTGCGGCGATTGAGCGGTTTCGAGGTTGAGCATGGCCAAGGCCCTTCAATCGTAATGCATGAGATTGTGATCGAGACGCGGCATGCGTCCGAGAATCAAATCGTTGAGATATTTCCAGATCGCGTCGGCGGACGGGGGGCAGCCGGGAATGAAGTAATCGACCCGCACGACCTCGTTGACGGGATAGACCTTGTCGAACAGAAGCGGCAGTTCCGGGTCGTTCGGAACATGCGATCGCATCCCATCCATGTCGCGATAGACTTCGTTCAGGACGTCTCCGACGTCGAGACAGTTGCGCATTGCTGGCAGCCCGCCGTTGATCGCGCAGGCGCCGATGGCGACGAGGATCTTGGCGTTGGCGCGCATCTCGCGCAGCACATGCACATTTTCGGCGTTACAGACGCCCCCTTCGATCAGCGCAATGTCGCAAGGGCCGCAATGCTTGATGTCGGTGATCGGCGAACGATCGAATTCGGCGATCTTCATGAGGTCGAAAATGCGCTCGTCGATATCGAGAAAGGACATGTGGCAACCGAAGCAGCCGGCGAGCGAGGTCGTCGCGATGCGGACTTTCGGCAATGCAACAGTTTCGGCGGACACGCTCATCGGACATCCTCCACCGCGCAACGCGTCGCCTCTTCGCTGATCGGCTCAAGATCGTAGCGGCGCTCGCCGATCGGTACCGCATAGCCGACCCGCTTGATCAGGATCGCGCCGACCGGACACACATGCGCCGCCTTGTCGGCGACCGAAAAATTCGTATCGCCGAGTTTGCCGCTCGGCGAGTTGATCACGATGTGCGAGGCCATGCCTCGGCCGGCGAGCGCGAATATGGACTTGCCGTCCACGTCGCGGCTGGCGCGAACGCAGAGTTCGCACTGGATGCAGCGATTGAAGTCGATCAGCACGTCCGGATGCGACGCGTCGACCGGCCGGTGCGGATAGAACTCGACGAAATGCGGCGTCATCATCTCGCTGTCGTAGGCGAGCGCCTGCAACTGGCAATTGCCGCTCTTCTCGCAGCCCGGGCAGAAGTGGTTGCCCTCGACGAACAGCATCTGCACCAGCGTGCGCCGATAGGCGTGCAGGTCCGGCGTGTCGACCTCGATCTCCTGACCGGCCGCGGCCTTCAGTGTGCAGGCGGACGCATTGCGGCCGTTGACGACAACACTGCACAGTTTGCAGCTGCCGTGCGGCGCAAATTCCGGATGGGCGCAGAGGTGCGGGATATACAAGCCCGCTTCCAGCGCCACCTCCAGAATGGTCTGGCCTGGCTTGAAGGGGACCGGGATCTCGTCGATGACGATCGTGGTCTCGGTCGCGCTCATGCCTCGGCTCCAATGTGAGCGCCCGCGTCGTCACGCCCGGCGATTTCGCGCGCCCGCGTGAGCGCTGCGTCGAGATCGACCGCGGGATCGAAATCGCCGCGGATCAGACGCCGCTCGTAGGCCGGACGGAATTTGAGCCAGGTGTCGCGCACCGGATTGCCGGCGGTCTGGCCGAGGCCGCAATGGCTGGTCCGGCGTAGCAACTCCGCAAGCCGCATCAGCTCGTTGATCTCATACCGCGAGCCGCGCCCATCGGCGATCTTGTCCAGCGCGTCACGCATCAGCGTCGTGCCAACTCGGCATGGCGTGCAGAAGCCGCAGCTTTCGTGGGCGAAGAAATGCGTGAAATTGCGCGCGACCTCGAAGAGGTCCCGCTCCTTGCCGAAGATCATGAAGGCGCCGGCGGTCGGCACGTCCTCGAAGGCGATGTGGCGGCGGAACTCGTCCGGCGTCAGGCAGACGCCCGAGGGACCGCTGACCTGCACCGCCGCGACGTCCCCCGCGCCGCAATCTTTCAGCACCTGCTCGACCCGCACGCCGAAGGGATATTCGTAAACCCCTGGACGCGCGCAATCGCCCGACACCGACAAAATCTTCGTGCCCGCAGAGTGGCGCGTGCCGTGGCCGGCGAAGATTCGCCCTCCCTGCAGCGCGACGACGGTCGCCTCTGCGAGCGTCTCCACGTTATTGACGACCGTCGGCTTGCCGAGGTAGCCGACCGTCACCGGGAAGGGCGGGCGGATGCGCGGCTTGCCCGGCTTGCCTTCGAGCGACTCGATCAATGCTGATTCTTCGCCGCAGATATAGGCGCCCGCCCCGAGATGAATCTCGATGTCGAAGTCGAAGCCCTGCGCCCCGCAAATGCTTGCGCCGAGACGCCGATCCCTGCGCATCGATTCGAGCTTGGCTTTCAGCGGTTCGAGCAGGTAGCGATATTCGCCGCGAAGATAAAGGAGACCATGCGCGGCGCCGACGGTGAAACCGGCGATTGCCATGCCTTCGAAAACGCGCTCCGCAAATGAAGAGAGCAGCACACGATCCTTGAACGTGCCGGGCTCGCCTTCGTCGGCGTTGCAGACGATATAGCGCTCGGCGCCAGGGGCGTTGCGGCAGCTCTCCCATTTGACGGCAGTCGCGAATCCCGCACCGCCGCGCCCGCGCAGGTTCGAGCGCTTCATCTCGTCCAGCATGCCCTGCCGGCCGAGCGCGATCGCCGCCCGCAAGCCCGATCCGGGCTCGTAACGGGAACCGAGCAGGGCGTCGGCGCGTCGGATGTTGTCTTCGACGCGGAAATAGTCGGCCGGCCATTCGGCGAGCGGAACGTCGCCGCGCAAAAGATCGCAAATCTCGTCGACCCGGCGCGCGGTCAGACGCGCGACCGGCCGGTTGTTGACAAGGAGCGCGGGGGCTTGATCGCACATCCCTGTGCACGAGGTCAGATCGACGCTGACCGCGCCGTCGGCGGAAACTTCGGCCCGCCGCAGCTTCAGGCGCTTCAGCATATGCTCGAACAGCGTCAGGCTGCCGAGCATTCGATCCGTGATGTTGTCCGAAAACAAGATCCGATACCGGCCGCGGGGCTGATCGTAGAGGAATGAGTAGAACTGAACGACGCTCTCGACCTGGGTCGCCGGAATCCCAAGGGCGGTGGCGGTTGAACGCGTTGTCTCAGGCGAAATCCAGTCGACCTCTTCCTGAACTTCCCGAAGGATTTGCAGCAATTGGGTCGGTTGCGCGTGGTGGCGCTCAACTCCTCGCGCGACGACATCACTCGTGTCCGACATGACCGGTTTCATTCCCCTTTGTCGTTTCTTATGCGTCCTCACCAGCGCCGCCGATTGACGTCGATCAATTCCGAGGCGCGGGCGCAGCAAGAGAGAGAACGCGCGTCATTTCAGCAGTACGTAAATGTTGACCTCGAGCGCTGGATCGTCGGCGTCCTTCACGTCGTTCACATATTCCTCGATGAACGAATCTTGCGCGTCGATGCCCTTCTCGTCGAGATAGGCGGTGATCGCGTCGTAGGTCGCGTCAATGTCGGCGTATGAGCCGGCATGCTGGAACCGCATCGCTTTTCCGCTCGGCGTCTGCCCAATCTTCACGACGTCGGAGAGACTCGCCTTGTCGGCAGGCGCAGCGTCGAGCGGAAATCCGGCGTGATATCGAAAGCCGCTGTCGTCAGATTCTACGAACACCGCAAGCGGCCGACCGGATGGCTTCAGGCCCGCCTTGTCCATGTCGCGTTTGACCAGACCAAGCGAGCCGAGAATGGCGCCGTAGATCTCGTCACGATCGGCTTTGCCCTCGATATAGGCGAAGGGCCGCGCGGACAGGTCCACGGTCTCGCCTGTCGATCCCTCGCTCTGGGGCGCGGCCGGTTCGCCCGGCTTGGCGGCCTCGGGAGCCGACGGAGGGGCGTTGGCGGCCGGCTCGGAAGGCGCCCCCGGCGGCTGGGTCCCAGGCGCGGCCGGCGCCGGCGCGCTTTGCGTTTGACCGGAAGGCGCCTGAACCGGGGAGGCTGGCGTGGCCGGCGCTGAGGACGCCGGCTCTGCAGGCGATTGCGCACTCGGCACCGACTCTTCGCCCAAACCGACACTCGGCAGCCCGGCAGACACGATTGCGGCCAGAAGCCCCGCGACTGAAAACCGGATCAATTTGCTCGGCATCTTCGCGCTGACCTCCGTGGCAGGCGGGCGAGGATTCCCCTGATCACCCTATGGCCATTTCGCTTCAAAACAAAGACCGTGGCGGTCGTCGCCATTTCCCCTCAAGCGGGCGCTGGCCTCGTCCACCGCAGCACGGGTTGGCGCGCGGCCCGGGTTTCATCGAGGCGGCGGCGAGGAGCATAGACCGGGGCGGACAGAAACCGCTCCCGGTCGCCCGCTTTGACCGCGAACGCAAGATCGCGAAGTGCCATGATGAAGAGATCGAGGCTGGCCTTTGATTCCGATTCCGTCGGTTCGATCAGCATGGCGCCATGCACAATGAGCGGGAAATAAACCGTCATCGGGTGGTAGCCTTCGTCGATCATCGCCTTGGCGAAGTCGAGCGTCGTCAGTCCACTGTCTTTCAGCCACCGGTCGTCGAACAGAACTTCGTGCATGCAGGGACGGTCGCCGAACGGCGCGCTCATCACGTCGTTGAGGCAAGCCCGCACATAGTTGGCGGACAGCACCGCGTCCTCGGAGGCCTGCCGCAAACCGTCCGCGCCATGGGAAAGAATGAAGCCGAGCGCTCGAACGAACATGCCCATCTGACCGTGGAACGCGCTCATGCGGCCAAACGACGCAGAGCCTTCCGCGTGTTCTATGAGGCTGAGCGCATCCCCGTCGCGCGCCACGTAGGGAACCGGGGCATAGGGCGCAAGCCGTGATGACAGCGCGACAGGTCCCGCCCCCGGCCCGCCGCCGCCGTGCGGCGTGGAAAAGGTCTTGTGCAGATTGATGTGCATCGCGTCGACGCCCAGATCTCCCGGACGCGTCTTGCCGACGATGGCGTTGAAGTTCGCGCCGTCGCAGTAGAAATAGGCGCCGGCTTCGTGAAGCGCCTCGGCGACGCCGGCGATCTGCCGTTCAAACAGGCCGCATGTGTTGGGATTGGTCAGCATGATCGCCGCGACATCGGGAGCGAGTGCGCTCCTCACCGCGTCGACGCTGACGTTCCCGTCCTCGCCAGCGGCGACGGGGCGGACGGAAAAACCAATCAGGGCCGCCGTCGCCGGATTCGTGCCGTGGGCGGAATCGGGGACCAGCACCACGCGGCGCGTCCCGCCCTCGCCGCGCGCCTCGATCGCCGCCTTGATCGCCATCATCCCACACAATTCGCCGTGCGCCCCGGCCTTGGGCGGCATTGCGACCGCACTCATGCCGGTCATTGTCATCAGCGCCTTGGCGAGCGCCTCGATAACGGCGAGCGCGCCTTGCGCGGTCGAAACGGGCTGAAGGGGATGCAGGTCGGCGAATCCGGAAAGACGCGCGATCTTCTCGTTGAGGCGCGGATTGTGCTTCATCGTGCACGAACCGAGCGGATAGATCCCGGCGTCGATCGAATAGTTGTTTCGGGAGAGGCGGACGTAATGGCGCACCGCCTCCGGCTCAGTCAGGCCCGGGAGCTCCAGCGCGCCTTTACGCGCGTGCGGGCCAAGCCGCGATTGAAAGGGCGCCGGCTCCTCGAGGTCGACGCCAGTCGCGTCAAAGCGCCCCGTCTCGAAGACAAGCGCCTCTTCGATATCGAGGGCGCGGTTGCCGGTAAAGGTCGCGCGCGCCTTTGCGGCGACCTCTTCCGGGCGGGTCGGGCGGCCTTGGCGGTTCATCGACTCGTTCGTTCCCAAAACGATCTTACAGGCATTCGGACAGCGCATTCGCATAGGCCGCACGGTCGTCGTCGGTGTTGACTTCGGTGCTTGCGACGATCACGCAGTCGTTGAGTCCGGCGTTAGGCAGAAGTCGCGAGACAGGCAGCCCGCCGATCACGCCACGCAGCGCGAGCGCCTCGATCAGGTCCGCCGAGGGACGGAGCGTACGCATCGTAAATTCGTTGAAAAAATGCGTGTTGAGGACTTCAACGCCGCGAATGGAGGAGAGGCGGTCTGCGAGTTGAACCGCATTGGCGTGATTGATTTCCGCCAGCCGTCTGAGCCCGCGCTCGCCGAGCAGCGTTAGATGGATTGAGAAGGCGAGCGCGCAAAGGCCGGAATTGGTGCAGATGTTGCTCGTCGCCTTCTCGCGGCGTATGTGCTGCTCGCGTGTCGACAGGGTCAGCACGAAGCTTCGCCGGTCCTCGGCGTCGACAGTCTCCCCGGCGAGGCGCCCCGGCATCTGGCGCACGTTCTTCGTTCGGGTCGCGAAGAGGCCGAGATAGGGGCCTCCGAAGTTCAACGCATTGCCGAGGCCCTGGCCCTCCCCGACGGCGATATCGGCGTCCATTTCGCCGGGCGACCGAACGGCGCCGAGCGCAACTGGGTCAGTAAAGACCGCGATCAGCAGCGCTCCACGAGCATGCGCCACGGCGGCGATGGGCGCGAGGTCGCGCGGATTGCCGAAGAAATCGGGGCTCTGGACGATCACGCAACTCGTCTCGTCATCGATTGCGGCGGCGATGTCTTCGCTCGCGAGGACGTCCGGCGGAAGCATTATGATCTTCTCGTCGGCCATATGCGCAAGCGTCGCGGCGACGTCGGCATACTGCGGATGGAGGCCGCCTGAGAGAACCGCTTTCCGTCGCCTGGTCAGCCGGTGAGCCATCAGCATCGCTTCGCCGCAGGCCGTCGATCCGTCGTACATCGAGGCGTTGGCGACCTCCATGCCGGTTAGCGCCGCCACCTGGGTCTGGAATTCGAACAAGACCTGCAGCGTCCCCTGGGCGATTTCCGGCTGATAGGGGGTATAGCTGGTTAGGAACTCGGAGCGCTGGATGAGATGGTCGACGCTCGCGGGGATGTGACGCCGATAGGCGCCCGCGCCCAGAAAGAACGGCGCCGAGCCCGCGGCGATGTTCCGTCCGGCCATCGCTGTCATCGCCCGCTCGACCGCCATCTCGCTCATGGCGAGCGGCATGTCGAGCAAACCCCCGATCCGCTTGTCAGCGGGAATGTCGGCAAATAGCGCATCAATGTCACGGATGCCGATGCGCGTCAGCATCGCCTCCCGTTCGCTTGCGTCCAGCGGCAGGTAGCGCATCGGTCAGTCCAGCGTCTTCAGGTAGTCGGCATAGGCGGCCTCATCCATCAGCTTGGCGACTTCGGCGGCGTCGGCAAGCCTGATGCGAAAGAGCCATCCACGTCCGAGCGCATCCTCGTTGATGAGGCCCGGCGTCGCCTCCACCTCGGAATTGACCGCGATGACTTCTCCCGAGGCCGGAGCGAAAACGTCGCTCGCCGCCTTGACGCTCTCGACCACGGCGGCGGGATCGCCCGCTTTCAAAATTTTTCCGACGGGCGGCGCCTCCGCGAAGACGACGTCGCCGAGCTGCTGCTGGGCGTGTTCGCTGATGCCGACGACCCCCTCTGCACCTTCGATCCGGATGTATTCATGATCCTTCGTGTAGCGAACCTGCGACATGGAGAGTTCCTTTGAGCTTACCCGCGATAATAGGCGTTGGGATGAAACGGCAGTGCAACGACGCGCGCGCTCAGCGGCTTTCCGCGCACGACGAGACCGACGGGCGTTCCGACCTCGGCGTAGGCGCGCTGAACGAAGCCCATTGCGATCGGCGCGCCGACGCTCGGGCCGAACCCGCCGGATGTGACGACGCCGATCGGCGCGCCGTCGGGCGAGACAATCTCCGTTCCCTCCCGCGCAGGCGCCCGTCCGTCCGGACGCAAGCCGACCCGCTGGCGTTTCGGCCCTTTAGCCAGCGCGCTCCGAATGCGCTCGGCCCCGGGAAAGCCGCCCTCGACCCGGCGGCGCTTCTGGATCGACCAGCTGAGCGCCGCCTCCACTGGATCGACCGTCTCATCGAGCTCGTGACCATAAAGGCAAAGGCCGGCTTCGAGTTCTGAGAGAGTTGCGCGCGCCAAGCCCGATCGGAGCAACGCCCGGCTGCGCCAGCAGCAAACGGGCGAACATCTCGGCCTGCGCGGCGGGAAGGGAGATTTCGTACCCGTCCTCGCCGGTGTAGCCGGATCTCGAGACGAAGGTCTCAACGCCGGCGATTCGCGCGGGTCGTGCGCTCATGAAGGGCGCCGACTCCAGTCCCTCGTCCGGCGGGAGCCGCGCCAGGGTCGCCGCGGCGAGCGGTCCCTGAAGGGCGATCAGGGCCGGCTCGCCAAGCGGCGTGAGCCGGACGCCCTTGGGAAGGCGCTCACGAATAAACGCGAAATCGACGGCCTTGCGGGAGGCGTTGACGACAAGCCTCAGTTCGCCCGCCCCACCAGGAGGACGCGCCGCCATCAGGTCGTCGACAATGCCCCCGCTGTCGTTGAGCAACTGCGTGTAGCGCTGCCGGCCCGGCGCGAGATTGAGGAGGTCCGCGGGGCACAGGGTTTCGAGAAAAGCCGCAAGGCTAGCGTAATCAGCGCCCTCGAGAAGAGCCTGCCCCATATGCGAGACATCGAACAGTCCAGCTTGGCTGCGCGCGTGAAGATGCTCGGCGAGCACTCCGCCCGGATACCGGATCGGCATATCGTAGCCGGCGAACCGCGCCATGCGGGCGCCGAGCTCCACATGCAGAGCGTGAAGGGGCGTCTCGAGAATCGCGGATTCGCTCATCGGGGCACCGGTCATGAACACGCGTCCCCCGGAACCGCTCCGCCCAGGGGACCGAGACTTTCCGGCGGCCCCCTCTGTCCCATGACCTGAGAGATTTCCCGCCAGACCAGCGGTTACCCCATCGGTGGGCGCGCTCGCAAGCTCGCGCGCCGCTTTCCAGAGCGTCATCACCCGCGCGGTCCATGGGCCTGAGCGTTTCCGGGGCGGTTGCGCCTTCGGCGCCGGCGACAATACCGCCGGACTCTTCCGCGAAGTGTCTTTGACTGACGAGCAGCGAGCTAGCCCCACGGGGCGAGATTTGTCAAACGGCAGGCCGCGAGGACAACTAACCGGTGGTCTTCTGCCGGCGTCGCTTGGGAGGCGGCGCCCCGCCGCCGTTGCTCGCGAATCCGACAGTGATGGAATATTCGTCGGCGAGCTGGAGCGTCGTCAGCGGCAACGGGATCGGATCGGTCACGACCCGGAAGCCGCCAGCCTGCACCCCGTCGGTCGTGGCCTCGACCGTGAAGGTCTTGGAGAAGACCTCCTTCTTGTCGCCGTTGTGCGTCACCGTGATTTTCAGCGGAGCGCTAAACGTCCCGGCCGAGCCGGCCGGTCCGACCACCACTTCGCCCGCGACGCCGATCTTCAGCGTCGCCTGCCCGGGCCCGGCCGGATCGCACTCGCGCGCCGTGTCGCCGATGTTGAACTGATAGCGGACGGAGGCGTTATCAGCCCCGCCGACCCGGAGCGCCGCCCCGCCCTCCGCCAGATCCACGGTCGGGCAATAGATATCCTGCGAGGCGACCGGCAGAACGATAGGCTTCTCGCTCGGATTCGCACCGGGCTTCGCAACGGGGGGCGGAATGGCGCCGAGATTCACGGAGTTGGCGTTCGGGTCGCGATGAGCGAACCAGGCGCCGACCGAGCTGCATCCGCTCAGCACGGCGAGCGCCGCGACAACCAGCAAGGATCGAAAAAGGAGCGCGCTCATTGCGAACGAATTCTCACTGCCGGATTTCACAAGGGTCGGTGCTTACGACGCTCACGGCCTTATGGCAATTGTTCGTAGGCTTCCTTGAAACCGGCGAGCGGGGCGAGCACGCCGACGCCTTGCTCCGGCGTCTGGAAGATGCCCAACGTCGCGGTCTTGCCGGTCTTCAGCTTGTCGAGCAGCTTGTCGTCGATGGCGAGTTGGGCGATGCAGCCGTTGGCGAGGCACTGGAGAAAATTGAGACGGCCGAAATCCTGGTCGTCGATTCTCAGGCCGACCCCGGAGGGCAGGAGCACGCCGAGCGGGGCGATGACCCGCATCAGCCGCGCCTTGCGATCAGCAGTGTTGAGCACGATGACGACAAGCGTCACGTTCGGTCGCTCCTGATCGACGACGCTGAGCACGAGCGCGCATTGTTCGTAGCTTGCGCCTGGCGGAGTCTCGCAGCGCGTCTCCCAGTCGCCGTGCTTGTCCTTGATGGCGCCCTGAGCGGCGGCCGACGGGGTCGCAGACATTGCCGCGATCAAGAAGGCCAGGCCCGAGAGAATGCGAAGAATCGATTGTCGCTTACCGTTCATGAATGCGTTTGGTTCCCGGATTCCACGGATGACGATTCGGCGGCGCCCGCCCTAGCAGGGTTGCGGCGCGAAGTCATGGCGCACGGGACAACAAGCTGACGGGGGCTGGAGATGGTGGGCGCTAGAGGGATTGAACCTCTGACCCCTACCATGTCAAGGTAGTGGGCCTCCCGGAGTTATTGGACTTTTCGCGGAAACGCCGGAATCTCAATCTGCATCTGGCGTCGTTTTGTTCCGCATATAGCCTCTCCGGCGGTTCACTTGAACTAAAGAGCACTACCACTTCTCGCGGTTCATGACTCCCTTAGTATCGGACACCCCCGCCCT
>CAVRMF010000031.1:0-38495 GCA_963721905.1 uncultured Alphaproteobacteria bacterium
CGCGCGGATCGTGTTGATGAGGTCCCAGAACTGGCCGCGCGACAGGGGGTCGACGCCGGTGGTCGGCTCGTCAAGGATGAGAAGGTCCGGGTCGTTGATAAGGGCGCAGCAGAGGCTCAGCTTCTGTTTCATGCCGCCGGAAAGCTTGCCGGCCGGACGCGCTTCGAACTTCTCCAGGCTCGTCGCGGTAAGAAGCTCGTCGATCTTGGAGCGACGCTCCGTCGCCGACAATCCGAACAATCGGCCGAAGAAATCGATGTTCTCGAAGACGGAGAGCGTCGGGTAGAGATTGCGGCCGAGGCCCTGGGGCATGTAGGCGATGCGGCCACGCATCTCGCGCAAGGTCTCCTGGTCGGCGATGCTCTTGTCGAAGACGACGACCTCGCCGTCCTGAATCTTCTTCACGCCGGCGATGAGTCCGAGCAGGGTGGATTTGCCGACGCCGTCCGGCCCGATCACGCCGACCATGATGCGCGAGGGAATGTCGATGCTTACGTCCGCCAGCGACACCGTCGCGCCGTACCGGTGCGATACGTTGGTTACCCGCGCGATGGATTCGGCGGTCATTTGGCGTCGGGCGTTTTCGTTTCAGTGGTTTTTGCGTCGGGCGTCTGGGCAGCGGGCGCAACGGCCTGAGGCGTCGTGTCGGGAGCCTTGGTCTCGGGCGGTTTGGGAAGCTTGACCTGCAGATCGGCGGGCCATTCGAGGTCGGCCTTCGTCCGGACGAAGCCCAAGCCCCGGACTCCCGTTTTCACCCTGGTGTAGAATTGCTGGAGAACATCCGGATCGATCTTGAGCTTGATGCGGAACATCAGCTTCGCCCGCTCGTCCTTGGTCTCGACGGTCTTGGGCGTGAATTGCGCGTCCGCGGCGACGAAGCTGACCTTCGCCGGTACGACGTAGTCCGGCACGGGATCGAGGACGATGCGGGCCTCGTCGCCAATGGTCAATTTGCCAGCGTCCGCCGCCGGCAGGAAGAGGGTCATATAGACGTCGGTGAGGTCGAGGATGGTGACGATCGGTGAGCCCGCCGCGACGACCTCGCCGGCGCGGGCCAACTGGTATTGCACGCGGCCGAGCCGCGGCGAGACGAGGGTTAGATCCTTGATGATCGATTCGATGCGCTCGACCTCCGCCTCCGAATTCTTGATCTTGGACTGGGCCTGATCTCTCTGCGACGTGAAGCTCGCCACTGCGGCGACCGCAGAGTCGTAATTGCGCTTGCGCTGCTCGAAGACCTGCTTGGTGATGAACCCGGTCTTCATCAGTTCCTGCCCGCGCTCGAAATCGGACTTGGCGAATTCGAGCGCGCTCTGCCGGGAGGTAATCTCCGCTTCAGCCGCCGCGAGGGCGTCCTTGGCCTGTTGCACGCTGGCCTGCGCAGCTCGTAACTGCGCCTCGTATTCCGGCGACGAAATGCGCGCGATGACCTGCCCCTGCGTGACGCTGGAGCCTTCCTCCACCGTCACCTCGGCCAGTCGCCCGGCATATTTCGACGAGACGTCGACCTGGGTGGCTTCGATCCGGCCGTTCGACTTGACGATGCCGTCGGGGAGCGTTTCGCCGCGCAATCGCGCGATGAGGTTCTTGATGAATCCTTGCGCATGAGCCGAATTGACAAGGCCGACATCGCCTGTCCACAGAGGCGCGCCGCCGAGGCCGACCAGCAAGGCGGACGCCGCCGCAATGCGCCGATGAAAGGTCATTGTGGGTCTCCTGCGCACATCATTCTTTTCCGGCCTCTCGCGCCGGCGGGACCCGAAATGTCAGAGCGCGGCAACCGCTTCTGCTGTCTCGCGATCCGGCAGCGAAGGTGATGCACCGTCGCGTCGCTGCCCTATGTCAGGCCCTTTGACGCTTTACTAGGCAGGCGCGCCCATGATGTAAAGGACGAACACGGGAGGGACGCATGAGTGCGACAAAACGCCAGAGCGGAGGCCGCAAGGCCAAGGATGAAGAAGGCGCGGAGCGGCAGGAGAAACTCGACAACAAGAGTTACCTGCGCGAGCTGGCCGGGCTGCATGAAGAACTCGTGAAACTGCAGCTCTGGGTCGTCGCCAAAGGCCTTAAGATCTGCATCGTGTTCGAGGGCCGCGACGGCGCTGGCAAGGGCGGGGTCATCAAGGCGATTGCCGAACGCGTCAGCCCGCGCGTCTTTCGCGTCGTCGCGCTGCCCGCGCCGACCGACCGGGAGAAGTCGCAGATGTATATCCAGCGATACCTGCGGCATTTTCCGGCTGGCGGCGAGATCGTGATCTTTGACCGCAGCTGGTACAACCGCGCGGGGGTCGAGCGCGTCATGGAGTTCTGCTCGATGGAGCAGGTCAGGCGCTTTCTCGAAGTCGCGCCAGAGTTTGAGAAGGCGATCGTCGAATCCGGCATTCTGCTGATCAAATACTGGCTCGAGGTGACCCCGGAGGAGCAGACGCGCCGGCTGGAGGCGCGCATCAGCGACGGGCGCAAGATCTGGAAGCTCTCGCCGATGGACCTGAAGTCCTACAACCGCTGGTACGATTACTCACGCGCCCGCGACGACATGTTCAAAGCGACCGACACGCCCTGGGCGCCGTGGCACGTGGTCCGCTCAGACGACAAGAAGCGCGCGCGGCTCAATGCGATCTCGCATCTCCTGTCGCAAATCCCCTATCAGGACCTGCCGCACGACAAGCCGGTCCTCCCCAAGCGGCAAAAGCCGGGCGGCTACAAGGAGCCGGACTATCCGTACAAGGTCGTGCCCGAACTGGAGTGGCGCGCGAGCTAGAGACTGAATTCCGAATGTGAAGAGCTAAGCTCGTCTGACCCCTGGACAAGGACTCTTGGCGGATCGCAATGTCGCGGAAGCACCCGCCCGCGGCTAGTAGTATCGTGGGCCCATGAAAGTGTTGTGGATCGGGGTCGGCTGGTCGAAGCGGTGGCGGGTGAAACTGTGCGCGGAGTGGCGAGGTTTCGGTCGCCCATGAGGATAGAGGGTCAGCGAATCCGGATGCATGGGGACAATGTGGCTTGCCCGGCTTTTCGGTTTGACGCCGGATGGCGCCGCCGTCTCAGCCCTCGCGGGGAACGACAGGCCGAAAGACGCCGCTAAAGCCGCGACGATCAGCAGCATTGCGATGCGCTTCATCCTGTCCTCATCTTTCCGCACGCCTGCCCGCCATCCTAGCGGCCCGGTCGGGCCAACACGAATTGTGGGAGGCCGCTGTTCATGATCGATGCCGCCAACTATTCGGCGACGGCGACGTTGCGAGATGGGCGCAGGATCGAAATCCGCGCCCAGCGGCCGGACGACCGCGCCGGCTTAAGGGCGGCGCTCGCGCGAGCGAGCCCAGAGTCGCTTTACCACCGCTTCTTTGCCGTCAAACGCGAGTTTTCCGAGAAGGAGGCGCACTATTTCCTCGACATCGACTTCGTCAAACACGTCGCGCTGGTGGCGGTCGCCGATGAAGAGGGTCGGCCGGCCATCGTCGGCGGCGCCCGATATATCGTCGTGCAGCCGGGCCAGGCCGAGGCGTCCTTCGCCGTCATCGACGACTATCAGGCCAAGGGGATCGGTACGGCGCTGATGCGCCATCTCGCCGCCATCGGCCGCGAGGCCGGGCTCCGCGAGCTTGTTGCGGAAGTTCTGTCCGAAAACCTGCCCATGCTGAAGGTCTTCGAAAGAAGCGGCCTCGCCATGACCACGAAGCGCGAAGGAATCGTGGCGCACGTGACCTTGCGTTTTGGGTGAGCGGCCGGAAAGAGCGACGTTCCCGACCCGGTGACGAGAACGGACGCCCGACATCCTAGTCTTTTTTGGCCCTAGAGCCGGCACTTGATCAGCGTGGTGTCGAGCGCGGGATCGCCGGTCGGACTGTAGGTGATCCCGCCGTCGGACCCGAATTTGATTTCAGCGGTCTCGGTCGAGTATCCGATGGAGTCATTGCAGTTGGCGGTTACCTTGATCGCGCCGCCTTGGTGGGACACTTTCTGAACCCGGCACGTGCTGGAAGGTGACACGATCTGCTGAGGCGAGATGATCGCCGCTTGGGCGAACTTGTCGACCGGCTGCCGAAAAGCAGGCGCTCCGCCGCGCCGGTCGAAAAGCTTTGCGCAATCGGCCGCCGATGCGGCCCAGGCGCCCGTCAGGCGTAGAATCGAGCGCTTCGGCGCGACACGCCTCGCCGCCTGCGATCAGCGCTACGAGACCCATCGAACCGGCAAACGCGACTCGACCCGCCTTATGCTTCGATTCTTCGTGGCTTCCTGACCCCTCCACGCCCGCTCCTTCGCTTCAACAATGCGGGCCGACGATAGTGCAAACGCGGAGTCGCCGCCAGCGTTCGCCGAGACGCTGGCATCCAACAAGACGCAAGCTGGCGCGCAACGTCGAATGCCAGGAAGACGACCCTTTTTTCAGCGCCCCACCGCGCCTGACGAGATGAGGCCGCGGCGGTCCGATCAGAACGCCGCGCCGAAGGTCGGTCCGCCGAAATTATAGGTCAAACCGATCCGCACGACGTCCAGGGTCTGCTGAATTGCATGAGACGGGTAATAGATGTCGGAGTAACCCTTCGTACCCCAATTGTATTTGCGAAACTCGGCAAACCCAGAGATATTGCTCGTGAACTTCCACTCGATGCCGCCGCCGACATCCCAGCCCGATTGCCAGTCCGAGTAGGACAGGTCTGGATACCCCCAGATGGGGTTTATCGAATGTCTGACATCGCCTATGGACCAGCCGCCGATCCCGTAAAAGAGCGCCTGGCCCCACGTGACGCCGGCGCGGCCGTCGATCGAGCCAAATCCGTCGATATTGGCGCTTACGCTATACGGGTAGGCGTACGCGTTGCCTCTGGCGTTGGCGAAATCATAGCTGGCTTGCGCGCCGATAACGAACGACCCGATTTGGTAATTGTAGCCGACGTTCGGGCCGCCAAAGACCCCGGTGTCGCCGAACCCCTTGTCCCATGGACCGATATAAACGATCGAGCCGTCCCAGGCGTAGCCGCCTTGGAGCGAGACGTAGAAGCCCGTCCATGTCCAAGGGGGGATGACCGGAGGCGGCGGCGGCGCCTTCTTCGTCGGAAGATCTGCGGCCGAAGCCGCCCCGCCGATCAGGGGGAAGACGCCGGCCACGGATCCCGCCAAGAAGCGCAAAAGCGTTTTGTTCATAGAGCACCCCTCGCTGAACTTGGAAGTTAATAGTCTCTGCTGACACGTATCACGTCAGTCTGAGATTCGGCAAGGCGGAGCTGAACAAGTGATGTCGCTTGACGTAGAGTTTTTCGAGGTTGTTGCATTTTTGTTGCAACGGGGCCACGACCGTCGCAGCGGAGACTTCCGCTGCAGCAAGGGAAATGCCCTAACGTCCGCTTAGGCGCCGACTTGGATGCCCTGGTGGAAACACTGGGATAAGGCCGGCAAACGCGGGAAGATCAGGCGGTCTGCTGCTGTTGCTGCCCGCCGGCGGCGGCAAGCCGCTGCAAATAGAGAGAGTGGAAATCGATCGGGTCAATATAAAGCGGGGGGTAAGAGCCGCCACGAACAGCGTCCGCCACAATCTGCCGCGCGAAGGGAAATAAAAGTCGCGGACCTTCAATCATCACTACCGGCTGCACCTGCTCCGGCGGAAAATTCTCGACCCGGAAAACGCCTGCGTAATTGAGCTCGAACTTGAACATCGTATCCGCGCCCTGGCCGGCCCCCCCTTCGAGCACCAGGCTCACCTCGTAGTCCGTCGGCGCCAGTTGGCGCGCATTGACGTTGATCTGGACCGAGATGTTGGGGGCGGTCTGCTGGGGACCGAGGGTTCGAGGCGCGTTGGGGTTCTCGAACGACATGTCCTTGGTGTATTGGGCGAGAATGGAGAATTTCGGGCTCGCCGGAGCCGCGCCCGCTCCGTTGCCGTTCTGATCAGCCACCAATGTGCTCCGCAAAAGTGTTGCGCCCGAACGCGCGACGACGTCGCTTGGGCCTTCCGAATTCTTCCGGGCGTCGCCTAGCACGGCGCTCCCAGCCGAACAAGCGTTCGACGATCCGCCTGACCGCGGCGTGGCTGCGGGCCCCGGCCTTCGCCACGCCGGCGAGGACGCGCCGCCGAACCGATCTGCGAGGGCGCTTACCGCGACGGTTTGGCTTCGGTATGGTCGCCATCCGGCGAATATCGGCCGACGTGAAAGCCCCAGAGAGGCGACGCATGTATCCAGGTTCCCACGCGGTCGCGCGCGCGGATCAGCCCGCCATCGTCATGGCGCGCTCGGGCGAGACCGTCAGCTATCGCGAGTTCGAGGCGCGCGCCAATCGGCTCGCCCATTTGCTCCGCGCCCTCGGCCTCAAACGGCTCGACCATTTCGCTGTCTTCATGGAGAACCATCCGCGCTACGTCGAATGCGGCGCGGCGGGCGCGCGGTCCGGCCTCTATTACACCAACGTCAATTCCCACCTGACGGCGCGCGAGCTCGC
Organism: uncultured Alphaproteobacteria bacterium; assembly: GCA_963721905.1. Classification (GTDB taxonomy): domain Bacteria; phylum Pseudomonadota; class Alphaproteobacteria; order Rhizobiales; family Beijerinckiaceae; genus Roseiarcus. The sequence goes on from CAVRMF010000031.1 coordinate 6,439, forward strand.
CTATATCGTCAACAACAGCCTCTCCAGGGTGCTGATCACGTCCAAGGCGCGGCAGGATGTGGCGCTCGCGGCGTTGCGCGACTGCCCTGGCGTCGAAATGTGCCTGATCGTCGATGGGCCGACGGGGAGCGAGCGCGTCCGCAACCTCGACGACGCGACCGCGCCCTTTCCCTCCACCCCGATCCCGGATGAAAGCGTCGGTTCGGCGATGCTCTATTCCTCGGGCACGACAGGAGAGCCCAAAGGCGTCTTGCGGCCCGTTCCGTTTGAGCCGCCCGATTATGTCTCGCCCGGTTTCCAGGCTTACGCCAAAGGGTGGCGATTTCGCGAGGGGATGATCTATCTCCTGCCCGCGCCTCTCTATCATTCCGCGCCATGGGTCGGCGTCACCGGCACGCTTCGTTTCGGCGGAACGTTGATCGTCATGGAGCGCTTCGACGAGGAAGACTATCTGCGGCTTGTCGAAAAATACCGCGTCACGCACACCCAGCTCGTGCCGACGATGTTCTCGCGCATGCTGAAACTGCCGGAGGCGGTGCGTCGCCGCTACGATCTCTCCTCGCTCGAGGCAGCGGTTCACGGCGCCGCGCCCTGTCCTGTCCCGATCAAGCAGGCGATGATCGACTGGTGGGGACCGATCATTCATGAGTATTACGGCGCGACCGAAGGCGTCGGCCTCGTAATGTGCGACAGCGCCGAATGGCTCGCGCACAAGGGAACGGTCGGCAGGACCTTGGCGGGCGAACTGCACGTTCTTGACGACGAGATGCGCGAGGTTCCGACCGGCGCGACCGGCAAGCTGTGGTTCAAGACCCCGTCGCCGTTCGAATATTTCAACGATCCCGCCAAGACCGCACAGGCGACGTCGGCCGACGGCGTCATGAGCACGGTCGGCGACATCGGCTATGTCGACGAGGAAGGCTATGTGTACCTCACCGACCGTACTGCCTTCATGATCATTTCCGGCGGGGTCAACATCTACCCGCAGGAATGCGAAAACCTCCTGATCACTCACCCGAAGGTCGCAGACGCCGCGGTGTTTGGCGTGCCGAACGAGGAACTGGGCGAAGAGGTCAAGGCGGTCGTGCAGCTCATCCCCGGCGTCGAGCCCGGGCCTGTCATGGAGGCTGAACTGATCGCCTTCTGCAGCGAAAACCTCGCGCGCCACAAGCGCCCGCGCTCGATCGACTTCGAAGCCCAGCTGCCGCGGTCTCCGACCGGCAAGCTCTTCAAGGGCCCGCTGCGCGAGCGCTACTGGAAAGGCCATAAGAGCCGGATCTTGTGATGGACCCGCAAACGCGGACCAGGCAGGACCATCCTCCTGGAATCCGACTTGATCGCCAGCGGCCGGGTTCGCCACTAAGCGCGGCGCTTTTCAGGCATCAGGCCGCCGGGCGGATGTTCTGGTTCACATGGAAGAGGTTCGCCGGATCGTATTTCTTCTTCAGGCTCGCGAGGCGCTCGTAATTGGCGCCGTAGGCGGCCTTGACCCGCGCCTCGCCCTCATCATCCATCATGAAGTTCGCATAGGCGCCAGGCAGATTGAACGGATGCACCGCCGCCCAATAGGCCTGCGCCCATTGCTTGAGGGCCGGCGTCGTGGCCGGATCCGGATCGACCCCGTAGATCACCATCGACCAGGCGGCGTCACGGTAGCCCCAGGCGGCCGCGTCCTTCTTCTGCCGATGAACCGCGCCGTCGACCGGATAGAGATGCATTCCGGAGAGGACGCTCGGAAGCTTCGCCGCATGCGCGAGATGCACATCGACGGCGGCGTCCGGCAGTTCTTTCACGAAGTCGCCCTTCCAGTACCATTGCAGGCCTTTCGGCAGCAGCGGGTCGAACAGGGTCTGGATCACCGTATAGGGCATCGGTTGCGCCCAGTCGATGATCGGCTTCGGCAGGGAAGCGCGGAGTGCGTTGACGGCCTTTTCACCTTCCGAGAGGGGCCCGTTGTGCGACACGAGGAGAACGCACATCTTCTTCGACCAATGCTCCTTGGGAAAAGGATCGGCGGGCGGGACCGACTGCAGCCCGAGAAAAATGTAGAATTCCGGCGCGCTCGGCTGGAATTCTCGGAACCATTTCATCACGGCGCGCGCGTCGGCGAGTTCGAACACGATCGGCCCGCCGTAGACCATGCTCACTGGATGGGTTCGGAACAGGAAGCTGGTCACGACGCCGAAGTTTCCGCCGCCGCCACGCAGCGCCCAGAAGAGGTCCGCGTTCTCCGTCTCGGAAGCGGTGACCATGCTGCCGTCGGCCAGAACCACGTCCGCCTCGATGAGGCTGTCGACCGCGAGCCCATACTGGCGGCAGAGGTAGCCGTGGCCGCCGCTGAGCGTCAGCCCGGCACCCCGGTCGTCGAGATGATCCCGAACGGCGCCGCCTGACCAAACGCCTGGGTGGCGTGATCGACGTCGCCGGTGGTGCAGCCCGGGCCCACTCTCACCGTCTTCTGCTTGGGGTCGACCCTCACGCCCTTCATCGTCGACAGGTCGATGACCAAGCCGTCATTGACGCTGCCGAGACCCGGACCATTGTGGCCGCCGCCGCGAATGGCGATCGGGAGCTTGTTCCGGCGGCCGAAATTCACGGCCGCGATGACGTCGCCGACATCCGCGCATCGGGCGATGAGCAGCGGCCGCTTGTCGATCATGGCGTTGTAGAGTTTTCGCGCCTCTTCGTATTCCGGATGGTTGCGCCCGATAACCTGGCCGCGAAGACCTTGAGTGAATTTGGAAATGACTTCTTCATCCATAATGTTCCTCCCAATAATAACTAATTGCGCCGCCCCGCGCGCGCCGGAGCAAGTTTCGGGTCCAAACTTGGCTTAACTGACCCCGTCAGCGAGCGAGGTTGAAACGGAACCCAAATATCGATATACGTACCTTACGGTCACTCTGAACGGCAATGGGTAAAACTACCTACTGTCGGGTTCAAGTTGACAGCAGAGTATCACTTTACCTTTGTGCGGCTCGGGGACGAAAATGGCCGTCGAGAATATTCAGGGCGCGCCACTCCAGCGAACTCTATTCCGCGGCGTCGCGGGGGCGGTTCGTCGTAAGTTTTGGCGGACCGGGATCGCATTCCTGGCGATATACGTCACCCTCAACGTGCTGACGGAGTGGCACGAATTCGATCGGCTTGGGATCACTTTATGGAGTCCCGACAATGGTCTGAGTCTGGCCCTGCTTACCGAAAGCGCCGCGTTCGCCCCCTTTGTTTTCGCGGGCGCCATTTTGTCCGATGTATTCATTGCTGGGGTTCGACACGGTTTCTATCTGACCGCGGCTGCCGAGTTTCTGTTGACCATCGTATATGTCGGTCTTGCTTCCATTCTTCGCGACAGATTGAGTTTCAACGTAAGACAATATGGGCTTCCTGACGTTGTCGCGTTCCTGATTTTTGCCCCGGTTGGCGCGGTGTTCTCGTCGCTTGTATATTGCGGAGCGTTGTACTTGGGAGGCGCACTCTCGGTCGATAAGTTCTTTGTCGCGACCCGCCACTTCTGGATCGGCGATACGCTGGGAATGGTCACGATTGTACCGGTGGTGACTTCGGCGTTCGTATTTTTATCGAAGCCACGCTGGCGCCTGTCAGGCTATACGCTTTCGACCCTCTGCGTCTTTGCGCTCGGAACGTGCCTTGGATTCGCGGTGCTTATTGGGATCGGGGATAAATTGTACTATTTGTTTTATCTCCTCTTCTTTCCGATAATCTGGGTAGCAATGCGGGAGGGATACGCTGGAGTCGCGCTTGCGTTGGTCGCTGTCCAGCTGACGCTCTCTGCCACAACCGTATTCGTTGGGTACGACATCAAAGACTTCGCCATACTCCAATTGCTTATGCTGGTGCTTTCCATCACCGGATTGCTGCTTGGGGCCGTCGCGACGGAGCGCCTCAACGCCGCCCTCCTCCTGCGTGAGCAACAGACGGAATTGGCCCGCATGGCCGATTTCGCCAGGGTGGGCGCGATGGGCATGGAGCTCGCTCATGAAATTAGCCAGCCGTTGTCGACGGTGGCGACGTACCTGCATGCCGCACGGCGGTTATTGCAGTCCAGCGCCGCCAGCGAGCCGGTTATGGATGCGCTGATCAAAGCAGAGGGCGAGGCCCAGCGCGCTCGTGAAGTCCTCGAACGCATCCGGGACTTCGTTTCAAATGGCGCCTTGGACTTGCAGGCGCTCGATCTCGTGGCTCTCGCCGAGAAGATCGCGGCGCTTTGTCGAGAGGAAGCAAAAGCACGCGGCGTTCACATTGAGAACGAAAGTATCCGCCCTATCCCCCCGGTGATGGCGGACAGAGTCCAGATCGAGCAAGTGCTGAACAATCTCGTCGCCAATGCAATTGACGCGGCTTCGGAGCGGTCGGACGGACGCGGGCGTGTGATCATCCGCGTCGCCGCGCGCGACGAAGCAGTGGTCATGCAGGTTGAGGACAATGGTCCCGGAGTAGCTCCGGAGCTGGCAGAGAGAATTTTTGACGCGTACCAGACAACAAAGCCGCGAGGGATGGGGCTTGGGTTGCCTCTCAGCCTGCGAATCGTACAAAGGCATGCGGGCCGCCTTTGGTGGGAGCCGAACAGGCCAGAGGGCGCTCGATTTGTCGTCGCGCTGCCAATTGATGGAACTGGTGAACATGCCGGGTGAACGATGCGTGCACATCGTTGACGATGAGGCGAGAGTGCGGGACGCGCTGACCCTGCTTCTGTCGACCGCTCAGATCGAGTCCCGATCCTACGGCTCCGCGGAAGAATATCTTGCGTCAAATCCGCCCAAGGAGCCGGCTTGCGTTTTACTTGACAATCAGCTCCCCGGCATGAGCGGTATTGAACTGCTCAAGCGCATCGTCGCGACGACAGGCAATGCGGCTGTCGTCATGATAACCGCGTATGGCGATGTGCCCACCGCTGTTTCGGCGATGAAGGCGGGGGCCTTCCATTTTGTACAAAAGCCCTTCGATGCAGAGGCGCTCCTCACCACCGTCGAGGAAGCATTGTCGCGCGCCGTCGAAGCTCGGGACGTTCGGCAGGAAACAGAGGAATTCAAGGCTCGGATCACGCTGCTGACACAGCGCGAGCGGGAGGTCCTCGCGTTGCTGCTGGAGGGCTTGCCGACGAAGCTCATCGCCCACCGTTTAGAGATAAGCGCCAGGACGGCCGAACATCACAGAGCCGCGATCATGCAAAAGACGCGGGCTCGTAACATTTCCCACCTCTTGCGAATGACGCTCATGCTGACGGACGCGAATGACGGAGCTATTGACCATCTGAACCCCGCCGTCATGCGCCGCGACGAGGGCGGTCCGCTGCCGAAACGCTAGGTGAGACCAGTTACTTCGCGTTGCCAGCCGCGACGGCAAAAAGGGGTCAGATCGATGTCTGGGTCGCTTGCGAGGCGGCCTCGCGGCCAGGATCCACGCGCTCGTCGGCAAGCAACGACCGCCGATCAAGCTCAAGCTAACGCATCTTTGTGAATTGTAAACTCGCCGAGCCAGTTGTTTTCTTTATAACACCTTTGCATGGTGGGCGAGATCTTCATTCTGGCGGCTCGAAAGATATGCTAATTACGCGAAAACCGCAAATTAATTGCGCGAAGATTGCCTAAATAACGCGTTCGCCGAAATCCTTCAGGCAACTTCTCCTAGCCATTCCTCTCGAAGACCCTCAATCACCGCGCACCCATGTAGGTATATTTACGTAGTTGTTAGTCATTGCCTTCTTCGCTTCCGTCACCTAACGTCGTTCACGCGGCGGAGCGTTCTGCTGGCCGCGTGGCTCTACTTTCCGAAGAAGGAGCATATCAATGGGGAAGAAACACCTTATGGCTGCGGCGGTCGCGGTTGGTGCGATCGGCGCGGTAGCGACGCCGGACACTGCATCTGCACAAGCGGCCCCCGCCCTTTCTCTGAACCAGTGGTACACCGGCAACTTCGTTTCGCCGGCGCCCTCGGCGCTGATGGGCGGCGTGATTCAAGTCTTCATAGGAACCAACGGGCCGGTGTTGCCCGGAGGATTTGCGGGTGCTGTCACGGCGCCGGCAGGAGCTTGGGTTTACGATCTCCCAATCGAGGGGCGGTTGACAGTCACCGATCAGGAACGAGCCGGCGACATGTTCCAGATGTTCGACAACGGCGTCGCCATGACTCCGGCGCCGACAATCTTCCATGGGCCGGGGCAGAACCCGGGTCAGAACGGGCTCGCGGGCGGATTCACGTCTATGTCGGTCACCAACGGCGACTATGTTAGCGGCGACATCAACGCCGCACTCGGCGACTCCGCCTTCAGCTCCGGGACATTCTGGCTCTCTCCCGGGGTCAACGTGATCACCGGCACGTGGCTGGCTATGAACAACCAGGGCACCGGCGATATGGACTTCATTGCCGAGGCGGGGGTACCCGAACCAACGACCTGGGCAATGCTACTGGTCGGCTTTGCGGGTCTCGGCTTCGCGGCCTACCGCAGAGTCCGCCCGACGGCCTCGATCGCCTGATCGAAGCCGGGCATTTCACAAGATCGAAAGCCGCCGCAAGGCGGCTTTCTTTTTCATGGGACCGGCCTCTGATAGACGAAAGGTCCGGCGGCGAAAGCGACAGGACAGCGGATGCCGAAATCACTTAGGAGCGGCCGCAGCCCGAACCCCACGATCTCGATACCGCCGCCCGGCGCCGACCGGCTCCCCCGGGCCGAACCCAACAGCGTTCTCGCGTCCGTCCTGGCGAAGACATTCCTAGCCGACGCCAAATTCCAACCCGCCGCTCCCAAGCTTCCTGCGGAAGCCCGGAAGTCCGCCCCGATATCGCCCACAGTTGCGCGCGAGGCGCATCGTTGCGCCTTGGATGGCGCGCGTCTCATCAACGAGGGACGCCCTTCCCAGGCGATCGGCTTCCTCAAACGTTCGATCAAACTCAATCCGGGCGTCGCAGGGTCGCACCATGACCTCGGCGTGGCCCTCATGGGCGCGGGGCGGCTGGAGCAGGCGGCCGAGACGTTCAGGGCAGCCGTCCGGCTCGATCCTGGCCTTGCGAGCGCGCATCACGTCCTTGCCGTCGTTCTCGACAGTCTGGGCCAGGAGGGGTTGGCGATGGAGAGCTACAAGGCCGCGGTCGCCCTGAAGCCGGATTTGGTCATGGCGCAATTGCGCCTTGGCGATCTCTATCAAGCGCGCCGTCTGCGCATCGAGGCGGCGGCGGCCTTCCGCGCGGCGGCCGCCGCGACCGCGGGGACCGTATGGGCCCGGATCGCCCGAGCGCGCGCCCTGGACGCCTCGGGCGCGTTCGAGGAGGCACTCGCCGCGATGCGCGTGGTCGTCGAGGCGCACCCGGACAACCCGGAAGCCCTCGCCTTCCTGGGCAAGCTCCTGGGCGAGGCAGGGCATACGGCAGAGGCCGCGGCGCATCATCTGCGCGTGACCGAGCTTTTCCCAGAGATGAGCGCCGCCTGGTCTGGCGTCGCGAGCAACAGGAAGTTCACCGCTGATGACGGACCGCTGATCGCGCGGATGAACGCCGCTTTGGCTCGGCCGCATGTGACGCCCCGCGATCGCCTGGCTCTCCACTTCGCACTGGGAAAAGCGCATGACGACATGGGGAACTATGAGGCGGCGATGCAGAATTTCGAGGCGGGCAATCGCCTTCGAAACGTGAAGGGCGGCTTCCGGCGCGAAGCGCTCGCGTGGAGGGTCGATCAGTTGATCCAGGCGACGCCGCCCGGCTACCGCGATCGCCAGCCCGATCCAGGAGTCGAGGATGCGACTCCGATCCTGATCGTCGGATTGCCGCGTTCGGGGTCCACCCTAACTGAGCAGGTCCTGTCGAGCCATCCCGACGTCGCGGCTGGGGGCGAGCTTGAGTTCTGGGGCTCGCGCGATACACCCCGCCTGGACACCTGGAGCATCACCTCGACCCCGGAGGCGACCCGGCGCCTCGCCGATGATTACTTGGCGACGCTCCGGGCGTTCGGGCCAGACGCCAAGCGGATCACCGACAAGGCGCTCAGCAATTTCATGCTGCTTGGTGTCATCCACCGCGTCTTTCCCAACGCGACCCTGATCCACTGCCGCCGCCATCCGATCGATAACGCTTTGTCCATCTTCACCACCAATTTCGGAACGAACTTCGATTTCGTCTCGACGCGAAGCGATATCGTTTTCTACACCCGGCAATATCAGCGGCTGATGGCCCATTGGCGGGAGGTGCTGCCTGCGGACCGGTTCGTCGAGGTGGACTACGAGACCCTTGTCGCCGATCCGGAACCTCAGGCAAGGCGGCTCATCGCCGCCTGCGGCCTCGAGTGGAACGATGCGTGCCTGGCCCCGCATCGCAACACGCGAAAGGTCGAGACGGCGAGTCTCTGGCAGGCGCGTCAGCCCATCTATCGCACGTCCGTCGAACGCTGGCGCCGCTACGAGCCCTGGCTCGGCGAACTGCGGGAACTGACCCCGAAGGCTTGACGGGCCATCGGCCGGCCGGTCGATCTTGGCGCGTAAGCGCATTATAGCGGCCACTACCGGCTTATATTAGTCAATAATTCCAATAGCTTGTTTGTTGGTGGAGCCAGACGGAATCGAACCGACGACCTCTTCAATGCCATTGAAGCGCTCTCCCAACTGAGCTATGGCCCCATCATCCAAAATTCCGCGCGGTCAGCTTCGATTGGGGCGAAGCGCCGGGTCGTTCGCGCGGCGCGCGATATAGCCGCAATCCTTCAGCCGCCACAAGGCCTATCTTGTAAAAAATTGCGAAGCGACGGTCGGAGGGCGACCGCACGTTCGCAGCGAGCGGCGGCGGCCTCTACCCCTCCTCGTCCGGCGCGATGTCGCCGTCGATCAGATTGGTGACGTCGTCGTCGTCTTCCTCTTCCTCCTCGAGGAAGGGGTCGTCCGTCGCGTCCGCGGGGTCTTCCTCGATGGCGTCGTCGATCGCCGTCTCGGGGACCTTTTCTTCGGCCGCCTCGACCTCTTCGAGCGAGACCACATCAACGCCGGGGGGCGCAACGAGTTCGACGTCCTCTTCCTCTTCCTTCACCGCCGCCCGCACGCGGGTCGCGCCCTGGAACACGGTTCCGCACTTGGGGCAGACGATCGGGTCCTTGTTGAGGTCAAAGAATTTGGCGCCGCAGTTCTGACACTGGTGTTTGGCTCCGAGTTCGGGTTTGGCCACGGCGATCAGCTTCCTGTGGTTTCAGGGGCGGTTTTTCGGAGCGATCCGGTTAGTCGGGTCATATGCGCCTGTCAATGCGCTTTCCGCGCCGTCGACAGGGGCTCGCCCCGGTGTTACGAGCGGCGGCCCTGCATCAGCGGCGCAATCGCGAAAAATGCGAGTCTCCGCGTGTCCGTTTCCCTGTCGCATCCTGTTCACGCGAGCCCGTTGCGCGCGATCCGCGGGCGGGCGCTGAAAGGGCGCTTCCGGCCTCCAGGCGACAAGTCGATTTCCCATCGCGCCTTCATTTTCGGCCTCCTGACCTGCGGCGAGACGATGGTCGAGGGGCTCCTCGAAGGCGACGACGTCCTGAGGACCGGCGAGGCTTGCAAGGCGCTGGGCGCAGCGATCGAGCGCCTGGGTCCTGGCCGCTGGCGGATCCGCGGCCCGGGCGTCGGCGCGCTCGCCGCGCCGCGCGGGACGCTCGACTTCGGCAACGCCGGCACTGGCTCGCGCCTGATGATGGGCGTCGTCGGCAGTCACGGGATTACGGCGACATTCGACGGCGACGCTTCGCTCAGGAAGCGTCCGATGGGCCGCATTCTCGATCCGCTGAGGCTTATGGGCGCGCACGTTCTCTCACAAGGCGAGGGCGGCCGCTGTCCGATCGTGCTCAAGGGGGCGCGCGATCCGGCGCCCATTCTCTATCGCACGCCCGTCGCCTCGGCGCAGATCAAGTCCGCGGTGCTGCTCGCCGGCCTCAATGCGCGCGGCGTGACGAGCGTCATCGAAGCTGAGGCTTCGCGCGACCATACTGAGAAGATGCTGGCTCATTTCGGCGCCGAGGTGACGGTAACCGCGGATGGCGAGGGACGGAGGATCGATCTCGTTGGCCGCCCGGAGCTCAAGCCCCGACCCGTCATCGTCCCGGCCGATCCGTCGTCTGCGGCGTTTCCCATCGTTGCGGCGTTGATCGTTCCAAGCTCTGACATCCTGATCGAGGGCGTGATGATGAACCCGCTGCGCACGGGGCTTTTGACCACGCTCCTCGACATGGGCGCCGACATCGCGGTCGTCGACCGCCGCATGGCGGGCGGCGAGGAGGTTGCGGATTTGCGCGTACGCGCGAGCGCGCTTCGCGGCGTCGACCTGCCTGCCACGTGCGCGCCTTCGATGATCGACGAATATCCGGTCCTCGCCGTCGCGGCCGCGTTCGCTTCGGGGGCAACCCGCATGCGCGGCCTGCACGAGCTGAGGGTCAAGGAGAGCGACCGCCTCGCCGCCGTTGCTGCGGGTTTATCGGCGGCGGGCGTCGCGCACGCAATCGAGGGCGACGATCTCATCGTCGAGGGCGCCGGGTCGGCGCGGGGCGGCGGGCTGGTCGAGACGCACATGGATCACCGCATCGCGATGAGCTTCCTCGTCATGGGGCTCGCCAGCCGCGAGCCGATGGCGGTCGACGATGTCGCGATGATTGCGACCAGCTTTCCCGAATTTCGTCCGGCGATGGAGCGGCTCGGCGCGACCTTCGAATAGGTCAGGCCGCCGCGACCCATCGCCCCTCCATGGCCGAGCGCGCTGCTGCGTGAATGACGCGCTCGATGGCCAGGCCCGCGTCGAAGTCGATGGTCAGCGACGGCTTGCCCGCGATGCGGCTCAGGAGCTCATGCGCCTCGACGACCTTGAGATCGTTGAATCCCATCTGGTGCCCGGGCGCGACGATGAAGCGCTCATAAGGAGGGTGTGCGGGAGCCATCAGCACAGTTGTAAAGCCCTGATCCTCAGCCGGTCCTTCCGCGAGATAGACGGAAACTTCGTTGAAGCGCTCCTGATCGAAGAGGATCGCGCCTTTCGCGCCGAAAATCTGCAGCTGCAGCCGCCCCTTGCGGCCCCAGGCGCAGCGGCTGACCTGGATCGCGCCCGAGGCCCCGTTTGGCATTCGGAGGAGGACGGTCGCGACGTCGAAATTCTCGACCGGTCTCCGGCTCGCCCCGTCCGGCCGGTCGGCATAGGGCTTGCGCATCTCGCCGAACGCTTCGGCTGGCATTCCGAACAGCGTCGAGACGAGGCTCATCGGATGGACGGCGAAGTCGTCGAGCGCGCCGTAGCCGGCGCTCTTTTCGCTCTTCCACGAGAACGGCGCGTCGGCGTCCGCCATATAGTCCTCGTCCATCTCGAACCGAAAATGCGTGACCGGGCCGATTGCATCCCGCTCGAGCAGTTTCGCGATGTAGCGGATCGCGGGACTCTGGATGTAATTGTAGCCGAGGATTGCGACCCTGCCGCTTGCGCGCGCGACCGCGGCCATGCGCTCGGCGTCCTCGAGCGCCGGCGCCATCGGTTTCTCGCACCAGACGTGCTTGCCGGCTTCAAGGGCGGCGATCGCCATCGGCGCATGCCAGGCGTTGGGGGTGGTGATCGAGACGACGTCCACCTCTGGATTTGCGACGAGCGACCGCCAGCTCGAGGTCGATGTCTCGAAGCCGAATTCGTTAGCGCGCCTGCGCGCGAGGCTGTCCTCGATTTCGCAGAGCGCGACCCGCCTCACGACCGGTGCATCGCCGAAGACCGCCTTGACCCCCGTCCAGGCCAGCGCATGGCACTTGCCCATATAGCCCGTGCCGATCAGTCCGACCCCGATCGTCTCCATGGTCGCCGCCTCCCGTCATGCGTTCGTGTCCGAACGGCCCGCCATAACAAATATTTCACAAGGCGCGCAATTTGGAATATTCATTCTATTGGTGAGTTGGGAGCGCCCCAAGCCGAAGGCGCCGGCGTCGGGCCAGGGAGGAGCGATGGACGACGCGACGACGATGGAGCCGCCGCAGAGTTTCGAGGGGCTGAAGCGCCGGCTGATCGAGATCGGACCGCATCTGCCCAAGCGCCTGCGCCAGGCGGCAAGTTATGCGCTCGAGCATCCGGACGAATTCGCCCTCGGCACAGCCTCCGCCATCGCCCGCAATGCGCACGTGCAGGCCTCGACCCTGGTGCGCCTGGCGCAGACGCTCGGCTTCGGCGGCTTCTCCGATCTGCAGGAGGTGTTCCGCTCGCACCTACGCAACCGCTGGCCGGCCTATTCCGAGCGTCTGAAGGCGCTGCACGAGAGCGCCCGCGACAGCGGCGATCCGACCCATCTACTGTTCGGCTTCGCCGATTCCGCCGCCTCGTCGCTCGCGCGCCTGCGCGATAGCGTTCAGCGGCGCGATCTCGACCGCGCGATCGCCCTGCTGGCGCGCGCGCAAACAATCTATTGCCTCGGCCAGCGGCGGGCGTTCAGCGTCGCCCATTACCTCACCTATGCGCTGGGCCAACTCGGCCTGCCGGTACGCCTGATCGACAATGTCGGCGGGCTCGGGCCGGAGCAGATGGCCCGCGCCGGCGCGAGCGACGCGCTGATCGCGATCAGCTTCTCACCCTATTCGCCGTTCACCGTCGATCTCGCCAAGCGCGCGCGGGAGGCCGGCGCGCCGATCGTGGTTTTCACCGACAGCGCGCTTTCGCCCCTCGCCGGCCTCGCCGATGTGCGCTTCGAGATCGTCGAGAGCGACTTCGGCTCGTTCCGCTCGCTCGCGGCGACCTTCTGCCTTGCGATGACGCTCGCGGTCGCGGTCGGCGAGCACCGGGCGGGGATGGCGGAGTAAGGAGGGCGGGACCTGCGGCCGTCACACTGGATTCCCGCTCGGTCGCTTCGTGACCGTCGGGAATGGCGCTTGACTGACCGCTATGCACATCACTCCAGGTTCGTGTGCCGCGCGCGCATCGTCTCCGAGGTCTCCTTGAACCGCGGGCGCAGCTTCAGGATGGCGAGTTCGAAGGCGATCATCTGCGCAGTCTCGAATAGCGATCCCATCGGCAAGACCGAGACCTTGCCGCCCTGATCGTCGGCCATCGTCTGCGCCGGAATGACGGTGACGACGTCGACATGTTTGGCGAGTTCGCCCTTGGGCTGGGCGGTGACCAGCGCCGTGCGGGCGCCCGCTTCGCGGGCGATGCCTGCGAGCGTCCGGGCGGTCGCGAGATCACCGGGGCCGGCGGAGACGAAGAAGAGGTCGCCCTTGCCGACCTCCGGCGTCGTCATGTCGCCCCAGACGGCGACGTTGCGCCCCATGTGGAAGAGCCGCATGGCGAAGCCGCGCATCTGCAAGCCCTCGCGCCCGAGGCCGAAGACGACGATGCGCCCGGCCTTGACGATCTCCTCGATGAGCCCATCGAGCGCGTCCTCGGGCATCGCCGCGAACACGCCCGAAAGATCGCTCAAGGCGCCCTTGGCGAGATGGCTCAGGCTCTCGGACATTCGCGTTCCCTCCCATTGGATTTGGGCGAAGGTTAGCGCTTGGAGAAGAGAAGGGGAACCGCCGGGTTTGCTGTAGCCGCGATCGTTGATCGCGGCTGACGCGGTCCATGGGGCGTCCGAATGGACGCCCGTCTTTCGACGGGCTTTGGACCGCGTCTACAGGCGACCTCGTCTATCCCGCGACCCTGGAGAAATCCGCGACCGCATGCATCGCGTCACGCAATTCGCGGAGGAGCCGCAGACGGTTCAAGCGGAGCGCCGAATCGTCGGCGTTGACGGTCACGTCGAGGAAAAAGGCGTCGACGGGCGCGCGCAGGGCGGCGAGCGCACGCATTGCGCCCTCGAAGTCCTCGCGGCCGACCCGCTCACGCGCGGACGCGCCGGCCGCGGCCAGAACGTCGGCGAGGTCCTTTTCCGCCGGCAGTACGAGCTTGGCCGGATCGTGCGCGCCATTGAAGGCGCCGTCGCCGTCGTGTCTCTCCTCGGCGCGCAAGATGTTGGCGGCGCGGCGGTAGCCGGCGAGCAGGTTCTTCCCGTCCTCGGTTTCGAGCAGGCGCCCGAGCGCCTCGACCCGCCAGACGATCATCAGGAGATCGTCCTGGCCCGGCAGCGCGAACACCGCATCGATGAGATCGTAACGCGCGCCCTTGTCGCGGAGATAAACCTTCAGCCGGTCGGCAAAGAAGGTGAGGAGACTCGCGGTCGTTTCGCGCAGGCGGGCGTCGTCCGGCGCCGGGCTGCGCCGCGCGGCGCGGGAGAACGCCCCGACGACTTCCTCGAGCTCGGGGCCCTTCGGAAAGCCACGGCGTTCGAGCGACTGGACGACGGAGCCTGCTTGGTCCTCGCGGGCGAATTCGATGTCGAGCAGGGCGCCCCAAACCGCCGCGTTGAGCGGACCGGTCAGCGGGAGCCTCAGGCCGTTCTCGAGGACGATGCGGATGACGCCGAGCGCGGCGCGCCTCAGCGCGTACGGGTCCTTGCTGCCGGTCGGTTTTTCGTCAATCGCCCAGAAGGAGCCCAGCGTGTCGAGCTTGTCGGCGAGCGCGACCGCGATCGACACAGGCGCTGCGGGCGCGCGGTCGTTCGGCCCCTGGGGCTTATAGTGTTCCTCGATCGCGTCGGCGACGCTCGGCTCCTCGCCCTGCGCCAACGCGTAGTAGCGCCCCATCAGGCCCTGCAGTTCGGGGAACTCGCCGACCATTTCGGTCACGAGATCGGCCTTGGCGAGATGGGCCGCGCGCGCCGCTAGCTCGACGTCAGCGCGTACTGCGGGCGCGAGTTCGCGCGCAAGCGACTCGATGCGCTCGATCCGTTCGGCCTGCGTGCCGAGCTTCTCGTGGAAGACGATCCCGAGCGCCTCGAGCTTGGCGAGGCGCTGGTCGAGCGGCTTGCCCTTGTCCTTGTAATCCGGCAGGGGCGCGAGGTCGGTCAGCCAGAAGTGGCGCGCGTCGGAGAGCCGCGCGCGCACGACGCGCCCGTTGCCAGCCGCTATGGCTGCGCCGCCGTCGCTGGCGACAAGGTTCGAGACCAGGATGAATTTGTTGGCGAGGCTTCCGTCGCCAGCACGCAAGACGAAGCACTTCTGGTTCGCCCGGATCGTCGCCCGAATCACCTCGGGCGGAAGGTCCAGGAACGCCGTCTCGAATTCCCCCATCAGCACAACCGGCCATTCGACGAGGCCCGCGACTTCTTCGAGCAGGCCCTCGTCCTCGACGAGGTCGAGCCCCTGCGCAAAGGCGAGGCTTCTGGCATCGTTGAGGATGATCGCCTTGCGGCGGTCGGCGTCCAGCACGACCTTGGCCTTCAAGAGCGCCGCGGCATAGTCGTCGTAGCGGCGCACTGTGATCGGCGCCGGGGCCATGAAGCGATGGCCCCAGGTCACATCGCCGGAGGCGAGCCCGTCGATGTCGAATTCGACAACTTCCGAGACGTCATGCGGCGTTCCAAGCGTGCAGAGGATGCCGCGCAACGGGCGCACCCAGCGCAAGGCGTCGGGCTTGACCGAAGCGGCGCCCCAGCGCATCGACTTCGGCCAGGGGAAGGCGCGAACGATGGCGGAAATGATCTCAGCGAGCGCGTCCCTAGTCGAGTGGCCCGGCTTCTCGATCACGGCGACATAGAACGCGCCCTTCTTCGGATCCTTCTCGATCGAGGCGTCCTCGATCCGCGCAAGGCCTGCGCTCTTGAGGAAGCCCTGGATCGCCGCCTCCGGCGCGCCGACGCGCGGCCCTTTCCGCTCCTCGCGCGAGGTCGGCTGTGCGGCCGGCAGGCCGACGACATGCAGGGCGAGGCGCCGCGGCGTGACGAAGGCCTGCGCGCCCTCGTAGACAAGATTGCGGTCGACGAGCGCGTTGGTGACGAGCCGCTTCAGGTCGTCGGCCGCCTGCCGCTGCATTCGGGCGGGGATTTCTTCGCTGAAGAGTTCGAGGAGAAGATCGGGCATATCGGAATCCGGGGCCGAACGAGCGCGAACGCTAGCGCCCCCGCCCCCCAAAGGGCGTTCGCAAGAACGCCCGTCTTTCGACGGGCTTTGGTAGGGGCGGGACGGGGTGGGGGGTCGAGCGGTTCGTGGACATTGGCGCGCGCGGCGAATTCCCTCGCAGAAGCGGAGAGGCCTGCTTTCCGACCACTGACGGCGCGACCCCCCTCCTCTGTCCTCCCCCGCAAGGGGGGAGGATGCCCTGAAATTCGGGAGCCGCGGCCGCCGCCGTCATGCCCCGCCCCCCGTTGTCTTCAGCCACGCCGCGCCGCAGGCCTTCGCAAGTTCACGCACCCTCAAGATATAGCTCTGGCGCTCAGTCACCGAGATCACGCCGCGCGCGTCGAGAAGGTTGAAGGCGTGGCTCGCCTTGATGCACTGGTCGTAGGCCGGCAGCGCCATCAGGCGCCCTTCGCCCGAGGCGCCGATCTTAAGCAGCGAGCGGCATTCGGCTTCGGCGTCCTTGAAGTGCTGGAAGAGGATCGTTGTGTCGGCGTACTCGAAGTTGTAGCGCGAATATTCCTCTTCCGCCTGGGTGAACACGTCGCCGTAGGTGATCCGCTCGGCGCCGTCGCGGCCGTTGAAGTTGATGTCGTAGATGCTGTCGACGCCCTGCACGTACATGGCAAGCCGCTCGAGGCCATAGGTCAGTTCGCCAGAGACCGGCGCGCATTCGAAGCCCGCCACCTGCTGAAAATAGGTGAACTGCGACACTTCCATGCCGTCGCACCAGCATTCCCAGCCCAGGCCCCAGGCGCCCAGGGTCGGGCTCTCCCAGTCGTCTTCGACGAAGCGCACGTCATGCAGGGCCATGTCGACGCCGATCGCCTTCAACGAGTTGAGGTAGAGTTCCTGTAGGTTTTCTGGCGAGGGCTTGAGGATCACCTGAAACTGATAATAGTGCTGGAGGCGATTGGGATTCTGGCCGTAACGGCCGTCCTTAGGGCGGCGCGAGGGCTGGACATAGGCCGCCTTCCAGGGCTTTGGGCCCAGCGACCGCAGCGTCGTCGCCGGATGAAACGTGCCGGCGCCGACCTCCATGTCGTAGGGCTGCAGCATGACGCACCCCTGCCTCGCCCAATATTCCTGGAGCGTCAAGATCAGCCCCTGAAACGATTTGGCGGGGTCGAGCGAGGCGGCGGCGGCGGGCGGCATTGGACCTTGTCGGAATTGCGCGGCGGCGGACCCTAGAGAGGCGGGCGCCCTGGGTCAACGCGGCCGCTCATGGTTTGCCATGCCGTCCCCGCGCCGCTAAAGCGGGACGTTTTCGATTAGAGGCAAGCCCGATGCGTCCGTCCAAACGCGCCGCCAATGAAATGCGCAAGGTCATGTTCGAGCGCGGGGTGGCTCGCTATGCGGAGGGCTCCTGCCTCGTCCGGTTCGGCGACACCCATGTGCTCTGCGCCGCCTCGCTCGAGGAGAAGCCGCCGCCGTGGCTGAGGGGGCAAGGCAGGGGCTGGGTGACGGCCGAATATTCCATGCTTCCGCGGGCGACCTCGACGCGGACGAAGCGCGAATCCTCGATCGGGCGCGTCTCCGGCCGCACGCAGGAAATCCAGCGGCTGATCGGCCGGTCGCTCCGCGCGGTCGTCGATCTGCCGCGGCTCGGCGAGCGGCAGATCACCATCGATTGCGACGTCTTGCAGGCGGACGGCGGAACGCGCACGGCCTCGATCACCGGCGCCTGGATTGCGCTGCGCGACTGCCTCAACTGGATGACGCAACGCTCGATCCTGCGCGATAGTCCTCTGAAGGATCATGTCGCCGCCGTCTCCTGCGGCGTCGTTGGCCGCGAAGCGGTGATCGACCTCGACTATGCCGAAGACTCGACCGCCGAGACGGACGCCAACTTCGTCATGACCGGCTCGGGCGGGCTCGTCGAGGTGCAGGGCTCGGCCGAAGGCGCGCCCTTCAGCGAGGCCGAACTCTTGCAAATGATGGCGCTCGCGCGCGTCGGCATCGGCCAGCTGGTCGGGCTGCAGAAGGCGGCGATCGCCTGATCCGCATGGCGTTCAAGGATAGGCGTGAGAGAAGATGTCCATATCCTGGAAGCCGGCGAGGTCGAGCCGCACCCGTTCCGGCAGGTAAATGAAGGCGGCTTGCGCAAGCGCGGCCCGGCCTTCGCGCGCGAGCATGGCGTCGAGCTTCTCGCGAATGGTATGCAAATAGAGGACGTCCGAGGCCGCGTAGGCGAGCTGGGCGTCGGTGAGGGTCTCCGCGCCCCAGTCGGAAGATTGCTGCTGCTTGGAGATTTCGACCCCGACGAGTTCGCGCGTCAGATCTTTGAGCCCGTGCCGGTCGGTGTAGGTGCGGGCGATCTTCGAGGCGATCTTGGTGCAATAGACCGGTCCCGCCATCATGCCGAAGGCGTGGCAGAGCACGGCCATGTCGAAGCGGCCGTAGTGGAAGAGCTTAACGACATCGCGGTTGGCAAGCAGCCTCTCGAGATTCGGCGCGCTCGTCTGGCCCGGGGCGATTTGCACGACGTCGGCGTCGCCGTCTCCGCGCGACAACTGCACGACACAGAGCCGGTCACGATCAACCGCAAGGCCCAGGGTTTCGGTGTCGATCGCGACCGCCCCGCCGAAGACGGCGTCCGTGGGAAGATCGTTGCGGTGCAGGCGGACGGTCATGTTTTCATTTCATTACAAAAGCTTACATGTTGCCTGGCGCCCGAGATAACATTGCTGATCATTGACCGCCAACTTGGAGTCCGGGCGTGACCGGTCGCGAACGGATCGCTTTCCATATTGTCATCGGTTTTCCCGGCGCGGGCAAGTACGCAGGGAACGACGGCCTTGCGCAAATAGCGGTCGTTCGCTGGGACAAAAAGGCGCTAACCTCAACAGATGGGTGGACCTCGACAGGAGGATCAAGACCTTCGGCACTGAGAACGGCTTAGGGCTGCGCGACCGGCTCTACGTCGTGTCTTGATTGCCGCCCCAATGAAGCCAGCAGAGTCTCACCGATACGCCCACCTAGGGCGGATGCGCGCGCCTCTCGAGTTTGCAGGCGCCAGAGCGGGCCGTGAACGGCGCGAGGTTGCGGGGGTGGAGAGAATGGAGCCAAAGCCAATCGTTCCAAGTCCCGATTACTTTGCAGTCGTCAGGGTTTTCCCCGCAACGCACGATATCGCCTTCCTGGACGGGTCCGCTATAGGCCGAATGGTCATCTGTTGCGTCATACAGAGCAGCAGACGTCATGGTCCTATTTCCTGCCTTAAGCGTCAAGAATTGGTATTGCGCCGGCGCTGATCGAACTCTTGGCGCCTCCGGGTGACTTCCGCGGACGCTAGTAGGATGGCTCCAATTGTCGAGATAGGGCTATTGCGCGCTCCTCCAATCGGTCGCGTATCACGTCAATCCGCTCACGGCGATCAACCCAAGGCGAGATTGCGCTCCGGATCCGTGACTTCAGTTCACCGCGCCCGCTGCCGTAGGAAACACGCGGGGCACAGAGAGGCTCTTCAGTTTCCGGGACGCCGTATAACCGGAAGTACTCGGCAAAATTGATTGCGCCTTCGTCCGCGCCCACGAGAGTCTCGACCGGAGCCCCTTCAGCATAAATCGCGTCATGACTTTCCATCTTGATGTGGAAGAATTCGAATTCGTCTCCGTACACGTCGTGGCGCCTGATCGTTGTGTGGTTGATCAGGTTCCCGACGGGTATCAGCAGGCCGTCAATAAGCAAGGCATGCGGGCCCGTCAGATAAAGGTCGGCGCGCGGAACATCGGCCGCGAGCGCCGAGCGGGCGACCCGAATCGGCAACGCCTCCTTCGCCCAAGGTCGGGAAGGATCGCTCTTCTTGATTGGATAGCGTCCGATCCACTGGATGGGACGGACGCCACCGAAAACGGTCGGCAGCAAATCACCGATTGCAAGGTCTTCGATCTTGCGCTCGCCCGTCGGTGTCCGGATGTTTGTGCCCCTCAGCAAGCAATTGCAGCGTACACAGGGCCCAGGCGCGGCGAGCGCGCGCTCGACGCGCGTCAAGGCCACGGCCCCCAAGATCGCGCCCATCTTCATGATGTTGCGTCGCGTTCGTTGTTCTTTCGAACTCAAAATTCTCGGCTCGTTCACGACGACGCCTCCCCAAATCGAATAGAACACGAAAAGTCGTTCTTTGAAGCCACTCGAATGTCTTTGCGTGTACAAACGTGGAGAAAACCGCTTAGCACCGAGTTTGGCGCCAAAGTTTACGAATGCCAAGAAGTCCCGCTCCGTCCCAGGTAGAATCTTTAGGGGAGAGAAATGACCGATAGCGGTAGGCGCGATCCGTCAGGCACATAACGCGCGGTCTCCGTCGTCCTCGGCAACCGATTCCCGCCTATCGATGAGGTCGCGGACCCGCGAGATTGGGAGGGGGTGCAGAAGTCAATACATTTCCTGATTACGCGGCAACGTCAGCCAGCTTTAGCAAGCGGTAAGGCATCGGGGTGGTCCTCAGCGCAACGAATGCGAGGCGGGGGATCATAGTTTCGAGATCGTATCGGCGATTGAATCGATATTCGAACTCCGCGAGATATCGAGGAACGTGTTTTTCTTGCACGGCTCGGTAGGTCCCCACGAGGGCGGCTTTGATATTGCCCAACGCGGTATTGACCCATTTGAAAGCAGGGGTGCGAGCCGCTTGCTTGCCGCTTCCGGTCTTGATTGAGGTGTGGAGGCATCCGGCTTGGGTGACAGCGGCGAAGCATGCCAGACCGTCGGAGACGATATTGGCGCCCGGGTTGAGCGCGGTGCTCGCGAGCTTTCGGATCGCAAAGCTGCTGAAGGCTTTGATGGGCCGAAGGATGATTTGATCTGGCTTGCCATCGTCCGTTGTCGCGATCGCGGCGACGAACGGCGTCTTGCCTGTTGCGCCGCGCCCGCGGCGGACGGACCGGGCGCCGCCGATATAAGCGTCGTCCATCTGGACGTTGCCCTTCAAGCGTTTGCTCGCGTTACGCTCCAGCATGACTTGAGCGAGCTTGTGCTTCATCATCCAGGCAGCTGTCTGGGTGACGCCAAGGCGTCGACCGAGTTCGATGCTGGAAATGCCCTTCTTCGATTGCGTGACCAGGTAGATCGTCTTGAACCAGATGCGCAGCGGCAGCTTACTCGAAGCGAAGATCGTTCCCGCTTTGACAGAGGTCTGCTTGCGACACGCGTTGCACTGGAATAGACGCCGCGCGCCGCGCGTGACGACGCAGTGATCGGCGCCATTGCACCCAGGACATTCGAACCCGTTCGGCCAGCGCCATTTGACGAGCGCCGCATGACATTGCTCTTCGGTTCCGTAAATCTCGGCGAAACGAGCCTCGCTGAGGCCTTTCTGGAACTGGACCTGATTGCGCGCCATCGGAGAACCCCTGCGAAAACAGCATGTTCATGCTTTGTTCTACTCAAAACCTGAGGCTGACGCAAGCGCGTAATCAGGATACATTTTGAAATCCCGATTTGGGCTGAACAATATCAGCCACTTCCCGACGTTCAATAGCTTGCAACTGACATCCGCTCAGGTCGAAATTGGTCAAGCTCATTGGGTTTGGCCCCGGAGCCTTCCGCGATCGGATGGAGGCAAGACCGACATCGCGCGGGCGGGCGTTGATCAACCGCCGTCTGACGAAAAGCGCATTCTAAAAAGTCGACATTTTCTTGCCAAATGCCGAAAGCCATGGTTTGCTTTTCAGAAAAAGGCGCGTGCGGACGGATCGCCGGCCGCGCGAAGGACCCCGAACGGGACGGACGCCTGTGCGGGTATCAAAGTATCGTAACTCACAAATGTCCGGCCGTGATACCCCTCCACCTCGTCCTAAGGCGCCCTTTGCGGGAGGCAAAGGGCCTCGAGGGGCGAGGTCTTTGGGGTCGCCGAAGGGGGGTCACGACAACGGTCTTGCGAGTTGGGTTTTCGCAGCACATCGCCTGTAACCCATTGAAAAGTTTGAATTGGGACCAAGGAATTCTAGGAAATGCACGGAAATTCAAGGCCCAAATGCACGGAAAAGCAAAGGAAGGAAAGAGAAACCAAGCAAAACCAGGACTTTCCGCTTTCACGCGGCCGGCCATCAACTGGCGCGTAACCCTTTGACAATGTTCGATTGCGCTGCAGATTCGCGGGGGCGAATCCAAGCCTCAGCCAGTACCGGACCCGCAAGATCGGCGACGCGCCGGCTCAAATCGCGACGCGCTCCAGTGTCAGGCCGCTGCGGATTGGCCGGGGTCCTGCAGGTACGAGACGCTGGCGCAGAACACATATCCGATCCCGCGTACGGAGCGGATCAGGGGCGGGCGAGCGGGTTCGACATCGATCTTCTTGCGCAACCGCGCGACAAGGGTGTCGATCGAGCGGTCGAAATAGCTCCAGGCGCGCCCTCGCAAGGCCCCGAGCAGCGCTCCGCGCGACAGCGACTGGCCGGGCTGGCGGACGAACGCCATGAGGAGATCGTATTCGGACGAGGTGAGATTGACCCGCCGCCCGACCGGGTTGGCGAGGTCGCGCGTCGCAGCGTCGAGCGTCCACCCGGCGAACGTGTAGCGGCGTTGATCCGGGCCGGCCGCGATCGGCGCCGCAGCGGTCAGAATCTCGACCTCCCCCAATCGCAAGGCGTTCTCAATCGCCGCCAGATCCCGGCTCTCGCCGCCGACAACGAAAATTTGCATGGATCGCCCCCAACCCGTAATCGGCGCTCGCCCAACGACGATTCGCCTCAAGGGCCGAAGCGTCTCACACTATTGTCCGATGTCAATAATTGACGATGCGTCAAGTGACCGAATATTTTTGGGAAGTCGTGTCCGAACGTGAATTATGGTATACTGGTAGTATAGTCTAAGATGCAACATGACATTCGTTGACGTATCATCGACGCTGACGCTGAGGGATTATCGAGCGGCAGGCGGCGGTCGTCAGACAAGCCGTGAGCGTTTTCATCCGCGCGCAGGGACGAACGCAACGGCGCCTGGCCATGCGATATCTTCATGGTTGCATTTGCGCTGTTTATGAGAGGCCGCAATACTGTGTAAAAGGGCACGAATCATCCAAATCTCCGCCGCGAGTCGTTCATGCGCAGCATTCCGATCGACGTTCTCCGGGCCTTTGTCGCGGTCGTCGAGGCGCGCGGCTTCACCCGCGCGGCCGAGGAACTGGGCCGCTCGCAGCCGACCATCAGCCTGCAGGTCAAGCGGCTCGAGGAATTGGTCGAGGCGCCGCTGTTCGAGAAGGCGGCGCGCTTTGAACTGACAGCGGTTGGCGCAGTTTGCTTCGACTACGGCAAACGCCTTCTCCATCTGCACGACGGCATGTTGGACGAAGCATCGCGCCGAAGGGCGCCCGACGCGATGCTTCGGGTCGGCGTGGCGAGCGAGTTTGCCGGCCGCCTCGCGCCGCGCCTCGGCCAACTGCGCCCTCCCGGAACGGTCGGGACCGGTTTCGAAGTGGTGACGGACACATCCGAAGCGCTGGCGTCGGCCTTTGGCCAGAACGCGCTCGACATTGCCTTCGTCGTCGGAGCCGGGGTCGAAGGGCAAGTCGCCGGCCGCTGGGGCGCGCCGCTGCGCTGGTTCGGCGGCGGCGGTGGGCGCTCGGTCAAGGATCCCCTGCCGATCGCGATAGCGCCGCGAGGATCCGCCCTCCACGAGGCCGCAGTCGAGGCGCTGCGCGCCCAAGGGCGCAAGTTCGATATCGTGTGTCTGAGCGCGGACTTCGCCGTAATAGCAGCGGCCGCTTCCGCCGGACTCGCGGTTGCGCCAATGATTGAGGGTCTGGCGCCGGACGGGTTGAGTCCATGCCCAGACAGCAGCCTTCCTGCCCTGCCCCCAGTGACTCTGTCATTGCTCGCAAGGTCCATGGCGCTCGCGGCCGCGGGCCGCCGCTGGCTCGGGGACGCGGTCGAGACGCTTCAGTCGCTCTGAAGTTGGAGCGCCTCCGGGCTCTGGCGTCGCACTTTGTCACAATTCGTCACGCGAGGCGCCTTTGGTTCGTGGCAACCTTCACAAGTCTTTCCGAATCGATTTCGCCCGAGCCTCGGTCATGCGAAACACAATCATGCGCAAGATCCGCGCCTCCGCGCCGCGCAACGGGAGTCGAGCCGCGGAGGAGCAAGGCGAGCTTGCGCTGCTCGCCGAGTTCACCAGGCACGATTCGGTTGCCGGACTCGCGAGCGCAATCGCCCAACGTCTCGGGGGTACGGTGCGCGAGAAGGACTTGATCGCCGGCGCGGATCTCGGCTCAAGGCGCGACAAAGCCTGACGATCGAACAGGCGCGATCCTGCCGTTGGGGGATTAACAGAGACATAAGCCATTCGCGCCTAGCGTATGGCGGACGCCGCCATCCTTCGTGCCGATGACCACGACGACAGCAGACTACCTCGCCGTCACGCAAAACTTGGCTCGGTATCAGGCGATGACCGCCGCCGAGCCTGCGGTGAAAACCGCGACCGCCTACTATGCAGCGAACATCGGCAACGTAGCGTCCATTCAGGACTTTGTCGGCAACTACCGGCTCCTGTCCCATGCGCTCGACGCTTATGGTCTCGGCGACCAGATCGACGCCAAAGCGCTGATCACCAAGGTGCTCGAGGGCGGGGTTTCCAATCCGAAGAGCCTCGCCAACACGCTGAGCGATTCGCGCTGGAAAGCCTTCGCGGCCGCGTTTGATTTCGTCGGTCAGGGCGCGTCTTCCGTCTCTTCCGCGAGCGCGGTCAAAACGACCACCGCGGACTACGTTGAACAGCGGCTCGAGAGCGATCAAGGCGCTGAGGACGTCGGCGTTCAGCTCGCGCTCTACTTCCAGCGCGTCGCACCAACGATTTCCAATGAATACGGCATACTCGCCGATCCGAACCTCCTGGAGGTTGCGCAGACGATCTTCGGTCTGTCGCCGGCGACTAGCGCGACCAACATCGATGCACAGGCGAAGGCCCTGTCGCAACTGATGCCAATTTCTGATCTCCAGGACCCTAAGACGCTTCAGCAGCTGACCGAACGCTTCACCGCAACGTACGATCTGACCTACGGACCCGGCTCCGGCGCGACGACCTTCCTCACGGTATCCTCGGACAACTCCGGCTCGAGCCAGTCGGGCGCCTCGGCCGTTCTCGCCGACGTCATCAATTCCAATGGCCAATCGATCAGCAGCGCGCTCAACACATTCAGCGGCGCGCCGACCCCCATGTTCTCAAACGAGCTGATGTCGAGCCTGCAGAAGTTCCCGCTCGGCGGCTGAGCTCGCATCGACCAGATTCGTGGACGCGCGAAAGGTCCGCGCAAGCGGCGCTCCCGAGGGTGCTGTTCGCAATGCCCGAATCCGATTTGCCCCCTTGCGCCGCGCTGAGGGCGCGCCGATTCCCCTTGGTACCCGGCGATGCGCCTCTTCCGCCAGTCGCAACGCGGCGTCTGGATCGATGTGGTCGACGCCATGGCGCGCGAGCTTGCGGGGACGCTGTCGCATCGCCCATCGCCGCGAATGATTGTCGCGCCATGCTCGATTGGCGAACTGATCGACAAGATCACAATCCTTCGCATCAAGACCCGACGTATCGACGACGAGGTCAAGCTTCGTAACGTGCGGCGCGAGCTCGCTATACTCGAGGAGCTGGCGACGGACGCCGGTCTTGTCGGCCCCTCCATCGCATCGTTGATCGACCAGCTCGATGCAGTGAACGCGCGGCTCTGGGATATCGAAGACGCGATCCGGATCCGCGAGCGGGAAGGAAAATTCGGAGCGGAGTTCGTCACGCTGGCGCGGTCGGTCTACGTCAACAACGACGAACGCGCCGCCCTAAAACGTGCGATCAACAGAATGTTCGAAATCGGCGCTCGTGGAGGAAAAGAGCTACGCCTGAGTAGAACTCAGTCGAGGATGCCATAATAGCGGTCACGCAACGCAAACCGATCCCAGGGTTTCAGCGCGTTGGCGGGCGCGCGTTCGCGTAGATGGACGCCAATGACGGGTCCCAGCCGCCAAACGACCTTTGCGCGACGCACTTCGCCTGTTTCGTCGATATGCACCGCCATGCGCCGTGGCAGTCGGATGTTGCGCGCAAGCGCCAATCTGAGGCCGTGCAGGGAACGGTCGCAGATCCGGCATTCGCACAGGAATCGATACGCCGCGTCGAGCAGTTTCGCCGAACGCAGACGCGTTTGCTCGCGCGACGACGCGCGCTGTTCTCCGCGTCGGTTCTGTCCTGGCTCGCCGTCTGGAGTCACGACCCAATAAGCGATCTCGCCGCGCTCGGCTAGGGCCGCGCCAAGCCTGCGGGCCCTCTCTGGCCGTGCCCGCCAATCCTCTCGCTTGATCCCCTCGAGCATAAGGCTCGCCGCACGCACGCGCCTATGGGCGCCGGAACCGCGCCGGTTTAGCACAGCGTTAACCATTTCCAAGATACATAGAAACATGTGCTTCGCAAATTATCAGTCCGGTTAACGAGCATTATTCTCTGCTGCAGATATCTGTTTGTCAAGGAATAGTCATCGACCTGCTGAATGAACACTGAATATAATCTGCTCGACCTTAGCGTAATAATCGTACATATTTTGATATATAAAGTATAATTTGATTTAATATTTGGAGTGCGCGAGAGTTGGTGAATGAGGATAGTCAGGACAGTCCAATTCTGTCGTTGGAGCTAAAGTATGTACATCATCATTGATGATCGCGACATCGTGGCGGGAGGCTATGCGACCGGTTTTAGTCGCGAGGGGGTCTCGTCCGCAGGCATCGAGGCAGCCGAGTTCCGTGAATGGATCGGCAAGATTAGCGACGCCGACATGCATGCGGTCGAGGCGTTCCTGATCGGAGACTGTGGTGAACGTGAAACGCTGTCGCGGATGATCCGGGAGCGGTCGAATGCGCCTGTGCTCTGTCTCAACGAGCGCCACTCGCTCGACGACACTCTCGGTCTGTTCGCCGCCGGCGTCGACGACGTCGTGCGAAAGCCGGTGCATGTGCGCGAGATCCTGGCGCGAGTGGGGGCGATCCATCGCCGCGTCTTCGGTCAGAAGGGTCATGTGACAGTCGGCGAATTGCGGGTCCACTTCGATGGGCGCGAGCCCGAGGTAAATGGCGAGCCCTTCCCTCTTCCGCGCCGCGAGCGACGGATCCTCGAGTTCCTACTGCGCTGCCGCGGCAGGCGTGTTAGCAAGACGCAGATCTTTAACGCCGTCTACGGACTCTTCGACGAGAACGTCGACGAGAACGTGATCGAGAGCCATATCAGCAAACTGCGGAAGAAGCTGAAGCATCGTCTGGGTTTCGATCCGATCAATTCAAAGCGCTTCCTCGGCTATTGCATCGAGAAATAAATCGTCTCGATCTTGCGGCACCCCCGAATGAAAATAGCTGGCGCCGGATTGTCTTTCTGTCGAAAGATGCATGGGTTTCCCCGCGCGCCTTTGGGGAGTGCTTAACCGGGGGCAGGGAAAGCGGCGCGCGGGGAAGCTCGATTTAGCCGAACCGCCCCTTAGAGGCCGAACAGCTTCAGGATCAGCTGCGCATTCTGGTTGGCGACCGACAGCGACTGGATGCCCAGCTGCTCCTGCGTCTGCAGCGCCTGCAGCCGGGTCGAGGCCTGGTTCATGTCCGCGTCCACTAGTCCAGATACGCCGTTCGAGTAGTTGGTCGTCAGAGCGGTGTTGAACGTGTTCGCCGCGGTCATGCGATCCTGCGTGGCGCCGATTTCCGCGGAATAGTTGGTCACCGCGGCGAGCGCCTGATTGACGGAGGCGAGCGCCGCGGCTGCGGTGATCGTCGTGCCGATCTGGAACGTGCTCGTCGCGCCGGTTCCCCCGGTCAGGTCGATGCCGCCTTGGGTGAGGAGGTTCGACGTCGCCGCCGTTGTGGTCGTCGACGAAACCGCCAAGGAGGAGGCGGTTGCGAATGTCAGCGACGTGTCGGTCGCCGAATTGTTTCCGTTCGCGTCGAGGGCGGTATAGGTCGTCGTCGTGACGTTGCCGTAGAGATCCTCGGATTCGACCGTCAGCGCCGCCGGCCCCGTTGTCGAGGCGGTGATGACGTCGTTGCCGTAGGACAGAGTCGCATTCGTGGGCGGGGTAGTGTAGAGGGCGGCCAGGTTGGCGATGGTCGTCGGGTCCGTGATCGTCGACAGCGTCGTCGTCGTGGTCGGCGTGGCGGCTGCGGCGCCGGTCAGAGCCTGCGCGGCGAACGAGATGGTGTTCACCGAGCCGCCGGTCGAGCTCGCGTTGTAGCCGGCGACGAAGCTCAGCGTGTTCTGCGTGCCGTTGAGAACATTCAGGCCGTTGAACGAGGCGCCGTTGACCGCGTCTGTCAATTCCCGGCCGAGGGAGGCGAGTGACGTGTTGATGTCGCCGGTCTCGGCGCCGGGATTCTGGGCCTGCGTCAGCGCGGTCGCCATCGAGTTCAGCGTCGTGATGACCGAATTGATCGCGGAGGTGGCGGTGGCAAGCACCGACTGGCCTTCTGACAGCGCGTCGTTGGATGCCGTCACGATGCCGCTGTCGGCGTTGAGCTGGGCGGCGATCGACCAGTACGCGGAGTTGTCGGCCGCGCTGGCGACGCTGAGACCGGTCGAGACCTGGTTCTGGACCGTCGCCAGCGACTGCTGGGTCATCTGAAGCGCCTGCAGGGCGCTCAGGGCGGCGGAATTGTTGAGAATCGAATCCATAGAGGTGCTCCTGTCGGAAATGGTCACGGAGGATCGGGTGACATTTCGGAGTCGCACCGAGACGACGGAGTGGCCGCATGCCCCAGGCTTTTCTCCAAAGCCTTACCGTCGTGTTTGCCCGGGCACCCCGCTCTTCGCGCGCGCCGTATACGGACGAGAGGACCCTAAGACGAACCCGCTAATGGCAGGTTAATCGCTATCGAAATTCGCGAGCCTGAGCGCAATCCCGGCGCAAGCTCCAGTCGTGACCATGCTTCTGCAATCCTCACGGACCCGAGAGTGGCGACGAACCTATTGGCGCAGGCGGAACAACTCTGGACGAACCTGCAAGGGTTGGGCGTCCGGCGTCTTGTCGCGTTGGCGTTGATCGGGGTCGCTGTCTTCGCGGTTACGGGACTGGCCGGTTATTACCTCAGCCGTCCGACCATGGAGACGCTCTATTCCGGCCTCGATCGCGATGACATCGCCGCTATCGGCGCCGCGCTACGCGAGGCCGGCGTGCCTTTCGACGTCAATGCGGAAAGCACAGTCATCCTGACTCCAGCGGGGCAGGCGGCGACAGCGCGTATGATACTCGCCGAAAAAGGTCTGCCGCGTAGCGGGGCGGTCGGCAACGAACTGTTCGACAAGCTGGGCTCCCTCGGCCTGACCTCCTTTATGCAAGACGTCACCCGTCTCCGGGCCTTGGAGGGGGAACTCGCGCGAACGATCCAGATGATGCGCACGGTCAAGGCGGCGCGGGTGCATATCGTGCTCCCCGACGAGGGATCGTTTCGTCGCGAGCGCCAACCCTCTTCGGCCTCAGTGGTCATCCGAACAGACGGAGGTGACGACCGCGCGACCGGTCAGGCGATCCGTCATCTCGTCACGTCCGCCGTTCCCGGCATGAAGATCGATGACGTGACGGTTCTCAATGTCGACGGTCGACTTCTCGCCTCCGGCACCGACTCGATCGAGAAGTCGCCCGACAATCTTCTCTCCCTCGAAGAGGAAGTGTCGCAGGAAATCCGCGAGGGCGTCGCGCGCACGCTGACGCCCTACCTCAGTTCGCGCAATTTCCAGATTTCAGTGGCTGCGCGGCTCAACGCCGACAAGACGCAGACCAACGAGACGATCTACAACCCGGACAGCCGCGTCGAACGGTCGGTGCGCGTAACCAAGGAGCAGCAGAGCTCCCAAAACGCGGCGGGGACCCAGGCCGCGGGCGTCGAGGCAAATCTCCCGAAGCAAAACGGCTCGGGCTCTAAGTCCAAACAGTCGAATGATCAGACGCAAAAGCGCGAAGAACTCACGAATTACGAAGTGTCGTCGAAATCGATCCAGACGACCAGCGCCGGATTCTTGATCCAAAACCTCTCCGTAGCGGTGCTCATCAATCGCTCCGCTCTGGCCGCGTCTCTTGGCGACAAGGCGGGACCCGAGGCGGTCGCCGCGCAGGTCAAGGAGATTGAGCAGCTCGTCGCATCCGCCGCAGGGCTCGACAAGCAGCGAGGCGACGTCGTCAAGATCTCTGTAGTCGATTTCGTCGAACTCGACCCGCGATCTCGAACCGGCGCCCGGCCCCTCGATCCTCGAGATCCTTGCGCGTCAGACCGGATCGATCGTCAACGCCGGGGCGGTGGTGCTCGTCGCCGCGATGGTGGTTTGGTTCGGCGCGCGGCCCGGCCTGAAGATGCTGCTCGCGTCGCCCGCCGTTGCGAGCGGCGTTGCGAACGGCGCCTCGACCGACGCGACCCCGACGCTCGGGGCGCCGGACGCCGGCCAGAATTTCCTAATCGAATCCGACGACGGCCGCGACGCGTTTCTGGAGGCGTTGCTGGCGCGTCGGGACAATGGGCCAGAGCGCAAACTGCAGAAGCTCATCGAGTTCGATGAGAACCAGGCCGCCACAATCCTCAAACAATGGATTCGTCAGGGAGCGAACGGATGAAACCCGTACCGATCGCGGACTATCTCGATCACATCGGCCGCGCGCCAGGCGAGAAGCCTTCGCCCCGCCGGGACGCCTCGCCGTTCCGGCCACGCAGCCTGCAGAGCCTGCAAAGCCCCGAACCGAGGCCGCTGCCCGCGTTCGATCGCGCTCCCAAAGTCATCGCGGCGGTCAAGCCACAGGACGCGCAGGAGCAGCGTCCACTTCTCGGCCGCCGGCCCGTTGCGGCGGAACCCTCTGCGCGGGAGTCCCTGGTTGCGCGCGAGGCAGCCAAGGTCGAGGAAATGGCGTTTCAACTCGCGGAGGCTCACGCGCGCGGACGCGAGGAAGGCCTCGTCGAAGGTAGAGCCGAGGCCGAAGAGCGGCACGCAGCTGAGCGAGCCGCGGCGCACGAACGGGCGGTGACGGCGCGCCTCGAGTTCCAACTCAATGAATACGCTCAGCTCGAAGCGGCAATTCGTTCTGGGCTTACCAGGATCGAAGAAAACGTCGGCGCTGCCGCGGCTCGGATTCTTGCGCCATTTCTGGTCAAGCAGGTGGTGAAGTATGTCGCTGATGAATTGTGCAAGAACATTGGCCGTCTTTGCGCCGACGGCTCGCCGGGGTTGATCACCATTCGAGGGCCCGAGCGGGTGCTGAGCCTGTTGCGCGAGCAAATCGCCGATCTGCCCGCCGAGGTCGACTACGTCGACGTCGAGAGCGCGGAGACGGTCGTCGAAGCCAACGTCACGCAAATCGTGACTGAGCTTCAGCCTTGGGCCGAGTTGCTCGCCTCGCTCGACGCCTGAGCCGATGAGCGCGCACCCGGAAATCGTCATCATCAAGCGCCGGAGCATGCTCGAGGACGGCCATCACGGCGGCGCGTGGAAGATCGCGTTCGCGGATTTCATGACCGCGATGATGGCGTTTTTTCTCGTCTTGTGGATCATCAGCGCGACTGACAAGAACACGAAGACGCTGATCGCCCGCTATTTCAACCCCGTGAAAGTGGAAGAGCCACGAAAGCCCAGAAGGGCATTCACGGCGCCCGGAGCAGGACACGGACGCGCCGGGCACGGAGTCGGGCGCGCCCAACGCCAAGAAGCCGCGATCCGATCAGGGCGAAACCGCCAGTGGATCGGTCCGCGAGAGTTCGAGCAGTCCGTTGACCGACGCCAAGGGAAATCACTTGGCGAAGCAGGACCCCAAGACGCCGCCCGACCCCGCCAAGCCCAACCCGACCATGTCCGAAGACGAACTCTTCAGCGACCCGCGCGCCAGTCTCGACAAGATCGCGGGCGTTCCGCCGCCGGGACCGCGCCTCGACCCGACAGCGGCGTTGAAGGGCTACGGTGAGGTCGGTCCGAGCGCGGACGAAGCGCTCCGGGATCCCTTCCGTCCGCTTGGCAGCGACAGGTCCATCAATGTCGTAAACTCGGATCCCGGGGCGCCGCCGGAGGCGAATTCGGCCGGCGACGAATCGAAGCCGCCGGCCGAAGCGTCCCAGCCTTCGGCCACCGCCGCTGGAGCACCTTTCGAGCAGACGAAGACGGAGACGCCACTGGCCTCGGAGGCAAAAGCCCGGGAGTCCGCGAAGGCGCGAGCCGACGCAG
>CAVRMF010000032.1:0-39466 GCA_963721905.1 uncultured Alphaproteobacteria bacterium
CCACCCAATTTTGAGGCCGACGTTCGCGCCCAGCGCAAGACCGGGATCCAGATCAATGTCGATGCGACCGCGGTCGCCCAGGCCGGCAACGGCGCAAGCTCTCTGCGCAACGCCATCGCCACCGAAATCCAGCGGTTCATTTCCGGACGGGAGGATTCGACTGGCACGCCAATCAAACTCGTCCTGCGGGCCGCCTTCAATCCCAACCTCAAGACGGCGTGGTTTTCGGCGATGACCCAGGTCATCAACCAGATCACGATGCTGACGGTCATCCTCACCGGCGCGGCGCTGATCCGCGAGCGCGAGCAGGGCACCGTCGAGCACCTGCTGGTGATGCCGGTCGTGCCGTCGGAGATCATGCTCGCCAAGATGATCGCGAACGGCCTCGTTATCCTGGTCGCTGCGATGCTGTCCCTGCAGTTCGTCGTGCACTGGTGGATCGGTTCCCCGATCAACGGGTCTTTGCTGCTGTTCCTGCTCGGGGCTGCGATCTATGCCCTGGTCGTCGCGGCGCTCGGAATCCTGCTCGGCACGCTCGCGACGACCATGGGCCAGTTCGGCCTCCTCGCCATGCCGGTGCTGATGGTCACGCAACTGCTCTCGGGCAGCAGCACGCCGATGGAGAGCATGCCGGTCTGGCTGCAGTATTTCATTCAAACGATCAGCCCGACCCCGCATTTCGTGCAATTCGCTCAGGCCGTGCTGTTCCGCGGTGCCGACATCACCCTCGTGTGGCGTCCGCTCGTCGCGATGCTCGCAATTGGCGTTGTCTATTTCACCGTCGCCAGCGTCCGCTTCCGCAAGGTGATCTTCGGCGGCTGACCGCGATCGCAACGCTGGCGCCTTCGGGACTGGGGCTTCCTCCTGTTGTCTTCCTGTTATGGGCGAATTATCTGCCTGTTATCCGCCTGTTCCGCCGCGCGCCGTGTTTTGGCGCAAGCCCATGAATTGTCATGTCTTTTGGCGACAGATCGGGTGCGAAACCGCACGATTCCCCCTGTTTTCTCCCTGCTAGCAGGGTCCGCGATCGTGGGCTACAGCGCCCTTTTCACCGCGTCGCGCCAACCCAGACAAAGCCGCTCGCGCGTGCCTTCGTCCATCTGCGGCGTGAAGAGGCGATCCCTGCGGCGCTTGTCGGCAAACGACTCCGGGCCTGGATAGAGCCCCGCCTGCCAGCCGGCAGCGAAGGCCGCCCCCTGCGCAGTCGATTCCAGACCCTTGGGACGGTCAACGGGCACGCCGAGAATGTCGGCCAGGAATTGCATCGTCCAGTCGCTCGCCGCCATCCCGCCGTCGGCGCGAATGACGTCGATCGCGCCGCCGGCGTCGGATCGCATCGCCTCGACGAGGTCGCGCGTCTGGTAGCCGACGCTCTCGAGAGCGGCGCGGGCGATGTCGTTGCGCGTGCTCCCGCGCGTGATGCCGCAGAGAAGCGCCCGCGCCTCCGAACTCCAGTACGGCGCTCCAAGCCCGGCGAAGGCGGGAACGCAATAGATCCTTTGCGCCGGGTCCGAGGCTGCCGCGAGCTCGCCCGCTTCAGCCGCCTTCGCAATGATCTTCAGGCCGTCGCGCAGCCACTGCACCGTGGCGCCGGCCGAGAAGATGGAGCCTTCCAGGGCGTAAGCGCGCCGTCCTCGCCATTGGTAGGCGACCGTGGTCAAGAGCCGGTTCCGCGAGGGCGTCGCTGTCTCGCCGGTGTTCAGCAGCAGAAAGCCGCCGGTGCCGTAAGTCGCCTTCACCATCCCCGGAGCGACGCAGGCCTGGCCGATCAGCGCGCTTTGCTGATCGCCGATCAGCGCACGAATCGAAACGGCGGCGCCGAAATGTTCGGAAGCACTGACGCCATAGTCGGCAGCGGTGTCGCGAACCTCGGGCAGGATCGAAGCCGGCACGTTGAAAAGCCTCAGCATGTCGTCGTCCCAGGCGCCCTTGCGGATGTCGTAGAGCATTGTGCGCGAGGCATTGGTGGCGTCGGTCGCGTGAACGGCGCCATTGGTGAGACGCCAAAGCAGGAAGCAGTCGACGGTGCCGAAGGCGAGTTCGCCGCGCTCGGCGGCCGCGCGGGCGCCGGGTGCGGCGTCGAGCGCCCAGGCGATTTTGGTCGCGGAGAAATACGGGTCGAGAAGCAGGCCCGTCACCGCCGTCACCTGAGGCTCGCAGCCGCTGGCTTTCAGCGCCGAACACGCTTCCGCGGTACGGCGGTCTTGCCAAACGATGGCGTTGCCGATCGGCTTGCCGGTCGTGCGATCCCAGATGAGGATGGTCTCGCGCTGATTCGCAACGCCGATCGCGGCCAAGTCCGCCGGCTCATAAGCCGCTCGGCGCAACGCCTCGCGGGCCGTCGAAACGCTGCTGGACCAGAGCGATTCCGGATCGTGCTCGACCCAGCCGGGCCGTGGAAAAATTTGTGGGATCTCTTCCTGCGCGTCCGCAACCGGCGCGCCGTCGGCGTCGAAGACGATCGAACGGGTTGACGTCGTCCCCTGATCGATGACGAGAACGCCTGCACGCAACGCTGGCCCCTGTCGGCTCAGGCCCGCTTCACCTGGTCCGGCGTGGGCCGGTCGAACATGGGTCCGTCATGACCGGCCGCCCGCGCGAGGGCCAGCGGCAGTCTATTCAACTGCGCCGGCCTCGGCAAAGCGGCGCTTTACGCTGCCGGTCGTTGTTCGGGGCGGGGGGACCGTACGAGAATCTCTTCCGCCAGTCCTCTCGCGCGCGCCTCGGGAACGAGGCCGTCGATAAACAGCGCCGAAAGCCCGTGAACGAGGCCCCAGGCAGCCATCGCCTCCGAATTGTCCTGGCGCGGCAGCCCGTCGGCGCCGACGACCACACGCCGGAGCAAGTCGAAAACCGCGCGCGCCGCCTCATCGAGCCCAGGGTATTTCGCCCGCTCCACCAAAATCGGCCCGAACATCAGGCGGAAGAGACCGCGCTTTTGCAAGGCGAATTCGACATAGGCGAGACCGATCGCATTCAGCGGATCGGGGCCGGTCGCCGCCGCCTCCATCGACGCGGCAAGCTCTCTGAAGCCCTCCGCCGCTACCGAAGCGAGGAGATCTTCCTTGTTGGTGAAATGACGATAGGCGGCTGTCGCCGACACTCCGACCCGACGGGCGGCTTCTCGCAACCCGACCGAGTCCGGTCCGTCTTCGTCCAGGATCGCGCGCGAGGCTGCGCGCAAGGCGTTAGGCAGATTGCTATGGCGATAGGGGCGACGGGGGAACGTATCCATTGTACCTCTCATGCGTTATCAGTTGCGGCAGCCGCCCCGCTTGCCGCATTACACGAACCAGTGACCCCGAAGAATTTGAGTCCGCTTGACGGCGCAGTTCCTCTTAGGAAAACGGCCTTTTTGCGACTCCTTTTTGACCCTGTCGGGAATGCGTGCGGGTGTGTCCTAATGGATACTATGGGCGTGAGCGGGGGCGCAGCTCACGGCCCCGCGGGGCGGCCGGCGCCGCGGGAAGGGGGCTATTTCTGAAAAATCCGCTTTGCCTTCGAATCCATGACGAATTTGCGCTATGGTCTGGCGCTTCGGCTCTCCATGCGCTCGCGGAGTTGAAGGGAGACGATCGTCCGATGAAAATCACCGTTAATGTCGATTGCACGCCGCTCGAGGCGCGCCAGTTCATGGGGCTGCCGGATGTCGAACCCATGCAGAAGGCCGCCATGGCCGAAATCGAGAGACGCATGATGGTCGAGCTCGAGCGATATTCGCCCGAGACCCTGTTCAAGGCCTGGCTGCCGATCGCCGGAATGAACGCGGAGTGGTTCCAGGAATTCCTGAAGCGGGCCGGTTCCTGACCGACTCGACCGTTCCCGCGCGGCGGACCCTTTCGCCGGGGCGGGGGCGCTCCTAAATGACGCTTTGGGCCGCGAGGGCGGCAATTCCAACGGGCCGCGCGTCGTCGCTACGGGGCGGGAAGCGGCGCTAAAAAGGGGTAGTCCCATGAATCTTGAAAAGTATACCGAACGAGCTCGCGGCTTCGTTCAGAGCGCGCAGTCGCTGGCGCTCCGCGAAGGCCATCAACAATTCACGCCTGAGCACCTCCTGAAAGTCCTTCTCGACGACGAGGAGGGGCTGTGCGCGGGCCTCATCGACGGGGCTGGCGGCAATTCGCGCGAGGCTCTGAGGCAGGTCGAGCTGGCGCTCGCTAAACTCCCGAAAGTACAAGGCTCCGGCGCCGGGCAACTCTATCTCGCGCCGACGACGGCGCGCATTTTCGACAACGCCGAGAAGATCGCCCAGAAGGCCGGCGATTCGTTCGTCACCGTCGAGCGGCTGCTTGTGGCGCTCGCGATGGAGAAGGGGTCGGAAGCGGCCAAGATCCTGGCGAATGTCGGCGTGACGCCGCAAACGCTGAACGCGGCCATCAACGATCTGCGCAAAGGGCGCACTGCCGATTCGGCGAGCGCCGAGAACGCCTATGAGGCTTTAAAGAAATACACCCGCGACCTGACCGAGGCTGCCCGCACGGGCAAGCTCGATCCGGTCATCGGCCGCGACGAGGAGATCCGCCGCACCGTCCAGGTGCTATCCCGCCGCACCAAGAACAATCCGGTGCTGATCGGCGAACCCGGCGTCGGCAAGACGGCGATCGTCGAGGGGCTCGCGCTGCGCATCGTTAACGGCGACGTGCCCGAGTTCGATCCGTGACAAGAAGCTGCTCGCGCTCGACATGGGCGCGCTGATCGCGGGGGCAAAATACCGTGGCGAGTTCGAGGAGCGGCTGAAGGCGGTCCTGAACGAAGTCACCGCGGCCCAGGGCGGCATCATCCTGTTCATCGACGAAATGCACACGCTGGTCGGCGCCGGCAAGGCCGAAGGGGCGATGGACGCCTCTAACCTGCTGAAGCCCGCCTTGGCGCGCGGCGAACTGCACTGCGTCGGGGCGACCACGCTCGACGAATACCGCAAGCACGTCGAAAAGGACGCGGCGCTGGCGCGGCGCTTCCAGCCGGTGTTCGTTTCCCAGCCGTCGGTCGAGGACACGATCTCAATCCTGCGCGGCCTCAAAGAGAAGTACGAACTGCATCACGGCGTCCGGATCACCGATCCCGCGATCATCGCGGCCGCAGTCCTGTCGGACCGCTACATCTCCGACCGCTTCCTGCCCGACAAGGCGATCGACCTCATCGACGAGGCGGCGGCCCGTCTGCGCATGCAGGTCGACTCGAAGCCTGAGGAACTGGACGAACTCGACCGGCGCATCATGCAGCTCAAGATCGAGCAGGAGGCCTTGAAGAAGGAGACCGACGCGGCCTCAAAGGATCGCCTGAAGAAGCTCGGGGCCGAACTTGCCGAATTGCAGGAAAAATCCGATTCGCTGACCGCCCGCTGGCGCGCGGAGAAGGACAAGATCGGCCTTGCGCAGAAACTGAAGGAAGAACTCGACGCGGCGCGCACCGGACTTGCCCAGGCGCAAAGGAGGGGCGACTTCGCCGAGGCCGGCAAACTCGCCTACGGCACCATCCCCGAACTCGAGAGGAAGCTCGCCGAAGCCGAGACGCAGCGCGAGGGGGCGCTGGTCTCCGAGGAGGTGACCGCCAATCACGTCGCGCAGGTGGTCTCGCGCTGGACCGGCGTCCCGGTCGACAAGATGCTTGAAGGCGAACGTGAGAAGCTCCTCAAAATGGAGGAGGAGATCATGCGGCGCGTCGTCGGCCAGAGGGAGGCGGTGACCGCGGTCTCGACCGCCGTGCGGCGCGCGCGCGCAGGCCTTCAGGACCCACACCGGCCGATCGGCTCATTTATGTTCCTGGGCCCCACCGGCGTCGGCAAGACCGAGCTCACCAAGGCGCTGGCCGCGTTCCTGTTCGACGACGAGAGCGCGATGGTGCGCATCGACATGTCCGAGTACATGGAGAAGCATTCCGTCGCCCGCCTCATCGGCGCGCCTCCCGGCTATGTCGGCTATGAGGAAGGCGGGGCGCTGACCGAAGCGATCCGGCGCCGACCCTATCAGGTCGTGCTGTTCGACGAGATCGAGAAGGCGCATCCGGACGTGTTCAACGTGCTGCTTCAGGTGCTGGACGACGGTCGTCTCACCGACGGCCAGGGCCGCACGGTCGACTTCCGCAACGTGCTCATTGTGATGACCTCGAATCTCGGCTCCGAGTTCCTGGTGAATCTCGGCGAAACCGAGGATACGAAAGCGGTCGAAAAGGAAGTGATGGCCGTGGTGCGCGGTCATTTCCGGCCAGAGTTCCTCAATCGCGTTGACGAGATCATTCTCTTCCACCGGCTCCGCCGCGAGGACATGGGCGCGATCGTCGACATCCAGTTTGGTCGGCTCGGACGCCTTCTGGAGGACCGCAAGATCAAGCTCTCGCTCGACGCCAAAGGTCGCCAGTGGCTCGCCGACAGGGGCTACGATCCGGCGTATGGAGCGCGTCCGCTGAAGCGCGTGATCCAAAAATTTGTGCAGGACCCGCTCGCGCAAGCGCTGCTCGCTGGCGAGATTCAGGACGGCTCGACCGTCAAGATCGCCGCCGCCCAAGGAAAGCTGACGATCAACGGCAAGCCGGTCGGTGGCGAGGACGCGGACGCCCCGCCGGCCAAGCCGACGGTTGTGCCGTTTCCGAAATCGTGACGGGCCGCGCGCCCAAGACGGGCGAGCGCTCGTCAAATGAGGTAGGTTGTCAAGAAATCGGCCGAGGAAGCTTCGTCCATGACCAATGTTGTCTCGCGCTTTGCCGGCGGCTCTCCGGTGACCGTGCTCTTGCGCCTGATCGTCGTCTCGTTCGTGGTCGGGTTTCTTCTCGAAACCCTCGGGTTCGATCCGGTCGCCCTTCTCAATGAAGCGGTGCGGGCCGCAAGACACATCATCGAATTCGGTCTTACGGACGTCCGCCAGGTCGGACGCATCCTCCTGACCGGCGCGATGGTGGTTGTGCCGGTATGGGTGGTCCTGCGCCTGCTCGACGCCGGCCGGATGCGCTAACGCGAGGCGCGCGCCTCGCCGCCGGAAACGACTCCGCCGTTACTGGCAGGCGTCCCAGAAACCATTGCGCTGGCTTGGATCCGTATAGTACC
Organism: uncultured Alphaproteobacteria bacterium; assembly: GCA_963721905.1. Taxonomy (GTDB): domain Bacteria; phylum Pseudomonadota; class Alphaproteobacteria; order Rhizobiales; family Beijerinckiaceae; genus Roseiarcus. The sequence continues at coordinate 7,040 of CAVRMF010000032.1, forward strand.
AGCAGAGACCCGGCGCCGGCGGCGGCGGCGCCCAGGCAGCTACGGCCGCCGCGCCAAGGACGCCGATCGCCGCGCCGGCTGCGATCGCGCCTCCGGGCCCCCAGTGATACCAGCCTGGACGGGCCCAACCCGCGTAGCCGGGACGATAGCCGGGATAACCCGGCCGATAGCCGGGGTGATAGCCATAGCCCGGACGGTAGCCCGGGTGATATCCATGGACGCCGGGGCGTACGACGGCTCCTCCGTGCGGTCCGTGCCGGACGACGACGACCTTTTGGACGAAGCCGTCTCCGCCATAGCCGGGCGGGCTTGGTCCGGCGACGAGCTCCATCGCTCCCGATTGCATCGGCGCCGACGCCAGAAGCGCAGCCGTGACCGCGCCTTTCGCAACGTGAGACCAGTTCATGTCTTCTCCCTTTCCATTCGATCGCGAGGCGTGCTTTCGCCTCCGCGTCGTTGGGGCCGACTGCCGCGTCAGCATACTGCCCCAGTTCGACGAAAAGTGGAAACGCAGTCAGGTCGCGGGCGGATCCGACTTGTGCTCCCGCCTCATCCGACTGAGGATCATTGTTAACGGATCGATCGCAAATTGGGCTTGAGCCCCAACGGAAAGACGAAACATGTGCCAGGGATGCGTTTCCAATTTCTTCGGTTCGTTCGGCGGAATGCGGCCTGGTCTCTCCCGGCGCCGATTCCTTGCGGCCGCCGCGGGCGCTGCGGCAGTCGCGCCGGCCTCTGCCTTCGCCGAGGCTAACGAGGGCGCCGACCTCATTTTCCATGGCGGGTCGATCATCCCGTTGGTCGGCGACAGCCGGAGCGTCGAAGCGCTCGCGGTCAAGAACGGCAGGATCGCCGCGGTTGGCGCGGGCGACGCCGTCATGGATCTCAAGTCAGCCTCAACGCAGATCGTCGACCTCAACGGCCGGGCGCTTCTGCCGGGATTCATCGACCCGCATCAGCATACCGTCACGGGCGCGCTCATCAACGCGATTTTCACCGACTGCGGCTACACGAAATACAAGACCCGCGATGCGCTGATGGCGATGTTCCGGGACAAGGCGGCGAAGACGCCGCCGGGCCAGTGGCTTCTCTTCACCAGTTTCGACAATCTGTTGCAGGGCGGCGACCTGATGATGGCGGATCTCGACGCCGTCTCGAAGGATCATCCCATCCTCGTCTACTACATCAACATGCATACTGCGGCGGTCAACAGCGCCGCTTTCGCCGCCGCACGGATTCTCCCCGACATCGGCGATCTGCCGGGCGGCGGCCGTTTCGGCCGCGACGCCTCGGGCAAGCTCAACGGGATGATCTATGAGGAAACGGCGCTGAAGAAATTCGCCGTCGCCCTGCCGAAGATCACGCCGCAACTTGCCGGTAAGGCGGTCGTCGACTGGCTGAAAGTCAACGCCTCGTATCGGCAACACCTCGGTGCACGAGGCGGGCGTGCTCGTGTTCGGTAATCTTTTGGAGGGTTACGAGCGCGTGGCGGCGATCTCTCCGTGTCGGGCGAGCATTAGCCTCATGTACGAATCGATGAAGGACGCCGAGCCCTACAAGAAATACGGGCATGGCGCGCTGGCGACGCCGATCCCGAACACGCTCCTGACGATCTATGCGATGAAGATCGTGGGCGACGGCTCGAACCAGACGAAGAGCGCCGCGCAGACCCTTCCCTATCTGGGCGAGACGGAGAAGGGCCGGCCCAATTTCGACGCCGCGCAATTGAAGGCGATGGTCGCGGAGGTCAAGGCGCAGGGCTGGCCTGTTTCTATCCATTGCAATGGCGACTTGACGCTCGACATCGCCCTCGACGCGATCGAGGCTAGCTATGGCGCCTATCCTTCGACCGGCGTCAACCGGATCGAGCATTGCACCATCACGCGGCCGGAGCAGATCGAGCGGATGGCCCGGCTCGGCGTGCAGCCGAGCTTCCTGATGAACCACGTCTATTTCTACGGCGCCGCCTATCGCGATGAGCTCTTCGGCCCTCAGCGCGCGGCGCGCATGGACCCGGCCCGCGATTGCGTGCGCCTCGGACTGCCCTTCACGATCCACACAGACGCGCCTTGCTCGAATGTCGGAACGCTGCAACTCGTGCAAACGGCGGTCACGCGCAAGTGCAGCGTCGACGGTTCCGTTGTCGGTCCCGAGCAGGCGGTCTCGTTGACCGATGCGCTGCGCGCCGTGACGATCCACGCCGCGGGCCAGATCGGCATGGCCGACCAGTTGGGGACGCTCGAGTCGGGCAAGCTCGCCGACCTGACGATCCTCGAGAAGGACCCCTACGCAGTCGACCCCGACGCGCTGATGAACATCAAGGTGAGCGAGACCTGGGTCGGCGGGCGGAAGATGTTCGGGTGAGACTCACTCGAAAAGCACCACCTGCCGGACCCCGATCCCTTCGCGCAAGCGGTCGAATCCCTCGTTGATCTCCTTGAGCGTCAGCCGATGGGTCAGCAGCGCGTCGACCGGGAGCTTGCCCGCCTGAAAGAGCGCGATATAGCGCGGCACGTCGCGCAACGGGGCGGCGGAGCCAATATAGGAGCCCTTCAGCGTCCGCTCCTCGGCGACCAGCGTGACGGGCGCGAGCGTGAGCCGCTTGTCGGGATGCGGCAGGCCCGCGGTGACTGTCATGCCGCCCCGCGCCGTGGCGGCATAAGCAAGTTCGAGCGCGGGCACTGCGCCGGCCATGTCGAAAGCGATCTCGACCCCGCCTCCTGACAGCCGCCGGATCGTTTCGAGCGCGTCCTTCGCGCCGGCGTTGACGACATGTGTCGCCCCGAGCGCGCGGGCGAAGGCGAGCTTTTCGTCCGAGAGATCGACGGCGACGATCTGGCGAGCCCCGGCGACCCTGGCGCCGAGGACCGCGCTCAGGCCGACGCCGCCGAGACCCACGACCGCGACCGATGCGCCGGGGTCGACCCGCGCGGTGTTGACGACCGCGCCGACGCCGGTCAGCACGGCGCAGCCGAACAGGGCAGCAAGCTCGAGCGGCAGATCCGGGTCGACACTGACGCAGGATTCGTGCGCGACCACTGCGTGGTCGGCGAAGGCCGAGACGCCGAGGTGATGATTGACCGCTTCGCCGCGGAAGGTCAGCCGCCGCTCGCCGCCGAGGAGCGTGCCGGCGCCATTCGCTCTGGCGCCGGGTTCGCAGAGCGCCGGGCGCCCCGCCGCGCAGGGGCCGCAGCGGCCGCAGCTCGGCACGAAGACGAGGACCACATGGTCGCCGACGCTAAGATCGCCAACGCCCTCGCCCAGCGCTTCGACAACCCCCGCGGCCTCATGTCCGAGGGCCATCGGCATTGGGCGCGGCCGGGAGCCGTCGATGACGGAGAGGTCCGAATGACAGAGACCGGCGGCTTTGATTCGGACCAGAACCTCGCCGCGGCCGGGCGGCGCGAGATCGAGATCGACAATGGCGAGCGGGCGCGACGCTGCGTAGGGGGGCGGAGGCCCGAGCTTGCGAGGACGGCGGCTTTGACGCGCATGGGCGATGTCTCGAAGCTCAAGAACGGCAGGATGCTAGCCACAGCCCGAGCAAATTGTCATGCCTGTGAAAAACAGGGGTCGAGAGGTCGTGGGGCGAGCCAACGGCACAGCCTGGCGGCTTCCTCTTCTAGGTCCAGCTTTCGTTGGACGACACGTCGGCCGGACGCCGTCGCCCTTGCGCGCTCTCGGCGCCCGCGCCAAATAGGCCTCGCGCGGCGGGCCCCGGCGGTCCCGCGCGCGACCCGGGAGCGCCTCATGCCGCAGACAAATAGCCGTTTCTTCGATGATCTTTCCCGCCTCATGACCGACGCGGCCGGGCTGGCCGATGGGGCGCGCCGCGAAGCGCAAACCTTCGCCAAGAGCCAGGTCGAGCGGATGATCGCTGGCATGGACCTCGTCGGCCGCGAGGAATTCGAGGCGGTGCGCGAGATGGCGGCGCGCGCCCGCGACGAGAACGAGAAGCTTTCCGCCAGGATCGCGGCGCTCGAGGCGAGGCTTGTCGAGCCAAAGCCCTGATCGGATTCAAGATCTTCAGCAGAGTCTCGATTCGTTTCATAGATTCTGTGGACGAAACGATCAGCGAGGTTTACGATTCGAGGCGAATCATCGAGGTTGAGGCTGTCCGCCCCGATCGAGAATCGAGGCGGTCCGCCGGGCGGTTCACGTGTCGAAATGCGTCGCCCGCGTGTCGTGTTCTCGCCTTCCGCATCTCGCGCCGAAAGACCCCTGATGAGCCTGATCGAGACTGTCGCCGACGATCGACCCGAACACCCTGTCGACGTCGTCGAGCGCCTGGCCGCCGTCAATGAATGGGCCTTCGACCGCGCCGAAGACGATGAAATTTCCATCCTGGTCAGCGGCGTCTGGGCCAACTACGACGTTTCCTTCACCTGGATCCCGGAGATGGAATCGCTCCATGTCAGTTGTTCCTTCGATCTGAAGGCGCCGCCGCGCAAGCGTTCGGCGATCGGCGAACTCACGCAACTCATCAACGAGCAGATGTGGCTCGGTCATTTCGATCTGTGGAGAGAGCAGGATCTGGTGATGTTCCGCCACTCGCTGTGCCTCGCCGGCGGCGCGGCGGCGAGCGACGCGCAATGCGGCGCGGTGGTGAAGGCCGCGGTCAACGCCTGCGAGACCTATTTTCAGGCGTTCCAGTTTGTGCTGTGGGCCGATCGCCAGCCGCGCGAAGCGCTGGCCTTCGCCGCGTTCGAGACCAAGGGTTCGGCCTGACCGGGCACGGGCTCCCGGCGCCCGATTTTGCCGAATAGGTGACGTCAAAGGTTATGTGTCAGGGGGAGAAGGGTTGGGATTCCCTGCATTTTGTTTTCGTGGGTGAAGACGGCGAAGAGGATGCGGTCCATAGAGGTTCGATCCTGGAAGACGCCCATGGGTCGTGTTCGGCGGCGGACCTCGCGGAAGCGGCGTTCGATGGCGTTGGTGGTCCGCACGGCCTTGCGTTGGCCGAGAGTTCTTGTAGCGAAAGCAGCTCAGAAGTTCGTCGAGATCGTCGCGCAGACAGGCGACGGCGGCGGGGTAGGCTTGGCCCCAGCGCTCGGCGAAGCGGCGGGCGGCCGAGCGCGCCTTCATCGCCGCGTCGGCGTTCATGACCGCGTGCAGATCGGCCTTGACCGCCTTCTCGTCGGCTTTTCTGACCTTGTTGAGGACGTTGCGGATCTTATGCGCCCAGCAGCGCTGGACGGGGATCTTGTCGTAGACCATGGGCAGGGCGGCGATGAGCCCTGAGCCGCCGTCGAGGCAGATCATGTCGAGGCCTTCGCCGGTGAGGCCGCGCCGGTAAAGGTCGGCGAGAAAGCGCTCCCATTCGGCGGCGCTTTCGCCGCGCGCCAGACGATAGTCGATGACCTCCTTCTTGCCGTCGTGGCGCAGGCCCAAAGCCACCAGCACCGGGCGGCGCAGCGCCCCGGCCCCGGTCTTGCGGGCGAGCACGACGCCGTCGAGCATCAGCGCCTTGTAGCGCCCGTCGAGGGGGCGGGCGTGGAAGGCTGCGACCGCCTTATCGAGACTCTGCGCCACTCGGCTCACCGTGGTCGGGCTGACCGGCCGGCCGACCAGACACAGCAAGACCTCGCCGAGCTTGCGGGTGGAAAGACCGAGCACGAAACCCGCCAGGATCGTCCGGTCGATCTCGGGCGAGCGGCGGGCGTAGGCGCGCACCACTTCGGTCGGGCAGTAGCGGCGGGTGCGCGGGACGCAAAGCTCGATGTCGCCGAGCTCGGTCATCAGCCGCCGTCGGTAATAGCCGTTACGGCGATCGGCGGCGTCCTCGGCCTCGAGGCCCTCCAGATGGCGATCGACCGCCGCCGCCATCTCGGTCTCGATGATCTCGGCCAAGGCTTGCCGGCCAAGCCGACGATAGCCCTCCCCCCAATCCAGCCCATCCGCTTGCATGGCCTTCACCACCTCGAAGGCAACCGGTAAACTCTCAAGCGTCGCAGCGCGCTGTGGCATGGGGTGCTCCTTTGCTGGGTCTTGGTCGACCGCAGGGAGTACCCCTTCACGCCTCTGACACAGAATCTCTTACGTCACCGCCGAATAAGGGGACTGGCGCCACCGCGCGATTGCGTGTAAGAGCCGCGCTCCCAATTTTACCGCGTGCGGCAACGAAGTCGCGCGTGTCCCGACCGGAGTCTCGCCAATGGCCGTCCCCAGACGCAAAACCTCGCCCTCGCGCCGCGGCATGCGCCGCTCGGCCGACGCCCTCAAGGCGCCAACTTACGTTGAGGACAAGGATTCGGGCGAGTTGCGCCGTCCCCACCACATCGACCTCAAGAGCGGCATGTATCGTGGCCGCCAGGTTCTGAAGCCGAAATCGACGATCAACGAAGCTTAGCCTACTACCGCTCGACCGCGTTCGAGGCCGGCCATCGGGCCGGCCTTTTTCATGCGCGTGCGGCCGTCGCCGACGGCGACATCATCGCTTAGTACTTGGATGGCGTGGTGATAATAGCGCCACAATGCGAACTTCACATACATCATCAACAATCTGTCATGTTCGCGCCCGCTCGCGATCATTAAAAAGCTTTCATCGTCGGGCCATCGTCGGGTTAGGCGCGAAGGGGGATAAGGCTTCCTCATAATAGCCGGCGACTCGTCCGGCGCTGCCTCGGGGTGCATGATGTCTGCCGTTCGCTACCGTTCTCTTCGCGCCGCGTTGCTCGGGGCCGTGGCGGTCGCCGCCATCGGAGGTTACGCCTTCGAGAGGACGCTCGTTCCCAATCACGCCGTCGCCGCCACCTCCGAGCCCATGGCCAATCCATCGGCGCCGTCAGCGATTGCGCCGCAGCCAGCCGCAGGGCCGTCGTCCTTCGCCGATGTCGTCGATCGAGTGAAGCCAGCCGTCGTCTCGGTCAAGGTCAAGCTCTCGAACGTCGAAGACTCCAACAGCGACGACGAAGGTCCCCAAGGCCTCCCCGATTTCCCGCCTAATAGCCCCTTCTATCATTTCTTCCGACATTTTGGACTGCCGGGGCATGGCGAGGGAGACGCCGCGCCGCACCGCCATTCGACGATGGCGCAGGGCTCCGGGTTCTTCATCAGCGACGACGGGTACATCGTCACCAATAACCACGTCGTCGACCACGCCTCGGAGGTAACGATCACGACCGGCGACGGGAAGACGATGCCCGCGAAGGTGATCGGCGTCGACAGCAAGACCGACCTCGCGCTCCTGAAAGCCCAGGGGAACGATTTTCCCTTTGTGACCTTCGCCTCGCAGGCGCCTAGGGTCGGGGACTGGGTCATCGCCGTCGGCAACCCGTTCGGGCTCGGCGGCACCGTGACGGCTGGCATCGTTTCCGCCCGCGGCCGCGACATCGGCTCGGGACCCTATGACGATTTCCTGCAGATTGACGCCCCGGTGAATCATGGCAACTCGGGCGGCCCCACCTTCAACGAGGAAGGCCAGGTCGTCGGCGTCAACACCGCGATCTTCTCGCCCTCGGGCGGGAGCGTCGGCATCGGCTTTGCGATCGCGAGCGACGTGGTGAAGAACGTCGTGCAGCAGCTGAAGGAAAACGGCGCGGTGACCCGCGGCTGGATCGGCGTCGAGATCCAGTCGGTGACGCCTGATATCGCCGACACTATGGGCCTTAAGGGCACGTCCGGAGCGCTGGTGGCCTTGGCGCAGAAGGATTCGCCCGCCGCGCAGGCCGGCGTGAAAAGCGGCGATGTGATCACGGCTGTCGACGGCGAGACCGTGGCGGACCCGCACGATCTCGCCCGCAGGATCGCGGCGCTCGGACCCAAGAAGACCGCGACCCTCGCGATCATCCGCAACGGCGCGCCGATGACGCTCGACGTGACGCTCGGGACCATGCCGGCAGACAAAACTGCCAGTGTGGATACGGGCAACGAGAACGGAAACGAAAGCGGCGGCGCCCCAGCCCTTGCCAATCTAGGTTTGACCTTGCGTCATGGTCCGGACGGAGTGGTCGTCGAAAGCGTCGATCCGGACAGCACGGCGTCGGACAAGGGCCTCAAGGAAGGCGACGTCATCCTCGAGGTCGGGGGCAAGACGGTCAGCCGCCCGTCTGAGGTCGCGCAGGCGATCAATGCCGCCAAGACGGACGGCAAAAAGTCAGTGCTTATGCGCGTGAAGTCTGGTGACAGCGAGCACTTCCTCGCGTTGCCGACCAGCGCGTCTTGAAAGAATTCGGCGCCCTTCGGCGGGGCGTCGAATAGAAATGGACGGAAGAGATTATTGGGCTTGTCCCCGGCCCAGCGCATTGCGCGCTCTTCCGTCCAGTCGGCGGTCGCACAAATCCCCGCCCGCGCGACCCCGGCAAGGTGGCGGCAGGTCCTTATTAAGCCCCCCGAGGACCTGCCGCCATTCCTTTGGCGGTTCCGGCTAGAATCGCTATAGGTCAGTCATGCGAATCCTTATCGTTGAAGACGACCGTGACGCCGCAGCCTATCTCCTGAAGGCTTTTCGCGAGGCGGGCCACCTCGTGGACCTCGCCGGCGACGGTGTGGCCGGTTACGACATGGCGATCGAAGGCGGCTATGACGTTGCGATTATCGACCGCATGCTGCCGAAGATGGACGGATTGACGTTGGTCGGCGCCCTGCGCAACCAACGGAACGAGACGCCGGTGCTGATCCTGTCGGCTCTCGGGCAGGTTGACGATCGGGTGAAGGGCTTGCGCGCGGGCGGCGACGACTACCTCTCCAAGCCCTACGCATTTTCCGAATTGCTAGCGCGGGTCGAGACGCTTGCTCGGCGGAGGCCAAAGGGGACGCCGGAGGAGACCGTGTTCAAGGTCGCCGATCTGACGCTCGACCGGCTGTCCCATAAGGTGACCCGAAGGGGCGAGGAGATCGTCCTGCAGCCGCGCGAGTTTCGCCTGCTGGAATATCTGATGCAGAACGCGGGCAAGGTGGTCACCCGCACTATGCTGCTCGAGCATGTCTGGGACTACCATTTCGATCCGCAGACGAACGTGATCGATGTGCATGTATCGCGCCTGCGCGCCAAGATCGACCGGGATTTTGACGCGCCGCTGCTGAGCACCGTGCGCGGCGCCGGATACATGATTCGTGACGGCGCTCGGTAAGCTTTTCCGCGCCACAGCCTTCCGCCTCGCGCTGGCGATTCTGTTGCTCAGCGCCGTCGGCGCCGGGATCGTGCTGACGGTCGTCGCCTGGCAGGTCATATCCGTCGTCGACGGCGAAATGGCGCAAACGATCGAGGCGGAGGCCAAGGGCCTCGCAGACCAATACGCCCAAGGAGGGGTCAGGCGGCTCGGCGCGGTGATCGAATCACGGGCGCGCCAACCAGGCTCCCCTCTCTATCTCCTGACCGACCCCGCCGGCGACCCGCTGGCCGGCAATGTCGACCAAATTCCCCCCGTCGTGCTGGATCATCCGGGTTTTGTCGACACCCCCTATCATACGGTCGAAGGCGCCGATCGCGGCCGTCGAGCGCTGGCCAGAATATACGTGCTGCCGGGCGGCTTTCGTCTCCTCATTGGCCACGACCTCGGCGACCGTGCGCGCATCCGCGCAGTGATGGTGCGGGCGCTTGCGACATCCCTGGTCTTCTTCGCAATGCTGGCCGCGATTGGCGCCCTCTTCGTCGCGCGCCGGGTGCTTCGGCGCATCGACGCCATCAACATGTCGGCCCACGGCATCATGGCCGGCGATCTGAGCCAGCGGCTGCCGGTCTCGGGGTCCGGCGACGAACTCGACCGGCTGGCGGAAGGCCTCAACGAAATGCTGGCGCGGATCGGCGACTTGATGCAGGGGCTGCGCGAGGTCAGCGACAATATCGCGCACGACCTGCGCACGCCTTTGACCCGCTTGCGCAACCATGCCGAGGCTGCGCTCGCCTTCGGCGGCGACGCGGCGGCGTATCGAACCGCGCTCGAAAAGACGATCGAGGAGTCCGACGCTCTCATCAAGATTTTCAATGCGCTTCTGCTGATTGCGCGCGCCGAAGCCGGCGGCGACGTCGAGGCGCAAAGGTTCGATGTCGGCGAAGTCGCCCGAAGCGTCGCCGAACTTTACGAGCCGATCGCCGAAGAGGAGGGGGTCGACCTGAAGGTCGAGACCATGGGCTCATTGACGGTCCGGGCAAACCGCGAGCTGATCGCTCAGACGATGGCCAACCTTGTCGACAACGCGCTCAAATATGGGGCCGCCGGAGAGGGCGCCGAAGCCCCGCCAAAGGTCGTCATTTCGGCGCGCCGGGTCGGGGCGTCGGTCGAATTCGCTGTCGCCGACCATGGTCCGGGCATCGACCTCGCCGACCGGGCCCGCGTTCTCGAGCGCTTCGTGCGGCTTGAAGGTTCACGCTCGCGACCGGGCTCCGGGCTCGGACTTTCGCTCGCCGCCGCGGTGGCCCGCATGCATGCCGGAACGGTCGAGCTCGAGGACAACCAACCTGGGCTGCGCGTGCGCGTCGCCTTGCCCGCCGAAGAGGAGCCGCCGCGGCTGCCCGCGCCGGCGAACGGTGGCATGGATGAACGGCACGCTGGTTGAACGCCTGGTCGACGCGCCGCGTCTTGCTGCGCCCGCGGAAGCGCGTCGCCGTCTCGCCGTCCTGACTTCAGGCGCCGGAAGCGGCCGGCCTCGCCGAAGCTGTCGCAAACGGGCGGGTCCGGAGCCTCCTTCTCGGTCTGGCGGATCATTCGCCCTACCTCTGGGGGCTGATCACGGAGGATCCAGCGCGTCTGGCTCGTCTGCTCAGCCGCCCGCTGGGCGAATCGCTCGAATTCGCTTCTCGCCGCGGTCCGAGCGCGGCGCGACGACGAGGTTCTGCTCATGCGGCTCCTGCGCCACGCCAAGCGAGAGGCCGCGCTGCTGATCGCGCTCGCGGACATTGGCGGCGTGTGGGACGTCGTCGCTGCGACGGAGGCGCTGACCCGCTTCGCCGACGCGGCCGTCGGCGGAGCGCTCACGTTTCTCCTGCGCCAGAACGCGCTCGCCGGACGGCTCGCACTCGACCCCGACGCGCCCGATCTTCAAGCCCGCTGCGGCATGGTCGTGCTCGCGCTTGGCAAGCATGGCGCGCGCGAGCTCAACTATTCGAGCGACATCGACCTCATCGTGCTCTACGACGCTTCCACCCGCGCGGCGCCGCAAGGGTCGGAGTCCGGCCCGCTCTTTGTGCGCATCGCCAAGGCGCTCGCGCGCATCCTGCAGGAGCGAACAAGCGACGGCTACGTTCTCCGGGTCGACCTGCGCCTGCGGCCCGACCCCGCCTCGACGCCGGTCGCCCTGTCGACGATCAGCGCCTACGCCTATTACGAGACCGTCGGCCAAAACTGGGAGCGGGCCGCCCTGATCAAGGCCAGGCCCGCGGCGGGCGATCTCGAACTCGGAAAGCGCTTCCTCGCCGAGCTCGCGCCCTTCATCTGGCGCAAGTATTTCGACTACGCCGCCATCGCAGACATTCACGCGATGAAGCGCCAGATCCATGCGGTGCGCGGCCACGACCGCGTCGTCGTGCCCGGCCACGACGTCAAGCTCGGCCGCGGCGGCATCCGCGAGATCGAGTTTTTCGTGCAGACGCAACAGCTCATCTTCGGCGGGCGCCGTCCGCAAATGCGAGGCTCGCGCACGCTTGACATGCTGACCCAGCTCAGAGCCGACAGCTGGGTCAGCGCGGAGGCGGAGGAGGACCTGAGCAAGGCTTACGTGTTTCTGCGCCGGATCGAACATCGCCTGCAGATGGTCGCCGACGAACAGACCCAGCGCCTTCCGTTCGAACGCGCGCCGCTTCAGCGCTTCGCCAAATTCTGCGGCTATGCGAGGCTCGAAACCTTCGCCCGGGACCTCACCCATCACCTGACGCGCGTCGAGCGCCATTACGCGCGTCTCTTCGAGGACGCGCCGACCCTCAGCGCGTCGGCCGGAAATCTCGTCTTCACCGGCGTCTCCGACGATCCCGAGACGCTAATCAGCCTTCGCGGCCTCGGGTTCCACAATCCGGAAGCCGCCGCGGAGACCATTCGCGGCTGGCATTTCGGGCGTCGCGCCGCGGTCCGAAGCCCGCGCGCCCGCGAAGTGCTGACGGAGCTTACGCCTGCGCTGCTCGAAGCCTTCGCCGGCTCGGGCGATCCCGACGCCGCGCTCGCCGCCTTCGACGAGGCGCTGGCGCGCATGCCAGCCTCTGTCGAGCTCATGTCGATCCTGCGCTCGAACGCGAGCTTGCGCGAGCTGTTCGGCGACGTGCTCGGCAGCGCGCCGCGGCTCGCGCGGGTGATCGCGTCGCGTCCGCACGTCCTCGACGCCGCAATCGATCCCGGCCGGGTGAAGGATTTCGACGAAAGCCTGGATGAGGGCCCGATGCAGAAGCGCGTCGAGGCCTATATCGCCCAGGCGCACAGTTACGAGGACGCCCTCGACCGCGCGCGCGATTTCGCCGCCGAGGAGATGTTCCTCATCGGCCTCAATCTCCTGTCCGGCCGGCTCGATCCCGACCGCGCAGGACGCGCCTATAGCGCGCTGGCTCAAGGGCTCGTCGGGCCACTGCTGGCGCGAGTCGCTGACGCGCTTGCGGCGGAACACGGCGAGGTGCGCGGCGGCCGCGTCGCCGTCGTCGCGCTCGGCAAACTCGGCTCCCGCGAGATGACCGCGGCGTCGGATCTCGACCTCATCGTCATCTACGATTTCCCTCCCGACGCCGGCGAGTCGAACGGCCCAAAGCCGCTCGGAGCTGCGGTCTACTATTCGCGCCTGACGCAACGGCTTCTCGCCGCGCTAACCGCGCCGACCAAGGCCGGTCGCCTCTATGAGGTCGACATGCGGCTCAGGCCCTCGGGAAGAAAGGGGCCGCTAGCGACGCAATTCTCGGCCTTCGCGCTTTACCAGCGCAACGAAGCCGAAACCTGGGAGCACATGGCGCTGACGCGCGCTCGGGTGGTCGCGGGCGATGCGAGCCTCGCGTCCGATATCGCCGAGGCGGTGCGCGGCACGCTCGTCCGCAAGCGCGACCCGGCCAAAATCGCGCGCGAGGTGCGCTCGATGCGCGCGCTGATCGCCGCCGAAAAAGGCGACAAGGACCCCTGGGATCTGAAGCTCGTCGCGGGCGGGCTCATGGACATCGAATTCGTCGCCCAGTACCTGAGCCTCGCCTACGGGCATGCGCGGCCGGACATTCTCGACGTCTTGACCCGCAAGGCGATCGACAAGGCGGGCGCAGCCGGCCTCCTTGCGGCCGGCCATGTCGTGACGCTGATCGAGGCCCACCAGCTCTACACCGACGCGACCCAGTTCATGCGCCTTTCGATCGCCGGCCCCTTCGATCCCGCGAAGGCCGCCCTCGGCGTTAAGCGCCGCATCGCCGCCGCCGCCGGCTTTCCCGACTTCGAGGCCTTTGTCGCGGCGCTGGGCGAGGCGCGGAAGCGCGTGCGCGAGGTCTATGAGGCGATTGTGAACGCTCATCAAAATGCTTGAATGTGGAGGTTTCTTCGGCTCAGGTTTCGCTGGGGCAGTACGTGTTGTGCAGGTGGTTATGTCAGGGCCTCTTGCGCAAACCTCAAGTTTGTTGGGGACACCTTGCGCCGCAAATCGAAAACTATCCGAAACGGGCTGCTGTTAAGCGCCGCTCTGGGGACAATGCTTCTGGGCGTGGAAGCGGCCTCGGCGAACATCATTTATAATGTCAACCGGACCGTTGGGATGGGGACCGTGACCGGCACCATCACGACCGATGGCAATACCGGGACGCTCGGTCTTGGCGACTTTCTGGCCTGGAATCTCACGCTGAAAGGGGTGGGTGCTAGCTACGCCATTAACAATACAGATTCGGTTATTTGGGGCGACCCCTTCGGCGACGTCACCGCGACGGCGACCGATCTCTATTTCAATTTCAGTGGATCGACCGGAGACATAATTTTCCAGGAGGGCGAAAGTTCGGGCTCCCATTACTATTGCGATCAGGCAGGGGCGACTGCTTGCTTCCAAGGCGAATCGGACGTCCCGCAATATTACACGGACCCCTCCGCGCAAATCGTGCGCCGAACCGGAACCCAGATCATCGGTTCAGTGGGCGGCGCAGTCCCGGAGCCTTCGACCTGGGCGCTGATGCTGCTCGGCTTTGCTGGGCTCGGCTATGCCGGATATCATCGGGCGAGGAAGCAGTCGGCTGCCGCAATCGGATAACGCGGTCTCGCTCGCGAGGTTTATCTTCGGCCGCCTCCGAGCGGCTTTTGTTTTGGCGCGCAAGGCTCGACGCCGAGCGGCCCGCGGCCAAAAAGGGGAGGGAACGATGAAGCACTTTCTTATCAAATATCGCTTCGGCAACGGCTCCGAGGAGGACTGGCATCGGGAGATCAAGCGGTTCATCGCCGCAATCGAGAGCGATCCGGCGCTCAACGGGCGGATCTCCTATCGCTGCCTGAAGGCCAACAACGGCTCCGGGGACTGTTATCACCTCGCCGCCGCCGAGGACGACGAAGCGGCGAAGGCTCTCCAGGAACGCGAGTTCTTCAAGCGCTACACCGGCGAATCGAAACGGGTCTCGGGCGGATCGCTTGAAGTCGTGCCGCTTGCCATCACCGCGGAAACCGCGTTTCGACCCTAGGTCGCGCCCGGCGCGGCCCACATCCAATCTTCGCTACGTCTTCCGCCCCAGCCGTTCGATCAGCATTTTCATCGTCTCCAGGGTCGACGCGTCCAACTCGCCGTCGACCCGCTCCGGACGGAAATGACGCTGGAAGGCCATGACGACGGCGCGGGTCAGGCGGTTGTAGACGCCGCTGATCTCGACGCCGTAGCCGTAGAGCGTGAGCATCGCCTGCAGCGCCCGCACCGGCGGCCCCTCCTCCTCGGAACGGAAGAGCCCCGCGCCGGAAAGCGGCGCCGACGGAACCCAATGGCCGACGCCGCCCCGCCATAAGGCTTCCCACGGGAAGGCTTCGCCCGGATCGCGCTTGCGCAGGGGCGCGACGTCGGAATGGGCGAGCACGCGTTCGGGTGCAATGTTCCAGCGCGAGCCGAGATCGCGCGCGAGCGCGATCGTCGACGCGATCTGCCGGTCAGGGAACGGGGGCAGGCCGCCGTCGTGGCCCGGATTGACGAGTTCGATCCCGATCGAGGTGGAGTTGAGGTCGCTCTCGCTCTTCCAGAGAGCCTTGCCCGCGTGCCAGGCGCGTCGATCTTCCGCGACCAGTTGGTCGATCCGCCCGTCTTCCCAGATCAGGTAATGCGCCGAGACTTCGGACGCCGCATCGACCAGCAGGTTGAGCGCCGCTTCTCCGGTCGGCATGCCGGTGTAGTGGAGGATGAGACAGTTCGGAGCCGTATGTCCCCGGCGCGGCCCATGATTGGGCGAAGCGACGAACCGGGCAGCGAGTCGGCTGTCGGGCGATGGGGTCATGGCGCGGCTCTACCGCGCAGTTTCCGTGAACGCAAAAGGAAGCGCCGGCCGCGTCGCCACGGGCCGGCCCGATTGTTCGACCGCCGTTGCGCTCAGTAGAACGCGACGCAGACGCGGTTGCCGTTGTAGTCGTAGCCCCATTGCGCACATCGCCCCTGGGGCGGCGGTGTCGCCGCGGCGCCGATCATCGCCCCCGTGCCAGCGCCAATCGCTGCGCCCGCGAGCGCGCCGCCCGCGCTGCCGCCGGAGACCGCGGAGCCGACGAGGGCGCCTGTGCCTGCCCCAAGTGCGCCGCCGACGAGGGCGTTATTCTGCTGCGGGGTCTGGCAGGCTGAGACCGAGACGGCGGCGGCTAGCGCCAGCGAAAGGGCCAGGATTGTTTTCATCGAATTCAAACTCCCGTCGGCTTTGCCGAAGATTATAAGGATTCGGCCCCGATAAACGCGACGGGGCGCCAGCGCGCGCAGGCCCAGCCGCCTGCCTGGGCCGCATAATCCCATAATCCGGGTGAAGGAGCAATGAACGGCGGCCCCGCGGCCCTGTAGGCCCGGTCGCTGACGGTCGCTGACCGTGCGCCACGCTGAGCGAGCGCGTTTACAGCCGATTCTCCTTGACCGCCGCACCTCCGCGCCCATATGCCCGTTTCGCCAGTCGGCCGGACGGCCGCCGCTTCGAAGCGGAGGAAAGTCCGGGCTCCAAACGGATGCGGCGCCGGATAACGTCCGGCGGGGGCGACCCCAGGGAAAGCGCCACAGAAAGCAAACCGCCCATCCGGCCGGCCGCAAGGTCGGGCGGATGGGTAAGGGTGAAAGGGTGCGGCAAGAGCGCACCGCGCGGGCGGCAACGTCGGCGGCACGGCAAGCCCCGCCGGGAGCAAGACCGAATAGGAGCGATGCGCTCGCTGCCCTCGGGCGCGAGCGGGGCCTCATCCGTTGGCCTTGTCGCTCGGGTTGGTTGCTCGAGGCGCCCGGCGACGGGCGTCCCAGAGGAATGGCCGTCACGTCGGGGGCAAAACCCCGGCCATACAGAACCCGGCTTACAGGCCGGCTGGCGTTCCTTTCGCCCCTCGTCCATGCTGGCGAAGGGGGAAGGGCGTTCAAAGAGAGGCGGACATGCTGCGCGCGGACAGAGTCATTGCGGCGGGCGCCTGGTCGGGCGAGCCGGCCGACAGCGTGGTGCTCGATTTCGACGAGCGCTATCGGCGGCGCTTCGTCATGACGGGCGTCGGCGGCCTCGCCTTCCTGCTGGATCTGCCGGAAGCCGCGATGCTGCGCGGCGGCGACGGCCTCAAACTCGAGGACGGCCGCATCGTCGAAGTGGTCGCAGCCCCTGAGCCGCTGGCGGAAATCCGCGCCGCCGACGCGCTCCGGCTCATGCGCGTTGCCTGGCACCTCGGCAACCGCCACTTGGCCGTCGAGCTCATGCCGAAGGCGTTGCGCATCCGGCGCGATGCGATCATCGAGGAGATGGCCAAGGGCCTCGGCGCGAGCGTGATCCCGCTCGAAGCGCCATTCAATCCCGAAGGAGGCGCCTATGTGAAGGCCGAAGAGACCGCCCACGGCCACGCCCATGATGATGCGCGCGCGCATGATCGCGAGCATGACCATCATGATCACGCTCATCATGATCACGATCACGCCCGCCATCACGACCACGATCATGGACGCCACGACCACGAACATGGGCGCGGCTGAGGCGGACCCGTCCCTCATGCCGCTGATGCTGTGGCTGTCGCCGGCGTTTCCCGTCGGCGCCTTCGCCTATTCGCATGGGCTCGAATGGGCAGTCGAAGCCGGCGACATCCATGACGCGCGCTCCCTCGGGGGCTGGCTCGTCGATCTCCTGACCTTTGGCGCGCCGCGCGCCGATGCCATCCTGTTCGCAGCCGCGTACCGTTCGGCCGAAGCGGGGGACTGGCCGACGCTCTTCGAGTGCAACGCGCTTGCCGTCGCGCTCGCGCCCTCGGCCGAACGGCGCCTCGAGACTACGGCCCAGGGCGCCGCTTTCGTCACAGCGGCGCGCGCGTCTTGGGATTGCGAGCCGCTCCGGCGCCTCGCGCCCGAGGAGGCGATCGCCTATCCGGCCGCGGTCGCAGCCGCCGCGGCGGGCCATGGCCTGCCGCTCGCAGCGAGCCTTCAGGCCTACGTGCTGGCGCTCGTCGCCAACACCGTCTCCGCCGTCGTCAGGCTCGGGCCGATCGGCCAGACCGACGGCCAAAAAATCCTGGCCGCGCTCCTGCCGAGACTCCGCGCGCTCGCGGGCGAGGCCGCAGATTCGTCCCTCGCCGATCTCAGCGGCTGCGCCTTCCGCTCGGACATCGCCAGCATGCGCCACGAAACCCAATATTCGAGGCTCTTCCGGTCATGACGCGAACACCCTCATCCGGCCCTTCGGGCCACCCTCTCCCGCTTGCGGGAGAGGGCTGGGGGGAGGGCCCGCCGCACAACCGAACGGACCTCTTATGACCACCCCCAAGCAACCGCTCCGCGTCGGCGTCGGCGGCCCGGTCGGCTCCGGCAAGACGGCGCTGATGGAGCAGCTCTGCAAGCGGCTCCGCGATGAGCTCGACATCGCCGCCATCACCAACGACATCTACACCAAGGAGGACGCGCGGATCCTGGTCGAGGCCGGCGCGCTTCCGCCGGAACGGATCATGGGCGTCGAGACTGGCGGCTGCCCGCACACCGCCATTCGCGAGGACGCCTCGATCAACCTCGCCGCGATCGCCGACATGCGCAAGCGCTTCCCCGGCCTCGACGTGATCCTGATCGAATCCGGCGGCGACAATCTCGCCGCGACCTTCTCGCCCGAGCTCGCCGATCTCACCATCTATGTCATCGACGTCTCGGGCGGCGAAAAAATCCCGCGCAAAGGCGGCCCCGGCATCACCCGTTCGGATCTCCTCGTAATCAACAAGATCGACCTGGCCCCTCATGTCGGCGCCTCGCTCGAAGTGATGGCCCACGACGCCGCCGCGATGCGCAAAACCCGCCCTTTCGTGATGACGAACATGAAGACCGGCGAAGGGGTGGATCAGGTGATCGCCTTCCTGCGCGAAAAGGGCGGCCTCGCGGCGGCGTGATCCTCTGGCGACCGCACTCTAACGCAGCCCGCTGACCCGGAACGCTTCGCCGCCGTAGCCGGCCTCGAGCGGGATCCTCAAGCCTGGGCCGCCGTCGATTTGCGTCCGCTCCGGCACGACGGTGATGACCGGCGCAGCACGGGCGGCGGCGAGCGCGGAGGCCGCGTCGGTATGGCGGGCGAGCTTCCACAAGTTCCGCTCGGTCGGAAACAGGAGTTTGAACCGTTCGTCCTTCCCCTCGAGCGCATCGCGCGGCGCAATCCATACGGAATCCACTGTTTCGCGACCGTCGTGGGCGAGCGCGTGATCGGGCGGCGCGAGGGCGAGGAAGAAGTGGGTATCGAAGCGCTTGGGGAGGAAGGCCGGGGTGATCCAGCGAGCGAAAGGAACAAGGGCGTCAGTCGCCGGCAAAAGGCCCTCCCGCGCCATGAGGCCGGCGAAGGACGCGCTGCGGTCGAGCGCGCTTGCACGCTCCGCCGCAACGAACCGCTCGTTGCCCAGCGGACGCGCTAGCAGAACCCCGCACTCCTCGAACGCCTCGCGGATCGCGGCGATCCGCAAAGCGCGCGCCGTCTCGTCGAGCCCGTCAGAGAATAGCGCGCCTTCGCGCGCGAGCTCCACGTCCGCCGTCTCCATCCGCCCGCCGGGGAAGACGAGCGCCCCGGAGGCGAAGTCGATCTCGTGATGGCGCACCACCATGAAGACTTCGATTCCCGTCGGCCCGTCGCGCAGCAGGAGGATGGTGGAAGCGGCGCGGGGCGCGGCCGGGCTCTTGGGCGTGTCAGTCATGCGCGGCTTTGCTCGAGCTCGCGCAGACGGAAGCGCTGGATCTTGCCGGTCGCCGTCTTGGGCAGTTCGGTGATGAACTCGATTGCGCGCGGATATTTGTAAGGCGCGAGGCGGTCTTTGACGAAGGCCTTGAGCTCCGCCTCGTCCGCATGCTCGCCGGCCTTCAGCACGACGAAGGCCTTGGTTTTCACGAGTCCGTCCGCGTCGGGCGCACCGATGACGGCGGCCTCCAGAACCGCCGGATGCTGCACGATGGTGGCCTCGACCTCGAATGGGCTCACATAGACGCCGCTGACCTTCAGCATGTCGTCGCTGCGCCCGGCGTAGGTCAGGGTACCGTCGGAATTGCGGATGTATTTGTCGCCGCTTTTGGTCCAGCCGCCCTGAAATGTCTCGCGCGTCTTTGCGCGGTTGCCCCAGTACATCATCGCGGCCGAAGGCCCGTGGATATAGAGGTCGCCCGGCTCGCCGTCGGGGACGGGGCCGCCGTTCTCGCCGCGCAGTTCGATCTCGTAGCCCGGCACCGGCCAGCCGGTCGTGCCGTAGCGCACCCGGTTCGGCCGGTTGGAGATGAAGATGTGCAGCATCTCGGTCGAGCCGATGCCGTCCACGATATCGAGCCCGAAATGCCGCTTGAACCGTTCGCCGATCTCGGCCGGCAGCGCCTCACCCGCCGACGAGACGAGGCGGAGGGCGATGTTCTCGCGCGCGGGCAAGTTGGGCGAGGCCAGCATGCCGGCGAAGCTCGTTGGCGCGCCGTAGAAGACTGTCGGCTTCACGTCGCCGACGCCGCCTCGCCAGCGCTTGAAGACGGCATCGGGCGTCGGGCGCTCGGCCATCAGCAACACCGTCGCGCCGACCGAGAGGGGAAACGTGAGCGCATTGCCAAGCCCGTAGGCGAAGAAGAGCTTGGCGGCGGAGAAGCAGACGTCGTCCTCGCGCAGGCCCAGGATCGCCTTGCCATAGAGCTCCGTCGTCCAATAGGGGTTGGAGTGTGAATGCACCGTTCCTTTGGGGCGCCCGGTCGAGCCCGACGAATAAAGCCAGAAGGCGGGATCGTCGGCGTGAGTCTTTGCCGGCCGCGCAAGCGGCGCGTGCCGGTCGAGGAAGACTTCGAACTCCGCCTCGCCGAATTCGAGCGGCTGGGCAGGCCTCGACACGATGACTTTGTGGACCTCGTGGTCGGACTTGGTCAGCGCGCCCTTCAGAACGGGCTTGAGGGCGCCGCTGACGAAGACGGCCTGGGCGCGCGAATGCTCGAGCAGATAGGCGAGGTCATCGGCGGTGAGCAGCGTATTGACCGCCACCGGCACGACGCCCGCGAGCATCGCGCCAAGGAACGTGACCGGCCAGTCGTTGCAGTCCTGCATGAGGATCAGCACGCGCTCCTCGCGCTTGACGCCGGCGTCCCTCAGCGCCGCGGCGAGGCGGCGCGCGCGGTTGTCGAGCGACCCAAAGGTCAGCGCGCCCTCGTCGTCGATGAAGGCCGCCTTCGCCGCGCGCCTGGCGTTCGCGTCCAGGAGATGCCGCGCGAAGTTGAACGCGTCTGGGGGCGCCGGAACGGAGTTGGCGTCCATCGAATGTCTCCTCCCGATGGCGGACCGAAGGGCGCGGAAAGGCTTGCCCGCCGTCAAGTCTATGCACTATGTTGCCTAGCCTCTCTTAGGAGCGCGGGATATCCATGTCAAATTCAATAGCGCTTTCCGCGACGCGCGACTCAGATGAAGCGGCCGCCACCGGCGGTGGGAAGGAGCCGTTCCTCATTGGGTTGGGCGAGCGCGTGCGCGCGCTGCGCGCTCGCCGCGGCATGACCCGCAAGGCGCTCGCCGTTGCGACGGACGTCTCCGAGCGGCATCTCGCCAATCTCGAATATGGCGTCGGCAACGCGTCGATCCTTGTCCTTCTTCAGGTGACGCAGGCGCTCCAGTGTTCGTTCGCCGAGCTTCTCGGCGACCCCACGACCCAGTCGCCCGAAGGGCTGCTCCTGCGCGACCTGCTCGAGAGCCGCGACGAGGCGACGCTCCGCCGCGTGCGAATAGCCGTCAGCGAAATGCTCGGGACCCGGGCCGGCGCGGACAAAGACGCGCCCGGTCGGTCCTCGCGGATCGCGCTCATCGGCCTCCGCGGCGCGGGTAAGTCGACGCTCGGCCGCATGCTGGCCGAAGACCTTGATTTTCCGTTCGTCGAGCTCAGTCGCGAGATCGAGAAGCTGGCCGGGTTCAGCACCGCCGAGATTCTCGGGCTCTATGGCCAGAACGCCTACCGCCGCTACGAGCGCCGCGCGCTCGAGGAGGCGATCGGGAACTATCCCGAGGCGGTCATCGCCACCGCCGGCGGCATGGCGTCGGACCTGATGAGCTTCAACCTTCTGCTTCAGCGCTGCACGACCGTATGGCTTCGCGCCGCGCCCGAGGACCACATGGGGCGCGTCATGGCGCAGGGCGACATGCGCCCGATGGCGGCGAGCGCCGAGGCGATGGAGGACTTGAAGTCCATACTCGCCAGCCGCTCCGCCTTTTATTCAAAGGCCGAGCTTCAGGTCGACACCAGCGCCCAGCCCATCTTGGAGACGTTCCAGATCCTGCGCGCCGAGGTGCGGGGGGCGCTTCGACTGTCGGTCTGACAGTTGCACGATGTGGGTTTTGGCGCTCGCGTGAATGCGAAAGATGCGTCGTGACGAACGACCAATCTTGCAATAAAATGCCTGTCCGAGGAGAACCTGATGAGCCGTCCCGATCCGGTCGACTACCAAACCGCGCCCGCCCATTACCGCCATTGGAAGCTGCGCTTCGACGGCCCCGTGGCGACGCTTATGGCCGATTTCGACGAGAACGCCGGCCTGCGTCCAGGCTATAAGCTCAAACTCAACAGCTACGATCTCGGCGTCGACATCGAGCTCAACGACGCCCTCAACCGGATCCGCTTCGAGCATCCGGAAGTGCGCACGGTCGTCATCACCAGCGCGCGCGAGAGGGTGTTCTGTTCCGGCGCCAACATCTTCATGCTCGGCGTCTCCAGCCACGCCTGGAAGGTCAATTTCTGCAAGTTCACCAATGAAACGCGCAACGGCCTCGAGGATTCCTCTAGCCACAGTGGGCTCAAGTTCCTCGCCGCGGTCAACGGCTCCTGCGCAGGCGGCGGCTATGAGCTCGCGCTCGCCTGCGACGAAATCCTTCTGGTCGACGACCGCAGCAGCGCCGTTAGCCTCCCCGAGGTTCCCATGCTCGGCGTATTGCCCGGCACCGGCGGATTGACGCGGCTGACCGACAAGCGCCACGTCCGCCACGATCTCGCCGACGTCTTCTGCACGACAAGCGAGGGCGTACGCGGGCAAAAGGCGGTCGACTGGCGTCTCGTCGATGCGATCGCCAAGCCGGCGCAGTTCGCAGGGAAAGTCCAGGAACGGGCGCAGGCGCTTGCCGCTGCGAGCGACCGGCCAGAATCGGTCAAGGGCGTCGAGCTGACGCCGATAGACCGGATCGTCGAAGCCGATGGGCTGCGCTACTCCCATGTTTCGGTCGCAATCGATCGGGCCGCGCGGACGGCGACGCTCACCGTGAACGGGCCGACCGGATTGCTGCCTTCGGACATCGAGGAGATTCTGGCTGCCGGCGCCAGATGGTATCCGCTGGCGCTCGCGCGCGAACTCGAAGACGCGATCCTGTCGATGCGCACCAACGAGCTTGAGATCGGCGTCTGGCTGATCAAGACCAAGGGCGATCTCAAAGCCGCGCTCGCGATGGACGCAACGCTCGAGGCGATGAAAGGACACTGGCTGGTCCGCGAAACCATCGGCTATCTGCGCCGAACCTTCAGCCGGCTCGACGTCACGTCGCGCAGCCTCTTCGCGCTCATCGAGGAGGGATCGTGTTTCGCCGGCAGTCTGCTCGAGCTGGCGCTCGCCTGCGACCGGATCTACCATCTCTCCCTGCCCGGCGAGGCGGCGCGATCGCCGAAGATCGCCGTCAGCAAGGCCAATTTCGGCGATTATCCGATGGCGACGGGGCAGAGCCGCCTTGGGCGGCGGTTCTATGACGACAAGTCTGCGCTCGAGGCCGTCTTGGCGAAGATCGGCCAGCCCTTGGACGCGAATGCGGCGTCAGCTCTTGGACTCACGACCAGCAGTCCCGACGACATCGACTGGGCCGACGAGATCAGGATCGCGATCGAGGAACGCGTTTCGATGAGCCCGGATGCGCTGAGCGCTATGGAGGCCAACCTCCGCTTCAATGGGCCGGAAACCATGTTCACCCGCGTGTTCGGCCGGCTCACAGCCTGGCAAAACTGGATCTTCCAGCGGCCGAACGCCGTTGGCGAGAAGGGCGCGCTGAAAGTCTACGGCAAGGGCGAGAAGGCCGCGTTCGACTGGAATCGCGTTTAGTCCTTCGGAGAAAGCGCATGGGCCATGTCGACGTCCCGGTCATCAGGCAGCATCTGATCGATCCCGAAATCTGCATTCGCTGCAACACCTGCGAGGCGACGTGCCCGGTCGGGGCCATCACCCACGACGCGCGGAACTACGTCGTCGACGCCGAGAAGTGCAACCTTTGCATGGCCTGCATTCCCCCGTGTCCGACAGGCAGCATCGACAACTGGCGCACCATGCCGCGCGCCTTGGTCTACGGCCTTGACGCGCAATTGAGTTGGGATGCGCTGCCGGCCGAACTCAGCGCCGGGGAACTCGCCGACGCGGGCGTTCCGACTGATGTCGGGACTGTCCTGGAGCTCGCGGCGCCGCCGCTGCCGTCTGCTCCGGCGAGCGAGGAGAGCGCGTTCCAGGTCGCGAATTATGCAACCGTCATTCCGCCGTGGTCCGCCGCCCACCCCTACGTGAACCTCTATGGTCCGCGGACGGCCGAGAAGACGCTCGCAGCGGTCGTCGCCGGCAACGTTCGCGTGACGGAGGTCGGCAAAGATTACGACACGCATCACATCGTGCTCGATTTCGGCGCGACGCCGTTTCCGGTTCTTGAAGGCCAGTCGATTGGCGTCGTCCCGCCGGGCCTCGACGGGGACGGAAGGCCCCACCACCCCCGCCAGTATTCGATCGCAAGTCCGCGCAACGGCGAACGGCCCGGCTACAACAATGTGTCGCTCACCGTGAAGCGCGTGCTCGAGGACCATCAGGGCCGGCCGGTGCGCGGCGCGGCGAGCAACTATCTTTGCGACCTCGATGTCGGCGATAAGGTTCAGGTCATCGGGCCGTTCGGCTCGAGCTTCCTCATGCCGAACCATCCGAGAAGCGCGATCGTGATGATCTGCACCGGCACGGGCAGCGCGCCGATGCGGGCGATGACCGAATGGCGCCGGCGCCTACGCAAGTCCGGCAAATTCGAGGGCGGCAAGCTGATGCTCTTCTTCGGCGCCCGCACCAAGGAGGAACTGCCGTATTTCGGCCCGCTCGGAAACCTGCCCAAGGACTTCATCGACATCAACTTCGCCTTCAGCCGGACGCCGGGCCAGCCGAAGCGCTACGTGCAGGACCTGATGCGCGAACGGGCCGCGGACCTCGCCTCACTGCTGGTCGATCCGCACGCTTACTTCTACGTCTGCGGACTGAAGGCGATGGAGGAAGGGGTGGTCCTCGCGCTCCGCGACGTCGCCCGGCAATCCGGCCTCGACTGGGAGACCGTCGGGCCGGCGCTCAAGCGCGACGGCCGGCTTCATCTCGAGACGTACTAGACAGGGATTCAACACAATGTTGTCGGGTCCTTCGGCCCTAACCAATCGCCGCGCAGCCCGCGCCCAAACTAGGAGGAAAACTCATGAGCTCTGTAGACACCGCGAACGAAGCCGCTGGAACGATCAACTCGGATCGATTCGTCGAAATCAGCTACGACGACGTGATCCCGAACAATGTCGACCTCTCCTCGGACAAGCAGCTCCAGCGCGCGCTGGAGACATGGCGGCCCAATTATCTCGACTGGTGGAACGACATGGGGCCCGAGGGCTACCAGCAATCCGAGGTTTACCTGCGCACGGCCGTCGGCGTCGACCCGAGCGGCTGGGCCAAGTTCGGACATGTGAAGATGCCGGCCTATCGCTGGGGCATCCTGCTCGCGCCGAAGGTCGAGGGGCGAACGATCCCCTGCGGCCGCAACAAAGGCCAGCCGGCCTGGCAGGACGTGCCGGGCGAGTACCGCTCGCTCCTGCGTCGGCTGATCGTCGTGCAAGGCGACACCGAGCCCGCGTCCGTCGAGCAGCAGCGCTACCTTGGCGCGACGGCGCCCAGCCTCTACGACATGCGCAACCTCTTCCAGGTCAACGTCGAGGAAGGCCGTCACCTGTGGGCGATGGTGTATCTGCTGGTGAAATATTTCGGCAAAGACGGCCGGGAGGAAGCCCAGGCTCTGCTCGAGCGTCAGAGCGGCCAGCAGGACAACCCCCGCATCCTCGGCGCCTTCAACGAGCGCACGCCGGACTGGCTGTCGTTCTTCATGTTCACCTACTTCACCGACCGCGACGGCAAGATGCAGCTGGCGGCGCTCGCCGAAAGCGGGTTCGATCCGCTTTCTCGCACGTGCCGGTTCATGCTGACCGAAGAAGCCCATCACATGTTCGTCGGCGAAACCGGCGTTCAGCGCACCATCGAGGCGACTTGCGCAGCGATGGTCAAGGCGGGCGTCAAGGACCCCAACGAAGTCGAAGCCGTCCGCAAGCTCGGCGTCGTCGACCTTCCGCTGCTGCAACGCAAGGCCAACTTCCATATATCGGTGACGCGCGATCTCTTCGGCAGCGAGATCTCGAGCAACGCCGCCGAAGCGTTCAGCTCCGGCATCAAGGGCCGCTTCAACGAAGCCAATCTCAAGGGTGACGACCACGTGTTGCAGGACGCGACTTACGGCGTGACGCGCGTTGTCGATGGCAAGCTGTTCGAGGAGCAGGTTCCGGCGCTTCGCGCGATCAACAGCAGGCTGCTTGACGACTACATCGTCGATTGCCAGGGCGGCGTCGACCGCTGGAACAAGGTGATCGAGAAGGCCGGAATCGCCTTCAAGTTTGTCCAGCCGCACAAAGGCTTCAATCGCAGGATCGGCGAGTTCGCCGGCCACCGCATCAGCCCCGCGGGCGAGGTTCTGACAGAGGGGGAATGGCAGGCGCAGAGCGGCCAGTGGCTGCCCAACGATGACGACATGGCGTTCATCGGCTCGCTGATGAAGCCGTGTCACGAACGCGGCAAATACGCGAGCTGGATCGCGCCGCCGCGGGTCGGCATCAACAACCAGCCCGGCGACTTCGAATATGTGAGGATCTATTAAGTGCGTCCGCTGATGTCAGCGCAAATTTGTCGTGCCGCATTGTAGCCGCGCTCCGTAGCCCGTCGAGAGACGGGCGTCCTTCGGGACGTCCTATGGAGTGCGGTCGACGCGGTCAGCGACCGCGTCTACAGCTCGTCGCCTGTCGTCAGAGCCTCGCAATATGTCCGCGCCGCTCAAGCTCGGCGATGACGCGGTCGGCCAGGGCCTCCGGCGTCTCCTCGGCGGAGTTGAGAACCAGCTCCGGCGCCTCAGGAGCCTCGTAGGCCTGATCGACGCCGGTGAAGTTCTTGATCTCGCCGGCGAGCGCGCGCTTGTAGAGACCCTTGGGGTCGCGTGCGATGACGGTCTCGAGCGGGGCCTCGACGAAGATCTCGATGAACTCGCCGTCTGCGGCGGTATCCCTCACGAGTCGCCGTTCAGCGCGGAACGGCGAGATGAACGAGCACAACACGACCAGTCCGACGTCGGTCATCAGCTTCGCCACCTCGCCGATCCGCCGGATATTCTCAACGCGGTCGGCGGCGGTGAAGCCGAGGTCTTTGTTGAGCCCGTGACGAACATTGTCGCCGTCGAGCAGCGCCGTATGCGCGCCGCGCGCATGGAGCTTGGTCTCGACCAGATTGGCGATCGTCGACTTGCCGGCGCCCGATAGCCCAGTGAACCAGAGGATCGCCGGCTTCTGGTGCTTCTGCGCGGCATGCGCCTCTCGCGTGACCGTCATTCCGTGCCGATGGACGTTGGTCGCGCGCCTCAGGCCATGCGCGATCATGCCCGCCGCCGCGGTTTCATTGGTCCGACGGTCGATGAGGATGAAGGCGCCCATCTCGCGGTTCTCAGAATAGGCGTCGAAAGCAACCGGCATGGTCGCCGCGATGTTGCAGAAACCGACCTCATTGAGGTCGAGGCGTTTGGCGGCGAGCTTGTCGAAGTTATTGACGTCGACACGGTGTTTGAGCTCGGTGATCGAGGCAGGCGTCGTGCGGGCGCCGATCTTCATCAGATACGAGCGTCCGGGAAGCATCGGGTCGGCGCTCATCCACAGGATATGGGCCGTGAACTGGTCGGCGACTTCCGGCCTGCTCTCCGGATGCGAAAGCACGTCGCCGCGCGCAATGTCGACCTCGTCGGTCAGCGAGAGGGTCACCGCGTCCCCGGCTTCTGCGCTCTCGACATCCTGGTCGGCGGCGAGGATGCGCGCGACCGTGGCGCGGCGGCCGGATCCCGCGACGACGATCGGGTCGCCGCGCCGGATCCGGCCGCTCGGAATGGTGCCTGCAAAGCCGCGAAAATCGAGATGACGGCGGTTGATCCATTGAACCGGGAGACGAAACGGCGCGGCTCTTCGATCATCCTCGACTTCGATGCGCTCGATGCGCTCGAGCAGGTGCTCTCCTTCATACCAGGGCGTGCGCGCGCTCAGCGAAGACACGTTGTCGCCGTAGCGGGCCGAAATTGGAATGGCGAAGAGCGAGCGAAACCCGAGCGGTTCGGCAAACTCGCGGTAGCCGTCGGCAATCTCGCGAAAGATCGTTTCGTCGTAGCCGACAAGATCGATCTTGTTGACCGCAAGCACCACGTGCCGGACGCCGAGCAGCGACACGATGATCGAATGGCGATGGGTCTGGGTCAAGAGGCCCTTGCGCGCGTCGACCAGCACGATCGCAAGGTCCGCATTGGAGGCGCCGGTCGCCATGTTTCGGGTGTATTGCTCGTGGCCGGGCGTGTCGGCGACGATGAACGAGCGCACGGACGTTGCAAAATATCGGTAGGCGACGTCGATGGTGATGCCCTGCTGCCGCTCGGCCTCCAGACCATCGACGAGGAGCGCGAAATCGATCTCGTCCTCGGTCGTGCCGAACTTTTTCGAGTCGCGCTCGAGGGCCGTGAGCTGATCGTCGAAAATCAGCTTCTTCTCGTAAAGCAACCGCCCGATGAGCGTCGACTTGCCGTCGTCGACAGAGCCGCAGGTGAGCAGGCGCAACGTCGGCAGCGGGGCGCTCGAGGTCTTGCTCATCAGAAGTACCCCTCGCGCTTCTTCTTCTCCATGGACGCCGATTCGTCGGTGTCGATGAGACGTCCCTGGCGCTCAGAGGTTGTCGCCAAACGCATTTCGGCGATGATATCGTCGAGCGTCTCCGCATCCGACTCGATCGCGCCGGTCAGCGGATAGCAGCCAAGCGTTCGGAACCGAACGCGCAACATCCTCGGCGTTTCGCCCGGGTCCAGCGGCAGCCGGTCATCATCGACCATGATGAGCGCGCCGGACCGCTCAACCACAGGGCGCACCTTCGAAAAGTAGAGCGGCACGACCGGAATGCGTTCGGCCCGCACATATTCCCAGACGTCGAGCTCGGTCCAGTTCGACAGGGGGAAAACCCGCATCGACTCGCCTTCGCGGATGCGGGTGTTGAACAGGCGCCACAGCTCAGGTCGCTGATTGCGCGGATCCCAAGCGTGGGCGACGGAACGGTGCGAAAAGATGCGCTCCTTCGCCCGGCTCTTCTCCTCGTCGCGACGCGCTCCGCCGAACGCCGCGTCGAAGCGCCCGATGTCGAGCGCCTGGCGAAGCGCCTCGGTCTTCATCACCTGGGTATGGACCTGCGAACCAGAAGCAATCGGCGACACGCCCCTCCTGAGCCCGTCTTTATTGACATGAACGATGAGCTTGAGCCCGAGCCGCCGCGCCGTCTCGTCTCGAAACGCGATCATCTCCCGGAACTTCCAGGTCGTGTCGACGTGGAGCAGCGGGAACGGCGGCTTCGCAGGGTGAAAGGCCTTCATCGCCACGCGCAGCATGACGCTTGAGTCCTTCCCGATTGAATAAAGCATGACAGGATTGTGCATCTCTGCGACAACCTCACGCATTATGTAGATTGCCTCCGCTTCTAGGCGTTTGAGATGGGCTGGCAGCGAACTTGTCATGGAAAGTTCCACAAAGAGCGGCGCTTTTATGCGGCTCAAGCCGACAAAGCAACCATTTCATCCCTCATCTCTCGCGACGAACGCGCGTGCGTTTCGGGCCGCGGGGCGGACCACGGTCTTGAGGATGGGGCCGGGGGACAAGAACCTTTTTGTACCGCAGAGCGGTCGCGCCATCGGCGTAATAGTCCGTGTGCTCGCCGAACTGGCGAAAGTCCGACTTCTCATAGAGGGCGATGGCGGCCGGGTTGTCGTAGCGCACCTCAAGCGTGAGCGTGGCGCGCCCATGCAACCGTGCATATTTTTCGCAAGCCTGAAGCAGCGCGAGGCCGACGCCGCGCCGGGCATAGCGCGCGCCGACCGCGATCGAGTAGATGCGTGCAGCGCGCGCCCTCTTGCGGAGCGACACGAGGGCATAGCCCGCGATCTCATTGGCGATGGTCGCCGCGATCACGGGCTGATGCGGCGTGCTCAGAAAATAGCGCAGCGAACGGCGGGAGACCCGATCTTCGGGAAACGAATCGTATTCGAGTTTTGTGATCGCGTCGAGATCGTCGAGGACCGCCGCGCGAACGACAAGGCCGCCTTTGTCCATAGCGGAAGTCCGATTCCGACCGTGCCCGATGATGCGCGCCGCTGTTACCCCGGCGGGCGCCTGCGAGTCCATCCTTACGTTTCCCGGAGATGGTGTATGAGCCCTCTGCGATGTCGGGTGGCGCCCGGCTTTGAGAATTGATACGCGGGCGGCTACGATCCGTGTTGGGACGTAGGGAATGAGAGCATGGCGCGCAAGCTGGACAGCATCAACGGCCAAGCGCCCGGCGGGGGCGTCAAGGCGATCAGCGACGCCGAAGCCGAACGCGCGTTCCGCACCATTCTCCAGTGGATCGGCGAAGACCCTGACCGCGACGGCCTGCGCGACACGCCCGACCGGCTGGTGCGGTCCTATCGCGAGTATTTCGCCGGCTACGACGAGGACCCCGAGCAGGTCCTGAGCAAGACCTTTTCCGAGGTCGACGGCTACGACGAGATGATCGTGCTCCGCGGCGTCACGTTCGAGAGCCATTGTGAGCACCACGTTGCGCCGATCATCGGACGGGTCTGGGTCGGCTATATTCCGGACCGCCGGGTCGTCGGCATCTCGAAGCTTGCCCGCGTGGTCGAGATCTTCGCCAGGCGCCTGCAGATCCAGGAGCGTCTGACCGCCCAGATCGCCAATGCGGTTGAGAATGCGCTGAAGCCCCGCGGCGTCGCGGTGGTGGTCAAGGCCGCCCATCACTGCATGATCAGCCGCGGTGTCCACAAGCGCGGCTCGGACCTCGTCACCAGCCGCATGCTCGGCGTCTTCCGCGACCAGCCGATGACGCGGAGCGAGTTCCTGTCCCTCGTCAACGCGGACACGACGGAGTAAAAGACGATTTGCTTAAGTTTGTATTTGCTCTGAATCTCAGCGATTCTCTTGCATTCGCCCGCCGACATTAATCTTGAATTTGCTTGCATTTCCTTGAATTCCTTCCTGAGCATCTGGACTTTCCAATCGGTTACGAAACTTTTCGCGGCGGAAAATTTGTCTTAACAGCCCCTTAGTCGTTCAGCGGTCGATACGCGTTGATATCCCAGCGACCAGGCGGAGAGGGGCAAAGCCAGGATCCCACTGGGTTTATCATTCAGAACCAGCCATAACATAAGTTCTGATTTTCGGCAATAGTTTATTGTAGTTTCTGTCGACGGGAGCGCCCTCATCAAATCGCGACATAATTATATCGATACGAATATCGTTGACGAGTTAGGTGGCGTTATTATAATAGGAATACATATGGAAGGAGCTTCGCCATGACCATTCTAAAACTCATCGCCGTCGGCACTTCGACGGGCGTCATCGTTCCGAAGGAGATGCTGGCCCGGATGAACGTCGCCAAGGGCGACGCCCTCTTTGTGGTCGAGGCTCCGGACGGCAGCTATCGCCTGACGGCGTACGACCCCGGCTTCGCCAAGAAAATGGAGAAGGCCGACGATATCATGCGGCGCTATCGCAACACTCTGCACGTTCTCGCGCAGTGACCGGCGCGGAGCCGATTTGGATCGAGGAACTCGACGTTCTCACGCTGCATGATCGGCTGTTGGCGTTTCACGGCGGCGCGGGCGGAGTACGCGACGAAGCTTTGCTGCAATCGGCGCTCGCTCGCGCCAGGCAGTTGGCCGCGTATGGCGACAGCGTCGATTTGATCGCCATGGCGACCGCCACCACGGCCGGCATCGTCAAGAACCATCCGTTCGTGGACGGTAACAAACGGACGGGTTTCGTCGCGGGTATCCTTTTCCTCGAATTGAATGGCTTTCGTTTCACGGCGACGGAAAGCGCGGCGGCGGACGCTGTTCTCGCGCTCGCGTCCGGAAACCTGGACGAGGCCGGTTACGCGAGGTTTCTGCGCGAGAATGTCACGCATGAATGATGGACAGGTCGTCCCCATCCTCGCCGCTCGCAAGCCTGCCCCTGTCAGCGCAGGCGGCGCGGCGCGCCCTGCTTTTGAGTACCAGCCGCCAGTGTAACCAATTTCGCCCAACTCACGGCGCCGAGGAGGTTCACAATGTCCGATGGCAGCAAAGCAATTCAGAAAGTCCTTCAAGATTACAAGGCAGCCGTGCTTGCGAAAGACGTCGATGCCTATATTGCCCTCTATGACGATAGCCTGCGTATTTTCGATATCTGGCAGGCATTCGTTGGGGACCGAGCGCGTGCGTGTCGAAGACGATAGCGTGCAAAGCGCCGAAGGCGCCGAAATGCGCTCGTTGACATCTCGATTGACGTGGATACTCGAATTCTCAGAGCATCAATGGAAGATCGTCCACCAACACACCTCGGCCCCGATCGATTTCAAAACCACCAAAGCTATCTCCAACCGCAAGCGAGACAACTGAAGGCCGCTCTGAAGATGCCTCTAGCGTGCGTTTCGTCGAGACTCAATCGCGCGGCCAGAATTGAATCGGCGATGCCGCGCCTGACTCCCGCCCCCCTTGTGGCGTCGCTGGGGGTTGGA
>CAVRMF010000033.1:0-29288 GCA_963721905.1 uncultured Alphaproteobacteria bacterium
TAAGCCCGTGGTCGGGACCAGCGGAGAACGGCGGCCGATCGCCTGGATGTCGCCCACGATCCGCAGTGTCTACGCCGACTTTCTCGCCCCTCATCCGCGCCAGAATGAGCGCGGCCGCGGCCAATGCGCCCGGCGTCCGGGCCGGTCGGGCACAGGTCACGCTCGCGCTGGCGGGCTCGCGGTCGGAGCGACCATCAAAAGGAAACGGCCGCCGGGCAAATGGCGGCCGTTCTCGCGCAGTCGAAGGCGCGGTTCAGTGAACCTTGAGATGCCCGCCCGGTCGCGGCAAGCGCGCCTCCTTGCTTCCGTGCATAGCCATGGAATGGAGGTCGCCCCCATTGACCCGAACCCCGCTTGCGACGTGGGCGCGGCTTACGCTGACGAATTCGCGCGAACTCTTCCCGGCGTAGTGTTGATGGTGACCGTGCCAGTAGGCGCTGCCACCGCCATAGCTCCCGTAGGAAATGGTGTAGGACGGCCCGCCATATCCGTAGGACCCACACCATGAGGGTACATGATACGGTTCATTGTAGTAATACCAGCGGCAGCTATGATGGCGATAGCCGTACGCCACCCCTCCGCTGTAATTATAATAGGGCGAGTACCCTCCGCCAACAACTGTTGTTCCTGACACAGTCGCGCCGCTCCAGCCAGAGGCATACCCATGGCCCCAGCCACGGGCGGTGCGATGGCCGACCGCTCCGCTCCGCGCAAAATGCCGATTGCCGGCGCCCAAAGCTGTTCGGTGAACAGCATGGATTGAGCGTGCCTCCGTGCGATGAACCGACATCCCGGCAGGACCATGGCGGTGGACCGCCGCATTCGCAGAAGACAGCGGAAGAAGGGAAATCAAGGCGGCGGAACCCGCCGCGATCGCAGACGGACCGAGCGCGCTAAACCTCATGGCAACCTCCAATTGCGACGACTTTGCTGAGGCTCCCGGATTTTTCCGAGCGCATCAACGACCAATCT
Organism: uncultured Alphaproteobacteria bacterium; assembly: GCA_963721905.1. Classification (GTDB taxonomy): domain Bacteria; phylum Pseudomonadota; class Alphaproteobacteria; order Rhizobiales; family Beijerinckiaceae; genus Roseiarcus. The sequence continues at coordinate 973 of CAVRMF010000033.1, forward strand.
GACAAGAAACAACGCCATGCGAATTGGAGATGTTCCCTTGAAATGGCCGTGAGCGTCCTGCCCACTCGAAGGCGGCGATCGCTTCGCGGGGACCCATAGTTGCGAGACGAGCCCTCGCCCGGAAGATCGTATTCCGTTCCTTAAATTTGTGCTGAATAATGTTGTTATATGTGAGAGTTAAAGTGTTAGATGAGGGCACGCAGGATTTTGATCGTCATTGGCTCCGTAGCTCAATCGGATAGAGCAGGTGCCTTCTAAGCGACCGGTCGGGGGTGCGAGTCCTCGCCGGAGTTGCAGACGATTGAAGGGGCGCGGCGTGGTCATGCTTTCCGCGCGGCGCCGATCGTGAAAATTTTGTGACAAACCCGCAAATTTCTGTTGCTTGTGACGCTTTTTCGTCGTTATGGACTTGGTACAGCCGCGCCGGACAAGAACGTCCGGGACCAAAGGGACGTGAACCCCCTACGGCCCTTTGATCGATGTGGCGCGGGGAGGCGATGGGCTCTGCACCACCCGAGGAGTAATTGTGCTCCTCGGCGACTTCATGGTTTCCCCATAACTCGGCGGCCGAATGGCGCAGGCTGTTCGGCCGCGTTTGTTTTGTTTGCCGCACGCCGCGGACCTCTTCGGAATGTTGGCGACATTGCGCCGGGCCGGGGCAGGGCTCGGGGTGGTCGTGGTGGACCGATGCGGGCCGGTCACTTTCTCGCCTCGATTGGGCGTCAGGGATGGCGGTTTGGCGCCGGCTGGCAGCGCGTCGCCTGTCAGATGCTCGGAGTTGCGGAGACCGTCGGATCTCGCAAGGTTCGAACGGCCCGGATTTGTTAGCGAATTTGAAACGAAGCGGGTTCAAACGTGTCAGACGGCATTGAGGTTTCGGTAAGCGCCGCAATGAGGGGCCAGTGTCGGCAATTGCGGCGCCTAGCCGGCCTCGGCGTTCAAGCGAGTTGGCGTCCATGAGCGTTTCGCGTCTTGAGCTCGGCGCCAGGCGGCCGAACACCGTTCGCTTGCCGCCGCAAGTCTGGCTTTGACCCTGGCGCTCTCGGGATGCGCCACCCCGACCGCCCAGCAGCATTACGCGCACGGCCACGAATATTTCTCCCAAGCCAAATACGGCCACGCGAGCCCCAAGGTCATCGCGGACGGACAGCCCATTCCACGCGGTGGCGGCCAGTACCTGATCGGCCACCCCTATACGATCGCAGGCCACACCTATTATCCATCCGAGAACGCATCCTACACGGCAGTCGGCATGGCTTCGTGGTACGGCGCGGCGTTTCATGGCCGCCGCACAGCCAACGGCGAGGTCTATGACATGGCCTCGCTGACCGCCGCCCATCCGACGATGCCGCTGCCGAGCTATGCGCGGGTGACGAACCTCAGCAACGGCTATTCGGTCATCGTGCGCGTCAACGATCGCGGGCCCTATCACGGCGGCCGCGTGATGGACGTTTCATCGCGCGCCGCCGACGTGCTGGCCTTCAAAGGCGAGGGCACCGCCAGAATCAAGGTCGAATATGTGGGGCCGGCGCCGCTCGAGGGCTCGGACGACAACACGCTGCTTGCGAGCCTTCGCACCGACGGATCGCCCGCAAACCTGAACGGCTATTCCGCGCCGGTCATGGTGGCGAGCGGCGCGGAGCCGGGCCCGTCGCCGTTCCAGGCGCTCTTCGCCCAGGGTCGGGCGGCGGCGCCGCCCGAGCCGCTGCCGCCACCCGAGCCGATTCGCGTCGCTGCGGCCGAGCCCGAGCCGCCGCCGGCGCCCGTGCGCGAGAAAACCAGAGTTTCGTTAGCTTTCCAACATGGGATTGTTCCGCTGCCGCCGTCGCGGCCCTTCGACCTCGGCTCGATCCATGCCGCGACCGTCGTCGCCGTAACGTCCCGGCCAAGGCCGACGCTGGTCGCGGTCACGCCCCCACGGCGACCGCTTCTGCAGGCAAGCGCCGAGAAGGCGCTTTACTAGCCGGCCTTGGAAAAAGGGCTGCGGCACCGAATTGCCAAAGTTCTGCGGCAGATTGCCAACACTTCCCGATCCAGTCAGAGAAGCGGGTTGCGGCGCGAGCCGCAGCGACGTTTCGAAGGAACTCCGGTGGGTTTCGCCCGGCTCAGAACCGTTTGGCTTGCGCTTCTCCTCCTGACGGCGCCCGCGCAGGCGCGCGACGAGGCCTTCTCGACGAGCGCGGATTTCGCGCTGATCGAAGATTACGATAGCGGCGCAGTCCTATACGAAAAGAACGCCGACGAGCCGATGCCTCCGGCGTCGACCGCCAAGCTCCTCACCGCGGAAATCGTGTTTCGCGAATTGAAGGAGGGCCGTCTTCATCTCGACGACATTTTTGAAGTTTCCGAGAAGTCGTGGCGAGAGGGCGGGGCGCACGCGCACGGCGCGGCGATGTTTCTTGCGATTTACAGCAATGTCCGGATCGAGGACCTCTTGCGGGGGCTCATCATTCAGTCGGGCAACGATGCGGCGATGACGCTGGCGGAAGGGCTCGCCGGTTCGGAAGACAATTTCGCCGAGATGATGAACAAGCGCGCCGCCGAACTCGGCATGACGCATTCGCATTTCGCCAATTCGCGCGGGAAGTTCGATCCGAGCCAGCACGTCACCGCGCGCGACATGGCCCTCCTCGCGGCCCATGTCATTCGCGATTATCCGGAATATTATCATTACTTTGGCGAGAAGGACTTCACCTGGAACAAGATCCATCAGCTCAATCGCAATCCGCTCCTGACGATGGATCTCGGAGCCGACGGCCTGAAGGCGGGCGATCTCGCCGACGGCGGCTTCGCGATCGTGGGCTCGGCGGTCGAGGACAACCAGCGCCTCATCGTCGTCATGAATGGGCTCAAAACGGCGACCGAGCGCGCCGAAGAGGCGCGCAAGCTCTTCAACTACGGCTTTCATTCGTTCGATCGGCGTGCGCTCTACGGAGCGGGCGACCGGGTGGGGGCGGCCGCAGTATACGGCGGGGAATTGGACGAGGTTCCGCTGGTCACCGAAAGCCCGATCACGCTGTTTGTGCCGCGCGGCGAAAGCGACAGGCTGGTCGCCAAGATCGTCTACACCGGGCCGCTCGCGGCGCCGGTTGAAGCCGGCAAGGACGCGGCCCGGTTGAAAATCTGGCGCGGCGACATGCTGGTCGTCGACGCGCCGCTGAAAACCGGCGCGACCATTGCGCTCGGCGGCCTGACCCGGCGCGCCTTCGACGCTGGAATTGAACTTGCGGGCGATGCGGTGCGGCGGGCGCTGAAGAAGCAATGAACTCCTCGACCCGGGGCCGGTTCATCACCTTCGAGGGCGGCGAGGGCGCGGGAAAATCAGTGCAGGCGAAGCGCCTCGCGGAAAGGCTGAAGTCTCTTGGCCTCGAGGTCGTGCGGACGCGCGAGCCGGGCGGCTCGCCGCAAGCCGAGGCCTTGCGCGAGGCGATCCTCTCCGGCTTCGCAGCGCAGTTTGGCCCCGAGGGCGAGGCGCTGCTGTTTGGCGCCGCCCGCATCGACCATCTCGACAAGACGATTCTGCCGGCGCTTGCCCGCGGCGCCTGGGTCGTCTGCGACCGTTTCGCCGATTCCACTCGCGCCTATCAGGGCGTCGCCGGCAATCTTCCGCCCGCCTATGTCGCGCGGCTCGAGCAGGTGGTCGTTGGGCCGAACGGGCCGGACCTCACTCTGGTCCTCGACCTTCCGGCCGAGGCGGGCCTCAAGCGCGCTGCGAGGCGAAGAGGGAAGGGCGGCGCGGACCGGTTCGAGGCGGAGGCGCTCGCCTTTCATCAAACCTTGCGGCGGGCGTTTCTTGATATCGCCGCGGCCGAACCTCAACGCTGCGCGGTCATCGACGCGCTCAAGTCTCCAAAGGACGTCGCCGCCGCCGTCTGGTCCGTTGTCGAGGCGCGACTTGATCCGACGAGCGCGCCGAGGCAAGGCGCGCAATGAGGCGGGGCGAAGCCGAAGACCTGCCGGAAAGCGACGCCTTCGCGGGGGCGCCGCATCCTCGCTTTGCGCAGGGGTTCGTCGGTCACAAAGCCGCGGAGGCGGAGCTACTATCGGCCTATCGGGACGACCGCCTGGCGCACGCGTGGTTGATCGGCGGCCCGGAGGGCGTCGGCAAGGCGACGCTTGCCTGGCGCTTTGCGCGTTTTCTGCTCGCCAATCCCGATCCGGGCGCACGGTTCGTACGCGAAGCGGCCGATCTCAAGGTCGACGCCAATCATCCGGCGGCGCGGCGCCTTGCCGCCCTGGCGCATCCGGACTTTGCGCTCGTCCGGCGCGAGTGGAAGTCCAACCCGAAGCGGCTTGGGACGGACATCGGCGTCGACGATGTCCGTCGCGCGCTGCAGGTTTTCCAGATGTCGGCGGCCTTCGGCGGCTGGCGGATTTGCATCGTTGATTGCGCCGAGGACCTCAATCGCAACAGCGCCAACGCTCTGCTGAAGATGATTGAAGAGCCGCCGCAACGTTCGCTGATTCTCATCGTGTCGCATCGGCCGGGGCAGGTGCTGCCGACGATCCGCTCGCGTTGCCGGAAGCTGAGGCTCGATCCCCTGTCGGCCTCCGATATCGTCGAAGTCATTTCGACGCTCGGGCCCCCCTGGAGCGAAACCGATCCCGAAGCGGTCGCCGAGGCCGCGGGGCGTGCAAACGGCTCGATTCGTGAGGCCCTCGCGCGCCTCGCGCCGGAATCGCAAGGGATCGGCGCGCTAATCGATACGACCATCGCCGATTTGCCCCGTCCCGATCCGCGCGCCATCGCCAAGCTCGCCGAGGCGCTCGCGAGTCGCGCTGCGGCCGAGGCCTACGGGGCGTTCCACCGCGAACTCTATGACTGGCTCGCGGCCTATGCATCGAAGACCACGTCATCGACCGCGCGGGCGGAGGAACTCGGCGCGCTCTGGGACCGCATCCGGGCGGCCGGGAGAGAGACGGACGCGCTTAACCTCGATCGCAGGCTGCATGTGCTCGCCATATTTGCCGAGATTGCCGCGACTGCGCGGCGGCGCGGATGACTCCCCCGCGCCAAGTTTTCATCGCGCGGAAAATGCTCTAGGACGGCGGCCATGAGCCGTTTCTACATCACGACTGCAATCCCTTACGCCAACGGCGCGCCGCATATCGGCCACGCCTACGAGCGCATCGCGACCGACGCGATCCAGAGGTTCATGCGGCTCGACGGCCGCGAGACGCTGTTCGTCACCGGCGTGGACGAATATGGCCTCAAGGTTCAGCAGACGGCGGCGCGCGAGGGCGTGACGCCGCAGGCCTTCGTCGACCGGGTCGCCGCCGAATTCGAGGCGATGGGCGAGCTCCTCAACGCGCGCGCCGACGACATCGTGCGGACGACCCAGCCCCGCAATGCTCGCGCCGCGCAGGAGATCTGGCGGCGGATGGCCGCCAACGGCGACGTCTATCTGTCGACCTATTCCGGCTGGTACTCCGTGCGCGACGAGGCCTATTTCGACGAGAGCGAACTGACCCCAGGCCCCGATGGCGCAAAGCTCGCGCCGACTGGGGCGCCGGTCGATTGGGTCGAGGAGGAGAGCTGGTTCTTCCGCCTGTCGGCCTATGCCGACCGGCTGCTCGCGCATTATGAGGCGCATCCGGAGTTCGTCACGCCGGAGAAGTACCGCAACGAGATCGTCGCCTTCGTCAAGCGCGGCCTCTCGGATCTCTCCATCAGCCGCGCCGGTCTCAGCTGGGGCGTGCCCGTTCCGGACGACCCGAAGCATGTCATGTACGTCTGGGTGGACGCGCTGACCAACTACATCACCGCGACCGGTTTCCCGGACGACGGACCTCGGGCGAAATTCTGGCCGGCCGACGCGCATGTGATCGGCAAGGACATCACGCGCTTCCACGCCATCTACTGGCCCGCGTTCCTGATGTCGGCGAAGCTCCCCCTGCCGCGGCAGATCGTTGTGCACGGCTTCCTGTTCAACCGCGGCGAGAAGATGTCGAAGTCGGTCGGAAATGTCGTGGGCCCGGCGAGCCTCGTCGCGGCCTACGGCCTCGACCCCGTGCGCTATTTTTTCCTCCGCGAGGTCCCGTTCGGGCAGGACGGCAATTATTCGCACGAGGCGATCGTCAACCGCTTGAACGCCGATCTCGCCAACGACATCGGCAATCTGGCGCAGCGCTCGCTATCAATGATTGCGAGGAACTGCGCCGCGGCGGCGCCGGATCCACGCGAAGCCAGGCCGGCGCCCGAGGACCTCGCGATGCTCGCGCGCGCCGACTCGCTCTCAGGCGAAACGCGCCGGCACATGGAGAGCTTCCTCATCCACCTCTACGTCGGCGCTGTCTTCGACGTCATTGCCGAGGCGAACCGCTATTTCGCCAACGCCGAGCCCTGGAAGCTCAACAAGACCGATCCCGCGCGCATGCGCCTCGTGCTCTATGTGACGGCCGAGGTCCTGCGGATCGCCGCGATCCTCCTCCAGCCGATCACGCCTGCAAGCATGGAGAAGCTGCTCGACCTCCTGGGCGCGCCCGCGGACGCGCGATCGTTCGCGGCGCTGGAGACCGGCGAGGCCGTGGGCCGGCTCGAAGCGCCGCATCGGCTCGAGCCGGGCAGGGCGTTGCCGGCGCCGGCGCCGATCTTCCCACGCTACGTCGAGCCCGAGGCGGCGGCGCAGTGACGCTGATCGACAGTCATTGCCATCTTGATTTCCCCGACTTCGGCGGCGAACTCGACGCCGTCGTCGAGCGGGCGCGCGCCGCAGGGGTCGAGCGGATGATCACGATCGGCACGCGGGTCGAGAAGGCGGCGCGGGCTATCGAAATCGCCGAGCGCTACGCGAGCGTCTATTTCACCATCGGCACGCATCCGCATGAGGCCGGAAGCGAATTGGCGGCGGATTTTGAAACGATGCGGCGGTTCGCCGCGCATCCCAAATGCGTCGGCATCGGCGAGGCCGGCCTCGACTATCACTACAATTACGCGGCGCCGGATGTCGCAAAGCGCGTCTTTCGCGGGCAGATCGCCCTTGCGCGCGAGCTCGGTCTGCCGCTCGTGGTTCATACGCGGGACGCGGAGGAGGACACGGCGGCGATCCTGAAGGACGAGATGGGGCAGGGGCGCTTCACCGCGCTGCTCCACTGCTTCACCTCGTCGCGCGCGCTCGCCCAGACGGCGCTTGAGCTCGGCCTCATGATTTCGTTTTCCGGCGTGATCACATTCAAGAAATCCGGGGACCTCCGCGCCATCGCCCGCGACGTTCCGCTCGACCGGATCCTCGTCGAGACCGACGCGCCCTATCTTGCGCCGGTTCCCCATCGCGGGAAGCGAAACGAGCCCGCTTTCGTGGCCGCGACCGCGCGGGCGGTGGCTGAGGCGAAGGGAATCGAGCCCGAAGCGCTCGCTGACGCGACGCGCTTGAACACACTCCGCGTCTTTTCGAAGCTCGACGCCGCCGGACCGCGCGCTTGAGCCTTCGCCTCACCATTCTGGGTTGCGGATCTTCGGCTGGCGTTCCGCGTGTCGGGCAGGGCTGGGGCGCGTGCGATCCGGCCAATCCGCTGAACCGGCGCCGCCGCTGCTCGGTCCTCGTTGAACGCTTTGGGTCGGGCGCGACCACGGTGCTGATCGACACCTCGCCGGACCTTCGCGAGCAGCTGATCGATGTCGGCGTGAAGCGGCTGGACGGGGTGCTGATGACCCATTCGCACGCCGACCATACCCATGGAATTGATGACCTGCGGCCGCTATGGCTCATGACAAGACGGCAGATTGACATTCACATGGACGAGCCGACGTCGCTGATCGTGAGAAATGGATTCTCCTATATTTTCGAGACGCCTGAAGGCAGCTCTTATCCTCCCATCGCCACGGATCTGCGGCTGACCGCCGGGCGTGCGTGCCGGATCGAAGGGCCTGGCGGCGCGGTTGAGGCCCTTCCCTTCGATCTCGACCACGGCGATATCAACGCGCTCGGGTTCCGGTTCGGCGCGCTCGCCTATACCCCTGACGTCAAACGCATTCCCGAAGCGAGCCGGCCTTACCTGGAGGGGCTTGAAGTCTGGATCATCGACGCCTTGCGCTACCGTCCGCATCCTTCGCATTTCAGCCTCGACGACGCCCTCAACGAGATCGAGGCGATGCGCCCGCGCCGGGCGATCCTCACCAACCTGCACACCGATCTCGACTACGAAACACTGCGCAAGCGTTTGCCCGCGAATGTGATCCCGGCTTACGACGGCATGCGCGTCGAGGACTTCGAATAGATTTGCCTCAAGGGGGAGAACGCCATGCCGGTCGAAGAGTTGGTCGAAAAGACCATTCATGGCTTCGTCGCCGCGCATCAGGACGCCGAGGCCCGGTTCCTGGCGGAAATCGTCAAAGTGCCGTCCGACAATCCGCCAGGCGATTGCGATCGTTCGGCTGAAACGGTCGCGAAGCTGCTCGAAGGACTGGGATTCGCCGTCGAACGGCACAAGGTTCCGGACGCGCTCGTCAAGGCCAACGGCATGGTCTCTGCGACCAATCTGATCGCGCGGCGCCGGTTCGGGCAGGGCGGTCCGACCATCGCCTTGAACGCGCATGGCGACGTGGTGCCGCCCGGCGCGGGTTGGACGCGCGACCCCTATGGCGCCGAGATCGTCGACGGCTGGATGTTCGGGCGCGGCGTCGCCGTGTCGAAGTCGGACATCGCGACCTATGCGTTCGCGATGCTGGCGCTGGAACAATGCGGAGCGCCGCTGAACGGGTCGGTCGAACTGCACGTCACCTACGACGAAGAGGCGGGCGGGGAGATCGGTCCGCGCTTGATCCTCGAACAGGGTCTTTCGCGACCGGATCTCGCGATCGGCGCCGGCTTCTCCTACGCCGTCGTCAGCGCCCACAACGGCTGCCTGCATCTGGAAGTCGAGGTTTTGGGCCGCTCGGCCCACGCCGCCCGCCCGTTCACCGGCGTCGACGCGCTCGAGGCGGCGAGCGCGATCCTCGCCGCCCTCTACGGCTGGCGCGGCGGGCTCGCGGCGCGGACTTCGAAGATTGCCGGCATCGGCTCGCCGCAGATGACGGTCGGTCTCATATCTGGCGGGATCAACACCAATGTCGTGCCGGACCGCATTACGTTCCGGCTCGACCGGCGTATGGTCCCGGAGGAAAACCCGGTCGAAGTCGAGGCGGAGCTGCGCGCCGTGATCGCCCGGGCGGCGACCCTGCACCCGGAGGCCAAGGTCGCGGTCAAACGCATCCTGCTCGCCGAGCCGCTGACGCCGACTCCCGCAGTCGCGAAGCTCACAGAAATCCTCTGCCGTCACGCGAGCCGCGTCATGGGCGAACCTGTCGTCGCCTCGGGGGTGCCGCTCTATACGGACGCGCGCCACTACGCCAAGGCCGGCGTACCGATCGTGCTCTATGGCACGGGGCCCCATACGATCGAGGAAGCCAACGCCCATCGCGCCGACGAACGTCTGCCGCTTTCCGATCTCTATAAGGCGACGGAAGTGATCGCGCTGACGCTGGCGGAGCTGATGGGAGCCTGAGGCGCGATTTAGTGGACGTCTAGGTTTTTCAGAGGCTAGGCGCGAACTTCTGTTGCGTCGCGTCAGGTGGACTTGCAAACGATCGGGCCGGTCTAGGTTCTGCTCGCGAAGCGCCCGTCGGTAGGCAAGTTAGCTCGGCGCACATGCGCGACGCGGTGCGGCGACGAATTTGCAGTGTGATCGCGATCACATCCTCGGGGCTCACGGACGTGTACACTTGATCAAAGTGTCTGGCCCAGTGGGCTTAATGTTTTGTGATTTCGCTTCGGCTTAATTTGAAGGGGAGGTGGCCTGTGATTGTCGACCGCGCTTGGGTGGAACGTAACATTGGCGTCGACCCGACGACCACACCGATCCCACAATCGGCTTTCGCGGTCGCTGCCGCGGCGGCGCGGGACGCGCGCCTAGACGACATTCAGCGCGACATCATCGATTTCGACTCCCAGGGCCCGGAGGGCGCCGCCTTCATGGCGTTTACGAAATCGACGGGCCTTAGTCGCTTCGTCGACATCCCCTGGCCGCAAGGTCTCGCGCCGAAGCCCGCTGCCCGGGCTCCCGGAAGCGGCGCCGGGCCGTTGCCGCGAGCTGACGTTCTCGTGGTCACCTGGACCATGGACGAGGGGCATGCGCTGAGCCGTGTGCTGACGCCGGGAAAGGACTCCGACAACGACTATGTGGCCTACACGCACAATTTCGCGGCGCTCTCGCGCCAGATGAGCAAAGGCTCGCCTGCGGTGGAGGCGAAGCGTCTCGGGACCTTCTGGACGACGGCGATTGGAAACAAGAAGGCCGTCGTCTTCAAATCGGATTCGCACCTGTCGCAGGACACCGACAAGCACTTTCCAGCCAGCGGAATTCTGCCGAACGCGGAGCTGTGGAAGCAGATCATCGAGGAGGTGCAGCCGAAGCTGGTGCTGACAACCGGCACCGCCGGAGGCATCGGCAAGAACTGCGAGGTCGGCGATGTAGTGGTCAGCGCCGTCGTGCGTTTCGATTCAACAAGCTGGCTAAAGAAGGCGCCGTTCGCCAGTGACCACTACGCGAGCCAGGCGGCAAAGACGGCGTTCTTCTCGCAGGCGAACGAGCTGTTCAAGGCGAACGCCTCGCAGCTGCCGTCCGACAACAAGCGTCCGCCCGCGATCACCGTGGTTGCTCCAACGGATCTTTCCGGGTCGGTGGTCACGACCGACTTTTTTGGCTTCGATACGACCGATAACCATTTCAAGCTGCAAGGCCTCGGCGACGTGTCGGAGATGGGGGACGCCGTGCTCGGAATGGTCGCCCAGTCGCTCGGCGCGAGCGCGCCGCTATGGCTTGCGATCCGCAACGTCTCTGACCCCGAGATCGACGCGACCGGTCTTACGCTCAAGCAGCAGGCTCAACTGGCGGCGACGATTTACAAGGCTTACGGGCGCTGGAGCTCTGTCTGCAGCGCCATCGTCTGTTGGGCCGCCGTGGCCGCGCTGTAATCGGGACGCGCCATCGGGTAGCCAGTCGCATGGCTCGCGGGCCTCAGCGAACCGAGGAGCTTGCAGAAAGTCGTGCCGAACTCAGAAAGCCGGCCGGAGGACTTGGATTTGGCGTCGATGCCAGCGATCAGGCCAGCATAGAGCAGCGTGATCGCGCCGGTCCCGCCGACGGGCTGAGGACGGTATTTTTGCGGTGTTGCATTACGGCTCGGGCCTCTCGGCTTCGAGCCGTACCATTTAGCGCGCCCGTCGCAGATTTTCTGGTACTGCGACCCTGGGAGAGAGCACCAATGTCAATGAGGATATAGCCGCGCTCGTACCGAGGCGATCTTGTCCAGCTTGCCGCGCCGCTCCTGCTCCCGCTTCGCCAGCTTTGGCGCGCGGTGGCGGATCGAGCGTTCGAGCTTCTCGTGCAGTGCCGATTTCGCCATCGCGTTGTCCACCCATTCGCGCATGCTCTTGACGCCGGTCGCGGGCCCGAGAGTTCTGAAGCGTCGGCGGCTGGTCCGGGTCGACGAACAGTATTTGCTGCCATTCATCGGTCTCCTGATTGACGAAGGAGATGTAGCCGCCTGGCAAGACCTGGCGCGGCTTGGTCAGCGCGCCGGTGAAGCTGTAGCGCGTGCCTTGCGTGACGATCGGATCGTAAAAGTGGGGGGTCAGGAAATCCGATACGACGACACCGTTTACGGTGTAGCCGTAATTGTTTGCCTCGCATGGGTCGCAACCTTCGACCAGGTAGTTGAACTGCCCTGTGCCATCTTGGATCTTGCCGCCCACGATCTCGATCGCGATTGAAGACTGCATCCTGTTGCCGGACGGATCGATCAGCATCTCAATCGTCTCGTGACTGGCGTCGATGGTCCAGGTGTCGTCATCTGGCGTGGCGATCACCTTGGCATAAGGCTGGTTGTGCTTGTCGAGATGGAAACCGCCCTCTCCGGGCGGAAGCTGCTTCACCAGCTGGACCGGCCACACGCCTGCCGGAATCTTGCTCGCGTGAGGCAGGAATTGGACAGTGGCCTGCACATTCCAGAACTGCGGGAGATCGCGCATCACCTGCAGATTCAATGCCGCCGCGGCGGCCTGCACCAGATCTGCATTCAATTTGCCTGTCGTATCGACTAAACCGACCTGAATTACCGACATTTGAAACCCTCCCTCTAAACTTTGCTGCGGCGCTTTTCAGCCGCACAGTTCGTCGCACAGACGACCCATAGCCGAACTATCGCGCCCATGATGTGATCTACGTCACACTTCGCCATATGGAGCGCATTGCTGGACGAGACGGCGATCTTGCGGGGTCGCGAGAACGGAATGGCATCCTTCCACAGCCTGCGCGCGAACGCCGATCATCCGCTCAAGCTGGCGTATTTCGTCGCGTCTACCTCGCGCTGCTTTTGGTTCCATAATATACATTATGCGAATCATCTCTTGTAGCCGCAAAGTTAAAATGTCCCACCGTGGCAAATTAGGAATGTCACACTCCCTTGGACTGCGGTCCGCGGGAGTTTGGCATGGGCTGGGTGGAGATGAGCGAACGAGAACTTCGCCGCGCCGAGGTGCTGGCGTCGGTTGTTGCGGGCCGAATGACTATGACAGCTGCGGCGGCTCTGATGGGCGTAACGAGACGGCAGGCTCACCGTCTGGCGCGAGTGTTCGAAAGCGACGGCGCCGCCGGCCTTCGCCATCGGGCTCGTGGACGGCCTTCCAATCGTCTGCTGGGGCCGCACGTACGACAGATGGCGATCGCCTATGTCACGGAGCGCTATCGGGACTTTGGGCCGACCTTTGCGAGCCAGATGCTTCTGGAACGCCATGGTCTCGCGGTTTCGCGGGAGACGCTCCGCAAGTGGATGACCGAGGACGGGCTATGGTTGTCCCGCAAGCAGCGGCGGCAATTTCATCAGCCGCGCCTTCGGCGCGAACATTTTGGCGAATTGATTCAGATCGACGGGAGCGAACATCGCTGGTTCGAAGACCGTGGTCAGCGATGCACGCTGATCGTGTTCATCGACGATGCGACCAGCCGTCTGGTGGCGCTTCGCTTCGTCCCGTCGGAGAGCGCCTTCGCGTATTTCGAGACGCTGAAGGACTATCTGGCGAGCCACGGACGTCCCCTCGCCTTCTATTCCGACAAGCACTCGATCTTCCGCGTCTCGAAGCCGCAGGCTGAGGGCGGCCAAGGCATGACGCAGTTCGGGCGGGCGCTGAGCGAACTGGGGATCGAGATTCTGTGTGCGAACTCGAGCCAGGCGAAAGGCCGGGTGGAACGGGTGAACCGCACCCTGCAGGACCGTCTGGTGAAGGAGCTGCGGCTTGAAGCGATCTCGACGCTCGAAGCGGCCAATGCGTACCTTCCAGGTTTCGTGGAGCGCTTCAACGATCGCTTTGCGACGGCTCCGGCTCGACCGGAGAATTTTCACCGTCCGTTGCAGCGCGCGCCAGCCGATCTCGACGCGATCCTTGCCTGGCGAGAGCGGCGCTATGTCACGCAGCAGCTGGCGCTGTCGTACGACAACAAGCGGATCATTCTTGAAGAGACGCCGCTGACGGCCGGATTGGTCGGCAACTATGTCGAGACTTACGAGTTTCCTGACGGCCGGCTTGAGGTGCGCTGGAAAGGCGCGGCTCTGGCGCATCGCGTGTTCGACAAGAAGCAGCGCGTGACGCACGCGGCGATCGTCGAGAACAAGCGGCTTTCAGAAGTTCTTGCCTGGGTGAAAGCGCGCCAGGACGAGATCAGACCTGTGCGGGTCAAGACGGCCAGCGAAGCCCAGGGGTACGTGCTCCGCGCCAGGACGCGTCATGGCGCAATCTCTTTCATAGACAGGCGCATTGCGGCGAAAACCGCCAACTCTGCCGCCGCTGTCGGGGCTGCTGCGATATGTGAGGGTCTCCGCAGCCCCGACAGCGGCTCCGTAGCGCCCCGTGACATTTCTAAATTGCCGGCGCCTGTGACATTTCAAAACGGTTGCAACAATCTCATAAGAACGACCCCGGCCCTCGGCGCCAGGCGGCGTAGACCGCCTCCGCAAAAGTGTAGGCGGCCCCGCGGTCCTGGCCACTGTCACTCCGCCGGCGTTCGCTTCACGAGATCGCGTCCGGGCAACTCTTTCGCGGGCGACAGGCGGACCGCCTGGAAACGGAAGGACCTACCTCGGGCCCGGACGAGGGTTGTCATCTTAAGCGGGCCGGAGCGACGATTTGCCAGGCATGCACGCGAAAATTGTGCTTACGCCGTCGACTTCGGAGTTTACACTGTATTCAAGTCGCGGCAGGCCGGCCCCGCCGTGATTTACGTACCGCCGGGCGCCGCCCGCGAGCGCCTGATCAAGGGCCCCGAGAACGTAAATGGATACTCTGAAGGGCGCCCCCCTCCTGCCTGGGGTGATCTTGTGGATGCTCGCCGGGGCCCTAACATTCATTCTCAGGGTCGTCGAAACCTGGCAGGGCAGCACGTCCGTCCCAGTGAAGCTGCTCGCCAGCCTGACGCTCGACGTCTTCCTGGCGGGGATTTGGCCGATCACCTGGGCGGTGTGGGGCATACAAGCCTGGCTCGGCGAGCAGACGCCGCTCGACCTCGTCTTTCCATAGGGCCATTGCCGCCCATCGCTGATCCTGCAAACGCCTCCTTTTGGAGGGCGTCAACCGGCTCGGAAAGGCGAGCGCTGATAATGGTCTTTGTCGGCGCGGACGCCGCGCTCAGCGAAGCGGCCAGCGGCGCCGCCGCGGCCTTCGAGGCGGCGTCATCAGCCACGACAGCTCGGGGGTTCGGACCGCCCACCACAATGCGACGCGGTCCTCCTCGGTCCGCGTCCTTGCAGCGCGCGCCACCCAGTCAGACGGCGCGGCATAAGCGGCGAGGGTGGCGTTGGTCTGCGTCTGGAATTCTTCCCATTTCGCCCAATCGCCGTTCGCCGTCAGGCGCGCTTTCTCCATTGCGATGTCGGCGCGAACCAATTCCCATTCCACTGGGTCAAGGGCTTTGTCAGGCATCGGCTCAATCCTTTGGCGAGCGGCAACAGCAAGGGCCGGAAGCTATCGGCGTGATGGTCTAGTGATGGCGTCGAGCCATTTTCTTGCGGCGCTCAATTTCCTTCCAGTGCCTATCGTCCAATAGGTGAGGCAATAGAAGGCTGCCAATGAGCACGCAAAACGCGAAGAGGATGACGACTTGGATGGGATCTAGGTACATGGGTCACTCCCATGGTCACCTTTCCGCCAACATACCGCCCACAGGACTTTTGATCGGTCTTCATCTGCCGGCGGGTTCCACGGATGCGGTCGCGTTCAGCCCCGGCGAAAGCGGCGGCAAGGAACAGTTTCATCCGCGCGAGTTTATCTGCACTCGACGGCTTTGATATGGCTGAACGCTACCCCTTATCCAGCTTGCCCCGCAATGTGGCATATCGCCCTATTCGATCGCGGCTATTGTCTCGCCGAAGACCTTGCCGATGCGCCATGCGTGCGCTCGACCGGACGAGCGCGAGGTTCATTACGCGGTCAAGGGCGACAGTAAAGCTAGAATCCCAAATTTCGCGGCAACAGCGAGTCGGCGTCATTGGCGACGTCGGCGGCCGTGCAGGGCGATTTGCGCAGTCGGGGTCAGGCGACGTCGTGGGATGGGTGGGTATAAACGATAGCCCATAGACTCGCCGACAGTTCCTGAGAAATTTCCTTCAAAAGCAACTGCGCAGGCAGGGGTTCGAAGCCCTCAGCCTGCTGGAACGTTGGTCGCTTACGGTCGGCATAGGGATCATCCGAGACCATTCAGGCGGTCCACGTTTGAGCGCGCCCCAGCAACGCTGTGGGCGCAACGTTTCAAAGGGGTCGTCGGGCTCGCCTCTTGACTGAACCCACCGTGAACCCAAACGGCATTGCGTAAAAAACATCTAGCGTAACTCCCAAGCCGTCGGCTACGCCGTGAGGACGGTGATGATGTGATCTTGGGTTGCGGTGAGGATTTGGAGGCTGTTGAATCCGCGTTTTCTCGCAGTGGAGACGACGGATCTGAGGCGTGCGAAGATTTGAGCGCCTTCGAGGGTTCGGAACGATCCTGAGATCTTCATTTTGACCTTCATCATCCTGAGGTCCTGTTCGGCCAGGTTGTTGGTGAAGGGCACATCGAAGTCGGTGAGGAAGCGCAAGGTTTCCGTTTGGAACGTTTTCAGCCTTTGGAGCAGGTTGTGGCCAGGCCGGTGCTTCACCCGCCCGCGCGCGGGCTTCATCGCCAGTTTGGGCAACTCGCGATGGAAGGCCAGGCCGAGGCGGACGGCGGCCCAATAGCGCTCGACGAAGGCTTGGCATTCAGAGGGCGCAAGCGCGCGCGCCCCCGCCTCGCGCGCCCTATTGACCGCGAGGTTGGCCGAAAGCAGCATGTCGCGCATGGCTTCGGCCCAGGGCTCGTGATCGAACTCGATCAGGCTCTTGAGTTCGCGCAGGATGTGGGCGTTGCAGAAGGCGTGAGCCACCGTGTCGAGCCGACGATAGGGCAGGAAATGGTCGTGCACGACCACGCCCCCTTGCAAATCCTCAGGGATCGCGCCGCGCTTTTCGTCGGCGCGATAGAAGGTGAAGGCCCGGCTCGAGGTGGTGTGCAGCCACTGCAGCTTGCCTGCGATGCGAAACCCCGTTTCGTCGAGATGGCGAACCTTCGCCTCGGCCACGCGCTCGCCGATGCGCTCATAGACCAGCCGCAAGTCTTGCGCCTTCTTTCCAACCCAGGCCACGATGCTCGCCGGACAGATCAGCGGCGCGCCGAACAGATCGCTCAGCGCCTGGGCGGTCCGATCCTCGGGGATGAGTTGCTGGATATTGAGATAGATCGCCGCCGCCTTGACGCGCTCGCCATATTGCACCGGCGAGACCACGCCATCGGGAAACGCCGCCTTCGTCTCGTCCCGGCAGTTTTCGCAGCGGTAGAGCAAGGCCTGATGTTCGGTGACCACAAGCGCGCGCTCGGCAAGATCGAACACCTGGCGCTTCTCGATCCCGGTCGCCGACTTCGGATCGAGCGGCGAACCGCAGTGGCCGCAGGCGCACGCCTCGTGTCGAACCACCCAATCGGGATCGGCGACCTGCCGCAACGTCCCGCCCTTGTGGCCCTTCTGCCCGCCGCTCGCCTTGCCCGAAGCGCCGCGCAGGCTGCCGGCAATGCGAGGCTTTTTCTTCAATCCGTCGCTCGAAGGCGGCTTGGAGCTGTTCGAACTGTCTTGCCCCAACTGCCGCCGAAGGTCCGCCACCTCAGCCCGAAGCGCCACAATCTCGCGCCTTAGCGAAGCGATCAACCCCTCGACTTCGGCGGGAAGAACCATCCCACCCTTGATTCTGATTCGTCGCCCGCCGTCTCAAAAAATCGACCCTCCAAACACCTTTTCTACCCAACTGTGACTTTTCGGACTTACCCCGGCTTGGGAGTTACCATCTAGCCATTTTCGTCTTCAAAGTAATTGAATTGATTGGGTAAAATGGTCGGAGTGGCGGGATTCGAACCCACGACCCCTAGTCCCCCAGATCGATTTTAGCCCTTTCCTCGCTTTTCCCGGCCTTTCCTCGCTGTTCCTATCCTGTTGATTCTCTGGGATTTCCTATTGCCAGCGTTTCCCAGCTATGCCACGCATTTCCCGTCCCGTGGTCACTCGGTGGTCACTCCGGCGCAAGACTAGGAGCGAAACATGCCCAAATTGACGAAGGAGTTTGTCGACAAAACGACGCCCCAAGCTGCCCCGTTTTGGGATAGCGAACTGCCTGGATTTGGGCTCAAGGTCGCCAAGAACGGGGTCAAGACGTTCTTCGTTCGCTATCGCCCTAAGGGGACCGGGCGCAGCGGCCCGAAGAGGTACGCCCCGATCGGCCGCTATGGCGTGCTTACCCCCGCCGAGGCGCGCAACGAGGCCAGGCGCATCCTCGGCCGGGTCGCGGCAGGTGACGACCCCGCCGCCGAGGCCGCCGCAGCGAGCGGCGCGATTTCCGTCGCCGAGCTCGCCGAGCGCTTCCTCGCCGACGAGGTCGACCCGAAACGGAAGCCAGCAACCGCCGCGCTCTATCGCATCTATCTGCGCAAGCATGTCCTGCCCGAGATCGGGACAATGAAGGCGGAAAAGGTCAACCGCGCGACCGTCGCGAAGCTGCACGTCAAGATCGGCAAAACGCGGCCGGTCACCGCGAACCGGGTCAAAGACACAGTCGTCTCCGGCATGTTCGCCTTTGGGATCGCCCGCGCCCTACTCCCGCCGGACATGACCAATCCCGCGAAGAACATCGAGAAGTTCAAGGAGACCTCGCGCGAGCGTTTTCTGAGCGGCGACGAACTGGAAAGGCTCGGCGCGGCGCTGCGCGAGGCCGAGACCGTCGGCATTCCGTGGCAAGTTGACGAGTCCGGTCCGAACGCGAAGCATTTGCCGAAAGAGAGACGCGTAACGGTCTTGTCGCCGTTCGCCACTGGCGCGATCCGCCTGCTCCTGTTCACCGGCTGCCGGTTGCGCGAGATTTTGCACCTCAAGTGGCCGGACGTCGATTTTGAGCGGGGCATGTTGCATCTTCCCGACTCCAAGACCGGGAAGAAGAGCGTAGTCTTGAACGCCCCTGCCCTCGAAATTTTGACCACCCTGCCCCGCGCCAGCGCCTATGTCATCGCCGGCACCGATCCGGCGCAGCCCCGCTCAGATCTCAAGCGGCCCTGGACGTTGGTATGCCGTCGCGCCGGGCTCGAGGGGCTGCGCCTTCACGACCTCCGCCACAGCTTCGCCAGCGTCGGCGCGGGCGCCGGGCTCGGCCTTCCGGTCATCGGCAAGCTGCTCGGGCATGCCTCGCCGACGACGACGGCGAAATACGCGCACTTGGACAACGATCCCGTTCGGCGCGCGACCAACGCCATCGGCGCAACGATCGCCGCAGCGATGGCCGGAGCGTCGGCAGGCGAGAACGTCGTCACGCTGAAGGCGAAAGCAACCAAATGAGCGATACGTTGTGAACGAAAAAAAGCATCATGCAATTCGCACGGGATTGACACGCGCCGTTCGCCCGTGCTAACTTTCGCGCACGGGGTCGTTATGGAACCCGAACACTTCTACAGAAGTAGATTGTTTTGATGGCTCCCGCCGCAGCGATGCGCGCGGGTTTTTTGTTGCCTCCGCTACGGCCGCGTCCACGACGACGGTTCCTTTGAAATTCTGACGCGCGAAATGCGTGGATGATCCGACGCCCGGCGGAACCGGGCAAACTCGCCTGAACCTCTGGAAGTCACAATGACCGACGCGAACTGCTTCGCGGCGCGCGAACCCGCGCGCCTATCCTACAATATCGCCGAGTTCTGCGCCGCCGTCGGCGTTGGCCGGACGAAAGTCTACCAACTCATCAAAGACGGACATTTGAAGACTGTCGACCTCGGCGGCCGAACGGTCATCATGCACGAGACAGCCGTGGAAATGCTCAGGTCGCGTGAGAAACAATCCCTCGGCAAATCGCCTGGAAAATCCTCCGCGTAACCCCTCCGCTTCGCGCCAAACCGACACTCACCGCGCCGCCCTCCTCGGCTCGTGTCTGCGCACCAATCAGAGACAAAAGAATGGCTCATAAACTGAAAAGTGACAAAGATGATCTCGCGGCTGGCGGATCGTGCGAATACGGCAATGTCGCCGACGCCGCAAAAACTCTCGGCGTCAGCCAGTCTTTCTTGAACAAGGCGCGCCTCTATGGCGGCGGCCCGCCGTTTTGCAAGTTCGGCGCGACGGTCCGCTATCATCTCCCGACCCTGCTTGAATGGGCCGCCGCGCAAACTCGCCGCACGACGTCCGACGGTGCCGCCCCGCGCGCCCTCGCCGACCATGACGCCGCGTAATGGTCGAAAAAAAGAGCCCGGCCGGTTGCGACGGTCGGGCGTTGAAGGCGAATTCGATAAAGTTGCGCGCGCCTTATAGCGCTTCCGAATCCGCCTTTCAATCGCAAACGCTGAAGTTTCCAGACCGCGCGCTTGGCGCGACGCTTTCGGCTCTCGCCGTGCGTCGCTCCTCGAGGAGGCGGCCATGAGCGAGATCTGCATCCTCGCCGTCGACCCCGGCCTGACCAGCGCCATCGCCTTCTATTTCCCGACGGCAGACGCCATCACCGTCGACGACAGGCGAGCGTCGCCGGCGGCGACGTTGAGGCGGCGACGCTCGCCTGTCGCATCACCCAGATGCCCGGACGTCGCGATCGTCGAGCTGGTCGCCTCGCGCCCCGGCCAGGGCGTGGCCAGCGTCTTCAAGTTCGGTTGTGGCTTCGGCATGGTCCGCGGCGTCCATCGCGGCGAGCGGGCCCTCCATCTCGTCTCGCCAGCGAAGTGGAAACGCCACTTCGAACTCGACGCCGACAAGGAAAAGAGCCGGGCCCTGGCGCTGCGCCTATGGCAGGGACGCTCCGACCTGTTCGGCCTCAAGCGTCACCATGGGCGAGCAGAGGCCGGCCTGCTCGCGCGCTACGCGGCCGAGCGCATCGTCAGCGGCGGGAATAGCCTGTGAGCAGCCTCTCGCCTTCATGCCCGCCTCAGACCGTCGCCGTCGTCTGCGACGATCTCCGCCTCGAGGCGATTGTCGAGACGGCTGAACTTGCGGGGAGCTACGCCAGGAGCGCCGCCGAGGCCGCCTGGCGCGGCGACAGGCTCACGCTCGACGTGCATCTGCGCCAGCTCAGGCTCGCGACGATCGCCGCGCTCAAAACGTTCAACGAACTGGGCGCCGAGGCCGGGGCGAAAGCGGGGGCGGCATGAATATGTTCCAGCCGCCGCCCGGCGCGCTCCGACCGCTCCGACCTCATCAGGAACTCGCTCTGGACGCGCTCCGGCGCTCGCTGGCGTCCGGCAAGCGCCGGCCGATGCTTCAGGCCCCGACGGGGTTCCGGAAGACGCTGACCGCCGCGCATATCATCCAGCGCGCCCTCGAAAAGGGCAACCGCATCATCTTCACCGTTCCGGCCCTGTCGCTCATTGACCAGACCGTCGACGCGTTCGAGGCCGAAGGGATCAACTGCGTCGGCGTCATGCAGGGCATTCACTGGCGGACTGACCACACTCAGCCCGTCCAGGTGTGCTCGGTGCAAACGCTCGCGCGGCGCCAGAAACCCGACGCTACGATCGTGCTGATCGATGAGGCGCATCTCGCGTTCAAGTCGGTTCACGAGTGGATCGCCGATCCCGCCTGGGCGCGCGTGCCTTTCATCGGTCTGTCCGCCACGCCTTGGACGCGAGGGCTCGGGAAACGCTATGACGACTTGATCACTGCCGCTCGGACGGGCGACCTCATAGACGGGGGTTTCCTGTCGCGGTTCGTCGTCTTCGCGCCCAGCGAGCCCGACCTGTCCGGCGTGCGTACCGTCGCCGGCGATTTCCATGAAGGCGAGCTCGCCGAGGCTTGCGACAAACCCAGCCTGGTCGGCGACGTGATCGCGACATGGCAGGCTCGCGGCGAGGACCGTCCGACCCTCTGCTACGGGGTCAACCGCGCCCACGCCGAACATATCAAGCAGCGGTTTGAGGAGGCTGGGGTCGCCGTCGCGTATATCGACTGCTTCACCGATCGCCCGGACCGCGAGCGCATTTTCGCCCGCTTCCGAGCCAGCGAGATCCGCGTCATTTGCAACGTCGGGACTCTGACCGTCGGCGTCGACCTCGACGTCAGGTGCATCGTCGACGCGAAGCCGACGAAGTCGGAGATGCTCTTCGTCCAGACGATCGGCCGCGGCCTGCGCACAGCGCCCGGCAAGGAAAGGCTAATCGTTCTCGACCATGCCGGGAACCATTTGCGGCTGGGCCTCGTCACCGACATCCATCATGACCGCCTCGACGACGGCGAGCCGCGCCGGAGGCGCGCGGAGCCCGAAGAGGGGTCGGCGCCGCTGCCAAGGCTCTGTGAAGAGTGCAAGGCGGTTCTCCCGCGCCAGGCGACGCATTGTCCTGAATGCGGCGCGCTCCGGGAGGCGAAGACGGGCATCGAGATTCGCGATGGCGAGCTCGTTGAGCTCGGCTCCCGCGCGAGACCGAAACCGTTCATGGGCGTCTCGGAAAGAGCGGCGTTCTACGGCGAACTGCAATGGATCGCCCGAGATCGCGGTTACGCTAGCGGATGGGCTTCTCATAAATTCAAGGAGAAATTAGGCGTTTGGCCGAACGATCCGCGAATCAAGTTTGCCGATCCGGCACCGGCGAGTCTGAGGACGAGGCAATGGGTTCGGTCGCGTCAGATCGCCTTCGCGAAGGTGCGGGCCCGTGGCTAAGAAACAACCGCAGGACAAGGCAGACCGCTACTTTCAGCTGCATCACTACATGCTCAAAACCGACGCGTGGCGGGCGCTGTCTGTTCCCGCGCGCGCCGTCTACGTCCAGATCGGCTCTCGCTATAACGGGAGCAACAACGGCAAGCTGTCATGCTCTGTCCGCGCCGCCGCGACCGAATGCAATCTGGCCAATAATACTGCCAATCGCGCTTTTAGGGAGCTGGTCGATCTCGGCTTCATCGAGGAGACGCGCCACGGGGGGTTGAGCCGCAAGACCCGCATCGCCAGCGAGTGGCGTCTGACGGCCTTCAGATGCGACTTGACCGGAACCCTTGCATCGCGCCTGTTCATGCAGCGGGGGACGCAGGCTCGCATAAGTCGGCAACCACGCCAACGGTCGCACGCCGCCGACGTCCGTCTCAAAAGGCGGCCGGTCAAGTCACCGCCTGTCTCAATCGATGATACACCCCTGTCTCAATCGATGATCGCCACTGTCTCAAACGATGATGCAGCCTGTCTCAAACGATGATCGCCAAAAACCCCGACTGTCTCAAACGATGATACAGTCGAACCCGTTTTTGGGGGTTCGCCTGTCTCAAACGACTATACACACATAATATACCATGTAGGGGACCGTTCCAGAGCCGACCCCCCACGTCATCCCCCGCAGATGCCCGAGCGCGGCGACGGGCAGACCGCCCGTGAGCCGCCTGCCGGACGCTGACGTACTCCCATCGCAGAGCCAAATCGACCCCGCCGCCGGGCTGATGCTTGGCCCGGGCGCGCGCTGCTCGGCCTGTCTCAGCCGGAAGTGGCGGGCTCGCCGCCCGCGTCATCCGGCGCTATAGCCGCAATTCAGGCCCGCGCTTGAAAAGTCTGGCGTTGAATTCACCAACGGCAAGCGCCCAGGGATTCGGATGAGGGAAGCGAAATGATCGACCGGCAGAACCTTTGGCACCTGACGGGGTCCGATCATGGCTAGGACATCTCGCCTTCCAGCGCGGCCGGTGGCTTCTGCCGATCGACTTTCATACGCATTGTCTGCGTTCAAGAAATTCGGCAACCTTGAGAAAGATCCGGATCTCGCAAGAGATGGGATTATTGGCAATGCGGCCCACTTCAACCGACTGCTTTCCGACGATTATAAGGGTCCCCCGCGAAGCCAAATCGAGGGTGAGCTTTCGAAAGTCGAAACAGCAGCAAAGCAGTTGGCGGCGGCTCTGAAAAACTTGCATCCCATCCCGCTGCGCTGGCTGACGGGAGGAGTTGTCACGGCGGGCGCATTGGACTTTTTTAGGCCGTTCCGCGATCGCCCGGCTGATGAATCCCCTACTGGCGGTATATGGGCCGCGCGGGCGTTGCGCGAAGACGAAAGCTTCGTATTGGCCTTCGAGGAAGCGTTCCAACATCAGCTCTTCGTGCTTGGTCAGAATCTCGAAAAAAGGAGGGCGCGAGCGGATGCGGAGCAATCGTCGGCAGTAGCGCGAATGGAAGCGGCGAGGAGCCGGCGCGGGTTCGAGGAAGCGCGCCATGCGCTAGCGAATGTCGAGCCGGAGTTTGATCGACGACGGGACCTGTCGAACCCTCTCGCAGTGCAAATGATGAGCCTCGCCGCCGTGGCGGAGAAGGCTCGGAAAGAATTTTGCAAGCAGTGGCCGCGAGCCAAGGGGGGGCGAGGTGCCGACCCGCTCGCAATTGAACTCCCAAATAACTGGCTCGCGTTGAGCTGCTGGGATATGGTCGCAGCCTTTTTTGGCCCGGATGGCGTCGCTAAGGTCGTGACAACGCCCGGCGGAAAGTTCGATTGTTTCGTCAAAGAGGTAGCCGGCTACGCTCTTGACCGCGAGCTCCGCAAGACCGAATTCGAGGACGCCATCAAATACGCGAAGCGCAAGGGCGATGTCATGGTCCAGCATAGCAAAGACCGAGGCGAAGATTTCTTCCTGGCCTATCGCCTGGACAAAGAGCGCTTTGGGTAGCCACGCGGCTCGCCAGCGTTACCTTCATAGCGCCAACGCGCCAAAGAAACCATTCCGTTCGATCCATCCTGACCGGTTCGCATCCGCCATAATGGCGGCGAGTTGAGACCGTCTTCGAGGCCTCGCTCGCGGCGGGTTGCGGCAGGAAAAGGCCTGGCGCGCCTTCCAAAGGGATCGAATCGAATGCCGAGTTTGAAGGACAGCATTGCGGCTGTGAGCCGCGCGGAAATCGCCAAGCGTGCGGAGGCCGAGGCTGCGGTTATGGCCAGGGTCATTGAGGCGCGCCCCGGGCGAGACGCCTGCGCCAAAGACGCCGACCTCCGCAAGCAGCAACTTGCGGGACTTGAGGCCAAGCCCTTGGACAGCCTGCCCGATGACGACGCGGCAATTCGCGAGCATCTCATGGCGATCGATGTCGCAAAGAGCAGGGTCAAGATCGCGGAGAAAAAGCTCGGAGAGGCGGAGGCCGCGCTCGCCGAGGCGCAGTCGGATCTCGAGACGGACAAGACCGTGCACGCCGCGGCGTTCGAGAAGGCGCAGCTTGAGCGCGAGCGGATGGCCGAAGACTTCGACCGGGATTTCGCTGGTCACGCGAAGGCGCTCTCCGAATTGATCGCCTCCGCGCTCGACGTCGAGGCGCAAGTCGCACGCGCCAACAAGGCGACGCCCGCCGTCCGGGCCGCAGGAGCCGTTCGCAAGCCCTCGGCGGGGACGCCGACGCTGCGAGTCGAACTCATCGACAAGAGCGGCGCCGTGCTTTGGCGCGGTGATCAATTCACGACGTCTGCGACGGATACGCAAGCGCGATGACGAGGCTCGCAATGACACAGGACGAAGAGCCGCTCGACGAGGCGCAGGCCGAAGTCGCGGAGCTTGCCGCCAAGGAAGCGCTCGATCGCGCGGAGACCATCGCCGCCGACGCCAAGGCCACTGAGGAGCGGCATGGCGTTGAGCTGCGGGAAGCCAAGGCGGCGCTCGCCGGGGCTTTTGAGCGCGGCGCGCCAAAAGAGGAAATCACCCGGCTCAGCGCCAACCGTCTGACGGCCGAAGCCGAAATCCGCGCGGCCGAAAAGGCGGCGGCGAGGGCGAACGGCGCGCGCACCGAGGCCGAGGAGAACCATCGCCGCGCCGGAGCCAAGGTTACACGGTTCTCGCTCGAGCGCAGGAAGGACGCGATCCTCGGGCGCCTTCACCCCGAATACGTCCGGCAGGCGGAGCTGATCGCGGGCGCGCTGGCGAGTGCCTGGAAGCTCGCCGCGGCCGTCGACAAGGTGGACGACCGCTGGCCTGTCCCGAGAGCGCTGATCTCGCCCGATTTCCTGAGCTCGTTGGCTCTTCCAAGACTGCGGACTGATCCCCTTCGCGAACGTCTTGGAGACTACTGGAATCAGAAATATGATCCGGAGTGTCTGGCCGGCTACTCGATCAGCGCGGGCGTTCCGGTCAGGCCGCTGGACCTTCAGTCAGCACGCAATTCGGTCGACGAGTTGATCGCGGCCAGGGACAGGGTCCGCGACGCTGCGACGCGGCTCGTCAGCCTTTATGAGACCTGCGCGACGGGAATCGCGGATCTGCTGATGAGCGAGGCGCGGATCAGATTGGACGTGCGGGAATTCAATCGAAGCAATCCGGCTGAGCGGCTGGAGATGCCAGGTCTCGCCCCCTATCCTTACGACGACAACATCCAACCCGCCATAGGCGTGGCGCTGCCCCGTCCGCACACACGCGGGCGCGAATTCTTCTGGGCCGGCTACTCGATCGCTCACCTTATCGAAGCGAAGAGGGGCGCGGCATGATTGGGCACGCGATGCTTTGCGGCGCTGTCGCCGAGCTGGCCGCCTATTGCGGGCCCGCAAGGCTCAGCGGCGTCCTGGTCGAGGTGCGCGTCGCGCACGGGCTCCAGTTATGGCGCGTCTACGCCGGCAGTCCGGCCGTCGAGGAAGAATTGGCCAAAATCGCCGAGGGCGACGTCCTCGCCTGCATCGGCCAGGCGCAATGGATCATCGGCCCTGACAACCGGCCCTGCCAAATAATGACGGCGGACGGCGTTCTAACCCTGCGCCAAAATCACGATCACGTCGCCCCGTCGCCGGCGCCAGAAGCCGCGCCGTTTCCGCTGGAGGCCTATGAAGCGGTGCTCGATCGCCTGGTCGCAACCGCGCGCGCCGCCGGCGGTGCCGAGGAGCGCGCCCGCATCAAGGCGATCATGAACGCGCCGAGCGCAAGCGCAAATCCCGCGCTCGCCTGGCGTCTCGCCCAGTCTGCGGTGACGTGCGAGGCGGCCGAGGCGGCAATGACGATCTCCAATTTTGTGAGCCTCCCCGCAGTTGCGGGCGAAGGCGATCCTGCAACCTTTCACTGAAAGCTAAATGCCAATGCAATCGAACAAAACAGCCCACGAGTTATCATCCTACCTGTCATGTTTGGACAAGGGATTCGAGCCGGAGATCTTCGTCGAGCACGGCGAGGTTTGGGCGCGCTATGCCCGCCAAGGCGGCCGGCCGCAGATCGCGGACGCCATCGATAAACGGACGGCTGCGGCGCGCCGAGAGTGTGCGGCGAAGTTGGCCGCCGCCCCGGGCCGCCTTGCGCCTACCACAACGCCGACGACGCCCTCCCGCGCCTCGTCCGGCACCCGCATGGATCTGGCTGAGCTTCGCGCTGTCGCCGCCGGCGCTTACGCAGCGATCGCCGCCGAGAACCAGGCGAAAATCGACGACATGTATGCCGGCTTCGCGGCCAAGCTCAACGCGCGGTCTGCGCGCGCGACTTCCCCGGCGAGTGCGGTCGAGCAGGCCGTTCGCGCGTCGGCGGCTGCTTTTTCGAATGCGCCGGCGCCAAACCCGCAACGCCTTGCGAATTCGCCACGAACAGCTCGGCCGAGCCAATCGCCAGCCGAGATCGCCGCCATGTGGGCGGCGCTTGCGGCGAAGCTCAACGCCGGATTGCCAGCGCATGCCTTCGTTCCGGGTCGCGCGGCCCTATGATGCCGAGCTAAATTCGATTGCTGGCGGGCGCCTTCCGCCGGCTAGCCGCCGTGGTGCGCCTCATCGTGCGGCGCCACGGCGGCGCTTCTTTCCTGCCGCCTCTATCGAATCAACTGGAGGGATAGCAGCGTGATCTTGAAGCGCCCCGTTTTCATCGAATCCGTCGCTGTCGCAATGGCTCGTATCCCGCCGCCTACCCTCCGGGAGGGATCGTTGCGCCCGCTATCGCTTCGTCCCAACACGCCAGAGACGCCGCCGCCCGCGTTCCCTAACACGCTCGCAGCCATCGCCCGCGTGGCCGAGATCGACGAGAGAGTGGCGCCCATCGTCGCCGTGCTTGAGCAGATCGAGCCCGCCATCGAAGCCGTCGAGGCGCCTATAGAGCGCGTCGCGCCGCCCGCGCATTCTGCGCCACCGCGCATCGCCGAACTCAAAAGGGAGTTGCGCGCGGACCCGTTCCCGAAAGGACTGTAAACCATGGCAAATATGAAGGTCGTCAGTCTCGCCGAGCCGGTTGAATGGTTCGACAAGCGAGTATCATCGGTCACGGTGCGGGAGCCGAAAGCCTCTCATCTCATGCGGTTCGGCGAGCCGCAGATCACCGTGTTTGCCCAAGGCGGCGCAGCGCAAGTCTTTCGCGACGATGCGGTGTCCAGTTACCTTGATGCACTGCTGTCGCTCAATGGCTCCGATCCGGTTGACGGCGGCGGCGCGGCGTTCTTCGGCAAGCTTTCGCTTCAGGATGGGATCGCGGTACGCGACGCGCTAATGGATTTTTTTTCGGCTTTGCGCCGGGCGAAATGCATCGAAAAAGTCGACTTTCTTATCTTCGACTTGAAGGTCATGAGCCTTGCTGAGGCTGACGATCTGACGCTCGGCGACGTCGATCGGGCCTTCGATCGGGCAATCGCCTGGGCCAAGCGCAGGAAAAAGGGCTAACACTGATGGCAATTGAAGCACGCCTCGTTATCCAAGCTGTCGACGAGACGGCCAAGGCCTTCGCCTCGGTTGAAGCCAAGATCAAGGGCCTCGGGCGTACTGCTTGGTTCGGCCGCGGTGCTGGGTCGGCAGCACGGGCTCAGGGGGTAGCTGGCGGCGCGACGGCGACGAATTCGCTCCGGCAATGCCGCTGGAGCAATGGGGATGGT
>CAVRMF010000034.1:0-121263 GCA_963721905.1 uncultured Alphaproteobacteria bacterium
CAAAGCGTTGCGAACATTCTCGTTTCCGGATTTTGTCGCTGCCGCCGGAACGACGATTGCTACCTTTTTGCTACCCGACGGCTTATTTTTCGTCTATCGTGGCGCGGATCGCGGCGTCAACCTTGGCCGCAGCGTCTTCCTGCATGCCGGGCAGCACGTGGCTGTAGAGGTCGAGGGTGATCCCGACGCTCGAGTGGCCGAGGCGCTTTTGCGCGACCTTGGGATGAACGCCACTCGACAGAAGCTCCTTCGCGTGCGTATGCCGCAAGTCGTGAAACCGGATACGGGGAACATCGCGCGCCTTAACCAGGATGCGAACGAATTCGTGCGTGAGACTGTTGGGCTGAAGCGGCCGGCCATCCTCTTGGGCGACGACATGCGTTTGGTCGCTGAGCCGGACGCCGCTCTTCGATAGCTCCTCGGCCTGCTCGATGCGGGCCTTGCGCAACTCGTCAATGACGAGGGCCGGGAGGGCGACGGTTCGTGCCCGGCCGCTCTTGGTCTCCTTGACGCGCACGCCTTTCGTCGTCTGCTCGGTGCTTTCGACGATGGAGAGTTGCCGGCGGGCGAAGTGTAACCGTCCGGCGTAGGCCGCAGGGGCTGGCGCCTGTGGCTGAGGTCAGCGCTCTTCGCGCGGCGTCGTTTCCCTGTGGATCTTGATCAGCGCGACGAGGCTGTCGACACCGTCGTCGGTGAAGGCCATGACGCTTTCGTCGCCGAGGCTCAGGACCCAGATGAGGCCGTCCTCGGGCTCCATTTCGATGGCGACGTCGAACAGGAAGTCGACGTCCTCGCCGAGGTCTTTGGCGACGCGGTCGATGGTCCTGACGCGGGAGACCTTGTTGACGTGCATGGGTCAGGCCGCGAGCGCTGCGATGACCTGAGGCAGCGGCCGCCAATTCCAGGGCAGCAGTTCATCGAGCCGATACGCGGGATGGCTGGCGATGCGCGCGAGGGCGTCGGCGAGCCACGCCTGCGGATCGACGCCGTTCATCTTACAGGTCACGATCAGGCTGTACATGGCTGCGGCGCGCCGCCCTCCGCGGTCGGATCCGCAGAATAACCAGGATTTCCGTCCGAGCGCCACGCAGCGCAGCCCGCGCTCGGCGGCATTGTTGGACATGCACACGCGCCCGTCGTCGAGGAACAGCGTGAAGGCCGCCCAGCGCTTGAGCATGTACTGGATCGCCTTGGCGAGGTCATGCCCGCGGGAGAGCTTGGCCGCCTGCTCGCGCATGTAGGCCATGAGGTCGTTGACCAGAGGCCGGCTTTCCGCGCGCCGGACGGCGAGGCGCTCCTCGAGACTCCTGCCGTTGATCGACCGCTCGATCGCGAACAGCGCGTCGATGCGGCGCACCACCTCGATGGCGATCGGCGAGAGCGGGATCTCCTTCTTCCCCACAGCCTTGCGGCGCGCGTTCTCCTCGATATCGGCCATGGCGAAGAAGGGACGGCGCGCATGCACCCAACACGCCGCCTCCAGGATCGGACCGGGCTTGCGATCCCCGAGATAGAGCTTGTTGTAGCCGTCGTAGGCGTCCGCCTGCAGAATGCCGACATAGCCCGCGAGATGCGCCTGCGGATGCTCGCCGCGCCGGTCACGCGAGTAATGGAAGATCGCGGCCGGCGGCCCGGCGCCCCCGAACGGCGCATCGTCGCGGACGTAAATCCAGAGCCGACCGGTGTCGGTCTTGCCTTTGGTCAGCACCGGAACGGTCGTGTCGTCGCCGTGCAGGCGCTCGGCCGCCATGACATGGGCCTCGACGAGGCGACGGAGAGGATCGAGCGCCGTCGAGACCGCGCCCACGGCGTCGGCCATGGTGGACAGCGCGATCGGCGCGCCCTCGAGCGCGTAGCGCTCGGACTGCCGGTTCAGAGGCTGATGCTGGCCGAACTTGTCGAACACGATCATCGCCAGCAGGCTCGGACCCGCCCATCCCCTCGGGATCACATGGAACGGCGCCGGCGCCTGGCTGACCTTCTCGCAGTCCCGGCAGGAAAACTTCTCCCGCACCGTCTCGATCACCTTCCACCGCCGGGGCGTGACCTCCAGCGTCTGCGTCACGTCCTCGCCGAGCTTGCGCAGGCGATGGCCGCCGCAGCACGCGCAGGCCGTCGGCGGATCGATCACCACCCGCTCGCGCGGCAAATGGTCGGGGAACGTGTCGCGCTCGGCGCGGCGGCGGGTGAAGGGGCGCACCGTCGTCGTCTTCGCGGCCGGCTGCTCCGCCGCCAGTTCGTCTTCGGTGGCGCCGGCCGCCAGTTCCTCGAACTCGAGCGCCAGCTGGTCGATCAGCCGCGCCGACCGTTCGGACCGCTGCCCGTAGACCTGACGCTCGAGCTTGGCGATCCGGAGCTTCTGCGCGGCGATCAGCGCCATGTCTTCCGAGGCTTTCGCCCGCGCGACCGCCAGCTCCGCCGCGACTTCCAGGAGCCGCGCGCGCTCGGCGACGAGCGCCGCCTTCAGGGCGGCGACGTCATCAGGAAGAGCTTCGGAAGCGGGATCCATGCGACGCAGCGAATCATAGTTTTCGCGATTCGAGGCGCCCTAAAATGCGTATGATTCCATGTCTTTCTTCGCTTGCCGGCCCCTTGCGAATGCGCGCTCAGCCCGCGCTCTTGGGCCGCCACGTCAGCTGCGGATTCCGCCAGTCGATCCCTTCAAGCATGTAGGCCATCTGCCCTGCAGAAATCGAAACGACGCCCTCCTTCGCCGACGGCCAGATGAACTTCCCTCGGTCGAGCCGCTTCGCGTACAGCGATAGTCCGACGCCGTCGTGCCAGAGGATCTTCGCCAGATCGCCTCTGCGCCCGCGGAAGATGTAGAGGTCGCCGCCGTGCGGGTCGCGCTTCAACTGCTCCTGAACCTGAAGCGCCAGTCCCTGCATGCCGCGACGCATGTCGGTGTGGCCCGCCGCGATCCACACCCTCACCCCGCTCGGCATCGGGATCATCGTTCGCCCAGAACGCTCAGAACCCGTCGAAGCGCATCGGCGTCGACGTCGTTGTCGACGCGCACACGGCGCCCCGAGCCGAGCTCGATTTCGATGACGCCGGATCTCTTTCTCAGTCTGCTCGTCGCCGAGCGCGGCGGTCTCGCCGCTTCCGCCCCGGGCGGCGGCGCCGTCGCGTCGATCTCAACCGGAAGCAAGATCGAGCCGTCTCTCCCGGCCGGTTCCACCGTGCGCGCCTGCCTTCGCCATGTGAAGAGCAGGCTTTGCGCCATGCCGTGCCGCCGAGCGATCTCGCTCACCACGGCCCCCGGCATCAGCGTCTCTTCGACGATCCGCGCCTTCTCGTCCTTGCTCCACCGCCGCCGGCGCTCGACTCCGAGAACCTTCCCATCCATCTCTGCGTGACCTTAACGCTAGCCCTAAGGTCACACCCTCCGCGACCGCCGCCCCTCCAGCAAGGCGGCCGCCGCCGGAGGGTTACGGCGAAGTCAACTGAGGCCCAGCGCAAAGCGGTGATCTCGCCACGCCTCAGCCCGCACATGACCGCGAGCAGGACCGGCGTGAACATGCGCGTACCGCGAAAGTGGGCAAGCAGCCGGGCGGTCTCGGCCGGATCGAGCGCCTTCATAATGGACCGTTCGACCTTAGGCGCGTCAACGCCGTCGACCGGGTTGTAGGGGAGCACCCGCCAGCGCAAGGCGGTTGCTAGCGCTTGTTTTAGGATGCGGTGCATGTGGTGAACGGTGCGCGGCGACAGGCCGCCGGTGCCGTCTCTGCGGCCTGACTTGAGGGCCTTTGCGTAGGACGCCGCGATCTGCTCGGGCCTGAGCCTCCTCAGCACGGTCTGGCCCAAAAGCGGAGCGAGATTCTTGCGCGCGATCTCCTGGTAGCGCTCATGGGTACGGGGCGCGACGCTCGGCTCGATATGGGCGAGCCAGTGGTCGAGGAAGACCGCGAGAGTGGTCTTGGACGGCTCGACATAGTAACCGCCAGCTAGTTCCCCTGCACGGTGATTATGACTCATTGAGCGAGGGATCGGGATAGGCGCGCGCCATTTTGGTTCTGGCCTTGTCGGTGGAGAACATCCAGTTGATTCGAGCGCCGCTTTGGTTTCGTTGGGC
This sequence comes from uncultured Alphaproteobacteria bacterium, assembly GCA_963721905.1. Taxonomy (GTDB): domain Bacteria; phylum Pseudomonadota; class Alphaproteobacteria; order Rhizobiales; family Beijerinckiaceae; genus Roseiarcus. Next base: position 4,076 of record CAVRMF010000034.1, read on the forward strand.
CTGCCATGCGTCGATCTCGGCAACGAGGCGGTCGCAGCTTTCGATGCGGCGATCGAGACATTGGCCTTTGAGCACGCCGATCTCGATCTCAACCATGTTGAGCCAGCTGGCGTGCTTGGGGGTGTAGTGGAACTCAAGCCGCCTGAGCACGCGGCGCGCCTCGGCCGGCGGGAAGGCGGCGTAGAGAGCGGCGGCGGTGTGGGTGGAGAGGTTGTCGAGGACGACGCGGATGCGCTCGGCTTCTTTGAAGTCGACATCGACGAGTTCGCGCATGCAAAGGGCGAAGTCGTCAGCGGTGCGACGATCCGTGACCTTGACCCTGCGCCAGGAGCGATGGGCGTCAAGGAAGACGAAGAGATTGACGGCGCCGTTGCGGCGATATTGGTAATCGAAGCGTTGGGGCCGTCCCGGCGCGGCCGGGATCGGCTGGCGCGCTTCGCCGATGAGCTGGGTGGGGCTTTCGTCGAAGCAGACCACCGGCCGCTCCGGGTCAGGCTGCTCGGCGTAGAGGTCGAGCACGTCCTCCATGCGGGCGACGTACTCGGCGTCGACCTTGGGGATGCACCACATGTCCCTCTGCCAGGGCTTGAGATGGTTCTCGGCCAAGCATCGGCGGACGGTCTCACGCGACAGACTGTCATGGTCGGTCAGCTTGACCATTGCGCCAGCCAGCAGCTCCAGCGTCCACCGGGCGCGGCCTTCGGGCGGGCTCGAACAGGCGGTGGCGACGAGGAGGGCTTCTTCGTTGCTGGTCAGCTTGCGATCGGCGCCTGCCCGCGGCTCTTCGTTCAGGGCGGCTTCGAGATTGACTTCAATGTAGTAGCTGGTACTTGATCTGACGGTCAGCGTCGGGAGATGGGTCGGCTCTGCCTGTCGGATATGATCAGGCTGCGATCATTTTCTCCTTCGCAAGGGGCGTCGCGTCAAGGAAGGTCTGGATAGGGGTCTTGCCGAAGCACCATCGCCCCTGATGGGGCCTTTCCTGGTTGTAGCTCTGGACCCAGGAATCGAGATCGCCCTGGAGTTCGGCGATCGATCCGTAGATCTTCTTGCGGAAGGCGACGCGATAGAACTCGTCGAGCACCGTCTTGTGGAAGCGCTCGACGATGCCATTCGTTTGCGGGCTCTTGGTCTTGGTGCGCGAATGGTCGATATCCTCGAGCGCCAGATAAAGCTCGTATTCGTGGCGCTCGGGGTTGCCGCAATATTCCGTGCCGCGATCAGTCAGCACGCGGCACAGCCTCACCTCCCTCGCATCATAGAATGGCACGACCCGATCGTTGACGAGATCGGCTGCGGTGATCGGCGTCTTGCGGTCATAGAGCTTGGCGAAGGCGACCTTGGCGTAGGTATCGATGAAGGTCTGCTGGTAGATGCGGCCGACCCCCTTCATGTTGCCGACGTAGAACGTATCCTGGGCGCCGCAATAGCCCGGACATTCACTCTCGAACTCGCCATGCGCCTCCTTTTCGCTCTTGGCCTTCTCCAGCGCGGCCAGCTGGCTTTCGGTCAGAACCAGGCCTTCCTGGGCGACCTTGGCTTCGAGCGCCTTGAGCCGTTTCTTCATGGTTTCAAGATCATGACGCTGCCAGACGCCGCGAACGCCGGCCGGAGAAATTGACTGGCCGAGTTTGCGAAGCTCGTTGGCGATGCGGATTTGGCCGTAAGCCGGCTGGTCCAGCGAAAGCTCGACGATGATCGCCTCGACCTCAGGCGGCGTGCGGTTCTTCAGGATCGGCTTTCGCCGCGTCAACTCCTGCAGCGCCAATTCGCCCCCGGCGTCGTAAAGTTCCTTGAACCGGTAAAAGCTGTCGCGGCTATAGCCCATCATTTTGCAGGCCTGGCTGACATTGCCGAGCTGCTTGGCCAACTCCAGCAGCCCTACCTTGGCGCGGATAATCTTCTGTTCCTTGGTCATCGTAGGTGTCCTCTCGAAACGCCGAGGCCGGGCGCTGCGAACCCCGACCACTCCGCGCCCGGCCTCGGCTTCCGCCTCGGCTATGACACCAACTGTCAGATTAAGTCTTAACTACTGCAACTTCAACGAAGCGGCGCTTGGTCCGGTAAACGGTCGAGCCGCCGACAGCGACAGCGGCGGCAATATCGTCGTCGCTGAGCCCGCTGTCAGCGGCGAGCAGAATCTGGGCTCGTTTGATCTTGCGGGCGTGATGCTTGCCGCCGCCTACCAGAGCGGCGAGTTCACCCCGCTCGGCTTCGCTCAGTTCGACATGGTAGCGTATGTTCATCCGGGCCTCCTCGCGAATCGCGACGCCCAGACGAATCAGGCGATGAATCAATTGTTTGGCGCGTGTCCCCGACAACTCCCCCGTTCACCGACAAGCAAGGTCAATACCTGGCCTTCATCCACGCCTATAGCCGTATCTTCCGCCAGCCGCCCGCGGAAGCCGACATGCAGCGGCACTTCCAAGTCTCGCCTCCCAGCGTGTACCAGATGGTGCTCACTCTCGAACGCGCAGGCCTCATCCGGCGGACCCCCGGCGTCGCGCGCAGCATCGAGATTCTGGTCGAGCCCCAGGACCTCCCAGTCCTCCGTTGAACTTCAACCCGTCAAAACCTCTGTGCGTGGGAACTAGCCGCCCTGGACCCAGTTTATATTACCCCATCAAGTGCCGAACCAGCACGCAGAGAGCCCAGGCACCCGAAGCGTCGATACCCGAAGAGCTTTCCGCCCTTGACCCATTAGAGAACACTATCCCGTCGGCTCCTGCCATCTGTCGCGATCAGAACGTCGATCGCCGCTCGAAAAAATCGTGAATGAAAAAATCGCGCAAGCGAGTGTCGAGCGCGCGGGCGGCCTTCGATTTTTGACGCGCCGGCTCTTTTCACAGCAAGTGGGAGGGTACGGGAGGGGTCCAGATTGTAGGCGACGTGGCGCACGGCCGCCGATCCGTTCTTGTTTCGTTCGTCGCGGCTGCCATTCGCGCGCATGACAGGAGCCCGCCGACCGCGTGACACCAGCATCACCCGCCGATCTCGCCGACGCCCTGGCCTTCGCGCTCCGGTTCAAGGGCCGCAAGCCGGTCCACAACGCCGATGAGGTTATGGCAGAGATTGTCGCCAAGCGCGTTGTGGAGCACTCGGAGCGATTGGGCTTCGTCGTGATGAAGCGCGTGGCCGAGATCGGCGCCGCGGCGCTAGGGCGAGGGCTTGAGGGCTTAACCACTGCACTTTAGGAGTACCAAGTCTCTATATGTCCCGCCGTTGCCCCACGCGCGGCTTCTGCTGGCGTAGGCCGGTGAACCTTGGCAATGAAAGGCGGTTTGTGTCCGGTTAGGAAGCGCTCTATGCGCGGCAAAGTCGCCATGAATGACTTAGCGAGTTCCGACAAAGGCGCCTTGCCCATGATTACTAGGAGCGCGACTCCATGCTGCATAACGGCGTCACGCTCATTCGGCGTGTAGCGGATGCGAAGATTATGAGTGAGCCCGATCCAGCCACGCTCGCCGACCGCCTCTAACCATGCTTCGTCAGCCGCATTCGGAGGGAAATGATCATGTGTCGTTCGACGGTCAGTCCTTTTGACCGGAGAATGTCGGGGAAGCCCTTCCCGAGATCGCGATCTGTGAAATAGACAAAGCTCAAGCCGCCCGCTCGTGCTCGTATAGGGCGGCTTGTTCTATTTCTGAACGGCTAAGTTCATAGTCCGCAGCGAGATCATTGACCGTCTCCCCCGCGTCGATTCTCTCAGCGATCGCGGAGGTAGAAATGCCTCTCCGCAGGAGAATCGGCCTGCCGAAAGCGATGGTCGGATCGATGGCGATAGGACGCTCCTGGCTTGGTGCTGCGTTAGAGATGAAGGGATAGAGCCGAACCGGGAATTTGGATGATCCCCACTCAACTCGCTTCAAGTGTTCCTGAAAGACCTGTCGCATCGCTAATTGGCCGGAAGCGGAGAGATCGATCAGGTCGCGATAACGGTCCAGAAAGATTTGCCCCGCGTCGGTTCGCAACTCCTCCGCAGGAGAAGTCGGTCGATACCGAGCGTCTCTTCTGCGTAGTTGAGAGCGCTCCGCAGCTCCTTCACCGACACTCCGTGCTCAGTCCGGAGCGATCGCAATACATGCGCCTCGATCAAATTCGAGAAGGAAAAAGAGGCGGATGCCGCGAAGCCGGCCGAATTAGTGGGGGAAATTGCGCGCCGCCTTCTGCCGTCGGATATTGGCGGCCGAGCACCCATGACCGCAATGTTGCCAGAGGTAGCCGCAAGTAACGCGCGGCTTCCGCGAGCGGATAGGCGGCGACGTCTCTATAGCCAAGGGTCTTTTTCGTATGGCCGATGCTCATCTCGACAATCTTTCGGAAAGCTACAGCCAAATCACATAAATATGTCGCCTTGCCCGTTGCTGCAAGCGCCGCGTTCGCCCTCGGGGCTTCGCGGAAAGCAGAACGACGTCGCCGGGCCGCCACCTGGAACCAATTCGGTTCGCCGGCCCAATTGATTAGGCTCTCGATTAGAGCGGAGAGCGGGTTGAGAACCTGTCCAGATGGCCCCTATAAAGTTACCGCTGCTACCCAATTGCCTGCGATACGCTGGGAAAGGGAACGATAGCAGAACGCGTTTTCGCCCTGTTTTTCAGGACGGTGCGGGAGGCGGCAATATCAACCGGGACGTCGCAGACCGAATTTCAAGACCGCTGCCTTAAACCACTCGGCCATCCTTCCATCGCCCGTTCCCGCAAAGCGGGGCAAGCGAGCCACCGTTTACCCTGCCGCGCCGTGCGCCGGCAACGCCCTCTAGACGAGCCGGCTCTGCGCCTTGGCCGCCGCGATGAAGCTTGCAAAGAGCGGATGCGGCTCGAAGGGCCTCGATTTGAGCTCTGGATGGAATTGCACCCCGATGAACCAGGGATGATCGGCGAATTCGATGGTCTCGGGCAGAAGGCCGTCGGGCGACATGCCGGCGAACACCATGCCCTTCGCCTCGAGCCGCGCGCGATAGGCGGTGTTGACCTCATAACGGTGGCGATGGCGCTCGGAGATTTCCGTCTCGCCGTAGATCTCGGCGATGCGAGAGCCGGGCTTGAGGTCGGCGCGATAGGCCCCGAGCCGCATCGTCCCGCCGAGATCGCCCTCCGCCTTGCGAAGCTCGAGTTCGTTACCGCGCAGCCATTCGGTCATGAGGCCGACGACCGGCTCCGGCGTCGGGCCGAATTCGGTCGAATTGGCCTTGGGCAGGCCTGCCAGCGCCCGGGTGGCTTCGATAACCGCCATCTGCATCCCAAAGCAGATGCCGAAATAGGGCACCCTTCGCTCGCGGGCGAAGCGCGCCGCGAGAATCTTTCCCTCAGCGCCGCGCGAGCCGAAGCCTCCGGGCACCAGAATTCCGTGCACGCCCTCGAGCCGGGGCGCAGGATCCGCACCCTCGAAGATTTCGCTTTCGATCCAGTCGAGCTTGACCCGCACGCGGTTCGCCATACCGCCGTGGATCAGCGCCTCGGTCAGGGATTTGTAGGCGTCCTTGAGGCCGGTGTACTTGCCGACGACCGCGATCGACACCTCCCCTTCGGGGTTGTGATAGGCGTTTGAGACGCTGTCCCAGCGGCGCATGTCGGGCTTTGGCGCCGGCTCGATGCCGAAGGCGGCGAGCACTTCCCGATCGAGGCCGGCCGCATGATAGAGGGCGGGCACGTCGTAGATCGAGCGCGCGTCGCGCGCTTCGACCACCGCGCTCTCGCGCACGTTGCAAAAAAGGCCGAGCTTGCGCCGCTCCTCGCGGGGGATCTCGCGGTCCGAGCGGCAGAGCAGGATATGCGGCTGGACGCCGATCGAGCGCAGCTCCTTGACAGAATGCTGGGTCGGCTTGGTCTTCAATTCGCCTGCGGTCGGAATGTAGGGCAGGAGGGTCAGATGGATATAGACCACGTGGCCGCGCGGCAAATCGTTGCCGAGCTGGCGGATCGCCTCGAAAAACGGCAGGCCCTCGATGTCGCCGACTGTGCCGCCGATCTCGACCAGAACGAAGTCGACCCCCTCGTTGCCCTCGATGATGAAGTCCTTGATGGCGTTGGTGACATGCGGGATCACCTGCACCGTCGCGCCGAGAAAGTCGCCGCGCCGCTCCTTGGCGATCAGCTCCTGATAGATGCGGCCCGTGGTGATGTTGTCCTGCCGGTTGGCGTTGCGGCCGGTGAAGCGTTCGTAATGGCCGAGATCGAGGTCGGTCTCGGCCCCGTCGTCGGTGACGAACACTTCGCCGTGCTGGGTCGGGCTCATCGTGCCCGGGTCGACGTTGAGATAGGGGTCGAGCTTGCGCAGGCGGACCGTATAGCCGCGCGCCTGCAGGAGCGCCCCCAAAGCCGCTGAAGCCAGACCCTTGCCGAGCGAGGAAACCACGCCGCCGGTGATGAAAATATACCGCGCCATGGGATTCGACCCATAGCCGATCGCGCCCGATTCGGCGAGATGTTATTTCGCGACCCAAAAAGGCGTGCGGGCGGCTCCGGCTGCTGCGTCGGGTCCGGGCGGCCGCGCTTGACGCCTGCCGCCGGCAAGTTTCTGATGCCAGCCAACAAATCCGGGCGTCAGAAGGCGCGCGCGAAGGAAGGGCGGAACATGCCAGGGAGCGAGTTCAGGTTTCGCGCTGACGATGGCGTCGCGCTGTTCGGGCGTCGGTGGCTGCCGGAGGGGCGGCCGCGCGCGGTCGTGCAGATCGCGCACGGCCTTGCCGAGCACAGCGCCCGCTACGCGCGGCTCGCCGGCGCGCTCAACGCGGCGGGCTACGCGGTCTACGCCAACGACCATCGCGGCCATGGGCCGAGCTCAGCTCCAGGCGATCTCGGCCATTTCGCCGATGCGGACGGCTGGACGAAAACCGTCGGCGACCTCTGGTCGTTCAACCGGGTCATCTCGGCCGAGCAGCCCGGCGTTCCGATCGTTTTTCTCGGTCATTCGATGGGCTCGTTCCTGGGACAGGCGTTCGTCGCCGAGCATTCGGACGCGCTCGCCGGTGTGGTCTATTCCGGCTCGAACGGCGCGCCCCCGCCGATCGCCACAGCCGGGCGGCTCCTCGCAAGGGCGGAGCGCTTGCGGCAGGGCAGGCGCGGCAAGAGCAAGCTCCTGAACCAGATGCTGTTCGGCGACTTCAACAAGACGTTCCGGCCCGCGCGCACCGACGTCGACTGGCTCTCGCGCGACACGGCTGAAGTCGACGCCTATGTCGCCGACCCGCTCTGCGGCTTTCCCTTCACCAACCAACTCGCCATCGACCTCCTCGACGGGCTCGCCGGCCTCCTCGCCCCCGAGCGGCTCGGCCGCATCCGCAAGGACATGCCAATCTATGTGTTCTCCGGCGAGGGCGACCCCGTCGGGGCAAATATCAAGGGTCTCATCGATACGCTGAAGAAGGCGGGCTTTACCAGGCTCACGACCCGCATCTATCCGGACGCCCGCCACGAGACCCTGAACGAGACGAACCGCGGCGAGGTCATGCGCGACCTGATCGAATGGCTGGACGGGGTCGTCCCGAAGTAGCGAAGCGGACTGTGCAGTTTTGTCCGCGGCTGAGGTTTTTCAAAAGCTTAGGCGCCATTTTCTGACGCTTTCGCGGGCTCTCGGCCGCGGCTCCCTTCGGCAGGGTCACCGAAAATGCGCCGGCCTGCCTGCCTGCCGTGCCCGTCTCTTCCCCGCGCAATTTTCCATCGCCGAATCCAATCTTTTCAAGCCTTTGCGGCGGCTTTCCGTTCCCTCATTCCCCCGCACGCGAGATCTGATCCTATGCGAGCGCCGTTCAGGCTTTCGTTGCTAGCCCTCCCGTTCCGACGAAACCGACCGCTGGAATTAGCATAGCACGGATTTGCAATTCACAGAAGAAAATGTCAACTCCGCAGGTGGTCTGCGAGATCAGCTGATTAGAAAGCTATGCCGGCCGCGATCGGGACCCTTGCGTCGATCGGCCGACCAGGGGCGCGCCGCCGCGACCGGCGACGACCCGGTCATTGATTGCGTGGATGCAATTCTGCGCGAGAGAAATTGGGACTCAAGGATGCGCTTTCAGCGCACCGCCGAAGGCGGCGGCCCCATAGGGAGTCGTCAGACGCCCGTCTTTCAACGGGCTATGGGGCCGTCCTTGACTTCCAATTTATCTGGCGCCCCGCTCCGCCAAGCAAACAAACGACCCCGTCTGCACTCTTTGGCGACGCAATCTGCCGGGCCCTTGCGCGCCGTAATCGACAAGCCGAATATGAATCATCTCCCGCGGGCGGAGGCGGCGGGCATGGCAGGTTCCTCGACGAAGCCGTCAATCTTCATCAGCTATGCGCACGAGGACGAGCCAGAGACGCTGTCCGGCAACTCGGTCAAATGGCTCACGTTCGTCACCGGCTACCTTGAGCCCGCGGTCACGCAGGATATGGCCGACCTCTGGGTCGACAACCTTATGCGGGGCGGAGATGACTGGGACCGCGAGATCAAACAGACGCTTGAGGCCTGCGACGTCTTCATTCTGCTCGTCTCGCGCCACTCGCTCGCGTCCAAGTACATCCTGAAGACCGAGATCGAGACCATCAAGCAGCGGCAGCAAAACAAGGAGGACGTGCGCTGCTATCCGCTGCTTCTGACGACAACCCCGAAATATGCGCTCGACCCGGTCCGCGACTGGAACATTCGTCCAAAGAACCTGAAGCCTTTCTCGGACTATCCGCAGAGTGAGCGCGAACGGCACATGTCGGACGCCGCTGACGAAATCATCGAGATTGCCGCGGAGATCGCGCGCCGCAAGGCTCGGCAGCCGCCGGCGCCGCCCCCGCTGCCTCCCGCGGCCGCCCTCGCGGCGGCGCCAGAACCGGTCCTCGCAGAACCGCCCGCCAACGCGTCGCCGACGCTCGCTCGCCAGCCGCGCAACCTTCCGTTCGCCACGATCGGGCCTCTGTTCGTCGGCCGCGAGCCGGCGCTGGCCGCCTTAAGCGTGGCGCTTGCCGGGAAGCCGTCGGCGGGCGTCGCGCTGCACGGCCTCGGCGGGGTCGGCAAGACGCGCCTCGCCATCGAATACGCGCTTGTGCACGCGGCCGACTATTCGGCGCTCATCTTCGCGCGCGCCGACGACCCAACGACGCTCAACGCCAATCTCGCTTCGCTCCCCGGCGCCGAGGTTCTCGATCTGCCCGAAAAGGAGGCGCGCGACGACGCGACCAAGATCGAGGCGGTCTTGCGCTGGCTCGAAACCCATCCGACCTGGCTCCTCATCCTCGACAATGTCGACGACGCGGGCGCCGTCGCCGCCGTGACAAAACTGATGCCGCGGCTCACGAACGGGCATGTCATCGTCACCGCGCGGGCGACGATCTTTCCGGCGGGCTTGCGCAAGCTCGAAGTCGACGTGCTGGACGAAGACTCCGCGACGCGATTTCTCCTGGATCGAACGCGGGAGGAGCGCGTCGAAGCGCCGAACGACGAAGCACTGGCTCGCGAGATCGCCCACGAATTCGACGGGCTCGCGCTCGGGCTCGAACAGGCCGGCGCCTATATCGCGACGGAGAAGATCGGCTTTGCGCGCTATCTCACGCTCTGGAAGGAAAGCCGGGACAAGGTTGTCGGCTTGTCTCTGACAGGTTCGGAAAAGACACTGGCGACGGTCTGGGCGACCTCCGTCGCGCGCCTGAGGCCGGAGAGCCGGCGCCTTCTCGACCTCCTCGCCATGCTGGCGCCGGACCCGATTCCCAATTCTTTGCTCGACGTCGCCGTTCCCGGCGAGGCGGAGGGTTACGACGCCTATGCGGCGCGCTCCGGCCTGTTTGCCTATTCGCTCGCGACGCCCGCAAAAGGCAAAGATGTAAAGGGCTTCGTCATCCATCGCCTCGTGCAGGACTTCGCTCGGCGTAACATGAAAGCTTATTCGGCGAGAAAAACGCTCCGCGAGGCGGCAAGATGGATGAACGCGGCCTTCGGAGATAACGGCTGGGACGTACACGCTTGGTCAAACCTGGATCCACTCGCCCCGCACGCTCTAATGCTCACTTCAAGAGCGGAGCGGTTAGGTATCTCGGATCTGACGACGGCGAGATTACTGCGTAAACTTGCGATCCTGTCGGGAGCGAAGGCGCGGTTTTCGGTTGCCCTAAAGTCGTGCAAGCGTGCACTCGAACTCCATCAGACGCGCATTGGGCCGTACCGCACAGACGTGGCAGGAGATTTGGTCATTCTGGCCAAACTGCTCTCAGAAACGAACCGACTTCACGAGGCGGAGGTACATATGCTTCGCGCCCGGCGCCTCATCGAGATGTGGTTCGGCCCAACGGATTCGAGAGTGGCGGACTGTCTCGACGCTCTTGCGGATCTGGTCAAGAACATGAATCGGCCTGGCGAAGCCGAACGGCTTTATCGTCGAGCGCTCGCAGTCAGAGAGACGAGTCGCGAGCCAAATGATAGCTCGTTGGCAGCGGGACTAATCAAACTCGCGCTGTTGCTAGAAGCCGACAACCGCCCCAAACGGGCCGAGCCGCTTTGCCGCCGGGCGCTATCAATAAACGAAGCGAAATACGGTTCGGACCATCCCAAGGTCGCAATCAACTTGAGCATTCTTGCGGGCTTGCTGCAAGACATTAGCCGGTTCGCTGAAGCGATGCCGCTCTACCGCCGGGCGCTGAAAATTTGGGAGACGCTTCTGGAGCTGGATGATCCCCAAGTCGCCATAGACTTCAACAATGTCAGCCGTTTGTTCCGCGGTAAGAATGGGCTAAACGAGCCTGATAGTGAGCCGCTGTTTCGTTGCGCCGAACCACTATTTCGTCGCGCTCTTACAATTTGCGATAGCGGCTACGGGTCGGAACACCCCAATGTTGCGATCTGCCTGAATAATCTCGCAGTTCTGATCCAAGACCTGGCGGTCGTGTTCAAAGTTTGGGTCCGCCTCGACACGGCTGAGCCGCTCTACCTGCGTGCCGAGGCGATACTAGGAAACAGACTTGACTCCCATCCCACTACCCTACTCGTGCGTAAGAACCTCATAGCGCTTGCGGGAGCGCGCGAGTTGCGCGATCTCCGTTCAACCGCAAGCAACTCGGGTGAGTGGCGGGTGGTCTTAAGCGACGAACTACAGAGGACCTCGCCGCCCGAGCCCATCATCCCGCTACTCGCTCCAATACCCTTCTCAGCCCAGCTAGGGTGACGGGGCGGCCCTGCGTTGCGCGACGCCCCATATACAGCAACCGCCTTGCCCGGATTGAACAGGTTCTGCGGACCGGATGCCGCCTAGATGCGGCGCATGAGGTCGAGGCCCTCGGGCCCGTGCTCGTCTCCCAAATAGCGATCTTCTTCTGGCCGATGCCGGATTCGCGGGTGCAGGTGCCCCATCGCGATGGCGCGACGGACCTCAACAATCTCGCGCACCTGCTGCGAGATACGAACCGTCCCGGAGTGGCCGAACCGCTTTCTCGCCGCGCGGTGGCGAATTGCGAAGAGAGCCTGGGGGCGGATAATCCGTTAACCGTAACTGTTCGCAAGAACCTCTCCGCGCTCGAGGCCGAGCTGGGGAAGGGGACGTGAGTAGCGGCGAGGACTGGGAGCGGGAGATCACACAGAAGCTTGAGGCCCAGACGCCTTCATTCTGCTCGTCTCGCGCCGTTCGCTCGCGTCCATTTAAACCTAGAAACGGCAGTTGAGGTTTTGCGCGGGGGCGGAACGGGGGCATTTTCAGGGACATGAGGCGCAATTCGTCACCTTCTTCGGCTCACCGGTCGGGTGAACAATCTCTGGTTGTGGCGAGGGAGCCGCCGGGAGGCGTCGATCTCGACAGTTTCTTTGGTCCGGTCCGGATTGAATGGGACCATAAAGCGGCGATGACGCCGCTTGGGCAGCTGCCGTTCTTCATCGACTTCCTCAAAACGGCCGGACTGTTCGACGCCTTGGTAGCCGACTGTCCGCTGCGCTATTTGAGCCCGAACGCGCCGAGCAAGCGGGACGTTCTCGGCACGGCGATGCTTTCCATGCTCGCCGGCCACAAGCGCTACGCGCATATCGCGGCGCTGCGCTGCGACGCCGTGCTGCCGGAACTTCTGGGGATGAGGAAGATCGTCAGCGAGGACGCGATCCGTCGCGCCTTCAAGGCGATCGACGAGACCGGAGGGGCCGTCTGGCTGCGCCGACACCTTCAATATTGCGTGGAGCCGCTGCTGGCCGAGCCTTGGATTCTCGACGTCGATACGACGATCAAGCCGCTTTACGGTCATCAGGAAGGGGCGGTCCTCGGCTACAATCCCAAGAAGCCGGGGCGTCCGAGCCATTGCTATCACACCTATTCGATGGCTTCGACGCGTCTGGTCCTCGATGTCGATGTCAGTCCCGGCGACGAGCATGCGTCCAAACACAGCGCGCCAGGGCTGTGGGCGCTGCTCGATCGTTTGCCGCGCGACCTGTGGCCGGCGCTGTTGCGGGGCGATCGCGGCTTCGGCAACGAGGAGATCATGCGCGAGGCGGAGGCGCGGGAGCTTCCGTTTCTCTTCAAGCTGCGGCTGACCGCCAACGTCAAGCGCATGATCGAGAAGCTCGCCTCATCGCGCGAATGGGTCGACGCCGGCCAGGGCTTCGAGGCGAAGGAGAGCGAGGTTCGGCTGGTCGGTTGGAGCCGCCAGCGGCGCGTGATCGTGCTCAGGCGACGCCTGAAGGACGCCGTGGGGCTTGGCTTAAGCGACGATGGCGGCCCGCCGCAGCTTGCGTTCGTCGAGATCGGCGAGGCGACGGACGTCTACGAATACTCGGTTCTGGTCACCTCGCTCGATGAAGACACCGAGGCGTTCGGTCAGCTCTATCGCGACCGAGGCGACGGAGAGAATATTTTCGACGAGATGAAGAACCAATGGGGTTGGGGCGGCTACACGACGCACGATCTTGCCCGTTGCCGGCTCGCGGCCCGGCTGCTTGGGTTGTTTTACAACTGGTGGAACATCTTCGTCCGTCTCGCCGATCCCAGCCTCCACCGCGAGGCGATCACCAGCCGCCCGCTGTTCCTGACGGCGATCGCCACCCGCACGCGGCACGCACGGCAAACGACGATCCGCGTGACGAGCTCGCACGCCAAAGCTGAACCCGCCGCCAGGGCGCTTGCGGCCGTCGCCGCCTTCCTGCGGGGCCTGGCCAAAAATGCGGAGCAGTTGACCCGCCTGCAAAAATGGCGAGCGATCTTGTCGCGCGCCTTCCAGGCGTTCCTCAACGGCCCCATCCTCCGGACCCCGCCTCGCCTCGCGCCGAGCTGATGCAACCCAAACGCGAAAAATCGCCGACCGCCTAAACTCAAATCGGCCAACTGCCGTTTCTAGGTTAAATCCTTAAAGCCGCGATCGCGACCGACGGACAGCAGCAGCAAAACAAAGAAAACGTTTATCCGCTGCTCCTGACCAGGGATCGCCTGAGTTCTGACGCGAAGTGCAACATCCCCCGCCGATTTGCTATCGGCAAGGTTGTTCAAGACCTTAAGGAGTGTTGCCATGCGATCCTATTCGCACCTGTCGGAGGACGAAAGAGACCAGATCGGCGTTTTGCGGGCCGCGGGGCGGTCGATGGGAGCCATTGCCCGGGCGCTCTGTCGAGCGAAAACAACCATCTCCAGGGAGCTGCAGCGGAACGCACTCCCCTCGGGCGGGTATTCGCCGCTTCACGCCGCCGGAGCCTATCAATTGCGCAGGCGGCGTGAAGCGATCCTCGAACGAGAGGCCGCTTTACGTCTGTTCGTGGGTGACCGGCTCGCCGAGGGATGGACGCCCGAGCAGATCTCCGGCTGGTTGAAATCCGGGAACGAACCGCGGCTGCGGGCCATCGGCTGCGAGACAATCTACGCCTTCATCTATCGGACCGCACAGAAGGCCGAGGCCTTGTGGCGTTATCTGACGCGTCGCCACAAACGCCGTCGCCCGCGTCGCGCCAGAGCCTCGCGCGACACCATCAAGGATCGAGCGTCGATCCATGATCGTCCGAAGACCATTGAAAGCCGCGGCGAGGCCGGCCATTGGGAGGGCGACCTCATCATCTGCAAATGCACACGGCCTGTGCTCGTCTTGCATGAGCGTAAGTCACGGGTCACGCTCGCCGCGCGGCTCACGGGGAAAACCGCCGCAGAAACCATCTCAGCGATGCTCGCGGTGTTCGGCCGCATCGATCCTCATCTGCGAAGATCAATCACTTTCGACAACGACACCGCCTTCGCCCAGCACGGCCTGCTCAGGACCATGCGCGACATGACGACCTGGTTCTGCGACGCTTATGCCTCATGGCAAAAAGGCGGCATCGAAAACGCCAATGGACGCTTACGTCGATGGCTGCCGCGCCACCTGGATATCGACCGGACATCCGACCAGGAAATCCAGGAGATCGTCCTCACGACCAACCTCACGCCCCGTAAATGCCTCGGGTTCAAGACGCCATTCCAAGCCTTGATTGCTGAGCTTGGAAAGGACGTTCAAATCCGCTTCTCCTAAGCGCGTTGCGCTTCGCTCCGGAACCAGGGATCGCTTATAAAGCCTCCCGAAAGCCAACCCGCGAACTGAAGGACCGCCTATGCCCGCGCTCTTCGACCCCATTCGCCTCGGCGCCATCGAGGCGCCGAACCGCATTTTCATGGCCCCGCTCACCCGCGGCCGCGCAACGCGGGAGCATGTGCCGACGCCGCTCATGGCCGAGTACTACGCGCAGCGGGCGAGCGCCGGGCTCATTATCACCGAGGCGACCGGGATCAGCCGCGAGGGCCTCGGCTGGGCCTATGCGCCGGGCCTCTGGACCGCCGAGCAGACGGAAGGGTGGCGGCCCGTGACCGAGGCGGTGCACAAGGCCGGCGGACGCATCGTCGCCCAACTCTGGCACATGGGCCGCATCGTGCACCCGAGCTTTCTCGGCGGCGCGCGGCCGGTCTCCGCCTCCGCCACCACGGCGCCGGGCGAGGCTCGCACCTATGACGGCAAGCTGCCCTATGTGGAGGCGCGCCCGCTCGGCCTCGACGAGATCCCGCGGTTGCTGGACAACTATCGGGCGGCGGCGCTGAACGCCATGGCGGCTGGGTTCGACGGCGTCGAGATTCACGCGGCCAACGGGTATCTGATCGACCAGTTCCTGCGCGACGGGACCAATCACAGGCAGGACGAATATGGCGGGCCGGTCGAAAACCGCATTCGCCTCTTAAGCGAGGTCGCCGCGGCGGTGCTTGAGATCGTGGGCGCCGAGCGCACGGGGGTGCGGCTCTCGCCCAACGGCGCGGCCCAGGGCTGCAACGACAGCCATCCGGAGCCGCTGTTCACCGCGGCCGCCGCGGCGCTGTCGGTGCTCGGGATCGCATTTTTGGAGCTGCGCGAGCCGCTCGGGGAAAGCACCTTCCGCGATCGAGACCGCCCGCCGATCGCGCCGCTGATCCGCAAAGCCTTTGCCCGGACGCTGATCCTCAACTCGGACTTCACCCCGGAACTCGCCAAAGCGACGGTAGCGGACGGCCAAGCGGACGCGATCACCTTCGGGCGCCCGTTCATCGCCAATCCCGATCTGCCGCGCCGCATTGCTGAAAAGCTGCCGCTCGCCACAGCTGTCGTGCCGACCTATTACAGCCGGGGGCCAGAAGGCTACGTCGACTACTCTTTCGCAGACGTCGCAGTTCCCGCCGCTTGAGGGAATGGGGGGCGGTTGTCAGCCCGAGCAGGGGTTGTCGTCGATCAGGCTTCGTCGCCGACAGCGGACGAAGCGCAACCTCTCCACCGGGTCTCGCCAGTGCAGCATCGCTTCGAGCGCATCTTCGATTCCGTTGTGCGACTGCTTGGATACACTGATCTCTTTCTGCTGGGTGTCCGTCCAGTGCTGCTCCCTGATCCGGGTGACAATCACGCGCCATTCCGGTGGCGCACGCGGCATATGTCTGGCCAGTTTTGTCATTGTCGTCTCCTCCGCAATCGGACGACAAGAGAAACTTACGCGCCCATTAGGGCGATTGTTTTGCGATGCATCAAATTTCCTACGACTTTAGACGAGAACACGCGCGCTTCGGTGTTTCGCCCCGCCCCCCTACACGGCAAACACCTTCCCCGGATTGAACAGATTCTGCGGATCGAAGGCGGCCTTGATGCGGCGCATCAGGTCGAGAGCGGGCGCGCCGTGCTCGTCCTCCATGAAGGCGATCTTCTTCTGGCCGATGCCGTGTTCGCCGGTGCACGTGCCGCCCATCGCGATGGCGCGGTGGGCCAGCCGCGAGGCGAAGTCTTCGGCGGCGTCGATCTCGTGGGGGTTGCTCATGTCGACGAGCGGGCTCACATGAAAATTGCCGTCGCCGACATGGCCGACGATCGGCGCGACGAGGCCGGATGCGGCGATGTCAGCGAGCGTCTCCTCGACGCAGTCGGCAAGCCGCGAGATTGGCACGCAGGCGTCGGTGGCGAACGGCCGCGCGCCGGGTCTCAAGGTCATCTGCGCCCAATAACCGTCGTGGCGAGCCTGCCAGAGTTTGGTGCGCTCCTCCGGCTTCGTCGCCCAGATGAAATTGCCGCCGCCATTGTCGGCGACGATCTCGCCGAAGCGCTTCGCCTGTTCGGCGACGCTACTCTCCGTGCCGTGGAACTCGACCAGCAGCATCGGCTGCTCGGGGAGCGCGAGCTTTGAATAGGTATTGAAGGCGCGCACCGAGAGCGCGTCGACGAGCTCGACGCGGGCGATCGGCAGGCCGGACTGGATGGTCTCAATCGTCGTATTGCAGGCCGAGCGCACGTCGGGAAAGAAGCAGGTTCCGGCCGAGATCGCCTCGGGGACGCCGGCGAGCCGGAGCGCGATCTCGACGATGACGCCGAGCGTGCCCTCGGAGCCGACGAAGAGATGGGTGAGGTCGTAGCCGGCCGACGATTTTTTCGCCCGCGAGCCGGTGCGCACGAACGAGCCGTCGGCTGCGACGACGCCGAGCGACAGCACGCGCTCCTTCATCGTGCCGTAGCGGACCGCGTTGGTGCCCGAGGCGCGGGTCGCCGCCATGCCGCCGATCGAGGCGTCGGCGCCGGGATCGATCGGGAAGAAGAGCCCCGTGTCATGCAGATGCTCGTTGAGCTGCTTGCGGGTGACGCCGGGTTCGACCACGCAGTCGAGGTCCTCGGAATTGACGGCGAGCACCGCGTTCATCCGCGAGCAGTCGAGCGAGACCCCGCCGTGGGGCGCGTTGACGTGGCCCTCGAGCGACGTGCCGACGCCGAAGGGCACGACCGGCGCGTCGTGCCTGGCGCAGAGCTTCACGAGGTCGATCACATCGTCTCTGGTTTCGGGGAACACGACCGCGTCCGGCGGCTGGTTCTCGAGCCAGGTCAGGGTATGCCCATGCCCCTTGCGGATCGCTTCGGAGGCGGTGAAGCGATTGCCGAAGCGGGCGGCGAGATCGGCGTTGAGCGCCGCGACGGCGTCGACGCTCAGGCGCCCTTGGCGCTTGCGGACGGGGGTAAAGGCAATGGCCAAGATTCGCGCTCTCAGTCTTGGAAAGCGCGGAGATTAGGCGCGCGCCAGCGTTGTGGCTAGTGTGCCTGACGCTGGCTCGGCCGCGGGATCGTGCGGCAGGCCGCCTCTCAGGGAGATGCGCATGACCGACGAGAGCGAGCGACGGGCGGCCGCGATCCGGCGGTTGAAGGCGAAGCGGGCTTTCGCGATGCAGGCGGCGTTGTTCGTCCTCGTCAACATCCTGCTCGTCGCGATCTGGGCTTCGACCGGGAGGGGATATTTCTGGCCGATCTGGCCGTTCTTAGGCTGGGGGATCGGGCTCGCGTTCTTCGGCTGGAGCGTCTATTTCCGGGCGCCAATGTCGGAGGACGACATCCGCCGGGAAATGGAGAAGGGCGGCTAGCGAGCCCTACGCCTTGCCCACGCTGACGACCCGGAATGTCAGCATCTGGCCTTCCGGCTCTCGCACCGACACATATTCGCCGACCGTGAACAGATGGTCGGCGAAGCGGTAGCCCTCGTCTTCGTCGATTGCCTCCGAGCCCTTCGCGCCCTTCCACTCGAACGTCCAGGTCGAGCCGCCGAGGCCGCCGGCGCGATGGACAAGGAGCCCCTGCATCGTCGGCTCGTCGGCCCAGAACCGGTGGGCGAAACATTCGCCGCGATGGTCCCTCCAGGCGTCGAGATCGATGCGGCCCTCTTCGGTCAAGGGCGCGATGAAGTCGTAGCCGTGCCGGATCGACCCTTCCGGGAACTCCTTCGAACGCGCGGCCTGCAAAGTGACCTTCCGCAGCGTGGCGTTGCTTGAGGCGGCCATCAATCCTCTCTCCTCGAACATTTCCCGGCCCCCGAATCGGGGCCGCTTAGCATTTCCCATGACACTATCGCGCCCTTCCGGCGCGCGCGCCAGGAGAGCCACGGGCCCAAGGCTAATCTGCCGCGAACCGCGGCCTCTCCTGTTGATCGAGCGCAAAAAGGAGGCTGCGGCGCCGCGTCAGTTCGCCCGCGGAGCAACCCGTTGCCGAAACCGAGTTAAGCGGCCTCAGGCCTCGAAGCCGCGCTTGCGGAAGAGCGCATGCGGCGAGGGCGGGCGGCCGCGAAAGCTCTCATAGGCCGCTTCGTAGTCGCGGCTGCCGCCGGCGGCGTAGACGAAATCACGCAGCCGCTTCGCAGTCGCCGGATCGAAGATGTCGCCGCTCTCCTCGAAAGCCTCGAAGCCGTCGGCGTCGAGAACCTCCGACCAGAGATACGAGTAATACGCGGCCGAATAGCCGTGCGAGAAGATGTGCTGGAAATGGGGGGTGCGGTGACGCATGGCGATCGCGTCCGGCATGCCGATCCGGTCGAGCTCCTGCCGCTCGAACGCGACGACGTCGACAGTCTCGGGCGCCGGGTCGAGATGAAGCTTGAGGTCGACGAGCGCGGAGGCCGTATATTCGACGGTGGCGAAGCCCTGGTTGAACCGGCGCGCGCTCAAAAGCTTGTCGAGCAGCGCCGCTGGCATCGGTTCGCCGGTCTTGTAGTGGAGCGCGAAGCGACGCAGCATTTCGGGTTGCTCCGCCCAGTTCTCATAGATCTGCGAGGGAAACTCGACAAAGTCGCCGGGGACATGCGTGCCGGAGATCAGCGGATAGGTCACGTCGGATAGCATGCCATGCAGGGCATGGCCGAATTCGTGAAAGAGCGTGCGCGCGTCGTCGAAACTCAGGAGGCTCGGCTCGCCCTCGCCGCCCTTGGCGAAATTCATCACATTGACCACGATCGGCAGCTGTGGGCCGTCGAGCTTCTTCTGTCCGCGGAACTGGCTCATCCACGCGCCGCTGCGCTTCGAGGCTCTCGCGAAGTAATCGCCGATGAAGAGCGCGATCGTCTCGCCGTCGGGCCCGGCCACCGTCCAGGCGCGCGCGTCGGGATGATAGAGCTTGATGTCGAAGCGCTCGGTGAAGCTCAGTCCAAAGAGGCGGCCCGCCGCATAGAACGCCGCCTCGATCAGGCGGTCGAGCTGCAGATAGGGCTTGATCTCGCCCTCATCGAAGTCGAAGTCGGCCTTGCGCCGCTTCTCGGCGAAATGGCGCCAGTCCCAGGGCGCAACCTCGAAATTGCCGCCCTCCGCCGCGACGATCTCCTGCAAGGCCTCCTGCTCTTTGCGCGCGCTCAATACGCCCGGCGTCCAGACCGACTCGAGCAGATCGAGCGCCGCCCGCGGCGTCTTCGCCATCGTGTCGGCGAGGCGGTAATGGGCGAAAGTTTCGTAGCCCAGGAGGCGCGCGCGCTCGGCCCTCAAGCGCACCATTTCGGCGGCGACGGCGCGATTATCGGTCTTGCCGCCGTTCTCGCCGCGCTGGCCCCACGCGCGAAAGGCCTTTTCGCGCAAGTCCCGCCGCGCCGAGAATTGCAGGAAAGGCTCGACGCTCGAGCGCGACAGCGTGACGGCGTATTTGCCGGCATGGCCGCGCTCGGCGGCGACGCGGGCCGCGCTGGCGATGAAGAAATCCGGCAGGCCGTCGAGATCATTTTCGTTCAGCAGCAGAAGCCAGTCTTTTTCGTCCGCCAGCACGTTCTGGCCGAACTCGGCGCCAAGCGTCGCCAGTCGCTCGGCGATTGCGGCGAGGCGGGCCTTGGCCTCCGGCGGCTGGCCGGCGCCGGCGCGGGTGAAATCGAGATGATAGCGCTCGAGCACGCGCGCCTGCTCGGTGGTAAGCCCGAGCCTCGCCTCATCGTCCTTCAGGGCGTCGATGCGTTTGAACAGCGCATCGTTCAGATAGGTTTCGCTGCGATGACGCGCCAGGACCGGAGCGATCTCGCGCTCGATCGCCTGAATCTCGTCATTGCTCGCGGCGCCGGTAAGATTGAAGAAGACGCCGGCGACTTTGTCGAGGCTCCGCCCGCTGCGCTCCAGCGCCTCGATCGTGTTGGCGAAAGTCGGCGGATCCGGATCGGCCGCGACGGCGTCGATCTCCGCCCGCGCTTGCCTTAGCGCGGCCTCGAACGCAGGCAGGAAATGGCCGGGCTCGATGCGCTCGAACGGCGGCGCCTCGAACGGTCCGGTCCAGGCCTCGAGAAGCGGGTTCGTGTCGATGCTCGAATTGGTCATCAGCGATTTGTCCGATGGGAGAGACGCGCAGCGGCGCCGCAGCGGGCGCGCGCGCCTGTCCGATGAGTATTTGGCAATTCCGGCGACAATGCAAAGCGCATCCGGGCCGGCAGTCGAAAAAGGATCCCGGCGCCCAAAGTGCGGGCGATCGAGACGCAGTGAGGGGTCGATCTCCGGCCATCACCCCGGCAGCGCACAGAGCCATCAGAAAAGCTCTTCTCGCCCCGCCGATTGCGGGCTAGACATGATGAGTCCAGACCCATCGGGTTCGGACTCGCGAAAACGAAAAAACGACGATCCTCGCGGCGCGGTTAAGATGACGGCGCGACGGCGGGGTCGCCACAAACCGGGAGGAAATCAAATGAGGAATGCTCTGTGTGTGGGCGCGCTCGTTTCCCTGGGCTGCCTTTGGGGCTCGGGAGCGATGGCTCAATCGGGCGCCATCAACAAGGCCGTCGGCGGTTATTCATTCGAGGATGCAGCCAAGGAGGCCCCCACGACGAAGAAGGACGGCAAGCCGCTCACGTTCGCCATCATCACTCACACCGCCGGCAACGGCTTTTTCGATCCGGTCTACGTCGGCGCGCAAGTCGCCGCCAACGCGTTCGGGATCAATCTGATCCGGCTCGGGTCGGAGTCGGCGGTCGACGACATCCCGCGTGAAATCCAGATCCTCAACCAGATCGTCAACGACCCCACTATCAACGGCGTGATCATGACGACGCCGCAGGTGGGCGCATACAACGATATCGTGAAGAAGCTCGAGGAAAGGGGCGTCGTCGTCGCCACCACCAATTCGTTCGACGGGACGCTGTTCGATCGCAGCAATATCAGCCACACTGGCCAGGACGCGAGCGCGGCCGCGATCGGCGGCGAGGCGATCGTCAAGTGCCTGATGAAGAACAACATCAAGAGCGGCTCGATCCTGTTCCCGAACACCGTGCCGGTCGGCAATATCGAGGTGAACAACCGCGTCACGGCGGCGTTCCAGGCGACGCTGAAGGCGCTCAAGGCGAACAACATGCTGGCCAACTTCAAGGTTGACGCGGGCCCGAACAATATCGGCGTCGACGTCGGAACCGACATCACCGCGGGCCCGATCATTCAGTTGATCGAGAGCCGAAAGGATGTGGTCGGCCTGTTCGGTCCCAACGGCGGCGTGACGCCGGCGATCGGCGACGCCATCTCGCAGCTCAAGCTGAACAACAAGGTCTGCGCCTATGGTTTCGATCTCGGTCCCAAGCAGCTTGAACAAATCAAGAGCGGCGCATTGCAGGGTTCGCTCGGCCAGCAGCCGTTCCTGCAGGGCTTCTATCCGGTGATGCAGCTCTATCTGCAGATCGACCGCAACATCGCCGCCGCCAACCTCGACACACGAGCGCAGCTCGTCACCAAGGACAACGTCGAGAAGGTCGGCAAGCGCTTCGAAAACTAGACGCGCCTTGAATCCGGGATGCGCGGGCCTCCATGAGGCGTCCCGCGCATCCCCGAACCCCGATATGAACTGAGCGACCCACGCCATGAGCGCCACACAAGCGGTCCCGCGCCCGATGGAGAGCGGACGCGGCTCGTCGTTTCTGTTCGGCGGATGGGAAGTGGGCCTCCTCGTGATCATGGCGGCCCTCTATCTCGGCGGCCTCTATCTCAACCCCGCGTTCTTCGGCTCGACGTCCGCGCTGTTTTCGGTGCTGCGCGATGCGTCGCGCTACGGCGTCATGGCCGTCGGCATGACGTTCGTTCTGGTCAACAAGGAGCTCGACCTTTCCATCGGCTCGACGTTCGGCCTGACGGCGACGTTCTTTGGCATGCTGTTCGCGCCGAGCTATTTCGATCTGGACGTCACGACCGCCGTCGTCGCCTGTCTCGCCCTTGGCCTGGTCGTCGGCCTGACCAACGGCTTTCTCGTCACGGTTCTCGAGGTGCCGGCGTTCATCGCGACCCTGACCACCCTGTTCATCGGCCGCGGCGTCATTCTCGGGCTGACCGGCGGCAAGAACATCGCGTTCGAACTCAAGGCGGACAAATACCCTACATTCTTCCGCATCGGCGAGATCAACGCGCTCGGCTTCAATAACCAGATCATCGTCTTCATCATCTTTGCGGCTATCGGCGCGGTCGCGCTCGCTTATACGTCGTATGGCTGGACGACCTATGCGGTTGGCGGAAACGAGCAGGCCGCCCGCTACGCCGGCATCAACACCCGCTTTGTCCGCATGCGCTCCTACGTCCTGTCTTCGATGTGCGCCGTCACGGCCGGATTGATGAATCTCGCGCAAAGCAAGGACGCGGACCCGGCATTCGGCCTTGGCGCCGAACTGGTTGTCATCGCCTCGGTGATTGTCGGCGGCACGGCGATATTCGGCGGCCGCGGACGCGTGATCGGATCATGTCTCGGCGCGATCCTCGTCGGCCTGATCGACAAGGTGTTGCGCGAAGGCGTGCCGATCACCCGCGTCATTCAGGTCGGCGACGAGAAGATGGAAGTCGCCGCGGTCTCGCAACTGCCGCCCGGCGCGGTGCCTGCGTTTCTCGGCGTCATCCTGATCATTGCAGTGCTTATCGAACCGTGGCTGGTGCGCCGTCGCATTCTCGCGAGGGCGTGGGCGCGGCTGCGCGGTCTGCCCCCGCCTGTCATTCCCGATCTTGGCGGCATCGCGATGTCCGGCGCCCAGACGCGCGGGACGGCATCGCAGGCGCGCGGCCTCGGCAAGCGCGGAATTGCGGCGTTCTTCTATCGGCGCGATGCGGCCGCCGTCATGCTGCTGGTCGCGCTCTGGCTGTTCGGCTTCTGGGCGAGGCCGGATTTCTGGCAGGGGCTCGACAATTCGTTCTCGATGCTGCTCGCGTTTTCCGAGATCGCGTTGCTTGCGGTCGGCCTCACCTTCGTCATGGCCAACGGCGACATCGATCTCTCAGTCGGGTCGGTGCTGGCGCTTTCCGGCGCCACCGCCGCCGTCATCATGAAGGACACGAGTCTCGGTCCTCTTGCCGCCGGCGTCATCGCCATCGGGGTCGGCGTCCTGGCCGGCGCCATCAACGGCTGGCTCACCGCCTATGTCGGCCTTCCCGCATTCATCGCAACTCTGGGCACCTTCTACTGGGCGCGCGGCATCGGATCGTCGATTGTTGCGGGGACGCAGCTCAACGGCTTTCCCAAATCCTTCAATCTCATCGGCCGCAGCCTGTTCGAATTGCTCGACACGCTCCGAATCGCCCCGACACACGGATGGCCGCTCGCCGTCGCGAAGGCTGTCAGTGTGCAGACGATCTTCGTGCTTCTCGTGGCGGTCATTGCCGGAGTCGTCCTCGCGTACACGACGTTCGGGCAGAAAGTGCTCGCAGTCGGCGGCAACGAGCGCGCGGCGACCTTCGCGGGCATCAATACGCGGCGGGTCCGGTTCACCGCGCTCCTGATTTCCGGGACCTGCGCGGCCTTCGCCGGCGTGATCTACGACGCGTTCTACCGCAGCTTCATTCCCACCGCCGGGCAGCTGCGTGAACTCGACGCCATTTCCTCGATCATCATTGGCGGCGGCTCGATCTTCGGCGGCTACGGCACAATGATCGGATCGCTCGCGGGCGCAGGCGTCATCACCCTCATTCGCCAGCTGCTTTCGCTTCAGATCATCCTTCGGGACGGCAGTTCGTTCGTTCTCCCTCAGCAATGGCAGAATGTGTTCATCGGCCTGATCCTGATTATTGCGGTGGTCGGCGACATCTGGATCCGCCAGAAGAATATCCTCGGCGTATGGTTCGGCGGGATGAGAGCGGGCGAGCAAGCGACCGCCGCCGTCTTGGAGCACAGGGCATGACGACGCCGATTGTGGACATGCGTGGAATCTACAAAAGCTTCGGACCGGTGCAGGCGCTGGTCGACGTTCATCTGCGCTTGATGCCCGGCGAAGTGCTTGGGCTAGTCGGCGACAATTCTGCGGGCAAGTCGACACTCATGAAAATCGTCACCGGCGCCTACCAGCGCGACGCGGGCGATATTTTCATCGACGGTGCGCCGGTGCACTTCAAGAGCCCGCACGAGAGCCGCGACCGCGGCATCGAGATGATCTATCAGGATTTCGCGCTCTGCGGAAATCTCGACGTCGCCCAGAACATCTTCCTCGGGCGATGGCCGATGCGGTACGGGATCTTCGTCGACCGCGCGCGGATGCACGGCGACGCCCGCGCGATTCTGAACCGGCTCAAGGTCGACGTGAACTCGGTCTACCAGAAGGTCGAAAGCCTGTCGGGCGGACGCCAGCAGTCGGTGGCGATCGCCCGCGCGATATCGTTTGCGCCAAAGGTGGTCATTTTCGATGAGCCGACCGCCAATCTGTCGGTGACGGCGACCCATCGACTGCTCGAGACCATTGCGGAATTGAAAGTGCACGGGGTCGCGCAGGTGATCATATCGCACCGGATGACCGACATTTTCGAAGTGGGCGATCGCGTGATGGTGCTCAAGCGCGGTCGCAATGTCGGCGACCGCGTCATCGCTGAGACGACAGAAAAGGAGGTGCTCGAACTGATCGTATCGGGCGTGCCGGAAACGTCGACCGCGCCCGAGCCGGCGCTCTAAACGCACTGCGCTCCATCGTCATCGCGAAGACCGGCTAATGCAAGTCCGGCACGACCTTGGCATAGCTCAGATCGTAAGTCTTGTTGAGCAGCGGATCGAGGCGGGTCCCCTCGGAGGCGTCGTAGATGCGCGGCCGGCCGGAACTCGTCGGCGGCTGCGCGGCCGGCGCGGCCTGCCCGGCTGTCGAGGTCGCCGCCACGTTCGAGACCTCGGAGACGGGGGCGGTCCCGTATTTGGCCTCGCGCGCCCTCTGATCCGCAAGCATCGCGGGCGAAAGGGGAACCGAGGCGACGCCATCAGGACTGGCGTCCGACGCGTCGGACTGAGCGAAGGCGTCGCCCTCCGCCGGAGCGTCGTTGACGCCGGCGACGACGGCGCCGAGCTCTTCGATCGATTTCGCGCCTGGAGCGGTCGGCGAAAGCAAGTCCAGCGCCATGGCCATCGCTTTCCGGCCCGCCCCGATCTGGGCGAGCCGGGCGACGACGGCGGTGGGCGCGGTTTGGGACGATGCGGGCGCGACAAGCGCGCCGAAAGACGCGGGGTCGGCGGAATCGACGGCGCCGTGGATCGCCGGCGCGGGCTGCGGTACGTCGGGCGCGAGCCTGTCCTTGGCGTCCTTCTCGATCTGCCGCCAATGGGCGACGTTCTTCTGGTGCTGGTCGAACGTCTCGGCGAAAACGTGGCCGCCGGTTCCGTCGGCGACGAAGTAGAGATCCCTGCCTCGGACCGGATTGGCGACGGCCTCCAGCGCGGCCTTGCCCGGGTTGGAGATCGGCCCGGGCGGAAGGCCGTCGATGAGATAGGTGTTGTAGGCCGTCGGCCGGTTGAGTTCGTCCCTCGTGATCGGGTGGCCGAGCGTCCCCTTGCCGAATACGAGGCCATAGACGATCGTCGGGTCGGACTCGAGCCTCATGTGCTTCTGCAGCCGGTTGACGAAGACGCCGGCGACCCGCGGCCGTTCGTCGGCCTTGCCGGTTTCCTTCTCCACGATGGAGGCGAGCGTGACCATCTCTCCCGGAGACTTGATCGGAAGATCGGGCGCGCGCTTCTGCCAGATCTCGTCGACGAGCTTGGCCTGCTGCTTCTCCATGCGCAACAACACAGCCTGCCGGGTGAAGCCGCGCGGGAAGTCATAGGTCTCGGGTAGGATCGACCCCTCGCGCGGGATCTCTTTCACGTCGCCCGCGAGAAACTCCGCATCACGCACCCTTTGGAGGACCTGCTCGCTCGTCAATCCCTCTGGGATTGTCAGCGGATGCAGGACTATTTTGCCCGACATCACCGTCGCTTCGACCTGACGCAGGCTGTCGCCGGCCCTGAACTCGTATTCGCCCCGCTTCAGTGCGGCCCGGTTGCCGTCGAACAGGGTCAGGAGGTTGAACCAGAGCGCGCTGTCGATGACTCCCGCCCGCTCGAGCTGATCGGCAATGCTGCCGCCGTCATCCTCACGCAAGATGTTGACCACCTTGTTTTCGGCAATGGGTCCGGGCTTTCCCGACTCCATCATGAGCCACGCGACCGCCCCGATCGCCACCACTGCGCCGAGCAG
The DNA here is from genome assembly GCA_963721905.1 of uncultured Alphaproteobacteria bacterium. Lineage (GTDB taxonomy): Bacteria > Pseudomonadota > Alphaproteobacteria > Rhizobiales > Beijerinckiaceae > Roseiarcus. The sequence continues at coordinate 30,683 of CAVRMF010000034.1, forward strand.
CACGAATGTCAGCAACCCGCTGAGGCTCGAAAGGGTCACGCGCCGCGGCTTCTTCGGCTCTTTCCGTTTTGGCTCTTTCCGTTGGGGCGGTCCAACGCTTGCAGACGCCGGCTGGCGGGGGCGGCCGAACAGGCTTGCGCGCGGCCTTTCCTTGCCATCGCCCGGATTGCTGTCGCTCATGCGATCGCAGGTCTCCCGAATTGACGCCGCCGCTCGTGACTAGGCGGCCGAACACGCGCGAGGCTGGAGGCGTCCGCGCCCGCGAGCGTCTCAACGGAACTCTATATGACGGCGACTTTTGACGAAACCAGGAAATGTCGCGTGGCCGCTCAGGGCGGCGGGGCGAACGCCAGCGACGCGTTGGTGCCGCCGAAGCCGAACGAATTGGAGAGCGCCGCGCGGATCGGTCGTTTGCGCGCGACGTGAGGCGCAAGGTCGATCGGCGTCTCCACCGAAGGATTGTCGAGATTGAGAGTGGGTGGGGCGACCTGATCGCGGATCGCCAGAATGGAGAATATCGCCTCGACCGCTCCCGCCGCGCCGAGCAGATGGCCGATCGAGGACTTTGTCGACGACATGGTCGTCTTGGCGGCGCTGTTGCCGAGCAGCCGCTCGACCGCGTGGAGTTCGATCTCGTCGCCGACCGGGGTCGAGGTGCCATGGGCGTTGACATAGTCGATCTCGGAAGGCGAAAGCCCGGCGCGCTTGAGCGCCATGCTCATCGAACGAAACGCGCCGTCGCCGTCCGGCGCGGGGGCGGTGACGTGATAGGCGTCGCCCGAGAGGCCGTAGCCGATGAGTTCGGCATAGATGGGCGCGCCGCGCGCCCTCGCGTGCTCGAGTTCCTCCAAGACGACGCAGCCGGCGCCTTCGCCCATCACGAAACCGTCGCGATCGCGATCATAGGGGCGCGAGGCCTGCTTCGGCCGGTCGTTGAATCCGGTCGAGAGCGCCCGGCAGGCGCAAAAGCCGGCAAGCGAAAGGCGATTGACCGCCAATTCCGCGCCGCCCGCCACCATCACATTGGCGTCGCCGAGCGCGATCAGCCGCCCGGCGTCGCCGATCGCATGCGCGCCGGTCGAGCAGGCGGTCACCACCGCGTGATTCGGCCCCTTGAGATTGTGGGCGATGGAGACGTGGCCGCTGACGAGATTGATCAGCCGGCCGGGAATGAAGAACGGAGAGATCCGCCGCGGCCCTCTCTCGTGCAACGTCACCGAAGCGTCATAGATGCCTCCGAGCCCGCCGATGCCGGAGCCGATCAAGACACCGGTTTCGATCTCCTCCTCGTACGTCTTGGGCGCCCATTGGGAGTCCCGAAGCGCCTGCGTGGCGGCGCTCATCCCATAGACAATGAAATCGTCGACGTGGCGCTGCTCCTTCGGCTCCATCCAGTCGTCAGGCTTGAACGCGTCGGGCGCAGCGCCGCGCGGAATCTGCGCGGCTATCTGGCAGGGAAGGTCGGAGACGTCGAAATTCTCGACCCGGCCGGCTCCGGATTCTCCCGCGATCAGCCGGCGCCACGTCGCGTCGACGCCGCAAGCCAAAGGCGTCACCATCCCAAGACCCGTGACGACGACCCGCCTCATCCTCTCCATAACCCGCCTCGACGATGTTGCGCACTCACCGCGTCTGCGCCCGGCCCATAACGCAAAGAGGGCCGGACGGAACGCCGGCCCTCGCGCTCACTCAAAAACTCATCATGACGACGGACGGCGCTCCGCCGGAGCGGCCATTCCTCACTTGTTGGCGGAGGCTTTCTCCAGAAACTTCACCGCGTCGCCGACGGTGACGATGGTTTCCGCCTGATCGTCCGGGATCTCAACTCCGAACTCCTCCTCGAAGGCCATCACCAACTCAACGGTGTCGAGCGAATCCGCGCCCAGATCATCGATGAAGTTGGCGCTGTCGACGACCTTGTCTGGCTCCACGCCGAGATGCTCCACGACGATCTTTTTTACGCGCTCTGCGACATCGCTCATCTCTTCTTTTCCCTCTTGCGCCGGGCTCCCGGCCCGCCGTGTTGACAATCCCAAGGTCGACCCCCGCTGGGGACGCCAACCGCTCTTCGGCCGTCCGCTCCGCTCCTCGCAAGGCGGCTCAAGTTTCTCACGGATTTCGGTGATGCCGACGCACGAAATTCCTCCCGGACGCCCCAGCCGCGTCCGACGACAAACTGGCTCGATAGCATATCTTAACCATCTAGGCGAGAGGGCCGGCGGCGGCGGCGTAGCGCCGTGTTGACGTGAGCCAACCCTTTCAAATCATAGCCATTCCGCCGTTCACATGAAGCGTCTGACCAGTGATGTAGGACGCTTCCGAACTCGCCAGATAAACGGCGGCCGCGCCGATTTCGGCGCCTTCCCCTAACCGGCCCATCGGCACCGAGGCGAGGATCGTCTCGCGCTGCTTGTCGTTCAGCGAGTCGGTCATCGGGCTGGCGATGAATCCGGGCGCGATGCAGTTGACGGTGATCCCCCGCGAGGCGACCTCCGCCGCGAGCGCCTTCGACATGCCGATCATGCCGGCCTTGGCCGCCGCATAGTTTCCCTGACCCGGATTGCCGGTGACGCCCACGATCGACGTGATGTTGACGATGCGCCCGAACCTCCGCTTCATCATGCCCCTCAGCGCCGCGCGCGACAGGCGGAACGCCGCCGTGAGATTGATGGCCAGAACCGAATCCCACTCCGCGTCCTTCATCCGCATGAAAAGATTGTCGCGCGTCACGCCCGCGTTGTTGACGAGGATGTCGAGCGATCCGAGCGCCTGCTCGGCCGCGGGAACGAGCGCCTCGACAGAGGCCGGATCCGAAAGATCGCACGGCGTCGCGTGCGCGCGCTGGCCGAGCACCGCCGCGAGCGCCTCGAGCGCCTCCCGCCGCGTTCCCGAAAGCGCGACGGTCGCGCCTTGCGCGTGGAGGGCGCGCGCAATCGCGCCGCCCAGCCCGCCCGACGCGCCGGTGACGAGCGCGGTCTTTCCTGTCAAATCGAACACGAGTCCAGCCCTTCGATATGTTCAGCGCTTCGCCGAAGTCGTGAAAGCAGCGACGTCAGCCGGCGTCCCGACGCTGATCGCGGTCGCGCCCCCCGCGATGCGCTTGATCAGTCCGGCGAGCACCTTGCCCGCGCCGACTTCGATGAAGCGCGTCACGCCTTTGGCGCTCATATATTCGACGCTCTCGCGCCAGCGGACCGTCCCGGTGACCTGGGCGACGAGGCTCTTGCGGATGTCATCCGGGTTGACGACAGCCGAAGCCGTTACGTTCGCGACCAGCGGAGGCCTCGGCCTGGCGATCTTCACGTCCTTCAGCCCCGCCTCCATGGCGAGCGCGGCGGGCTGCATCAGCGGACAATGGAAAGGGGCCGACACGGGGAGCAGGATCGCCCGCTTGGCGCCGGCGAGCTTGGCGAGCTCCATCGCCCGCTCGACTGCGTCTTTCGTCCCTGAGATCACGACCTGGCCGCCACCGTTGTCGTTCGCCGCCGCGCAGATCGCGCCGGTCAGATAGAGGTCGCTCGCGGCCTGGGTAGCCACGCGCGTCGCGACGCCGAATTCGAGGCCGAGGATCGCCGCCATCGCGCCCTCGCCGACCGGAACCGCTTTCTGCATCGCCTCTCCGCGCAGCCGCAACAGACGTGCGGCGTCCTCGAGGCTCAGCGAGCCCGCGGCGCAAAGCGCCGAATATTCGCCGAGCGAGTGGCCGGCGACGAAGGCCGCCTGCTTCGCCACACGGAATCCGGCTTCGCTCTCAAGCGCGCGAAGCGCGGCCATGCTGACGGTCATCAGCGCCGGCTGCGCGTTGGCCGTCAACGTCAGTTCGGCCTCGGGGCCTTCGAACATCAGATGCGACAGCTTCTGCGGCAGCGCCGCGTCGACGCGTTCGAAGACCTCCCGGGCGGCGGGAAACGCCTCAGCGAGCGCCTTGCCCATGCCGACGCTTTGTGATCCCTGACCCGGAAACACCAAAGCCGTTGTCATGATCGGGTTCCAGCCTCCAGGCAGCGTGTCGCCAAGCCGCGCCATCTGCAAAGGCGCTGCACAGACACGGCCGAGGTCGGGCTGTCAAGCGCCGCGGCTTCAGAGAGAAGGGGAGCCGATCAGCCCCCCTGATCGGCGAGACCGAAGCGGAAGGGATCGGCGGGGTCCTGCACGAGCCTGCCTTCCGCGCAGACGAACGCGTGTCCGCTGATGCGCGGAAGAACGCCGCCGTTCGGACCGAGTTCGAAGGTCGCCCTGAACCGGCTGCCGATGAGACTTTCCTGGATCCAGACCTCGCCGGGCTTCAGCTTGCCGTCGGCGTGAAGGCACGCGAGTTTGGCGCTCGTTCCCGTTCCACAGGGTGATCGGTCATAAGCGCCGCCGGGACAGAGGACGAAATTGCGGCTGTTGGCGTCAGCCGATTTCGGCGGAGCGAACATCTCAATGTGTTCGATCGGCGCGCCGTCCTTGCCCGTTACGTCCTCTGCGACGAGCGCTTCGCGAATGGCGGTCGCGGCGCGGGTCAATTCGCCAACGTTGGCGCGGGTGAGGTCGCAAGGGGCCGTTTCGGTCAGGAAGAACCAGTTGCCGCCCCAGGCGACGTCCCCGCTGAGGCGGCCCAAGCCCGCGACCTCGACCGAAGCCGCCCGCACATGACGATAGCTCTCGACGTTCTCGACCGTCGCCGAGCCGTCGTCGGCAAGCTCTACGCCAACGATCCCGATAGGAGTTTCGAAGCGATGGCGCCCGGGCCGAAGCCGGCCCATATGCGCGAGCGTAGCCGCCAGGCCGATCGTCCCGTGGCCGCACATGCCGAGATAGCCGACATTGTCGAAGAAGATGACGCCGGCGGCGCAAGAGGCGTCGTGCGGCTCGCACAGAAGCGCGCCGACCATCGCGTCGTGGCCGCGCGGCTCGTTGACTGCGAAGCGGCGGACATGATCGAACTCCGCGGCGAAGCGCGCGAGCCGTTCGCGTAGTGGACCGCGGCCCAACGGCGGTCCGCCATCGACGATCACGCGCGTGGGCTCGCCTTCGGTATGGGAGTCTATGACATGCATCGCGCTCAGTCCTTCGCGCCGCTCCAGCGGGGGTACCAGGCGCGGAACGTCTGGTGTCGCCCTTTCGCAAGACGCTCCTGGGATGCGCTGAGGACATCCGAAGCGTTGAGGTTGAGCGCGTATTCTTTATGCCCCTCGAGCGTCATCAGGCGCTTGAAATAGAGCACGAGATCGACGCCCTCGTCGAAGACGGACAGCGGCGCGAGAGCGCCCTCGAGCTCGAGCGCCAATCGCCGGGCCTGGACGTCGCCCTTTGCGGCGCGCCGACAGAGTTCGACGAGGCGCAGCACCTCGTGCGGCAGCACGTTGCCGATGCCGGTGATGACGCCGCTCGCGCCGCAGTTGACGACGCCGTGAAACACCTGGGTGTCGACGCCGACCATCAGCGCAATGTCGTCGGATTGCCCGGCGATGTGTTCAGCCGCGTAGCTCAGCGACTCCGCGCCGCCGAATTCCTTGAATCCGACGAGATTCGGGAACTCGCAGCGCAGGTCGAAGAACAGTTCCGCGCGAGTCTGGAAGCCGTAATAGGGGCTGTTGTAGATGACCGAAGGCAGATCGACCGCTGCGGCAAGCACGCTGCCGAAATGGCTGCGCTGGGCGGCTGCGGACGAGCCGCGCGACAGGACGCGCGGAATGATCATCAGCCCGCGCGCGCCGCATGTCTTAGCGTGACGCGCCAGGTCGGCGGCCTGCCCAGTGTTCTGGGCGCCCGTGCCGACGACGACCGGCAGGCCGGCGTCGACCAGCCGCTCGACGCCCTGCGTGCGCTGCTCGAGGGTCAGCAGGGGCCAGTCACCCATCGATCCGCAATAGACGAGCGCCGACATTCCGGCGTCGACGAGCTGGCGTCCGGTACGGACCAGGGCGTCGAAGTCGGGGCGGCGGTCGGCGCCGCAGGGCGTCATAAGGGCCGGCATCGTTCCGGAAAAAACTTGCGAGCGCATGTCGGGGCTCACTAAATTTGCGGTTTCGGGGCCGTCACCTTCGCATGCCTTGGCCGCCCGTTCTTGATGCAAAAGCAGGCCGCCGCTTGAAAATTCGCAAAAAGACGCCGCCCGCCGTCGCTCCGGCCGACGCTGCCCTGGAATTCGCCGCTGCCCTCGGACGCCCGTTCCCGGGAATTGAGCTTTTCGATCGCATCGGCGACATCGTCTTCTTTATCAAGGACCGGGACGCGCGATATGTCGCGGTCAATGACACGCTCGTCCTTCGCTGCAAGGTCGCCGGCAAGCAGGCGTTGATCGGCCGCATGGCGAGCGAAGTCTTCGCTTCTCCGCTCGGCGATCGTTTCGAGGAGCAGGACCGCAAGGTGCTCGCGGAAGGACTCTCGATCCGCGGCCGGCTCGAGCTTCATCTCTATCCCGACGGCAGCGAGGGCTGGTGCCTGACCTGGAAGGAGCCGCTGGTCGGCTTCGACGGCGCCATCCGCGGTCTCGCCGGCATTTCGCGCGACGCCCTCGCGCCGTCCCGGCCAGGACCAGCCTCCGAAGCCCTCTCGGACGCGCTCGCCTATATCGACGAGCATCTCGACGCGCCGCTTCGCATTCCGGATCTCGCCCGGCGCGCCCGCCTGTCCGCGTTCCAGTTCGACCAGAGAATCCGCGCTCTGTTTGGCCTGTCGGCGGGCCAGTATCTGTCTCGGCTGCGGATCGGCCGCGCTTGCGACCGGCTGCGCCACACCGACGCGCCGCTGAGCGAGCTGGCGCTGGAATGCGGCTACGCGGATCAGGCGGCGTTCACCCGCCAATTCCGTAAGTCCGTCGGCCTGACGCCCGGCGCCTACCGCCTCGCGACGGCGCCGGTTTCCGTCTCCGCGCTGAGGGATGATAGGCAGGATCGCCGTCCCGGCCTGATTCGTTGAGGGGCGCGGCAAAAGGAGCTTCATGGCTGCAGCGCCTGGAAAGGTCTGCGACGCCTGCACGATGTGCTGCTCGGCGCTGGAGATCGCGGAACTGAAAAAGCCTGCGGGGCCGCTATGCGGGAATTGCCGCGTCGGAGGCGGGTGCAAGATTTACAGCATTCGCCCGCAAGTCTGCCGCGACTTCGAGTGCGAATGGCTGACGCGGCGCGACCTTCCCCGCCAGCTCCGGCCCGACCTGGTCGGCACGATCCTGATGGAAGACGCTGACAGCGACGAATACCGGGCGGTCTGCCCTCCCGAGCGGCCGATGGCCTGGCGCCACCCGCTGGTCTTCGCGCATCTCCTGGCGCAGGCCAAGTCCGGGCGAACCGTGGTCGCCAAAGCGGGCCTCCAATCCTGGCGGATTTTCGCAAGCGGCGAATGGGGTCCGACCGTCTAAGCAGCCAACCAGCGCCGACGGCGCGCCATTATGAATGAAAACGGTGGCGGCGCGGGCCGGTTTATCCCAGTCTCGGCACGGGCGATCGTGTTGAGGCTGGAAATCTCTGCGGTGGTTTGCGACCCCGATAAGCAGTCCGGCCCGCGCCGCATAGAGGTACCATTCTTTGTCGCCCCCGGGAACGGGGAGCACGTGTAGCAGTGTCTCGAAGTACCTGCGGCGTCGCGGTCGCCTTCTGATGGCAGGAGGCGATGATGCGGGTGATTATTGAGCGGTGCTGTGGGTTGGACGTGCACCAGGAGACGGTCGTTGCGTGTCTTCTGATCGGCGCGCCCGGGGATCGACCGACCAAGGAGGTGCGCACGTTCCGGACGGTGACACGCGACCTCGAAGTCTTGCGGGACTGGCTCGCGGCGGCGGGGGTGACGCATGTCGGCATGGAGAGCACTGGCGTCTACTGGCGGCCAGTCTATGCCGTGCTGGAAGGACATTTCGATCTGATCGTCGGCAACGCTCGGCACATCCGCAACGTGCCGGGGCGCAAGACGGACGTGAAGGATGCCGAGTGGATCGCCGATCTGGTCCGGCACGGGCTGATCGCGAAGAGCTTCGTGCCGCCCCGGCCGCTGCGGGAAATGCGCGAGCTGTTGCGCTACCGCCGCAAGCTCACCGAGAGCCAAGCGGCCGAGCGCAACCGGCTGCTGAAGCTTCTGGAAACGGCCAACATCAAGCTGGCGAGCGTGATGAGCGACGTCTTCGGCGTGTCCGGCCGGGCGATGCTTCGGGCGCTGATCGAGGGCCGGGCCTCGGTCGAGGCAATGGCGGATCTCGCCAGGGGCCAGTTGCGCCGCAAGCGCTCCGATCTCATCCTGGCGCTCGAGGGGCGAATGGAGGAGCATCATCGGTTCCTCCTGGCCACCCAGCTGCGCCGGCTCGAAGCGATCGAGCAGGACATCGCAACGCTCGACCTGCGCATCACCGAGCGGCTCGAACCCTATCGGATGCCGCACGCGCTCTTGATGCAGATCCCGGGCGTCGACTGGCTCGTCGCCGCGGTGCTCATCGCCGAGATCGGCGTCGACATGAGCGTGTTCCTGAGCGTCTATCACTTGAGCGCCTGGGCCGGCGTCTGTCCCGGCAGCCACGAGAGCGCCGGCCGGCAGAAGAGCGGCCGCGCCCGAAAGGGCAATGTCCACCTCCGCACGATCCTGGTCGGCGCCGCAATCTCCGCCGCGAGGACCAAGGGCAGCTACCTCAAAGACAAATTCCACCGTCTCAAGGCCCGCCGCGGCGCCATGCGCGCGGCCCTCGCCATTGCCCACAAGATTCTCGTCAGCGCCTATCACATGCTCGCCAAAGGGCTGCCGTACCGCGACCTCGGAGAAGCCTATCTCGACCAGATCACTCAAACCCGCACCGTCGCAAACCTGAAGCGCCGGCTTGAGCGCCTCGGCTATCACGTCAGGCTTGAGCGCACGACCCAGGCCGCATGACGCGACTGCCCGCGGCGGTGTTTTCGTAGCAGAGATTCTTTGAAGGACCAACGGATTGACGGTTCGCTCCCGGTTCAGGGCGGCCACGGCGGCGTGGATTGCGCGGTCGAGGGCGTCGGCGTCAGCGAAGGTCTGGTGGGCCAGATGATGCGCCTTGAGATCGTGCCAGACAACCTCGATATCGTTGAGTTCGGGTGCGTATTTCGGCAGCCACTCGACGGTGAGCCAGTGTTTGCGCGCCTCGAGGGCCTTGAGAGTGAGCTTGCTGACATGGATCGGCCCGTTGTCCTCGACCAGCACGACCGGTTTCATTGCCCGTCCCGGTTGGGGACCGAACAGGTGGTCGAGCTGCTCGAGGTGAGCGATGAAGTCGCTGCTGCGCTTGGTCGGGCTCGTATGCACAATCAGCTGGCGCGTGACCTGATCGAGCGAGCCGATGATCGCCACTTTCTTGGCCTGTCCCGGCGCCGGCACCCGCAGGTCCGCACCGCGCAAGGCCCACGCCCGCGCCAGATAAGGGTGCGTCAGGGCCTCGCTCTCGTCGCCGTAGAGGAGAATGATGTCGCCGGCTTCGGCCTGGGCCTTGCGCAGCTGAAGGCGCAGTCCCACGCGTTCGATCTCGTCGGCAATCTGGCGGCCTTTCAGCGTGTGCCGAGGCCGCCGCCAACGGAAGTTTTTTTTCGCAGCGCCCGGGACAACTGCGACTTGCCGATCTTGACGCCCTCGCGCGCCTCGATCTCGGCCATGAGACGCGGGATCGTCCAGTTGGGCCGGTCGGCGACGGGAGCTTCGAGCAGAGGCGTGACGACACGCAGCGCAGCCTCGGTCTTTACCGGTGGCGGGCCGGGCGCCACAGTCGCCTTCAACGCTTCGACACCGCCGCGCGCGAACGCGCTGCGCCACAGCCGCACCGTGTCTTCGCGCACGCCAAAGGCCTCCGCAATGCGCGGGCTGGTCCATCCCGACAGCGTCAGCAATATCGCCCGCGCCCGATCAGCCTCCCCGCGGTCGCGTGAATGGGCCAATGTCAGCAGCGCGTTGCGCTGCTCCTCACCCGCCGTCACCCGAGATTTGCCCGCCATGCCCCGCCTCCGCGAATCAGCGCGAAGACCGAATCACACCTGCGGTTCGTTGGTCAAGCTGACGGAGTTTGCTTAGCAGCGCGCCCATCCTTGCGCCATGTTGCCCGGATTCTCGGCAAATAGGATGGGCGCCCGCGTGTCGTGACGACTTCTCGGGCGCCTCCGGGCGCTTATGGCGCCTTCCGCGGTCCGGTGCTAAGAGCGCCCCCGCGCGGGGGCGAGGGTCTTTCCGGCCCGTCCGCTCGCGCGGACGGGAGTTTGGCCGCAATGAAGAAGATCGAGGCGATCATTAAACCCTTCAAGCTCGACGAAGTGAAGGAAGCCCTGCAAGAGGCAGGAATTCAGGGAATCACCGTCATCGAGGCCAAGGGGTTCGGCCGGCAGAAGGGGCATACCGAACTCTATCGGGGGGCGGAATACGTGGTCGATTTTCTGCCGAAGGTGAAGATCGAGGTCGTCGTCACCGACGAGATCCTGGCCGCGGCGATCGAGGCGATCCGCAACGCCGCCCAGACCGGGCGCATCGGCGATGGCAAGATATTTGTATCGCAGATCGACGAAGCCATCCGAATCCGCACCGGGGAGACCGGCGCGGATGCGATTTAGGGGCGTCACGAGCTGATTTTATGGGCTACCCGCCGCTCCCGCGGCGGGCGGGACAAGCGAAGTTCAAACTTATCGAAGTTCAATCTTGAGGAAAGGCAAACCATGAAGACCGCCAAGGATGTCCTGAAGGCGATCAAGGACAATGACGTCAAATATGTCGATCTGCGTTTTACCGACCCGCGGGGCAAATGGCAGCACGTGACCTTCGATCAGAGCCTGGTCGACGACGACGCGTTCGCCGACGGCCTGATGTTCGACGGCTCGTCGATCGCCGGCTGGAGGGCGATTAACGAATCGGACATGACGCTGATGCCCGATCCGTCCTCGGCGTGCATGGACCCGTTCTTCGCCGCCTCGACCATGGTTATGAATTGCGACATCCTCGACCCGGCTAGCGGCCAGCCGTATAACCGCGACCCGCGCGGCATCGCCAAGAAGGCCGAGGCCTATCTCAAGTCGACCGGCGTCGGCGACACGGCGTTCTTCGGTCCGGAGGCCGAATTCTTCGTATTCGACGACGTGCGCTTCGCCTCCGATCCCTACAACACCGGCTTCCAGCTCGATTCGACGGAATTGCCGACCAACGCCGACACGCCTTACGAAGGCGGCAACCTCGGACACCGCGTCAGGACCAAGGCCGGATACTTCCCGGTGCCGCCGCAGGATTCGGCGCAGGACATGCGCGGCGAAATGCTCGCGGCGATGGCTCAGATGGGCGCGGTCGTCGAGAAGCACCACCACGAAGTCGCCTCTGCCCAGCATGAGCTCGGCCTCAAGTTCGGCCCGCTGACGACGATGGCCGACAACCTGCAGATCTATAAGTACTGCATCCACATGGTCGCCCAGAGCTACGGCAAGACCGCGACCTTCATGCCGAAGCCGGTCTACGGCGACAACGGCTCGGGCATGCACGTCCACCAGTCGATCTGGAAAGGCGGCAAGCCTGTGATGGCCGGCAACAAATACGCCGACCTCAGCCAGGAATGCCTGTATTACATCGGCGGCGTCATCAAGCACGCCAGGGCGCTGAACGGCTTCACCAACCCGACGACCAACAGCTACAAGCGGCTCGTTCCCGGCTTCGAGGCGCCGGTGCTGCTCGCCTATTCGGTGCGCAACCGGTCGGCCTCGTGCCGCATTCCGTGGACGGCCAACCCGAAGGCCAAGCGCGTCGAGGTTCGTTTCCCCGACCCGTGCGCCAATCCGTACCTCGCCTTCTCGGCGATGCTGATGGCCGGCCTCGACGGCATCAAGAACAAGATCGATCCGGGCCCGGCGGTGGACAAGGACCTCTACGACCTGCCGCCGAAGGAGCTGAAGAAGATCCCGACCGTGTGCGGGTCCTTGCGCGAAGCGCTCGGCAATCTCGACAAGGACCGCGCGTTCCTCAAGGCCGGCGACGTGTTTTCGGACGACTTCATCGACAGCTATATCGAGCTCAAGATGGGCGAGGTCCAACGCTTCGAAATGACGCCGCACCCGGTCGAGTTCGACATGTACTATTCCGCCTGAACCTCTACGCTCAGCTGAAAGGAAGGGGCGGTTCTCGGGCCGCCCTTTCACATTGGGGCGCGACCCTTCGCCTCGTTGTGGCGCGCCTGCGGTAGTCTATCCTGCAAGGGACCGATAATTCTGCGTGCGCCGCCGGCTGGCGTGCGCGCCCTTGAGGAGCTGCACGCGATGACGAACCCCTCCCGCCTTCAACTCCGCCTTGCCGCCTCCGTCCGGGGGCCTCTCACAGGTCTGGCCCTGGGGGTCACAGCGGCGCTTTCGACCGGCGCCGCGACGGCCGCCGACGTGGCTCACGGCGAGCAGCTTGCCAGGCGCTGGTGCGCGGTGTGCCATATCGTTTCGGCCGACCAGACCCACGGCGCCGACAACGCGCCGGCCTTCGCCACGGTCGCCAAGATCCCGGGCTTCGACGCGGACAAGATTGCGAAGTTCCTGATGGACCCGCACCCGAAGATGCCCGACATGCAGCTCGGCCGCGACGAGGCCAAAGACCTCGCCGCCTATATCGTGAGCCTGGCGCAGTAGCATTCCGCCCGCGACGGGCGCTGCGCGTCTCAGGCGTAAGGCGTCCCGTCCTTGTGGGCGAAGCGCCACCCGCCCTCGACCGCGACCGCGGCGATGTCGTCGTCGGGGTAGGTCGCCGTGTCGCCGGGCGTCCGGTCGCCGATCTCGAGATAGACGACGTCTTCTGCCGTCTCGTTCATAAGGTGATGGGCGTCGCCGGTCCCGCCCTTGAAGCCAGCGCACATGCCGGGCTCGAGCGCAGTGCGGCCGGCGGCGGTGACGAGCGTCGGCCGCCCCTCGAGGATATAGACGAACTCGTCCTGAATCGTATGCGCATGGCGCAGCGCCGAGACGGCGCCGGGGTTGAGGGTTGTCAGATTGACGCCGAAATTTGTCAGCCTGAACAGATCGCCCAGCGGGCGCTTCACCCGTCCCGCCACGCGGGAGGCCAGCGGCTCCGGATAGTTCGAAGCCTTGGCCCGCGGCGCGGCCTCGGCGGCGACGAGCGCGACGGGACGGTTCGAAGCGGGATCGGACATCGGCGGCCTCCTTCTCTTTAGATCGCGATCGGCGGCCATCTAACGCGAGCCGCGGCCTCGCCGGCAAGCCCCCTGGCGTTTGTGGCTCGCCGTTCCTACCTATGCCGCGACGATTAGGAGCGGTCATGAACGGTTTTCTCATTCGCGCGGTAGTCGTGGGGATCGGGCTTTGGCTCGCCTCGCAGATCGTGCCCGGCGTTCATATTCTGTCGATTGAAAGCCTGATCGCGGCTGCGCTGCTTCTCGGCATCATCAATGCTTTCGTGCGGCCGATCCTTGTCATCCTCACTTTTCCGATCACCCTCTTGACCCTCGGGCTATTTCTGCTCGTCATCAACGGGCTGATGATCGAGCTCGTCTCTTATTTTCTCAAGGGCTTCGTCGTTGACGGCCTCTGGCCGGCGATCCTCGCCTCGGTCGTCGTCAGTCTGACGAGCTGGGTCATGTCCGGCTGGGTCGGCCCGCCGCACGGGCGGATCGATGTCGTGACCGTCCGCCACGATGGCCGCTGGGACTAGGCACAATCGCTCAGCCTTGCGCTTGGCCTAACGTCGAGCCGCGGGTTCGCTTGCCGTAGCAGGCGCATCGGCGATGCCTGCCGGCGCATTTGCAGCTCGCGACGTGAAGATGAAATAGCCGACCGCCAAGAGCGCGAGAACGCCTAGCCCAACGAACAGTCGTGAATGCGGAACGGGGGCGACTTGACGCAGCGTCGCAGGCGCAGCCGTATTGAACTTTCCCGCCTGTGGTAAGAGCGCGATCAGGCGAGCGGCGATTGCCTTGGGCGACTGACTCGCTGTCGGGCCGTTCGGCAAGGACGCAATGAGGGAGGTTAGTCGCACCTTCGCCTGTTCCCTAGGCATGCGCGCGAGACTCAATGCTTCTTTCCAGGGGTCGACGTCGAGGCGCGCCAACGCGGAAACGACGCTTAGCGGCGGGCCATTTTGGTCATCGCCAAGGGGCGCGAACAGGAAATTGTCGAACTCACGGCCGAGGAGAGGGGTGAGCGCAGCATGGGTCATGTTCGACCAAATCTTTCGTCGCGCAGTTGCGTTACGGCGCGAAGCGATCCGCTCCGCTAAACGCAAGACCAACGCTCGATGATTGTTCCGAAGCCTGACGCTGCGTGGGCGCCGCGGTTGAGGTCACCAGGACCTCCACCGCCATGCCCATGAGAGCGTCGCTGCTTCCCGCATAGGTTCCGGACACCGGCGCCGCTTGCCGAATCTCGCGCGCCACGGCGACCGGAATGAGGTTCGCGCCGCCGACGCTGCGGTTCGTCGGATCGAAGCTGATCCACCCGGCCCCCGACACAAAGACTTCGCCCCACGCGTGCGTTGATCCGGCGTCTGTCGATCCGAAGAGCATCTGGCCGGGATTGAAAAGGTAGCCTGAGACCAGCCTTGCGCCGAAGCCCAGAGCGCGCGCCGCTTCGACGAACAGCACCGCGAAATCCCGGCAGGAGCCCCAGCCGCGGTCCAAAGTCTCGATCGGCGACTGGGCGCCCTCGTCCTCGCGGCTCTGATAGCGGATCTGTCCTGACACGCCGGCACAGAGATCTTTGAGCAGCGCGAGCGTATCTGTCCGATCGCCGCCGACGAACGCCCGCGCCCACTTCGCCAGGCGTCCTGATGGATCCGGATATTGCTGCCGGGTCAGTGCGCCAAGGTCTGTCCATTCGTCGTCGGAATAGCGAAAGGGATAGACGATCGCAGACGCTGCGATGTTGAAAATCGGCCACGCCGTTGCCTCAAGTCGAAGCTCCACCACGCTGTCGATGACGAGACTGTCGCTCGCGCCTTGAAACACTGCGGTTGCAACGGCGTTGCCGAAGACGTCATGCGCCCATGTGACTTGCGCCGTCGGCGAAACCGTCACCACGCACGAGATCACTCGCAGATCGCGGCTCTCGCGCGGGCAGAGCATGAGGCGGTGCGGCCAGAGATTGACCGCCCGCCGATATTGATAAGCGGTCCGGTGATGGACCGTGAGTGGAGTCATCCGCCGATCCTCGCGTGGAGCGCGCTGGCGTCGTCACTAGGCCTCAAGGTCGGCAACCGATTCCGCCTGGCGATGACGGGATAGCGGACGCCCGGGTTCGCGTAGTCGGCTGGGAAATTCTCGACATGGCCGCGAGCCGAAACGATCGGCGTGAGAGTCACGCCAATCGTCGCCGATTATGCTCGCCTCAGCGCTGGTAGCCTACTTATCAATAATCCATCCCGCCCATACCGCCACCCATCGGCATCGCTGGGGCGGCATTCTTCTTCGGCGTCTCGGCCACCATGGCCTCGGTGGTGACCATGAGGCCGGCGATCGAAGCCGCGTCTTGCAGTGCGACCCGCACGACCTTGGCCGGATCGACGATACCGGCCTCAAGCATGTCGACATATTGCTCGGTCTGTGCGTCGAAGCCGAAGGTCTGGGACCTGTTGGCCAAGACCTTTCCGACGACGATCGAGCCCTCCACGCCAGAATTTTCAGAGATCTGCCGAATCGGCGCTTCAAGAGCCCTCAGCACGATATTGATGCCGGACTGGACATCGGCATTCTCGTCGCTGAGCTTGCCGATCGCCGCCTTAGCCCGCAGTAGCGCAACGCCGCCGCCCGGAACGATGCCTTCCTCGACTGCGGCTTTCGTCGCGTGCATCGCGTCGTCGACTCTGTCCTTCTTCTCCTTCACCTCGACTTCGGTCGAGCCGCCAACGCGGATCACCGCGACACCGCCCGCGAGCTTGGCCAAACGCTCCTGCAGCTTCTCTTTGTCATAATCGGAGGTCGTCTCCTCGACCTGCGCCTTGATCTGTGAGATGCGGCCTTCAATGTCGGACTTTTTGCCGGCGCCGTCGATGATCGTGGTGTTTTCCTTCTCGATGCGAACCTTCTTGGCGCGGCCAAGCATCTGCAACGTCACGTTCTCGAGCTTGATGCCGAGGTCCTCGGCAATCGTCTGACCGCCGGTGAGGATCGCAATATCCTCAAGCATCGCCTTGCGGCGATCGCCGAAGCCGGGCGCCTTGACGGCTGCGACCTTCAAGCCCCCGCGCAACTTGTTGACCACGAGCGTCGCCAGCGCCTCGCCTTCGATGTCCTCGGCGATGATGACGAGCGGCTTGCCTGCTTGAACAACTGCCTCGAGGAGCGGCAACAACGGCTGGAGCGAGGAGAGCTTCTTCTCATGAATGAGGAGATAGACGTCCTCGAGTTCGGCCACCATCTTCTCGGCGTTGGTGATGAAATAGGGCGAGAGATAGCCACGGTCGAACTGCATGCCCTCGACGACATCGAGCTCGGTTTCCAAGCTCTTTGCCTCCTCGACGGTGATGACGCCCTCGTTGCCGACTTTCTTCATCGCGTCGGCGATCATCTTCCCGATGGTCTTGTCGCCGTTCGCGGCGACCGTCCCGATCTGGGCGATCTCTTCGGAGGTTTGCACCTTCTTCGACCGGCGTTCGATGTCCTTCACGACCGCCGTCACGGCAATGTCGATGCCTCGCTTCAAATCCATCGGATTCATTCCGGCGGCGACCAGCTTGAGGCCTTCCTTCATGATTGAGGCGGCCAGCACGGTGGCGGTGGTTGTGCCGTCGCCGGCGAGATCATTGGTCTTCGAGGCGACCTCGCGGACCATCTGAGCGCCCATGTTCTCGAACTTGTCCTCAAGCTCGATCTCCTTGGCGACAGTGACGCCATCCTTGGTGATGCGGGGTGCGCCGTATGATTTGTCGAGAATGACGTTGCGGCCCTTGGGCCCGAGCGTCACCTTGACGGCGTTATTGAGAATATCGACTCCGCGCAGCATTCTGTCGCGTGCATCGCTGGAAAATCTGACGTCTTTGGCGGACATGGCGTTCAACTCCTCGTGGTTTCTATGAAGGGCTCTTGATCTTGTCAGGCCGCCTTCTTGACGGCCGCTCTGCCCTCGATCACGCCCATAATGTCGGACTCTTTCATGATCAGGAGGTCCTGACCGTCGACCTTGACTTCGGTCCCCGACCATTTGCCGAACAAGACGAGGTCGCCCGCCTTGAGAGCGAGCGGAACAAGCTTGCCGCTCTCGTCGCGGGCGCCTGGCCCCACGGCGACCACCTCGCCTTCCTGCGGCTTCTCCTTGACGGTGTCGGGAATAATGATGCCGCCCTTCGTCTTGTCCTCGCCCTCAAGGCGGCGGATGACGACGCGGTCGTGCAACGGACGAAATTTCATGAGATTCGCTTTCAGTCGACCTGCCTTCCCGGCTCATGAGCAATTGCCCTAGCTCTCGGCGGCGGTTAGACGCGGGCCCTACATGGCTATCGTTGGCACTCATTACAAGAGAGTGCTAACATCCGCGCGCGTCGGTATCGTCTCGCTTCGGTCTTCTTGCTGCGCGCAGGCGCATTCCATGCCGGAGACGAGATGCGTGGCAAGTCATTGGAGCGTGCCCGCTGCTTGTTGTCGGCTCAGTCATTGGGGTGTGGCGGCTCGAACCCGCGTAGACGCAGGCTTGGCTGCCTCGCATGGGAATGGCAAGCGATTTCCGCTAAGCGGAACACAACCCGTTCGTTCAGCGTTACCGCACCAAAACCTTGGACGCGGGGAGTGCGTCATGACTGATCGCCAAAAGAAAAAAGGTCGGCCGAGGTAACCGAGCATTCGGATACTCTCGACCTCGAGCCGCATGTCTTCAAGAAGGCCAGCGCGGACGAGATCGCCAAGTCGCTGAAACATTCAGCGGAAGCCAGCGATCGCCGAAAGTCGAGCGCTTTTCGCTCGGCGATGTCGATGCTGAATCTCTACATCAACCGCGCCGGCCGAAATCTGTCGCCGGGACGCAAGCGGACGCTCGAAGCGGCCAAGAGCAGGTTGCGCGAGCTGTTCGGCCGCACGGGCTGACGGCTCGGCAGGGCTGGACAACCGGCGGAACTGGCGCCAATCTATGTGCTCCTGGCATCGAAGGACTCGAGCGCCGCGACCGGTCAGGTCGACGGCGAGACCGGAGCCGGGGAGGTCCATAAGTTTCGACAGGCGGAGGCGGCGCGCATGCTGAGGCTCCACCGACGGGAACTCCTGGGAAGCGCCGCGGCTTTCGTCGCCGTCGCAACCGCAGCTCGCGCACAAGCGCTCTCGGCGCTGCCTTGGCGGCCGGAGGCGGGCTCCCCTCCTCAGCCGGTCAAGTCGGGGCCGTGGCTCTTTTTCGACGCAAGCGAGGCAGCGGCGGTGGAGGCCTTGGCCGATCGCCTCATCCCCCCAGATCCCGACACTCCCGGCGGCAAAGACGCAGGTTGCGCGGTCTTCGTCGATCGTCAGCTCGCCGGCCGCTATGGGCGCAACGGCGGCCTCTATGTCAGCCCGCCGTTCATTAAGGGAACGAAGGAGCAGGGCCCGCAGGATGAAGACGGCCCGGCCGTCCAATATCGCAAGGCGTTGGCGGCGCTCGACCAATATTGTCGGAAGCAGAAAGGCGGCGCTTTCGCCTCGCTCAGCGATGCCGACAAGGATGGAATTATTGGCGACCTGGAGAGCGGCGCCGCGAAACTGGACGGCGTCGACGGGAAGGCGTTCTTCGAACTGCTGCTGACGAACGTGCACGAGGGATTTTTCGCCGACCCGATTTACGGCGGCAACCGCGACATGTGCGCTTGGCGCATGATCGGCTATCCCGGCGCGCGTTACGATTACCGCGACTGGGTCCACCGTCATAACGAGCGCTACCCCCATCCGCCCGTCAGCTTCATGGGACGGGCGGATTGGAATACACACAAGACCTGAGGAGCGAACGATGGCGCGCAAGCTCCCCCACAAGGACGTGGCGATCATCGGCCTCGGCTGGACAGGCTCGATCCTCGCGCAAGAGTTGACCGACGAAGGTCTCGACGTCATCGCGATCGAACGGGGGCCGTGGCGGGACGCGCCGACCGACTTTCCGACGACCTACGCCCAGGACGAACTTCGCTATCGCATTCGGCACGAACTGTTTCTCCGGCCGGCGCAGACGACCTTCACCTTTCGCAACAAGATGGACCAGCAGGCGCTGCCGATCCGCAGCTGGGGCGCCTTCATGCCGATGAACGGCGTCGGCGGCGGCGGGCTCCACTGGAACGGCGAAACTTTTCGCTTCCTGCCCTCCGACTTCGTCCTCAAGACGCATCTGACGCAAAGGTATGGCGCCGGTTTTCTCCCTGAAGACATGACGATCCAGGACTATGGCGTCACCTACGACGAGCTCGAGCCTCACTACGACCGCTACGAGTATCTTTGTGGGACGTCGGGCGCCGCGGGCAATCTGAAAGGGCAGATTCTCGACGGCGGCAATCCGTTCGAAGGGCCGCGCTCGCGGCCCTATCCCAATCCACCGCAGGCGCAGCCCTTCAGCCACTCGCTGTTCGCCAAGGCCGCGCGAGAGCTTGGCTACAAGCCGTTTCCGCAGCCGTCCGGCAATATGTCGCAGGCGTACGTCAACCCGCTTGGGCTCCGGCTCGGACCTTGCACCTATTGTGGCTTCTGCGAATGGTTCGGATGCGGCAACTATTCGAAGGCGAGCCCGCAGACGACCATTCTTCCTGTTCTGCTCATGAAATCAAACTTTGCCTATCGCACCGAATGCGAGGTGACGCGCATTAATGTTGACAATTCGGGCAAACGGGCGACAGGCGTCACCTTCGTCGATACGAGCGGCGAGGAGTTTGAACAGCCAGCTGACCTCGTCATCCTGGCGGCTTTCAGCATCTTCAACGTTCAGCTCCTGCTGCTGTCAAAGATCGGCCAGCCCTACGACCCGGTCGCCAACACGGGCGTGATCGGCCGCAACTTCACCCACCAGACGATCTCCCAGGCAATCGGATTCTTCGACAAGGACAAATTCAATTTCAATCCGTTCATCTCCTCCGGCTCGATCGGAATGTGCATCGACGAATTCAACGGCGACAATTTCGATCACGGTCCCCTCGGTTTCGTCGGGGGCGGATACATGGGACAGGTGCAGACGAACGGGCGCCCGATTCAAACGAACAACGTTCCGCCCGGCACGCCCCGCTGGGGCGAGGGTTGGAAGAGCGGCGTGCGCGACAATTATCTGAGCACGGTGACGCCGGGTACCGGCGTGCACGGGAGCTTCTACTCTTATCGCGACGTCTATCTCGACCTCGACCCGCTCTATCGCGACCATCTCGGCCAACCGCTGGTTCGCATCACGATCGACTTCCACGACAACGAGATCAAGCAGAACGCGTATCTGACCGACAAATTCGCCGAAATCATCAAGGCGATGGGCGCCAGAGAGGTCGTGAAGCAATATCGCAAGGGACCATACAACAGCACACAGTACCAGACGACGCATCTCTGCGGCGGCGCAATCATGGGGACCGACCCCTTAACCAGCGCGCTCAACCGCTATTTGCAAAGCTGGGACGTTCCCAACCTTTTCGTCATGGGCGCGAGCGCATTTCCGCAAAACGCCGGATACAATCCAACCGGTACGGTTGCGGCGCTTGCCTATTGGTCGGCCGATGCGATCAGGAATCAATACCTCAAGAACCCGGGACCTCTTGTCCATGCCTGAGGAACTCGCACGCCGCATCGCGAGAGTCGCCGTCGCCTCGTTGCTCGTGGCGTCAAGCCTGGTCGCAGTTGGCCGCGCACAAACGGATGTGCAGGGCACAAGCCTCGACCCGCAGGACTTCGTTCAGATCGAGCGAGGGCGGTATCTGACGGTGGCGGGCGACTGTGCGAGCTGTCACACCGTGCCCGGCTCAGGCCAGCCCTTCGCCGGCGGGCGGTCGATCCAGACTCCGTTCGGCGTCGTCGTAGGGGCCAACGTCACGCCCGATCGCGAGACCGGGATCGGCGCGTGGAGCGACGAGCTTTTTTTGACTGCGCTGCGCGAGGGGAAGGGGCATGGAGGCACGCTGCTCTACCCGGCGATGCCCTATCCGTACTATACGAAACTGACCGAACGCGACGCACTCGCTATTCGCGCCTATCTCAATACGGTGCCGCCTGTCCGCAATCGTGTGGTCTCAAACCAGCTGCCGTTCCCTTTCGACGTTCGCGAGGAAATGAAGGTCTGGAATGCGCTCTATTTCAAGGGCGGCGAATTTAAGCCGGACGCCGCGAAATCCGCCGAATGGAATCGCGGGGCCTACCTTGTCGAAGGTCTGGGGCACTGCGGCGCATGCCACACACCCAAGACGACGCTCGGCGGCGACGACCTGAAGCACGCTTTTCAAGGCTACGCGCTGCAGGGATGGTTCGCGCCCAACATCACCAATGACAACGAGAGGGGGCTCGGCGGGTGGAGCGTCGCCGACATCGTGTCCTACCTGAAGACTGGCCATAACGCGGTCGGCGCCGCGACCGGAATCATGGCGGAGGAAATATCGCTGTCGAGTTCGCAGATGACCGACGCCGACCTCACAGCCATCGCCACTTATCTGAAAGACCTGCCGAGTCAGGCAAGTTCGTCGCCGGCTGCGGTTTCCGCCTCCGATCCGACGATGGTCGCCGGAGGCGCGATCTACGCCGATGAATGCTCGGCTTGCCATGGGATGGATGGGAAGGGCGTCCCGTTTCTTTTCCCGTCGCTTGCAGGATCTCCGAACGTTCGTTCCACCGATCCAACAAGCCTCATCCGCGTCCTCATGGAGGGCGCGCGCAGCGTTGCGACCGCCGGCGAGCGGACGGGCCCAGGCATGCCATCGTTCGCCTGGAAGCTGGATGACGCGGAGATCGCCGCGGTGCTGACCTATGTCCGCAACAGCTGGGGCTCGTCCGCGTCCGCCGTTACCGCGGATCAGGTGAAGTCCACGCGCGCCGCGATCATGGCGAGCGCGAACCGTTAGGAAAGACTTGGCTTACGCGAAAAAGCCGTCGACAGAAAGTCAGCGTCTTTCGACTGCGGCGCCTCACGATGACGATTCCGCGGCCTATTGATTGAAAAAGGAGAATAGCGACGGCAACCCGGGAGCCGGGGGGCGAGGAGGCTGGACGCTAGCCTGCAGAGGCTTCGGATACGGATACGCGAGCCCGACTGCAGCGACCGTCGATGGTTTGGAGCCCGGGACTTGGCCCGTCACCACCACCGACGTGTTCGCCATCTTTTGTTGCTTGACCAGCGCCCACAGCGTGGCGGCGTTGTTCACCGACAACCGCACGCAGCCGTGCGAGACGGCATGGCCGAGATCGCGTTCATACTCAGTGCCGTGCACCGCGTTGCCGGTCATGGTGAAAAAAATCGAGTAGGGCATCGGCGCATTTTCATATTCGTCGCTGGTGTGGTCGATTTCCATGCGGAACGGCCTGAAGGCGCCGCTCGGCGTGTCGTAGCCGTTCGCTCCGGTCGACACCGGCCATTTATAAAGCTGCGCGCCGTCGACCGTGACCGTCATGCGCTGGGCGGACTTGTCGATCTCGATTAGGAGGTCGGCGTTGGCCGCCTGGCCGAACAGCGACACGGCGACGGTTGCGGCCGCTAGCGGGGAGATTAGACGTCGGATCAACATTGCTGAGCCTGCTCTAGCCCCCGGCGCTGATCCACCCGGCCGGAGCCGAAGGTTAAGATGGCGCCTGAGCGCCCGCCGCGCAATGGGCGCGTCGCCGGGAGAGGTTATCGCTCTGGCCGGCGTCCTATGCCCGATCGCGATCACACCGATGGGCTGGGCCGGACTCGAGGCAATTTCCGTGCATCTGAGGGGGCCAGATGGGCGACGGGGCGCTCGCGCCTCTTTCGCGCGAAGACTTCATTTCCCGTACTGTCGAGAATGCGCAGCGCGATCGTTCGAGGCGGCAAGGCAAGATTCGCGGCGGCGATGATGGCGGCGGACAGGTCGGAAGCCTGAATTTCGACGTCCTCCAAAATCGATGTTCCGCGATCCGACGCAGCGCCTACCAATTGGATCCGGAACTGCTGCAACGCCGCAGCTTCGGCCACATGATGCGCGGAAGAGTGATGCTCGCGAGCTACGGACGGATCGCCTTCAGGCGCGAAAATGGCCTCCTTCGCCATCCGGATCGAGGCGTCCGGGCCGATGCTCCTTCCCGTCTTTTGCGCCACCGCAGCGGCAACGAGCGCCCAATCGCGCGCGATTGGATCGGAACTGGCCTCTTGCTCCCTCCGGCGCGCCTCGGAATAGGCGGCGATGCCGAAATCGCCGATCAGCGCCTCGGCCTCGGCGTCTATCTGTTCGGTCTTCGCGCGTCGCAGCGGCAACCAGGAAAGCATCGCAGACCTCTTCCTTCCGCAAGGTCAATTCCTGCATAATTGGACCATATGTGCAACTTGAGAGGTGTACACATTATTACAGTCTGGCAAAGATGACTTCGGTCCGGCGGGCCTCAGGGCAGGATACGCCAAGCCCTCACGCCAGGCTCGCCGCCGCCACCTCGCCGTCGGTGATATAGTGGTTGACGCGCCCCGTATGGAGCCGCTCGCCCTGGCGGTGCCATGTCACGTCGCCGATCGTCCCGTTCCGTTTCAGTTCGCCGACGATGAAATCGCGTTCGGCGTTGGTGTCGTCGTCGGTCGCGTGCGTCACCTGAAAGGTGAAGGCGGTTAGCGAGAAGCCGGTGTCGCGCGTCCCGGCGCCGATCCAGAGCGCCGGCTGGTCGAACGGCGGGCGATCCTTGTTGCGCCAGAAGGCGGCGGTTCCCAGGGTGTCTTCGCCGTGCTCCATATTCATGGCCCAGAAACGAATGTGATGGCGCTTGCGCGGGCTGCCGTCGATCGCCTTCTGAAAGCCGATGTCCTGTCCCCGCCCGAAGAGATAGAGCGTGCTGAACGGCGCCGCCGGATAGGGCCGGTTGAAGACGAAGGCGACGACCATCCGCGACGAACTCACGAGGCCGAGGGGGTCCGCCTCGGTCCAGCCGGCCTTTGCGAATGCGGCGCGGAGCTTCTCGAACTCGCCGATCAGCGCGAGATTGACCGGATCTCCCGGCAGACTGTCGCCGGTCAGGGTGAAGCTCGGCACGCTTTTCCGCTGCAGGATTTTCACCGCCATCCGCACGACGCGCGGCAGGATGACATAGGCGGCGATTGCATAGGCGAGACTGAGCGCCAGGATCGACGGGAACCGCCGGTCGGTGATCCGGAAGACGAAAACGATCAGCCAGACGCCGACGATCCCCAAGCCCAGAACCAGCAGACGCCGGATCCAACGAACGAGACGCCTCAACTCTCCGCCCTCCGCGCCGGGCGTCGCGTCGCCCGGATGAAGCCGCATTAGCCAAAATCGCGGCCATGCGAAAGCCTTGCGCCCACCCGCCTTGACCGGCGCGAGCCGCCGAAGCGATAAGCGCGAGCGCCGGCTTGGCGCTCGTCTCCGGAGAAGGATCGTCTCTTTGCGATCGCGCCGGCGGAAATGGATCCTCGTCGCCGCCATCGCGGTCACGCTCATCGGCGCGGCCGCCGGGATGGCGCTGACCGGGGCGCAGCGGTTCATCCAGGCTCACGCCGCGGAGACGGCCACTCCCGCGGCGCCCGCGCCGACCTACGTTGGCAGCGCGGTCTGCGCCGGGTGCCATGAGGGCGAGGCGAAGCTCTGGAACGGCTCCCACCATCAGCTCGCGATGGATCACGCGACGGACAGATCCGTCCTCGGCGATTTCGCCAACGCGACCTTCGAGCATTTCGGCGTCAGGTCGCGTTTCTTCCGCCGCGACGGCAAATTCTTTGTCGAGACCGACGGGCCCGACGGCAAACTCGCCGAATTCGAGATCCTATACACCTTCGGCGTCGCTCCCTTGCAGCAATATCTGATCGAATTTCCCGACGGGCGCCTGCAGGCGCTTTCGATCGCCTGGGATAGCCGCCCGAAGGACAAGGGCGGCCAGCGCTGGCTCCACCTCTATCCCAACGAGGAGGTGGGCCACGACGACATTCTGCACTGGACGAGGCTCAACCAGAACTGGAATTTCATGTGCGCCGAATGCCACTCGACCGGCGTGCGCAAAAATTACGACGCGGCGAAGGACACGTTCGCCACCATTTGGGCCGAGATCAGCGTCGGCTGCGAGACGTGCCACGGACAGGGCTCGGCGCATGTCGCCTGGGCGGGAGAACATCCCGGCTGGCGCTCGGATGCGGAGGCCGGCGACCCCAAGGGGCTGATCGTCAATTTCGACGAGCGCAAGAACGCCGCCTGGACGATCGATCCTTCGACCGGCAATGCGACGCGCAACGCGCCCCTCGCGACCTTGCGCAAGGAGGTCGAGACCTGCGGCTTCTGCCACGCGCGCCGCGGGACGATCGCGGAAAACTGGGTCCCGGGACAATGGCTGTCGGAGACCCACGTCGTTCCGCCCTTGAGCCACGGCCTCTATTTCGCCGACGGCCAGATGCAGGATGAAGTCTATGAATACGGTTCGTTCAAGCAGAGCAGGATGTTCGCCAAGGGCGTCATCTGCAGCGACTGCCACGACCCGCATAGCGCCAAGCTCAAGCTGCTCGGCGACGGCGTCTGCCTGCAATGCCATGCGGCCGGCAAATACGCCGTCGCCGCGCATGCGCGGCACGAGGGCGTCGACCCGCCGGTCGGCTGCCCCGCCCGTCACATGCCGACCCGCGCCTATATGGTCGTCGATCCACGGCACGATCACTCCTTGCGCATTCCCCGGCCGGACCTCTCCGTCAAGCTCGGGACGCCGAACGCCTGCAACGCCTGCCACGCCGACAAAACGGCTCAGTGGGCCGCCGACGCCGTCCAAGGCTGGCATGGGCCGACACGCAAAGGGTTCCAGCATTACGCGCAAGCGTTCCACGACGCCTGGACCGATCGCGCCGACGCCGGGGCGCTGCTCGAGGCCGCGGCCTCGGATCCCGAGACGCCCGCCTTCGCCCGCGCGGGCGCTCTTCAGGAGCTCGCGCCCTCTCTCTCGCCCTATAACCTTTCTCTCGCAAAATTGGCCCTCGTCGATCCCGACCCTATGGTGCGGATCGGCGCGCTCGATATGCTCGGCAGCGCAGGTCCGGATCAGAGTTGGCCGCTCGCGGCGCCCTTCTTAAGCGATCCGGTGCGCGGCGTTCGCGTGCGGGCCGCCGATTTGCTGGCGGCGGTTCCTCCCGACCGTCAGCCCCCCGCCGACCGGCCGGCTTTCGACCGCGCTGCGCAAGACTTCATCGCGGCGCAAAAGCTCAACGCCGACCGGCCGGAGGCGCGGCTGACGCTCGGCAGTTTCTACGCGCGCACGGGTGAGACCGCGAAGGCCGAAGCCGAATACCGGGCGGCGCTCAAGCTCGCGCCCCAGTTCCCACCCGCGTCCGTCAATCTCGCCGATCTCTATCGGCAGACCGGCCGGGACAAGGAAGGCGAAGCCGTGTTGAGGACGGCGCTCGCCGCCTCGCCAATGGACGCGGGCGCGCACCATGCTCTCGGTCTCGCGCTCATCCGTGAGAAGAGGCGCGAGGATGCGCTCTACGAATTGCGCCAGGCAGCGAACCTCGCTCCCGAAAATGCGCGGTACGTCTTCGTCTACGCGATGGCTCGATTCGACCGGGCGAAGCGAAGAGGCGCATGAGGTTCTGACCGGCGCCCTCGACGCGCATGAGGGCAATCGCGAGATCCTCACCGCGCTCCTTCAGTTGAGCATCAAGGCGGGCGACCAGCCGTCGGAGCTGCAATATGCGGAGCGGCTCCTCAGTCTGACGCCGCAAGATCAGAACATCGCGCGCTATGTCGAAGAGCTGAGGCGCGAGAGCGGGCGGTAGCGACGTGTCCCGCCCCCTTGCGAGCGACCGTACTCACACATCGAAAGCCGCGGCGCGGGTCCCTTCCCCAGCTCTGCTGGGGAAGGTGGCGCGAAGCGCCGGATGGGGTGTGGCCCGCTGCTTCGACGCAAGTCGGATTGCACGACCGTCACCTCGAACCTGCATCGATCCAGACCTGCTTTCCACACCCCATCCGGCCCTTCGGGTCACCTTCCCCGCTTCGCGGAGAAAGGAGACCCGCCGCACCCCGGCGATTCGCTTTGACGACAGGCCACGCGGCGTTCAGTCTCGGGGCTTGAACGACCGGCCGAAGCCGCGCGGAGGAATGGGATGCAGAATGTTCCGAAAACGCCCTCGGCCGCCGCCGCGGCGGCGGCCGCGAAAACAAAGAGCCTCGAAGAACGCGCGCTCGATGAGCTGAAGAGATACGCCATCATCACCCTGTATCTTTGGGTGCTCTTTGCTCTCTTCGCCGGCTACAAGCGAGAGCTCCTGCATGAGAACGGCATCAGCGTCTGGAACGAGGGCTTCGCCATCGTCAACGCGCTCATCTTCGGCAAAGTGATCCTGATCGCCCAGGCGCTCAGCCTCGGAGGGAGCCTGAAAGAGAAGGCGCTCGTCTGGATCGTGCTCGGAAAGTCCCTCCTTTTCGCGATCGTCCTGATCCTGTTCCACATCGGCGAAGAAGCGATCCGGGCCTGGTTCAAGGGTCTCCCCTTATCGACCGCCGTCGCCGACTTCGGCGGCGGGACGTGGCTCGGCCTCTTGACCTATGCGGCGATCTTCTTCGTCGCGCTGATCCCCTTCTTCGCCATGCAGGAGATGGCGGACGTCCTCGGCGCCGGCGCGCTTTGGAGCCTCATGTTCACGAGCGGCCGCAAGTCGTTCCGGCTGGTTCAGGAGTGAGGCTTTTTCGTCGGGGGAGCCGCGCCGCGCTAGGCGCAGGCGCCGTCATCGCAAGGAGCCGAAGGGCGTCACGAGACGCCCGTCTCGCGACGGGCCATGGGCGCATCCTTGACTTCGAATTCCTTCCGCGCCCCGCTCCGCCAAGCAAACAATGACCCCGTCCGGCCCTTGCGTCGAAGCGCCGGATAGGCGAGGACACTGTCAAGACCGCATTCCCCAACATTTGCTTTCAGATTTCCAGAATCTATGCTATCCTGCAACTTCTCAGCGGCGCCAGGCCGAGAAAGCGAGTTCGGGATGGTTGAGGGCTCGGCGCCCGCTTCGAAGCTCGATCGGCGAAGCGGGACGGCGCCCATGGACTTGGGACGGGCACGCGGGGCGGCGGGTAGCGAGGACGGCGGCAAAGAATTTTCTCGCGCTGAACCACAATAACCCCTTGAAAACACTCGTTCCGGCGTGAGAAAAGCAAGAAAAAGTCATAAAAGAAAGGAAAAGGGAAGAAAAACGCCTTGTTTCCCCGGCGCCTTACTTGCGTTCACGATTTTGCACGTAGATGGCCTGGACGATCCCCGGATCAAGTCCCGGGACGGCCATGCCGGCCATCTAAAAGCTCACCGCGCGAGTTCTCCGGCGAGATTGTCGAGAAAGGCAAGGCACGCCGCCAGCTGCGCCTCGTCCACGAACTCGTCGGGCTTGTGGGCCTGGTCGATCGAGCCCGGCCCGCACACCACCGCCGGCAGGCCGGCCGCCTGGAACTGCCCGGCTTCGGTGGCGAAGGAGACGGCGATCCGGTCGTTGGATCGGGTGAGCCTCAAGGCCAGCGTTTCGGCCGCCGAGCCCGGCGCCGCGGCGAGTGGCGGCACGTCGACTTCGATCTCGGTCTCAATCGTCGGTCCGGCGACATAGCGGGTGAGCCGCGGCAGCGCGACTGCGTCGACGAAGGCCTGCACCTTCATGAGGGCCGAGGCGGTCGGCACGCCCGGGAGCCCGCGGAACTCCCAGTGGAACATGCATTCGCGGGCGAGGATGTTGCGCGCCGTGCCGCCCTGGATCATGCCGACATGCAGGGTCGAGTAGGACGGCGTGAACCGCGGATCGAGCGGGCCCTTCTCGTACTCGCGCGCCAGGCGCCCGATCTCGCTGACGACGTCGGCCGCCGCCGCGACCGCGTTCGCCCCCAGCGCCGGCAGGGCCGAATGCGCCTCGTGGCCGGTGACCCGGGTGCGAAACGTCGCTATGCTCTTGTGCGCGTCTGCGACCTGCATCATCGTCGGCTCGCCGACGACGATGGCGCCGGGCCTGGGCTCGTCATGGCCGAACCAGGCGATGACGTCGAGCGACCCGAGGCAGGTGGTCTCCTCATCGTAGCTCAAGACGATATGGATCGGGCGCTTCAGCGCCGCAGCCTGGAAGGCCGGGACCATCGCCAGCACGCAGGCGTCGAAGCCCTTCATGTCGCAGGCGCCCCGGCCGTAGAGCCGCCCGGACCGCTGCCGCAATTCGAACGGATCGCCGGACCAGGCCTGGCTCTCGACCGGCACGACGTCGGTATGGCCCGAGAGCACGACGCCGCCGTCGACGCTGGGCCCGACGGTGGCGAGGATGGCGGCCTTGTCCCCCGAGGCGTTCCGCGCGCGGCGCGCGGCGACGCCGTGGGCCTTAAGATAGTCTTCGACAAAGTCGATCACCGGCAGATTGGACTTGTCGCTCACGCTGTCGAAGGCGACGAGCCGCGCCAGCAGGGCCTTGGCCGTTTCGAGGCGTTCACCGCTCATGAAGCGGCAATCCTGCCCGGCCGGGCCGGCCGAATAGCGAAAAACCAACAAACACGGTGGACGTCCCGCCGCTCGCCGCTAAAATAGCATTCCCATGTATATGGCGGTCACGCACCAGGTCAAAGTCACGGTCGAGCCGGCGTTCGATCCGGACCGCTCCGATCCGGACGAGGGCCGCTTCTTCTGGCGCTACGACGTCGAGATCGCCAATCTCGGCGACAGGCCTGTGACGCTGATGGATCGCTATTGGCGCATCACCGACGCGGACGGGCGCCAGCAGGAGGTCCGGGGGCCCGGCGTCGTCGGCGAGCAGCCGACGATCAAGCCCGGCGAGGCGTTCCGCTACGCCTCCGGCTGTCCCTTGACGACGCCGAGCGGCGTGATGTTCGGCGAATATCGAATGGTCGGCGAAGACGGCAAAAGCTTCAATGTCGCCATTCCCGCATTCTCGCTCGACTCCCCGCATGGCCGCCGCGCGCTGAATTGACCAACCAGGCTCTCTATCGGCCTGGATACCAGTAGGCCGCCTGCGGCTTCGTCCGGTCGACGACGACGAACTGGTTGGCGAACACGCGATAGGTCGCGCTCCATTCGCCGTCCGGCCACTGCACGCGGATCTCGGCGCGCTCGGCGGTGCCTAAGCCGACATGGATCCAGCCCGCGTGGCCGGAGGCGTCTCCGCCTCCAACCTCAATGGTGCGGGTCTGGGTGCGCGTGCCGGTCTTCACCGAAATCTTGGCCCCGACCGCATCGCGGTTGGGATTTGGTTCGACAAGCCTGATCTCGGTCCAGTTGCCCATCGGCAGCGGCGGGCCATCGCCGTTTTTGGCGCCGAGATTGCGGAACAGCGAGACGTTCGAGCCGCGGTTGATCTGCAGAATGTCGAGACAGCCGTCGAGGTTGAAGTCGGCGATCAGCGCGCCGCGGCCCTTGCGGTCGCCGGCGATCCCCGCCTCGTCGCCGGCCTCGGCGAATTTGCCGTTCCACTGGCCGAGGAGGAGGTTGCTCGGGTCCCTAGCGGCGAAATCCGGCATCTGCTCAAGATTGCCCTTCGAGACGAAAATATCGAGGAGGCCCGCGTCGTTGAAGTCGGCGAACTCGGCGTGCCACGCGGTCGAAGGCCGCTTGTCGCCGCCGGTATAGGGAATATGCGCCGTCGCCCCGACCTCGGCCGCGATGTCGCGATAGACCGGCAGTTCGCCGCGGCCCGCCTCGTCCGGGTCGAGCTTCTGCAGCTTCTCGTCGCCCATCGAGGTGAGAAAATATTCCGGGTAGCCGGACCCGTCGATGTCGCCCTCGGCAATCCCCATGCCGAAGATCGACAGATGCCGCCAGCCGTCGGCGCGCGTATAGAGACGTGGCGTCTTGCCGGGTTCGATGCGCCACATCTGCTCTTCCCCGCCGCGATAATACTGGCGGTCGTTGGAGACGCGCAAAGAGGGGACGCCCGACTTGTTCCAGTCGGTGAACAGCATCGAGAGGGCGCAAAAGCCCGGCGCGAGCGGGGTTCGAACGGAATAATCCGGCCTGTCGCCCGGTTGCGGACGATAGAGCGAGTTCTCTTCGCACGTCCCCCAGGGCGAGCCCGGCGCGCTGCGGTCGACATAATGGCCGATGGCCAGC
This sequence comes from uncultured Alphaproteobacteria bacterium, assembly GCA_963721905.1. GTDB lineage: Bacteria > Pseudomonadota > Alphaproteobacteria > Rhizobiales > Beijerinckiaceae > Roseiarcus. Next base: position 61,749 of record CAVRMF010000034.1, read on the forward strand.
GTCGGAAATTTCTGCCCCGGCTCCCATTCGGCTGCGAACGAGGTCGTCCAGCCGGAATCGCCGTCGAAATTCCATTCCTTGTTGGCGAGCGTGAAGCTGCAGTCCGGCCCGCCCTTCAGAAGGAGGTTGCCGCCGACCCGCAGGACGAAGAGATCCATGTGGCCGTCGCCGTCGATGTCAATCGGATAGGCGCCGATCACGTTCTGGAGCAGTTTCGGATCGGCGCCGATATCGAGGGGCCTTTCTTCGAACCGGAGAGGACCGCCGGCCTTCGACCGGTTGACGAAGAGCTTCGCCGGATTCTTGCCGCCGGCCAGAAACACCGAGGGGAACCCTGACCCGTCGCAGTCGAAGGCCGCGCCGCCGCCGCCGACGAAGAACTCCCACGGGCCGTCGTAGACGCTGTGAATCCCCGCCGCCTCGGCCTCTTCATGCATGACCGGCACGTCGCCGAGCGGCTTTTGCGGGCCGTCGGCGGCGTGGGCGGCGAAGACTGCGAGGACGATGAGGAGCCCGACGACGATCCTCATGGCGCCTCGATGACCAGCGAACGCAGAAAAGCAACGATGCTATCGCGTTGCTCGGGGTCGAGCGCGAGATAGGCGTCGCGCGAAAAGCGCGCGTCGCCGCCATGCGCCACGATGACCTCGTCGAGCATGCGAAAGGCGCCGTTGTGGCCATAAGGCGCAGTCGAGCCGACGCCCCAGAGCCTCGGCGTCAGGAAGACGTCGCGTTCGACAAAACGCTGCGCCTGCAACTCGTTGCCAAGCGCGTTGACTGTCTCGTCGACCACGAGATGGCGCTTGAGGTCACTGTAGAGGGGGATCAGCCATTCGCCCTTGTCGTTCCTTTGCAGCGTCCTAGCGAAGGGGAACGTGCTCAAATCGATACGGATCGGCGCCTTCGCCTCCGATGCGCGCAAGGTTCCTGCCATGTCGTAGGGCGCGGGATCAGTGAAGACGAGCGACTTCAAGGGCAGGGTCTGAACGTGGCACGACGCGCAGCTGATCGCCTGGAACTGTTTTGCGCCTTCCCTCGCCGCGGCGCGCCAGTCAGCCGGCACATCGGCCTTCACCGTCGGAGGCGGCAGCGTCGCCTGGAACGCGACGACGGCTGAGACGTCGCCCGGCGTTATCGCGTCGGGCACGCCGCTCTCGGCGAAGTCGTGACTTCCGGTCCAGCGGACGCCAAATCGTTCGACCGCCTCCATGCCATGATGGACGTTGAGGGCGTTGATGGTGAACTGCCTGAGCGAGGTGAACACGCCCTTCCGGCTGAAGGGGCGCACGATAAGGTCGGCGTCGACGCCGTCGACCGAGTCGAGATCGACCATGCCGTCGGGATGGGCTTCGATCCATCCGAACCGTACGCCCTTGGTGACGAGATCGGCGCGACACGGCTCGCCGGTGGCGCGCGCATGCGCCACGGCCTCCGCACGGATGGCCTGCAGGTCCGCGGTCATTTCGCGCGCGAGCAACTCGACGAGTCCCGCCCCCGTCAATGCAATCGTATGCCGCTCGCTCGAGAATGAGGGATCGATGTTGTCGAACTGCGCGCTTTCGAAGCCCTCCGAGACGAAGACATTGGCGACGTCGTCGCCGGAACCGCCCTCTATCGGGTCATTGTGGCAGCCGAAGCAGGAGTTCGAGTCTGGTCCACTGGTGCGGCTGAACGTCGGGTTGACGCCGCTCTTGCGTTTTGTCGGGATGATCGCCTGCGTCGCTTTCGGCCGGCCGGCGCCGTCCGCGGTGGTGAATTTCGCCTTGAACAGCTCGCGCCCGCGCTCGATGAGGGCGGGGAGCGCCGACGGTCCCGCCGCAGCGACCACGTCGAAATCGACATGGGACCCGAAGACGCGCTCGTCCCAACTGCCGCCGGAGGCGGCGAAGGCCGCAAGGACGCTTGTCACGACGCTTAGCGCGATCAAAACTCCAAGGCTGCGTTTCATGTCCCTCGCATCGCCTGCCAAGCGGCGGACTGTTGGCTTCTGTTTGTCACGAACGACGCGGTTCTCGCAAGCGCATTCATTCCAGCTATCCCTGGGGCCCTCGGTCCCGCGTTCCCTTGACGCTGCGGCCGGCAGGCGCTTTCCGCCTATAAGGAAATGACCTTCGAGGAAATGGCCTCGGCGTTGTTGACCATCGTCAACCGGTTGCGCTATCGCTCGGTCGAGGGCTAGAGTGAAAAATCAAGCCTCGGTCGCTCAGCAAAGCTGGCGATCCAAAAGTCTAACCGGTCCTGGAAGGACCTCATGTGGAGGAAAAGCAATGAAACTCGTGAATACACTGGTGCTGGGGACGATATTGCTCGCCTCCGTAAGCCTGACGTCGTTCGCCACGTTGGCGAAGGACATAACGGTCGGCGTGTCCTGGTCGAACTTCCAGGAAGAGCGCTGGAAGACAGACGAGGCGGCGATCAAGCAGATTCTCGACAAGGCCGGGGCGAAGTACATTTCGGCTGACGCTCAGTTGTCGCCGACGAAGCAGCTCGCCGACGTCGAGAGTCTCATATCAAAGGGCGCCAACGTGCTAATGATCCTCGCGATCGACAATGAGGCGATTCTCCCGGCGGTCAAGAAAGCCACCGACGAAGGCATTCCGGTCATCGCCTATGATCGCCTGATCGAGAGCCCGAACGTGCTCTACATCACCTTCAACAACGTCGAAGTCGGTCGGATGATGGCGAAGGCGATCGAGGCGGTCAAACCCGCGGGCAACTACGCCTTCATCAAGGGCGACAAGGGCGATCCCAACGCGGACTTCCTGTTCTCGGGCATCAAGGAGGTCCTCGGTCCGGCAATGGCGGCCGGCAAGATCAAGAACGTCGGCGAATCCTATACTGACAACTGGAAGCCGGACAACGCACAGAAGAACATGGAGCAGATCCTCACCAAGAACAACAACAAGGTCGACGCGGTCGTGGCCGAGAACGACGGCATGGCGGGCGGTGTTGTGGCGGCCCTCGCGGCGCAGGGCATGGCGGGTTCCGTTCCCGTGTCGGGTCAGGACGGTGACCACGCGGCGATCAACCGAATCGCGCTCGGCACTCAGACCGTCTCGATCTGGAAGGACGCGCGCGATCTCGGCCATGTCTCCGCCCAAGCGGCGCTCGACCTCGCCGCTGGCAAGAAGGCGTCGACCATCGAAGGCGTGAAGCCGTTCTCGGGCGGTCCGAAGCACATGACGGTCGACGGCATCCTTTTGACCCCGCTCCCCGTCACCAAGGCCAACCTCAACGTCATCGTCGACAAGGGCTGGATCACCAAGGCGGAAGTTTGCGCCGGCGTGAAGCCCGAGATGACCCCGTATTGCAAGTGAGCTGACTGCGACCAAAGCGGAATGATGCGAAAAGGCCGCGCCGCTCTTACGGCTGCGCGGCTTTATAACATGAGACTCCGGCACCGGCCAGGCTTGCCGCGGCGCCGAACGAAAACGAAGACGAGGGACAGCCAATGACCTCCGCAGCGCCGGGCGCGACCAGCACAGCCCCCAACGAACCCGCCATTCGCCGACTGCTTCGAGCCACCGAGGTCGATACCCGCATGCTCGGCATGATCGGCGCGCTGGCGTTGATCTGGGTCGGGTTCAATGTCTACACGCAGATTCAGACCGGCGAGAGCCTGTTCCTGACTCCGCGGAACCTCTGGAACCTGTCGGTTCAGACCTCCTCGATCGCCATTATGGCGACGGGCATGGTGCTCGTCATCGTCATGCGGCACATCGATCTGTCGGTCGGATCGATCATCGGATTCGTGTCGACGATCATCGGCGTCGCGCAGGTCCGCATCATGCCGGTCTATCTCGGCCTCGACAATCCGGCGATCTGGATTCTTGCAGTCGTTCTCGCTCTGGCGCTCGGCGCGGCGATCGGCGCGTTTCATGGTTCGCTCGTCGCCTATCTCGGCATTCCCGCTTTCATTGTCACCCTCGGCGCCCAATTGTTCTGGCGCGGCGCAGGGTGGTGGGTGACGACGGGCCAGACCATCGCGCCGCTCGACGATCGATTCGCCCTCATAGGCGGCGGACCGCAGGGCTCGATCGGCGCCACAGCGAGCTGGGCGCTCTGCGCGCTCGCCTGCGCGGGCATCGTGTTCGGCCTCTATTCGGGCCGGCAGAGGCGGGCGCGGTTCCGCTTCCCGCAACGGCCGATGTGGGCGGAGTACCTGATCGGCGGCGTCGGCTGTTTGTTTGTCGTGGGCGCAACCGCGATCGTCAACGCCTACCCCTGGCCCGAACGCGTCGCGGCGCAATATGCCCAAGCACATAATATTCCGGTCCCCGAGGGTGGCCTTTTCATCTCGACCGGCTACGCGATTCCGGTGCTGATCGCGCTGGTGGCCGGCATCGCCATGACATTCCTCGCGCGGCGCACGCGTTTCGGCCGCTACATCTACGCCACCGGCGGCAATCCCGAAGCCGCCGAACTCGCCGGCATCAACACCAAGCGGATCACGGTTCTGGTTTTTGCGCTGATGGGCATGCTGGCGGGGGTTGCGGCTTGCATCGATTCGGCCCGGCTCGATTCGGCGACCAACGCGCTCGGCCAGTTCGACGAGCTTTACGTGATCGCTGCGGCGGTGATCGGCGGCACGTCGCTGGCGGGCGGCGTCGGCACGATCTACGGCGCGATCATCGGCGCGCTGGTCATCCAGTCGCTGCAGTCTGGCATGGTGCTGCTCGGGTTCGAACTCGGCATATCAGCAAATGGTGGTCGGGGTCGTGTTGGTCGGGGCGGTCGGCATCGACACCTTTTATCGCCGCAGAACCGCCAAGGGCTAAGCCATGGACGCGAACGTTCGAACCCCCCTCGTCGAGATGAAGGACATCTCGATCGCCTTCGGCGGCCTCAAGGCCGTCGACGACGCGTCGGTCGATCTCTACCCGGGCGAGGTCGTCGGTCTGCTTGGCCATAACGGCGCTGGCAAGTCCTGCCTGATCAAGGTTCTGTCCGGCGCCTACAGGCGCGACAGCGGGCGGATCTTCATCAACGGCGAGGAAGCGACGATCAACAACCCGCGCGACGCCAAGCACTACGGCATCGAAACGATCTATCAGACGCTCGGGCTTGCCGACAACGTCGACGCCGCGTCGAACCTCTACCTTGGGCGCGAACTCCTGACGCGCTGGGGAACGCTCGACGACGCCTCGATGGAGGCCGAAGCGCGTAAGGTGATGGGGCGGCTCAATCCCAATTTTCGCCGCTTCAAGGAGCCGGTGATCGCGCTCTCCGGCGGCCAGCGTCAATCGGTCGCGATCGCGCGCGCAATCCATTTCAACGCCCGCATCCTCATCATGGACGAGCCGACCGCGGCGCTGGGCCCCGCCGAGACCGCGCAGGTCGGCGAACTCATCAAGCAACTCAAGGCCGAGGGCATCGGCATCTTTCTCATCAGCCACGACATTCACGATGTCTTCGACCTCGCCGACCGCGTTGCGGTGATGAAAAACGGCCAGATCGTCGGCTCAGGTCGTACTCAGGACATGACCAAGGACGAGGTGCTCGGCATGATCATCCTCGGCAAGTGCCCGCCCGGCGCGATCCCGGGCCCTGGAGCGATGGCGAGCTAGCCGGGCGCCATTGCGCGCGCGTCGATCAGCGCGCGCGCCCAGTCCGCCGGCCGCTCCTGCGGCAGATTGTGGCCCGCGCGCTTGAAGACGCGGTGCTCGTGCGCCGCCGCGAACTTGTGCGCGTGATGCGACGTTCCGGGGTTCACTCCGTCGGCGTCGCGGTCAATCGTGACGGCGGGGACCGCGATCGGCGGCTGCGCGGCGAGCGCCGCCTCGATTGCCGCGTAAGCCGGGTCGCCCGCGACAAGCCCGTAGCGATGCCGGTAGGAATGGATGACGACCTCGACGAAATCGGGGTTGTCAAACGCAATTGCCGTGCGCTCGAAGGTGGCGTCGTCGAAGGTCCACGTCGGCGACCACATGCACCACAGGAGGCGCGCAATGCCGTGCCGGTCCTTCGTCAGTCCGCGGCGCCCGCGTTCGCTGTGAAAGTAGTATTGGTACCAGAGCGCCGCCTCCTCGGCCGGCGGCGCAGCCTCCATCGCATGCGCGATGTCCTGGATGTTGTAGGAATTGCCGGAGACCAGAGCGACGACCCGCCGAGGCTTGACCGCGGCGACAATGCAGGCGGCCCCTCCGCCCCAGTCATAGCCGCCGAGCGTTGCGCCGTCGATTCGAAGCGCGTCCATCAGCGCCAGCAGGTCTGCGCCGAGCGCCGCCTGCTCACCTGAGCGCGGCGTCTCAGCAGACAGAAACCGGGTCGGCCCGAAGCCGCGCAGATTGGGAACGGTGACCCGCGCTCCGGCTTCGGCCAGGATCGGCGCCGTGTCGGAATAGGCGTGGACGTCGTAAGGGAAGCTGTGCCCGAGAATGCATGGCCAGCCGTCGGTAGGGCCGTATTCGTAGTAGGCTACGTTGAGAACTCCGGCGTCGATCGTCTTCATCGCGCTAGGCTCCCTCGCGGCGATTTCGCTTGACTAGCCCGCATATCTCAAATTAGGGGCGCATCGGGCCGCCGAATCAGGCAAAAGTTGTTTTGTGAGAATGACTTGAGCCGGTTCGGAGGAGTGGCCCGATGCAGACGGAGTGTAGCGCAGAACCGAGCGCGTTTGGACGGGTCGAAGGGCGGCCTGTGATGGCAGCGTTCGACGGCGGCGCGCTGACCTCCGACGCCGGCGGTCTACTGCTGGGCGCAGCCGACCGAAGGCTCAATCTGGTTCGACGGCTTGCGGGATGTTTCCGCGACGCCAGAGACCCGAGGTTCATTGAGCATTCCGTCGCCACGCTCATCGGGCAGCGCGTGTACGGCATCGCGCTCGGCTATGAGGACCTGAACGACCATGACGAGCTTCGCCACGATCCTTTGATGGCGGTGCTGGCGGGCAAGCTTGAGGCCAGGCGCGAGGATTGCGCGCCGGTGGCCGGCAAGTCGACGCTGAACCGGCTGGAACTGTCGCGCGAGATCGCCACCCGCTACAAGAAGATCAGCCACGACCCGGCGGCGATCGAGGCCCTGTTCGTCGACCTGTTCCTCGAGGCGCACGATCGGGCGCCCAGAGAGATCATCCTCGACCTCGACGCGACCGACGACCCGCTGTACGGCCATCAGGAGGGCCGGTTCTTCCACGGCTATTACGACGGCTACTGCTATCTGCCGCTGTATGTGTTCTGCGGCCGCCATCTCCTGGCGGCCAAGCTCAGGCCCTCGAACATCGACGCCAGCGCCGGATCGGTCGAGGAGGCGGCGCGGATCGTCAGGCAAATTCGGGCGCGCTGGCCGAAGACGCGCATCCTGTTGCGCGCCGACTCGGGCTTTGCCCGCGAGGCGCTGATGGCCTGGTGCGAACAGAACCGGGTCGACTTCGTGTTCGGCCTGGCGCGCAACCCCCGGCTCGTCGAGGAGATCGCCGCCGAACTCGCGCAGGCCGAGGCGGAAGCCGCCGCGACCGGCAAACCCGCCCGCCGCTTCAAGGACTTCCGCTATGCGACGCTCGACAGCTGGTCGCGCCGGCGCCGGGTGATCGGCAAGGCGGAATGGACAAAGGGCGAGGTCAATCCGCGCTTCATCGTCACCTCGCTCAAGCAGGGCGAGATCAACGGCCGCTTCCTCTACGAGACGGTCTACTGCGCCCGCGGCGACATGGAGAACCGGATCAAGGAGTGCCAGGGCGACCTGTTCGCCGACCGCACCTCGACCGCCACCATGCGCGCCAACCAGCTCAGGCTCTGGCTGGCCTCGTTCGCCTATGTTCTGATCTGCGCGCTCAGGCGCGTCGGCCTCGCACACACCCAGTTCGCCGAGGCAACCTGCGGCACGATCAGGCTCAAGCTCCTCAAGCTCGCAGGCCTCGTCCGCATCAGCGCGCGCCGCATCAAATTCGCGCTCGCCTCGGCTTGTCCTTACGCCGACGAATGGCGCCTCGCCGCCGTCCGCCTCGCCTGAGGCGTCGCCGCGACGCCGACAAATCGCGGCAATCCACCCCTCGGCCCACAGGAGAACCAAAACACCCCGATCCAACTGCGCAAACGGCGCAAAGCGCACGCTCGTCGGTCACACAGACGCTGCGCACATCCCTGTCAGCCAGTCTGCAATGCGCCCGCGGTCTGAGAAATGCGGGCTAGGCGCATTCAGAGCATTCGGCGCCTTAGCCGGCAAATCTCGACCTCGCGCAAAGTCCCTTCGAGCCTGCGACAAAATGGCGGCCTCGCTCAGCCCTTGACGCGGCTGCCTCTCTTGACTAGGGTGCTTGCGACTTTGACGCGAGGCGGCAGTGGCGAAACTTATCGTATGGTTGGCGCTGGTGAGCGGGCAGGCATAGCACCTGTCGCCGTTCGCTAGCGCATGACCCGAGGCCCTTCGAGGGCCTTTTTTGTTGCCCCGAATTCCAGACGACGGCCGAAGGCGGAGTGATGCGATAATGTCCAAACACATGACCGGCGCCGAGATGGTCGTCGAGGCGCTGAAGGATCAGGGCGTCGAGGTCGTCTTCGGCTATCCTGGCGGCGCGGTGCTGCCGATCTATGATGCGATTTTCCACCAGGATGATGTGCGCCATATCCTCGTGCGCCACGAGCAGGGCGCGGCGCACGCCGCCGAGGGCTACGCCCGCTCGTCCGGCAAGGTCGGCGTCCTTCTCGTCACCTCCGGTCCCGGAGCGACCAATGCGATCACCGGCCTCACCGACGCGATGATGGATTCGATCCCGCTGGTGTGCATCACCGGCCAGGTGCCGACGCATCTCATCGGTTCTGACGCGTTCCAGGAATGCGACACGACGGGCATCACCCGCAATTGCACCAAGCACAACTATCTGGTGCGCCGGATCGAAGACCTGCCGCGCATCCTGCACGAGGCCTTCTACATCGCCTCGGCCGGCCGCCCCGGTCCGGTCGTCGTCGACATTCCGAAGGACCTGCAGTTCGCCACCGGCGCCTATGCGTTCCAGAAGAACATCCAGCACAAAACCTATCATCCGCAGCTCAAGGGCGATCTCGATCGGGTGCGTCACGCGATCGAGATGATGGCGGCGGCGAAGAAGCCGATCTTCTATACCGGCGGCGGCGTCATCAATTCCGGCCCGCACGCCTCGACCCTGCTTCGCGAACTCGTGCGCGCCACCGGCTTCCCGATCACGTCCACGTTGATGGGACTCGGGGCGTACCCCGCCTCCGACAGGCAATGGCTCGGCATGCTCGGCATGCACGGGTCGTTCGAGGCGAACAATGCGATGCATGACTGCGATCTGATGATCTGCGTCGGCGCCCGCTTCGACGACCGCATCACCGGCCGCCTCGACGCCTTTTCCCCGAAGTCGAAGAAAATCCACATCGATATCGACCCGTCTTCGATTAACAAGAACGTCAAGGCAGACCTCGGGATCGTCGGCGATTGCGCCCATGTGCTCGAGGACATGGTCCGGCTGTGGCGGACGGGTTCGCACCGTGCGGATCAGGCCGCGCTCGCCAAATGGTGGAGCGCGATCGACGGCTGGCGCGCCCGCAAGTCTTTCGGCTTCCGCAACTCCGACAGGATCATCAAGCCGCAGCACGCGGTCAAACGGCTCTATGAACTGACCAAGGGACACGATGTCTACATCACCACCGAGGTCGGCCAGCACCAAATGTGGGCCGCGCAGCATTTCGCCTTCGAGGAGCCGAATCGTTGGATGACCTCCGGGGGCCTCGGCACGATGGGCTACGGTCTTCCCGCGGCAATTGGCGTGCAGTTCGCGCATCCGAAGTCGCTCGTTGTCGACATCGCGGGAGAGGCCTCGATCCTCATGAACATGCAGGAGATGTCGACCGCCGCGCAGTATCGGCTGCCGGTGAAGATCTTCATCCTCAACAACCAGTACATGGGCATGGTCCGGCAATGGCAGGAACTGCTGCACGGCGGACGCTATTCGGAGAGCTATACCGATTCGCTTCCCGATTTCGTCAAGCTCGCCGAGGCGTACGGCGCGCACGGCATCCGCTGCTCCGACCCGACGCGCCTCGACGCGGCGATCAAGGAGATGATCGACACGCCGAAGGCCGTCATCTTCGACTGTCTGGTCGATCAGAAGGAAAACTGCTTCCCGATGATCCCATCCGGCAAGGCGCATAACGAGATGATCATGGCCGAACTCGAAGACGACGCCGGAATCGAACTTGGCGCCGTCATCGACGAGAAGGGCAAGATGCTGGTCTAGCGGCAAGGGCGGAATGAGGGCGATGTTCAGTCTAGAGGAGCTGCGCCGGGCGCATGAGGTCGTGCTTGAGGCGCTGCGCCCGACGCCGGCTATTTCCTGGCCGCTTCTTGGCGAGCGGATCGGGGCTGAGGTCGTCGTCAAGCACGAGAACTGCCAGCCGACCGGCGCGTTCAAGGTTCGCGGCGGCCTGACCTACGTCGATGCGCTCATGCGGCGCGAGCCTGCCGTCAAAGGCCTGATCTCGGCGACGCGGGGCAATCACGGGCAGAGCCTCGCCTTCGCCGGAAGGCGCTCTGGCGTCGGGGTGACCATTGTCGTGCCGCACGGCAATTCGCGGGAGAAGAACGCGGCCATGCGCGCGCTCGGTGCGGAACTCATCGAGCACGGCCAGGACTTCCAGGCCGCGCGGGAAGAGGCTACGCGGCTCGCAAAGACGCGTGGGCTGCACGCCGTGCCGGCCTTCCACCGCCACCTCGCGCGGGGCGTTGCGACCTACGCGCTTGAACTGATGAGCGATCACCCCGATCTCGACGCGCTCTACGTCCCGATCGGCCAGGGCTCCGGGATCTGCGGCTGCATCACGGCGCGCGACGCGCTGGCCTTGAGGACCGAAATCGTCGGCGTCCAGTCCAGCGAGGCACCCGCCTATGCGCTCTCGTTCGCCGCTGGTCACGCCGTGCGGACCAACAGCTCCGACACATTCGCAGACGGAATGGCGACGCGTGTGCCCGACGAGGACGCGCTCGCAGTCATCGCCAAAGGTGCTGCCCGCATCGTGCTCGTCAGCGACGAGGAGATCGCGGCGGCAATTCGCGTGTACTGGACCGATACGCATAATCTCGCCGAGGGCGCGGGCGCGGCGGCGCTCGCGGCGGCGATGAAGGAGCGGTCGCGTCTCCAGGGGCGGAAGGTTGGCCTCGTGCTCTCCGGCGGCAACATCGACTTCGAACTCTTTCAACAATGGGTCGCGCGAAGCGTGAGCGCCGCGGCGGCCTGACCATGAAACCTCGAGCGCCGCCCAATCGGCCGCTCGTCGACGAGGACCTCCTCATGATGAAGACCCTGACCGCCCCGCCGTCGCCCTATTCCTCGGCGACCATCCGATCGAGCATCGAGCGGCACACGCTCTCCGTGCTGGTCGACAACGAGCCTGGGGTGCTCGCTCGCGTTGTCGGCCTGTTCTCGGGACGCGGCTACAACATCGAAAGCCTGACCGTAGCGGAGGTCGCCCACGAAACGCAGCTCTCGCGCATCACCATCGTCACCTCCGGCACTCCAGAGATCATCGAGCAGATCCGCCACCAGCTCGAGCGTCTCGTTCCGATCCACGCGGTGAAGGACCTGACGCTCACCGTCCGCGCGATCGAGCGGGAGCTGGCGATGATCAAGGTGCGCGGCAAGGGCGAGAACCGTGTCGAGGCGATGAATCTCGCGGAGGCCTTCCGCGCTAAAGTCATCGACGCGACCGTCGAGAGCTTCATTTTCGAGCTGACTGGCGCGCCGCAGAAGATCGACGATTTCGTCTTGCTGATGCGCCCCATCGGCCTCGTCGAAGTCTCGCGCACTGGTGTGGCCGCGATCTCGCGCGGGCCGGAGCCGATTTAGCGGCATCTTTTTTCGATCGCCCTCACGCAACATCGCGCTTGCCGCCCTGTCGCCTGTAGCGCATGCCGGCGCCGGGTCGAGAGGGTGAAGGCCGGGAGCGTCGGTGAGCGAGGCGGAATACGATTACGTCATCGTCGGCGCCGGCTCAGCGGGCTGCGTGCTCGCCGACCGGCTCAGCGAAGACGGCCGCAGCACCGTCTTCCTGCTGGAATATGGCGGCTCGGATCGCGCGCTCATCATCCAGATGCCGGCGGCGCTGTCGATCCCGATGAACTCGAAAACCTACAACTGGGGCTATCGGACCGAACCCGAGCCGCATCTTGGCGGCCGCCGCCTCAATTGTCCGCGCGGCAAGGTTCTCGGCGGCTCGTCCTCCATCAACGGACTCGTCTATGTGCGCGGCCATCCGCTCGACTTCGAGCGCTGGCAGGAGGAAGGGGCGAAGGGCTGGGGGTACGCGAACGTGCTTCCCTATTTCCGACGCTCGGAAAGCTTTCGTGGGGCCGCCGACGCCTACCGCGGGCTTGACGGCCCCGTCGCGACGTCGCGCGGTCCGAAAGCGAACCCGCTCTATGACGCCTTCATCGAAGCCGGGCGGCAGGCCGGCTATCCGCTTAGCGCCGATCTCAACGGCGAACAACAGGAGGGGTTCGGCCGCCTCGATATGACGGTCAAGGACGGCGTGCGGTGGTCGACGGCCAACGCCTATCTGAGGCCCGCAATGAAGCGCGCGAACCTCTCCGTCGTCACGCATGCGCTTGCCGGCAGGATCGCCTTCGAGGGGCGCCGCGCCGCCGGGGTCCATTACCGCCGCGGCGGTCGCGATCATTTCGTCCGGGCGCGGCGCGAAGTGATCTTATGCGGCGGCGCGATCAATTCGCCGCAACTCCTGAAGCTGTCGGGCGTCGGCCCGGCGGCGGAGCTCAGATCGTTCGGGATCGACGTCATCGCCGACCGGCCCGGGGTCGGCGAGAACCTCCAGGACCATCTCGAGTTCACCTTCCAGGTCGCCTCGAAACAGCCGATCACGCTTTACGGCCACACGGGTCTCGTCGCGCGAGGTCTCGTCGGGCTGCAATGGCTCATGCGCGGGCGAGGGCTTGGCGCCTCGAACCATTTCGAGGCCGGAGGCTTCGTCCGATCGCGCGCCGGCGTCCGCTATCCCGACATCCAGTTCCATTTTCTGCCGATGGCGGTCGCCTACGACGGGTCGGCGCTGGCGAAGGAGCACGGATTTCAGGCGCATGCCGGGCCGATGCGCTCGAAGAGCCGCGGCTGGGTTCGGCTGAGGTCGCCCGACCCCGCCGAGCCGCCGCTGATCCGGTTCAACTATATGAGCCACCCCGACGACTGGCTTGAAATGCGCGCCTGCGCCCGGCTCACCCGGGAGATCTTCGCGCAAAAGGCGTTCGATCCCTACCGCGGCCGCGAGCTCCGGCCGGGCGCGACTTGCGTCGACGACAAGGCGATCGACGCCTTCGTGCGCGGCCATGCCGAGAGCGCCTACCATCCCTCCTGCACGTGCAAGATGGGTTCGGCGCGCGACCCGCTGGCGGTAGTCGACCCTCAGGCGCGGGTGATCGGCGTCGAGGCGCTGAGGGTGGTCGATTCCTCGATCATGCCCTCGATTACCAACGGCAATCTCAATGCGCCGACGATCATGATCGGCGAGAAAGCGGCGGACATGATCCGCGGACGCGATCCGCTTCCAGCCTCCAACGCGCCCTTTTATGTCGCGCCCGACTGGGAACGGCGCCAGCGCTAGCGCCTACCCGCATATGAGGACCGCAATTTTCTGGGTTCAAATCGGCGGCGCGTTGTCGCAATGTGCGGGCGAACAATGACAATCGCGCCCGAGGCCGCCCATGTCCGAACCCGTTTTGACCGCCCCTCGGGAGCCGCGTCGCGGACGGGACGCGCGCCGCGCTGCCCGCGCGCATCGGTCGCATGAGTCCATTCCCTACATCACCCGCAAGATCCCGCTAACCGAAATTCTGAGCGCGGAGGGGCTCGAAATCATCGAGCGCAACGCCGAGACGCTGTTGCAGGAGATCGGCATCGAGTTTCGCGACTTCTCCCGCGCCCTCGATCTTTTCCGCGCCGCCGGCTGCGACATCAAGGGCGAGCGGGTGCGGTTTCCTCGGGGCCTCGCGCGACAACTCTGCGCGACCGCCCCGTCGCGTTATGTGCAGCATGCGCGCAATCCCGAACGCAATGTGGTCATCGGCGGCGACGCGATGGTGTTCGCGCCCAATTACGGCTCGCCTTTCGTCCACGATCTCGACAGGGGGCGGCGCTACGGGACGATCGAGGACTTCCAGAATTTCGTCAAGCTCGCCTATCTCAGCCCGTACATCCACCATTCGGGCGGCACGTTGTGCGAGCCGGTCGATCTGCCGGTCAACAAGCGGCATTTCGAAATGGTCTATTCGCATCTCAAATATTCAGACAAGCCGTTCATGGGCTCGGTGACCAGGCCCGAGCGCGCAGAGGACAGCGTGCGCATCTGTGAGCTCCTGTTCGGCGAGGATTTCTTGCGGGAAAACACGGTGCTGACGAGCCTCATCAACGCCAACTCCCCGCTCGTCTGGGACTCGACCATGCTCGGCGCGGCGGAGGTCTACGCCCGTAACAACCAAGCCTGCATCATCACGCCCTTCATCCTGTCGGGCGCCATGAGCCCGGTGACCGTCGCCGGCACGCTGACCCAGGTGCTGGCGGAGGTGATGGCCGGGACGGCTTTCTGCCAGCTCACCCGTCCCGGCGCGCCGGTGGTGTTCGGCACATTCGTTTCCACGCTCTCGATGCAGTCTGGCGCGCCAACCTTCGGCACGCCCGAAGCCTCGCTCGCGATCTTTGGCGCGGCCCAGCTCGCGCGCCGGATGAATATGCCGTTCCGCACTGGCGGCTCGCTCTGCGCGTCGAAAATCCCTGATGCGCAGGCGGCCTACGAAAGCGCGCAGACGCTGGTGCCGACGGTGCTCGCCGGCGCCAATTTCGTGCTTCACGCCGCGGGCTGGCTCGAGGGCGGGCTTGCCGCATCTTATGAGAAATTCGTGCTCGATTTCGACCAGCTCGGCGCGATGCACGTGCTCGCCAAGGGCGTCGACCTCAGCGAAAACGGGCAGGGGATGGAGGCGTTCCATCAGGTCGAGCCCGGCGGCCATTTTCTCGGCTGCGCCCACACGCAGTCGAATTTCGAGACGGCGTTCTACCGTTCCAATGTCGCTGACAACAATTCGGTCGAGCAGTGGCAGGAGGAAGGCTCGAAAGACGCGGCGACGCGCGCCAACGCGCTGTGGAAGTCGATGCTCGCCGAATACGAGCCGCCGCCGCTCGACCCCGCCAAGGACGAAGCGATCCGCGCGTTCATCGATCAGCGCAAGGCCTCGATGCCGGACGCGACCTATTGATTGCCTTCTCCCGCGCGCGGGAGAAGGGAGGGAAAGTCAGGAGCCCCTATGAGGACGCATGCGCGGGCGGTGGTGATCGGCGGGGGCGTGATCGGGGTCTCGACCCTCTACGATCTCGTCAGGAAAGGCTGGACGGACAGCGTGCTCGTCGAGCGTAAGGAGCTCACCTCCGGCTCGACCTGGCATGCGGCCGGGTTGCTGCCGCTCTTCAACCTCAGCTATTCCGTGGGGCAGATCCACAAATATTCCGTCGCGTTCTACAAGACTCTCGAAGCGGAGACGGGCCTCGACGTCGGGTTCCGCCAGGTTTCGAACATCCGCCTCGCGCGGACGCGCGACCGGATGGACGAATATCGTTATTACGCCGGAGTCGCCGCGACCATCGGCGGGATCGAGGTGAAGTTTCTCAACGCCGCTGAGGTCAAGGACATCTGGCCGCTCTGCAATGTCGAAGGGATCATTGGCGCGATCCAGCATCCTCAGGACGGATACATCCAGCCTGCCGACCTAACCCAGGCGCTGGCGCGCGGCGCGCGCGAGCGTGGTGGCGAGATCAACCGCCACACCACTGTGACCGCGATCGTGAGGCTCCCGGGCGGGGAATGGAAGGTCGTCACCGATAGGGGCGACATCACCTGCGAGCATGTCGTGTCGGCTACGGGTAACTTCGCCAGACGCACGGGACAGATGGTGGGCATCGCCGTTCCCGTCGTTTCGGTGCAGCACCAATATATCGTCACCGAAGCCCATCCCGAGATCCTGGCGCGGAAGGCGAAGGGCCTTCCGGAGATGGGGGTTTTGCGCGAGTCGGATTCCTCCTGGTACATGCGCGAGGAGGCGGGCGGCCTGCTGCTCGGGCCCTACGAAGCCGGCGCGCCGGCTTGCTATGTCGATGGACCCTCAGCGGAGAGCGAATACGAGCTCTTTCCCGAAGACCTCGATCGCCTGGCGCCGCATATCGAGACGGCGATCGCGCGCGTGCCGGCCTTCGGCGAGGTCGGCGTCAAGAAGGTCTATAACGGCGCCATCGCCTATACGCCCGACGGCTCGCCGATTGTCGGCCCCGCGCCGGGCGTGAGGAACTTCTGGCTCAATGAGGGCCATTCGTTCGGCGTCACCGCCGCCGGAGGCGCAGGCTGGCAGCTCGCCGAGTGGATGGTCGAAGGCGAGCCGACGGTCGACATGCTCGGCGTCGATCCGCGCCGGTTCGGCCCCTATGCGCAAGCCGGATACCTCGTGGAAAAGAACGAGGAAGCCTACGCCAAGGTCTTCACCATACATTACCCGGACGAAGAGCGCGTCGCCGCGCGCCCCTTGCGTCAGACGCCTTGCTACTCGCGGATGAAGGATCTCGGCGCGGTGTTCGGTTCGGTCTATGGCTGGGAGCGGCCGAACTGGTTCGCCCCGAAAGGTTACGGTCTCAGCGAGGCCGACCTCGCCAAGCCTGACGTGCTCTTGAACGAGAACCATCCGCCGTCTGCCAAAGGTGAGCGGCCGCGCGAAAAATGGAGCTTCCGCCGCTCCAATTATTTCGACTTCGTCGGCGCGGAGTGCCGAAACGTGCATGAGAACGTCGGCCTGCAGGACATGTCGGCCTTCGCAAAGTTCGAGGTCTCGGGCCCCGGCGCGGAGAGCTGGCTTGATTCGGTCCTGACGAACCGCATTCCGAAAGCGGTCGGCCGCGTC
Source organism: uncultured Alphaproteobacteria bacterium (assembly GCA_963721905.1). Lineage (GTDB taxonomy): Bacteria > Pseudomonadota > Alphaproteobacteria > Rhizobiales > Beijerinckiaceae > Roseiarcus. The sequence continues at coordinate 78,651 of CAVRMF010000034.1, forward strand.
ACGCTGACCTATCTCCTGACCAGGCGCGGCGGCGTGCGGGCCGAGTTCACGCTGACGCGGCTCGGTCCGGAGCGCTTCTATCTCGTCTCGGCCGGAGCGCTCGAGGCGCACGACTTCGACACGCTGGAAAAGCTCATTCCCGGGGATGGCGGGGTCCGGATCGATAAAGTGACGACGCAGTGCGGCGTGCTCGTGCTGGCGGGCCCGCGATCGCGCGAGGCGCTGGCGAAAGTCGCGGACATCGACGTCTCAAACAAGGCGTTCCCGTGGCTCAGCGCCCGACGGCTCTCGGTGCGCGCGGCGGACCTTCTCGCGCTTCGGGTCAATTTCGTCGGCGAACTCGGCTTCGAACTGCATCATCCGATCGAGATGCAGAACTATGTCTTCGACGCCCTGATGGACGCGGGCGCCTCTTTCGGGATCAAGCCTTTCGGCATCCGGGCGATGGATTCGCTCAGGCTCGAGAAGTCCTACAAGCTTGTGGGCCGCGAATTGTCGATTGAATATGCCGCGCTGGAGTCCGGTCTCGAGCGGTTCGTCGATTTTGACAAGGGCAAGTTCCTCGGTCGCGACGCGCTCGTGACCTGGTGCGGCAAGGGGTTCGAAAACAAACTCGTCACGCTCGAGGTCCACAATGTGACCGACGCCGACGCGCGCGGCTCGGAACCGGTGACGAAATCCGGGGCGACGATCGGCCGCACGACATCGGGCGGATACGGCTGGCGAACCAGGAAGTCGCTGGCGCTGGCGATGGTCAGGCCGGAATTTTCCGCGGCGGGAACAGAGGTCGAAGTCCGGGTGCTCGGCGAGACCCATCCCGCGACCGTCATCGCGGACAGCCCGTATGACCCGAAGAACGCCGCGCTGAGGGGGTGAGGGCTTCACGAAGCGCCTTAATCGTTTGAGCTTGGCTTGGCGAACGGCTAGAAGCGGCGCGTGTTCCGCCTTTGCAGTCCGGATTCCGCGATGAACGACGCCCTGAACGCTACGCCGCAGCTGAAATCCGAAATTCTGATGCAGGCGCTCCCCCACATGCTGCGCTACGACGACACGATCGTCGTGGTGAAATATGGTGGCCACGCGATGGGCGACGAGCAAAAGGCCCGCGATTTCGCCAAGGACATGGTGCTTCTGGAGCAGTCCGGCATCAACCCTGTGGTGGTCCACGGGGGCGGCCCGCAGATCGGCTCGATGTTGAAGAAGCTCGGCATCGAATCGCATTTCTCCGGCGGCCTTCGCGTGACCGACAAGACGACGATCGAGATCGTCGAAATGGTGCTGGCCGGCTCTATCAACAAATCGATTGTCGGGCAGATTAACGCCGAGGGCGGACGCGCGGTAGGCCTCTGCGGCAAGGACGGCAACATGGTGACGGCCCGCAAGGTCACGCGCTCCCATAACGCGGGGCCGGACGAGGACGTCGTGGATCTCGGCTTTGTCGGCGAGCCCGAAAAAGTCGACATGACTGTGCTCGAGCAGATTCTCGGGCGCGAGCTGATTCCGGTTCTGGCCCCGGTCGCGCAGGGCGCGGATGGCCAGACCTACAACGTCAACGCTGACACGTTCGCCGGCGCCATCGCCGGCGCGCTCGGCGCGAAGCGCCTGCTGTTCCTGACCGACGTGCCAGGCGTGCTCGACAAGGACAAGAACCTTATCAAGGAACTGAGGATCGACGACATCCGCAGCCTGATCGCCGACGGCGTCATCACCGGCGGCATGATCCCGAAGGTCGAGACCTGCATCTACGCTCTCGAAAAGGGGGTCGAGGGCGTTGTCATTCTCGACGGCAAGATTCCCCACGCGGTGCTGATCGAGCTCTTGACTGACCACGGCGCGGGAACGCTCATCACCCGTTGAAGGCTGTATCGACTCCATGCGCATCCTCGCGATCGATACCTCCTGCGGCGCGGCGTCGGCGGCGATTGTCGACAGCGGCGAGATCGAGCCCCTGGCGGTCGTCAGCCGGCTCATGGCGCGGGGCCACGCCGAAGCCCTGGCGCCGATGGTCGAGGAGGCGGCGCTGAGCGTCGAGGGCCGCTTCGCCACGCTCGATCGCATCGTCGTCACCACCGGGCCGGGCTCGTTCACCGGCATCAGGGTCGGCCTCGCGATGGCGCGGGCAATGGGACTGGCGCTTGGCGTTCCGGTCGTCGGCGTGTCGACGCTGGCCGCCCTCGCCGCGCCATTGCTGAGCGAGCCGCGGCCCGGCGTCATCGCCGCGGCGATCGACGCGCGTCACGGGTCCGCCTACTTCCAGTTGTTCGAGGCTTCAGGGCGTCCGCTCGGCCCCCCACGCTGCGACGCATTGCGCGAATGCGTGCGCGGCATTGGCGCAGGCCCGGCTCTGTTGACGGGCGACGCCGCGGCGCTGGTCGCGACCGAAGCGCACCGGGCCGGGCTGCCGTACGATCTTGCCTCTGCGGCCGACGCGCCCGATATTGTCGCGGTCGCCCGCATGGGTCTTGCGCTCGACCCCGCCGCCAACCCGGCCCGCCCCCTCTATGTGAAGCCCCCCGACGCTCGTCCCAGTGGAGCCGAGCCGATCGCGAGGGCGCCCGCCTGAATTCGAAACGCCTCGATGCTCTTTGGCCTCGGCAAGTCTTCAACACCGGTCATTCGGCCGCTTCGCCCTGAGAAGGCCGCAGATTGCGCTCGCCTGCATGCGGCCGATTTTGCTCACCCGTGGTCCGCCCAGGAGATTGCCGCTCTGATCGCGCGTTCGGTGACGCTTGCGGCTGCGGCGCTTGATCCCAAGGGCGGCGACTTGCGCGGTTTCGTTCTGTCGCGGCTCGCGGCCGACGAGGCGGAGATCCTGACCATCGCAGTCGAGCCCGCGTTGCGCGGCAGGGGCGTCGGGCGGGCCCTGCTCGCCGAGAACTTGCGACAAGCTGCGAACGCCGGGGCGAAGTCGATGTTTCTTGAGGTCGACGAAAACAACCGCCCGGCGCTGGCGCTCTATGCGCGGTTCGGCTTTGTCAAAGTCGGCGAGCGAATCGGCTACTATCGCCGCAAGGACGGCTCGCGAGCGACAGCCGTCGTGATGCGCAAGATCCTTGCATGAGCGCGCTTGACGCCTCGCCGGGCAGGCTTCCCCGGCTGCATGCGATGACGCACGTGCGTCTCGTTTGTCTGATCGTCGCGCTGTGCGCGTTTCTCGCAACTTTGGGGCTGCTGCGGCGGATCGCGCAGACATGCGGCTGGCGTCTCGGGCGCCGGGCGCCGCCGCTGTTTCATCGCCTGCTCTGCATCGGTCTCGGGGTCCGCGTTCGACGGCGCGGCGCATTCAGCGGCGAGGCAAAGCAGTTGATCGTCGCCAATCACGTCTCATGGCTCGACATTCCAGTCCTCGCTTCACTCGCGCCTATGAGCTTCCTGGCCAAGAAGGAGATCGGCGAAAATTCTCTAGGCCGGGAAATCGTCGCCATGCAGGGCGTTATCTACGTCGATCGCCGCCGCCGTTCCTGCATCCCTTCCGTCAACGCGCGCATGGCGGAGACGATGCGCGCGGGATCGCCGGTGGTTCTGTTCGCCGAAGCGACGACCGGCGACGGCAACCGCCTGTCGCGCTTTCGCTCCTCGCATTTCGAAGCCGTCCGGCACGCTGCATCGGACGCTGATCTCGAGACCGCAGTCATCCAGCCGGTTTATATGGACTATTCGCGTCTCGCCGGGTTGCCGATGGCCCGGGGCGAACGGCCGCGCATCGCCTGGTACGGCGACATGACGTTTCTCCGGCATTTTTTCCAATTTGTCCGCAGCGGCGGCGTCACTTGCGACGTTCATATCGGAGCGCCCATCCGCGTCGTGCCGGGCCTCGACCGGAAGTCCGCTGCCCGGCTCGCGGAGGCGTCCGTGCGCGAGCTTGCCGCCAGGGCGCGGGCATCGCCGGCGGCCGCAGTTTTCCCGGAGCGGGAAAAGGCCTACACAGGAGGTGATCTCTGGAGACCGTAATTGACCGAGTCCACTACGTTTGTTGACTCCCGCCCAAGCGCGACGGCCGCACGAGCCGAAGTCATGCGGGCGCTGGTCAAGTCTTTTGGTTGCCAGATGAACGTTTACGATTCGCAGCGAATGGCCGACCTGGCCGCGCTCGAGGGTTATGCCGAAGCCGGAGGCGTCGAGGACGCCGACCTCATCGTTCTCAACACCTGCCACATACGCGAAAAGGCGTCCGAGAAAATCTATTCCGAACTCGGCAAGCTCCGCGAACTGAAAGACGAACGGCGAAAGGCGGGCAGGCGGACGACCCTGGTCGTGGCCGGGTGTCTCGCCCAGGCCGAGGGCGCCGAGATCCTGCGCCGTCAGCCGGCAGTCGACGTCGTCGTCGGCCCGCAAAGCTATCACCGCCTGCCGCAGCTTTTGCGCCAGGCGCAGGTCCGATCGGGCGTGATCGACACAGACTTCCCCGCAGAGGACAAGTTTTCGCGGCTGCCGCCGAGCCCGCGCGAGGCGGTCGCGCGCCGCGGCGCGGCTGCTTTCGTCACGGTCCAGGAAGGCTGCGACAAATTCTGCTCGTTCTGCGTCGTGCCCTATACCCGCGGAGCTGAGGTCTCGCGCCCGGTCGGCGCGATCCTGGAGGAAATCGGACGGCTTGCCGGCGCGGGCGTGCGGGAGGTCATGCTGATCGGTCAGAACGTCAATGCCTACCATGGGCTCGATGGCGGCGGCCGACCCGTCAGGCTCTCAGACCTGATCCGCGCAGCGGCTGCGGTTCCCGGAATTCGGCGGGTGCGTTACGCCACCTCCCATCCGAATGACATGACCGACGACCTTATTGCCGCCCACCGCGACGTCGAGGCTCTGGCGCCCTTTATCCATCTTCCGGTACAGTCCGGTTCCGATCGCGCTCTGGCGTCGATGAACCGGCGACACAACGTCGCCGACTACCTCGACATCGTGGCGCGCGCCCGCGCAGCGCGCCCGGACATCGCCTTGTCTTCGGATTTTATCGTCGGCTATCCGGGCGAGTCCGAGGCGGATTTCCGCGCCACGCTCGATCTGGCCGCGGACGTCCGCTTCGCATCGTCCTACGCCTTCAAATACTCGCCAAGGCCGGGCACTCCGGCCGCAGAGATGGACCGTCAGCTCGGCGACGCGGTCAAAGCCTCCCGCCTCGCTGAGCTCCAGGCGCTCCTCGATACACAGCGGCAGGCTTTCAACCGGGCCTCGATCGGACGGCGCTTCGACGTTCTGTTCGAGAAGCCCGGCCGTCGCGAGGGGCAGGTCATTGGCCGTTCGCCGTACATGCAGGCGGTGTTCGCGGAAGGTCCCCTCTCGTTCGTCGGCGCGATGGTCGAGGTCGAAATCGTCGCCGCTGGGCCGAATTCCTTGCAGGGCCGAATTGTCTCGCCAGCGTCGTAATAGGAGGGTTTGATCGAGGTGCAAGACGATTCGGACCGGGAACCGGAGCCAAGGGAGAGAGTCGATTTGAAGCCGCAGGATTCGTCGCCGTCGCGCATCGCAGCCGCCGCCGCAACCCTCAACTCGACGCTTCGCGAATCCAAACCCGCCGAAATCGCTATCGCCTTTCCTGACAACGCGACCGCGTCCGTCGTTTTCGGCCATTACGACCAGAATATCGCCCGCATCGAGCGCAGTTTGGGCGTCTCGGCTTACGCTAATGGCAATCAGGTCGTCATCAAGGGGCCGCGCGAGGCGAGCGAACAGGCTCGCCGGGTCTTCGAGATGCTCTACGAGCGGGTCAAATTGGGCCAACCGGCGAGCGAGGGAGACGTCGAAGGTGCAATCGCCGAAAGCGCCTATCAGGGGTTCCTTTTCCCCGGCGAAGAGGGGTCGAAGGACAGCTTCGGCATCATCAGGACCCGCAAACGCGGGGTTGTGAGGGCCCGCAACGCTGCGCAGGACCGATATCTCGCTGCTTTGCGCAAGCAGGAGCTGGTATTCGCCGAAGGACCGGCGGGGACCGGCAAGACCTGGCTCGCCGTCGGCCATGCCGTGTCGCTCTTGGAGCAGGGGCTGGTCGAGCGCCTCGTGCTTTCGCGGCCCGCAGTGGAAGCCGGCGAGCGCCTCGGCTTTCTGCCCGGCGACATGCGTGACAAGGTCGATCCTTATCTGCGGCCCATTTACGACGCGCTCTATGATTTCATGGACGGACGCATGGTGGAGCGCGGGATCCAGACCGGAATGATCGAGATCGCCCCGCTGGCTTTCATGCGCGGCCGCACCCTGTCGAAAGCGGCTGTCCTGCTCGACGAGGCGCAGAACGCAACCGCAATGCAGATGAAGATGTTTCTCACCCGGCTTGGCGAGGGATCGCGGATGATGATCAACGGCGATCCGACCCAGACCGATCTCGCTCCTGGGCAGAAGTCCGGGCTCGGCGAGGCGGTGAAACTGCTTTCGTCGATCCCGCGGATCGGCCACGTCCGATTTACCCATGCCGATGTCGTGCGCCACGATCTCGTGCGGCAGATCGTGGAAGCCTATGAGCGCGCGGCGCACGAAGGACATTCGACCACGGCCAAATGAAGCTGACGCTCGAGATCAGCAGTCCGTCGGCGCTGTGGCGCGGCTTGCCGCGGGCCAGAACGATCGCGCGCGAAACCGTCGCCGCCTGTATCGATGAGGTGGAGAACCCTCCACGCGAAGGCGTGTCGGTCAGTCTCTGCCTCAGCGATAACGCAAGGGTTCGCCAACTCAACGCCCGCTGGCGAGGGACGGACAAGCCCACGAATGTGCTCGCCTTCCCTGCTGCGCGAGCCCGGGGTCTAGGTGAGGCCCCCGTGCTCGGCGACATCGCAGTCGCTTACGAGACTATGGCCCGCGAGGCCGAGGTGTCTGGGGTCACACTTGCCGACCATTACCGTCATCTCGTGGCGCATGGTTTCCTACATTTGATGGGGTACGATCATCAGACGGACGACGAGGCTGGGCGCATGGAAGCTCTCGAGACGCGGATTCTGGCGCGGCTGGGTGTCGCCGACCCCTACGCGGACGGAGTCGTTGAAGAATGAGCAGAGAGAGAACGGCGAACGCGCCGCCGAGGCGCCGCGCCCGACCGAACAGCCCGCCGGGCTAATCGAGCGTGTGCGCGCCCTGTTTGGTCTCACCTCCGCGTCGGTCCGCGATGACATTGAGGATGCAATCGACGAAAGCGTCGGCGCCGAGTTCACGCCGCAAGAGCGGGCCATCCTCAAGAACGTCCTGGCTCTGCATGACGTCAAGGTCGCAGACGTGATGGTGCCGCGGGCGGACATCGTCGCGCTTGCATCGGATACGCCGCTGCGCGACGTTCTAGATCTTTTTCGCACAGCCGGTCATTCGCGTCTGCCAGTCTACGAGGAGACCCTGGACGACCCGCGGGGCATGATCCACATCAGGGATTTCGTCGTGTTCTTGGCCTCAGACCCGCGCTTTGGCTTGACAAGCGGGCCAGGGCTGACGGCGGGCGAACCGAGCGCCCGCCTGAGCCTCGACATGCCGCTGTCGGCGGCGCGCATACTGAGACCGGTTCTCTACGCGCCGCCTTCCATGCCGGCGCTCGATTTGTTGTTAAAGATGCAGGCCTCGCGCACCCACATGGCGCTGGTCATCGACGAATATGGCGGCACCGACGGGCTGGTGTCGATCGAGGACGTCATGGAAGCCATCGTTGGCGACATCGAGGACGAGCATGATGAAGCGGAAACGCCGGAGCTTCAGCCTTCTGGAGACGGCGCGTTTATCGTTGACGCCCGCGCTGGGCTCGAAGAGGTTTCTGCGGCGGTGGGATTTGATTTCGCGTCGCTCGCGGACGCCGAGGAAGTCGACACGATCGGGGGCCTAGTAACCGCTTCCGCGGGGCGAGTTCCCGGCCGCGGCGAAATCCTGCGCGGCCCGGGCGAATTCGAGTATGAAGTTCTGGACGCAGACCCGCGCCGAATCAAGAGGTTGAAAATATGGCCGCTTGCAGCGCGCAGCGCGAAGGGGGCCTCACCGTCTGCTCCGCTCGGCGGCAAGGTTCCAGGACATCCGTAACCCGGCGTCTCATTTCGCAATCTTTGGGATCGGGCAAAGAGTTGCCGCTTATGCGCGACGGAACGAATAGCCTCTCCGGAGATTCGCCTGCGTGACGACAGCCGCCGCCAGCGACGAATCGGCAACGAACCTCTTCGGCTCGCTCGCTGAGCGCGTCGCCATGTCCTCAGGCTGGCGACGGCGAGCGATTGCCTCCATTTCCGGGGCGATCGGCGCGCTGGCCTTGCCTCCATTCTCACTCGTCGGACTGATCGTCGCCCCGATGACCGTGGCGGTCTGGCTGATCGACGGTGCTGCTGATTCAAGTGGGGCCCGGCCGTTTTCGGCTAGCCTCCGGACGGCGTTCAGCGCTGGCTGGTGGATGGGTCTGGGCTATTTCATCTGCGGGCTCTGGTGGGTCGGCTCGGCCGTCCTTGTCGACGCTGACAAGTTCGCCTGGGCGCTGCCCCTTGCCGCTATCGCGCTGCCAGCGGGTCTCGCAGTCTTTCCCGCCCTTGGGTTCGCGCTGGCTCGGCTCCTCTGGTCGTCCAGTCCCATGCGGATCTTCGCGCTCGCCTTTGGACTGGGGGTAAGCGAATGGGCGCGCGGGCTCCTGTTCACCGGATTTCCATGGAATGACATCGGCATGGCGCTCGGCGCCAACTTGACTTTGGCGCAAATCGCTTCGCTTGTCGGCCTGCACGGGCTTACCTTCTTTGCGATCGCGATTTTCGCTGCGCCGGCGACGCTGTGGCGCGTTGGAGGGAGGCGCCGAGCAGTCGCTCCGATGATCGCCGCAGCCGTCACGTTGTCGCTCATTGCGGGCTTCGGAGCGGTGAGGCTGGCGGCGCCCGCGAGCGCGACCGTGCCCGGCGTCAAGCTGCGTCTGATCCAGCCCAACATCTCTCAAGGCGCTTCATTCGCTCCGGAAAACAAGGACGCGATCCTGCGCCGTTACCTCGCGATGTCAGATCGCCCCACGAACTCGGCCCGAAATGGCGTTCAAGACATCACGCATCTCATTTGGCCGGAGTCGGCCTTCCCTTTCATCCTTTCCAAGGACGCCCAGGCGCTCGGCGACATCGCCGCATTCCTCGGCGCCGGCGCGACCCTGATCACCGGCGCCGCTCGCGTTGAAATGAGCGGCGGCGGCGAGCCAAGTTACTACAACTCCATTGAGGTTCTCGACCGCGACGGTTTGCGGCCCGAGCGCTACGACAAGCAGCATCTGGTACCCTTCGGGGAATATGTGCCGTTCGAGAGCGTACTGGAGAAGGCAGGCGTCACGCAGTTCGTGCAGGTCCCGGGAGGCTTCACGCAAGGGTCGGGCCCGCAAATCCTCAATATTCAGGGGCTGCCGAGCGCCACTCCGCTCATCTGCTACGAGGCGATCTTTCCCGTCGAAATCGGCGATGTGCTGTCGGGCGCCAGTCGGCCCGGCTGGATGCTGAACGTCACCGACGATGCTTGGTTTGGGCTGACCCCTGGGCCTTACCAGCATTTCGCCCAGGCGCGCCTGCGCGCGATCGAGCTCGGGCTGCCGCTCGTGCGAGGCGCCAATTCCGGAGTTTCGGCCGTCGTCGACGGCTTCGGCCGCGAGATGGTTGTGGCGCCGCTCGGCGCCGAAGCCGTGCTAGACGCTGAGCTGCCGAAGGCGTTGGCGCCGACCTGGCAGTCCCGCCTTGGCTCGGTGGGGGCCGCGATGATCGCCGCCGCATTGCTCGCCGCCGCTCTCACCGGGAGGCTTGCGCCCAAGGAGACTGGCGATTGCATGCGCGGCGTCTTGCGCGCGGTGCGAGCATCGGCTATGACTGACCTAACGTCACGCGACTCAAGCGGGCGGTCCTCCGCCTATCGCTCGGAAACGGAGCGGAAGCCCCATGAACCGTCCGTCGAATATTATCGACGTTTACGTCGGAGCGCGATTGCGGATGCGGCGCATGATGCTCGGCATGAGCCAGGGTAAGCTTGGGCAGCTTCTTGGCGTTACGTTCCAGCAAATCCAGAAATACGAGAAAGGGACGAATCGGATCAGTGCAAGCCGCCTCAAGCAGGCCGCGCAGGTCCTCGATACTTCGATCGATTTTTTTCTTGAGGGCGCTCCCGCGCAACCGACGAGCGCCAGCGGATTTGCAGAATTGTCGCCGCCATTTGACGTCACCTTCCTTGCGACGACTGAAGGCTTTCAGCTCAACCGCGCATTCCTGAAAATCCGCGACCCCAAGGTGCGCCGTCGCATAGTCGACCTCGTCGTTTCATTGGCGCCGACCGAGGACCAACCCGACCCGACTGTTCGTTAAAACGAACGATTTGCTCCAATCCGGCTTGACGTACCGAACGCTCGCTGGCAAAACCCCGCGGTCCGGGCGGCTCGCTCGAGCGACAGAGATCAGGGCGGTTGGCGCCCGCAGGAGATCGTTCATATGGCTCGTCTGAATTATGAGTTCACAAGCGAATCAGTGTCGGAGGGGCACCCTGACAAAGTCTGCGATCGCATTTCGGACGAAATTGTCGACCTGTTTTTTCGAGAAGGGGCAATTGCGGGTCTTGATCCCTATCAGACCCGGGTCGCTTGCGAGACTCTCGCCACGACGGACCGGGTGATCATCGCGGGGGAAGTGCGCGGACCCAGCCTTTCGAACGAGCAGATCGAGGCGACGGCGCGCCAGGCGATCAGGGACATCGGCTACGAGCAGAAGGGGTTTCACTGGCGCAACGTAAAGATCGAGATCCTGCTGCACGCGCAGTCCGCCGACATTGCACAGGGCGTGGACGCCACGGGCAATAAGGACGAGGGGGCCGGCGATCAGGGCATCATGTTCGGTTATGCCTGCCGCGAAACGCCCGAACTGATGCCGGCGCCCCTGTACTACGCCCACAAAATCCTGCGCGAGATATCGCTGGCGCGTCATGCGGGCGCGGAGAGAACGCTTGGTCCCGACGCCAAGAGCCAAGTCACCGTGCGCTACCAGAATGGCAAGCCCGTCGAGGCGACCCAGATCGTCGTCTCACACCAGCATCTCATCGAGCAGTTGACCTCCGAAGAGGTCGCCGCGCTGGTGCGTCCTTATGTGATTGCCGCGCTTCCTCAAAGCTGGATCACCCCGAAAACGGTTTGGCACATCAACCCGACCGGCAAGTTCTTCATCGGCGGCCCCGACGGCGATTGCGGGCTCACCGGCCGCAAGATCATCGTCGACACCTACGGCGGGGCCGCGCCGCACGGCGGCGGCGCTTTCTCGGGCAAGGATCCGACCAAGGTCGACCGTTCGGCAGCCTATGCGGCTCGATACCTCGCCAAGAACGTCGTCGCCGCCAACCTTGCCGACCGCTGCACCCTTCAACTTTCCTATGCGATCGGCGTCGCGCGTCCCCTATCGATTTACGCCGACCTGCATGAGACGGGGCAGATCGACGAAGGCAAGCTCGAGAATGCGCTGATGGAGGTCATGAACCTCTCGCCGCGCGGCATCCGCGAGCATTTGCATCTCAACCGGCCGATCTTCGCCCGCACCTCGGCCTACGGCCATTTCGGCCGCTCCCCCGAGGCCGACGGCGGCTTCTCGTGGGAAAAGACCGACCTTGCAGACAACCTGCGCCGTCTCGCCTGAGGCGGGCGCGCGAAGCGTCGGGGACCGCATGCCGGCGAGCGGGGGCAGCGACCCGTCAACTCCGCGCCGCAGGCTTTTTGGACGCAGCCGCGGCAAAGCGCTGCGCGCCGGACAGGAGCGTCTCCTCAATGAAACGCTGCCGCGCGTCGCGATCGCTCCGGAAGCGCTCGTCTCAGGCTCTCTTTTTCCGTTCGAGCCTCGCGAACTCTGGCTCGAAATCGGATTCGGGTCGGGCGAGCATCTGATCGCGCAGGCGAAGAGCAATCCGGAGGTTGGGTTCATTGGCTGCGAACCCTTCCTGAACGGTGTGGCGGCCGCGCTTTCCGGCATCGAGCGCGAAAAGCTCCTCAACGTCCGGATTCGGCGCGGCGATGTTCAGAACTCTGCTTGAGGCCGCGCCGGAGGGGCTATTTTCGCGGGTCTTCATGCTCTATCCCGACCCGTGGCCGAAGCGCCGCCACAACAAGCGTCGCGTCGTCTCCGAACCGATTGTCGAGGCGCTCGCAAGAACTTTGAGGCCGGGCGGGGAATTGCGCTTCGCTACCGACATCGACGACTATGCCGGCTGGACGCTGCGCCGGTTCCTGGCCTCGCCCTCCTTCCGCTGGACCGCGGCGCGGGCGGACGACTGGCGGACCCCCTGGCCCGAATGGCGTCCGACACGCTATGAAGCCAAGGCCCATAGGGCAGGGCGGGGATCGGTTTACCTCAATTTCGTTCGTTTGTGAGCCAATGCGCGGCCGTGCGCGGTGTTCTCGGAATCAGGAGAATCGCGCTACCAAGGCGTCGCCTCGAAGGGACAGTCATGTCGGATATCGTCGATCGTCGGACGGTTCTCAAAGGCGTCGCCGCAGCGGCGGCGGCGATGAGCCCCGTCAGCGAAGCTCTCGGCGCTGAGCCCGACGGCCTGCAATTCGAGCCGCCCGTCCCGTTCTCCTACGAACTCTTCAAGTCGCAGGCGCGCGAGAGCGCGCGCGCGCCGTATCAACCTGCGCCGCGCCCCTCGCCGGACGTCCTGCAAAGGATCAATTACGAGGAATGGGGCAAGATCCGCTATCGAGACGCCTATGCGCTGTTCGCCAACGGCCCCGGCCCTTTTCCCGTCACGTTCTTTCATCTCGGCCTCTTCTTCCAGAAGGCGGTCGGTATGCACGTGGTCGAGGGCGACCACTCGCGGCAGATCATCTACGAGCAGGCCTATTTCGAAATGCCCGCCAATTCACCGGCGCGCGAGCTGCCGCCGGGCGCGGGCTTCGCTGGCCTGCGGATCCAGGAATCGCGCAACGGAGCGCTCGACTGGCGCAAGAACGACTGGGTCGCCTTTCTCGGGGCCGCCTATTTCCGCGCAATCGGCGAACTGAGGCAATACGGCCTCTCCGCTCGCGGCATAGCGCTCGACGTCGCCGTCGCCGACCGGCCTGAGGAATTCCCGGACTTCACCCAGTTCTACATCAATTCCGCGCCGGACGGCCAAACCCTGACCCTCTATGCGCTGATGGAGGGCCCCTCGATCGTCGGCGCCTATCGGTTCCTGATGACGCGCGGGAGAGACGTCGTCATGGACATCGAAATCCTCACTCTATGTCCGCGCTAAGGTCTCGCGCTTCGGCATTGGGCCCTTGACCTCGATGTACTGGTATTCCGAGACCAAAAAGCCCGAGGCCATCGACTGGCGCCCCGAAGTGCACGATTCCGACGGGCTCGAAATGTGGTCGGGCAAGGGGGAGCGGCTGTGGCGGCCGCTCAACAATCCGCCGCGCATCATCGTGTCGGCGTTTTCGGACGACAATCCGCGCGGCTTCGGCCTCATGCAGCGTGACCGGGTATTCGACCACTATCTCGACGGCGTTTATTACGACCGGCGCCCGAGCCTCTGGCTCGAGCCGATGCCAGGGCCGGGCGGCGCGGGCTGGGGCAAGGGATCGATCCAGCTTTGCGAAATCCCGACCGATGACGAGATCCACGACAATGTGGTCGCGATGTGGGTGCCGGCCGAGCCGGTGGCGGCCGGAGCCGAACTCTTCCTCAACTACAAGCTCTACTGGGTCGCCAAAGCGCCCTTTCCGAGCGACCTTGCGATCACCGTCGCGACGCGCCTCGGGCGCGGCGGCCAGCCCGGCCAGCCGCGCCCCAAGGGGGTGCGCAAGTTCATGGTCGAGTGGCTCGGCGGGCCGCTCGCTAACCTGCCCTACGGCGTCAAGCCGGACCTCGTCGTTTCGACCTCGCGCGGAACCTTCGGCCCCTACCAGCTCGTCGAGGCGATGCCCGACGCCGTCGCCGGCCACTGGCGCGCCCAGTTCGACCTCATCGTCGAGGGGACCGACCCGGTGGAATTGCGCGCGTTCCTCAAGTCCGGTGGCGCGACGCTGACCGAGACTTGGATGTTCCAGTATCATCCGTTCTGACCCGCGGCGGCGCTCCAAGGGTTTCTTGCTTTTCTTTGTCCCGAGGATCAAGTCTTTTCATTCTCGCCCGGGCGAGACTTGATTTCGTTCCCTTTTCCTTTCTTTGTCTTTTCTTTATCTTTCCCGAATAGAGTGTTTTCAGAAGGTTATGGGCGGAAAGCGATAGCAAATTGTTTTTGCTTCGCCCCTGTCAACCATCGGCGACGGAAACCCGCGAAATCCGCGTTCAACCCCTGCGATGTCTTGATCCGAAGCGCCCTGATCCGAAGTCTTCATGACCCGCAGAGTAACCCGCATTCCGATTTTCAGCAAGAAATTGTCGTCGGAAGGCCGTGTCGGAAGTCTTGTCGAAGGCGATCGGTTGACGGCTACGGGCGAACTTGATATCTATCTTTGGTAGATACCATGGTCGAAGATATGGAGGCTTGCGCAACGTCCGCCACGGCGAAACTCTTCATGCACGGCCGCAGCCAGGCGGTGCGGTTGCCCAAGGAATTCCGCCTGCCCGGCAAGGAGGTGCGCGTGAGCCGGGTCGGCGACAAGGTCATCCTGGAGCCGATCGAAAAGCCGCCGTTCGACGTCAGCGCGTGGCGGGCGAGGCTTGACGTCCTCGGCGCCCGGGATTTTTGTCCCGACGGCCTGCCGGAAGAGACTCCGATCGTCCCCGACGATGAAGTCACGTTTGATTGACGCCGCCGATGTTCTGCCTGGACACGAACGTCGTCATTTTCGCGATGAATCTGCGACGGCCGAGAATAGCCGAACGTTTGGATGCGGAACTCGCCGCGGGAAGCCGGCTCATGGTGCCGGCGGTCGTGCGCTTCGAACTCGAATACGGCTGCGCCAAAAGCGTAGCCCGCGAACAATCGAGGGCCGCGCTCGAGGTCTTTCTGTCCGCCGGATTCGAGCAACCTCCTTTTGATCTCGACGACGCCCGCGAGGCCGGGGAAATCCGCGCGGAGCTCGAGGCCGAAGGAACGACGATCGGCGCCTACGATACGCTCATCGCGGCACAGGCGCGCCGTCGCGGCGCGACGCTGGTGACGTCGAACATGCGTGAGTTCCAGCGCGTGCCGGGACTGGTGGTCGAGGATTGGGGGACATGAGCCGGAGGCTCATGTCAGAAACCCTGAACGTGAATGATCCCGGTTTTGCCGGATGACCCCAGGGGCTTGGCGCCGTTCGCCGCAAGCGCGGCATCGACGCCATCATTTCGCGGGCCTCAGAGCTTCGCTCAAGCCGAGCGCCGACTTCACCAGCCGGTCGCGCAGGCGGATCGGAAGGCGCGACGCGAGCACGAAAGCGCCGGCGCCCTTGCCGACGACCACCCTCAGCTTGGTGCGGCGGCCTGACAGAGCCGCCATGACCGCCCTGACGACGACCTCGGGATCGTCGGCGCCCGATTTCTCGAAGGCGCGCTCCATCGCAGCAAAGGCGGGGCGATAGCGCCGCTCGAGGTCCGGCCGTTCGGCGAGCCATGCGTCTCTCGCTGCTTTTGCCGTCGCGAAGATCCCCGTCTTCATCGCGCCCGGTTCGATCAGGAAAACCCCGATTCCGAATTGCGCGAATTCCAGCCGCATCGCGTCGTTGAGCGAGGCGAGCGCCGCCTTCGACGCGGCGATCGGCCCGTAGAACGGCGGCGTCAGATGAGCCGAAACCGCGCCAATATTGACGACCGCTCCGCGCGCCCGGGCGAGCATCGGCAGCGCCGCCTGGGTCAGGGCGACGGGGCCGATGACGTTCACTTCGAACTGCCGGCGCAGCGCCTGCGCCGGGATCGCTTCGAGCGGCCCCTCGACGATGATCCCAGCCATATTGACGAGACCCGCAAGGCCGGCGGCGCCGACAATGCGCGCGACGCAGCCGGCAGCGGCCTCGATGGTCGACGGCTCCTCGAAATCAAGCCGCACCGCCTCGACTCGGCCGGGTCCGTTCGGGACGAGGACCCAGGCCGGATCCCGCGCGGCCGCAATGACGTTGCGCCCCTCCTTCGCGAGCCGCGCGACCAGCGCCTTGCCGATCCCGGCCGTCGCGCCGGTGACCAAAATCCATGGCCCATCGGAATCGGGTTGCATCACGAACCTCACTTCGCTTGTCACTTGGCGGCTTGCGGATAATATGAGCGTTCCTTCAGGTTCCGGGAATTCGCTTTCGTGACCGCAAGCGCGCTGGGCTCGCTGAAGCCTAGAAAACTGGCGGTTCAGGCCCGGTCCGAAGTGACCGTGCTGGCCATCTTCGAGGCGAGCATTCAGATTTTGCTGTCGGTCGGGTACCGCAAGCTGACGACAAGTCGCGTCGCCGAACGGGCGGGCGTGTCGGTCGGCACGCTCTATCAATATTTCCCGAACCGGCAGTCGCTCATAAGAGCCGTGCTCGAGCGCTATCTTGCGGAGATGTCCGCTTCGATCGAAGCGGATTGCCAGTCGCTATATGGGCGCTCGCTCAACGAAACCGCGGCGGGGCTGGTCGACGCTTTCATTTCGGCGAAGTGGAAGCGGCTCGAGGTATCGCGGGCGATGCACGAACCGCTGGTCGAGGTCGGCGGCGCCGAACTCGTGCGCGCCTCAGCCGCAAAAGGGGCGGCGCTTATCGCCAGCGTCCTGGAAAGCTGCCCCGAGATCGGCCGCGACGATGTCGAACCGCTCGCCGTCTTCCTCGTGATGGCTTGCACGTCGATGTTGCAAGCCGCGTTCATGGACTATGTCATCGAAAAGGAAACGATCCAGGCGCACATGCACGCGATGGTGCGAGGTTATCTGCGCGAGATGGCGAGCGCGAACCAGAAGGACCAGCGCCGCGAGCAGGCGCAAAATTGGCTGACCGACATGCGGATTCCGCTGCCTCCTGACTACAAGTTTGATCGAGACGAAGCCAACGAACGGTGATGGTCTTCCTCGACACCAACATTTTCGTTTACGCGATATCGGGCGAACCGCGCGGGATTGTCGCGCCAATCCGGTTGCGCGGCGGCGGCGCGATCAGCGCACGGGTTCTCGAGGAGTTCGTCCGGCGCCCGCTATGCGCAAATTGCCGACATTGCTCGACTGCGCGACGAACGGGTGAATTCGGCCACAAACCCGCCCTTCGAGTATCGGCTCGGGCACCCTCCCGTTGGCACGCTCGCTATCAACATATAAACAGCGGATTGACGGCGTTTTGTGCTAGGTTGCAGGTGCCCGGAGGGCGAGCCATGAGCGAGACCCGCAAGATCACTGCGATCCTGGCCGCCGACGTCGCCGGCTTCAGCCGGATGACGAGCGCGGACGAAGACCGCACGCTCGCGCGATTGCGGGCACTGCGCTCGGAACTAATTGATCCCATCGTCGCCAGCCAGAACGGGCGAGTGTTCAAACGCACCGGCGACGGGGCTCTCATCGAGTTCCGAAGCGTGGTCGAGGCTGTGCGCTGCGCGATCACGATCCAGAGCGCGATGATCGAACGCAACAGTGGCATGGCGGCCGACCAGCGCATCGATTTTCGTATCGGCATACATCTGGGCGATGTCGTCGAGGAAAGCGACGGCGATTTGATGGGCGACGGCGTCAACATTGCCGCGCGGTTGGAGGCGCTCGCCAAGCCAGGCGGGATTTGTCTTTCGGAGCAGGCCTATTGGCAGGTCAAGGCGCGGCTCGATCTCGCGGTCATCGATCTTGGCGAGACCAAGCTGAAGAATATCGCCGAGCCGATCCGCGCCTATTCGCTTCAAGTCGGCGCGCCCGCCGAGCCGAAGGCGGCGGCGAAGCCCGCGCCGTCCGAAAAACCCTCGATCGCGGCGTTGGCGTTCCAGAACATGAGCGGCGATCCGGAGCAGGAGTATTTCGCCGACGGCATGGTCGAGGACATCATCACGGGGCTTTCGCGAATCAAATCGCTCCTGGTGATCGCGCGCAATTCGAGCTTCGTCTATAAGGGCAAGGCCGTGGACATAAGACAGGTCGGCCGCGAGCTCGGCGCGCGCTATATCCTGGAGGGCAGCGTGCGCAAGGGCGGAAATCGCCTGCGTATCAATGCGCAGTTGATCGAAGCGGAAACCGGCGCGCATCTCTGGGCGGACAGGTTCGAGGGCGGGCTGGATGACATCTTCGAGTTGCAGGACCAGGTGACCGAGCGGGTGGTCGGGGTCGTCGAGCCGAGCCTGCGGCAGGCGGAAATCGAGCGCTCGAGACGGACGCGCCCCGAAAACCTCGAGGCTTACGACCATTATCTGCGCGCTTTGCCGCACATGACTTCGCAGATGCCGGCCGACGCAAAGGTCGCCTTGGGCCTTTCTGGGAGACGCGCTGCGGCTTGACCCCGATTACGCCGCCGCGCATGCCTTTTCGGGCTGGTGCCATGAGATTGGCTTCATGCGCGGCGGATTCGACGAGGCCGACAAAACTGCCGGGCTCCGGCACGCGAGGGCCGCGATCGCGTGCGGAACCGACGACGCGACGGCGCTTGCCGTCGCGGGGTTTGTCATCTGGAATCTGGCTCATGAACATGAGACGGCATTGCGCGCAATCGAGCGCGCTTTGTTTGTCAATCCGTCATGTGCGATGGCGCTATATTTTGGCGGGTATATGAATGTCGCCCGCGGAAATTGCGCGACGGGGACCGCCTACGCCCGGCGCGCGCTTCGCGCGAGCCCCTTCGATCCCATATCTTTTTTCGGTCAACTCACGCTCGGCGCCGCCGCTCTCTTTGAGACGCGATACGACGAAGCGGTGCCGTTCTACGCCAAAGCCGTGCAAGCCAATCCCGGCTTCAGCACTTTGTATGCTGGCCATGCCATAGCGCTGGCCTTGGCGGGACGCGGCGAGGAAGCGAGGCCCGTCGTGAGGCAATTGCTGGAACTCGAGCCGGGCTTTCGAGCCGGTATGATCCGACAATTCGGGTTGATCCCCTCCCTCGCCGAAAAGTGGTTGGAAGGCGCGCGCCTTGCCGGGCTGCCGGAATAGTTCGACCGCGGCGGACGGCAATCTCCAGACGGCGGGGCCGTAAGCACCGATGGTGCGCGCGAATGACCCAAAGTCCCCCAACTGAGGCTCCAAGGCCCCGCTCTCCTATGCCTGCCCGTTGAATAGTTCGAACTCTCGCATTGGGCGGAGACCGTGTGTCAAGGCAAGGCCCGCTTGGCGGCACATTTGAGACATTCCCGAGCGCGGCACGCGACGTCCGCACTACGTCGACACTGGTCCGTCGACGAGGACGAAATTCGTTCCAGCTTTCATCTCGCTCTAGGGTGAGACTCGGCCGTTCCCCTGGCGGCGGCGAGGCGCCATATGGGCGTCATCGTATCGTCCGAAATCGAGGAGTGAGCAAAACATGAAAGCTGTCCGTCTTCAGGCCTATGGCGACGTCGACCAACTCCGCTACGAGGACGCGCCCAACCCCGTTCCGGGGGCCGGCGAAGCTTTGGTCAAGATCGCAGTCTCCGGCCTCAACCCCGTCGACCTGATCGTGCGGAAGGGATTGTTCGCCCAGGTCGCCCCCTTGCAATTTCCTGCGATCCTCGGCGTCGACGCGGCGGGGACGATCGTCGCGGTCGGGGCGGGCGTGACCGAATTTGCGGTCGGTGACCGGGTGGTCGCGCACGTGCCTCTCAACGGCAAGGGCGCCTATGCCGAAATGGCAGCGGCGCCCGTGGCTGGGATCGCGAAGCTTCCGGCGAATGTAACCTTCGAGGCCGGCGCAACGCTGCCGCTCGTCGCTCTCACCGGCCAGCAGGCGGTCGATCTCCTCGGCGTCAAGCGGGGCGATCGGGTCCTGGTTTCGGGAGCCCTCGGCGCGGTCGGCCGGGTCGCGGTGCAATACCTGCAGGAACTCGGCGCTATGCCCGTCGCCGGCGTCCGAGCGGCCCGGCTCGCCGAAGGCAGGGCGCTCGCGGGCGACGCGCTCGATATCGATCTGGCGCCATCGTCGCCCGACTTTGACTATGCCATCGCCGCCGCCGCGCCCGTGGCGGCAAACACCGTCGAGCATGTGCGCGACGACGGCAAGGTCGCCAGTGCGGTACAGATCCCGGAGGGGGCGGACGATGGCCGACCTGTCGCCGTTCAGCGCTTCATGGCCCACGACGACCCGGTCGTCCTGCGACGCGCCGTCGACGCCGCTGCCCGCGGCGCTCTCGTGATCCCGATCTCCGCGACGTTCAGGCTCAGCGAGGCCGCCGAGGCGCAGAAGGCGCTCGCTCAGGGCCCGAGCGGGAAGGTCCTGCTGGTCGTCCAAGCCTGAGCGCGAGGCGCGCCTCGCGCTTGGGAGAGGGCCCGCGGGCGCCCGCGCCTGACACCCGCGCATCGACAAATCCGCGATTTGAGTTCGGCGCGCCCCCCGCCCCGGGCCGCCCCCACAAGGGCGGCGGGAGGGCGCGCGGCCAGCGGCGCGGGCCCGAGGAGAGCGCCCTCTTCCCTCACCCAATCGCCATCAGGCTCGCGTTCCCGCCGGCCGCCGCGATGTTGGTGGCGATTGCGCATTCCTCGACCAGATCGGCGAGGCTGTAGTCCTCGCCGGCGGCGAGCCGCGCGGGGGTGAGCGCCTGGATTCGCACGATCGGGCCGGGGCGGTCGGCGAGATGGCGCAAGGCTGCGCTGAGCGCTTCCGTCTCGCCCTCAAAGAGCGCGCCGGAGAGCGCGGGGGCATCCAGCGGGTAGAAGCTCATGGTAACCCGGTGCGCAAGCTCGGGCGGCAGGGCTTTCAGCGCCAGCGCCTCGCCGGGGCTCACGATCGCGTCGTTGCCGGTCGCGAGGATCGCGCCGATTTGAATCAGCGCCGCGCTTTGGCTGGTCGCGACCGCGGCGATCCGGCCGCGGGGGCGCAGCGCATAGACGTTGCGCTCGCCGACCGGCCCCTTGAGTTCGACGCGGGCGCCGAGCGGCGAGCGCGACATCATGCCGACGCAGCGCTCGGCCTCCGCGGGGTGGCCGGCCGTCCGGAGCCAGTCGATATAGACGCGCAGCGCCCCGAGCGCGCCGACGGCGCCCTCGAGACCTTCGAGCGCGGCGGGCGGCGGCTCGGTCACGAGCCGCGACAGATAGAGCGGGCCGCCCGCCTTCGGCCCGGTGCCCGAGAGCCGTGAGCCGCCGAACGGCTGAACCCCGACGGTCGCGCCGATAATGTTGCGGTTGACATAGATGTTGCCCGCCTCGATCCGCTCGACCACGCGCCCGATCGTCTCGTCGATGCGGGTGTGCAGCCCGAAGGTGAGCCCATAGCCGGCGGCGTTGATCGAAATCGATCAGTTGATCGAGGGCGTCGCGCCGGTAGCGCAGCACATGCAGAACCGGGCCGAACACTTCGCGCTCGACGTCGGCGACTTTCTTGATCTCGATCAGCGCCGGCGCGAGGAAAGTTCCGCGCGCGTGCGCCGCGCCGGGTTCGGCCTGCGTCACCGGGAAGCCGCGGCCACGCATCGCCTCGACATGCCCCTTGATCGCATCGCGCGCCTCGGCCGTGATGACCGGGCCGACGTCCGTCGAGAGCTTGCGAGTATCGCCGACTTCGAGCTCGGCCATCGCGCCCTTCAGCATCTCGAGCATGTGGTCGGCGACGTCCTCCTGCAGACAGAGGATGCGCAGCGCCGAGCAGCGCTGGCCGGCCGAATCGAAGGCTGACGACATCACGTCGCCCGCGACCTGCTCGGGCAGCGCCGACGAATCGACCACCATCGCGTTCAGGCCCCCCGTCTCGGCGATAAGCGGGACCGGCGCGCCGTTCCGGGTGAGACGCCCCGCGAGCTCTTTCTCGATGAGGCCCGCGACCGGAGTCGAGCCGGTAAAGACGACGCCCTGCACGCGCGGGTCGGCGACGAGCGCCGCGCCGACTTCGCCCGCGCCCGGCAGAAGCGCGAGCGCCTCGATCGGAACGCCTGCTTCGTGCAGCGCGCGCACCGCCTCGGCCGCGATCAGCGGCGTCTCCTCGGCGGGCTTGGCGATGACGGCGTTTCCGGCTGCGAGCGCCGCGGCGACCTGGCCGGTGAAGATCGCGAGGGGAAAATTCCATGGGCTGATGCAAGCGACGACGCCGAGCGGCGCGGGCGAACCAGGGCTCAGCGTCCGCGCCGCTTCCGAAGCGTAATAGCGCAGGAAATCAACCGCCTCGCGCATTTCGGCGACCGCATTGGCGTAGGACTTGCCGGCCTCGCGCACGATAAGGCCGACCAGATCGTCGGTCTGCGCCTCGAGCCTCTCGGCCGCGCGGCGCAGGATCGCTGCGCGCTCGTTCGGCGGAACCGCGCCCCATGCCGCCGCCGCCGTCGTCGCAGCGTCGATCGCCGCCGCGATCTCTTCCGGGCGCGCGTGACGCGTGCGCCCGACGATGTCGGAATGATCGGCGGGATTGCGGACCGGCTCGCCCTTCTCGTGCGGCGCGGCGCCGGGCGGGAAGGCCCGCCGCACCTCATGAGCGGTCGCCTCCAGCCGGGCCGCGAGGTCCGCGAGGCGCCGCTCATTGGAAAAGTCGAACCCCTGCGAGTTCGCCCGCTCGTCTCCATAGAGGTCGCGCGGCAGCGCGATTTTCTCGTGCGGGGCGCCGAGCGGGCGGATCGCCAACGCGAGCGTAACCGGATCGGCGACCAGTTCGTCCAAGCTCACGCTCGCGTCGGCGACGCGGTTGACGAACGAGGAATTCGCGCCGTTCTCGAGCAGGCGGCGCACGAGATAGGCGAGCAGCGTCTCGTGCGAGCCGACCGGCGCGTAGACGCGACAGGGCCGGTCGAGCTTGTCGCGCCCGACCACCTCTTCGTAGAGCGGTTCGCCCATACCGTGTAGGCACTGGAATTCATATTGCCCGCGATAGAAGTTCGGTCCCGCCATGGTCAGGATTGAGGAGAGCGTCTGCGCGTTATGGGTGGCGAACTGCGGATAGACCGCGTCGGGCGCGGCGAGAAGTTTTCGGGCGCAGGCAAGATAGCAGACGTCGCTGTGCACCTTGCGGGTGAAGACGGGGAATCCCTCGAGGCCGTCGAGCTGCGCGCGCTTGATCTCCGAATCCCAGTAGGCGCCCTTGACGAGGCGCACCATCAGCCGGCGCTGCGAGCGGCGCGCGAGATCGACGAGCCAATCGACGACGAACGGGCAACGCTTGCCATAGGCCTGGATGACGAAGCCGAGGCCGTTCCAGCCCGCAAGTTCGGGATCGAGGCAGAGCGCCTCCAGAAGGTCGAGCGACAGGTCGAGCCTGTCGGCCTCCTCGGCGTCGATGTTGAAGCCGATGTCAAAGGATTTAGCGAGCGTCGCCAGATGCTTGATGCGCGGCAGGAGCTCGCCCATGACGCGGGCGCGCTTGATCCGGCTGAAGCGCGGATGTAGCGCCGAGAGCTTGATCGAGATGCCCGGCCCCTCGTAGATGCCGCGCTTGTGCGAGGCTTTGCCGATGGCGTGGACCGCGCGTTCATACTCGGCGAGATAGCGGGCGGCGTCGCCGGCGGTCGTCGCCGCTTCTCCCAGCATGTCGTAAGAGAAGGTGAACCCGCGCGCCTCGCGCTCGCGGCTCGCGTTGATCGCTTCCTCGATCGTGCGGCCGGTGACGAACTGCTCGCCCATGAGCCGCATGGCGACGTCGACCCCCTTGCGGATGATCGGTTCGCCGCTGCGCGCGATGAGCCGGGTCAGCGCGGCCCCCAAAGTCTGCTCGCTGTTGGTCGCGACCAGTCGTCCGGTGAGGACGAGGCCCCAAGTCGCGGCGTTGACGAAGAGCGACGGGCTGTGCCCGATATGGGCGCGCCAGTCGCCGGGCGACAGCTTGTCGCGGATGAGCGCGTCGCGGGTCGCGGCATCCGGAATGCGCAGCAGCGCCTCGGCGAGGCACATCAGCGCGACGCCCTCCTGGCTCGAGAGGGAATACTCATGGATGAGCCCCTCGACGCCGCTCGAACGCGTCTTGGCGCGCAAGCGCGTGACGAGGGCACGGGCGAGCGCGTCGACGCGCCTGGCCTCATCGGGCGTGACCGACGCCTGTTCGAGGAGGGGGATCACGCTTTCGGGCTCGGGCCGCCGATAAGCCGCCGTGATCGCGGCGCGGAACGGAGATTGCGCGACAATCTCCGGGCGCAGCGCGGCGAAGGGGTTGCTCATGGGGGGCTCCTCGGGGCTCCTTGAGATAAGGCCAGCCAACTCTATTCAGCCGGATGACGGCTGCCTATGTCAAAACGCGACGGAGGCGAAGCACTGCGTTGGCGCCTTGACCGTCCGGCGTGGATGTGGCCCCGCTCAGACGCCATGACCGACAAGGATCTGACGCTCGGCCTCATTCTCGACGGCGGGCTCGCGCGGCGCATGGGCGGGGCGGACAAGGGGCTCGTCCTGCTCGCTGGCCGGCCGATGCTGGCTCATGCGATCGAGCGGCTTCGTCCGCAGGTCGCCTCGCTGGCCCTCAGCGCCAACGGCGACCCCGCGCGCTTCCAGGCCTTCGATCTGCCCGTCGTTCCGGACGATCCGCCCGCCTCCGGGCCGCTCGCCGGCGTGATCGCCGGCCTCGACCATTGCGCCCGAAACGCGCCGGCTCTCACCCATGCGGCGAGCCTCCCCGCCGACACCCCGTTTGCGCCCAGTGATTTCGTCGCAAGGCTGCATGAGGCGCGGCGCGCGTCGGGCGCCGAGATCGCCGTCGCCGCCTCGGGCGGACGCGCCCATCGCGTCGCCGCGCTATGGCCGGTCGCGCTTGCGGGAGAGCTCCGCCGCGCGCTCGTGAACGAGGGGCTGCGCAAGGTGGAAAGCGCTCTTCAGCGCTTCCGGGTGGCGGTCGTCGAATGGCCCGACGCGCCGCTCGATCCGTTCTTCAACGTCAACGCGCCCGACGACCTCGCGCGCGCCGAGGCCATTCTGCGCGGCGCGTCATCCGCGCGCGGCGGAGAGCTCTGAAGCCGACGCGCGATGCGTCACGCAGCGCCCCGCCGGATGCGGAATCGCAGCACGCCGCCGTCTTCGCTCCGGCTTTCGAGCGTGTCGCCGTTCTCGGCGACGCAATGGGGCACGTCGATCGCAGACATCGGATCGGTGCATTCGACGATCAGCGTCGCGCCGGGCGCCATCGCCCTCAGCGCTTTGAGCGTGCGCAACGCCGGCAGGGGACATTTCAGCCCCTGGAGGTCGAGCGTGGTCGACTGACCCGCCTCGGTCGTCATTGACTTCGCCATGGATCAACTGCGCCGATGGACGCAGTTTCCGCCCACGCCGGTTTCAGGCTCACGGACGGCGCAGGGGATTGGCCAGGACGCTCAGCCCGTGTGGCGATGGTTGGAGATGGTGCGCGCCGCGCGGTCGCCTGCGGCCTTGGCGTCTGCCTCGCACATATAGGCGCCCTCTTTGGTGTGGCCGTAATTGTGCGTGCCCTGATAATGGTAGATGCGCGACTTGGTGTTGACCCAGACGACCTTGTCGGTCGGGCAGCGATAGCGGGCCTCGGCCTCGGTGCCGAACTGTCCCGCGCCGGTCGGCGCGGGAGCCGCTGTCTGGGCGGGAGCGGCGGGTTGCTGCCACCACGGGAACAGGGAGCCCGACTGGGCGGGAGCGGGCGCTGGCGCGGGGGCGGGGGCGGTCGAGGCCGACGACGGCTGCGCGGCGCCGCCCTGTCGCGTCTTGCACTGCGCCAGGAATTGCGGCCAGGTTTCGCCGCCGGTCGTTCCCGCCGCCTGGGCCTGCTTCCACTGGCCCGCGCAGACGCTCATGACGCTTTCGGCGTTCGCGGCGCACGAACCGGCGAGCGCGGTGCTTATCAGGATCGCGGCCGAAGCCGTCAGGCGGATGAAAAACTTGTGCATTGGCGTCTACCCCTTGCCTACTCAGCCCCCACGCGGGCGCATGCGTCACCCTATCGCGAAAAGGCGCGTTTCGCCAACGGGTTCGTTGCCAAATTGTGACGAGGCGACGAGGCCGCACGCCATTGGCGCCATCGCGACCTGACGCGCTCGATCAAGACGTCCGGACGGTCGATCCGGCGGCGTCCGATCCCCGAAGGCGACGCCAACCCACGAGCGCCAGTCCGCCGAAGCCGATCAGAAGCATCGCTGGCGCCGGAATTTCCGGGACCGATGTCGCGGGTCGCGCGTTACTTATATTCGCAAGCGAGTCGTCAAGGGGAGGATCCAGAGCTTGGTCGGAATCCAAACTCCCGCCCGTGTTTCCAAAGTCGGACGCCGGGGTAAATAAGCTATCGACGACAGGCAGCGTTACGACGCAAGAGCCGCACGCCAGCGGAAAGATCCCTTGGGTCATCTCCCATTTCCAAGCCATGGCGAAGCCGTTCTGCGCGGCTTTCATTTCGAGGTCGCTCGGATAAGCTCCGCCACCGGGCGGGCTCAGATCCGGAAGGATCGGACTCTGCTGCGCAGGCTGATAGCCGGCGTCTGACGCCGTGCCTGAGCTTGTCGCGATGAGCGAGCTCAGATCTCCCTCCAGCTCACACTGGACACCGCTTTGCGAACCGTCGCTTGAGCAATGCGAGCCTCCCTTCCCAGGCCGGTCCTCTGGGGGACCCAAATTCGAGGAACCGAGCGACGATGATCCGAACGCGTTGACAAAGAAGCCGAGTTGATCGCTGTCGCCGAAAAGCGGATCATTCATGATCTGCGAGTTGAGAGACCCGGAGCCGTTCACCGCCGTAGGAAAAAGGCCGTCGAGCGTGCTTAAAGAATAATCCGCGTTCAATTCGGATGGCGTGAACAAAGGTTCGCCGCCCTCTTGGCCTTCGGGCGGCGCTCCACCGTCGGAGCCGGAGCCCGGTGAGGAAACGATTCCCCCGTCAACGCTGAGCGACGTAAGATCGCTCCTTGACGTGCCGAACCCATCCCGAAACAGGCCAAGGCCCGACGCGACATCCCCATCGGGGAATGCCGTTGCCAGCCGCCCGATATCTTCGGTTTCCGCGGACGCCGTTCCCAAACCCGCGATCAGGAATGCGACGGCGGCCGCGACGCAGTAGGCCCTAGAGGACAGCAGTCCCTCCCAGATTCACAACTCCACTCAGCAATAGAACTCTTATTGCTTGCTTCAGCCGAACCTTCGATTTTCCCTTCATTGACGTGGCGGCGCGACAGAAACGTCGCGTCAACCGCAGACAAAGGCGACAGAACGGAGGCAACACCGTAACCGCTCGCAGACAAATTCGCAACCGGGCAACCCAGCGAATTGGGATTCCGCGATGTGAATTGTTCTGGTGTCTGCCGGAGAAATCAAATTCAGAAAAGTGGAAGCTGGGTCTCGTGGCTAGTGATGAAGAGAATGAATTGAAAGCCGTAGAGTTCCGACGGTCGCGAACCATTCGCTAGACTGTGAACACTGTTCATCGCATCTGTGGGGCCGTTGCTCTGCCGCCATCAGCGAGTCTATCGCCTTGCGCTTGCGAAATAAGACTTGGGTCCCGGGACAAAGGCGACGGGCAGGGCGGCCTGCAACCTACGTGACAAACGATCGCTCAGTTGCAGTTCAATTGGCCAGCATATTGCTGGCAGACCTTGCCATTGGACAAATAGGTCTTGTTTCCGTAGGTCGTGCCAGTCGTCCCATCACTGAAATAGGTTCGGTCTCCATAACGCGTTCCAGTCGTTCCATTGCTCAAATATAACTGATTCCCGTACGACTGTCCGGTAACTGCGCTATTGCCACAATTGAGCGCGCCGTTGATTATTTGACAATCCTGAGCCATTGCAGGAGTAGCAGCAAGCAGGAGAGCAGCGATAAGCATTTTCATCTAATTATCCTCTCACACGAGAAGCGCGAGGTTTTCGTTGTCGCGGTCGCATGGTAACTGAAGATTTTGGCCTCATTCAGTCCGGGGAGCCTGCGCCGGTCGAGCATGAATCAATACACGGCAGTTGACTGCCGCGCTGACCATCGTGGCGGTCACTTCAAAGGATTCGGACGACCGCCCTTAAGGAGACCGGAGTGATCCTATTCAACCCGACCAAATTGCAGGCCGAGATGAACGCGGGGGGCTTTCTGATAATGTTGGCGCCGAGCTTGGGCGTGATCGCGGTGGGGTCGCCATCCTCTACGCCGTGCCCCGTACCGCGGTTCTGGGCGCAATTCTGATCGATGGCTTCTTCGGAGGCGCGATCTGCGGTAGTTTCCGGCTCGGCGAGATGGGCTCGCCTGCGGAGCTCGTCGCGGCCGCTAACGGGATCATCGCTTGAACCGGTCAGGCGGTCGGCGTGGCGCCGGATTGGGCCTTTGGGCCGGCGACACGGGAGGCCTGCGCGGCGTGCAGTCCACCAGACGCCGTCGCGCAGTATTGCTCGGTTCGCGAGGCGCTCTACCGCCGCTTCGCCGAAGCCCCTGGGCAGGACAGATTTCTCGCCGGCTGGCTCAACCGTCTCCACGTCGAGCAGGTCAGGCCGTCGACTCGCGGTCTTCTTCCTGCTTGGCTCCCTCCGAGGCCGTTGAACTGGGTGGGATCCTCTTGGAAGACGAAAGTGCGCGCGACGCCAAAAAGCCCCAAACAAGTCGATATGGTTAAGGATGGTCGTGCGGCGAACGCTTAGGTCGACGCGCGGAGCGGGACAAATCGGGAAGAGTCAGGGGAGCCGGTCTACAACAAGGATGTTGCCCAGGAGGCGCATCATGTACGGCCAAGTGATTTTTCACCGTCGGCCCGACCCGTCCTTGAAAGCGGCAGAAGTTAGCTTTCGCCTAGCATCGGGCAGGAAATGGCAACTGGCCGAGAGACGTGTCGCGATGATCCGTTTGCTGGTTAAGGTACGACATCAGCAATGGGTGCGCGCCGAGTCGGCCAAGGCCTATCGTCCTTCCACGCTGCTCGAAGACAATCCCACTTCCGGGTGACCGTCAGCGACGCGGTGAATAATCGCGAACCCATCCAGCGGCCTCGGCCCGATGATCGCTCTCTCCCGGACTGAATTCCACAGGCATCTTGTATTGCACTCGTGCGCGCAGAAGCTTTGGGGCGGTCCCTTCTTCTGGCTCTCGATCGCCTGCCGCCACAGCAATTTCGGACGTGACCGCATCAGCGAGCCGCTTCCCGATCTCCGTCCAATTCGTTTGATAGGTCGTCAGCGTCGGAATGAGATATTGCGCGCGTGCCTCCGGCAGGAGGCCGAGGATGGAAATGTCCTGGCCTGGCCGCAGACCGACTTCGTTGAGCCGTCGATAAAGCGCGACCGCGTGCATGGATTCGCTGACGAGAACCGCAGTCGGCCTCGGATCCGCCCCTAGCAGCGCATCCGCCGCGTCGAGACCGCCGCGCTCGCCCGACGGGCGGCGAACGTCCCAACGGTCGTCGACCCGAAGGCCACGCGTCCGCATCGCGCGCCGGTAGCCGGTCGCGACAAGATCGAGATAGTTTCGGCGAAGGTCCGGCAGCGCCAGCCCGATCCGCCGGTGTCCGAGCGCGACAAGGCGTTCGACTGCGCCCTCGACCGCCGCCTCGAAATCGGGATCGACCCACGCGTGGCGCGCGGACGTTCGCGTCCGCCCGAACGCGACGAACGGTTTCGCGAGCTTCTCCAGATAGTCGACCCTCGGATCGACGCCCTCCGTGTCCGCAATGATCAGAGCGTCGGCGAGGCCGCGTTCGGTCACCCGGCGCAGGGGGCCGAGGCGGTCGTCGCTGCCGCTCTCCAGAAAGATCGCAAGGTCGAGACCGTGGTCGCCGAGCCGGCGCTTCAACCCGTCGAGGACGGAGAGGAACACCGTGTTGATGAGGGAGTTGTCGGAGCCGCTGGGGACGATCATGGCGACCAGATCGGTTCGGCCGCGCCGCAGGCTCCGCCCTGACTGATTGGGCGAATAGCCGAGCTTGGCCGCCGCTTCCCGCACGCGCTGGCGCGTCAGCGGGTTAACGTCGGCGCGGTCGTTCAGCGCGCGCGACACGGTGCCGATTGAAATGTCGAGATGCCGAGCGAGGTCGCGAATTCCGATCAAGGCGTTGCGCCATCCAGAGCCGACGGGACATCCGATTCGGGACGGCTTCGCCCGACCGGCGCCGTCATAGAAGCGCCCGCCGCGACTTGACAAGGCAGACGACCGCCTCTACCATCGTAAACGTTTACGGCGGCCGCCGCAATGGCGGGTCCCGGAGAGAAACGTCGATGGAGCTGAAAGCCGCGCTCGTCGGTTGTGGCGCAATGAGCCGGGCTTGGCTGCAGGCCGCCGCGAGGATCCCCGATTTGCGCATTGTCGGCCTGGCCGACCTGGACGCCGAACGCGCCAAAGGGCGCGCCGCCGAATTCTCGCTGAAAGATCCGATCGTCACCGGCGACGTTCACGCGCTCATCGCCGAGAGCCGCCCGGACCTCCTCTTCGACGTTGTTGTGCCTTCGGCTCGGCATCAAGTTGTTTCTGCGGGGCTTGCGGCAGGCTGCCATGTTCTTAGCGAAAAGCCGATGGCCGAGACGCTCGCGGACGCGCGCGATCTTGTCGCCCGCGCGAAAGCCGCAGGGCGCATCCACGCCGTCGTGCAAAATCGTCGCTATCTCGCGGGCGTGCGCCGCATCGCGCGGGCGGTGCGCTCGGGCGCGATCGGCGCGATCACCAGCGTTCACGCGGATTTCTTTCTCGCCCCGCACTTCGGCGGCTTTCGCGAGGAGATGGATCACGTCTTGTTGCTCGACATGGCGATCCATGGCTTCGACGCCCTGCGCTGCATGACAGGATTGGCGGCGTCGGGCGTCTATTGCCGCGAATGGAATCCGCCGCAGTCCTGGTATCGACAGGGCTCTTCGGCGGTGGCGATCTTCGAACTCGAGAACGGCGCCGTCTTCATCTATCGCGGCTCGTGGTGTGCGCAAGGGTTGCCCACGTCGTGGGAATGCGCGTGGCGCTTCGTCGGCGCAAAAGGCGCGCTGACTTGGGACGGGTCCGATGAGATCCGGATCGAGGTTTTGGGATCCGGCGACCGCAAGGGCCTCTTCGACCCGATGACCACGGTCGAGCCCCCGCCGCTCGCGCCGGAGGACCGGATCGACGGGCATTTCGGCGTTCTCTCGGATTTCGTTTCGGCCGTCCGGTCGGGGAGCGAACCCGAAACCGTCGGGCGCGACAACATTCGTTCGCTCGCCATGGTGCTCGGCGCCATGGAGAGCGCCGATGCGGGCCGGCGGGTGGACATCGTCATTTAGATAGGACTTCAATGAGAGCGTTGCTTGACATCCGCATCGGAACCATGATCCGCGCCAATGCGCCGGATCCGGCCACGTATGTGCGTCGGATCGTCGGACTTGGCTTCGAAAGCATCGAGCCTTTCTTCTGGCAGACCATGAACAAGGATCTGCCGCTGCTGGCCAAGCAGCTTCGCGAAGCGATCGGCGACGCCGATGCGACGATCGATACGCTGGGCATGTTCGGCAATCCGCTCGAGGACGGCGATCTCGATCGGCAAACGCTCGCCGGCTGGGAAGCGTTGATCGACAACGCGCACCATTTCGGCGCACGCACCATCGCGGGCTTCACCGGTCGGGTGCGGGGCCAGCCGATCGAGGCGAGCCTACCGCAGTTCAAGAAGGTCTGGGGCGAACTATCGCGCCGCGCCGCCGACAACGGCGTGCGGCTCGCGTTCGAAAATTGCGCGATGGACGGGAACTGGGCAAGCGGCGACTGGAACATCGCCCACAATCCCGACGCCTGGGAGCTCATGTTCGACGCGGTCCCAAGCGACAATCTCGGGCTGGAGTGGGAGCCTTGCCACCAACTCGTCTATCTGATCGACCCGATGCCGCAGATCCGCAAATGGGCCCCAAAATTTTTCCATGTTCACGGGAAGGACGCGACCGTGCGCTGGGACGTCGTTCGCGAGCATGGCGTGTTCGGCAAAGTTCCATTCGTCCAGATGCGAACGCCGGGCTTTGGCGACACAGATTGGACGCGCGTCATCAGCGAACTGAGGCTTGCCGGTTATGTGGGATCAATCGACATCGAGGGCTGGCACGACCCGGTCTATCGGGAGGAATTGGAGATGACGGGCCAGGTCCGTGCTCTGGACTACCTTAAGCAGTGTCGGGGCGGCGCGCGCTTCGTCGCCAATCCAGCATGAACGATGACTTCACCGCCGGTCGAAAGAAAGCGGCCGGCAAAACAGCGGCGTGAAGCCGAAATGCAAACGGGAGGAGTGAGATGAAGCGGTGCTTGAATTCAGGTTGGCGCGGAACCACTGCGCTTGTTCTAGCCGGTGCGACCCTTCTTGGCGCGGTCGGCGCGGCCGACGCTGCGGCGTTGCGCGACAAATGGTGCAGCAAGGTGCACCTGCGCTTCTTCGTCGGCGGCGCGGAAGGCGACGCCTTCGGCACGATTGTTTACAACGGCGCGCGTCAGGCGGCCAATGACACTGGGGCGCAAGTCGACTACGTCTTCTCGGGCTGGGCCAACGAAAAGATGACCCAGCAATTGCGCGAGGCGGTCGCGGCCCATCCCGACGGCATCGCCATGATGGGCCATCCGGGCGAAGCGGCAATCCTCCCGCTGGCGCAAGAGGCTGCTAAGCAGGGCATCAAGATGATGTACCAGAATGTGCCCGTGCCGGCGGCGGTCGACAAGGTCGGCGGCGGCTATATCGGCGCGCAGCAGGCGCCGCAGGGCCATGCGCTCGGCGTCGAGATGGTGCGGCGCTTCGGCCTCAAGTCCGGGGACTTGGCGATTGTGATCCTGGCGTCCAACGATGTCATCCGCAACGCGCGCGAAGAGGGCACTGCCAAGGCGCTCGAGGAAGGGGGGGTCAAGGTTGTCCGCCTCTCCAGCGATCCGACGTGGGCCGCCGATCCGAACCTCGCCATTCCCGTTGTGACCGCGGCCTTGCAAGCGAATCCGACGGCCAAGGCGATCGTCTATCCCGGCGGTCAACAGCTCGGCAACGCGGCCACCTATATGAAAGCCGCGGGCAAGAAGCCGGGTGAAGTGATAAACGTCGGCTTCGACACCAGTCCCCAGATCGTCGAGGCGTTCAAGAGCGGCTGGGTGCAGCTGACCGCAGACCAGCAGCCGTTCCAGCAGGGGTATCTGCCGATTCTGAGCCTCTGTGAGCAGATCGTCTACGGCCTCGCGCCGATCAACGTCGACACCGGCGCAGGCTTCGTGACCCCAGAAAATTACAAGGCGGTCGCCGATCTCGCGACCGAAGGGCTGCGATAACTGTTACAATATCCGGCGCGCCGCAATCGGCGCGCCGAACCCTCACGCTGCTCGGAAAGGACGGCGATGGGCGAACGGCTGATCGAACTTAAGAACATCGCCAAAACCTACGGCCGGGTGTTCGCGGTCGGCGGCGTGAACTTCCACGTCGACCGCGGCGAGGTCGTCGGGTTGCTCGGCGACAACGGCGCCGGCAAGTCGACGCTGATCAAGATGCTTGCGGGCGCGATCGAGCCGACGAGCGGGGAAATTTTGGTGCGCGGCAAGCGTGAGACGCGCTGGAACGCCGCGCGCTCGCGCAACGCCGGTATCGAGACCGTGTTCCAGGACCGCGCGCTCTGCGTGCAACAGACCATCACGCGCAACATATTTCTGGGGCGCGAGGCGACCAACGCCTTTGGCTTTCTCGACGGCAGACGCGAACGCGCCGAGGCCGAGCGGCTGATGCGCGAGATCGGCTTCACCTCGAAAGTGTTCACGCCGGACTCGATCGTCGGGCAGCTCTCAGGCGGCGAGCGGCAGGGGGTCGCGCTGGCGCGCGCCATCTACAACAAGGCGGACCTGATCGTCATGGACGAGCCGACCACTGCGCTTTCGCTGACCGAAACCGAAAAGGTGTTTCGCTTCGTGCGCGCGGCGCGCGCCGGCGGCCGCTCGGTCCTGTTCATCGGCCACAACATCCACCACGTCTTCGACATCGCGGAGCGCTTCGTCGTGATGGATCGCGGCACGGTCGCGCTGCAGGCGACGAAGGAAGAGGTCGGCTCCGCGGAGCGCCTGATCGCCTATATGGAACGGCTCGCACATCCGCAGGGGATCGAGATTCCGCCCTCGCCCGGTCACAGACCGGAGGCGGCCGCTTGAGCGCCTCGCTCGAACCGATCGAAGCGCGCGCCCAGCCCGTCGTGCGCCCGCCCGAAAGCGCGTTGAGGCGCTTCGTCGATCGCAACCGCGCGGCGCTCGGCACGTTCGCCGTGTTCGTCGCGATGATCGCGATTTTCATGGCCGCGAGCCCCTCGGTGTTCCTGCACTGGCCGATCTACGATTCGGTCCTCGTCACCCTGCCGGTCGCGCTTTGCCTGGTCGTGCCTCTGGTGTTCGTCGTCACCGTCGGCGAGATTGATCTCTCGTTCCCGGCCACGATGGGCTTCTCGGCCTGGATCTTCGCGCTCGTTGTGCATATCGGCTTGAGTCCGTTTCTCGGCATAGTCGCGGCGCTCGCGACCGGCATGGCCTTGGGCGCCTGCGTCGGCGCCCTCGTCGTGACGGCGGGCCTCTCGTCGCTCATCGCGACGCTTGGCATGAATTTCATGCTTCGCGGCTTCATCATGATCGTCACGCAGGGCAAATCGATCGCGCTGCTCGAATTGCAGGATACGACCGCCGGCGCGGTATTTTCGGGTGAGGTCTACGGCTTTCCCGTGCAGGTCCTCTGGGCCCTGGCGTTTGTCGTGTTCGCGGGACTGCTGTTCAACCGGCACAGATTCGGCGCGCGGGTCCGCGCGGTCGGTGACAATCCCGACAGCGCCGGCCAGATGGGGATCAACGTCGCACGGGTGCGCATCTCGACTTTTGTGTTCATGGGCCTCGGCGCGGCGCTCGCGGGGGTGTTCTCGACGATGGTTAACTACACTTGGTGGCCCACGACCGGCGACGGCTACCTCCTGCCGGCGATCGCTTCCGTCTTTGTCGGAGGCACGCCGACCTGGGGCGGCGTCGGCACCATCACCGGGGGCGCGATCGGCGCGCTCACGGTCTCTTTCATCCAGAGTGGCATTGTGGCGGCCGGGCTCAGCGGCTTCTATGTCCAATTCTTCAACGGCCTGATCATCATTCTCGCCCTGCTCGGGCATCGCTGGAACCAGAAGCGCTATCGGTAGGACGTTCGAGACGCCTAGCCTCGCGCCGAAAAGCAGCGGCAAGCTCGACTCCCGCGCCCGCCTTGGCTCTTGGTGAGAATCGGCTGCTTCCTTTACGCCGTTTCACGTTCGACCTGCACGATCCCCTTCTCGATCAGCCAGCTCACTGATTCGCACACCGCCTCGACAGACCGATAGCGCGGGCGATAGCCGAGCATGCGCTCCGCCTTTGCGATACTGCAATTGGGGCTGTGTGCGATGTGGTCGTAGGTCTGCGCCGCCTCCAGCTCGCTTTGCTCGCTCTTCCATTGCGGCCATGGCAGGTAGCGTAATTTGGGTTCGCGGCCGAACCATGCCGCCATCGCCTCAGCATAGCCGCGAAGTGTGACCGCTGCCGGCGAAACTGCGTGGAAGGCCTCCCCCACCGACGCGCTCCAGTGAGCAATTGCGCACATGAACATCTGGGCGACGTCGTCGGCGTGTACATGATGAACAGTCTCGAGGCCGAAATTGGGTAGCGCAAGCTATTCGCCCTTGGACAGCATGCTGAAGACACGCGGGTTGAAGTGCCCCGCGGGGTTCAGCGGCTCCCAACCCGGCCCCACGATATGACCGGGATGGATGATGGTCGCCGGAAACGATTCCCTCCGCGCCGTCTCGATCAGATACGCCTCGATTTGAGCCTTCCCGATTCCATACTCGCCGAAGGGGCGTCGCGGCTGCATTTCGGTCGTAGGCACCTCCACGCTGGGACCGTGCACCCAGATCGTTCCCGTATGCAGGAAATGCCGCACCTGACCGCGCAGGGCCTCGACCAGATGTCTCGCGCTCGCTTCGGTGAAGCAGATCATGTCGATGACGATATCGGGCCGCAGATCGCGGATTTTCCGGCCGAAGACGCCGGCCTTCTCCTCGGCTTCGCGGGACAGGGTCGCCGTGCGCACGAATTTCCAGGCGCCATGAGACTGATACGGCGCGCGCTCTCCGCGGCTAACGGAAACCACCTCGAATCCCGCGGAAACCAGCCGCGGCACGAGATAAGTGCCAACATGACCGCTTCCTCCAATCACTACGACGCGAGACATCGGCGTTCCCTCCAATCCCCACATGCCGCGGCTACACTAGCAATCGTTGTCTCACAATCTAGAATTTCCGCCCGGAGACTTCGCCTCACTTGGATCCAAAGGTTCTGGTGACGCCGCGCCTATTGGACCCGTGTGCATGCGCGCGCCGACCCTCCGCTCGCAGCCCAATCGCAGCCCAGCCTCGCGCTGCGCGCCTGCCTCGCTGTCGCGCCAAGCGATGAAATCTGACGCTTGACCAAGAGGGCGAACAGCTGGATTCGCTCACGATGCAGACGGTCAGGCGCCCGTCCGTCAGTTTTTCGCCGCTAGACGATGCGTCCGAAACCCTCCCGACGCTCCGACAGAGTGGAGGCAAGCACTGCTTGTCGGCAGCATCGTCAGCGCGGCGTGCAGAGCGCGCGTCGTCCCTCGAGCCCGCGTCATAGACTGATGCCGCGTCGGCCGCAGTCATGCGCGAGGGCTCAGCGTGAGCTTTCTCACGTAGCTCAGAATCGGCCTCAAGCGGCCTCCATGGGCGCTGTCTTGATGTCGGCCAGCAGCGCCGCGCGGCGAGCGCGTCAAGCCAACCACCCGCAACTGTTCTTCCACTCTGGAGCGATAATGGTGGACAACGACACCGTTCCTCCACCATGTCGGTCGGGCTCGAGCATTCGTCGGCGTTGAGGTGTTCGGCATGCGCGAGATCGACCGGAAGCCCGACAACAACGAAAACGACCGCTAGCCAACCTCCGGTTCGGGTGCAGCTGAGGTCCCTCTGGTTCGTGCGTCAGCCGCCGTCGCGCCGTGCGCGATCGGAATACATGCCCGTCGTGCGAAACTCGGTCGGACTGGCGCCGAAACTCCGGCGGAAAGCCTTGGCGAAATAATTCGGGTCGTCGAAGCCGCAATCGCGCGACACCGACTTGACGTTGGACGATCCGCTGACGAGCAGGCTCGCCGCGCGCCGCATCCGCTCGGCAAGCACGAACTCGGCGGGCGAGACGCCTTCACAAGTCTTGAACACCCGAGAGAAATGGGCGCGGCTGAGGCCGGCGAGATCGGCCAGTGCCTGCACGTCGAGCGGCTCGTGCAGGCGCCGGCGCACATGCGCAAGAACGAGGTCGATCGATCGGGGGCGCGCGTTTCGCGGTCCGCCCTCGCCGCCCAGGAGATCGTCGTAAAGCGTCATCGTCGCGGCATAAGCCATGGCGGAAGCCTCGCCCGCAGACTTCGCCTTGCCGTCGCGCAAGTCGAGGCTGATCGAGGCCAGTCGCTCGATCGTGTCCGGCTGCAATCGAAACACCGGGCCAACGGCGGCGAGAATCGCGCGACAGAGCCGCAGCGCCTCCTGGCCGGTGGTCGCCAGCCAGAAGAATTCCCAACGCTCGCCGTCCTCGACCCAGTACAAGTGGTTATGGGGGATGACGACGAGCATCGTCTCGCCCGGTCTGACGCTTCGCTGATGACCTTCGTATTGCAGGCGCCCGGCCCCGCCCAACGTATGCTGAACCACCGCGAATGGCGTCTGGCCCCGCTCGCGCCCGTTCCAGCGGTAGGAAGAGTCGCTGGCGATCTCGTATCCCGTGCTGGTCGGCATGACGTGCAGGCGATTACGGCCGCGGGCGAGCGAGATGGCGCAACGGCCTGGGCCCCGCGCCCTCAGCGTCTCCAGCACAAAATCACCCGTCACAGCACAAGTATCCTCTTTCGCAGCGGCGGCGCTGCGCCATAATCGCATAAAAATGAGCGTTGCGGACGAGCAAATTTTACCCCTCCGGCCGGCTTCGGACGACGGAAACCGCCCGCACCCCGATGGAGGCAAGCGGTCCGCCGCCCGCTTGCAAGGAGGAGCGAGCAGTTGAAATGCCAGGCGTAAAGATCGCGATCATCGGCGCGGGCAGCGTCGGTTTCACCAGAAAGCTCGTCACCGGCGTGCTTTGCGTGCCGGAACTCCAGGACGTCGACATTGCGTTGACCGATATCGACGAGCGCAATCTCGGCATGGTGCGTCAAATTCTGGAGACCATCGTGTCGGTCAACCGGCTGCCGGCCCGCATCACGGCCTCCCCGGACCGGCGTCGAGCGCTCGAAGGTGCGCGATACGTGATCAATTGCGCGCGCATCGGAGGCCTCGAGGCCTTTGCCGACGACATTCGCATCCCGCTGCAATACGGCGTCGATCAGTGCGTCGGCGACACGATCTGCGCCGGCGGCATTCTCTACGGCCAGCGTTCGATCCCGGCGATTCTCGACTTCTGCAAGGACATTCGCGAGGTTTGCGAGCCGCGGGCGAAACTCCTCAACTACGCCAACCCCATGGCGATGAACACCTGGGTGGCGATCGACTACGGCAAGGTGGAGACGATCGGCCTCTGCCATGGCGTCCAGCACGGCTGGCGCCAGATCGCCGACGCGCTCGGCGCTGACGATTCGCGAGATGTCGAATACGTCTGCTGCGGCATCAATCATCAGACGTGGTACATCGACGTCCGTCTGTGCGGCCGCCGCATCGATCGCGACGAGCTTGTCGCCGCCTTCGAGCGCCATCCAATCTATTCGCGGCAGGAAAAGGTTCGGATCGACGTACTCAAGCGGTTCGGCTTCTATTCGACCGAGAGCAACGGCCACCTCTCGGAATATCTACCTTGGTACCGCAAGCGGCCCGACGAGATCAGTCGATGGATCGACATGTCGGAATGGATCCACGGCGAGACCGGCGGCTACCTCCGGTATTGCCGCGAGACGCGCAATTGGTTCGAGACTGATTTTCCTGTCTTTTTGGAGGAGGCCAGGAAGCCGATCGACCTAGCCGCGCGAACCGACGAACACGCAAGCCATATTCTCGAGGCGTTGGAGACTGGCCGACCTTATCGGGGCCACTTCAATGTGAAGAACGAGGGGCTGGTGACCAATCTTGCATCCGACGCGATCGTCGAGACGCCAGGATTCGTCGATCGCTTCGGGCTCAATATGAGCGCGGGTCTCTCTTTGCCGATGGCTTGCGCCGCCACCTGCACGGCGTCGATCAACGTGCAGCGGATGTCCGTCGAAGCGGCCGTCAACGGCGATGTCGATCTCCTCAAACTCGCGGTGCTGCACGATCCGCTCGTCGGCGCGATCTGCTCGCCCGACGAGGTGTGGCGGATGGTCGATGAGATGCTGGTGGCTCAGGCCCGCTGGCTGCCGCAATACGCTCATGCGATCGACGGGGCCGGTAAGCGGCTGTCCTCAGCACCGGCCCGCAGGACCGAGCGGCAAGGCGCCGCGCGCCGCCCGGTCCGCTCCGTCGAAGAGTTGCGCGCCGCGCGCGTCGAGAAGCGCAAATCGAGCGCCGGAAATCCGGCGGTCGCCTGACGACGGGCTTGCGCGGCCAATTGCGGCGGCGCGAGTTCGACAAAAAAGTGGAGGAGGACGTTCCGATGAAGAGGTTGACGATTGGGCTCGCCGCGGCGGCGCTTGCCGTTTGCGGCTTCGGCGCTCCCGCGCTCGCCGATCCCGTGACATTGCATTTCTGGGTGGCCTGGTCCCCGGAGCAGGCGGACGGAATCGCCGCCAAGAAGGAGATCGCCGCTTACGAACAGGCGCATCCCGACGTCAAGATCGACGTGCAGAACATCACCTACGACGCGCTGCACGACAAGCTGTTGACCGCGCTTGCCGGCGGCGACGCGCCCGATCTCAGCTGGGGACTGCCGGAATGGCTTGGCGAGCTGTCGCGGATGGGCGCCTTGCGCGATCTGACCGAGGAGGCAAAGGCATGGCCGGACAGGAGTGCGATCTATCCGAATGTGATCGACGCGCTGACGATCGACGGCCATCTGCTCGCTATGCCCCACTACCTCGGCATCCGGGCCCTCCTCGTTCATGAGGATATGCTCAAGGCAGCGGGCGTCGCCTCGCCGCCGAAGTCCTGGGACGAGCTCATCGCAGACTCGCAGGCGATCAAGCAAAAGATCGGCAAATTCGGCTTCGGCATCGCCGGGACCGGCGTACGCTCGCCGCAGGAACTGATCATGTATCTGGCGCAGAACGGCGTTTCGCTCGCCGAGCGACAGCCTGACGGCAAGTACAGGAACACCTGGCTCGACGACAAGGCCAAACTCGCCAAGGCCACGGAAGTGTTCGCTTTCTACAAGAGCCTCATCGACAAGGGCGTTATCAATCCCGATGGGGCGAGCTGGGGCTGGGAGGAGGAAGACACAAATTTCGGGCTCGGCCAATACGCTATGGTGATCGATGGCGCGTGGATGGAGTCGCGCGAGACCCAGAATCCCGATACGATGAAGGACGTGACGATTTCCGCCCCTCCCTACAAGGAGAAGCCCGCGACTTTCTTCGAGATCAATCCGTTCTACGTGTATAAGGCTGGCAAGCATCCCAAGGAAACCTGGGACTTCGTCGCCTTCATGAACGGCAAGGAGTTTTAGGAGGCCGTCCATCCCAACAATTCGCCGCGTTCCGACGTGACGACCGACAGCAAGTGGGGCAAGGGCTTCACCGTGCTGGCACCGACAGGCGTTGTTTTCCCGCCGGTGCCGCTTGGCGCGGTCACCCGGGACATGATCGAATCGCTCGGCCAAACGCTGCTCAAGAACGAGGAGCCGGAGGCGGTCGCCAAGTGGCTCGCGGCGTCGATCAACAAGGATCTGAAACAATCGGGCGAACTGAGCGGCAACTGAGCTTCGTTTCGCCCAAGTCGGGGTGAGAGCGGAAATCTTGTGAAAGCTGTGGTCGACGCCCCGATCGCGACGCGCCTCGAAGCAGCCGCGCGCCGCGATCGGGGCGCGCGCCGCGCGGCGCTGCGCAACGCTGCCTCGGTCTGCGTCGTGCCTGCGGCCGTCTTTCTGCTCGTCCTGATCGCCTATCCGCTGTCGCAGGTGTTCTGGAGCGCCTTCCACTACGTCAATCTCACAAACCCGACCGTCAGCGGCTTCGCTCGGCTCGACAATTTCACCACCATCTTTGAGGACGAGCATTTCTGGCCCTCGCTATGGCGCACGTGCGAATGGACGGTCGTGTCGGTTGCCGGCGAATACGCGCTTGGCCTCGCCTCCGCCGTGGCGCTCGCCCAGCCGATCCGGGCGCGGAGCGTCTTTCGCGCGA
This sequence comes from uncultured Alphaproteobacteria bacterium, assembly GCA_963721905.1. GTDB lineage: Bacteria > Pseudomonadota > Alphaproteobacteria > Rhizobiales > Beijerinckiaceae > Roseiarcus. The sequence goes on from CAVRMF010000034.1 coordinate 119,698, forward strand.
TCGTCATCATCCCCTGGGTTATTCCGATCGTCGTCGCCGGACTTAACTGGACCTGGATGCTGACGCCCGACTACGGCGTCCTCAACATCTGGATGGTTAAGGCGGGGCTCATGGCGAAGCCATATTATTGGCTCGGCAATCTCAATTCGGCGCTGCTGACCGTCTCGTTCGTCAACATCTGGCGCAGCTTTCCCTTCTATACGATCAGTCTCCTGGCGGCGCTGTTGTCCGTGCCGCGCGAAATCCTCGAATCGGCGGCCATGGACGGCGCCGGACCGATCCGGCGCTTCATCTACATAACGATGCCTGAGCTCAAGATCGTTTCGCTCACGCTCATTTTCATCCATGTCATCTGGACCGCGATCAACTTCGATTTCATCTGGGTGATGACGCAGGGCGGCCCATACAACGCGTCGGAGACGCTGCCGATCATGATCTATCGCTACGCGATGGAGGACTTTGACGTCGGCGCCGCCAGCGCGCTTGCGATGATGACAATGGGATTCATGCTCGCGGTCTTCTTCGTCTATTGGTACGGCGCGAGGTCCCGCTCGAGGGAGAGCGCGGCATGGTGACGAGCGGCTTCGAGCGCCGGACGCGAGCGGGGGCGACCTACGCCACGCTGGCGCTGTTCGCCGTTTATTGCCTCTTTCCGTTCCTCTGGATGGTCGACACGGCGCTGAAGCCGCCGGCCGAAGTGCGCAGCCTCAATCCGACTTTCTGGATCGTCAACCCGACGCTGGAGAACTTCCGTCATGTGCTGACCGACGGAAATTTCCTCGTCTACTTCCGCAACAGCGTCATCGTCGCCGGCGGCGCGACGGCGCTCTCGCTGATGATCGCGATCTTCTGCGGCTATGCGCTGAGCCGGTTTCCACGCGAGCCGATCACGCGGACCGTCGGCGGCGCCCTCCTGCTGTCGCAGATGATCCCCGGCGTCCTCCTGCTCGCGCCGATCTATATTCTCATGCGCGAGCTCGGCCTCTTGTCCACCTATCGCGCGCTTATCATCGTCTATTGCATGTTCGCCATTCCGCTATGCTCCTTCATGCTGAAAGGCTTCTTCGACGGCGTTCCGCAGGAGCTCGAGGACGCGGCGGAAATGGACGGTTGTTCGCGCTTCGGCTTCATCTACCGCATCCTGCTGCCGCTCGCTGCGCCCGGCATCCTGGCGACGGCTCTCTTCTGCTTCGTCACCGCATGGAACGAGTTCCTGTTCGGCTACGTGCTGATCAACGACGAGGCGCGACGAACGCTGACGCCCGGCATCATGGTGTTCAAGGGACCGCATCTGACCGACTGGGGCGCCCTGATGGCGGCCTCCGTCCTGGCGGTCGTGCCCGTTGCGATCTTCTTCGTCTATTTGCAGCGCTTTCTGATGGAAGGGCTCACGACCGGCGCGGTCAAAGGCTGACGATCTCGCTGGTTCCGCAATCTCGCTGTAACTTCGTCCTTTGGGACCGGGTCAATTTCGAGCCGGTTCGAACAGCGCCGCCCTCGCCTGAATACGATGCGACCAGCGATCCGAAAGCCCCGACAAGATAATTGAATTATATAAGTCAGCTG
>CAVRMF010000035.1:0-23138 GCA_963721905.1 uncultured Alphaproteobacteria bacterium
GTTAACTGGAGGTCAACAATGACGCTCATCAAGAGCATTCTGCTTGGTTCGGCGGCCGGCATCGTCGCCGTCGCCAGCGCCCAGGCGGCCGATCTGCCCACGCATAAGGCGGCCCCTGTCGTTGAATATGTTAAGGTCTGCAACGTCGGCGGCATCGTCGGCTGGACGCTGCCAGGCTCCGACACCTGCTTAAAGCTGAGCGGCTACATCACCGCGCAGGTCCAGGGCGGCAACCTGAACACCCAGTACAACTTCGGCTCAGTTACCGCAGTCGCAAACGCCATAGCGACCACCAATCCTGCCCTCGCGGCTACTCTCGGAACTTTCGGCGCCGCTGCTCCCCTCTCGAGCCAGCGCGTGCTGCTTGCCGCTAGCGACGCTCAGAGCAACACGACCTTCTTCCGCAATGAAGTCGGCTGGACGACCCGCGCCAACTTCGCAGTCGACACGGCCTCGAACACCGCCTATGGCCCGCTGCTCGGGCATATGGAGATCCAAGGCGACTTGGGCAACGGCTTCGAGAGCCTCGAAGGCGGGCTTAACGTCTTCTACGTCAACACCGCCTACCTGACCTGGGCGGGCATCACCGCCGGCAAGGCGCAGTCCTTCTTCTCGTTCACCGGCGGCGGCCTCTACTGGCCGAACTTCTTCTCGCCCGACCAGAAGGGCTTCAACCAACCGATCCTGATGGCCTACACCGCCTCGTTCGGCGGCGGCTTCTCGGCGACGATCGCCGCGCAAAGCGCGGGTACGGAAGGTTACTCGGGCGGCGGCACGGACATTCCCGGCCCCAACAACACCTGGGGCGGCCAGCGCTGGCCCGACATCGTCGGCGCCTTGCACGTCAAGCAGGGCTGGGGCGAGGCGCAGGTCTCGGGCGTGCTGCATGACGTCACTGTCGCGGCCAACGGTCTCCAGGGCTCCAACGGCTTCCCGCCGGCGCTCGGCGGCACCGGCGGTTGCGACCTCGCCGCCCTCGCCATCACCGGCAGCACAGTCACCTGCGACAGCCAGAAAACGCTGACAGGCTGGGGCATCGACGCCGGCGTGAGTTTCAACCTGCCGCAGTTTGGCGCGGGCGACGTCATCGGCTTGACGGGCGCCTACACCAAGAACGCAGTGTGGTTCTCGGGCATCCCCGACGGGATGTGGGGCGAGAACGGCCAGGTGAACGGCAACGGCCAGCCGATGTACGTCGCCGACGCCTATTTCAACCCGCTCACCAACCAGTGGTCGAACCCGACCGCGTGGTCGATCGCCGGCTGGGCCCAGCATCACTTCAATCCGCAGTGGGCTGCGAGCGTCGAAGCCTCCTACGCCGAGCTCGACTGGAGCAACATGGGCGGCGGCTGCAATTTTTCGCTTCCTAGCTGCCTCCTCGCACAGGGGATCCAGGGGCCGCTGTCGAGCCGTGCGAAGAGCTGGATCGTCGGCGGGGCCCTCGACTGGTACCCGGTCACCAACCTCAACTTCGAGCTTGAGCTGATGTATCAGGGCACGACCCAGAACGTGCCGAGCGGCTTCCTCGGGACCGTCTACAACCTCGGCGGCCCCGGCGGCGCGGTCTTTGTGCCGGGCGACTGGAAGGGCAACTCGAACGGCTTCGCGGGCCGCCTGCTCATCACCCGCAACTTCTGATCGCGATCCGGTCAGTCGAACGAACGAGCCCCGGAGCGAAAGCTCCGGGGTTTTTCATTTCGGGCGCTGGAGACTCGGCGCATCCTAACCCCGTCTGCGGCACGCGGCCCTGTCCGGGATTTTTGGCTTGCGAACGCGCCCCCGCCGGTTGATGATTGCCGAGGCCCGCCCAGAGACGTGCGGCAAGTTGCGTCCGGTCCGGGCGGACGCCTTTTGGCGCTCTTGCAATCCTGCCGAATCGTCGTGGCGCGTCCGTGCGGCGGGCCGATGAGGGTTTCGGCTGTCCCGAATGGTTGAGATGTTGCGGCGATGATGCGGCAATATGAATTGGTGGAGCGCGTCCGCCGCTACAATCCAAACGCCGACGAGGACCTGCTCAACCGCGCCTATGTGTTTGCGATGAAGGCGCACGGCAGCCAGAAGCGGGCGTCCGGCGATCCCTATTTTTCACATCCGCTCGAAGTCGCCGCGATTCTGACCGAACTGAAAGTCGACGACGCGACCATCGTCGCGGCCATGCTGCACGACACGATCGAAGACACCGCCATCACGCGCGAGGATGTCGACAAGGCGTTCGGCGAAGAGATCGGCGGGCTCGTTGACGGCCTGACCAAACTCGGCAAGCTCGACTTCGTCACCAAGCACGCGCAGCAAGCCGAGAATTTCCGCAAACTGCTGCTCGCGATCGCCGACGACGCCCGCGTCCTTTTGGTGAAGCTCGCCGATCGCCTGCACAATATGCGCACGCTCAAGTACATGCCCGAGGCCAGCCGCGCCCGCATCGCCCAGGATACGCTCGACATCTACGCTCCCCTCGCCGGCCGCATGGGCATGCAGAGCATGCGCAGCGAACTCGAGGACCTCTCCTTCCGCTGTCTGATGCCGGACGCCTACGCGCTGATCGTCTCGCGGCTGCAAACGTTGAAGACCAAGAACGGCGCGATCATCGCGCGCATCGCCGCCGAGCTCACCGACCAGTTCGCCCGCCGCGGCATCAAGGTCGAGGTGAAGGGCCGGGAGAAGCAGCCCTATTCGATCTGGAAAAAAATGGAGCGCCGGTCGATCGCCTTCGAACAACTGTCCGATATCTACGGCTTTCGCATTCTGGTCGACACCGTGGCCGACTGCTATGCGGCGGTCGGCGTCGCGCATACCACCTGGCCGAGCGTGCCCGGGCGCTTCAAGGACTATATATCGACGCCGAAGCAGAACGATTACCGCTCGATCCACACGACCGTCATCGGTCCCGGGAGCCAGCGCGTCGAACTCCAGATCCGCACCCACGAAATGCACGAGGTTGCGGAATACGGCATCGCCGCGCACGCGATCTACAAGGAGGGGCGAACGGGCGCCGACTCGCCGGGGGTCAGCGAAACTCGGGCCTACCGTGGCTTGCGGCAGACGATCGAAGCGCTGGCGGGCGATGATTTGGAGCGGTTTCTCGAGCACACCAAGCTCGAGCTGTTTCACGATCAGGTTTTCTGCTTCACGCCGAAAGGCCGGCTCATCGCCCTGCCGCGCGGCGCGACTGCGATCGATTTCGCTTATGCGGTCCATACCGACATCGGCAATTCGGCCGTCGGCTGCAAGATCAACGGCCGCATCGCGCCGCTCATTTCCGTGCTGCAGAACGGCGACGAGGTGCTCATTTCCCGCTCGGAGCGCAGCGCGCCGCCGGCGGCATGGGACAGCGTCGTCGTGACCGGCCGCGCGCGCGCCGCCATCCGCCGCGCCACCCGCGAGGCGGCCAAGGCCCAGTTCGGAGGTCTGGGCCGGCAGATCGTGGAGCGCGCGTTCGAACGCGCCGGCAAGAAATTCTCCGAGGCCAAACTGAAAGCCGCGCTTGCGCGTCTCGCGCGCGCTTCGGTCGACGACGTGTTCATCGGCGTTGGGCGCGGCGAGATCTATTCGACCGACGTGGTGCGTGCGGTGCATCCCGATTTCAAGGAGGAGCGCAAGGCGGGCCCTGCCGTTCCCGAGAACGAGAGCGGTTGGTTCGGTCTGCCGAAGGCCGTCGATCTCGTTTTCCGCGTGCCGGGCAAGTCGGACCCCTCCTCGGTCCTGCCGGTGCGCGGCATCGATCTCGATACGACGGTGCGATTCGCCCCGAAGGGGGGCGCCGTCCCGGGCGAGCGGATCGTCGGCATTCGCGGCCCCGAGGGCATCACCATCTATCCGATCCACTCGCCCGCATTGACCAAGTATGACGACGAGCCCGAACTGTGGCTCGACGTGCGCTGGGATCTGGAGAATGCGCCGAAGGCGGTCTATTCGACACAGATTGTTGTGACCATGCTCAACGAGCCAGGCGCGCTCGGCGTGATCGCGACGACGATTGGAGAGTACGGGGCCAATATCGACGCCGTTTCGTCTTCGGCGAATGGGGCGGACTTTCGCGAACTGCGCATTGATGTGCAGGTTCGCGACATCCAGCACCTCAACGCGATCTTCTCGGAACTGCGCGGCAAGAGCGTCGTCCACAAGGTCGAACGGCTGAGCGGGTAGGGGAATGCCGCTTTATTTCGCCTATGGCGTCAACATGAACAGCGAAGCGATGGCGCGCCGCTGCCCGCGCTCAAAGGCGCTCGGGCTCGCGCGGCTCGCGCGACATCGGCTCGCCGCGATGCGCGAGGGCTGGCTGACGGCCGTGCGCGACCCGCGCGCCTCAGTCCACGGGATCTTGTGGGACGTCGCGCTCTCCGACGTTCCGGCGCTGGACCGGTACGAGGGACTGGCGCAGGGCCTCTATGCGAAGATCGCCCAGCCGGTCCTAACCGAATCCGGGCCCAAGCGGGCGCTCGTCTATGTCGGCGCCAATGACGGACCCGGGGCGCCGCGCCCGGACTATCTGGCCGAGATCCTGGCCGCGGCGCGCGCCTGGCCGCTGCCGGCCGAGGCGATCGCGGCGCTGGAAAGGTTGGGAGACGCGCCTTTGGGCGTCAGGCGCTAAAGCACGTCAACCGAATCACGCTCCGGGGCGCGGGGACCCCTTAATTCGTCGCGGCCTCCGTGGGCGCCGCGCCGGTCGCGCCGCCGAGGCTCAGCCACACATTCGGATCGTCTTGGGCCTGGCGCTTGAAAAACTGGTAGCCGGTATCGCTCCAAGGGCGAATGTCTCCTGAGAGGTTGTCGAGGACGAAATCGCCGCGGTCGGTCTTGACGGTCAGCACCGCATGGCCTTCGCCGTTGAGGTCGCGCACGATCGTCATCAGCAGCGCCTGGCGGGGGAAGCCGCGCTCGATGAGGAGCTTGCGCTTGAACAGCGCGTAGATCTTGCAGTCGCCCTTGCCGTCGACCGGATAGTCCCAGTGGTCGAGCATCGTGCCCCAATGGTCGAGATTGCTGATCGGCTCGATCGTCGAGTTCGCGAAGGCGTTGACTTCGTTCAGCGTCTGCCAGACCTGCCGGGTCATATGCACGTCGCGCGGCTTCAGCTTGCCAAGAGCGCACTCTTCCGCGTGTCGGTTGCAGAAGTCGACCCAGCCGTAGGGAATCGAGGTTTCTGCGCCGACCGGCGTCCAGGTCGCCTTCGGCAGACCCTGCTCGGAGGCCTGGCCAAAGCTGTTCCAGGCCAGGCCGAAGATGACCGCGGCGGTGACGAAGCTGAAGAGCCGGTTAAACATGGGGCGCTCGCTGGGTTTCGACGCCCTCAGCATCGCGCCTTCCGCTTGGCGAGCTCAGAATAAATTGCGTCGAATTTTATCGATCGAAGCGTTGCGCGGCCGCAGAATTTCTTAACATTGACAATCGGTTTTCCCGGACTGCGCGGACCTGGAAACGTTGCGGAAAAGTTGACGCGCCGTTGCGCCGCAATGGCGCGTCCGCCGTCGTCAAGCTATTGTTTCACTCGGCGTCTATCGATGCAGTCCGCCAGACGCGCGAGCCGCGAGGGGGAGAGCAAAATGTCGAGCGAGGCGACTGCTGCGCCAACGCATCCGAATGGGCGCCTCGCGCTCGCGGCGCTCACGGCGCTCGGCGTGGTGTTCGGCGACATCGGCACGAGCCCGCTCTACACGCTGAAAACAGTGCTCGACTATACCGGCCCGCATCCCGATCCCGCGGCGGTGCTCGGCGCCCTGTCGCTCATTCTCTGGACGCTGTTCCTCATCACCACGGTCAAATACGTCAACTTCGCCATGCGGGTGGACAACGACGGCGAAGGCGGCATCATCGCCTTGATGACGCTGCTCGGCGTCAAGGCGCATCAGCGGCCGATCCTCATCTCGGTCGGGCTCTTCGGCGCGGCGCTCATCTACGGCGACGGCGCGATCACGCCGGCGATCTCGGTGCTCTCCGCGCTCGAAGGCGTCGAGCAGATTGCGCCCGCCTTGTCCGCCTATGTGCTGCCGGCCGCGACCGTCATCCTTATCGCACTGTTCGCCGTGCAGCCATTCGGCACGGCGGCGATCGGGCGCGCATTCGGCCCGATCATGCTGGCCTGGTTCCTCATCATCGCGGCGCTCGGCGTTTACGGAATCATGCAGCATCCGGCGGTCTTTGTTGCGATCAATCCCCTCTACGGCCTCGACTATCTGATGCGCGGCGGCGTGCAGGGCTTTCTCGTGCTCGGCGGCGTATTCCTCTGCGTGACCGGCGCCGAGGCGCTTTACGCCGACATGGGGCATTTCGGCCCCGGGCCGATCCGCCTCGCGTGGAACCTTGTCGTCTTTCCGGCGCTCATCCTCAACTATGCCGGACAGGCGGCGATCGTGCTCGCGGGCGCGCCGACGGAAGGCAATATCTTCTACCGGCTCTGTCCGGCGCCGCTTTTGACACCGCTGATCGTGCTCGCGACGATTGCGACCGTCATCGCCAGCCAGTCGATCATCACCGGCGCCTATTCGATGACGCGACAGGCGATCCAGCTCGGGTGGCTGCCACGCATGACGATCAAGCAGACCTCCGAGGAAGGCTACGGCCAGATCTATGTCGGCACGGTCAACTGGTTTCTGATGATCGTGACGCTCGGGCTGACGATCGGCTTCGGCAAGTCCGACAATCTCGCGGCGGCCTACGGCATCGCTGTGTCGGCCACGATGCTGATGACGAGCGTGCTCCTGTTCATCGCGATGCGCGAGATCTGGCATTGGCCGGTCATTGCTGCGGGGGCGGTGGCGGCGCTCTTCATCGTCGTCGACGGCAGCTTCTTCGCCGCCAACATGGCCAAGGTGATGGATGGCGGCTGGGTGCCGCTGCTGCTCGCATCAATCGTTTATGGCGTGATGTGGATCTGGCACACCGGCGCGACCGCGGTGCAGAAGCGAGTCGAGTCCGAGGTGACGCCGCTTCCGGCGTTTCTCGAGCTCCTGCAGTCCGGCAAGGTTGCGCGCGTGCCGGGCTCGGCGGTGTTTTTCACCCGCGCCAAGGATCAGACGCCGCCGGTGCTCGCCTGGCACGTGCGACACAATCGCGCGCTGCATGAAAATGCATTGACGCTGACGATGACGGTCCTCTCCATCCCGCGCGTCGATGAGAACGAGCGGTTGACTGTGGAACGCGAGGGCGACCACTTCTGGCGCGCCGAAGTCAAACTCGGTTTCATGGAGCATCCGGACATTCCCGACATCCTGGCCGGCTGCAAGATGAAAGGGGTGGGCCTCGACCTCGATGACGTGACCTATTACGTCGGAGCCGAAACCATCGTTCCGGCCGAGGACGGGAAAGGGCTGCCGCGCTGGCAGGAGGCTCTGTTCGCGGCAATGGGCCGCAACGCCGCGCGCATGAGCGATTATCTTCACTTGCCCTACGATCAGGTGGTCGAGATCGGGCGCGAGATCGAGATTTAGGGCAAGTTGCGCTTGGAGGGATAACCGCTTCGGCGGATCCGTCCTCAGGCGCTGTGGACCGCCTGCTTCGCGTACTCCGCCGCGAGCTTCGCATAATGATCCGGCACGATGATCTCGGGCGGGGTCGGCATGCGATGGTACTCGGGATTATGCACGCGCGCCGGCAGCACCGGCTTCGCGTGCGGTATCTCCTCGTACGGCACGCGGGTCAGGAGATGGGCGATGCAATTGAGGCGGGCGAGCTTCTTGTCGACCGCCTCGACCACCCACCACGGCGCCTCGGGAATGTGGGTGCGCTCGAGCATCGTCTCCTTGGCCTTGGTGTAGAGCTCCCAGCGCCGGCGCGACTCAAGGTCCATCGGCGAGAGCTTCCACTGCTTCAGGGGATCGTTGATGCGCATGAGAAAGCGCAGGTTCTGCTCGTCGTCGGTGATCGAGAACCAGTATTTGACCAGGACGATGCCGGAGCGCACCAGCAGCTTCTCGAATTCCGGCACAGACTGGAAGAAATCTTCGTATTCCTCATCAGTGCAGAAGCCCATCACCCTTTCGACGCCGGCGCGGTTGTACCAGCTGCGGTCGAACAGCACGATCTCGCCCCCGGCCGGAAGATGCGGCACGTAACGCTGGAAATACCACTGGCTGCGCTCGCGCTCGCTCGGCGCCGACAGCGCGACCGCGCGGCAGACGCGCGGGTTGAGGCGCTGGGTCACGCGCTTGATGGCGCCGCCTTTCCCGGCGGAGTCGCGACCTTCGAAGATCACAACCAGCTTCAGCTTCTTCGCGACCACCCAATCCTGCAGCTTGATCAGCTCGCGCTGCAGGCGCAGGAGCTCCGTAAAATAAAGACGCCTCGGGAAGGCCCCCCTTTCGGGCAGTTCGTGGCCCTCCAGGATGTCGGCAAGATCGCTGTCCTCGAGCTCGAGCTCCAGGTCCTCGTCGAGATTATCCTGGATCTCAGCGTTGACCCGCTGCTGCATTGCGCTGGGCGAGCTATCCTTCTTCGCGCTCATGGTTGGCATTCCCTCTCTGCCGCCGACAGGCTCTTGGGCCGCGGCGCCCAGAATTTATTCAATGACATAGATGACATTGCTGCGACAGTCTTGCCGCAAGACCTGCCGCGCCCGTGCAGTCCAAGCCGCTGGCTTTTCAGCCGCCAGCGGCGCTCCTCGCCTCGCGGTGCCGCGCTAGGATCAGCGCGATCGCGCAGGACCCGAGGCGGGCGATGGTGTTGTCCGAGCGGCTCGTCAGCATGATCGGAACCCGGGCGCCGAGCACGATGCCGGCCATCTCCGCGTCGGCGAGATAGACGAGCTGCTTGGCCAGCATGTTGCCGGCCTCGATGTCGGGGACAAGGAGGATGTCGGCCTGGCCCGCGACCGGCGAGACGATGCCCTTGGTGCGCGCCGCCCCGAGCGACACCGCGTTGTCGAAGGCGAGGGGCCCATCGAGGATTCCGCCCGTGATCTGGCCGCGATCGGCCATCTTGCAGAGCGCTGCCGCGTCGATGGTCGAGCGGATGTCGGGCGAGACCGTCTCGACCGCGGAGAGGATCGCGACCCGAGGCGTAAGGATGCCGAGCGCGATCACGAGGTCGATGGCGTTCTGGACGATGTCGCGCTTGTCGGCCAGCGTCGGATAGATGGTGACGGCCGCGTCGGTGATGAAAAGCGGCCTCGGATAGGCCGGCGCGTCGATCGCGAACACATGGCTGATGCGCCGTGCCGTTCGCAGGCCCGTTTCGGTCGCGACGACAGCGTGCATGAGTTCGTCCGTATGGAGCGCGCCCTTCATCAGCGCTTCGACCTCCCCCGAGCGCGCCATCGCGACCGCCTTGTCGGCCGCGGCGTGGCTGTGTTCGGTCGAGACGATCGGATAGCCGGCGATATCGATGTTGGCCGCTTCAGCCGCGCGCCTGATCTTGGCTTCTGGACCGACCAGCACCGGCTCCATCAGATCCTCGCGCGCCGCCTCGATGGCGCCCGTGAGCGAAGCTTCGTCGACCGGATGTACGACCGCTGTCTTCAAGGGCTTGAGATCGTGGGTGCGCTCGATCAGAATCCTGTAGCGTCGCCCCTTCTCGTGCATCTGCTCGACGAATTCTTCGCGCGGAACGGCTGCGATCGTCGTCTTCGGCGCGACGATCTCGGCCGAGGCCGCCATCGCCAGTTCGCCGTGCTGATTGGTTGCGCGGACTTCGATGGTGACGCGCCGCCCTACCTGCGCCTTCGCCATCACCTTGGCCGCGATCGTCATCACATCGCCGGGCACAGCCGTGGCGGTCGTCTCGACGGTGTGGCGGACGAGCCGCGAGCCCGCCCCTGGAAGCCGTCCGGCGATCAGCGCGTTGAGAAGAGCGCCCGCCCAGCCGCCTTGCGCCGCGTCGGCGCTGAAGGCGCGCGTGGCGGCAATGGTTGGATCGACGATGCCGGCGCCAATCGTCGCCGCCTGCGTCGCCAGGAGCGAGAAGTCTTCCCGCGATAACGTATGGACGAGACGGAGCTCCTCGCCGACCTGGATGGCGTCGAACGGGTAGTTTTCGATCGAGGACATGAGGATCTTGCTCAGGGACCGCGGCAGGGCTTGGCGGCGACGGATGCAACCACCGATTCGGGCCCCGCGCCGATTGTCGCCGATCTAGCCGGAAAGGCCAAAATTGTCTCTTGTCATCTTGATGTAGGCCTCGTCGGTCATCGAAGCGCGCCGCTCGAGAAGAGCGATAGCGTCCGGCCCGGCGACGTAACGGACGCGCGGCAAGTTGTCGGTCGCGGCCTCGAAGATCACTTCCGCGATCGCCTCAGGCTTCGAATGGCCCCCGCTCGCCGCCCGCTTGCGAAACGTCGCCATGACTTTGGCGATGGCGTCCGCGTAGGGCCCGCCGTCGCCCTGGAACGTCAGCGACAGCGAGCGGGTGGCGAAGTCGGTGGCGACGCCGCCCGGCGCCACGACCTTGGCCCGGATTCCGAATGGCTCGAGTTCGTAAGCCAGGCCCTCGGTGAAGCCGACGATCGCATATTTGGTTGCATGATAGATCGAGTTCAGCGGAAACGTCGTGAGCCCGCCGATCGACGAGACGTTGACGATCACGCCGGACTTTTGCGCGCGCATGGTGGGCAACGACGCGCGCGTCACATTGAAAACGCCGACGAGGTTGGTGCCGATCTGGCGTTCGATCAGCCATTCCGGCGCGGTCTCGAACGGACCGAAGGCGCCGAAACCGGCGTTGTTGACCACGACGTCCAGCCGCCCAAAGGCATCGAGCGTCCGCGCGACGGCGCGATCGACCGAAGCGAGGTCGACGACATCGAGCGGCTCCACGCGTACGTCGCCGGCGGCGGCGAGGTCGCCGGCGTCTTCCGGGCGCCGCATCGTCGCCGTCACGCCCCAGCCGCGCGAGGCGAAGAGTTGCGCGGCGGCCCGGCCGATGCCGGTCGAGCACCCGGTAATCAGGACGGCTTTTGTCATCAGCGAGGATCCTTTCCCGTTCGCGAGGGCAGGGTGATGCAAGCACAGTTCCAAGACGCGACCAAATCGCGAGGGGCGATTGATCTCCTGAATGCACACATCATGCTTCGAGGCGCGCGCATCCCTTCCCCAGCTGTGCTGAGGAAGGTGGCCCGGAGGGCCGGATGGGGTGTGGCCCGCTGCTTCGAAGCCGGCAGGCTTGCGCGACGAAAAGAGTCAGCCTTCAACAACGCAATCCTGCTTTCCACACCCCATCCGTCGGGCTTCGCCCGACACCTTCCCCACTTCGTGGAGAAGGGCGCGCACGACCGCCTTCGTGGGCTGCGCAGACGTGTGCATGCCGCGGGTGCTTGACAGGTCCGCCCGGGCCCTCCCTCCTGAAATGCGGCGCTGTTCTCCGGCGCCTTCGCCGGAACGTTGAAGCACGATGCCCCCGAACGACCCAGCTGAAGACCCAGCCGCCGACCCGCAGGCGGAGGTCTTTCGCTTTCTTGCCGACCCCAGGACGCGCGGCCTCAACGAGCCGGTGAAGCGGATCGACACCGCGGGCGCAGTCGTCTTCCTCGCCGGCCGCGAGGTCTACAAGGTCAAGCGCGCGGTCAAATTCCCGTTCATGGATCTCTCGACGCTCGAGAAGCGCCGCCTCGCCTGCGAGGCCGAAATCGAGGTCAACCGGGAGAATGCGCCAGGGATCTATCTCGACGCGCTGCCAATCGTGCGCGATGGCGAGACGCTCGCGATCGGCGGCGCCGGCGAAATCGTCGAATGGGTCACGCACATGCGCCGCTTCGACGAGAGCGCCACTCTCGATCGCATCGCCGACCGCGGCGGCGTACCGGACGCAATCATCGACAAGCTCGCGCTCGCGATCCGGCGATCGCATGCGCGCGCTTCGCTGCGCGACGCCCCGGCCGCCGCGCGTGCGATCGAGACTTACATCGAGCAGAACGACGCCGCCTTCGCCGAACGGCCCGATCTCTTTCCGCCGGCGAAAGCGCGGCGGCTGACCCAAGATTCGCGGCTCGCCTTCGCCATCGCCCGCCCTGTGATGCTGGCGCGCGGGGCGGCCGGATTCACCCGCCGATGCCATGGCGATCTGCATTTACGCAACATCGCGCTGATCGACGGCGAGCCCACCCTCTTCGACGCGGTCGAGTTCTCCGACGAAGTCGCGAGCGGGGACGTGCTCTACGATCTTGCGTTCCTGCTGATGGATCTGGAGGAGCGGTCCTTACGCGGCGCGGCGAACCGGCTCATCAACCGCTATCTCGCGCCGGAGCCGCCCGAGGCTCTCGACGGCCTTGCGGCGCTGCCTTTGTTCCTCAGCCTGCGCGCCGCGATCCGCTCCAAGGTCGAGGCGGCCGGCGCCGACCGGCTGGATGGCGAGCCACGCGACGAGGCGCTCAAGCTCGCGCGGCGCTACTTCGACAGCGCGGCCGGCTTTCTGCGCTATGTCCCGCCTCGGCTGGTCGCGATCGGCGGATTGTCGGGCGCGGGAAAAAGCGCGCTCGCCGTCGCGCTCGCGCCGCGGCTCGGCCGCGCGCCCGGCGCCCTCTGGCTCCGCAGCGACGTCGAGCGCAAGGCGATGTTCGGCGTCGACGAGACCAGTCGTCTGCCGGATTCCGCCTATACGCCGGAGGTTACGCGCGACGTCTACCAGCGCATCGACGACAAGGCCCGGCGCGCCTTGAGGGCAGGGCAGGCCGTCGTCCTCGACGCGACATTCTCAAGCGCCGGGGAGCGTCGAGCGGCGAGCGCCGTCGCAGCCGAAGTCGGCGTCGCCTTCGACGGCCTTTTTCTCGAGGCCCCGCTCGAGACGCGGCTTCAGCGCGTCAAGGCTCGCGAGGCCGACGCGTCGGATGCGGACGCAGCGATCGCACGCAGCCAGCGCGCCGAGCCGCTTGGCGAGAAGGGCTGGACCGCGCTCGACGCCGGCGGCGCGCTGAACGAGACGGTCGCGCTGGCGCTTGGGCGGCCGCGTTGCGCGCCGTAGTCGACGCGCATCGACAAAGCCCGCGTAGAGCCGACGCCCCCGGCGAGCGCGAGCGCGAGTCCGGCCGGGCCGTCCGGCGTCAGGATCAGATGGACGTGGTTGGGCGTCAGGCAATAGCTTAAGCAGGCGACGCCGAAGCGGCGGCCGGCGGGTCCCCCCTTCTCCGCGGAGCGGGGAAGGCGCCGCGTAGCGGCGGATGGGGTGCGGAAAGCAGGTATGGATCGGTGCAGGTTTGCGGTGACGGTCGTGCAATCCGACCTGACCCGAAGCAGCGGACCACACCCCATCCGGCGCCATCGCCCGTCGAAAGACGGGCGTCTTTCGACGCCCTATGGCGCCACCTTCCCCAGCAAGCTGGGGAAGGGGTCCGCGCGGCGCTCGAAGACTATTGTTTCGGCGCGATTGCCGCTCATGTCATGTGATGCGGCACCCGCCGGGCGCGACGATGCGGACTACGCGGGTCATAGGACAACATCGCACGGCGGCGCAAAAAGCTGAAGGCGGGTGGACTGCCACCGTAATCGCGTAATCCCAATTGCGGTCGCTTCGCAGCGACCTGCGCCTGAGGAGCGAGCGGCGTGTGACGAAAATCACTGCGGACGACATGCGGGTCTGCTATGATTTCGCCGAGGGGCCTTCGAGATCAAACAAGCGAGTTGCTGACGCTGCGTTGGGGCGCGTTGCTCCTCAGCGGTTCGGACTCAAATTGATGGCTTTGCGCTGACATTAGGAGACGTCGCATGCGGCGGTTCCGCAGAATCGCGACTACAGTGACATTGGCCGGGCCGCGACATTGGCGGGCGGTTTTGATTAGCAGCCTGATGCTGGTGACTGGCGTCGGCCGGTCGCAGGCTGCCACCCAGCCGTCACTGGGCGTCTATGCCCATATCGATATCGTGGAGGCAATCCAGGACATTCAGGGGAAAGGGACTACACTCTTATGCAGTGCGGTGCCGCCATATAACACCAGCCAAACAAACAATCTACACACGAGCCTTCAGGGCTTTTATGTAACAATGTTGGAAAACCAGGCCGTCTCCGGGATAGCGCTGGGAATACCTTGGTGCCTGGTGCAGCCCTGCCCACCCCCCAGCACGAATCCCCCGAGCACCGAGCCCTCCTGGTGCACGACCACCCCCACCTTCCCGCAAGGCTACGACTTGAGCTACGTGTATGACGCTATCGTTGCCGCGAACGTGGCTGCGGCAAATAACAAGGCGAAGGGAATCAACAGGCCGCCTCCCACCGTTCAGCTGACCATCATTCCGGGCGTTGACAGCCCGTGGTGGCTGGTGGATGTCATGTCGGCGAACAACATAGTGGCCTGCAGTCCTTACGGCGGGGCCTCCGTCCCCAATTGCGGATGGGTGCCCTTGCCAAAGGTCCCCGAGCAAAGCCACGCCCAGAGCGACAATCTGCCCGTGCCCTGGAGCGATCTGTATATCGGCTACTGGACAGCCTTTCTCAATACGCTTGCCGCTAGCAGCGAGATAACATCTCCGCCGCTCGTCTCGATTGCCGTCGCGGGTCCCGTTGGCGCTTCAGCCGAGATGATCCTGCCGACCGTTCCAACGGCCCCGGGCATCGACTTACTGTGGACAGATTTGATCCGGGAGGCATTGGCGTGCAGCGCAACGGACTGTTGGAATCTGCGCCATTTTCCAAATTATGGCATTTACGCTGACAATTTTGAGCTAGTCTTTGTCGATGCGTGGAACGCTACGATTGACACATATGAAAAAATCTTCGCCGCCTCCAACCTGACGCTGGTCCTGGTTGCGGACGCCAGCAGCGGCCTGCCCGACCTCGGATCATCTCTGCCCGCCCCACGCACGATCCTCGGCGTCAACCTCCCGATCTACAAGGCCCTCTTGCCGGATCAGAATACGCAGAGCTCATTGTTGCCGGATGATTGCGGCCCGACTCCTTCGGTATCATGCCAAGCGAAGGTGGCAGTCCTGTCTCACTTCGCGGCCCCGGCTTCAGGGCCACAACCCGCCTATCTCAAAGCCACCCAGGTTGGAGGAATGACAGCTTCGTCAAACACTGTGCAGGGCAACATCGGCGTTATCGGCGTGAAAATCCTGACGTCGTCACAGCTGCTTCAAGAAACGGCGCCGTGGACGCCGTTGCTCGGCGGCTCCGAGTTCGATCATCCCGTTTCCACTAGCGCAAAATCGCTAAAGGAAGAGGGATGCGTAAAGGGGAAGAGTAAGCCACCGTGCGCTCTTCCCGAGGAGGGGGCCCTGAACGCGCTCAATGTCTTTTTCGCTTGCACGCCGGTCGGAGCGAACCCCGCGTCTGCGTATAGGGATACATTTGCGACTGAAACACCAGCGCAATGCTCGTCTAACAGCGCTCCGCTGACGGGTTCGTCCCCTATCCACTATCTCTATATGGATTATCACGATATCCAGTACGCGACCGCAAACGCATGCCCCGCACATCCCTTCCGGGCCCCGGTCTCGTCGACCACGAAGTCCTGTTGGTCGATGGCGGATCTGCTGAGCCAGGCCAACTTCGATCTCTTCCATTTGGCCGGCCAGACATTGACCGAACCCGTGTTCACCTGCACCCATACTCCAAAAGACAATGTATGTGCTCCCGCTCCCCTACAGTAAATTTGCGAAAAGGGATGCTGTGCTGGTGTAATCGCTGGGGCAATATTTCGGGCCGACGCTAAACGGGGGATGACGTTGACACGCCCGCCTTTGCCCTATTGCCTCGGCGCCCGCGACACCGCCCTTTGGCTTGCGTTCGCGCTCGTGGGGCGTGACGACGCGGTTGAGGCGACGGCTGATTGCGTTCAGAAACGCCTCGTCGCCGAGCGGGCGGCCGATCAACTCGCTCCGCCGCCGCCCTGAACGAAACAGCAGAGGTGGCTCTCGGCCGCCTGCGCTGCCGCCCATAAATCGGCCGCAAATCTTTCGCCCCCAAGCCTTGACCTTTCGCCGCAAATCATAGTTATGAAATGGACATGCCGGGCTCATGGGAAGTGAGCGGCATGACAACAACAAGGCTCGGCCTGCCGGGCCATCGGCGCCCGGGACGCTTTCGGCGAGCGGATCGCGGAGGGGAGTGGAGATGAAGCATCAATCGTTGAAGGTCGCGTTTTCAGCCCTTCTCGTCGCGGCCGCTCTGGGCCTGGCGAGCGGCGCCGCGCGCGCCGAAAGCGTGATGAAAGAGTGCGGCGATCAGTGGAAGGCGGCCAAGGCGGCAGGCACGACCAACGGCCAGACGTGGCAGGAATTCCTCAAGGGCTGCCGCGCCCAGCAGGCCTCGGCTCCCGCTTCGGCGCCCATGGCTGCCCCTGCGCCCGCTCCCGTCGCAGCGCCCGCCCCAGCGGCCGCGCCTGCGCATGAAAGCGTGATGAAACAGTGCGGCGACCAATGGAAGGCGGCCAAGGCGGCAGGCACGACCAACGGCCAGACCTGGCAGGAGTTCCTCAAATCCTGCCGCGCCCAGACTGCCTCCGCTCCGGCCGCGGCCCCTGCGGCGGCCCCGGCGCCACTGCCTTTGCCCGCCCCGATCCAGGCCGCGCTGCCGAAGCCCGCAGCGACGCCGACCGGCGCCGGTCAGTTCACCTCCGAGGCGGAGGCCAAGGCGCGGTGTCCATCCGACACGGTGGTCTGGGTCAACACCAAGTCGCACATCTATCACTTGGCCGGAACGCGCAGCTACGGGACGACCAAGCAGGGCGCCTATATGTGCGAGGCCGACGCGAACGCCGCCGGCGATCGTGCTTCCAAGAGCAGGATCGGCAAGAAGGCCACGGAACCGCAATAGACTGACGGTTTCGCGGTGGCGCTGCTTCGTCCGGAAAGGGCAGGGCGGCGCGCCCCCCTCGGGACTGTGGGGCCGGCGCCATCATTGTGGATGGGGGCACCGTTCAAATCATAAAGACGCCAGGGTTGGCGCTAAGCGAATATCTGTGGGCGCCGTCCGGCAAGGCGGTGTTTGGCGCCGTGCTGGTCTATTCAGGGCTGCATGTGCGGACGGCGGACACGGCCTGAGCCGGCGCAGCGCGCCGCTTGGATCCGCGCGTTGGACGAGATGGCCGCCCGCGCGCCGCAGCTCGTCGTCCCGGGCCACACAGCAGTTTCAGCGCCGAATGACCTGCGCGCTGTCGACTATACGCGCGTGCGGATATCGGCGCAAAGGTGGCCAAGGGCGAGATGAAGTGGGAGTGAGCCCCATCGGATGGTGGAACCGTCTGGGTTTTGAGCTTAGAACGACCCCGCGGCAGCAGGGTGAGCAGGAGACATAAATGAGCAAGCTGGTGAGCTTCGCAGCTGACATCCGGCCGCTTTTTACCGAGCTGGACATTCGCGCAATGAGCAAGGCGTTCAACCTGGCGAGCTACGACGACGTAAAGACCCATTCGGCTGCGATCTTCGACCGGATTCGCGGGATCGGCGGCGCTGTCATGCCGCCGCCGCCGCCGAAAGGCGACGGTCCCTGGGCTCAATCTCAAATCGATCTCTTCGCCAAATGGGTCGCGGACGGCTTTCCGCCTTAGGCGAGACCCCGGAGAGACTGGCGGGCGCCGTCCGCCCTTGCTGTCATGCCAGCGTGACCGCCGTAACTGCGACGGCTTGCCTTCAAGTACGACCTTTACAACATCGTCAATCGGCCTGATATAACTTCCTATTTAAATTGCTTGGGCGACACTTCTCAAGTCCTTTCTCCTGGCCGGCCGACAGCGGCCTGGCCGGCCGTATCGAGCCCCGGTTGAACAATTCACAGGAGAGTGCTGAAATGGGGCGCCGTCCGCGAGGGCAAGCGGGCGCGAGCGCATCATTGCTCAATGGCCCGCAACAGGAGGAAACGCCATGCCAACCTACGTCACCCTTTCCCACTTCACCGACCAGGGAATAAAAAGCATCAAAGATACCGTCAAGCGATCGGAGGCATTCAAGAAAGCGGCGAAGGCGGGCGGGGTCACCGTAAAAGAAATCCTTTGGACGCAAGGACACCACGATCTCGTGACGGTCCTCGAAGGTCCGGAGGAGGCGGTCGCCACGCTGACGTTGGGCGTCGCCAAATTGGGCAATATCACCTCGCAGACGCTGCGCGGATTCACCGCCGCGGAAATGGAAAAGATCCTGGCCAAGGTCGCCTAGCGGTCGAAGCAGAAACCGGTCGCCCCCGCGGCCGGTTGCTCTGCGCGTGGCTGCCCGCGGAGTGCAACCGCATGGCATCTCGCCGCGAGAACCGGCTCACGGCGAGACGACGTCCCCGCGTTCAGGCAGAAACGCCGACCTTTCCGAGCGAGGCCTCGTAGGCCACCCAGACCCGCTTTCCCGCCGCGATGGCGCGATCCATCACGCCCCGCTTCGAGAGATAGAGTTCAAGCTGTCTCCAGGTTGCGGCGTCGGGAAGGTCGCGGTCGTCGCGCGCGTCCCGAACGAAATCGCCGGCCGGATCGTCTCCGGCCGGGCAGGTCTTGATATAGGCGACAAACGACATCGGCGGGCTCCTGTGCTTCCAGCACAGGATAGCGTGATTCGGCGCATTCCGTCGCGTTGCCAAACCCGCTACGGACCCGCTGCGGGGGGCGGCTGGGTTTTGCGACCAGGTCCCGCGGCGGACGGCGCCCTTGCGCCGCCGTCGCTCCGCCCCGTCCATCACCGCTCGTAATAATAGTGGTGATGGTACGGATGGTAGACGTAGTAGTGGTGGTGGTAGTACCTGTGGTTGGTCATCGAGTTACCGACGGCCGCGCCGCCAATCCCGCCGACGACCGCGCCGACCGGGCCGCCGACGGCGGCGCCGACCGCGGCGCCGCCGACCGCGCCACCCAGCGTGCCGGTTTCGTCGGCAAAGGCGAATTGAGTCGAAGCGCAGAGGAGCATCGCCACTGAAAGAGCAAGAATTCCATTGGACATTTGGGACTCCTTGAGTTCGGGCAACAAGGCCGAAGACGATGTCGCCCGAGCATCAACGTCCGCGCCTTATTGAAGTTCCCTGGCGCGGCCAGCCCGGTTTTTCAACGTTCAGCTTAGCCATCCTCGTTGCGGCGTCGCGCGCTTCTCGCTGGAGACGATTTGTGCGGAACGATCGACAGGCTCACGCGTTTGCCAACCGCTGCGGGCGGAGGCGCCTGAACCGGCGAGGCACGGCCGGCAAAAACCGACGAGGACTGAACTCATGGTGGACACGATTGACATGATCGAACCGGCGCTGACCCGCGAGATCGCGCGGCTGAGCGCCAAGCGCGAGCGCTGGCTCATGAGGTCGCAGAACGACGTGAGACTGGGGGTCGCGCTCAATTCGCGCATCGGGGTGCTGGGCATCGAGATCGACGAGGCCAGGGAAGCGATCTTGGCCGACGATCCGGCGCGGGCTGTTCGCGCGCTTTTTGCGCTGCGCCGGTACGACCAAGAGAGAGAAGTCGAAATCGGGGTTGGCTAGATGTGAGCGGGCCTGCCGGCAATTCTGCCGCGCAGCGCTCACTTCGCCCTCCACTCGATCGCGCGGCGCTGGGCCTCGGCGAT
Organism: uncultured Alphaproteobacteria bacterium; assembly: GCA_963721905.1. Lineage (GTDB taxonomy): Bacteria > Pseudomonadota > Alphaproteobacteria > Rhizobiales > Beijerinckiaceae > Roseiarcus. The sequence continues at coordinate 19,380 of CAVRMF010000035.1, forward strand.
TTCAGCGGGCGTCATGGCGGCGGAGAGCTTGTCGCGCTCCTTCGTCACCAGATCGCGGACATAGGCGTTTTCCGCCCGCTCAGCCGCGAGGCTCAGCCACATGCGCGCCGCGATCAGATCCTGCGCCAGGCCCGCTGCGCCCTTGGCGTAGATCATCCCGAGCCTGAACTGCGCGTTGAAGACGCCCCTGTCTGCAGCCTTGCGCAGCCAGACGATGGCCTCTTCCTGCGGCGCGCCGGAGCGATCGAGAAACATCACGCCGAGCACGAACTCCGCCTCGGCGTCCCCGTGCTGGGCGGCTTTGCGGTACCAGGCGACGGCCTGCCCAGGGTCCTGCCGCACGCCCTCGCCGAGAGCGTACATCCGGCCGAGATGGAACTCGGCTTTCGCGTCCCCTGCATCGGCCAGCGGGCGCAGGATCCGCATGGCCGCGGCAAAGTCGCCTTGCCGATAGGCGGCCACGCCGTCCTCGAGCGGCCCCGCTGACGCAAGGGCAATAAGCGCGAGCGCGAGACAGCCGCCGATGGGGAGCGCCGTTGTCCGCCGCTTCATGGTGTGGCCCGGAGTTGCCCTTCCGTCATCTCCCTATCGCTTTGCCGACGCCCTGCCAATTTGAAGTCGAGAGGGGCGCAAATGGCCGCAATCAGTCAGGCGACATGCGGCGGACGGGTCTTCGTCCTGCTAGCAGGGAGAGAACAGGGAGAAGCGTGGGTTTCTGCTCGACTTGAGAGGCTGAAAAGACATTTATTTGCAATCGCCTCTGCAAAATACCTCAAGCGCCGTCACAAGAAGGCAACAGGAGAAGAACAGGGAGATATTTTGCACTTATCAGGAATGATAACAGGCGGCGGAGGATGCTGGCGCCGCTCATCACCGCCTTTCAGGCGTCCTACCCGAATGTGTGCGGCCAGGTTCTTGTCGCCGAACGCATGGCAGATCTCATCGCCGAAGGCGTGGATCTCGCATTTCGGCTCGGGGGAATTGAAGGATTCATTGCTTGGCGCGCGGAAGATCGACCTACCGGCATCGGCTCGAAGCGAGCCCGTTTCCGCACGTTCGATCTGTCGATCGTTCATGTGGGAACAGGCATATCTCGAAGCCATGCCGTCTGTTTAGGGAATTTGCGGCGCAGATGACGCCTGCTCTGTTCCCCGACCTGCCGACTTAAAGCGGACCGTTCTTGGGCGTCGTAACTCGCATGATCAACTCGGCATTCGCTTGTTCGAGGGGCTCGGACTGATTGACAATTCGCATGGCTATATTACTATGCAAGTCATCCTATATTGGATCGTGTCGGATGAGTTGGGAGGGAACCAACTATGTTCACGGCCTCGCAAATGAACGCCGTCCGATTGCTTGTCGGCGGCATCGCCCTGGCGGTCTTCGCCGAGGGCGCATCCGCAAGCGTCATCACCATCGTCCCAGAGGCTCCCTATACCGCTTCGACCCCAAATTGTAAAAACGGCGCTAAAACATTCAAAGACTGCGTTTCGACCGCAATTATATCCGAAGACGACGCAACCATAACAAGCACGTTTCTGGAAGGCGCGTATAACGGCACGGCGCCGACAGACCAAACATTCAACACTGCATTCGAGAACTGGGACAAGACTCAGACGACGGGCGTGACCTGGACCATTATGAACGGCGGCGCGCTCGATGATCTCACGTTGACGGTGGACCCGTTTGAGGCCTCTGCAACGCAAACCGCGGGCGGGATCGGCGACATTACCGTCATGCTGACGATGCAGAAGGGCTATAGTGGGCCGCCTCTCGGCGAACTTGTTTGGGCGCAGGCTGTCTATGCGAATTTCAGCCCAGGCGGCGGCGGTCAGGCCAACACGCTGGACGTCTTCAGCGTGACACATGGGGGCAGTCTGAGGGGATGCACGGCCCTGCCGGCGCCGCCGCCGAACAGCGACAATGTGACAGTCGCCATTCCGGGCATCAATCCCCTTCTAGGTCAGTACTGTGACCCGATCTATTTCTACCAGTTCGGCAACAAAAGGTTCGTGGACGCGCCGACTGGAAGTTGGCCGGATGCATCGTTCCGCGCGATTGCGCTGCTCGCGACGGTGTCGGAGACCACAAATAACGCCGGTCAAGTCACCGCCGCCACGCTGACGGTCTACGACGGCGTCAGCTACGGGTTCGACCTGTCCGCCGCCGCCGTACCCGAACCAAGCTCGTTGGCGCTGGCGCTGATCGCCGGACTTCCGATCGTGTTCCTGGCCAACCGTCGGCGCGCGGTGTCCTGAGGGCGGCGGGCTGGAAAGGTCGCCGTATTCAAGGCGGCCGGCCGAAGAGGCGCTTGCTGAGATCACCCATCCCAACGGCGCGGATCGACAATGAAATCGCCGTTCGGAGATGGCAGCGCGGGTCTTCGCCTGCGCCGCCGTCGCGCCGTTCAAGCCGGAGGCGTTGCCTATTTATGCGGCCAGGTCACGTCGCTTTTGACCCAATTCTTCCACTGGCGGGCACGACGTTCGCGACGGGAGCCCTTAGCCGCTGTCGCGCGCTTGCTCTTGGCCGCCAGCGCGCCAGTCACCTGGACCCAACCCGATTGTAGTCGAACTTTAAAGCATAGCCGCCGGTCAGAACTTCAAATGCCGCGTTCGCGTGGCCCTTCAGGTCGATGGCCTTCGTGGCGTGCTGATGGGCGAACCAGTTGGGAGTAACGAAGTCGGTAACGAGGACGCTGCCGATCTTGTAGCCGTACTGATCGTCCTCGACCGGATCGGCGACCTCGCCGGCCCAAAAAATCCCGTGCGGGTCCTGGTAGGCGCTGTTGAGCCATGGATCGACCGCCATCTCGCAGATCTCGTGGGTCGCGCCGCGCTGACATTTTCATGTCCGAAAGAATGGTCTTGACGAAGACTTTGGAAATGGGGAGGCCCTCGTTCGTGAGATCATGCTAGGCGAGCGCATCCGCTTGATCGCGGTTGCCAGGAACACGACCCACCAAGTTCCGGAGGCCGGTTTTTTTGATTTTGGCACAAACGTAAAAGCTGCGTTGTACCCCCACACCGGCAACAGGTCTTTGTTCCACTGTTGGGTAAACGCCGGCAACATTTTCTGAACGTCAGGGTCACCAATAGCAGTAGACTCGTTGATGACGGCGATCTGAAGCATCGTTTCCTCCATCTTATCAATGAGCACAAAGGGGCGATTCAGTGGCCGCCGCTTCATGTTATGCCTAATGAAAGCGCCCACGTCTCCGAGCGCGACCACGGGTGGGCCCGCGCAGCTTAGCGCTGGTCTCATCGAAGCCCCTCAGCCAAGACTCAATCCGATGCTAAAATAACAAGCTTCGCACGTGGCTCTTCTCCTTTGCCAATTCACACCATCCAAGGTCTAGGAACCCGCCAATGGCAACCTCGTCAGCCGCGCGCGACGCCTGCTGCACATCGATAAGACGTAAGAGATTAGCCATGCACGAAGTCTAGCCGTCTGCAAATGGGTAAATTTACCCAAAAGCCCGCGGCGCTTCAGCGCGACGAGGCCGAGCTGGCGCCCATCTCGTCGGTGGTACACCGGCGCGCCCGACAGGATGAAACTGGGCACTCTTATGTCATTGTTATCTCAACTCTTTGGAAAGCGTATTGGTGTAGCCCAATCGAGCGGATCCGATCTGCTTCAGCAAACATCTCCCATTAAGGCGCGCAATCTCATCGAGCACTTCTTCAACAAGATCAAACCTTACGGCCGGATAGGAACCCCGCTACGACAAACTCGCCGAAAACTTCCTGCGCCGCCCTC
>CAVRMF010000036.1:0-38884 GCA_963721905.1 uncultured Alphaproteobacteria bacterium
TAGTTTCTCTTGCATGTGAGGCAAGCGTGCTCGGCGGCGTCTTCATTTGCTATCGACGAGAGGATTCCGGCGGCTTCGCCGGGAGGATATACGATCGCCTGACCGGCACCCTTGGCCGCGAGAACGTCTTTTTCGATGTCGACAGCATCGCGCCGGGCCTCGATTTCGTCGACACGCTTTCCGAACGTGTCGGCAAGTGCGACGCGCTCATCGCCGTCATCGGAAAAACTTGGCTTTCGAGCGCCGACGCGGACAAGAAGCGCCGTCTCGACGATCCGAACGACTTCGTGCGCATCGAGATCGAGGCGGCGCTCAACCGCGGCGTTCGCGTCATTCCCGTCTTGGTCGACGGCGCGATCCTGCCGAAGCGCGAGGATTTGCCGGCAAGCATCGACAAGCTCACTCGCCGGCAGGGGATCGAGATCTCCCACGCCCGTTTTGATTCCGACGTCGAAAATCTGATCCGCGCGCTTTCCGAGCTCGAGGACGAGGTTCGCAATCGGACGCCCACAGGCGCTGATCGCGCCTCGCTCGAGACGACTGCGAAGCCGCCGGATGGCGAGACGATCCCGGCCAAGACTCCGGGCGCGACTGCGAGCGCCATTCCTTCGCCGACGGCGGGCGGGGAGTTGATCCATGGGCTGCTTGCGCCCACGCCATCGAGCGTCTCAACACCCTGGCGGGTTGCGCTCCCGATCGCAGGCGCAATTGTCGTGGCGGCTGTCATCGCTCCGCTGCTCTACGCCAAATTCGACTCGGGACCGGTCGCACATCCGTGGAAGCCGAGCTTCGATTGTCGGCTTGCCACATTCAAGGTCGAAACGATGATTTGCAATAATGAGACACTTTCGGCGCTCGACAACGAATTAGCAACCATGTATAATGTTGTCAGAAAATCAATGACCGGGGATGATCAAAAGAAACTTGACAACGATGAAAGTATTTGGGTTGTCAGGCGGAATGCTTGCTCAGACTTTGACTGCACCAAGCAGATGTTCGATGAGCGCATTTCGGAATTGCAGACGATCATGAAGAGCAAGCCTTAATTCTGCGGCCCACACTTCGCTTCTGAACGACGAACCTCTATCCGCCCATCACCTGCATCGTGAGCCAGGTCGCCGCAAGCGCGGGCTTCTGCGCGCCCTCAATCTCGACGCTGACGTCGTAGGTCAGCTGCCATTCGCGCTCCGAACGCTGCGTGACGGCGGCCAGCGTGAAGCGCGCCCGCACGCGGCTGCCCGAGCGAACCGGATGAAGAAAGCGCACCCGCTCGAAGCCGTAGTTGACCCCCATCGCGACGCCTTCGATCTTGGGGAGCACGCTATAGGCCATCGGCGAGAGCAGCGAGAGGGTCAGGAACCCATGCGCCACCGTTCCGCCAAACGGCGTCGCGCTCGCCTTTTCGGGATCGACGTGGATGAACTGCTCGTCCTCGGTGACGGTGGCGAAGGCGTCGATCCGCCCCTGGTCGACCACGAACCAGTGCGAATGAAAAACCTGGCCGACATGCTCAGCGAGTTCGCCTGCCGGGATCGTCTGCCTCTCCATCCACACGCTCATCATTCGTCTCCAAACATCGGCGCGGCCGCCGCGACCGCGACGCCGCCATCGACCGGCAGGATCGCGCCGGTCGTATAGGCGCCGCCCCGCCCGGTCAGGAACAGCAGCGCGCCGGCGATGTCCTCCGAGCGTCCAAGCCGGCCCATCGGCACGGCCTTCGCGCAGCGCCCCGCGCCCAATTCGTCGCCGATCGCGAAGCGCGTCATGTTGGTCGGAAACGGCCCTGGCGCGATGGCGTTGATCGTCACTTGCCGCCCGGCGAATTCGGCAGCGAGAATGCGCGTCAGGTGATGCACCGCGGCCTTCGAGGCCGCATAGGAATAGGCATGCTCGGACTGGGTGACGCTGCCCATCACCGAGCCGATGTTGACGACGGTCGACGGCCGGTCGGCGGACGCGGACGCGGCGAGCATCGGCGCAAGGTCGCGCGTCAGCGAAAAAAGGCCGGCTACGTTGACGCCCATCACCCGCTCCCAGGCCTTCCAGGGAAAGGTCTCGAACGGCTCGCCCCAGTTCACCCCGGCGTTGTTGACGAGGATATGCAAAGCGTCCGTGCGCTTCTGCGTTTCAGCCGCGAGCGCCGCGACGCCTGCCTCGTCCGCGACGGTGCCGCCGAAGCCTTCGCAGGGACCGATGGCCGCAAGCTCCGCCGCAGCCGCTTCGCATGCCTCGGCCTTGCGTGAGGCGATCAGCACCCGCGCGCCTGCGGCGAGCAGAGCCTCGGCGCAGACACGGCCCAAGCCGGTGGCGCCGCCGGTGACGAGCGCGGTGCGGCCGCGGACGGAAAAGAGGTCGGATGGCGCGAGCATGGCGTCCTTGACAGGGCTGGAACGAAGGCAAGACCATATCGCCTCCGTCGGCAAGACCAAACTCCAGCTGCTAGACGGCGTCATGAGGCGGCGCGATCCCGCCCGCGATCGGAGGACCGCCGATGGCTGAGGACAATCCGCTTCGCTTCGTCGTCATGGTCGGGAGCCTGCGCCGCGCCTCATTCAACGCGGTCATCGCGCGCGCCTTGCCCGCTCTCGCGCCCGAAGGCGTCTCGATCGAGCCCTTGGGTTCGGTCGGCGACTTTCCGCTCTACAACCAGGACCTTCAGGAGAAGGGGTTTCCGGCGGCCGCGAGCGCCATGGCGGAGGCGATCGACTCGGCCGACGGCCTCATCATCGTCACGCCCGAGTACAACTATAGAAATTTCTCTCCGTCGCCTCGGTCGCGATAGAGCTGACGAACGCCTCGGTGTCTTCATCGAGCGAGGTGACAGAACGAGTATTGTAGATGTCTGTCGCCTCGCCGATCTCGCGAAGCAAGCTGCGGCGGGCGCTATGTCGCTTAAGCTAAGCCACGGCGTCTTCAGGCGTGCCTGAGCACGATCACGCGCGCTGGCGGCTCCAACCGACAGCCGAACCTCGCTCTCCTTCGCCTCGAAGCTCTGGCCGGCGTCGACCATTCGCGCGATGAGGCGAGCTTCTCGATCAGCGCTTGACGTTGGCGGTCAGCCGCAGCTTGAAGAGAAACGGAAGCTCCCGCGCCTCCGCCTCGCGCATGATCTCCTCGTTGCCGAAGCGCGATGCCCCGCAACAGCGCCGGCCACAGGTCGCGCGGCAAACGATCGAGCAGCGCCCACAGCTCTGGCGCGCTGTGTTTGGACGCATGCTCGTCGCCGGGACTGACATCGACATCGAGGACCAGACGCGTCGAAGCATCGAATAGGTGTGATAGCAATGGCTCGGACGCCCGGCTTCTTGGGATTGTAGCCGAGGACCGCCCCTTCCTGATGACCGTAAAGCGGCTTGATCGTCGTATCGACGTCGAGAATCAAGGCTCGGCCAGCAGCGGCTCCACGCAATATTGAAGGTGTCGGCGCAGCCAGACGGCCCCTCCGGTCTCGTCGATCGCCTTGAAGGCGCGACGGATCGCGTCCTCGCTGACGATCTTCCTCATCCCCAGAAGTTCCGGCAGCACGGCGTCGCAGCGCAGCGCCGCGATATGCGCGTAGCGCTTGTGGCCGGCGAGCATGGAAAGCATCGCCGTGCCGAGAACCTCCCGCTTGCTCGGCGCGTTCGGGCTCAAATAGCGCAGCGGACAGTCGGCTACCAAGGCGTCGAACAGTCCGGCCGTTTTGAGGAAGTCGATGAAGAACGGCAGCTGCCCAAGCGGCGTCATCGCCGCTTTATGGTCCCATTCAATCCGGACCGGACCAAAGAAACTGTCGAGATCGACGCCTCCCGGCGGCTCCCTCGCCACAACCAGAGATTGTTCACCCGACCGGTGAGCCGAAGAAGGTGACGAATCGCGCCTCATGTCCCTGAAAATGCCCCCGTTCCGCCCCCGCGCAAAACTCAATGCGTTTCTAGGTTCAATGCCTGGCGTGCTGAAAAACGCGATCGACTGGCTCTCCCGCCTGCCGAAACAGCCGTTCGCGAACAAACCCGTCCTGATCCAGAGCGCCTCCCAAGGCGCGTACGGCGGCGTGCGCGCACAGCTCCATCTGCGCCACACGCTGGTCTTCGTCGAGGCGCGCACGTTCAACCGGCCCGAGGTCATGATCCAGGCGGTCCAGACGAAAGTCGACCCCGAGACAGGCGAACTGACGGATCCGGCGACCCGCGGATTCATCGCCGATCAGCTCAAAGCCTTCGCCGCTTTCGTCCGGCGTTGACGCGCGGCGAGGCGGCGCCCAGATTAGCGTCGTTTCGGAGCCGCGCATGAAAGTCTCGATCATCCAGATGAATTCGATCAGCGACAAGGCCGCCAATATTGCGGCCGCGGAGGCGCTGATCGAGCGGGCGGTTGCGGAGGAAGGCCCCGACTGGGTGCTGTTGCCGGAGCATTTCGATTGGGCGGGCGGTTTCAAGGCGGACAAGCTCAGAAACGCCGAGAACTTCCCCGGCGGCCCGGCCTACACAATGGCGCGCGGCCAGGCGATCAAGCACCGTATCTTTGTGCACGCCGGCTCGATCATGGAAAAGATCGACGGCGAGGACCGCATCCACAACACCTCAGTCGTCTTCGACCGCGAAGGCGAAGAGATCGCCCGCTATCGCAAGATCCATCTCTTCGACATCACCACGCCGGACGGCGCGTCTTACAAGGAAAGCTCGACGGTGAAGCCGGGCGACAAGGTCGTCACCTACGACTGCGAAGGCGTCACGGTCGGCTGCTCGATCTGCTACGACCTGCGTTTTCCCGACCTCTTCCAGGCGCTGGCCGAAAAGGGCGCCGAGATCATCGCGCTCCCTGCCGCCTTCACCATGCAGACCGGCAAGGACCACTGGGAGGTGCTCTTGCGCGCCCGGGCGATCGAGACCGAGACCTATGTCTGCGCCAGCGCCCAGACCGGCACCTTCACCGTCGGCAACGAGCAGCGCCAGACTTACGGCCATTCCCTCGTCGCCGACCCCTGGGGCCACGTGATCGCCAAGGCCTCCGACGGAGTGGGGGTCGTCTCGGCGCGTCTCGATCCGGCGCGGGTCAAGCGGGTGCGCGACCTGATCCCCGTCGCTGACCACAAGGTCCGGATCGCCCGCTCCTGACGCCGTTTCCCTCCCGGCGAATCGCAAAAACTTGGGACCCCGCGGTTTTATTATGCTTCTCGGCCGGAACCCGCCGCCCCATTAGTGTTTTTTAATGCCGGCGTGAAACGGATCTCCCCGATGGCTGACGACGAACTCGACCTTTCGACCCTCTCCGACGATGAACTCGTCGGGCAAATGCATGACGACCTGTACGACGGCCTCAAGGAAGAGATTGAGGACGGGGTCAATATTCTGCTTGAGCGCGGCTGGGTTCCCTATGACGTGCTGACCAAGGCGCTGGTCGAAGGCATGCGCATCGTTGGCATCGACTTCCGCGACGGCATCCTGTTCGTGCCGGAAGTGCTGATGTCCGCCAATGCGATGAAGGCCGGCATGGCGATCTTGAGGCCCCTCCTGGCGGCGACCGGCGCGCCCAAGATGGGCAAGATGGTGATCGGCACCGTCAAGGGCGACATCCACGACATCGGCAAGAACCTCGTCTGCATGATGATGGAGGGCGCAGGCTTCGAGGTGTTCGACATCGGTATCAACAACAGCGTCGAGAAATACCTCGATGCGATCGAGAAGCATCAGCCGGAAATCTTAGGCATGTCGGCGCTGCTGACGACGACCATGCCCTACATGAAGGTCGTCATCGACACGCTGAAGGAAAAGGGCATGCGCAACGACCACATCGTGCTCGTCGGCGGCGCGCCGCTCAACGAGGCGTTCGCCGACGCGATCGGCGCTGACGCCTATTGTCGCGACGCCGCCGTCGCGGTCGAGACCGCCAAGACCCTGCTCGCGCGCCAGCAAGGCTCGTTGCAGGCTCGCGAGCGGGTCTAACGGTTCCGTTCAGGACTTCAAGGGCGAGCGCTCTTAACCGGTCCGAGGCCCTTAAGTTCGATGACCTTCGCCAAGACCCTCGATCAGCCTCTCGCGCCCGTCGATCCCGTCCACGCCGAAGCGACCTACCCGCGCCGCAAGCAGGGCGGGCGCAAAGTGCTCGTCATCGCCTGCGGCGCACTGGCGCGCGAGGTTCTTGCGCTGCGACTCGACGCGATCGACCTCACCTGTCTGCCGGCGAGCCTGCACAATCGCCCAGAGCGCATCCCCGAAGCGATGCGGGCGAAGGTCCGCGCCAACCGCGCCGCTTACGATGAGATCCTCTGCCTCTACGGCGACTGCGGCACGGGCGGCGCGCTCGATCGCGTCCTCGCCGAGGAGGGCGTCAGGCGCATCGAGGGGGCGCATTGCTACGCCTTCTTCGCCGGCGAGGACGCTTTCGCGGCGCTGGCCGAGGAGGAGCCCGGCACGTTCTATCTGACCGATTTCCTCGCCCGGCATTTCGACGCGCTGGTGATCAAGGGGCTTGGCCTCGACCGCTTCCCGCAATTGCGCGACGACTATTTCGGAAACTACCGCCGCGTCGTCTATCTCGCCCAATTCGACGATCCCGAAACGACCGCCAAAGCCAATGCCGCCGCCGATCGGCTGGGCCTGGCCTTCGAACGCCGGTTCACCGGTCTTGCCGGCCTTCGCGGCTTTCTCGGCGAGGCGGGGCAGGAGAAGCCGGCGCAAAAGGCCGCCGCCGAGAGGTAGGGAGGAGCCATGGCCAGTCTCACCATTCTTTACTGGCGCGATATTCCAAGCCAGGTGATCGTCAAATCCGGACGCTCCGCAGCCAAACGCGAACTCTCGGAGCGCTTCATCCGGGCGATCGACGCGGCGGCGATGCACGCGCGCGCCAAAAGCGCCGACGATTATCTCGCCGAATGGCGCAGGGGCGATCCGGTCGCTTGCGGCGACGATCTCGAGGCCGAAGCTTCCGCCGCCGCTGCGCGGCTCGAAGCCGAATACGACACCCACCGCTTGGCGCTTCTCGCCAAGCACAACGGGCTCGACAACCCCGCGTGATGACGCTCCTGACCCCGTCCGCCTTCGAGCCGCGCGGCAAGCGGCCGCCGCCGGACCGCAAGCCGCGCATGCGGCTCTGGAGCGTCCGCCACGCCGCGTTGATGGAGCGCCTCTATGCGCGCTTCGAGGCTTCGGTCGTGGCCTTGAGCCCCCTCTTCGCGCGCATCGGCTACGCCCGGCTCGAGCGCCCGGTCGCCGCGCTCGAGGCCGGCCTCAAAGGATTTCTGTTCGATTGCCGGATGTGCGGCGACTGCGTCCTGTCGAAGACCGGCATGTCCTGCCCGATGAACTGCCCCAAGGGCATGCGCAATGGTCCTTGTGGCGGGGTCCGGGCGGACGGCGCCTGCGAAGTCTATCCCGAAATGGCGTGCGTCTGGGTGAAGGCCTACGAGGGCAGTCTCGCCATGCAGAGCGGGCGCGGCATCGCCGAGGTCCTGCCGCCGTTGAATCATGCGCGCAAAGGTTCGTCGACTTGGCTCCGTCTTGCGCGTGAGCGGACGAAAGCGGACGCATGACGCCGCTTGCCCGCCCCCACCCGCACGACGTCGGCCCCGATCCGGGTGCGCCGTTGCTCGAACTGCCGGGGCATTCGTCGCGGGGGCGGCTCGAGCGGGTTCTGCGGCGGGGCGAATTCGCGGTCACCGCGGAACTGAGCCCGCCCGATTCGGCCAACGCCGAAGAGGTGCGCAAGGCCGCCGAGGCCTACGAGGGCTGGGTCGACGGCATCAACGCGACCGATGGCTCGGGCGCGCATTGCCACATGTCGAGCGTCGCCGTCTGCGCGATCCTCACCCGCATCGGCTATTCGCCGGTGCTGCAGATCTCCTGCCGCGATTATAACCGCATCGCGATCCAGGGCGCGGTGCTGGGCGCGGCGGCGCTCGAAGTCGGCAACGTGCTCTGCCTCACTGGCGACGGCGTGCAATGCGGCGACCATCCGGAGGCCAAGCCCGTCTTCGATCTCGATTCGATCTCGCTCTTGTCCGTCATCCGGATGATGCGCGACGAAGGCCGGTTTCTCTCGGGCCGCAAGCTGACGACGCCGCCCAAGAGTGTTCATCGGCGCGGCCGAGAACCCGTTCGCGCCTCCCTACGACTTTCGCGTGCTGAGGCTCGCCAAGAAAATCGCCGCGGGCGCCCAATTCATCCAAACGCAATATTGCTTCGACCTGCCGCTCTTCAAGCGATTCATGGCTCGGGCGCGCGACCTAGGGCTCGACCGGCAATGCTTCATTCTGGTCGGCGTCGGGCCGATCGCCTCGGCGAGGACCGCGCGCTGGATGCGCGCCAATGTCGCGGGCGTCCATATCCCCAATTCCGTCATCGCGCGGCTCGAGGGCGCGGCCGACCCAAGGACCGAGGGCAAGCGCATTTGCGTCGAAATGATCCAGGCGCTGCGCGAGGAGCCCGGCGTCGCGGGCGTGCATGTGATGGCCTACCGGCAGAGCCAGTATGTCGCCGAGATCGTCCGCGAATCTGGGGTCTTGCGCGGCCGCGCCCCCTGGCGGCGCGACTTCGTTCCGAATATGCAGCCGGTCGAAAGCCTGGAGGCGGGATGAAAGCCGATGCAATCAACAACGCCGTCGCAAGACCGCGCGCCCCTTCTCCCCTTAGCCTGTCGACAGACAGGCGTTCTTGCGAACGCCCTATGGCGGGAGAAGGTGTCGCTAAAGGCGCCGGATGAGGGGTCCGGCGCGCACGCGCCGCGCCGTTCGGCGCGGACCCCTCACCCCCGACCCCTCTCCGGCCAAGGGCGTCCGATGGGACGCCCGTCTCTCGACGGGCTATGGGGAGAGGGGAACTGCGCGCCGCATTCACCATTCCTGTCAATCGGACCCCATTTCTCTCCATGACCGACACCGTCGTCTCCTCCGCCACAAAGGAAGTCGTCATCGGCTTCGAGCGCCGCTTCGTGATGATCGGCGAGCGCATCAACCCGACCGGCAGAAAAATGCTCGCAGCCGAAATGACGGCGGGCGACTACAGCCGCGTCGTCGCCGAGGCGCTGGCCCAAGTCGAGGCGGGCGCGCAAATGCTCGACATCAACGCCGGCATTCCGCTCGCCGACGAGCCGAAAATCCTCGCCGAATGCATCAAGCTCGTTCAGGAGACGGTCGACGTGCCGCTGTCGATCAACTCTTCCATCGTCGAGGCGCTGGAGGCCGGGCTCGCGGCCTACAAGGGCAAGCCCCTCGTCAATTCGGTCACCGGCGAAGAGGAGCGGCTCGAGCGCGTGCTGCCGCTGATCAAGAAATACGGCGCTGCGGTCATTGCGATCTCCAACGACGAGACCGGCATTTCCGAGGATCCGGACGTGCGCTATGCGGTCGCCAAGAAGATCGTCGAGCGCGCTTCTGACTACGGGATCAAGCGCGAGGATGTCGTCGTCGATCCGCTGGTCATGCCGGTCGGCGCGATCAACGACGCCGGCGCCCGGCTCATGCATCTGCTGCGCCGCCTGCAGGGCGAACTCAAGGTCAACACGAGCTGCGGCGCCTCCAATTTCTCCTTCGGGCTGCCGAACCGCCGCGGCCTCGCCGCCGGTTTCCTGCCGATGATGATCGGCGCGGGGCTGACCTCGGCGATCATGAATCCGCTCCATGCCGAGGACATTCAGGCGATCCTCGGCGCGGACGTCGTGATGGGCCACGATCCGAATTGCGGCGCCTGGATCCGCAAATATCGCGAGCCGGCGCCGGAGGGAGAGGCCGCCGGCGGGCGGCGCGAAGGGCGTCGAAGGGCGAAGGCCTGAGGACATTCAGTGACCGCGCATCGCGTCGTCTTCCTGCCGTCGGGCAAGCGGGGCGAGTTCCCGGAAGGAACGAGCCTTCTCGCCGCTGCGCGCGCGCTTGGCGTCGACCTCGATTCGGTCTGCGGCGGACGCGGAATTTGCGGGCGCTGCCAGATCGAAGTGGCCGAGGGCGAATTCGCCAAGCTTGCGATCTCGTCGAACGCGGCTCACGCGAGCCCGTGGAACGAGGTCGAAGAGCGCTATGCCTCGAAGAAGCGCGGCCCATTCGCTCAAGGGAGGCGGCTCGGCTGCCAGGCGAAGATTTGCGGCGAGCTCGTCGTCGACGTTCCGCCGGAAAGCCAGGTTCATCGCCAGGTCGTGCGTAAGCGCGCTGAAGAGCACCCGATCGACATCGATCCAGTCGTCCGCCTGCATTATGTCGAGGTCAGCGAGCCCGACATGCACGAGCCGTCGAGCGATTTCCGCCGTCTGCAACAGGCTCTCGCCGCGCAATGGGGCCTTGCGGACGTTGAGGCCGATCTTGCGACGCTCGCCGGCCTGCAGAAGACGCTGCGCGCGGGGCGGTGGACAGTCACTGTCGCGCTGCGCAAGGGCCGCGACATCGTCGCGGTCCGGCCCGGCTTCTCCGAGCGCGCCTATGGCGTCGCCATCGACGTCGGCTCGACCACGATCGCGGCCCATCTTTGCGATCTCGTCACGGGCGCGGTCGTCGCCTCGGTCGGCGCGATGAACCCACAGATCCGCTTCGGCGAGGATCTGATGAGCCGCGTCTCCTATGTGATGATGAATCCGGGCGGAGACACGGAGCTCACAAAAAGCGTGCGCGAGGCGATGAACGCGCTGATCGGCGAAGCTGCGGCCGAAGCCCAGGTCGCGCGCGGCGACATCTTCGAGGTCACGCTGGTCGGCAATCCGATCATGCATCATCTCGTTCTCGGCCTCGACCCGACCGAACTCGGCGGCGCGCCTTTCGCGCTGACGATCGACGGCGCCTATGAGGCGCGCGCGCGAGAAATCGGGCTCGACATCGCGCCCGGCGCCTTCGTCTATGCCTTGCCCTGCATCGCCGGCCACGTCGGCGCCGACACCGCGGGCGTCGTTCTGGCCGAGGCGCCCTATCTCGGCGACGAGCTGAGGCTTCTGGTCGACGTCGGCACCAATGCGGAAATCGTGTTCGGCAACCGCGAGCGGCTGCTCGCCTGCTCCTCTCCGACCGGCCCCGCCTTCGAAGGCGCGCAGATTTCCTGCGGCCAGCGCGCGGCGCCCGGCGCGATCGAACGCGTGCGCATCGACCGGACGACCCTCGAGCCGCGGTTCAAGGTGATCGGCTGCGACTTGTGGTCGGACGATCCGGGATTTGCGGAAGCGACCGCGAATACCGGCGTCACCGGTGTTTGCGGCTCGGGGATCATCGAGGTGATCGCCGAGATGTACCTTGCCGGAATCATCTCCCAGGACGGCGTGATCGACGGGACGCTTTCCGCCCGCAATCCGCGGATCGAGGCGGTCGGGCGCACCTACGCCTATCTGCTCAATGACGGCGCGCCGCGGCTCATGATCTACCAGACAGATGTCCGCGCGATCCAACTCGCCAAGGCCGCGCTCTATGCCGGCGCGAAGCTCCTGATCGAACGGCGCGGCGGGGCGGCGCCCGAGCGCATCACGCTCGCCGGCGCCTTCGGCACGCATATCGATCCGGTCCATGCGATGACGCTCGGCCTGATCCCGGATTGCGATCTGGCGAAAGTCGCGAGCGCCGGCAACGCCGCCGGCACCGGCGCCCGCATCGCGCTCTTAAACCTTGCCGCGCGCGCCGAGATCGAGAGCGTGGTGAGACAAATCGAGAAGATCGAGACCGCGATCGAGCCGAACTTCCAGACCTTCTTCGTCGCCGCGATGGCGATCCCCAACAAGACGGACCCCTTTCCGAACCTGAGCGCACGCGTCGATCTTCCTGCGCCGAAGGAGGCGACTAGTCGAGGGCGGCCGAAGGCGCCGGCGCGCGGCCTCGGCTGATACGGCCTAGCGCATTCTCCAGTCCGGTGAGCTCGGTTGGCGCCTCAGCGCACCCTCCCCACTTGTGGGGGCGGGCCGGGGTGGGGGGTCGCGCGGAACTGAAATCACCTGGCCTCTTAGGCGCGAGATCCTGTCCGGCTAGAGGTTGGCGTCGCCAGGGATCAATCGGCTTAGTGCGGCGCGACCCCCTTCCCTGACCCTTCCCCACAAGGGGGAAGGGAAGGCGCCTTCCCTGGCAAGCGCTGACCGACCTAACTGCAGAACGCACTAGCGGATCAAGTCGGACGCCTGATCCGCAAGCGCGGCGCGGAGTTGGGTGGATTTTCAAACAATTGCTGGCGCGCGTCTGGATGGCGCGTCGGCCACTGCCAGGGCTCGCAGGAGAGACGCCCGAGGTTTGAACAAACGTCGGGCGGCGGTCACGCCAATCAGGATCGCAATTCCCCCGGCTTCGTCGGTGACGCGAATCTGACATCCGGGTTCACCGACATATTCAGCCATTCTGGCAACTCTTGACCATAAGTCGTGCAAGTCCGTCACGGCCAAACGTTCGGCCGCGACGATTTCATCGTCTCTCAGAACTTTGAGATCGTATTGCACGGGCGACCCTCCGGTGCGTGGCTTTGTGTATGTCGAAAGGCGGCTTGTCTCCGACTGGCGGCATGCCGCAGCCGACGGTCGGAGAACGAGGCGCCATCGGTGGCTATGGGATCGGCTTCGCAAGCGTCTTCGTCGTTTCTTGTGCGACGATATGCCGGGACGTCTCATCAATTCAGGCCGGCCGCGGCCTCATCGATCGCGAGTACGGCCATCGGCCTAGCTCTCAGGTTCCTGACGACGCGGAATGCCGAGTCGTTCCTTTTGCAAGCGATGAAACCAATCCACAGATCGATTTCTCGATCCAGGCGTCATCTCAAGCATCTCACCGGTGTGAATTTTTCCTGTATCACGCTTTTCGGCCGCACTGGAATTGAGCTGCGATGGCTTGCCTGCGTCATGGCCCAGGGCGCTCGCTTTCAGCACGACATCCTCCCTTTATAACCCCTTCGCGGGTATCGAATTCTCCGCGCGGACCAGTCGTGTCGCCGGCGGGTATTTGGATTGCGCTCAGGACGTGTTCGGAGCGTCCGCGAGCGCATTGACAATCTTGATTGCAAATTTAGTGGGGTCAGTCAGTACAAAAGTACACGATCAACGCAATTAAATACGACTTAATTATCGTCTGAAACTAACATGCCAGATAAAGCTGACATGTCAGCGGACCAAATAGCCGATCGCTTGCTTGGCGGTCATTTGATTCGCGCGTCGAACGAATGTTCTTGTGCTCGATATGTTACGGATGACTGAAAACGGCAAAGTCGCGGAAGCGACGGCGCGGCCTAATCAGTTGGAGATTGGGTACGAAGGCCGACCCCCGCGGGGCCACGGCTTCAACTGAGACGGTCCAGCCAGCCGATAGAGTCCGAGGGTCGGCTTTTGGGACAGTGCATCGGCCGCGCAGCTTTGCGCCTTCTCTGAAGAAGACGGCGACACCGCCGAGGGCCGCCCCGGTCCGCTGGCTGGCGTAGACCGCGTCGCACGCCACCCCGCCCATCGCGTCACGACAGGGCTCGAACGTAAAGCCTGTCGGCAGGATGCCGTTCCATTGCTGGGAGAAGCTTGCGCAAATGATCATTGCGAGCGGCGCGACGAAGATGATCCCGAGAACGCTCAATTCCTCCGCGCCATATGGCGGCGGGGGTTCAATCGAAGCGCAACCATTTGACGCGCCGCGACGCAAAAGATGTCTCGCAGGCTGCCGCCCCAGGGGCGCTTTCAGTTGATGGAGAACGTCGTTCGAAAATCGTTTGCGCTGTTGCGGCTCGGATAGGGCTGGCTTGGCGCTGGAACGCCGAGATGAGCGCACAGCGGTTCCCAGCCGTCGCCGAGATTGTGCACGAGTAGCCGCTCCGACGGAACGGTCCTCCTGACCGCCTCCACATTTGCTTGGTAGGCCGTGATCGCGTGGGCGCGGTCGTGAGCCGGCCGCCGAAGACCCGATCGGCGATCAAGGCCAAACCGAGCGATTCGGGATCTGTGCTCTTGTCAATTCCTACGAGGATCGTCTTCTCGAAACTCTCCCACCAACTCGCCGGCGAACGATAGGTGAGGATCATTTGTGCCTGTGGGTAGAAGTCCGCCAGTTCGCGCCAATAGTGCGCCGACGGCCAGTCCACGCAGGACGAGTAGCCGCGAAAATAGCCGATTCCACTCCGGCGCTGCGCCTTGCGCCAACGCGCGCCACAGTTGCTTCTGTTCCTCGTTCGCCAACACTTCCATCATGTGGTGGCAAGGGCCGAAGCCGAGAATGGTCAAAGCCTCGCGCATTGAATCTGTGCCCGTCCGTCCGAACCCGGCGCCGATCACCTTGATGGACATCTTGCCATTCCCCCAGTTGTCGCCGGCGGCCTCTTGCCGGCAGGCTATTGCGCAGGCGCTGCGCCCGGCGATCCCTCGCCGGAAATCAGAACATATCCGCGCGTCTTGTTGTCGTTGTCGGAATCAGGCGTGTTCATGGCGTCGAACAGGTCTGCGGTCTTCACCCAGACCGGCGGATATTTATAGCGGGCGACGTCGAGAATCAGAAAGCGGTCGGATTTCTCGTCATAGGCGCCGAGCGGCGAGATGTGCCCGCCGATTTACTTCCCCCAGCGCCTTGCGCAGAAAATTGACGATGACGAAGCGATTCTTGCTGGCGAGCGATTCGCTGGCCAGCTTGCGGAACTCGTCTACGCCGCCGGTCTCGGCGTGATGCACCTCGACAGCGACCGGATACAGGCTGAGAATCCCGCCAAGCTGGTCGAGCGTCATTCCGCGATGGAGAATGGCGTCCCGCGGCCGGATCGCGTCGGTCTTCTCGTTCAGCACGTTGTCCTGGGTGAAGATCGTGTAGGGCTGGTATTCAGGACTGGTCGGCGCAGGCGCGCCGATGGCGTTCAGCACCATGACCATGCTGGCGACGCCGCAATAGGATTGGGTTCTCTGGGTCTCGAAGGCGACACTGATCGGAAAATAGGCTTCGAGCGCATGCGTCTCGAGCAGGTACGTTTCGCCTTGCGGGGACCGGAGATCGATCAGGTTGTCCGGCAACTTCAGGCCTTCCGCCGAAGCGGCGGTCGCCAGCAGCAGCGCAAAGACAAAAGCAGTTCTTGCGAACGCGGCTCTCATGATGATGCTCCTGAACTTCTCTCTAACCTGCCCGGAAGGACGATGCCAAACGCACGACATCGCCGTCATGCTCGCGGCGAGACGGCCTCAGGGGTTCGAGCCCGTCTGCCGCCGCGCCGCCCCGACATCGGCGGGCGACACCGCGTCGTCGTATGCATTGCCGAAGTGTGTTCGCACATAATTGATGACGTCGGCGATCTGCTGGTCGCTCATCATCTGGCCGACCGGCGGCATGCCCCTTTGGCCGTTGAGCAGCAATCTCTCCACATATTCCGCAGAAGCCAGGTCCTTGTTGTCCACCAGTGCCGGATAGGCGGCGGCGCCGACCGCGCCGCTCGCGTCCGGTTGGTGGCATCCGGCGCAGACGCTGGCGAAAAGCGCCGCGCCGCCCTCTTCCTCGAAGAGCCGGCCACGGCTCAAAGGAAGGGTCGGAGGCGCGAGCGCTTCGCCCGCCGCTGCTCCGGCCGTCATGACGGCGACCAGCAGCAGCGCGCAGGAGTGAGCTTTTGGCATCGCAAAGTCCCTATCGACTCGCAAGGATCCGCTTGTGCAGCCGCGTGATCGCATCGAGCGCCGACAGGATCGCGCCCTCCTGCCAGGCTGGAATGTAGGAGGCGTGCTCGCCCGCCAGCACGATCCGCCCGTCGATCTGGCACAGGTTGTCATAGTGCTGGCGGCGCGCCTCATCCGTCCATTCGCCCGCGCACCCAAGCGTGAACGGCACGCGATGCCAAGCGACCGAGATCCCGGTTTCGAACTCGGTTCGATATTGCGGATGAAGCTGAGCGCCGTAGTCGAGAGCGACCTTGATCCGCCCGGCCGGCGACATTGCGGTCAGTTCGTACGAATTTGGCCCGCCCCAGGTATAGCCGCCGAGCAGCACGCCCTTGCCCCCGGCATTCAGGCCGGAGCTCGGATACGAGATCTGGCGGATGGGCAGATTGGTGTACGAAATGCCGCCAAAAATCTGCTCGTCCTCCTCCCAGAAGCGCCGCCGGAACTGCAGACCGGTCTTGACCACGGACGCATAAGGGACAGCGTCGATCGCTGCCTTCATTGGCGCGGAGACATTGACGTCGATCTGGCTCAGGATCGAGAGCGGCAAAGCGCAGACGCACCAGTCGGCTCTCGTTTCCTCGACATTTCCGCCGCGGCTGAGATCCTCGAACACGACGGCGACGCGGTGGTCGTCCTGTTGGATCGCGGTCACCTTGGCGCCATACCGGATCACGTTCGGGATCTGGCGTGCGAACGCCTCGCCGATCCGGCCCATGCCGCCGACTGGCTGGAACATCGTCGTCTGGAAGTCGTAGAGCGCGAAATTCTGCAAGCTCCGCCAGAGGCGCGAGGTTAGGAGATCGTGCAGGCCAATCGGCTCGCCGTTCGTCGGCGCCGCATCGAGGCCGCCGCCGGGATCCCTGGCGTAGCCGCGAAAATCCGCGGCGTCGTCACCAGCCCTGTAACGAAAGTCCTTGTCGAGGCCTCCATGCGGCGCGGAGCGCCTCAAGCAGAATCTCCTGATCCTCTTTCGACACCGCCTCGTCGAGCGCGCCTTGACGGGTTGCCTTGGCGAGGAGTTCGGCGATCGCCCCTTCGAAGTCGGCCTTGATCTCCCGGATCCGCTGCGGCCTGCCGCCGAAAGCCTCGGTCGCATGAAGATAGGCGTTGTGATTGAGCTGGATGAACGGCTCGAGCGCGACGCCGAACCTGCGGCAGTAGTCGAGGGTCGCGTGGTGGTGGTAGGGGATCCGCCAGGGCCCCGGGTTGAGATAGAGACCCTCGTCGAACAGGCATCGCTGCGTCGCGCCGCCGAGCTCGGTGTAGGAATCGCCGCCCCGGATCGTCCAGTTCCTCCCGCCGGGGCGGGAATTGTATTCGAGGATCTCGACCTTGTAACCGGCGCGGCCGAGTTCGTACGCCGCCGTCATGCCGGCGAGCCCGGCGCCGAGAATGATGACGGAGGCGCCCCTCGGGTCGCCCTCGAGCCTGATCGGGCCGCGATAGG
This sequence comes from uncultured Alphaproteobacteria bacterium, assembly GCA_963721905.1. Lineage (GTDB taxonomy): Bacteria > Pseudomonadota > Alphaproteobacteria > Rhizobiales > Beijerinckiaceae > Roseiarcus. The sequence goes on from CAVRMF010000036.1 coordinate 16,976, forward strand.
GCGACTCGGCGGCGAGCCCGAGGCTCGTCATCGCCTGATACATTGCGGTCCCGCCAGCGGCCGCCCCGATCAGCGAGAGGAGATCGCGCCGCCTCATACCGGGCTCGCAGGTTCGCTCATGGCGATGTCACAGTTTCAAACGCGCCAGTCCAGGCGAGGGCCACAGCGCTAACCCGGCACCTATGCACGAACTCAGCCGCGATGTCCCGTTGCCTGCGAAAGCCAGGAGGACCCTGGCGTCGTCGGCCCGCAAGTACTCCTGCCAGCCGGATTTGCCATTATAGCCGCGTGCAGCTAATGAGCGCTTGTTTACACCGCAATCCCTCCACGCGAAGCGAGGGTCAAGAATTGCAAGTCCGGGCGAAAGAGGGGAGCACAAATTTCGTGACGAATTCAGTCGACGTCGCATGGCCGGTGAAGACCCGCGAAATGCACAATCACCACATGAATTCGACGGTCTGGAATGACTTCAAATTCCGGCCCGACGACATTGTCGTCGCCACCTATGGCAAGTCAGGCACGACCTGGACCCAACAAATTCTCGGCCAGCTCATTTTCAACGGCGCCGAAGGAATCGACGTCTCGCACCTGTCGCCTTGGGTCGATCTGCGCGTGGTGCCGCCCGAGGCCATCGCGGGCCTCGAACACCTGACCCACAGGCGGTTCGTGAAGACGCACCTTCCGGTGGACGCTCTCGTTTTCTCGCGGCAGGCGAAATACCTCTATATCGGACGCGACGGCCGCGACGCGATCTGGAGCATGTACAACCACCACGTCAACGCGAACCAGCAATGGTACGACGCGCTCAACGATACGCCCGGCCGCGTCGGCGATCCGATCAAGAAGCCGCCGGCCTCGATTCATGAGTATTATCGGCAATGGTTCGCTGGGGACGGTTATCCGTTCTGGCCGTTCTGGGAAAACGTCCGTTCCTGGTGGGCGATCCGGAACTTACCGAACGTCAAGCTCGTTCACTTCAACCAGATGAAGGCCGATCTTCCCGGCTCGATACGAGAGATCGGGGCGTTCCTCGACATCCCGATCGACGAAACAAAGTTCGGGGACATCGTCGAGCACTGCACCTTCGATTACATGAAGGCCCACGCTGAACTCGCCGCCCCCGTCGGCGGCATATTCTGGGAGGGCGGCGCCAAGACATTCATCTACAAGGGAACCAACGGCCGCTGGCGCGACACGCTGACGGCCGAGGACATCAAAGCCTATGAAGCAAGGGCCTTGGCCGAGCTTGGGCCCGAATGCGCACATTGGCTGGCGCAGGACGAGTGAGGGCCGCCGCCGCGTCGCGGCGGCCTTTTTTCAAGTCCTTCCCGCGGCCAGTCAGGCCACCGTAGGTGTGGCCGCCCGTCGATATCGATAGCCTGCAAGGCCAAGGCCCGCGAACCCCACGAGCATCATCGCCCAAGCCGAGGCCTCGGGAACCGCCGTCAGGGTGAAGGTTGTGATTGAGCCGATGGAGTCAACCGGCGGCCCCAGGCCGCTTGTGCCCGTGACGCCCGGTCCGATCTCGCAGTAGCCAATCGCGCCGCAGGCATAGGAGTCCGAAGTGCCGGTGTCGTAGTAGACGTTGAAGGCCGAGCCGCCGGCCAAATAGGCCAAGCCGGGATAGTCGACGTAAGGCGCGGTCGTGTAAACGAGATTGTCGTCGCCGGCGTAAGTAGTGAGTCCGGTAATCGCGACGCCGTTTCTGGTGCCGCTGATCGACGTCACCGAATAAACCCCGCCGCCGTCCGGCGTCGCGTCCAGTATGCCGCTCGCGGTGACGGGACCGCCATTGTCGCCCGAATAGCTCCACAAGAACTCAGTGGCGCTTGCTGGTCCCACCGCGATGGCGGCCGTCGCTGCCGCCGCGGCCATGAGCGCCAGGGATCGGCTGGACCTTGCGGTCATAATGATCTCCCCATGCCTAGCTGTCTGCATCGTGAGCGTAACCAACACGGTTTTCAGTGTCAATCGCCGCCCTTGGAATGTCACCGGCGCCTGTTCCGGTGACCGCTCCCTGGCGACTCACGATTTGCCAAGCTCTGCTTGCCGTCGCTCGATTTCGCAGCGCGGTTTGGCGATTCGCAAAAGGCCCTTCGCCCGGCGCGGGCGCAGGCAAGGGCCCGGCGTCAAGACGCCTTCGTCTCCCTCTGAACTGAGATCACGTCCTCCTCGTCCAACGCTTCGCCTGCGGGTCGCGGCTTTTCGTCGAAAATCACCGCCATCGAATAGGCGTCGACGTAATCAGCGCCTCGCCGTGAAAAGGACCGGTGCAAGCCCTCGAATTCGAAGCCAAATCTGCGATAGAGGCGAATGGCGGGCGCATTGCCCGTAAAGACTGTGAGCTGAACCCGGCGCAGATTGGCGCGCATCTTCGCAGTCGCCAGTAGGATCGCCATGAGCGTCGATCCGACGCCGCGGCCTTGGGCTTTCTCCCTCACGCCGAGCATCAGGGTGCCGCAATGATCAAAGAAGTCGCCGTGGACGTATAGCCCGCCGAACGCGATGAGATTCGAGTTCGATACCGCGACGATTTCAAACTTCCGGGCGACGATGATTCCATCCAGCCAGCGGTTGACCTCGTCCTCGTCTGCCAGCGGACCTCGAGTCGACGCCCGTTCCAGGAATTGGCGCTCGTTAAACAACGCAAGGAGATCTCCGGCGTGATCTGAGCGGCGCGGGCAAAACTGAACTCCCTCCGGCGGCGCAAATCGGCGTGTCGAGTTGCCCTGAAGAGGCCGTCCGTGCGCAAGCGGCGATGGAGTGGGGAGGGCGTTCTGAGAAGTTTGTGGTCCCGCCATCCCGACTCGCGCTTCGAAGACTGGCACTTGGCGTCCTCAGTTAGACACGGAAAGCTTGATCCAGGCTGTTCTACCACGACCGCGGTATGATTCACGCGTTTGTTACCGGGCAGAAGAAATTTTCAGTTGATCGGATGGCTTTTTCAGCGCTATCCGTCTATCAGAATCAATGAAACCGCGACGGCTCGCCCTACGGCCGGATCAAAGATCATCACTTGTTCGTGACCTGGTTAAATAGTCGCGACAGTAGTCCATAATTCGGACTTTGTGGTGGTCCATGCTTAAGCGGAACACTTTGTCTGTCAGTAAAGCGCGCTGTTTGCCATAAGTAAAGCCGTGTACGCATCAGCGTTTAAGGCTGACCACTCGATCAGTCCCCCGGTGGGAGGAACTTCTGTGTTCTTGAACGTTCGTCACCTGGCGCGGGAGACCGGCGTACGACGCGGCAGAGTTGCGGTTGTCGTGCTGGGCATGCATCGAAGCGGCACGTCGTGCATGGCCGGAACCCTGGTTCGCCTGGGCGGCGCGGCCCCCCTGCATTTGATTCCGCCGGGCGCTGACAATGAAACAGGTTTCTGGGAATCCCGCGTCATTGTCGACTTGAACGAAGACATTCTCGCCGCGGGCGGCAGAGACTGGCGAGACTGGCGCAAATTCAATTCCGAACAGATTGACGCCTGCGCCGCCAGCGCCTTGCGCGCTCGCGCGAGGGGGGCGTTGAGGCAGGAATTTGGCGAGGTCGGCTTCCCGATCATCAAGGATCCGAGCATGTGCCGGCTCATGACCTTCTGGACGCCGGTATTCGACGAAGCCGAATGGTCCGTCAGGGCGCTTCTGCCGGTACGATCGCCTCTCGAAGTCGGCTGGTCGCTCAGGCGTCGCGACGGTCTCAGTCCGAGTTACGCCTGTCTGCTCTGGCTGCGCCATGTCCTCGACGCCGAGGCCGAAACCCGCCGGATGGCGCGCGCGATTTTGAATTGGCCGCAATTTTTGGACGATCCGTTGAGCGCCCTTGCGCGGGTCAGCGAGCAACTGGATTTGAATTGGCTATTCCGGAGCGAAAGCGCTGCGGAAATTGATGCATTCCTGTCGGCCGATTTGCGGCACGAGAAGGCGAGTGACGACGATTTGCGCGCGCATCCAGCCGTCAGTGACTTGGCTCGAGAGACCTACGCCTCCATGCTCGATCTTGTCGAAGACCCTGGAAACGTCCGCGTCCTGAAAAGGCTCGACGCCCTGCGCGCGCGCTTCGAGGGCGCCGTGGAGATTTTTGGCCACGCCATGCAGGAATTGGAAGAAGAGGTTCGCTGCTTTGAGACCGCCATCGCGGATATCGCTGATCGATATACGGAGAGGAGCCGCGATTGGCAGAGATCTGGCTTTCGCGGCGTCTGGAAGAGGCGCCCAGCGCCTCCGACGCCATCTTTCGTGAACTCGAAGGAACTCGAGACCATTCGCAGTTCGGTCTTTTTCGACGGCGGGCACTATCTCGAAGCGAACCCGGACGTTCGCGCGGCAGGGATGGACGCTGCGCTCCACTACTTGCTTCACGGCGGACGTGAAGGTCGGGATCCGGGACCGTTTTTCTCGACAAGGGCCTATTTGGCCCGCTATCCGGATGTCGCAGAGGCCGAGGCCAACGCTCTCCTGCATTACGAGACGCAGGGCCGGACGGAAAAGAGAAAGTCGCTCCGCGATCCGCTAGCGGATTCGGCGCGAACAATTCTCGCTCCCGTATTTTGACGCCGAAGGCGTCGGCCGGTCCGCATGTCCAGTCCTCCCATCGTCATGCAGACTCTGTGGCGCACGCGCGGGACCTATTTCTGGTCGCTCTTTCGGAAGAATCCTCGGATTCGTGCGTTCGACGAGCCGCTGCACGAGGGCTTGGCGAACAAGACCGACCAGCAGTGGTTCTTCGATTTCAAGTTCGGTTCGAGAAGAACGCTTCGGCATCCGACGGTCGACCGGCACTATTTCTCGGAGTATCCAATCAGGCCGCAGGGCGGCGTTCCGCTGTTCAAACCCTCGCTTTCGTTTGATGGATTCATCGCGGACGAAACGGACGAGGATTCCTCCCTGGCGGACTACTTGCGCTCGCTCGTCCGCTTCGCCGCAGCGCAGGATCAGCAAGCCTATTTCAGATTCACCCGTGGCGGGCTGCGCGCCGCCCTCATCCAGCGCATATTGGGCGGCACACAGATCTATCTCAATCGGCCGCCGTCCGAGTTGCTGGCGTCGTACAGGTCGTTTGGGCCGCGTAGCTATTTCAGCGCTGCGCTGACCTACCTCGTCGTTCGCTATTCCAATCATCCTTTTTGCGCATCGGCAGCCTACGTTTTGAAATCATTGGGGCCATTCGATTGCGCGGCGCTCGAGCCCAATCTCGGCGTCGAAGAGGCAGTGGCGCGCGCGCTCGCTACGCCGCTTAACGAACGGCAGGTCGCCATTCTCGTTTCGGCGTTCTGGTTGGCCTATCTTTTGGAAGGGCTCGCCGTCGCCGACTGCGCGATCGACACCGAACGCCTCGCCTGCGACGCGGCGTATCGCGACGCGATCAATGATCGGCTGATCGAAAGTCTCGGGCCGAACGCCTTCGCAGATTTTCAGGCGCGACCCCGTCCGATCAATTCCAATCTGGATGCGGCCGCGCTGAAGGGGATCTTCAACTCCGACGGCAGGTTAATAATCCTTGCAACAAAGTTGAAGCCGTCGGCCTTTGAAGGGCTCGGCGACGCCAGTCGTCGCCTGCTCGACAGCGTTCTTTAAACGTCGCCGTCCCGACAGCCGCCTGAGGGAAGTGCGGTCGACGCCGTCAGTCCTGGGCGCAATTTTCACAAGCCGGGTTGTTGCGGGACCTGGCCTAGGTGGTGATGCTGAGGATGGTCTCCGCCGCCCGGCGATGGTGCGGCGCCCTTACCGGGAGCCGCCATGATTGAGGCCGCCTGGCCAATCTTCGAGTCCAGACTTTCCATTTTTTCGTCGCTGACGACAACGTGGGCGTCGGCATCGACATTCTTGCAGCCGTCAGGATGTTTGGCCCCGGTCACGCAAATTGAGAACTGAAAAGTCTTGATAATCACCGTGGCGTTTGCCAAGCACGGGCATCCCGTCAGAGCGAATGTCACAACAATGGGCAGCGAACGCACAAATTTGCGTCGGAGCATGCACGACTCCCCATGACCCGGGCGCTCTCCAAGCGTAGCAAGAAGGCGAAAATGTTGATCCAACATTTCCGCCTCGCAAAGGGTCAGGCCTCAGCGCGGCTGTCAGCCCTCGTGACGCCAGTGCTGACGATCGCCGCGCCCTGGGGGGCGCATGAGTTCGGCGAAGCGGCGCTTTTGTCCATCGTCGAGCAACTCGTAGAGCGGCTTTGCGGCCGCGATCAGCTTGTCGAGATCAGCGGCTCTTTGCGTCATCCACTGCGACCTCATCTGCAGCCGATCCATCAGGTCGTGATGCTCATCCTCATCCTCATTCTCGCGCTTTTCTCGCCAGGCGGCGAAGCGTTCGGCGCGCTCCTTGGCCTGTTCGCGAATAGCGGCCTCTAGCGGCTCCCAATTCTTTTCCTGCTCCGGAGTGAGCTTGAGTCCCGCCTTCAGAGCCGCGATCCGCGCATCCAGGAGGGCGGCCCTATCCTCAGCGGACATACGATGTCGGTGGGGATGGTCGGACTCGTCCGCAAACGACGGGCTCGCCATCGCGGCTATCGATAGCGTCGCTGCCGCCGCGGCAGCGAGGATATGCTTCGACAATTTCATAGTTCGTCTCCGAGTGACTGCCCAGCCACCGATCGGATAGGCTATATACAAGCGAGCGTCCAATAACAGAGTCGTGAACTGGGAGAGGTTAAGACAACGATAACTGAGCTTGCTTAATGGCAAGTTAACTTGAAGGATAGAGAAGTCTTTGAGCTCGTTTAGTCTGTCCGGCGCCGGCGCGCCGGGCGCTAGCCGGGCGCCCCTGGCCGCCGACCTGAACCAGCGCGACATGATTTGCCGACGACCTACGATCATGGCTTCCGGCCCAACCGTCGCAGATTGAACCACGACCCAGTTGTAGTCGCGGAGGATTTCCGCATTAATTCGGAAGCTCGGTCGGAGGGTGCAATGACAGACTTTAGCGTTTTGAGAGTTGAGCGATCTTCGGCCGGCTTCAGCTCGGATATCCGAGTCCTGTGACCACAACCGGAGCAAAGAATGGAACACCTCCCGTCCCACAGGCGGTCGTTCAATCCTTGACGCGCGCTGCGATCTTTCTCGTCGTGACAATTAACCCTGGCGCCGCCAGTCGCCTGGTCCTCCTGTCATTCTGCGGCGACCTCGCGGCGCTCCTACGCGCGGTGGGTTTCCGCGATATCGAGGGAAACCTTTCCTGCGTGATGGGTTTTGGATCGGAAGCGTGGGACAAGCTCTTTGGCTCGCCGCGGCCAGCCGAGCTGCATCCGTTCCGCGAATTCCGGGCAGGATCTCGCCATGCAGGAGCGACGCCAGGCGATCTGCTCTTCCACATCCGCTCGAAGCGCATGGATCTCTGCTTCGAACTGGCGACGCAGATCATGAGCCGCCTCAAGGACGCGGTCTCGCCCGTCGACGAGGTGCATGGGTTCAGATATTTCGATGACCGCGATCTCATCGGCTTTGTCGACGGGACGGAGAACCCGACGGGTCAAGAGGCAATCGATGCGGCCCTCGTGGACATGGAGGACGCGGCGTTCGCGGGCGGCAGTTATGTGCTCGTGCAAAAGTACCTTCACGATCTCGCTGGCTGGGACGCTCTATCCACGGAAGCCCAGGAACGCATCATCGGACGCAGCAAGCTTTCCGACATCGAACTCGACGACGCCGTCAAGCCGACGTCCGCCCATAACGCGCTGACCACGATCGTTGAGGATGGAAGGGAGAAGAAGATCCTCCGCGACAACATGCCTTTCGGCAGCGCCGCCAAGGGCGAGTTCGGCACCTATTTCATCGGCTACGCGCGTTCGCCTCGAACGATCGAGCAGATGCTGGAGAATATGTTCGTCGGTCGACCTGCCGGCAACTATGATCGACTGCTGGATTTCAGCCGCGCAGTGACCGGGAATCTGTTCTTCGCTCCGTCCGCGACGTTCCTGGAGAACATCGGGGACGACGAGTCCACGACAGTTGAGGCGCTTCCCAAAGCCAGGGTTTCGCCCTCGCGACCGGACGCGCCGCCCCGCGATGGCTCGCTCGGCATAGGTTCGCTCAAAGGAGACCCGTCGCATGAATAATCTTCACCGGGAGCTTGCCCCAATCTCCGATGCTGCGTGGTCTCAAATCGAGGAAGAGACGTCGCGCACCCTCAAGCGCTACCTCGCGGGGCGGCGCGTCGTGGACCTTGAGGGACCAGGCGGAGTGGCCCTCTCGGCAGTCGGCACAGGCCACCTCCGCAATGTCGCGGCGCCGGGGGACAATGTGCTTGCGCGCCAGCGCGAGGTAAAGGCGCTCGTGGAACTGCGCGCGCCATTTGATCTCGATCGCCAGCAGATCGACGACGTGGAGCGTGGCGCGAACGATTCCGACTGGCAACCCGCGAAGGAAGCCGCACGACGGATCGCCTTTGCGGAAGATCGCGCCATCTTTGATGGCTACGCTGCTGCGGGCATCGAAGGCATCCGCCAGGGGACCAGCAATCCGGAGATGACCCTTCCCGCCGACGTACGCGACTACCCTGACGCCATCGCCCAAGCGGTAAGCCAATTGCAACTCGTCGGGGTCAACGGTCCCTACGCGGTGTTGCTGAGCGCCGACGCCTATACCGGGCTCAGCGAAACCAGGGACCATGGATATCCGGTGCTGGAGCATATCAAGCGCCTCGTCGACGGCGAGATCATCTGGGCCCCAGCGATTGAAGGCGCATTCGTTCTCACGACGCGCGGCGGCGACTTCGATTTGCACATCGGTCAGGACATATCCATCGGGTATTCGAGCCATACCGATGTTGCCGTCCGCTTGTACTTGCAGGAGACACTGACCTTCCTCTTGCTGACAACAGAGGCTGCCGTTGCGCTAGCTCCCGCTTCGAGGGCGGGTTCGAAATCGTCCCAGGAACGGTGAAGCCGCCTGCCGACGACCGAAGACATTGTCCACGGGGAGTTTTTCCTCATGGACAATCGTAGCGTCAACGGCGCGGACATCGAGCTTGAATGCGGCGATCTTCTGGTCTGAGGCGATGGCGCCTTGGTGATGAGGCTGTTTATGGTTTCCGTTCTATTGGCATCGGAGGCGCTTGCCGTGCGGAAAGAAGAAGGGATCGTCAAAATTACGAGCCATCACTCCGTCGACCAGACGGTGGAAAAACTGAAGACCATCCTGCAATCCAAGGGAGTGATGCTGTTCGCGCTGGTCGACCATAGCGGAGAGGCGGAAAAGGTGGGACTGAAAATGCCTCCCACCAAACTGCTCATCTTCGGCAATCCGAAGGGCGGCACGCCGCTGATGCTCGCGTCTCCGAGTGTCGCCATCGACCTTCCTCTGAAAATTCTGGTTGCGGAAGACTCTCAGGGAAAAGTGTGGATCTCTTATAACGGCCCTGAGTATTTGAAAGAGCGCCACGATCTGCCGGAGAATTTGTTGCCCAATATCGATGTCGTAAAGACACTGGCAGCCGCGGCTGGAGAGTGACGAGCGATTCGGGGCGTTCGCCACACAGTCGACGAATGACCCCAGGGGGTCGATCATCTGGCTATCGCAGAGCCAGCCTTGTCCGCTAGCATGCCGGCAATGGCCGAGAATTGGGAGCTCAGAGAGGCGATGGCGCGGCTCGACGCGCTGACCGACTGGGAGCGGCGGCCGCGGAAGTTCATGCGCGTCGGCCTCGAGCCGATGCTTGATCTCGCCGCGCGGCTCGGGCGTCCGCAGGACGCCTTTCGCGCAGTGCATGTCGCGGGCACCAAGGGCAAGGGCTCGGTCGCGGCGCTGATCGAGGCGGCGCTGGCGCGCGCGGGCCTCAAGGTCGGCCGCTACGCTTCGCCCCATGTCGAAAACGTTACCGAACGCGTGAGCCTTCAGGGCCGCGCGGTCGACGAGCCGACGCTTGCGCGCGCTCTGACGCAAGCGCTTGACGCCTATGAAGAGGCGCGGGGCGCTGGGACGGCCGCCGCCGAGGCGACCTGGTTCGATCTCCTCACCGCCGCGGCCTTCCTCATCTTCCGGGATGCGGGCGTCGAATGGGCGGCCGTCGAAGTCGGCCTAGGCGGCCGGCTCGATTCGACCAATGTCGTCTTCGGCGAAATCGCGGTCGTCACCAACATCGGGCTTGAGCACACCGAAATTCTCGGCGAGACGAGAGCGCTGATCGCGCGCGAGAAGGTCGGTATCTTGAAGCGCGGCGCTGTCCTCGTCACGACGTTAGCGGCCGACGACGAGGCCGGGCGCGTGGTTCAGGCAAGGGCCGACGAGCTTGGCTCTCCGGTCATCCGCGTGAACCCGGGCGACGGGGCGACGATCGAGGAGATCAATGTCGCCCTCGCCGGCGCTGTCCTCGATAAGCTTGGCAAGATGGGCGTCGCCGGGCGCGACGGGCGTCCCATATCGTCGGGGCTCATCGACTCCAAAACTCTTGCCGCCGCGCGTCTCGTCGGCCGCATGGACCGGATCGACATCGAAGCGGGCGCCTCGGACGTGCCGGTCGTGTTCGACGGCGCGCATGTGCCTTTCAACCTCGCTGCGGTGCTCCGCGATCTCGCCCGCTTCTCCGATCTCGCTGGACCCTGCGTCGCTGTGGTTGCGCTCGCCTCCGACAAGGACGCGGCCGGCTTTCTGCGCGAGCTCAAGCGCCGCGCGTCGGCAGTCGTCTTTACCGAGCCGCACGCCGCGAGCCGCGGGCGGCCCGCGTCGGAGCTCGCTGCGCTCGCAGGCGCGCTGGGGCTCAGAAGCGAGGTCGAGCCCGAACCCGAGCGCGCCTTCCGGCGCGGCCTCGAACTCGCGGGCGAGGCGAAGTCCTGGCTCCTGGTGACCGGCTCCCTCTATCTGGTCGGGGCGCTGCGCCGCGCGGCGGCCCACCGCGCGCGGTAGCCGCAAGGGATTTGTCGTAGCAACCTTTCCCTGCGATTTTCCATTCCGTCCGATGGGCTCCACGCTTTGAGCCCGGAAACCTGGAGGATTCCCGTGCCGACCTTCAAACTCCCCCTGTCCGGAAACGTCGTTCAGTCGATCAACCCCTTCACCGCGCTCTTGAGCCCGATCATCAACATCAATCTCGGCCAGTCGAGCGATCCGAGCGTCGAGTCCGACGTGCTGACCGATGTCGCCAGCTACGGCAAGCAGCTCGGCCGGATCGAGGACGCCCTGACCGTGCTCCTGAAACATTTCAAGCCGCGCGACGCGGAGGAGAAAGCCGCGATCGACGCGTTCAAGGAGGTGGTCGACGCCGTCGCGAAGGTCAAGGAGAACCACAACCGCCCGGCGCTGAAATTTCCCGGCTCGCGGCCCTGAGCTTTCTGAAAAAACCGACATTTTCTTGCCAAACGGGCGAATTCGTGGTTTGCTGTTCGTCGGGCCAGGCATGCCGAGGCGGGGGAGGAAGAGAGCGACTTACTTCTGATAATCAGAAACAGATTCGCGGGCTGGACATCGGAACAAAAAGGCGCCGCAAGCCTTTGGAATCGCTCAAAACCGGGATGGAGATGGCGAGTGTCGGCCTCGCCCCGTTCCGAGAGAAGGGGAGTCGGCTTGGGGGCTCAAAAGTTGCAGAATCTGGCGCCTAACAGTTTGAAAAGGCTCGCCCGCCTGCAGATCGGATCGCGAGCTACGGGCAGAGCGCCCGGGCGTTGGCGGTCCATTGGCCGAAGCCGCTCGCGACCATGTTGCGGATGACGGCGCAGACGTAAGTGCGCTCCGCCGCCGGGTTGTCGGGGCCGGCGTTATAGCGGGCAACCGCCAGCGTCCAGGTTCCGACCTCAGCCTTGAGGGTCCTTAAATAGTTCGCCGCATAGTCGACGTTGAGCCTCGGATCGAACATCGCGCCGAGCGAGGCGAAATGCGCCTCGTGGTAATGCGCGTTGATCTGCATGCAGCCGATGTCGATAAGCTTCGCGCCCCCGGCCTTCGCCGCGGCGAAGCGCGCCATCGCCTCGGCGAGACTGTCCGAGCGGACCTCCCGCCCGTCGATGTTCATGTCGAAGGGCTCGAGCTGGCCGCGGCCGCCAGTCTCGGTCAAGCCCACCGAATAGAGCACGTTGAGCGGGACGCCGGTCGCGGCGGCGGCGCGCGTCATCTCGCGCTCGCAGGCCATCGAGCCGGCCTCGGCGCAAGCCTCGCTACAAGCCGCGCTGGAAGCCAGAAGAGCCGCGCCGAGCGCCGCGCGGATCGTTCGCATCCTCGCCTCGCCCCTGCGGCCGGTCCTCGCCCCCGCCGCCTCCGCTGTCCCTCGCGTTCGTCGCATCGTTCGTAGAACCCGTCTGCTGGATGATGAGAGAGCCGAGCGGCTGACCGATCGCGGCCAGCCGCTCGGCGATCGCGTCGCGCGCCCCTTCGATCGCGCCTGTGGTCTGGGAACTTCCGGCGCGGATGACGAGAGAAAGCTTGTCGTCCGCAAGCCGCATGGTCATCGAGACGTCCTCGAGCCCGCCCGGCGAGAGGTCGACGTCGATTTCCCTGACCGGCGCCGCGGAAGGCGCCAGGGACGCCCGAGGCGTCTGGGCCGCGCGCGACGCGCCCGGACCGGTCGCCGCGTCGGCAAGGCGCGACTGCGGGTCCGCATAGGCGGCGGTCAGCTGCAGCGTCACGGCGGCTATCGTCTGCGAAGGCGCGGATTGAGGCGCATTGGGTCCGCCGTTCGCCGGCAGACCCGCGGACCCACCGGACTCGGACCCGTCGGGCGACGGGCTCGCTTCCGGCCTTGACGCCGGCCTGCCGGCGGCCGGGGCGGCGACACGGGCGATGGTCGCTGCAGGCTCGGTCTGCCGCTCGCCCCTGGCGCGTCCCGCGCTGAAGGGGGCTGGGCCGGATCCGGCTGGAGGCGTCCGATCCGCGCGAGACGCGTTTCTTTCCGGCGACGTCGACGGACTGGCCGTGGGCGACGGCGCGGTCGCCTGGGACGGCCTCGGCATCGCGGCCGGCGGCGAGGGGACCGCAGCCTCGGCGGCGTCCAAAATCGCGATCGCCGGCGGTTCGACGGCGGAAGACGAGCCGCCGATCGGCGGCGCGGTCACGGGGTTGAAGGCCGAAATGTTCGCATGGAAGCTCCGCTCCCGGATCAGCTTCGCCCCCAGGGCGTCGCCGGCCTCAGCGGCGCTCGCGACGCGCGGCGCGGAGGCGGCGTCGCGCGCGGGCGTCTGCGCCACTGCTTTCGGCGCAAGCGCGGGCGGGTTCGTATCCCCAGCCGGTTCCCCGTTCGCGATCGTCGACGGCGTCGCGACAGGCAGAGACGCCGCCAGAGCGGCATTGAAGAACGACGAATTCGGAATTTGCGTTTGCGGACGGCCATGCGGCGACGATTCGATCGGCGTCTGCGCCCGCTTCTCGGAAGAGGGCTTCGCCTTCGCGTCTCCGCCTGGCGCCGAGTCAAGCACGGCCGCGAAGGCCAGAGGGTCATGGGTTTGCGAAAATGCGACATGCGCCGAATGGGCCGAGTGCAGGACGGGCTGCGCATGAGTGGGCGCGGGCGCCGGAGCGATGGCGGTCATTGCGCTCCCCCTTGATCTGCGTCGGCTGCGCGTTCGGTGCGCTTGAGCGCCGCTTCGGCCAACCCGATCGTCTCAGCCGGCCCCCCGGCCTTTTCGCCTTCGGTCGGCTGGTCGCTTTGCGCCTCGACCGCCCCGGCGGTCGGCGCCGTCCGCAATTGAGCCGCCACCGATCGAACCGAAGCCAGCAGCCCGGCGTCGGAACGGTCAAGTTTCGCGGCGGCGATGGCCTGCAAATCCGCGCGCGCCGCGTCATAGCCCTCAGAGAGCAGTCGGCCCGCGTCAAGATAAAGTCGTCCCCGCGCTTCGTCGACGCTGTCAGGCGGCATGCTCTTCAAGACCTCGGCGGCGGCTGCGGAAGCTGCTTCGAAGCGAGCATTGACGATCGCAGCTTTCGCAAGGGTCAAGAGAAAGTCGCGACGGGTGTCCGGCGTCAGGCTCCCCGCCGCGGCCGACAGCAGCTGATAATTTGCGGGATCGTCGGCGAGCCCGAAACGCGCGACCAGGCGCGCAAGGTCGCGGAAGAAATCGGCCGCGTACAGCGAGGCGCCAAAGCGAGTCGCATATTGCCGCGTCAGGATCGCCGCGCGCGGCGCATCCCCCGCCTCCGCCACGAGCGCGATCTCCCGCCGCAGCGCCGCCTCCTCGACGAGCCCTCCCGGCGCGACGAGACGCGCCCAATCGAGGAACGAAACCGCCGCTTTCGGGTCGCGCTTCGTCTCGAGCACAGACCGGGCAAAGGCGACCTGGCCGGCGAGGCGCGCTTCGAGCGTCCTCAAGTCGATCTTGCTCAGGAGGTCGAGCGCATCGGCTTCGTGGCTCGTGATGTAAGCGAACGCGCCGCGCGCCAGCGAGCGGTCCGGCTCGAGGATGGCGTCATCCTTCAAAAGCGGGGTCACGTCCCCAAGCGCCCCGCCGCTAAGCACGTAGATGACGAGCGATTCGACCTGCCGTCTATCTTTCCAGGTTTCCGGGTTCGCAGACGCGATGGCCGCACCCATCGCCTTCAACTGCTTGAGTTGCGCCGCATAAGCGGACTTGTCTCCTTGGGCCATCCGTATCTGGATGCGCTGGAGATCGTCCGCCATGTCGGAGATATCGCCGGGCTTGACCTGCGCTTCCGCCCCCCCGGCCAGGACGAGCGCCGCGAAAAAAAGAGCATTGCGAGCTTGCGGCCTCATTGCGCCGCCTCGCGCAGCAGAATCTCGATGCGCCGGTTCTCAGCCGCGAACGGGTGCGCCGGATCCTTGAGGCGATGGTCGGCGAAGCCTTCGATCCGCTCAAACCGCTTTTCCTCGACCCCGCCGCGGTTCAGCATGTAATAGGCCATTTGAGCCCGCGCCGATGACAGACGCCAATTGTCGTAGGTCTTCGATCGATAGGGATGGGCGTCGGTATGTCCGCGCACCACGATTGCGCCCGGCATTGTTTCGAGGCTCATCGCAATCGCGTCCATCATGCGCACGACTCGGGGCTGCGGCTCAGCGGAGCCGATCGCGAACATCGAATAGTTCTGGCGATCGGTGAGACTGATGAGGAGGCCCTCGTCCGTTGCCTGAATGTCGAGCTCTGGGCCCGTGAGCGACTGGCCTTCTTCGCCGAGCCGCTTCTTTACATCGGCCAGCAAAGCTGCGGCTGCGTCGGCTCGCGCCTTCGCGGACTCCCGGGCTTTTGCCTCCGAGGCCAGTGGCGTCTCCGTCTTCGTCTGCTCGAAAGGTGCTCCAGCGGCGGTGGCCGAAGGCTGGGACGCTTCGGCCGGCGGCTTCGATTCGTCGCCGGCCGAATTCGCCTCCGGCGGCGCCCCGGGATCCGAGTTTACGACATTGATGGACCTGTCGCTGCCAAGCGGACGGAAGGGATCCCGGAGCGCTTCGTCCGCGCTCGGACCGACCTCACCGTAGCCCTTCAACGCCGCTGTCGGGTCGAGGCGCGGTCCCGGCGGCGGAACGCCCGCGATCTTGTCGAGACTGGCGCGCGGGTCGCTGAAGAGTTCGTCTTCGGACATGGTCGGGTTGGGCTTGGCGGGGTCGGGCGGCGTCTTGGGGTCCTGCTTCGCCAAGTGATTTCCCTTGGCGTCGGTCAACGGACTGCTCGAACTCTCGCGGACCGATCCACTGGCGGTTTCGCCCTGATCGGATCGCGGCTTCTTGGCGTTGGGCGCGCCCGACTCCGTGCCCGGCGCGTCCGTGTCCTGCTCCGGGGCGCCGTGAATGCCCTTCTGGGCTTTCGCTGGCTCTTCCACTTTCACGGGGTTGAAATAGCGGGCGATCAGCGTCTTCGTGTTCTTGTCAGTCGCGCTGATGATCCACAAGACGAGAAAAAACGCCATCATCGCGGTCATGAAATCCGCGAACGCGATCTTCCACGCGCCGCCGTGATGGCCGTCCTCGAGCATGCTCCGGCGCTTGATGATGACGATTTCCGGGTGCGCGCTCATCGGCTCAGGCGTCGAGCGAGGCGAGCAACTCGGCCCAAGGCTGAAGCTCAGTCACGATTTGCGTGACGTTGGCTTCGACGACCGTCTCCGCGCTCTCGACGTCGACGTAGTCGACCTCGGCGGGCAGATCGGCGATTTGCTCGCGCAACAGGCTCAGCACCCGCTCGGGCCCTCGAATGGTGATCAACCCCGGCGAGCCGTCGGCGCAAAGACGGCCAATGTTCTTGCACAATTCATCAGCGACATACTTCACCACCTGCTTGACCAGAAATGGCGCAAGAATCCGAGCCGCGGCAGCGCCGACGTTTTCTTCGATCCTGGTAAGCCCAGAACGAATCGCCGCTTCGAGCTGAGCGTATTCATTGAGTTGGAACTCGAGGCGCGCCGTCACCGCCCGTTCGTGCGCCGCGGCTCGCTCAGCTGCGTGCCGCTCTTCGGCCTCGGCTCTACCTTCGACGAGGCCTTCCTCGCGTCCGCGCGCGTGAGCCTCCGCGAGTTGAAACGCCATTTCCTCGACCTTGGCTGCCTCGCGCGCAACCAGGGACTCCCGAGCAGAGGGTTCCGCCGCAACGGGCCGGCGGCCGAGAAGTGGACGCTGCTCCTGCGCGTCCTGTGGCTTGACCGCCGCGATGACTTTGGGAGCGCGATCGAACGCGGGCAGCGGCCTCGGTTCGGGGCTTTGCAGGCTCTGCAGGCTGCGTGGCCGGAACGGCGAGGCGTCCCGGCGGGGCGAAGGCTTCTCGCCTGGCGCGCGGCCGATGTGATCGAGATAGTCCGCGATCGGTACGGGTTTCATCCGTTCGCTCCCTGACGAATCCATTGTTTGAGGATTGTGGCGGCCTGGTTCTCATCAAACTCGATGAGCTTCTGCAGTTTGCGCTCTGGCCCATTGTCCCGACGCGCCAGCAATGCCTCCAGAAACGCGTCGCGGCCGTCGTCGGATTCGATTAGGAAATTCTGGCCGGCGTCCGGCGCCCCGAGCGTCGGGGTCGCGTCGGTCGAGGCGCCGTTCGCAACGCCGCTCGCAACGGCGGGCGACGCGAGCAGCATCTTCAGGCCGGGCCGCGCGCCGAACCAAACCACCATCGCGGCGACGAGCACCACCGCCCCGGCGTTGACGATCGATCCGGTCTGACGCGCAAGGATCTCGAGGATCGAGGGGCCGGGCGCCGGTTCGAGATCGCGGGTCGAGTCGACGAAATCGACTACAGAGATCTTGACGACGTCGCCTCGCTGCTTGTCGAGCCCTGCGGCGGATGCGACGAGCTGCTCAATCTCCTTGACCTGCGCGGCGACCGCCTCGGGTCCCGCCTTGTCGCCGAGAGACGCGGCCAGAGCGGAGCGATTGATGAGCACCGCTACGGAGAGGTTTTGGATCAAGAATCCAGCGCTGGTCGTCTGGATCGATTTCGACGACACTTCGTAATTCGTGGGTTCTTCGCGCTTTTGCGTCTGATCATTCGACTGTTTGGACTTAGAGCCCGAGCCGTTTTGCTTCGGGAGATTTGCCTCGACGCCCGCGGCCTGGGTCCCCGCCGCGTTTTGGGAGCTCTGCTGTTCCTTGGTTACGCGCACCGACCGTTCGACGCGGCTGTCCGGGTTGTAGATCGTCTCGTTGGTCTGCGTCTTGTCGGCGTTGAGCCGCGCAGCCACTGAAATCTGGAAATTGCGCGAACTGAGGTAGGGCGTCAGCGTGCGCGCGACGCCCTCGCGGATTTCCTGCGACACTTCCTTTTCGAGGGAGAGAAGATTGTCGGGCGACTTCTCGATCGAGTTGGTGCCGGAGGCGAGAAGTCGACCGTCGACATTGAGAACCGTCACGTCATCGATCTTCATGCCGGGAACGGCGGACGTGACGAGATGACGGATCGCCTGGCCGGTCGCGCGGTCGTCACCTCCGTCTGTTCGGATCACCACTGAGGCCGAAGAGGGCTGGCGCTCGCGACGAAACGATCCCTCGTCGGGGAGCACGATATGCACCCGCGCCGCCTTGACCGTGCGCATCATCTGGATCGTTCGCGCGAGTTCCCCCTCCAAGGCCCGGAGACGGGTGACGTCTTGCATAAAGGAGGTCAGGCCGAGGGAGCCCAGCTTGTCGAACAGTTCGTTGCCGACCGCCCCGCTACGCGGCAGACCTTTTTCGGCGAGTATCATACGCGCTGTCGCCGCCTGCCCCGCCGGAGTCAGGATGACTGTGCTTTCCGCATTGACGTCGAAAGGCACGCCGGCCTCGCGTAGCGCGGCGCCGATAGCGGCGATGTCATCGCGATCGGGGCCGGAATAGAGCGTCTCCATGGTCGGACGGCTGAGGTAATAACCGGCCAGTCCCGTAACCGCGAAGACAGCGACCCCGATCAACGCCAGCGCGACAAGACGCCGGACGCCCAACCCTTGCAGGTTCGTCCAGAGTTGTTCCGCCTGCGCCAATAGGTTCGTCGCCACTCTCGGGTCCGTGAGGATTGCAGAAGCATGGTCACGACTGGAGCTTGCGCCGGGATTGCGCTCAGGCTCGCGAATTTCGATAGCGATTAACCTGCCATTAGCGGGTTCGTCTTAGGGTCCTCTCGTCCGTATACGGCGCGCGCGAAGAGCGGGGTGCCCGGGCAAACACGACGGTAAGGCTTTGGAGAAAAGCCTGGGGCATGCGGCCACTCCGTCGTCTCGGTGCGACTCCGAAATGTCACCCGATCCTCCGTGACCATTTCCGACAGGAGCACCTCTATGGATTCGATTCTCAACAATTCCGCCGCCCTGAGCGCCCTGCAGGCGCTTCAGATGACCCAGCAGTCGCTGGCGACGGTCCAGAACCAGGTCTCGACCGGCCTCAGCGTCGCCAGCGCGGCCGACAACTCCGCCTACTGGTCGATCGCCGCCCAGCTCAACGCCGACAGCGGCATCGTGACGGCATCCAACGACGCGCTGTCAGAAGGCCAGTCGGTGCTTGCCACCGCCACCTCCGCGATCAATTCGGTCATCACGACGCTGAACTCGATGGCGACCGCGCTGACGCAGGCCCAGAATCCCGGCGCCGAGACCGGCGACATCAACACGTCACTCGCCTCCCTCGGCCGGGAATTGACGGACGCGGTCAACGGCGCCTCGTTCAACGGCCTGAATGTTCTCAACGGCACGCAGAACACGCTGAGCTTCGTCGCCGGCTACAACGCGAGCTCGACCGGCGGCTCGGTGAACGCCATCTCGTTCGCCGCGCAGGCTCTGACCGGCGCCGCAGCCGCCACGCCGACCACGACGACGACGCTGTCGACGATCACGGACCCGACGACCATCGCCAACCTGGCCGCCCTCTACACTACCCCGCCCACGAATGCGACTCTGTCCTACGGCAACGACGTCATCACCGCCTCGACAACGGGGCCGGCGGCGCTGACGGTCGAATCCGAGGATCTCTACGGCAACGTCACGACGACGACCTATACCGCCCTCGACGCGAACGGAAACAATTCGGCGACCGACACGTCGCTGACATTCGCAACCGCCTCCTCCTTGGCGGTTTCGTCGACGACCACAACGGCGGCGACGTCGAACCTCCTCACCCAAGGCGGCATCGACCTGACCGGGGGAACCGGCGCGACGAGCACGTTCCAGATCGGCACGACGATCACCGCAGCCGCGGCGCTCGCCTCCGTCAATCAGGCGCTCGCCGCGGTGACCAACTATTCCGCGGAAATCGGCGCCACGCAGGATCGCATGACCGCGGCGAACACGTTCAACACCGCTCTGACGACCAACTACTCGAACGGCATATCTGGACTAGTGGACGCGGACATGAACCAGGCCTCGACCCGGCTGCAGGCGCTGCAGACGCAGGAGCAGCTGGGCATCCAGTCGCTGTCGGTCGCCAACCAGAATGCGCAGCTGATCCTGAAGCTGTTCGGCCTCTAAGGGGCGGTTCGGCTAAATCGAGCTTCCCCGCGCGCCGCTTTCCCTGCCCCCGGTTAAGCACTCCCCAAAGGCGCGCGGGGAAACCCATGCATCTTTCGACAGAAAGACAATACGGCGCCAGCTACTTTCATTCGGGGGCGCCGCAAGATCGAGACGATTTATTTCTCGATGCAATAGCCGAGGAAGCGCTTTGAATTGATCGGATCGAAACCGAGACGATGCTTCAGCTTCTTCCGCAGTTTGCTGATATGGCTCTCGATCACGTTCTCGTCGACGTTCTCGTCGAAGAGTCCGTAGACGGCGTTAAAGATCTGCGTCTTGCTAACACGCCTGCCGCGGCAGCGCAGTAGGAACTCGAGGATCCGTCGCTCGCGGCGCGGAAGAGGGAAGGGCTCGCCATTTACCTCGGGCTCGCGCCCATCGAAGTGGACCCGCAATTCGCCGACTGTCACATGACCCTTCTGACCGAAGACGCGGCGATGGATCGCCCCCACTCGCGCCAGGATCTCGCGCACATGCACCGGCTTTCGCACGACGTCGTCGACGCCGGCGGCGAACAGACCGAGAGTGTCGTCGAGCGAGTGGCGCTCGTTGAGACAGAGCACAGGCGCATTCGACCGCTCCCGGATCATCCGCGACAGCGTTTCACGTTCACCACAGTCTCCGATCAGGAACGCCTCGACCGCATGCATGTCGGCGTCGCTAATCTTGCCGATCCATTCACGGAACTCGGCTGCCTCGATGCCTGCGGACGAGACCCCCTCGCGACTAAAACCGGTCGCATAGCCTCCCGCCACGATGTCGCGATCATCAATGATGATGTACATACTTTAGCTCCAACGACAGAATTGGACTGTCCTGACTATCCTCATTCACCAACTCTCGCGCACTCCAAATATTAAATCAAATTATACTTTATATATCAAAATATGTACGATTATTACGCTAAGGTCGAGCAGATTATATTCAGTGTTCATTCAGCAGGTCGATGACTATTCCTTGACAAACAGATATCTGCAGCAGAGAATAATGCTCGTTAACCGGACTGATAATTTGCGAAGCACATGTTTCTATGTATCTTGGAAATGGTTAACGCTGTGCTAAACCGGCGCGGTTCCGGCGCCCATAGGCGCGTGCGTGCGGCGAGCCTTATGCTCGAGGGGATCAAGCGAGAGGATTGGCGGGCACGGCCAGAGAGGGCCCGCAGGCTTGGCGCGGCCCTAGCCGAGCGCGGCGAGATCGCTTATTGGGTCGTGACTCCAGACGGCGAGCCAGGACAGAACCGACGCGGAGAACAGCGCGCGTCGTCGCGCGAGCAAACGCGTCTGCGTTCGGCGAAACTGCTCGACGCGGCGTATCGATTCCTGTGCGAATGCCGGATCTGCGACCGTTCCCTGCACGGCCTCAGATTGGCGCTTGCGCGCAACATCCGACTGCCACGGCGCATGGCGGTGCATATCGACGAAACAGGCGAAGTGCGTCGCGCAAAGGTCGTTTGGCGGCTGGGACCCGTCATTGGCGTCCATCTACGCGAACGCGCGCCCGCCAACGCGCTGAAACCCTGGGATCGGTTTGCGTTGCGTGACCGCTATTATGGCATCCTCGACCAAGTCTACTCAGGCGTAGCTCTTTTCCTCCACGAGCGCCGATTCGAACATTCTGTTGATCGCACGTTTTAGGGCGGCGCGTTCGTCGTTGTTGACGTAGACCGACCGCGCCAGCGTGACGAACTCCGCTCCGAATTTTCCTTCCCGCTCGCGGATCCGGATCGCGTCTTCGATATCCCAGAGCCGCGCGTTCACTGCATCGAGCTGGTCGATCAACGATGCGATGGAGGGGCCGACAAGACCGGCGTCCGTCGCCAGCTCCTCGAGTATAGCGAGCTCGCGCCGCACGTTACGAAGCTTGACCTCGTCGTCGATACGTCGGGTCTTGATGCGAAGGATTGTGATCTTGTCGATCAGTTCGCCAATCGAGCATGGCGCGACAATCATTCGCGGCGATGGGCGATGCGACAGCGTCCCCGCAAGCTCGCGCGCCATGGCGTCGACCACATCGATCCAGACGCCGCGTTGCGACTGGCGGAAGAGGCGCATCGCCGGGTACCAAGGGGAATCGGCGCG
>CAVRMF010000037.1:0-30916 GCA_963721905.1 uncultured Alphaproteobacteria bacterium
ATCCATCTCTTGGAACGTCCGTGGATAATCGATTCCAGAAGTGGCGTTGCACGCAGTCTCCATCGCATATTCATACTACCGCCGAAGCTGGCGGGCGTGAAGGGGATACCCAATCACAATAATTTGCCCCGCACTCGCGTATGCCGACGAGGGCCGGCCCGTGACAGCATCAGACCTATTCGGTAAGAAAATATGCTGGAATAACGGATGGGAAGCGAAGTTTGCATCCGACGGGACGTACTATAGCAATTGGCAACCGAGCCCAAGCCCAGGCCACTATCCTCAT
This sequence comes from uncultured Alphaproteobacteria bacterium, assembly GCA_963721905.1. Lineage (GTDB taxonomy): Bacteria > Pseudomonadota > Alphaproteobacteria > Rhizobiales > Beijerinckiaceae > Roseiarcus. Next base: position 287 of record CAVRMF010000037.1, read on the forward strand.
TGGTCAGTCCCATCGCCGGGAGTCGTCAAGACCGGCAGCGCGTTTCGCCAGATGGTCGTCTTGCCCGATGGACAGTTTCAGGTTCACTGGTTTCATGGGAATGGCGGTATGGATACAGATAGGACTCTTTGGGGAAAAATCTGCAATTGAAGTCAGCAGGCATCGCCAAGCCAATCGAAGCGCCATCTCTAGCCAAAAATTTCAAACTAGACCATTACCCATTTTCGACATGGCTTTTCCGCCTCTAACGCGGGAAAGGAAGATAACCTTATGCGAATGAGGACTATTGGGTAGCTGCGGCAGCCGTAACGCCCTTCGCCTTGCGATACCCGGCAAAGCCGAGACCCGCGAAGCCAAGCAGCATCATGGCCCATGTTGAAGATTCGGGGACGCTGATCGTGATCGGTGTCATGGTGCCGGTAAAGCTCCCGGCCCCCTCAAACGTCAGCCCTGTTATGAAGGCTGTCGTATTCGTGGGATCAATTCCCAAACTCGGGTCGATCCCAAGCACTTCGAATTCGCTGACGCCGCCGCCAGCGAAATCAAATACCGTCCCTGCCGCAAGCTGCGTGTCAAACACGAATGACGCACCATTCCACAGATACAAATCATATGGAGTTGGATTGCCAATATTCGGCAGCTCAACACTGGCAAAATTCGGATTTCCAGATCCCGTGCTGTAGATGTACCCTTCAGCAACGTCCGGGTCAATATAGTATGTAAGTCCGGTCTGTACCGTCATACTGAAGCTATATACCACTCCTCTTCCGCTCGGCGCTACTATAGGCAGATACACCGTCGCCGGCGCGCCCGCAGGCAATATTTGAAAGGGCACAAAGACGCGGGCAGCTGCACTTATATTGCTATTGCTGAGTTCAATTGGGTTGCCGACTGTTTTTACTCGTGATATGTCCAATAACATCGTATACTGCACGCCTGGTTGAAGTGGGCAATACGGTGGACCACTAAAACAATCGGCAGCTTGCAAAGTAAATGGGGGCGGCCCCGTTAAATTTGCGCCGCCAATGAGGCCACTATCGGGCGGATTTGCGCTTACAAGATCATCTTGAATTATTGCAACCCTATATCCGTTCACGCTCACGGGACTGCTCCAATTGAAAGTTGGATTGGCGCCGGGAGACATTGTAATGTTTATTGGAAGTGGGATTTCGCCTGCGCCGACAAGGCTTAGGGTGCTCGAAACACAATTGCTTGAGACACAAGGTGGTGTTGTTACCGGATTCTCAAAGGTGATCGTCCAAGGACTAGTGAGTTGGGACGAACTTAGTGATGAATACGGCGTCAGACCGAAAAACGTATTAGGATCTGCGGGGCCCGGACTGAACGAAATGGAGGTGGTGAAATCGGTCGTGGTTGCAAAGCCCACGGTTCCGGCGCTGCCGTTCGGGACGACGCTGTCGGCGCCAGACGCGATGTACTCGCCGCTGAGCTCTCCGAGGTCGTTGGTACTATAATTGACATAGGAGCCTCTTGCAGAATTCCCTGAGGGCGAGGAATTTCCCGTGGTTTTGGATTGCGGGCGCCGGCGGCTCAGGCTGGCGCTGGCCTGAAGCTGGCGACGCGGAGGATTTGATCGGCGGCGAGCGCGACGATGCCGAACATGAGGTGGCATTTGACCTTGATCGAGCCGCGCACGCGCAGGAACCTGGCGCCGAATTCGTCCTTCAATCGAGCATTGACGCGTTCGACCATGGTGCGGAAATCATAGATGACGTCATTTGCGTCGGGCATGTGGATGAACTTCATCCTGTCGACCTCCCGTTCCCATTCGGCCTTGACCTCATGCTGGGCGCGAAAGTTGCGGTCGATGATCGGCGCGTGGCCGAGCGTGCGGCTGTGGTCATGAATGGCGGCGGCGTCGTAGGCGGCGTCCATGAGATCGTAGAGATAGGAAACCCGCGCGCCGGTCATGGTCATCAAGGGAATGGCGACCTGACTGTCGTGAACGGAGGCCGAAGTCAGCACGCAGGAGACGGGGATCTGGCCGCAAGCGACGTCGATATGCAGCTTGTAGCCGATCCAGGTTTCCTTGTAGCCCTTGCTGTTTTTCTTGGAGCCGACATCGCAGGCGGTGGGCAGTTCGGCGAGCATTTGGTTGACGTTCTGTGAGGTTTGTCGCTCCAGCCGCGTCGGCTCGGGCTTTGGCCGTTGCTCGTCCTTGCGCGGGCGTCCGCGCTTGCGCGGCGGCTGAGCGCCATCGGACGGCGGATCGTCCTTCTTGTCGCTGGCCTCTTTCGCCGCCGGCTTCTCGCGCGCCTCGATCTCGGTGGCGTCGCGGGCGATCACGCCGACGATGCGCCCGCCGAGCGAGCGCTCGATCAGCGCCGCGTGCATTTTGTCGGGCAGATCGCCCTGCGCGAACTCCGCGAAGGCGCGAGAGAACGTGGCTTCTGAGGGCACTTGCGAGCGTCGCTCCCAACCAAGGATACGCCGCAGCGACTTGTCGACGGCGAGTCGCTCGATCAAAGCGGAAGTGGTGGGAATGCCCAGCATCGCCTTGGCGACGAAGGCCCTGGCAAGGGCGCGCCGATCCTCGGGCGGGCGGCCGGGGCCGCGCGGCGGCTCGGGAACGAAGGCTTCGAGGCCGATCACGTCGAGGGTCGTGACGAGACGCCCAAGCGCTTCGGTCATTGGGTCGACTTCCTCGCGCAGCCAAGGAAACAGAGTGCCCTGGATATGGTTCCAGCGGGCTTTCATGGCGTCTAGGGGATCGTCGGACATGCCTGTTGCTACGAATTGGGACGATAAGCCAAAACAATACCGAAACTACTCTCAATGTACAGCGATATATATTATCTTATAGTAGTTGACAACTGTCATATCGTTCCTACATGCCCCACCTCAATTTGCTTGGCATTCAAAATAAATCCTGATTACGCGCTTGCGTCAGCCTCAGGTTTTGAGTAGAACAAAGCATGAACATGCTGTTTTCGCAGGGGTTCTCCGATGGCGCGCAATCAGGTCCAGTTCCAGAAAGGCCTCAGCGAGGCTCGTTTCGCCGAGATTTACGGAACCGAAGAGCAATGTCATGCGGCGCTCGTCAAATGGCGCTGGCCGAACGGGTTCGAATGTCCTGGGTGCAATGGCGCCGATCACTGCGTCGTCACGCGCGGCGCGCGGCGTCTATTCCAGTGCAACGCGTGTCGCAAGCAGACCTCTGTCAAAGCGGGAACGATCTTCGCTTCGAGTAAGCTGCCGCTGCGCATCTGGTTCAAGACGATCTACCTGGTCACGCAATCGAAGAAGGGCATTTCCAGCATCGAACTCGGTCGACGCCTTGGCGTCACCCAGACAGCTGCCTGGATGATGAAGCACAAGCTCGCTCAAGTCATGCTGGAGCGTAACGCGAGCAAACGCTTACCGCTTGCTAAAGCTGGCTGACGTTGCCGCGTAATCAGGAAATAAATTTGCAAGAGCCTCATAGTAAAGAAAATACCCGGTGGCATTGAGCGCTTGGGCATGCGCCGGCGAAGTGCTGGCAATCGCTCCAACGACGCCGATTGCCAGAAAGAGGGACATCTGTGCGCTGCTGACGGGGATGCGTGATATACGCAGTCTCATAAGACCCTCCCACTGACCCAGTTTCCCCCGATGACAGCGTCGGTAAAGTCTTCCGACATTCCCCAGTTGTCAGCCTTAACACATCTGTCAGATTGTGCCCGTAGCAAGACTTTGGCAAGACTGAAATGTTGATGAGATCCAGCCGTGGCTTGTAGATAGGTGTCGGGGCGGACCGGCTCGCGGTCACGCCGACGGATGCCCCTGGGGCGTTTCCGGCGAAGCCGACCAGCAAGCGCAAATTTATAAGATCGAACGCTCGGTTCCCGAACCACTGGGCTAGGCGCGGCGAGGAAGGCGAGCGCGTGCGCGGCCTTTCGGTCGGCGCCGACGATTACATCGTCAAGCCGTTCTCGGTTCCAGAGCTGATGGCCCGTGTTCACGCGCTCCTGCGCCGCAGTTGTCCCGAGCGCATCCCTGATCAACTCAATGTCGGCGACCTCAACCTCGATCGCGAAGCCCGCCGAGTGTGGCGTGGCGAGCGCAAGATCCATCTTAGTCCGACGTTGTTCCGCCTGCTGGAACTTCTGATGGAAAAGCCGGGCCGCGTATTCTCTCGCGCCCAACTGCTTGACGGCGCTCGGGGCCGGTATGCGGAAATCGACGATCGCACGGTCGACGTTCACATCGGGCGCTTGCGCAAGGCGCTGTCGAAGGGACGCGACCGCGATCCGATCCGCACGGTTCGCAGCATCGGTTACGCCTTCGACGAAACCTTCGGCGAAAGCCGTAGGCGCTGAGCGCGCGTCCGACCCCGAATCCTCTTCCAATCCCGTTCTCATCGGGGACCTCAGGACGATTTCTCCGCGACTTCGTGCTAATTTCTTCCAGCAGGTCGAACTGGTCCGCCCCATCAGCACCGCGGATTTTAGGAAAGGCGCGTAATCAGGTTGCCACAAGCGGACGGAATTATGCAGCGGATTTTGTTTGCTGAACCGGTCGGCCAAGGGTTGCTTCAGTTCGCAGAGCTAGGCCTCGCGTTGCTCCTATCGGCGCTCATCGGCCTCGAACGCGAAATGAGACAGAAGAGCGCGGGGCTGCGGACTTACACGCTGGTGGGCCTTGCCTCCGCGCTGATCATCCTGATTTCGAAATATGGCTTCACCAACATCCTGGTGGACGGCCGTGTGGTTCTCGATCCTTCGCGAATGGCGGCCCAGATTGTTTCGGGCATCGGCTTCATCGGCGGCGGCGTAATCTTCGTCCGGAAGGACCTCGTTCGTGGACTGACGACTGCAACCACCATATGGGTGACTTCGGCGGTCGGCATGGCCTGCGGCGCCGGTCTGCCCCTGTTGGCGATCGCCGTGACTTGCGCCAATTTCGTCGTGATCTTCGGGTTTCCGCTGCTCGAACGGCAGCTTCCAAAGTCGAGGTGGGCGCCGTCTTCGCTTCAGGTGTCCTATCAGGACGGGCGGGGCATTTTGCGCGACATTCTCATTGTTTGCACCCAGCAGGACTTCGCCGTTACTGGCGTGCAGGTGGAGCGCGACGGCGAGGTGGGCCGAGAGCGTCGAGGCAAGCATTCGGGCAAGGGCCGGGCAAAGGACGCCGCCGCCGCTCCCGCGGCGATCGTCGAGCCTGCCGACGACTCGCCCTTGGCGTCGAAGGGGACCGTCACGGTCTTTCTCGAACTGCGCGGCGGTCGATCCATCGCCAGGCTGGTGGACAAGTTGAGTGAAATCGACGGCGTATCCGCTGTCCACGCGGGCGAAGCGGGGCTGATATCCGACTGATCCACACTGGACTACGATAAGACCGAGATTGCGACGAACTACGACAAGGCTCGCCCTAAGGAAAGCGGCTTTGCATCGCTCCGTTCAACCCATTGTGACCGCGATTGGCCCCCGGTCGTCGCGGCCCGCCTTGCCGTAGCCCGGCAGCGGCGCCAATAGACCCCTGCCCCCAGAGTCCCCGATGCGCTCCGCCATCCTCACCGCGCTTATCATCGCGACCGCCTTGTTCATGGAGAACATGGACGGGACCGTCATCTCGACGTCCTTGCCGGCGATCGCGCTCGATCTTCATCAGGACCCGATCGTCCTCAAGCTGGCGCTGACCTCCTATATGCTGACGCTGGCGGTGTTTATTCCCGCCTCCGGCTGGGTCGCCGACCGGTTCGGCGCGCGCACCGTGTTCTGCTCGGCGATCGTCGTCTTCACCCTCGGTTCGATCCTCTGCGGCGCCTCGAATTCGCTGCCGACCCTCATCGCCGCGCGCGTTTTTCAGGGCCTGGGCGGCGCGATGATGGTGCCGGTCGGGCGCCTCGTGCTCCTGCGCAGCGTGGAAAAGTCCGATCTCGTCAATGCGCTCGCCTATCTCACCGTGCCGGCGCTGATCGGCCCCGTGGCCGGGCCGCCGCTCGGCGGCTTCATCACCACCTATTTCCACTGGCGCTGGATCTTCTGGATCAACGTGCCGATCGGCATTCTTGGCATCGCGCTGTCGCTCAGGTTCATCGCCAACCTGCGCGAGGAGGAGGTGCCACGCTTCGACTTCAAGGGGTTCGTTCTCTCGGGCCTCGGCCTGCTCGGCCTCATTTCCGGGCTCTCGCTGATCGGCCGCGGCATGGCGCCTTATTGGGAGGTCGCCGCGATGATCGCCGTCAGCATAACGTTGCTCGCCGCCTATGCGAGGCACGCGGACGGCAACGAGGACGCCATCCTCGATCTCAAGCTGCTCAAGATCCCGACCTTCTTTTCCGGCGTCATGGGCGGGCTGATCTTCCGCATCGGCATCGGCGCCATGCCTTTTCTCCTGCCCCTCCTCCTCCAGCTCGGCTTCGGCTTGACCCCGTTCCAGTCGGGTTCGCTCACCTTCGCCACCGCCGCGGGCGCGCTTCTGATGAAATTCTCCGCTTCGACCATCCTGCGCTGGTTCGGCTTTCGCTGGACCCTCATTATCAATGGCCTCATCTCGGGGGCGTTTCTCGCCGCCTGCGCCCTCTTCACCCCCTCGACGCCGCACTGGATGATCCTTCTCACGCTCCTGACCGGCGGCTTCTTCCGCTCGCTCGAGTTCACCGCGCTGAACGCCATCAGCTACGCCGACATCGACCCGCCGCGGATGAGCCGCGCCACAAGCTTCGCCAGCGTTTCCCAGCAGATGTCGGGCGCAGTCGGCGTCGCGGTCGCCGCCATCTGCATCCAGCTCGTCCAGTTCGGCTTCGGCGACGCGACGCTGATGACGCGCGACCTCTCGCTGGCCTTCGTCATGGTGGCGATGATCTCGAGCCTCTCGGTCCTCGTCTTCGCCACGCTCAAGCCCGACGCCGGCGCGGCGGTGTCCGGTAAGCTGGTTCCGACGAGCGAAGAGGGTGCGCCCGCCGCGGCGGAGTGAGGCAACTGGCCTCGCGGTCTGGCCTATGGGGGATTCCCTTGGCGCGAAGTTTCTGACTCTTTGGGAGTTGGAGGATTCGCGCCATGCCAGCAGCGGTGAAATTGCGAGACGACTATTCGGCTGAGGAGCTTCGGGCGCTGGCCCGGCGCTCCAGGGACGTCAATCAGAGCCATCGGCTTCTGTCGCCTGCGGCGGTTCGCGACGGAATGGATCGCGGCGGGGCGGCCAAGATCGGAGCATGGATCGCCAGACCTTGCGCGACTGGGTGCACCGCTTCAACGCCGCTGGGCCGGATGGGCTTTTCGATAACTGGACGGATGGTCCGACGCCGCGCCTGTCGCCGGAACAACTGGATGAGTTGGCGAAGATCGTCGAGAGGGAGCCGGACCGGAAAGTCGACATCGTTGCGCGGCGGCGCCGGATCGATCTCAAGCGGGTCATCGCCGAGCGGTTCGGGGTCAACTATCACGCGCGCTATCTGGCACGCTTCTCAAGAAGCTCGGCTTTTCCCATATGAGCGCCCGGCCTCGCCACCTGGACGAGCGGATCGTCGAGACGTTTATAAAACTTCCCGTGCGCGCTTCAACATTGCGTTGCGTGGAATCCCGATCCATGCATAGAATTCGCCGCTGAAGAGCGTCGACGACAGATTGTTTCTGACCAGAAGTCGTCTCAAGCGTTTCCCCGCGACGTCGGCGCGGAAGGGTAGTTGACACCGCCTCATCGGAGAGCCACCGAAACTCCCTTGGGTCAAATAATTCGATTGGCAGCAGTCCGCTTGCTCTTGCGCGGCTGAAGTGATTGACGGGTTGGGAGGATAAATGATGACGGTGGGAAACTCTCTCTTCGCTGCCGCTTTCGCCTGCGCGGCCTTTTGCATGACCGCGGCGGACGCCCAATTGGGTCGGCCGACGGAAGGCCGACCAGTGACCGAAAAGGATCTCGTCGGCAAGAAGATCTGCTGGAACAATGGGCGAACCGGCATCTTCGCAGCCAATGGTCAATTCACCAACGACAGCGGCCACAACACGGCCTGGTTGGTCACTGAGCCGGGAGTTGTAAAAATTGGGATCAATTATAGTCAATACCAAATATTACCGGATGGCAGTTTTTACAGACACTGGTACCACGGGAAGTCTATTACAGGACATCATGAACTCTGGGGAACAGTGTGCCATTGAAGTTATGTGAGGCAACTGGCCGCGATCGATGAACGCGGTGGACAAAAGCCGACGACCGCGTCACCGGCTCTCTGGCGCTGCGTCGTCCTCGAGTAAGCCCGCGCGACGAAGACTTGGCAATAAACAAATGTGGGCAGGTTGAAGAGGGTCCGAATGCCCGCTTAGGCGGCGGCGGGTGGCCCTCGAACGCATGCGAAGACCGCATAACGCCAACCCGTCATATACGATGTTCGCGGCAGCCGTTTTCCTGTTGTCTCCACCTGTTCCATCCCTGATGAACCCGAAATATCTCCTTGTTATTTTCCTGTTATTTTGCTCTCGCAGCGCGTGAGGCCTTATTTGCAAGCTGTTTATAATAATGTGGTTTTTGCGACCAGGCTCGGCAGAACCGGGCGCTTCTCCATGTCTCCGCCTGTTATAGGGATGAAAGTGACTCGCCAACGCATGCGAAGGCTGCATAACGCCAGCGCCGCTCGCCAATCCGCTCACGCCGTCGTCGCCGTGGGCCTAGGGCCCCTGAACCCCGTCGCCAAAACATAAAGCTCGGCGCTGTCGGCCCGGCTCGCCTTGGGCTTCAGGTGGCGGACGGTCGCGAACTCGCGCTTGAGCCGGGCGAGGAGCTCGCCCTCGGCGCCGCCCTGCAGCACCTTGGCGACAAAGAAACCGCCCGGCGCCAAAACCTCCGAGGCGAAGTCGGTGGCAAGCTCGACGAGCCCAACGATGCGCAGATGATCGGTCTTGCGGTGGCCGGTCGCGTTGGCCGCCATGTCGGACAGGACCCCGTCGGCGGGGCCGCCGAGCCATTCGCGCAAGATCCCCGGGGCGCCCGGATCGTGGAAGTCGATGCGCCTGAATTCGACCCCCTCGACCGGGTCCATCTCGATGAGATCAATCGCGATCACCCGTCCCGCGCCGTCTTTCGCGCGGGTCCCGGCGGCCGCGACCTGACTCCAGCCGCCCGGCGCGGCGCCGAGATCGACGATGCGCTGCCCGGGCCGGAAAAGCTTGTGCTTGTCGGCGATCTCCAGGAGCTTAAAGGCCGCGCGCGAGCGATAGCCCTCGCGCCGGGCCTGGGCGACAAAGGGGTCGTTGAGCTGGCGCTCGAGCCAGAGCGTCGAGGAGAGCGAGCGTTTGCGGGCCGTCTTGACGCGGGTCTTCAGCGCCCGGCCGCCCTCGCGGCCCGAGCCGCCAACGGTCATCGCCAGCGCCCGCGACGGTGGGGCCCGACCCCGTCCTCGCGCATCATCTGGCTGAGGATGCCTTCGCGCAAGCCCCGGTCGGCGATGCGGAGCCGCTCGGCCGGGAAATGCGCACGGATCGCCTCGAGGATCGCGCAGCCCGCGAGCACGAGATCGGCGCGCTCGTGCCCGATACAGGCGTTGGCGGCGCGCTGGGCGTAGCTCATCGAACGGAGGCGCGCGACGGCGTCGTCGACTTCGGCCCGGCCAAGCCAGAGCCCGTCCACTGCGCGCCGGTCATAGCGCGGCAGATTAAGGTGGACGCCCGCGATGGTCGTCACCGTCCCGGAGGTGCCAAGAAGGTGGAACCGATCACAGCGCGTCTCCTCGGAGACCTTGGCGACAAAGGGCGCGAGCGCCTCGGCCACATGAGCCGTCATCGCGGTGAACGTCTCATCGCTGACGTCCACGCCGCCGAACCTTTCCGCCAGCGACACGACGCCGAGCCGCATCGATTCCCAGGCCTGCACCCGGCCCGCGCGGCCCGAGGGCTCGCCGACCCGGAGCCAGATGATTTCCGAGGATCCGCCGCCGATGTCGAACATGACGATCGAATGAGCGTCGCGGTCCGCGAGATCGCCCACGCCGGCCGCGGCGAGATGCGCCTCGGTCTCGCGGTCCACGATCTCCAGATCAATGCCCAGGCGCTCTTGCACCAGATTGACGAACTCCGCGCCGTTGGCGGCCGAACGGCAGGCTTCGGTCGCGATGGTGCGGGCGCGGGTCACGCCCCGCGCGGCCATCTTGTCGCGGCAAATTCGCAGCGCCTCAAGGGTGCGCGCGATGGCCGCCTCTCCCAGGCGGCCGCTCAGCGACAGGCCTTCGCCCAGTCGCACGATCCGGGAGAACGCGTCGATGACGCGAAATCCCTCCGCGGTGGGCCTTGCGACCAGAAGCCGGCAATTGTTGGTGCCAAGGTCAAGGGCCGCGTAAGTCGCCGCGGCGGGGCGCCACGGCGGTCGAGCCTCACGCCGCGGCGCGTCGATCCCCCGATCGGGACTCAACGTGAAAACTTCGGACACAACCAGACCTCGACCTCTCCCCCGGCACGCTTCGCCCAGGGGCCGCAATCCAAATTCGAATTTAGCAAGGCTGACGGCGGATGCAACGCGACGCCGCGGGGAGCGGTACGGCGCCCCGCTATCTCAGGGCTTGAAGAAAGGATGGCGGACCCTGTCGCCGACCTTGAGCCCGATCGAGGCGGCCGCGCCGCCGTTGAGTTCGAGCACGCCCAAGCACGGCGGGCCGGAGGGAATGACGCGCTCGGACAACGGTTCGGCCTTCTCCACGATGTTCGTCACGATCCCCGCGCGCGAAATGAAGATCATGTCCAGGGGGATATAGGTGTTCTTCATCCAGAAGGACACCGGCGCCTCGCGGTCGAATTCGAACAGCATGCCGCGATCGGCCGGCAGGAATGGGCGGTTCATCAGCCCCTGCGCTCGGCTCGCATCGTCCTTCGCGATTTCAACGTGAAAGTCATGCGTCCCGCTAGACGTCACAATGTGCAGCGTCTCGGGGCCGTCGGCGCGGACGGGCGCCGCGAGCATGCCGCTCACAAGGACGATGATCGCCAAAGCCGCCCAAAGTCGAACTCGGACCGTCGTCATCGCCTCGTCTCTCGCCAAGCCAGCTAGTCCGAGCTTCAAGACGAACGGTCGACGGCCGTCAAGCGCGCTAGTGGGCGGCGAGAATCCGCGAGCCGTCGAGCGGGCGCACCTCGGCGGCCATCAGACCCTTCGGTCCCGGACCGAAACGGGCCAGCATGCTGTCGCCAGGCTTGGGGTCGACGAAGCCGTAGCGGCGCAGCGTCTCCATGTGGACAAAGATGTCTTCGGTGCCCTCGCCTCGGGTGAGAAACCCAAAACCGCGCGACCGGTTGAACCACTTGACGATGACGATCTCGAACCCGCCGACCGACGTCGCCTGAGCGCGCGTGCGCGCGGGAGCGAGCGGCGGGGCGTAGCCCGGTTCGGGCTCGCTGACGGAGATCACCTTGAAGACCTGAAGGCCGCGCTCGCGCCGCGTCGCCTCGGCGACGACCCTCGCCCCTTCGCGGATCGACGAGAACCCGTCCCTGCGCAGCACCGTGACGTGAATGAGGATGTCTGCCTCGCCGCTGTCGGGGACGATGAATCCGTAACCCTTGGCGGCGTCGAACCACTTGACGCGTCCAGCGACTTCGACGAGACCCGCAGGAGTTTCGTCCGACAGTTCGCTGCTTCGCGTCGTCTCCAGCGGCTTCGTGAATTCCTCGCCCAATTCGGCCCCCTTACTCAACGCGTCGGCGGCGCGACTCACCGCCATCGAATCTGTTCCGCCTCGCGATCGGGACCACCCGCTGAGGCCGAGATCCGCAACGCAAGTGATTCTCGTTCGCGAAGATAGCAAATCGTTACACGCTGCGTATCAAAAACACTCGAAACTTGAGCGTGGCTGTGGATACGGGCAAAAAAATCGCCGGCACGAGGCCGGCGGAAGGTTCGATGACGTACGGAGCGGCCGCGAGGCGCCGCCAGGCGCCCGAGGACTTACTCGCTCTCCTCTTCCGGCTCGGGCGGGGGCGCGAGGCCCTCGAGGCCTCGAAGCAGGTCTTCTTCCGTCATGCGGTCGAAATGCGCCTCCACACCGAGCTCGATCTGGGCCTGCGCCTCGGGATTGATCATCGGCGGCGCGGCCTCGGCCTCGGGTTCGTCGACCTCGACGTGCTTTTGCAGGGCGTGAATCAAATCTTCGCGCAAGTCCCCGGGCGACAGCTTGCCGTCGCCGATTTCGCGCAGAGCAACGACCGGGTTCTTGTCGTTGGCGCGCGCGACGTTGATCGCGGCGCCGGATGAAATGGCGCGGGCGCGGTGGCTGGCCATCAAGACGAGATCGAAACGATTGTCGACCTTGTCGATGCAATCTTCGACAGTGACGCGAGCCATGGAAGCTCCTTCGAGCGATGAATAAATGGGAAGCGAGCGCGCCCTCTACACGGCGAGGGCATAAGATGCAAGTTCTTATCGAAGATCGATCAGAGCGCGAAACTCTCGCGTCCCGCGGCCATGCGCGCCATCGCGGCGGCGAAAGCCTGGGCGAAGCGAGGAACGTCGTCCTCTCGCGACGCCCAGCCGAGGCTTAGCCGGATCGCGCCGCGCGCCAGTTCCGGCGCGGCGCCCATGGCGGCGAGCACATGCGACGAAGCCGCCTTGCCCGAAGAACAGGCCGAGCCCGAACTGACCGCCAAGCCGGCAAGATCGAGCGCGATCATCAAGGTCGCCGCCTCGACCCCGGGGACCGCGAAACAGACTGTGTTAGGCAGGCGCGGCGCCATTTCCCCGAACACGACCGCCTGAGCCGCGGCCTCCCGAACGGCGCAAGTCAATCGATCACGCATTGCCGAGAGCCGCGTGGCCTCCCCCGCCGCCTGCTCCAAACACACGCGCGCCGCGGCGGCGAAACCCGCGATCGACGTAACGTTTTCCGTCCCCGCGCGCGCGCCGCGCTCCTGTCCGCCGCCCCGGATGAGCGGCTCGCCAAGGCTGAAGCCCTCGCGCGCAGCGACAAGCGCCCCCGCACCTCTCGGGCCGCCCATCTTGTGGGCGGACAGCGCCAAAACATCAGCGCCAAGCGCCTCGATCGCGCAGTCCTCCCGTCCGGCGAGTTGCACCGCGTCGCAGAACACGAATCCGCCGGCCGCGTGGACCAACGCCGCGGCTTCAGCGACCGGCTGGATGACGCCGGTCTCGTTGTTCGCGCCTTGCAGCGCCAGCAGCACGCGCCCCGGCCTGCGAACGGCAGAGTCCAGCCAGTCAAGATCAATACGCCCGTCTGCGGCGAGCGGCGCCATTTCGACCGCAGCGGCCGGGAAACGGTGGCCGGAGAGAACGCAAAGGTGTTCTCCACCATTGAGAAGGAGCCGATCCAGCGGCGCGCCGCCGGCGCCGACGCCGAAAAACGGATTGAGCGCACAATTGACGGCCTCGGTGCCGCCAGAGACGAAAGTCACGCAGCGGGAAGTGACGCCCGCCAGCCGCGCGACGTCGACCCGCGCATCCTCAATGATGCTGCGGGCGAGACGACCCTCGGCGTGAATCGACGATGGGTTGCCTGTCGCCGTCATCGCGGACAGCGCGGCCTCCCTCGCCTCCGGCCGCAAGGGCGCGGTCGCGTTGTAGTCAAGATAGGTTCTGACCTTCGGCCTCATGGGGGCCATCGCGACTCCGGCGAGCGATCGAACCGCTACTTCCGACCCGATCCAGGGCGGGCAGCCGTTTTTCCTTGCAATTGCCGGCGCCCTGCGTGCTATGAGGCAGCCTCCGAGGCGAGCCCCCGCCGACCTATCGACACATACGCACGCGACGCGCGCCTCGCAAGGCGCAAGCGCCTGCGGCGGTAAGGTCTCAAGTCTCAGCGGTGGGGGCCGCAGATCTTTTGGAGATTTCATGCCCGAAGTCTTTTTCAACGGTCCCGCCGGTCGGCTGGAGGGCCGTTTCCATCCCGCCAAGCAGCGCGGGGCGCCGATCGCCGTGGTTTTGCACCCGCACCCGCAGTTTGGCGGCACGATGAACAACCAGATTGTCTATAATACCTATTACAACTTCGCCGAGCGCGGGTTTTCGGTCCTGCGCTTCAACTTCCGCGGAGTCGGACGTTCACAGGGGGCCTTCGACCACGGCCAGGGCGAATTGTCGGACGCCGCCTCGGCGCTCGATTGGGCGCAGTCGATCAGTCCGGAGGCGCGCGCCTGCTGGATCGCGGGCGTCTCCTTCGGCTCCTGGATCGGCATGCAGCTTCTCATGCGGCGCCCGGAGATCGAAGGCTTCATCTCGATCGCGCCGCCCGCCAACCGGTTCGACTTCAGCTTCCTCGCCCCCTGCCCGTCCTCGGGCCTTTTCGTCCATGGCGACAAGGATCGGGTCGCGCCACTGAAGGAGGTGCTGGCGCTCATTGAAAAGCTGAAGACCCAGAAGGGCATCCTCATAGAGCACGCGGTGATCCCCGAGGCCAACCACTTCTTCGAAGATTGCATCGAAGACCTTCAAGCGGTCGTCGGCGCCTATCTCGACAAGCGGCTTGGCATGCCCCGCCATGCGCCCCCGCCGGTGCGCAAGGAGCGGGCGAAGCCCGCCCCTCCGCAGGTCGACAACGGATGAGGCGCCAGTGTCGCTGATCACGACAACGGATGAGCTCGAAGCCGCCTGCCTCAGATTGGCCCGCCATCCGTTTGTCACCGTCGACACCGAGTTCCTTCGCGAAACAACATTCTGGCCGATCCTTTGCGTGGTCCAACTCGCCTCGGACGAGGAGGCGCTGGCGATCGACGCGCTGGCCGAAGGGCTCGACCTCCAGCCCCTGCTGCGGTTGATGGCCGACGAGGACGTGGTCAAGGTGTTCCACGCAGCGCGTCAGGATCTCGAAATCTTCTGGAAGCTTGCGGGAGTTCTGCCGACCCCGCTCTTCGACTCGCAGGTCGCGGCGATGGTCTGCGGCTATGGCGATCAGGTTTCTTACAGCGAACTCGTGCAATCCGTCTGCCGGGTCACAGTCGACAAGTCCTCGCGCTTCACCGACTGGGCGAGGAGGCCGCTGGCCGAGGCGCAGATCGACTATGCGATCGGCGATGTGACGCATCTGCGCGACATCTACAAGGCTTTGACGGCGCGCCTCAAGGCGACGGGGCGCCAGTCGTGGCTCGAAGACGAGATGAAGGTTCTCAATTCGCCCGCCACTTACGAACAGCACCCTGAGCGCGCCTGGGAGCGATACAAGTCGCGCGCACGCAAACCCCGCGATCTGGCGACGCTGATGGAGCTCGCCGCCTGGCGCGAGAGCGAGGCCCAGGCGCGAGACGTCCCTCGATCGCGCGTGCTGAAGGACGACGTTCTGATCGAACTCGCGCTCGCCGCCCCGCGCACCGTTGAAGCGCTCGGCAATCTGCGCGCCTTCCCCCGCGGCATGGAGCGCTCCCGGGCCGGCGGCGAAATTCTGGCGGCGATCGAGCGCGGGCTCACCCGCGATCCGAAAACGCTGCCGAAAATCGAACGCGAGCGACGCAACGGCGCCAATGTCGGGGCGACCGTCGAACTCCTCAAAGTGCTGCTGCGACAGGTGAGCGATGAGAGCGGCGTCGCCGGCAAGCTGATTGCTTCGGTCGACGATCTCGAGGCTATCGCCTCCAGCGACAAGGCCGAGGTCCCGGCCCTATCCGGCTGGCGGCGAAAGCTTTTCGGCGAGCGCGCGCTTGAACTCAAACGCGGCCGCCTCGCGCTAACTGTCGAGAACGGCAAGGTCGTCACGCTTGAATGGCGTGACGCTGGGGAGCCGGGCGCGGCGCCCTGAGGCTGATCTTCAACAGTTGCTGCCCCAATGCGCCCACTAAGTCATTGATATTGTTAGCACGGACTGGAGATTTTGAAAAAATGTAGTGCCACGTCATCGCTGATTTCATTTGACTTTTCAATCCATAGCCACGATTCTGTGAGGGTGACGCATTGGCGTCGGACCCATCTCCTCAGGGGGACAGCAGACTTCTGCTACCGACTGTGGGCCGGTCGCGCCCACGCAAAGCCGCAGCTGATGCGCGGCAGCGGTCATCCCGCCGCAAAATGAGCGGTGGATCGGCCCCCAAATTCTAAAATACAGCTATTTAGTGTGATGTAGTGCCACGTCGCTTTTTCAGCGCGAAATGTCGATGTGAAACAAGATGTTAGTATTTCCAACTGTCGAAGATATGAGGGCGATCGCCTGCCGGCTCAGGGGCGGATTTCGCGGCCTCGCCTGCGCACGGCGCGAGAATTTGCAACCTCGGAAACGATTTCAATGCGTTAGGCGCCAAAATCTGCAACTTTCGCGCGCTCGCGACGCGGCCGTTCGGACCGAATGCTCCGCCGCGCCCGGATACCAGATGTTGTAGGTTCGACGCGTCCGGCGCCATACCAATTCCGGGCGCGGAATCAATCTTTTCAGGCCTTTGCGGCGCCATTTGCGGCCGAATGGGCGAATGGGCGAACCCAATTTGCCGCCACGCTCGCGCGCGCCGCGCTCTCCGCGAACCCGACGCCGCCGTGGAAGAGAGCGTTGGCCGGCTTAACTGGTCTGGCCTTCGCCACGTGCCGCTCCCCGATCGACCGTTTGCGAAGGTCGGCGATTGGCGGAACGGCTTCGATGGAACTGGACACTCGGGAAATTCCCTTGACGGCTGGAGAACAAACATAGAACATTAATGCAAGCTTGGCAAGAAAATGTTGCACGATGGAGAGCGCCACTGCCAAATGTCCTTGAACCCCAGTGGCGCGACGCCATAGCTTTCGAGTGGAAGAGTCGCGTCGGGCGGGCCGCAAGCTGATAAACGCCGTTGAAATTGAAGAGGCGGTGTCAGCGCTGGCGAGCGCGCCCTTCGATGCAGGCGAGTTTCCCTACGCCTTTCTGGCGGCGTTCGGGAACAAAGAGACGACGATCAAGCGTCTGCGCGCCGGTTCGTCCAACGCCTCCGATGTGCCCGGCGGCGTGCTCCAGCGCAACAACATCCACATCGCTGTTTGCGCGTCGGGCGAAGTCGGCGCGACGCTCACCGCGCTGCTTCAAAGCCCCAAAACGGCGGCGGCCAAAGCCAAATTCGTGCTGGCGACCGACGGCGTCGATCTCGAAGCGGAAGAATTGGCCACGGGCGAAGTCATCGCCTCCGCCTATCCCGATTTCGCCAAACACTTCGGCTTCTTCCTGCCGCTTGCAGGCATCTCGACCGTCCCCGAGATTGCGCACAACCCGATCGACATCAAGGCGACGGGTCGACTCAACAAGCTCTATGTGGAGCTGTTGAAGGACAATGAGGATTGGGGGACGGACGCGCGCCGTCCCGAGCTCAATCAGCTGATGGCGCGGCTCGTGTTTTGCTTCTTCGCCGAAAGCACGGGCATTTTCCTGCCCCGTCTCTTTACCGAGACGATCCGGCAGATGACCGACCCCTCGGGCACCAACACGCGTGAGGTCATCTCCGAGCTCTTCCGCGTGATGGACACGAGGCGCGAGGACCTCAAGGCGCGGAACTTCCGCCCGTGGGCGGAGCAGTTTCCTTATGTGAATGGAAGCCTGTTCGCCGGCAAGGCTGACTGCCCGCGATTCTCGCGCACCGCACGCGCCTATCTCTTGCGCGCTGGCGACCTCGACTGGAAGGCTATCAATCCCGACATCTTCGGCTCGATGATCCAGGCTGTCGCCGAGGACGACGAACGCGGCTCGCTCGGGATGCATTACACCAGCGTGCCGAACATTCTGAAGGTGCTCAACCCGCTGTTTCTCGACGATTTGCGCGCGCAGTTGGAGGCGGCGGGCGACAATGTGCGCAAGCTGAAAAACCTGCGCCGCCGCATCGCCTCGATCCGCGTCTTCGACCCGGCCTGCGGGTCCGGCAATTTCCTCGTCATCGCCTACATCAAGATGCGCGAGATCGAGCATGAGATCGTTAAGCGCCTCGGCGAGAAGTTCGACAGACAGATTAAGCTGGAGAATTTCTACGGCATCGAGATCCGGAGCTTCCCGGTCGAGATCGCCAAACTCTCGCTCTTGATCGCGGAGTTCCAATGCAACGTTAGGTTTTATGGAGAGGAATTGGCGTGCCTTAACGTTTTGCCGTTGCACCGTACGGGGCAAATCCACTGTGGAAACGCGCTAACCGTAGATTGGTTGACGGTGTGTCCACCGGCGTCGCCAATACTCGAAGAATACGACTTGGCGGGCCCAACCGGGCGGTTGGCGTTAGACGATAATGCAATCGCCCCATCCAGAGATTCACTCACTTATGCCTGTGGCAATCCGCCCTACCTTGGAAGTACTTGGCAAAACAAGGAAGCAAAAGAATGAAATAAAATCCGTCTTCGAGCCGAAAACAAATACTTTTGCATCGTTAGATTACGTGGCAGGTTGGTTTATGAAAGCGGCAGAATACAACCGTGTTAACAAAAGCTCGAGCGCGTTTGTTGCGACTAATTCTATATGCCAAGGACAGCAGGTCCACTTTCTTTGGCCTTTAATATATTACACGGGAAACAAAACAGTATTTGCTTGCACTTCTTTCAAGTGGAGTAATTTGGCCAGTCATAACGCAGGCGTTACGGTAGTGATTGTTGGGCTTGGCGTCGTCGACAGGAAGCCAAAAATGCTATATGAGACAATTGGTGGAAATGTGGCCATCCGTGAAGTGCCAATCATAAACGCATATTTAACGTCGACAGAAGAAATAATTATTGATAAAGCTATGAAACCTCTAACTGCAGTTTCTGTGATGGATTTCGGAAATAAGGCGGACGACGAGGCCACCTTACATTTTCAAGAACTGAACTAGATAGAACTCCACCTTAGCCCCTCTGAACGAGCAACCTTTATTCGGAGATTTGTCGGATCTTCTGAGTTCATTAACGGACAAGATCGGTATTGCCTCTGGATTACTGACCGATATTTAGGGGAAGCTATGTCTGTTGTGCCCATTGCTCGGCAAGTGGAGAAAGTCCGCCAATCTCGCTTGGCCAGCCCTGATCGATACGCAAATAAGCTTGCTCAAAGGGCTCACCAGTTTAAAACTCCGCGATGCGCCGAGAAGTTGGTGATCGTTACTCCAAGAGTCAGTTCCGAAAACCGCCCATATCTGCCGGTTGGATTATTAGATAATAGATCGATAGTGGGAGACCGGAACTTTGCGATCTACGATGCGCCGCTTTGGAATTTTTCGCTAATCGCCTCTCGCCTTCATTGGGTGTGGATCGGGACGGTTTGCGTGCGCCTAGAAATGCGCTTCTCTTATTCTAACACCCTGGGATGGAACACCTTTCCGCTTCCGACGCTGACCGAGAAGAACAAAGCTGATCTCACTGGCAGCGCCGAGGGCATCCTTATCGCGCGTGAAGCGCATTTCCCGGCGACGATCGCCGATCTCTACGACCCGGACGTCATGCCCGACGACCTTCGCGAGGCGCACGCGCGCAACGACGAGACGCTCGAGCGCATCTACATCGGGCGACGCTTTCGCAACGACACCGAGCGGCTGGAAAAGCTGTTCGACATGTACGCTAAGATGACCGAGGCCAAGGACGCCGAAGCCAAGGCGCCGAAGAAGGGCAAAGCGAACGCATGACCGATCGGCCCACTATTCCGACCGTGTCGCTGCAGGCGGCGCGAACAGGCGCCTCGACCAGGGCGAATGAACTCGGCATGCGCGCCATGCAGGAGCGCGCCTACGCCAAGCGCGGCGAACAATATCTCATCATCAAGTCGCCGCCCGCCTCGGGAAAGAGCCGGGCGCTGATGTTCATTGCGCTCGACAAGCTGCGCAACCAGGGCCTCAAGAAGGCGATCATCGTAGTGCCCGAGCGCGCGATCGGTGGCAGCTTCGCCGACGAGCCCCTCTCGCGCTACGGCTTCTGGGCCGACTGGGAGGTCAAGCCGCGCTGGAATCTTTGCAACACCCCCGGCATCGACGAGGCGCCAATCGCCAAATCCAAGGTCAAGGCGGTCGGCGAGTTTCTTAGCAGCGAGGATAGGGTGCTGGTTTGCACGCACGCGACCTTTCGCTTCGCGGTCGACGAGTTCGGCGTCGAAGCGTTCGACGATTGCCTGATCGCGGTCGACGAATTCCATCACGTCAGCGCCGATCAAGCCAACAAGCTCGGCGCGCAACTGGCTGCGCTCATCACCCGCGACAAGGTGCATATCGTCGCGATGACCGGCTCCTATTTCCGCGGCGACGCCGTGCCCGTGCTGTCGCCTGGCGACGAATCGAAGTTCGAAACCGTCACCTACACCTATTACGAACAGCTCAATGGCTACGAGCACCTGAAGTCGCTCGACATCGGCTACTATTTCTATGTGGGTCCCTATCTCGACGCAATCATGAAGGTCCTTGATCCAGCGAAAAAAACCATTGTTCACATCCCCAACGTCAATTCGCGCGAAAGCACCAAAGACAAAGTGAAGGAAGCCAACGAGATCATGGACGCGCTTGGCGACTGGCAAGGTGAAGACCCGGCGACCGGCTTCCATCTCGTCAAGCGGCCCGACGGCACGATCCTAAGAATCGCCGACCTGGTGGAGGACGACTCGGCCAAGCGAGACAAGGTCGTGAGCGCACTTAAGGACCCGGCACAGCGCAACAATCGTGACCACGTCGACATCATCCTGGCGCTCGGCATGGCGAAGGAAGGATTCGACTGGATATGGTGCGAACACGCGCTCACCGTCGGCTACCGCGCAAGCCTCACCGAGATCGTCCAAATCATCGGCCGCGCCACGCGAGACGCGCCCGGCAAGCACAGCGCCCGTTTCACCAATCTCATCGCTGAGCCTGACGCTTCCGAGGAAGCGGTGGCCGGCGCAGTCAACGACACACTCAAGGCGATTGCGGCGAGCCTCTTGATGGAGCAGGTGCTCGCGCCGCGCTTCACGTTCACGCCGAAGAACGCTGGGCCGCAGGAAGGATACGACTACGGCGAAGGCGGCTACCGGGCGGATGGAACCAATGTCGGCTTCAACGCGGCGTCAGGTCAGGTCCATGTGGAGATCAAGGGCCTTGTGACGCCAGAGAGTCCCGAAGCGACGCGCATCTGCCGCGAGGACATCAACGAGGTCATCGCCGCCTTCGTCCAGGAAAAGACGATCGCCGAGCGGGGTCTTTTCGACGAAGAAACCGAGCCGGTGGAGCTCACGCAAATGCGCATGGGCAACATCGTGCGCGAGCGCTATCCGGAATTGAGCGAAGCCGATCAGGAGGCGGTGAGGCAACACGCCGTCGCAGCGCTGAATCTGACCCAGCAGGCGCGAGCGACCGCGAACAAAATGAACGAGGACGGCGAAAATCAGCGGAATACGGCGCTCATCGACGGCGTTCGCCGCTACTTGAACGTGCGCGACCTCGACATCGATCTCATCGACAGCATCAACCCGTTCCAGACCGCCTATGCAATTCTTGCGAAGTCGATGAGCGAGCAGTCGCTTAAGCAAGTCCACGAGATCATCGCCGCTCGCAAGGTGACGATGACGATCGAGGAGGCCCGCGAATTGGCGAAACGCGCGTTGAAGTTCAAACAGGAGCGCGGACGCCTGCCGTCGATCATCTCGCAGGACGCTTGGGAAAAGCGCATGGCGGAAGGCGTCGCCTTTCTTGCCCGCAGTCGAGCTGAGGCCGCCCGTGAATGAAATCGAAGACGACGAACTGCTTGAAGCGCTCGGCGTAACCGTCGAGGCGAAGGCCAGCGGTGGCCGCTCTCCGAAAGAAGAGCGCGTCATTGCGGGCTTCGAGGACATTATCAATTTCGCCAAGGAGCACGGACGTCCGCCTATGCACGGCGAGGACCGCGACATCTTTGAACGGCTTTACGCCGTGAGGCTGGACCGTCTCCGCGCGCAGCCCGAGTTTCATGCGCTGTTGGCGCCGCTTGACGAACTTGGCCTGCTTTCAGGCGAACTCGCGGGGGCGCCAGCAGAAGAGACGCCGGTCGACGACGACGAGTTGTTGGCCGAGCTTGGGGTAGGGACCGACGATTCTGAGGCCCTGACGACGTTGAAGCACGTCAAGCCGCGCGCGATCGCAGAGGAAATCGCCAACCGCACGGTCTGCAAGGATTTCGACCGGTTCAAGCCCCTCTTCGAGCGCATCCAAAAGGACTTGGACAGCGGTTTCCGCAAGACCCGCCGGTTTCAGATCGACGCGGAAATCGAGGTCGGCGATTTCTTCATCCTTGGCGGCCAAAAGGCCTACATTGCCGAAGTCGGCGAAGAATTTCTGACCGAGCAGGGTCGACGAAACGCTCGCATGCGGGTCATCTTCGACAATGGGACCGAGAGCCGCGGTTTGATGCGCTCGTTGCAGCGAGCACTCTATAAGGACGAGGTTGGTCGCCGCATCACCGAACCCGATGCAGGCCCACTATTCGAGGAGCCAAAGAGCGTCGAAGGAACGGAAAGCGGCACAATTTACGTCCTGCGAAGCTTGTCCGATCATCCGCAAATCGCCGAGCACAGGGAGGTCATCCACAAGATCGGCGTCACCGGAGGCGAGATCGAAAGCCAACTCGCAAACGCGAGGTTAGACCCGACATTCCTCCTCGCCGATGTGGAGATCGTGGCGACCTATAAGCTCGGCAACATCAATCGGTCAAAACTCGAAAATCTGCTGCACCAATTCTTCGGGGCGGCCCGGCTCGATCTCGAAATCGCCGACCGCTTTGGAAACCCGGTAAAGCCGCGCGAGTGGTTCCTCGCGCCGTTGCCGGTCATCGACGAGGTCGTGCGGCGCATCCGCGATCTTTCCATTATCGATTTCGAATACGATCCTCAGACGGCGTCACTCAGGAAGACCCCGAAGCGTTAGGGTGGAGCGGGTGGCGATTTGAGCCCGCTTAACTCTGAAAAAGGGATTGCGGCGCAGGGTGCCGTCGTTGCTTCTTTCGTCCGGCGCGCCTGTCATGAGCTTGTTCCCGATTACCGTCGCGCTTGTGCTCGACCACGCCAACGTGACCGGCGGGGCGGCCAAGGTGGCGTTCGACAGCGCGCTTGGCCTCAAGCGCGCCGGCCACAGACCGATCGTGTTCGCCGCCGCCGGTCCGATCGATCCGCGCTTGACCGAAGGCGGCGTTGAGGTCGTTTGCCTCGGCCAGCACGACATCCTGAATGACCCTTCCCGCCTCGGCGCCGCCACGCGGGGCTTATGGAACTTCGAGGCCGCCCGCCGCCTCGAAGCGCTGCTCGCGAGCCTGCCGAGAGGGCGCTCGCTCGTGCATGTGCATGGCTGGGCCAAAGCCCTGTCGCCGTCGATCGCCGGGCCGATCGCCCCCTCCGGCTTGCCCGCGATCTGCACGCTGCACGAATATTTCCTGTTCTGCCCCAACGGCGGCTTCTACAATTACAACACGAGCAGGGTCTGTCGGCTCGAGCCGATGTCGCTCGCCTGCGTCACCACCAATTGCGACTCACGCTCCTATCCACAGAAGCTCTGGCGTTGTTCAAGGCATTTGGCGATGAGCCATGTCGCGCGCCTGCCACAGGCTTTCTCAGACTTCATTGTCATCTCTGATCTGCAGGACGGAATCGTCAGGGCAAGACTGCCCAAGGCCGCCCGCGTCCATCGGGTCGCCAATCCGATTGAGGCAAGCCAGTTGGGTCCCAAATCGCAGCCTGCTAGCGGCGATTTTCTGTTTGTCGGGCGCATCGCCCAGGAAAAAGGTCCGATGCTGTTTGCCGAAGCCGCTCGCCGCGCCGGCGTCGTCCCGACGTATGTTGGCGACGGCCCGATCAGGGAGGAGCTGGTCAGACAGTATCCTGAGGCGCGTATCCTCGGCTGGAAGACGCCCGAGCAAGCGCGGGCGATGATGCGCGCCGCGCGGGCGCTCGTCTTCCCGTCGCTGTGGTATGAGGTCCAGGGCCTGACCGTCAGCGAAGCCAAGGCCATGGGCACGCCGGTCGTCGTGTCGGACGTCTGCGCGGGGCGCGAGGCGATCGAGGACGGCAAGTCGGGGTTCTGGTTCCGGAACGGCGATCCGGACGCGCTCGCCGCAGCGCTCGATCGGCTGAAGGACGACGCGCTGGTCGAAAGGCTCTCAAGCCACGCCTACGCGGCCTACTGGGCCAATGCTCCTACCCTGGAGCGACATGTCGGCGCGCTCCTCGACATTTACGAGGGCATGCTTTGCCGCTGGCCCGAGCCGCTCCCGTCAGCCGCGTCGCGCGCGGACCTCGTCGACGAAGTCGTCCATCCGCTTGGCGACGGCGCGGATGTCGAAGAGCCGCTCGACGCGGGCGCGCGCTGAGCGCGCGAGCTCGGCGCGAAGCTCAGGCCGATCCATCAGCGAGGCGAGGCTGGCTGCGACCGAGTCGGCGTCGGTGGGATCGACGATCAGCGCATCGGGACCGCAGACTTCGGCGAGACCGCCGAGCCCGGAGGAGACGAGCGCCGCTCCGCTCGCCAGCGCCTCGAGCGCGGTGCGGCCGAACGGCTCCGGCGTCTTGGTCAGCGCCATGCCGACCGCGGCCTTTTCCCAGGCCGCCTTGACCTCCCCATAGGGCAGGTTCGTGTCGATCCTGATCCGGCCGCCGAAGGGGCCCGAGGCCTCCCGCAGCTCGTGCACAATCCGAGGCTCCCTGTCGATCGCGGACAGGATGAAGCGAGCGCTCCACTCCGGCCGCGACCGCAGGAGGCGGGTGATCGCCCGCATCGCCTCGACATGGCCTTTGTCGTCAAGCGCACGGCCGACGGAGAGGATCGTCGACTCCTTCGGGACGGAATCGGACCAGTCGGCCATGTCGAGCCCGTTCGGGACGGCGCCCATCGGCGCTCGCGCATTCGGGAAGTTCAAGCGGAAGCGGTTCGCGCAGTCCTCGCTGACGAAGGCGAGGCCCGATATGCGCATGAGCTCGAAATCGCGCGCCGCGCGCTTCAGCGCCCCCGACGCGGCCTTCTCATAGGCGTGGCTATGCAGGATCGCCGGGACGGCGGACGCCGATGCGATCAACGCCGCGGCGGGAAGATGGTTCTCGACGATGGCGAGATCAATTCCCTCGCGCCGCAGAAGCCTGCCGACGCTCCAGGCCTTGGCCAGATTGCCGCCCAGCGGGACGTCGGGCACGGTCTTGAGCCGGATCCCGTCGAACGGCCTGTCCACTTTAGGGCAGACGACCAGGGTTGAACCGGCGTACCGGCTGTGTTGGATGAGGTCGCGGACGCAGAGTTCGACCGAGGACGCAAGGCGGGGCCCGAAATGCGCGTTGCGCAAGAGGACGTAGGCGATTGCCGGATCACGCGCCATGGGCGAACTCGTCGAGGCATTCGAAGCCCCGGAGGGGCGGTCCTTACATGCCGCCCTACCGCTGGACAACCATCCGCCGCGATTGCCCGCCAGCGTCGAATTATGCTTGAACTGCGCCCCGCTCTCTTTGCGCGCGCTTTAAGCGCCCGAAGAGCCCAACCAAGGGCGCGCGATGGTCGCTTCTCGAAACGACGGCTCTCGAACCCTCACGCATATCGGCTCCAGGGGCGAGGCGCGCATGGTCGACGTGTCGGAAAAGGACGCGACCACCCGCGTGGCGGTCGCAGAGGGCCGCGTGCGTATGGGGCGCGCGACGCTCAAGGCCATTCTCGCTGGCGATGCGAAGAAGGGCGACGTGATCGGCGCGGCGCGGATCGCCGGAATCATGGCCGCGAAGAGGACCGCCGACCTCATCCCGCTCTGCCATCCGCTTCAGCTCAGCAAAATCGAGGTCGACATCGCGCCCGACGAGTCTCTGCCGGGCCTGAAGGTTCGGGCGGAAGCGCGGTGCGTCGGCCCGACTGGGGTGGAGATGGAGGCGCTGACCGCCGTCACCGTCGCTTGCCTCACCATCTACGACATGGCGAAGGCGATTGATCGGGGCATGAGCGTCGAGGGCGTGCGGCTCGTCGAGAAACGCGGCGGCAAGTCGGGTGAATGGCGGGCGGAGGATCGGGACGCGTGAGCGGCATGATCTCAGTCGAAGAAGCGCTCGCCCGGGTGCTTGCCTCCGCCGAGGCGCCGCTCGACGAAGAGCGGGTGGCGCTTGAGGCGGCTCACGGCCGCGTGCTGGCGCGCGATCTCGTTGCGCTTCGCACCCAGCCGCCCTTCGCCAATTCCGCAATGGACGGCTACGCCTTGCGCGCCGCAGATACGGCGCATGCCTCGAGCCTGACCCTAATCGGCGAATCCGCGGCGGGACGCGCGTTCGGCGGCATGGTCGGTCCAGACCAGGCGATCCGGATCTTCACCGGAGCGCCAATGCCCGAAGGCGCCGACGCCATCGTCGTTCAGGAGGAGGTCCGGCGGGAGGGCGATCGCATCGCGCTCATGGGCCCCGCGGCGGCCGGCGACAATCTGCGACCTGCCGGAATGGATTTTCGTGACGGCGAGGCGCTGATCCCGGCCGGACGCCGTCTCACTCCGCGCGACGTCGCCCTGGCGGCCGCGGGCAACCATGCCGATCTGCCGGTGCGGCGGCGCGCGCGGGTTGCAATCCTTGCGACCGGCGACGAACTGGTCGCGCCCGGCGGCGCGCTCGGCCCGGCGCAGATCATTGCTTCGAACAATTTCGCAGTGGCTGGGGTCGTCGCCGCCTGCGGCGGCGTTTCGATCGATCTCGGCATCGCCGTCGATACAATAGCCGCGCTCGATCAGGCCATCCGTCGGGCGAGTGAGGCCGAGGCGGACGTACTCGTCACGCTCGGCGGCGCATCGGTCGGGGATCACGACCTCGTCCAGAAGGCGCTCGTCGCCGCGGGCATGGAGCTCGGCTTCTGGCGCATCGCGATGCGCCCCGGCAAGCCGCTCATGCACGGGCGGCTCGGCGCCATGCGGGTCCTCGGCCTGCCGGGGAACCCTACGTCGTCGATGATCTGCGCGATCCTGTTCCTGCGCCCACTCTTACGCGCGCTGCACGGCGAGCCTGGCGCGGCGGCCGATCCGAGCGGGCCGGGCCGCCTCGGCGCAGACCTCCCCGCCAACGGACCGCGACAGGATTATATGCGCGCGACGCTCGCCCGCGGCGCAGACGGGCTCCCTGTCGCGATCCCGTCCGCCTCGCAGGATTCATCGCTGGTCAAGACCATGGCCCGCGCCGACGGCCTCATCGTCCGACCGCCGCGCGCAGAAGCGGCGAAAACGGGCGAGGCTTGCCGGATCATCGCCTTCGACCGGCTTGGGATCTGATTGCCCGGGCGCTCAAGCCGCCGCGTCTCGCGGTCCTGGAAACAGATGATCCATCCGTCCTGTCGCCCCAATAGGCGGCGAGGCCGATCCACTCCTTCGCGGCGACCTCGAAGATGCGAAAATTTCGTGCGGGATCGAAGTCCCATATCAAGCCATATTGGCTTCCCGCCGTTCGGTACGCGACGGGGTAGGGGATCACATTGAAGCCGGCCTTCTCGAACACGCCTGTCGATCGAGTTCATGTGATAGGCCGAGGTGACCAGCAGCCAACGCTGCGGCGGTTCCGGATGGAACCAATGCCGCTGTGAAGCGCGCGTTCTCGTCAGTGCTCCGGAACTCGTCCTCCATCATCACACGGACGGCATCGACGCCAAGATCGGCCAGCAGTTTTCGCGCCTCCAACGCCTCGGTTGAAACGCGGGCCACCAGCGCGCCGTTTCCGCCGGAAAAGACGACCCGCGCGGCCGGGAAGCGCCTGGCGAGCAGCGCGGCCTCCACAACGCGCTCGCCGTCGTCGAAGACGGTCTGCCCTCGCGCATTGCTCAAAACATCATTGATCGCGCCTTCGAGAATGATGATCCCATATCGCGGCGGCATATCGGCCCGGGGCGGGGGAAACCGAACCTCCAGCGGCGCCGCGAGCAGACGGCCGATCGGCGTCATGGCGACGGCGATCAGGACGAGGAGGGCCGCGATCGCGACCAGTCGCCCAATCCGGGCATGGCGGCCGCCGGAGTACAAAGCGCCGAAGAGAGCGGCGATGAGCAGCAAGCTGATCGGCGATGCGAACATCCAGAAGAGTTTCGACGCGACAAAGAACACAAGGGCGCTCCCTTCATTGTTTGCTTGTGGCAAGGGGCGGCGCTTGTGGCAAGTCGCGCAGTTGCCTAGTCTAGGCGGGAATTCCGGGGAGCCCGATGAAGCCTCAACGCGATGTCATTGCCGCGATCGGCCGAACGCCGCTCATCAAACTTCGCGCCGCCTCCCAGGAGACCGGCTGCACAATTCTAGGCAAAGCGGAATTCATGAATCCGGGAGGCTCTGTCAAAGACCGCGCCGCGCTGGCGATCATCGGCGACGCCGTGGCGCGGGGTGAGCTTCGGCCTGGTGGGGTCATCGTCGAGGGCACTGCCGGCAACACCGGGATCGGGATCGCGATGGTCGCCAGCGCGCTTGGCTATCGCGCCGTCATCGTCATCCCGGACACCCAGTCGCAGGAGAAGAAAGACATGCTGCGCCTCGCCGGCGCCGAGTTGATCGAGGTCCCCGCGGTTCCCTATTCCAATCCCAACAATTACGTCCGCTACTCCGGCCGCCTCGCGGAAACGCTTGCGGAATCCGAACCAAGCGGCGCGGTCTGGGCGAACCAGTTCGACAACGTCGCCAATCGCAAGGGGCATTATGAGACGACCGGACCGGAGATATTCGACGATCTCGACGGAGAGGTTCACGGCTTCGTCAGCGCGGTCGGCACCGGCGGCACGCTGGCCGGAGTGGGCATGGCTCTGAAGGAACGCGACCCCCGCATCAAGATCGCGCTCGCCGATCCGATGGGCGCTGCGCTCTACTCCTACTATACGACCGGCGAGCTCAAGAGTTCGGGCTCCTCCATCACCGAGGGCATCGGCCAGGGGCGGGTCACCGCCAACCTCGAGGACGCGCCTATCGATTTCGCCTATCAGGTCACGGACGACGAGGCGCTGCCGATCGTCTTCGATCTCGTGATCCAGGAGGGACTGCTGCTCGGCGGCTCTTCGGGAATCAACATCGCCGGCGCTATCCGCCTCGCCCGGGAGCTCGGTCCGGGGCATACGATCGTGACGATCTTCAGCGATTCCGGCGCGCGCTACGCCTCGAAGCTCTTCAATCCCGCGTTCCTGCGTTCCAAGAATCTTGCTGTCCCCGCCTGGCTCGAGGCGAAGGCGACCGCGCCGCAGGTTTTCGTTTGATGACAGAAGCTCTGTTCCGGGATAACTCGTATCTAGTCGAGACGAAGGCCGATGTCCTGTTCGCCGATCACCGGGGAATTGCGCTCGACCGAACCGTCTTCTATCCGCAGGGTGGCGGCCAGGCGGGAGATCAGGGCGTCCTGGTTCTCGCTGACGGCGGGACGATCCCGATCGTCAACACGGTCTACGACGCCGATCGAAAGACAATTCTGCATGCGCCCGCCGAGGGCGCGAACCTGCCGGCCGCCGGCGCCAGCGTCATCGCGCGGATCGACTGGGATCGGCGCTTGAAACGAATGCGCGCCCATACGGCGTTGCACCTCCTTTCCGTGGTCTTGCCTTACCCGGTCACGGGGGGGTCGGTCGGCAACGCCGAAGGCCGGCTCGACTTCGACTCGGGCGAGGCCGTGCTGGACAAGGCGGAGGTCGAGCGCAGGCTCAACGAACTCATCGCAATCGACGCGCCTGTGAGCCAACGCTGGATCACCGACGCGGAACTCGAAGCCAATCCGTCGCTGGTCAAGACGATGTCGGTGAAGCCTCCGACCGGAACCGGCCGGGTCCGGCTCATCGCCATCGAAGGCCTGGACCTTCAGCCTTGCGGGGGAACCCATGTCGCCAGAACCGGCGAAATCGGCCGCGCCTCGGTGACCCAGATCGAAAAGAAGGGCAAGATCAACCGCCGCGTGCGCATCGCGCTCGCCTCGCCCTGAACGACCGGAGCTTCAAGTGCCGACGCATATTTCGCACCACCGATGAGCTTGCCGCCGAACTCGGCGACTCCAACCTCGGCGTGATCGACGCGTCGTGGCATCTGCCCAACACCGGACGCTTCGGCGCCGGCGAATTCCGGCTCGAGCATATACCAGGCGCAGTGTTCTTCGACATCGACAGCATCGCCGATGTCGAATCTGGCTTGCCGCATATGTTGCCCAAGTCCGGGACGCTGGCCAAGGAAATGGGCGCGCTGGGCTTGGGCGACCGCATGCGTTTTGTCATTTACGACGCGATGGGTCTTTTCGCCGCGGCGCGGGTCTGGTGGACCCTGCGCGCCTATGGCGTGGAGAAGGTCCGCATCCTCAAGGGCGGCCTCGCGAAGTGGAAGCATGAGGGCCGTCCGCTGGAGAGCGGCGACGCGCATCCAAAACCCCGGGTCTTCACTCCGCGGCTGGACGAGAGCTTCGTCGCCTCGCTCGACGAGGTTCGCGCAGCGCTCGCCAACGGCTCGGCGCAGGTCGTCGATGCGCGTCCGGCCGACCGCTTCTGCGGGCAAGCGCCCGAGCCGCGTCCCGGCCTCAAGTCCGGCCACATGCCCGGCAGCCTCAACCTGCCCTTCGTCGATATCGTCGAGCACGGACGGCTCAAATCGCCCGAGGCGCTCCAAGCGACCTTCGCCGAGCACAAGATCGATCTCGCCAAGCCCATCATCACCACCTGCGGCTCGGGCGTCAGCGCGGCGATCCTGGCGCTCGCGGTCGAGGAGGCCGGCGGCAAGGTCGAGGGCCTCTACGACGGCTCATGGGCGGAATGGGGCGGCCGGGACGATTGTCCGGTCGTGACAGGTCATAAGTGAGGGCAGGATCGGCGACGGGCACCGAGCCGGCCAAGGTCTTGTGCAATTCTGCGTTGAACTCAATCTTTTCAAGCGCTTAAGTGTAAAAAA
>CAVRMF010000038.1:0-15447 GCA_963721905.1 uncultured Alphaproteobacteria bacterium
CCGTGAGCCGGGCGGCGGTCGTGGGTCCCGCAAGGGGGGCGGGGACCGACAGCAGCCCTACGATTGGGCTCACCCTGGCCACTACTCGGCGACCAGCTGGGACATGCCGCCGGTCAAGGCGCCGAGATCGAACCGGCCGCGCTTCAGGTCATGGCCGGCGCCTTCGACGACCGTCAGCTTATGTGGGGCGTGGATCATCTTCACCGCCTGTTCCATCTCCTCGATCGAGCCGAATGGGTCATGCGAGCCCTGGACGAACAGAGCCCGAGTGCGAAGTCGCGGAAAATGGGCGGTTCGCATCTCAGTCGGCTTGCCGGGCGGGTGGAGCGGATAGGAGAGAAGCATGAGCGCTTCGACAAGCTCGGGCTCGTCGGCCGCCAGCATGCTCGACTGACGGCCGCCATAAGATTGGCCGGAAAGAAAAACCCTGCCGCTCACAATGCGCCGCAGCGCCGCAACCGCTGCGCGAAGCCCTGCGCGATCCTTGGCGGAGTCTCCCGGTCTCGGCGGTCCCGACGGTCTTTGCTGGCGGAAGGGGAGGTCGCAGCGCAGGACCGTGACGCCCGTGTTCTGAAACGCCTCCGCCACGGCCAGAAGCAGCGGTGAGTTGGCGTTGCCTCCGGCGCCGTGCGTCAGCGTCATCCCGTCGCCGGCGCTCGCCGACTTGTGCAGGTATCCCCGCACGCCTTCCGCTTCAAATGGGGAAAACGAGGCCCGGGCCACTCGAGATTATCGCTATCCGGATTTACGTCGGCTGGCCGGCTGAGACGCGGGCTTTGCTTCTGGCTGGGCCGCGGGCTTTGTTTCCGCCTTGGCCTCAGCTTTTCGCCCCGCAATCGGCAACAGCAGCTCTCCCTGGCCGGGGACGCGCTTCTTGCCCTTCTGCGGTTGCGCGGCCGCCGCCGTCTTCGCCGGGGCGCCCACCTTTGACTTTTCGCGATACTCCGGCGCAGAGCATCCATCAGACTGACGACATTGGTCGGCGCGACGAATGGAGCCGCCTTCGGCGCCGGCATGCCCTGCTGCTTCTTTTCCAAGAGTTGAATGACGGCCTGCTCGTAGCGGTCGACGAATTTCGACGGATCGAATTTCGTCTCCTTGCTTTTGAGAATGTGCTCCGCCAGCGTCAGCATGTCGGACGCGATCTTCACGTCCGGAATGTCGTAGAAATAATCCTTGGAGTCGCGGACCTCGTAAGGATATCGGAGCGTTGTGCCGAGCAGTCCCTTCTCCCAGGGCTGAAGCATGATCACGCGCTCGCGCTTCGCAAGAACCACGCGTCCGAGCGCAACCATGTCCTTGCCGCGCATTGCCTCGCGGATGACCGCGAACGCTTCCTGGCCGACCGGGTCATTCGGCCCGATGTAATAGGGGCTGTCGAGATAGCGCTCGTCGATTTCGCTGCGCGGGACGAACGAGTTGATCTCGATCATGTGGTTGCTCTCGACCTCGATCGATTCGATCTCCTCGTCCTCAATCATGAGATAGGAATTTTTCGCATATTCGTAGCCGCGGCCCTTGTCCGCCGCCTCGACCGGCTCGCGGGTCGCATCGTCAATGAGCTGTTGCCGCAGCCGATTGCCGGTCTTCTTGTTGATCTGGCGGAACGCCACCCGCTCGCTCGAGGACGAAGCGGTGTAAAGCGCGATCGGGCAGGAAACGAGGGCTAGCTTGATGTAGCCCTTCCAGTACGGGCGAACGGTCGGCACGCAAAACTCCTACGCAGATTTAACTTTGCATTGACTCTAAATCTCCTTCGACGGGAGTCAATCATCCTCGTTAAGACTCGGTTAACCATGCGGTTCCCGCTCAGAAGATGAGCGTCGCGTGCGTGCGAAGCCGCCAGCCTGCGCCGTAGGTCGGTTTCAAGAAATTGAGACCCACGGGCCTCCGTATCGACGATCACTTGTCGATCGAATCGACCGCCTCTTGCAGCGCGGCCGGCGAAATCTTGAAGAGGCCGGTGTAGGGCTGGCTGAGTTCGAGGATGAGGTAGATTCCACTGCCGACGGCGAGCGCGCCGAAGGCGAGCGCCCCGATCGTCGTGGCGTTGAGCTTCGACAGGAGGCCGAAGCCGCAGAACAGGAAGAACGACCAGAACACCACGACGAACAGCAGCGGCTTGGAAAACGGATTGGCGAGCTGGAGCGACATCAGCAGCCTTGTCTGTTCGATCTGTGCCAGATGGGCGTTCGCCCCCGCAACCGCGTCCTTCTGCTCCGGCGTCTTGGCGTCGAGCGAATGGATGGCGCCCTTGAGGGCGCTTATGGCGCCCATCGCCTTCGAGACGTGGAGCGCGCCGGGGTCGACATCCCCACCGCCCCAGAAGAGCTTGAGGTTCTTGTCGAGGTTCTCCTTCCACGCGTCGCGCAGCGGCTTCGCCTCAGGCCCGAATTCCGCCAACGCCTCGTCGAGCTGAATCGACTGCGCCGAGAGCGCCTGCAGTTCGGACTGCTGGGTGGCGGAGAAGAAATAAGCCGAGCCGACGATCGTGCCGAGCACCAGCGCCAGGAGCAGCGTGACGAGCCCCATGACCGCTCCGATCATGTCGCGCGACTTTTCCACCGAATGCTCTTCCGGCAGCGTCCTCTGCAGATAGAGCCCGAGGGCCCCGCCCAGGAACGTTATGATTGTGACGGCGATGCCAACCCAGACCGATGCCATGGCGATTCCCTCCCAAAATGACGGCTGACGATCAGCCCGCGATGAAACCGCGCTCGAAGGCGAGCCTGCGGATTCTTGCCCGGCGATCGATTATTCGGATTCCCGCGCGCCGTCCATAATCGTTTTGGACAAGCCGTCAGTTCTTCGCTGCGGCCGGCGCCATAGGCGAGATCGAGAGCGTGAGCCATACGTCCCCGCTGGACGGCCGGTTGCGGGCGTCCTCGCCATTCGTAGTTCAGCCGCCTATCCACGGACGACGATTTCCTTCCTCTTGGTCCAGTGCTAGACGCTGGCCGCCGGCCCGGGATGGTCGCGCCCGGGAGAACGCACACATGGCTGGGATACCGACTCTGCTCGCTCGCTTCGCTCTTCCCGCACTGCTCAGCGCGACGCTCGCCTGCGGCGCGCCTAGTGCGGCGCGCGCAGCCAGACTCGATCAGCGAACAGGATGCGCATGCCATCGGCGTGCAGGCTTACCTGTACTTCTACCCCCTCGTCACAACGGACCTGACGCGGAAGCAGCTCACCAACGTCGTCAAATCTGAAGGCATTCATGCGCCGGCGAACACGTTCGCCAACATCTTGGAATACCCCCCTGCTGACATGAAGGTGGTGGTCCGGCCTAACTTCGATACTCTCTATTCCAGCGCCTGGCTCGACCTGAGCAAGGAGCCGATGATCGTATCGGTTCCCGATACGCATGGGCGCTATTACCTGCTGCCGATGCTCGATATGTGGACCGACGTGTTCGCCTCCCCGGGCTGGCGCACGACCGGAACCCAGGCGGGCGATTACGCCGTCACGCCGCCGGGCTGGAGCGGCTCGCTGCCCGCGGGTGTCGTTCGCATAGACGCGCCCACGCCCTACGTCTGGATCATCGGCCGCACCAAGACTGACGGGCCGGCCGACTATGCTGCGGTGAATAAGATCCAGGCCGAGCTCAAGATCACGCCGCTGTCAAGCTGGGGCAAGACCGCCGAGCCGGTGGTCGGAACCGTCGATCCTAACATCGACATGAAGACGCCGCCGAAGATCACGGTCGATACAATGCCAGCCGGCAAGTTCTTCGCCTATGCCGCCGAAATCCTCAAGCTGCAGCCGCCGCATATCACCGATCAGCCGATCCTCGCCCTGATGCAGCGGATCGGGATCGAGCGCGGCAAGAGCTTCGATATCGACAAGGTCGATCCGGCGATCAAGGCCGGACTGGAGACCGCGCCCGAGGACGCCTTGAAGTTGATGGCTTGGAAGGTGGCCAGCTTGGCCCGCGTCGTGAACGGCTGGTCGATGAACACCGACACGATGGGCGTTTACGGCAACTATTACCTGAAGCGCGCGATCATCACGCAGTTGGGCCTCGGCGCGAACCTGCCCGAGGACGCGATCTATCCGATCAACCTCGCGGACGAGACAGGAAAGCCGCTGGATGGCGGCAACGCCTATGTCCTCCATTTCGACAAGGGGGCGACGCCGCCAGTGAACGCCTTCTGGTCGGTCACCCTCTATGACGCGCAGGGATACCAGGTGGCGAACAGCCTGAACCGGTTCGCAGTCAGCAGCTGGATGCCGTTCAAGTACAACCCGGACAGCTCCCTGGACCTCCACTTCCAGAACGCCAGCCCTGGCGTGGACAAGGAGGCGAACTGGCTGCCGGCCCCGAAAGGGCCGTTCAACCTCACGATGCGTCTTTACGCGCCGAAGAGCGATGCCCTGACCGGGAAGTGGAACCCGCCGCCCGTGATGAAAGAGGCTGAGCCTACGCTCTTGCAGGCGCAATAGGCTTCGTCGCACGGCCAAGCGCCGCTCGTCGAAAACCCTCCGACGATCGTCCTGCGATTCCGTCGCCGTCAATCTCCGCCAGGTCGCTAAGCCCCACGCCGGCAACCTTTTGCGGTGGCGGCGAACCCCCTAGGCGACGGCTTGTCCGCTGGCCTTCGAACTGCTAGAACAAACAAAGAACAATTGGCGCGTGCCACAATTCGGTCGCGCCAAGCATACTGGGTCGACCATCGATTTGGGGTGGCGCGGGGCATGACCAACAAGCTCTATTACGGCGACAATCTCGGGTGCTGCGCGCCAGCATTGCGGACGAAAGCGTCGACCTGATCTATCTCGACCCGCCGTTCAACTCGAACGCCTCTTACAACGTTTTGTTCAAAGCGCCGGGCGGCGCGCAGTCGCAGGCGCAGATCGAGGCCTTCGAGGACACTTGGCATTGGAACGAATCGGCCGAGCGCGCCTTCGACGAGGTGCTGACCGGCGGCCATTCCGATGCGGCGATCATGCTGAAGGCGATGCGGTCCGCGCTCGGCGAAAACGACATGATGGCCTATCTCGCGATGATGGCCGTGCGGCTCATCGAACTGCATCGCGTCCTGAAGCCGACGGGGTCGCTCTATCTGCACTGCGATCCGACCGCGAGCCATTACCTCAAAGAATGCTCTAGACGCGGATGTTCGGCGTCAGCGCACTTTAAGAATGAAATCGTTTGGAAACGAGGGACACCCACAGGACATGCTTCACGCGTAAATATGCTTCCCTTCACGACGATGATTTTCTATTATGCCCGAGAGAGAGACAGCGACTTGGAACCCCGAGCGGCGCCGATTGCGTACAATAGCGACGATTTGGACGATAAGACCGAAGTGAAGTATTCATCAACGGACGCCGCTACGGCAGAACGATATCTCAACGAACGAATGAGTTGCATGTCCGCAATCAAGAAGGCCACGATAATCCCAAACCTATGAGTATGTTTGGAAGGGGTGTGAACGCCGGAGCGGGTTTGGCGATGGACGCGCGAAAGAATGGAAGAGGCGGACAAGGACGGAAGGCTTAATTGTCCAAACACGCGACGGATCGATACCTCGTTACAAGCGATATTTGGACGAGCAAAAGGGTAAGCCGATAGGAGACGTTTGGAATGACATTCCCGCCTATCAACGCGAAGCGCAAGGAACGTCTCGGTTACCCTACGCAAAAGCCGCTCTCGCTCCTTGAGCGATAATCGTCTCGGCCTCGTCGCGCGGACGGGTACGTCGTGCTCGATCCCTTCTGCGGCTGTGGCACAACTGTTCACGCCGCGCAAAAGCTCAACCGCCAGTGGATCGGTATCGATGTGACCCATCTCGCGATCGCGCTGATAGAGCGGCGCCTCAAGGAGGCGTTTCCCGGCATCGCCTACGAAGTCCACGGCGTCCCGAAGGACGCGGACGCTGCGCGCGATCTCGCCGAGCGCGACAAGCACGAGTTTCAGAAATGGATTGTCGCGACCATCGGCGGCCAGCCCTACAAGGGCGGCAAGAAGGGCATGGACCGGGGCATAGACGGCTATCTGCATTTCCGCGACGCGGAGAACAAGCCGCAATTGGGATCATTCGGTCAAGGGCGGGGCCACAAATTCCGCACACGTCCGCGACCTCAAGGGAACGATGGAGCGGGAGGACGCGAAGCTCGGCGTCTTCCTGACGCTAACAATCCGACCCGCGAAATGGAGAAGGAGGCCGCCTCTGCGGGCCTTTACGACAGCGGCGGCGGCAAGGTCCCTCGGCTACAGATCCTGACCGCCGCGGAAGTCATCGAAGGCAAGCGTCCCCAAGTCCCGTTCGGCCACATGGAAAGCCTCAAAAAGGCGAGCCGTGAAACCGAAGACCGGCAGGGCAGCCTTCTTTGAAGGGCCTCCTCGCCTCGCATCACTTGTCGATCGTGTCGGCCGTCTGCTCGAGCGTGGCTGGCTAGGGCTGGCTGAGTTCGAGGATGAGCGGCAGGGCGGGCGCGGTTGCCTAGAACGGCGCTTTCGCCGGCTGGAACTGCGAGGTGACGTCGCCGCTGAGATCGATGTTGTTCGGGTTGAGCGTCAGTACGGAAGCGCCCTCGGCGAGGTTGAGCTTGGAAAGATCGGTCCAGATCACGTTCGGCGCGGTGGTGAGCTCGAAAAAGTAACGCTTGCCGGTCAGGTCGCTGACAGTTCTGTATTCGGTGTCGAAGGTCGAGCCGTTGACCGGCGCGCCGAACGGGATCGACACGTTGCGGATGAGCCCGAACATGCCGGCGATGCCGGCGCGTTCCGACGTCGGCTTGGTCAGGACGGAGAGAAAATAGCTCGCCCGCTGAAACCGGTCGCGCGGGTTCACATTGCCGGGGACTTGCGTCTCCATGGTAGGGTTGGCGAAATCGCGCTGGCCGAGCAGTTCGAGCTGCTTGTCGTATTCGGGCGCGTTGGTCATGACGCGAAATTCGCGGCCGTGATGAACGACGAGCTTGCCATCGAGATATTCGAGAATGGCCGAGTCGCCCGTGGCGTCCTCGAGCGCGAGGTGGACGGTTCCGCGCTGGGTCTGCCCGTGCACCTCGATCTCGACCTTGACGATCTGGATCTTGGCGAGGCTCGCCAGCGCCTCCTCGACGGTGGCCGCGTTGTCGAGCGCATATTGGGCCCAGAGCGCTGCCTGCACGCCGGGCTTGGCCGGGTCGCGCGGGCCGTAATCGGCCGGCGGGAAATAGAGCATGTGCGCGGCGAGGCCGCGCTCGTTGATCCCGTCGGCCGTACCGATGCCGTAAATGGTGGTGACGACGCTGCCGTATTGCGACGTCCAGTGGGCGGGATTGTCGGCGACCACCGCCATCGGCCCCGCATGCCCGCCGTCGCGCGCGAGCCCGCGGGGAAAGACGGTAGAACCGGCTCGGTGGTCGTCGCCCAGTCCATGCTGCGCGCAACGAGCATGGCGCCGCCCTTGTCGTTGGCGAAAATCCGTGTGCAGGCTTCGGCATATTGCGCCGCGCCAGCGAGCGGGAGGGCGATCGCGGCGGCCAACGCGGCCGCCGTGAAAACGCTTCTGGTGATCATTTGAAATTCCCCAAGTCGCGCCGACAGTCGCCGTATAAACGCCAATTCGCAGTCGCGCCATCGAACTTAGCATCGGCGCGACATTAAAGGGGATGAACCTCGGGAAAGGGTGCTGCGTTGACTTGTCGATCGAGTTGACCGTCTGCTCGAGCGCCGCCGGCAAAAAGCGGGAGAGACCGGCGTAGGGCTGGCTGAGCTTGAGGACCAGAAAGATCCCGCTGTCGAAAGGCGTTGCGCGCCTTCGCCGATCAGGGATGAGCGGCGCAACAATTCCTTTGGGAAAGCCGAAACCTGTGTTATGTTCCCTGTCGCGATGAAAGTCGCGATCAGCTGCGCATGTGGTTTCGAACGGCGGGCGATCCCGACGTCACTCGGACGAGATAACATAAATCGTAAGTAATTATGACGCGCCGCAACCGATTGAAAAGATTGAATTCGGGAATGGAAATCGCGCGCGCTGCGGGGACGCGGTCGTTTCGAGCAAAGGCTGCAAAAGTTGAGTTTTTAACACTTAAGCGCTTGAAAAGGTTGAGTTGAACGCAGAATCGCACAAGACCTTGGCCGGTCTTGCGCCCGTCGCCGATCCTGCCCTCATTTATGACCTGTCACGACCGGACAATCCTCCCGGCCGCCCCATTCCGCCCATGAGCCGTCGTAGAGGCCCTCGACCTTGCCGCCGGCCTCCTCGACCGCAAGCGCCAGGATCGCCGCGCTGACGCCCGAGCCGCAGGTGGTGATGATGGGCTTCGTGAGATCGATCTTGTGCTCGGCGAAGGTCGCTTTGAGCGCCTCGGGCGATTTGAGCCCTCCGTGCTCGACGATATCGACGAAGGGCAGGTTGAGGCTGCCGGGCATGTGGCCGGACTTGAGGCCCGGACGCGGCTCGGGCGCTTGCCCGCAGAAGCGGTCGGCCGACGCGCATCGACGACCTGCGCCGAGCCGTCGGCGAGCGCTGCGCGAACCTCGTCGAGCGAGGCGACGAAGCTCTCGTCCAGCCGCGGAGTGAAGACCCGGGGTTTTGGATGCGCGTCGCCGCTCTCCAGCGGACGGCCCTCATGCTTCCACTTCGAGAGGCCGCCCTCGAGGATGCGGACCTTCTCCACGCCATAGGCGCGCAGGGTCCACCAGACCCGCGCCGCGGCGAAAAGACCCATCGCGTCGTAAATGACAAAACGCATGCCGTCGCCCAAGCCCAGCGCGCCCATTTCCTTGGCCAGGGCCTCGGGCTTCGGCAACATGTGCGGCAAGCCGACTCGACATCGGCGATGGTGTCGATGTCGAAGAACACTGCGCCTGGTATATGCTCGAACCGGAATTCGCCGGCCCCGAAGCGCCCGGTGTTGGGCAGATGCCACGACGCGTCGATGACGCCGAGGTTGGGGTCGCCGAGTTCGGCGGCAAGCTCATCGGTGGTGCAGAAATTATGCGTCGGCACTTGAAGCTCCGGTCAGTTCAGGGCGAGGCGAGCGCGATGCGCACGCGGCGGTTGATCTTGCCCTTCTTTTCGATCTGGGTCACC
The DNA here is from genome assembly GCA_963721905.1 of uncultured Alphaproteobacteria bacterium. Lineage (GTDB taxonomy): Bacteria > Pseudomonadota > Alphaproteobacteria > Rhizobiales > Beijerinckiaceae > Roseiarcus. The sequence goes on from CAVRMF010000038.1 coordinate 9,030, forward strand.
GAGGCGCGGCCGATTTCGCCGGTTCTGGCGATAGGGTTCCCCCGCAAGGCTGAAGGTCGAGGCCTTCGATGGCGATGAGCCGGACCCGGCCGGTCCGGTCGGAGGCTTAACCGACATCGTCTTGATCAGCGACGCATTGGCTTCGAGTTCCGCGTCGGTGATCCAGCGTTGGCTCACAGGCGCGTCGATTGCGATGAGTTCGTTGAGCCTGCGCTCGACCTCCGCCTTGTCCAGCACGGCCTCGCCCGAGTTGAAGTCGAGCCGGCCTTCCGCGTCGCCGACCGACCCGCCCGTCACCGGGTAAGGCAGCACGACGGAAAGGAGGTGCAACGCGGTGTGGGCGCGCATTCGTTTCAAGCGCCGATCCCAGTCGATCCGCGCGATGACGCTGGCGCCGGCGGCCGGCAGGTTCGCGCCCTCGGCGGGCGCATGCAGAATCGTCTTTCGATCGGCGTCGTAGACCGTGTTGACGATCGGGATCGTCCCGCCGTCAGCGAGAACCAGGACGCCCTGATCTCCCGCCTGGCCGCCACCCTGCGGATAGAAGACGGTTCGGTCGAGCGCAATTCCCCGGTTGTCGGCGAACAGGACATCGGCCTTCGTCTCGACTAGATACGAGTCATCCCGGAACAGAGCTTCTGTCATCAAACGAAAACCTGCGGCGCGGTCGCCTTCGCCTCGAGCCAGGCGGGGACAGCAAGATTCTTGGAGCGCAGGAACGCGGGATTGAAGAGCTTCGAGGCGTAGCGCGCGCCGGAATTGCTCAAGATCGTCACGATCGTATGCCCCGGACCGAGCTCCCGGGCGAGGCGGATAGCGCCGGCAATGTTGATCCCCGAAGAGCCGCCGAGCAGCAGTCCCTCCTGGATCACGAGATCGAAGACGATCGGCAGCGCCTCGTCGTCCGTGACCTGATAGGCGAAATCGATAGGCGCGTCCTCGAGGTTGGCGGTGACCCGCCCCTGGCCGATGCCCTCGGTGATGGAGGAGCCGGAACTCTTGAGCTGGCCGGTCGTATAATAGGAGTAGAGCGCAGCGCCCATCGGATCGGCGAGCGCGATCTTGATGCGGGGGTCGCGTTCCTTCAGAGCCATGCCCACTCCGGCCAGCGTGCCGCCGGTGCCGACCGCGCTGACGAAGCCGTGAACCTCTCCGTCGAGATCGTCGAATATCTCCGGTCCGGTCGTCTCATAATGCCCCTTGCGATTGGCGACGTTGTCGAACTGGTTCGCCCAGACCGCGCCGCTCGGTTCGGATTTCGCAAGCGTTTCCGCGAGGCGGCCGGAGTAGCGGACGTAATTGTTGGGGTTGGAATAGGGAACCGCGGGGACCTCGATCAATTCGGCGCCGGCGAGGCGCAGCATGTCTTTCTTCTCCTGCGACTGGGTGTCCGGGATGACGATGACGGCGCGATAGCCAAGCGCGCTGGCGACCATCGCGATCCCGATCCCGGTGTTGCCGGCAGTGCCCTCGACGATGACCCCACCAGGCCGAAGCTCACCCCGCGCCACAGCGTCGCCGATGATCGCCAGCGCGGCGCGGTCTTTGACAGAGCCTCCCGGATTCATGAATTCCGCTTTGCCTAGAATCGTGCAGCCGGTCTCCTGGGAGGCGGCGCGAAGTTCGATGAGCGGCGTTCGGCCGATCGCGGCAATGACATCGCGTTGAGGCTTCATCGGGCTCCCCGGAATTCCCGCCTAGACTAGGCAACTGCGCGACTTGCCACAAGCGCCGCCCCTTGCCACAAGCAAACAATGAAGGGAGCGCCCCTGTGTTCTTTGTCGCGTCGAAACTCTTCTGGATGTTCGCATCGCCGATCAGCTTGCTGCTCATCGCCGCTCTCTTCGGCGCTTTGTACTCCGGCGGCCGCCATGCCCGGATTGGGCGACTGGTCGCGATCGCTGCCCTCCTCGTCCTGATCGCCGTCGCCATGACGCCGATCGGCCGTCTGCTCGCGGCGCCGCTGGAGGATCGGTGTCCCCCGCCCCCGGCCGATATGCCGCCGCGATATGGGATCATCATTCTCGAAGGCGCGATCAATGATGTTTTGAGCAATGCGCGAGGGCAGACCGTCTTCGACGACGGCGAGCGCGTTGTGGAGGCCGCGCTGCTCGCCAGGCGCTTCCCGGCCGCGCGGGTCGTCTTTTCCGGCGGGAGCGGCGCGCTGGTGGCCCGCGTTTCGACCGAGGCGTTGGAGGCGCGAAAACTGCTGGAAGCCAATATGGCTTGATATGGGACTTCGATCCCGCGCGAAATTTTCGCATCTTCGAGGTCGCCGCGAAGGAGTGGATCGGCCTCGCCGCCTATTGGGCGACAGGACGGATGGATCATCTGTTTCCAGGACCGCGAGACGCGGCGGCTTGAGCGCCCGGGCAATCAGATCCCAAGCCGGTCGAAGGCGATGATTCGGCAAGCCTCGCCCGTTTTCGCCGCTTCTGCGCGCGGCGGTCGGACGATGAGGCCGTCGGCGCGGGCCATGGTCTTGACCAGCGATGAATCCTGCGAGGCGGACGGGATCGCGACAGGGAGCGCGTCTGCGCCGCGGGCGAGCGTCGCGCGCATATAATCCTGTCGCGGTCCGTTGGCGGGGAGGTCTGCGCCGAGGCGGCCCGGCCCGCTCGGATCGGCCGCCGCGCCAGGCTCGCCGTGCAGCGCGCGTAAGAGTGGGCGCAGGAACAGGATCGCGCAGATCATCGACGACGTAGGGTTGCCCGGCAGGCCGAGGACCCGCATGGCGCCGAGCCGCCCGTGCATGAGCGGCTTGCCGGGGCGCATCGCGATGCGCCAGAAGCCGAGCTCCATGCCCGCGGCGACGAGCGCCTTCTGGACGAGGTCGTGATCCCCGACCGATGCGCCGCCGAGCGTGACGAGTACGTCCGCCTCGGCCTCACTCGCCCGACGGATGGCCTGGTCGAGCGCGGCTATTGTATCGACGGCGATGCCGAGATCGATCGAAACGCCGCGGCAGGCGGCGACGACCCCAGCCACTGCGAAATTGTTCGAAGCAATGATCTGCGCCGGGCCGAGCGCGCCGCCGGGCGCGACCAGTTCGTCGCCGGTCGCAAGGATTGCAACCCGCGCGCGCCGCCGCACCGGCAGATCGGCATGGTTGCCCGCGGCCGCCAGGGCGACGTCGCGCGGAGTGAGACGGCGTCCGGCCGGGATCAGCGCCTCGCCGTCACGAAAATCCATTCCGGCAGGTCGCAGATTGTCGCCGGTCGCCGCGGGGCCCATGAGCGCGATGCGATCGCCCTCCCGCCGGACCTCCTCCTGAACGACGATGGCGTCGGCGCCTTCGGGCATTGGCGCTCCGGTGAAGATTCGGATCGCCTGGCCTCGACCGACCATCCCGTCGAACGCGCGTCCCGCCGCGGATTCGCCGATTAGGGTCAGGCTCGAGGCATGCGCCGTATCTGCGGCGCGCAAGGCGTAGCCGTCCATTGCGGAATTGGCGAAGGGCGGCTGGGTGCGAAGCGCGACGAGATCGCGCGCCAGCACGCGGCCGTGAGCCGCCTCAAGCGCGACCCGCTCTTCGTCGAGCGGCGCCTCGGCGGAGGCAAGCACCCGGGCGAGCGCCTCTTCGACTGAGATCATGCCGCTCACGCGTCCCGATCCTCCGTCCGCCATTCACCCGACTTGCCGCCGCGTTTCTCGACGAGCCGCACGCCCTCGACGCTCATGCCCCGATCAATCGCCTTCGCCATGTCGTAGATGGTGAGGCAAGCGACGGCGACGGCGGTTAGCGCCTCCATCTCCACCCCAGTCGGGCCGACGCACCGCGCTTCCGCCCGAACCTTCAGGCCCGGCAGGGACTCGTCGGGCGCGATGTCGACCTCGATTTTGCTCAGTTGAAGCGGATGGCAGAGCGGAATGAGCTCGGCGGTCTTCTTGGCCGCCATGATCCCGGCGATGCGCGCCGCTCCGATCACGTCGCCCTTCTTCGCATCGCCGGCGAGAATGGTTCGAAGCGTGGCCGGCCCCATGCGCACGCGCCCCTCCGCGACCGCCACGCGGCTCGTCGCGGCCTTTTCCGACACGTCGACCATGCGCGCCTCGCCCCTGACGCCGATATGCGTCAGGGCATCCGTGCGCTCCTTGTTTGGCGAGGAGACCATCATGCGCCCTTCATTGCACTCTTCGGCGCAGCGGCCCAAGACCGGGCGCAGTTCAAGCATAATTCGACGCTGGCGGGCAATCGCGGCGGATGGTTGTCCAGCGGCAGGGCGACATGTAAGGACCGCCGCTCCGGGGCTTTGAATGCCTCGACGAGTTCGCCCATGGCGCGTGATCCGGCAATCGCCTACGTCCTCTTGCGCAACGCGCATTTCGGGCCCCGCCTTGCGTCCTCGGTCGAACTCTGCGTCCGCGACCTCATCCAACACAGCCGGTACGCCAGTTCAACCCTGGTCGTCTGCCCGAAAGTGGACAGGCCGTTCGAGGGGATCCGGATCAAGACCGTGCCTGACGTCCCGCTGGGCGGCAATCTGGCCAAGGCCTGGAGCGTCGGCAGGCTTCTGCGGCGCGAGGGAATCGATCTCGCCATCGTCGAGAACCATCTTCCCGCCGCCGCGCTGATCGCCTCAGCGTCCGGGGTCCCGGCGATCCTGCACAGCCACGCCTATGAGAAGGCGCCATCGGGCGCGCTGAAGCGGGCGACGCGCGATTTCGAGCTGCGTCGCATATCCGGCTTCGCCTTTGTCAGCGAGGACTGCGCGAACCGGTTCCGCTCGAACTTCCCGAATGCGCGAGCGCCGATGCGCGCCGTCCCGAACGGGCTAGACATGGCCGACTGGTCGGATTCGACGCCAAAGGAGTCGACGATCCTCTCCGTCGGCCGTGCGCTTGACGACAAAGGCCATGTCGAGGCGATGCGGGCGATCACCCGCCTCCTGCGGTCGCGGCCGGAATGGAGCGCGCGCTTCATCCTGTCGGCGATCGAGAGGGAGCCTCGGGTTGTGCGTGAGCTTCGCAACGCCGCGGCAGATTTCGACGGCAGGATCAGGATCGACACGAACCTCCCCTATGCTCAGGTGAAGGCGGCCTGGGAAAAGGCCGCGGTCGGCATGGCGTTGACCAAGACGCCGGAGCCGTTCGGCCGGACGGCGCTGGAGGCGCTTGCGAGCGGCGCAGTGCTCGTCTCCTCCGGGCTCGGCGGTCTCGCCGAAGTCTGCGGTCCCGATGCGCTGATCGTCGATCCCACCGATGCCGACGCGGTTGCAGCCAGCCTCGCCTCGCTGATGGATCGGCCTGAGCTTCGCGCCAAGCTCGCGCGCTCAGCGCGCGCCCGCGTCGAGGGGCTCTTCGATATCCGCGCCGTCGCCAAGCGGATGGACGACTTCGTCGACGAGGTCCGCGCGCGACGCGGCTGACGGGAGCGGCTCGGGCCAGCGGCAAAGCATGTCCTCGTAAATGTCGAGGAGCGCGCCGACATGTCGCTCCAGGGTAGGAGCATCGGCCCAGTAGGCCGCGTAGGCGTGGTTCGAGAGCCTTTCGACCAGCGCGTCGTCCTTCAGCCGATCCAGCGCAGCGGCGAGCGCATCCGGATCGCCGTTCCTGAACCAGAGCCCCGACCTGCCGTCCTCGATCGCCTCGCGTCCCGCGCAGACGTCCGACACGACGACTGGCGTGCCCATGGCCTTAGCTTCGCTGACGGCCAGGCCCTGGACCTCATACCACAGCGACGGGAAGACGAGCGCCCGCGCAGCGCGGATCATCCCTCGCGCTTCGTTGGGCGTCTTCCAGCCGAGGATGCGCGCCTCGGGGTAGCCTCCCGCCAGTTCATCGCGGATCGGGCCGTCGCCGACATAGGTTGGGACGACGCCCGCGCGGCGAGCGGCTTCGGCAAACAGCATCGGACCCTTTTCCCGTGCGATACGCCCGACAAACAAAAAGTCGCCGCTCGCAGGCTGCGATTTGGGGCCCAGCTGGCTTGCCTCAATCGGATTGGCGACCCGATGGACGCGGGCGCCCCTAGGCAGTCTCGCCCTCACGACCCCGTCTTGCAGATCTGAGATGACAATGAAATCAGAGAAAACCTGCGGCAAGCGCGCGACACGGCGCATCGCCACATGCCTTGAGCAACGCCAGAGCTTCTGCGGATAGGAGCGCGAGTCGCAGTTCGTGGTGACGCAGGCGAGCGACATCGGCTCGAGCCGACAGACCTCGCTCGTGTTGTAATTGTAGAACCCGCCGTTGGGGCAGAACAGAAAGTATTCGTGCAGCGTGCAGATCGCGGGCAAGCCGGAGGCCGCGATCGGCCCGGCGATCGACGGCGACAGAGCTTTGGCCCAGCCATGCACATGCACGAGCGAGCCCCCTCTCGGCAGGCTCGCGAGCAGCGCTTCGAGGCGGCGGGCGGCTTCGAAGTTCCATAAGCCCCGCGCGGCAGCGCGGAGGCGAGAAGGGTCATTCAGGATGT